>NZ_JACJPO010000066.1 GCF_014696105.1 Microcoleus sp. FACHB-1515
TAGTTGAATCGCTGATTAAAGTCGAACTAAAACATCAGCATTGCTGAGTCTGCAACTTGAGATCTGTAGCTTATTCTCCCTCGATTTTCGTCTAGTCCTACGGGTCCACCTCAGTGAGCACAGAAGAGGCAGCCGCGCTTGTAAAAATCAAAGCTGCGCTGGGTATTTGATTTGCCTAGGGCAGTTCGACTACTGACATGCTTGCAGACGGCTTGCTGAGTTGATCTTGCTGAATTAGTTGGCTTGATTGGTTCTTGATTAAGGTAGTGAGTCTGCTAGTTTTGCGGGGCAAATCAGTCTGATAGCTTATTTTCTTGGAGAAACTGGGAGGTGTTTAGCATCTTCCAGTTTGTTCTGCGTTGCGTGAAATTAGGTGAAGCAATTAATACGATTTATGCAAATAATCAATTTTCAACTTCTATCAGTTGCTGGTGTAGCTAAATTGATTATTTCAGAGCCAATATGTTCAAGTTTTAGTAAAATTTGACGAAAGTGACGATTACTCGATCGGTGTAGCCAATGGAAATTTTAATTACTGTCATTGAAGTTGGTTTAATCATTGCCGCATTCACTCTATTGAACTGGCTTGTCCGCATTGGTTTTAGAATTTCTGGGCAAACCTGGCTCAAGAGTAAAGCAGAGAAAATAGATGCTCAGCAGCGCAACATTGGCTTCATTTTGATGTTAATATGTGCAAGTTTTTGTCTTTTGATAGTTGGCCTGAATGGAGTATTGATCTTTCGAGGCGAGAGTGTGCAGGCCTTTCAACTCCGCCTCATTCAAAGTGTTCCTAGGCAGTTTTGGGAAACGATTGCGATCGCAACTGCCAAAAGTGTCATGCTTCTGCTGTTGATTCGATTTAGCATACCTATTCTTAGTTGGCTGCTCGATCAATGCAGTCATTTCGCAAAAAATTACGATCGAATCAAAGCGAATGACCAAGCGATTGAAGTGTTCTTCACTTATCTCAAGTCGATTTTGACAAACAGCCTTTGGTTGTTTGGGGGAATTCTTTGTGCTCAGTTCTTCAGTTTACCTGCTATCCTCATTTGGTATTTGTTCATTGTATTGAGGGCTTATTTAGCAATCTCATTGGGGCGGCTTATGATTAAAGCTGTTTCAGCTTTGATTGATACGTTTGATGCTTTAAGCATTCAGCATTCACATTCGATCGGTGCGCTGCGGTACTATGAGCGATTTCGCTATCTTGTTCCTGCTCTTAAGAAAACGCTGGAATATATTCTGTATGTTGGAATCGCTACACTGATTGTTCAAGATGTTGACTTTATTGGTGAAGTTGCAGCTCATGCTGATGAAATCATTCTGACGATCGCTCTTTATTTTATCGCTGGAGTCTTAATTGAAATTGCGAATGTTATTTTGGAAGATCTAGTTTTAAGAACTGATCATCTAAGTGAGCTACAGCTTCAGCGACGGTTGACGATTATTCCGCTGTTTAAGAGCTTTCTGAAATACGCCATTTACTTTTCAGCAATCTTGCTTATTCTTAACTTGTTTGAACTGAATCCCGCTCCACTCTTAGCAGGAGCAGGACTAGTCGGCCTAATTGTGGGTTTTGGAGCACAAAATTTGATCAATGATATTGTTTGTGGATTTTTTATTTTGTTTGAAAACTATTACCTGGTTGGCGATTATATTGAGGCCGGAAAATCTGAGGATCGCTCGGTTGAAGGAATTGTAGAAGCGATCGAACTGCGAACTACTCAGATTCGTCATCCTGATGGTCAGCTACAGATTGTTCGTAATGGCGAAATTGGTTCGATCGTCAACTATTCTAAGCAATATATTTACGCTAAAGTGGATGTTCCGATCGCGCATCACTCAAGCCTAGACCAAATCTATCGGTTGATTGAAAGCGTGGGACAAGAGCTGAAGGCAGATTGCCCAGAAGTTCTAGAAGCAACGCTGATCGATGGACTGGAAAATTTTGGAGAAGATAATTTGCTGCTGCGGACTTTAACAAAGGTTAAGCCTGGTAAACATCTTTATATTCAGCGCCTTCTGCGTAAACGGTTGAAGCATCGGTTTGATCAAGAAGGAATTGGGTTATCTGCTTCTTCTTTGGAGTAGCTAAGATGATTCTTGCTCTACTTCGGCTGGGGCTTCAATTGGAAATGAAACTTCAAAGATGCTGCCTCGGTTGATCTCGCTGCTGACGGCGATCGTGCCACCGTGTTGCTCTACCGCTCGTTTGACGACAGCTAATCCTAATCCGGTTGAATCTTGGGCGATCGCATCCGCATTTTTGGCTCGGTAGAAGCGATCGAAGATTCGCGGTTGGTCTTCTAAGGGAATGCCAATTCCTTCATCTCGAACACGAATAATTGCTTTTGTCGGCTCGTAAATTAGCTCAAATAAAATCGTGCCGCCATTCGGTGAGTAGCAGACTGCATTGACAAGCAGATGAGTACAAATCTGTTGCAACAGTGCCTCATCAATGAAAACTGAATCGGGAGATTTGCCAAAACTAACAAACAGCAGGCGATATTCTGGGCTGCTTGGAAGCTGCCACTGATCAATGAATGATTGGCAGGCTTGGGTGAGGTTGATCGACGTTGGATTAAACGACGGTTCTTGTGATTCATTTGCAAGCAGTAGTATATCTTGCAGCGATCGACTGATTGTTCGGGTGCTGTTTTCAATAATTTGCAGGTAGCGATCGCTCTCAGCAGAGCGATGATTATTTTCTTGCTTGAGTAGTTCAACGGCAGAGGTTGCAACTGCAACGGGCGTCCGAAATTTTTGAGCGATATTACGAATCCATCGAAACTGCAATTTGTTTCGACGCTGCTCTTGGGCGATCGCCTTCTGTAGCTCTGACTGAAGTTCTAGTAGCTGATTATTTTCAGTTTGCAGAGCAAGGGTGCGTTCTTGAATTCTTGCTTCTAGCCCTTGATTGAGAATTTTGAGTGCAGCTTCCGCTGAGTTTCGCTGTTCAATTTCGTTTTCGAGGGCGCTATTCTGCCGTTGGAGTTGCTGCTGCAATCGGCTGATTCGGAGGTGAGTTTCGATGCGGGCTAAGACTTCAACGACTTGAAACGGCTTTATAATGTAGTCCACACCTCCTGCTTGAAAAGCCATTACTTTTTCAAATTCCTCGCTTGAAGCGCTTAGAAAAATGACTGGAATTGATGAGGTTCGATCGCTATGTTTAAGGCGATCGCATACTTCATATCCATCAATTCCTGGCATTCTAATATCTAGCAATATCAAGTCAGGTGGCTCAACTAGCGCCGATTCAATTCCTAATTCACCATTGATTACTTTACGAACTTCATATCCTGCTTTGGTCAGCAATTCTGATAAGAACCGGAGGTTATCAGGGGTATCGTCGATGATTAGAATTGTGCCGTTTGAGTTAGAGTCATTTGAAGTCATAATTTGGGGGCTGTGTAAGATGCATGATCTGCTCAAGCTGAAAGTTCTGGACTAAATAGGCGAGCGATTTTTTTGATGATTTGGTCGTTTGCAATCAGTGCTGCTCGATTGAGCTTTGCGATCCATTCCGCTGGCATTGCAGATAGGCTGCTGCTAAGTTGCTGAAGATCAATCAATTCATTGTTCGATCGACTTGTCGGTGATTGATCTTCATAAAGATAGGTCACTCCTAGATGCTCGGAAATCTTATTGAGAACGACGAATTCTGAGCAGGGTTTACCCACGCAATCATCACATCCTGCCGCTAAAATGGCTTGCTGTTCTTCTTCAAAAACTGCCGCAGTAATGGCAATGATTTTTGTGGGTGAACGAATGAAGTTTTCTGCTGAGTCGGCTGCTTGTTGCTGTTCTTGCTGTCGAATACGACGAACAGCTTCAAACCCATCCATGATGGGCATTCGCATATCCATCCAAATGAGATCGGGTGAAAAATTCAACCATTGCTCGATCGCTGCTTGCCCATCTTCTGCTTCACGAACTTCAAATCCAACCTCGGTCAGCCAGTGAACCATAAGCTGCCGATTGGTATCTGTGTCGTCTACGAGAAGAATGCGGTAAGTTGGTTGACCAGGGGCTAGGCTGACAATTTTTTGAGAAGAATGATTGCCGCTGACGGCAACAGCATCTGCTCGTGTCGCAGTGATGGTTAGGTAAAAGGTTGAGCCTCGTTCAGGTTGACTTGTGACGGTGATGTCACCGCCCATCATCTGAGCAAATCGGCGGCTAATTGGCAGTCCTAAACCTGTTCCCTGATGCGATCGCCGCCCTGATTCGGTTTGGGCAAATGCTTCAAACACCATGTCTATTTCTGCTGCTGCAATGCCAATGCCAGTATCTGTCACTTCAAAGCTCAGCATCAAAGAAGCAGCTTCTAACTGACTGCTCGATCGCAAAGTCACGCTTCCAAATGACGTGAATTTGATTGCATTATCGAGCAGGTTTGTGAGGATTTGACGGAGTTTGCGTTCGTCTGTGCAAATAAATTGTGGAAGAGTAGGATCGCGATCGCACACTAGATGTAAATCCTTGGCTTCTGCACGTAAACGAAATATCTCTTCAAGCTCATCAAGGAGCGTATGTAGATTGAAACTGTCTTCGTGCAGCATTGTACGACCTGCTTCAATTTTTGAAATTGAAAGTACATCATTAATCAGTTGCAGCAAATATTCTCCGTTGCGATTAATTGTTTCTAAGTAGTCGTGCTGGGTTGAGGTTATTTCAAAATCCTGTGTTAGCAGTTGAGCAAATCCCAGAATTGCGTTGAGCGGTGTTCGTAGTTCATGACTCATGTTGGCAAGGAAGCTGCTTTTTGCTCGATTCGCTGTTTCTGCGGCTTCTTTTGCATTGAGCAACTCTACAGCTTGTTTTTGCGTTTGCTCTAGCAACTGAGCTTGCTGTACGGCGACTCCAAGCTGCTGAGCAACTTGCAGCATGATCTGAACTTCACTTTCTTGCCACTGTCGAGGGCTAGCGTTCTGATAAACTCCAAGTAATCCCCAAAGATGACTATCTAAATAGATTGGCACGATCACGTAAGCTCTGGCTTGAAGCTGCTCTAATAGCTCAATGTAACAAGGGGGAAAATTTTGCTTGTAAATATCTTTAACTTGAACGTGAGACGCCCCTCGGCTATAAGCTCCTCCGCTGGTTTCTTGGAGATAAGTATCTTTTAGAAGTGTTGCTTCTTCATTCCACAGTTTTGCAGTACAGCGATCGTTTCTTAGTGCAGATTGAGGCTGCGGTGCGTCTTCTATAGGTAGCATTACAGTCATCCAGCCTTTGCCAACCGATTCAGCAACAAAGTTCCCACTCCAATCTGGATTAAATCGATAAATCACGACTCGATCGCAATTGAGCACCTGGCGAATTTCTTGTACTGTTGTTTCAAAAATTGAGTACAAATCGAGTTTGCGGCGCATTCGTTCGAGAATGCGGGCGATCGCTTGCTCTCGCTTTAAACTCGCCTGCAACTGCTGCTCTGCCTGCTTGCGAGCAGTAATATCTCGCACCATAATTAGAGCGGCGCTGTCTGTGTAAGGAACGATACGCACTTCTTCATGCTGGATGCGATCGCCAAAAGTAACTTTCTGCTCGAAAATCTGTACGCTTTCGGTGCTCAAGGCTTCTTGAATTGCTTTGAGTTTACGGGTTGCCTCTTGTTCTGGCAGCAGCTCTAAAATATTTCTTCCAATGGGATTGATGTAGCTTGGAATTAAATCCATAAATTGAGAAGTTTTGCGAATCGAGTCGAGGTAAATTCCGTCTTTAGTAATCAAGCTCATGAAATCAGGAATTGCAGCGAGAATTGCACGATTGCGATTTTCACTTTGCTGTAGCGCCTTCTCTGCCTGCTTGCGATCGGTGATATCGCGAATAACGACTAAAGCTTCATCCTCGGTCAGGGGAACAACGCGGACTTCTCGCCAGTGGACTTGCTCATTCACAAGTAGCGTGTGTTCGTAAACTTGAGTTTCGTGTAATTCGATCGCGGCTTGAATTGCGGCTAATAATTGCTGTGCTACCTCGAATGGCAGAACGTTCTCAACTTTATTTCCAGCTACAATCGAATCTAAACTGGCTGTTGGGAAGTTTGCTGGAATTGTGACATTTAAGTAGGTTCCATCTTTTCGCATCCGAATAATTGGATCAGGTAAAGCACTGCGAACCGCATCAGTAAACGCTTCGCTCTCTTGCAGTGCTTTTGTCCGCTCTAAAACTTGAGCTTCTAGGTGATGGCTATAGTCAGCAAGAATTTTCTCTGCGGCTTTGCGCTGAGTAATGTTTTGAAAAGTACAAATTGAGGCAATGATATTCCCTTTGTTGTCAAAAACGGGGGCTGCATGAATTTCGAGGGAAATTACTTCGCCGTTACGGTGAATGTCTATATCGTCGGCTGTCACCTGCTCGCCTTGGAGCGATCGCACTACAGGCAGCTTGTCAAACGAGTAATGAATATCCGTGCCGCTTTGGTAAAGTCGATAGGTTTTTACTAGTTCGTCAGCTTCAATACGAGGAATTTCTGTTAAACCTAGCAACTGCATACCGCTGGCGTTTAAGTAGGCAACTGATCCATCTGGGCGATGCATTGAAACACCAATTGGTAGCGTCTCTAGAATTTGCGTCATTTGCTGTTCGCTTTCAAATACCGCCTGATTGAGAATTCTCATTCCAGCAAAAGCTGTTTTCAGTTGCAGGAGCATGTCATCAAACGATCGCGCGAGTTCGCCCAGTTCGTCTCGTCGGTTGATTGTAATTTGTGGACTCAGGTTGCCTTGAGCAATTTGCTTCGCGATCGCGTTAAGCTGCGAAATTGGTTTGACAATTCGCCTCGACAAAGCAATACTCACTCCGAGCATCAACAGTAATGTTGCACCGCAAAGTGCAGCAGTCACTCGCGCGTTGTGATAGATTTCGCTCATGAAATCGGCTTCTGGCACAACCGTTACAATGAGCCAGTCGAAGTTGCTAGTTGTTTGCAACGGAGTGGTTTGAACGAAGTAGTGTTGCTGGTTGATTGTGAAATTGCGTTGTTGCCGCTGACTTGTTTGCTCAAATGCTTGCGCCTGCTGAAGGAATTGTGCCGTACTGCGGGTGAGCAACTCCTGGCTGTTTACTGCTTCCAATCTTCTGCGATCGACATCGACATTTTGGCTGTGCAGCGCTTGCTCTACTGTTAGGAATGGAACTTCTCCCGTTGAAGTTGCAATCAATCGTCCAGCGCGATCAACAATGAATGCTTGTCCCGTCTTTCCAATCTCAAGCTGCTGTAAAAAATCGCCAATCTGTACAAGGTACAGGCTAGAACTTATCACGCCTTGAAACTGATTGTTTGAGTCGTAGAAGGGTAGAAAACTCGCAACCATCAGGCGTGGTTGATCTTCACCTAAAGCAAGTGAAACAACTAGCCTTGAGACCTTTCGATTTGCGGCACGAGTTTCTTGATACCAAGGATTAGCGGGTGGGTCGCGCTGAGGGTCAAAACCACTTTGCACCTCAACTGGTTCAAGCAGTTGACCTTGGGCGTTTGAGCGGTAGCGATAAAGTTTATTTCCTGTGGAGGCGTCCAGTTGCCGAATTGAGATTTTTTCACCATCTGGCCGCTCAGTTGCAAAAAATTCATTTTGCTCAGTGGCGATCGCAATTCCGCCTAGCGATGGGAAGATTTGAAGCTGTTGAGCAAAATGTTTTCCTAGCTGTGCAAAATCGTTTGTGTCTAAGAGATTTTGTTGCAGTGCTGCTGCGTTTAGCTCATTGATTTTTTCGGGTGTTTCTAAATAGCTTTGCAGGTTTTGATCGATGCGATCGCTAACCTCTTCCATCACCTCATGGGCTAGGGCTTCGATGGATTTTTGACTTGCTTTGTAAGAGAGATAGCCAACGAGTGCAACTGCTCCAAGCGTTTGCAGGACAAAGGGAACCGCAACGACCAGATGCAGCGGAATCTTTTGAGGGCGAGTAAGCCACTGTCGAAGAAAAAACGGTTTCATCGCTTGCTGCTGCTACACTCGGGCTTTAGCCAGGCTTTAGAAATATATGTAGCAGTTTAACAGCAAATTACTAAGCTGCTATTTTGGGATCCACCATCCTGTTAACTCTTGACTGTACGGGCTGAGGCGTAACTGTCGAGTTCGATCGCACTTCTTGTGATTAAAGTGTCTTAACTCTCCAAGCTCTTGATTTATCAATGTCTTAATTACCAATTGCTCTCAGCCCATAGAGTAAAAGTTCTTTTTTGGGGTTAAATTGTTAAGTTAAATTCTTATTTGCTAGTACATTGCATCTGTAAATATAAGAATTTTTCTATATTAATCCGGCTGGCTTCTGAACGACTGCTCTGCCTAGGGTGTGTGTTGAAACCTCCTGGTGGTGAGATTTCTCGACCGAGATCCCCCTAAATCCCCTTGAAAAGGGGGACTTTGAGGATGACTCCCTCCTTGTTATGGGGTGGGGAGGATCAAGCGAGTTGAAAACACTGCCTAGGGTGTTTTATCAGGCTGGGGTTTTCTCCACCCTCAGCGCTCTAGGTCAGCGATCGTCTAGGTTACAGTACCCTGGGTCAGCGCAGTTGGCGGCGATCGCTCATCCGTTCAGCCTTGAATGGACGTTGATTTACCAGCGGATGACGTGAGAGTTCAACGAGTGAAAGGGGCGTTAATTTCCTTTTGACCTTCTGCGGGATACGCAAATATTCAAATTTCTCAAATCCTTGCGTGTAAAGGCTTTTAAGCGCTCTTCCATCTTTGATGGACTAGATTTGGACTAAATTTTGAGTCGCCTTCTTGTCACCTCGCTACCCCAAGTTGAGCGCTAGCCTCACCTTACCGCAAGACTCATATCCTGCCCAGTTTCTTACAGAAGCGATCGCAATCACCCTCCACAACTCACTCGAAAAGGGCGATCGCAAGTTAGACAGCTCCATGTTTGGGCATGAAGGCATCCACTCCGTGTACTCATGCAATCGGCAGCACCACAGCGATTGCTAAAAGTAATATCTTGCTCAAACTTAGACCAATTCATCTCTATTTGAGTCCATAAAAGAGCAATTAAGTCTCATTGCAAGACCAAATAAAAGAACGCAGGTCTTGTAATGAGACTTATAAGAAGACAAGTGAGTCCAAAATTTGAATGCAAAAGCAGCGGTTGACCAAGAGCGGTCAATCGCTCAATAAGCGATCGATGAAGTTAAAACGTCCTTGACAAGTCAGCTTGCTATCAAGCGCAATCACTCACACTACGATTAGCCAACGCTATCTCTCAGCCTCGTCATGCGATCGAGTCACTGCTCAAATCTCGAAGCGAAGTTTCTAATTTAAGTATTCAAATAAACTGCTGAGTTGAGCTGTAGAAACTGCTGCATGAAGCGATCGGTTAAAGGTGCGATCGCTTCAGAGTTTTGCTTCGCTTCTGCTAGCAGTTGAGGCAACGTTGTATCGCGAATCTGGCTATCTCGCAATTCAGTTTCAATGACAGGTGCACAGCTTGCCAAAGCGCGATCGTCCATTTCCAAATGAAACTGAATTGCCCAGACGTGATTTTGATAGCAAAATGCTTGATTTGGGTATTTTGTGCTGCTCGCAAGATGCACGCAATTTGGAGGAATCTCAAACGTATCTTGATGGGATTGAAACACTTTGAACCGTGACGGAAAATCTTGCAGCAGCAAATCAGTTTTTGCAGCTTCAAGAAGCTCAACGTCGCACCAGCCCACTTCCCGACCTGCTTGACCCCGATCGACTTTTGCCCCTAAGATCTGCGCCAAAATTTGCGAGCCAAGACAGATACCCACGATCGGAATTCGCTGTGCGATCGCATCTTCCAGCAGCTTAAATTCCTGACGTAGAAACGCATAGCGATCGTATTCATACGCACTAATTGCGCCGCCCAAAATCACAATATGCGAATAGTTGGAAATAGGTTCAACCAGTTCACAGCCTGCTGGCGCATCAAGATAGTGAACTTCAACGGTTTTAAGCTGCGGTGCCAACAGTCCCACAGTGCTACAGGCTTCGTGACGAATCACAAGAACGCGGAGTTTTTTCATGTCAATTCATCACCTTGCTAAACCGGAGCGATCGCTGCTTTTGTAGCTTTTGCCACATTTTGATCGCGATCGCTTTCTCTAAGATGCATATTTTACGACGCCTTTTGTCATGCTATCGAACGCGCAGATCGATCAATTCCACACTGACGGATTTTTGATTGTTGAAAATCTGCTTGATTCCGCTTTGGTCGATCGACTGGCGGAACGAGTCGAGCCGCTGTTTCAAGGAGAATTTGAGACGGGCGTTTATCCCGACGAGTGGTATTGGAATCCGCGCCTAGGCTTGCCCGGAGCATCCGGCCAAATGAGCAACGTGTGGAAGAGCGATCGCACCTTGGCCTCCGTCATTCTCTCAGAGAAAATTGGCAAAATCTGTGCCCAACTTGGCAACTGGAGCGGAACCCGCCTGCTGAGCGATAGCTTGTGGCGCAAACCGTTCGGCGCATCCGAAACGACACATCACCAAGACTCGATGTACTCCTTCTACCACACGCCGCAAGAAATCGTCGTCTGCTGGATTGCCCTCAGTCACGCCGTTCCGCAAGGCAGTTCGATCGAGTATGTGCGCGGTTCGCATCGCTGGCCGCTGTCGCAAACCGTAGCAGAATTTCACGCCGGAAGCCGCAGCTATCGCGCTGACATGGAGCAGGCCGCAAAACAAGCAGGAATCGATCGCCCCGATGTCGTTCAGCTTGCCCTCCAGCCCGGAAGCTGCGCCTTTCATCACGGCCACATGTGGCACGGGTCAGGAAAGAACCTCCTCCCCAACTCGATCCGGCGCAGTCTAGTCATCGCCCATATTCCCGCCAACTCGCAATTCAAGCCAACCGCTGCCTATGTCGAAGGCGGCTATCTGGCCGGACGCTACAAGCGCTTTGGCGACAACACAATGGACGAAAGCTTTTTCCCGATCGTCTATCAGCAAGACGGCGATCGATCGCCATTCCTCGACACCTACTGCGGCGACGCACTCCGACCCCTGATCGCCCAATGAATCATCCGCATCCGATCGAACTTTCTTCCACCCAAATCGAGCAATTTCGCGATCGAGGATTCCTCGTTCTAGAAAAATTTCTCAACCTCGATCGCGTTGAGCAAATTGACGCTCGCCTCGATCCGCTGTTCGCCACGCGCTTTGAAACCGGAATCTACCCAGACGAATGGCACGGACGACCGGGATTGAGCCGACCAGAAGCCACTCGCCAAATGGTCGGCATGTGGCGCTGCGATCGCACCGTTGCCAGCCTCTCGCTTTCTGCCGAAATTGCCTGCCTCAACGCCACACTTGCCGGATGGTCAGGCGGACGCTTGGCAATGGATAGCTGCTGGATCAAGCCACCCAACGCACCCGAAGTCCTCTTCCATCGCAACAGCACCCTAGTAAGCTGCATCGCACCCAGCGAAATCGTCACCTGCTGGATCGCTTTAAGCGAAACGACCAAGGAAATGGGCACGATCGAACTAATTCCCGGTTCACATCACTGGCCGGGGCAAGATCAATTCCGATTTCTCCACGCCCCCGAAACAGATTACCGACAGCCAATCTGGGATTTAGGCATCACCGATCCCGAAATTTTAGCGATCGAACTTCCGCCGGGCGGCTGCGTATTTCTACATGGCGACCTGTGGCACGGGTCAAGCCGTAACTTGAGCGGGCTGCATCGCAAGTCTGAAGCGCGCACTCGCCGCAGCATCGCCATCAGCACACTGCCCGCCCATGCTCAATTTCAGCCGATTGGCGTTGGAACAGGCTACATCTTCAGCCGCTACCGACGGCTAGACAGTCTAGAAATGGACGAAAGCTTTTTTCCGATTCTATGGACACAAGCAGGGTATCGATCGCCCTTCGCGCAAGCCTATTGTGAAGATTTGATGAAACTAGGATGAAGAATAATTCTAAAGATAGATGTATTTCCATAGATTCGTGATCCCCGCTACCCAGAAAGCGCATTAATTCCGGTATGGTGGGGGCGAATCTGTACTCCTACGTCACGGAGTTTCCGCATGACTAATCAGGAACGATCGCGTCAGTCCGGGCTGCGTCCCGACTGCCTACCCTTTCATGAAGTGCTGGCCCAGTCGGTCGCAAACATCGCTCCAACCGTAACGCCGACTGTGAATGCTGCCCTCGTTTTTGCCAGTGCCGGAACGGGAACTTGGTTTACCTACGTGCTAGCCACGATCGGCCTAGCGTTCGTCAGCCTCAACATCAACCAGTTTGCACGGCGATCGGCTTCTCCCGGTTCGCTTTATGCCTACATTGCGCGAGGTTTAGGGGCAACCGCAGGCGTCATCACAGGCTGGGGCTTGATCTTGGCTTATATTTTCACCGCGATGGCCGTGACAGCAGGATTTGCCAACTACGGAGAAGTGCTGCTCAATCCGCTGGGCATTGCTCCCTCGCCCATCTTCTTCTTTGCCATTTGCGTCGCAGTCTCCTGGTATGTCGCCTACCGAGACATTCAGCTTTCAACAGCAGTCATGCTCGCCCTTGAAATCGCCTCAGTCGGCTTGATCATTGTGCTGGGATTGATCGTGTTAGGACATCACAACTTTGCGATCGACACAGCTCAGCTCACCCTGCAAGGCGTGAAACCGGGCGGCATCGTTTTAGGATTGGTGCTCGGCGTCTTTAGCTATGTCGGCTTTGAAAGTGCAACAACGCTGGGCGATGAAGCCAAACGACCCCTACGCACAATTCCCCGCGCCGTCATTCTCAGCACGATCGCCTGCGGAGTCTTCTTCGTGCTTTTGTCCTACATCGAAGTTTTAGGCTTTCGAGACAGCACCACCGCCTTGAACGAAAGCACCGCACCGATGAACGACCTCGCCATCATGTCGGGCGTTCCGTTCTTTGGCATTTTGATCTCGATCGGCTCAATGGTCAGCTTTTTCGCCTGCGCCCTCGCCAGCATCAACGCTGGAGCGCGAATTTTCTTTTCAATGGCGCGACACGGCATTTTTCACAACAGCATTGGACAGGCACACCGCAGCAACGCCACACCGCACATCGCCGTCACCCTCGCCGCGATCGTCGTCTTTCTCGTCCCCGCCTCCATGTCGCTGTTTGGCGTTGCGCCCCTCACCATCTACGGCTACACAGGCACAATCGCCACATATGGCTTTTTGCTGGCCTACATTCTGATTTCGATCGCCGCGCCCGTCTATCTCAAAAAAGAACACCAGTTGCGCCCGCTCGACGTGATCTTTTCAATCCTCGGCGTCGGCTTCATGGCAATTCCCGTTTTGGGCAGCATCGGCCTTCCCGGTGAAAGCAGCTTGTTCCCCATTCCACCCGCGCCCTACAACGTTTTCCCATACCTGTTCTTGCTTTATCTGGTCGTTGGTGCAGGCTGGTTTGTCATGCTGCGCTTGCGATCGCCCAGCCTCATCGAGGCAATGGAAGCCGACATCGAAGCATCACACACCCGCTTCGACGACATGAAGAAAATCTAATTCCCATGAACTGTTCGGGGGCGCACAGCGAAGCGTCCCCACAACCACCCATGTCCAGAGTTTGAGAATCGGAGGAAGGGTTATGGTGATGGAAATGACAGCAGCAGATGCCATCAACGATCGCATCGCTGACTTTATGGCAACGCTCCGCGATCGCTCAGTCGAATATTTGCGGTTTGAACTGCCGGATCTGCACGGCGTCTCGCGGCTCAAAGTCGTCCCGATCGACAAAGTCGAAGCCTACACGCGCAAAGGACTCAACTTCTACGGCGGCACACTCGCCCTCGACACGGCCTCAATGGTCGTTCCCAGAGCCGGACTGCACGCCGAACGCAAATATCGCGATCACCTGCTCTTCCCAGATCTCAACACCCTAGCTTCGGTTCCCTGGCTCGATCGCACCGCCAAAGTCATCTGCGATCCCTACTGGAGTGCCGCCGAACCCTTGACCGTCGCGCCGCGCTACGTCCTCAAATCACTCCTGGCGAAAGCTGCCGACCTGGGTTTTGACGTAATGATGGGACACGAATTCGAGTTCTATCTGCTGTCTGCCGAAACGCAAGAACCCTTGTTCGACGGGCTGCACATCTTCAACCACATCCGCAACCAGTACATCCCCGAACTCGATCGCCTCCTCGACTATCTGCGTCAAGCCGGAGTTGATGTCATCACCCACAACTGCGAATACGCCCCATCCCAGTTCGAGATCAACTTCGGAGCCAGCGTTGGCATCGCTGCCGCCGATAAAGCCTTCACCTTCAAAACAGCAGTCAAAGAAATCGCCCATCGGCTCGGCTATCTCGCTTCCTTCATGTCAAAGCCGTTCTCCGATCGCGCCGGATGCTGCTGTCACTTTCACATCAGCCTGATCGATCGATCGACCGGACAAAACGCCTTTCTCGATCTCGATGATCCCGATGGCCTCTCGAACCTGGCGCGATCGTTCACCCAAGGCATTCTCAACCACGCGCCTGCCATGATGCCGCTGATTGGTCCCACGCCCAACTGCTACCGCCGCCTCAAGCCCCACACCTTCGCCCCGTCCAACATAAGCTGGGGCATCGAAGACCGCACAGCCCTAGTGCGCGTCAAGGCGACTCGTGACGAAGGCACACATCTGGAAATGCGAGCCGGATCAGGACTAAGCAATCCCTACCTCAGCGCCGCAGCAACGCTGGCCGCCGGATTGCTCGGCATCCAACAGGCAGCACAGCTTCAGCCAATGAGCGACGGCCCCAGCGAAGACGACCCCGCTTTCCCAAAACTGCCCCCCGATCTGGAAGCAGCGATCGCCAGCTTATCCGCAGACACCGAGATGCGATCACTGTTGGGCGAAGACTTTGTGCATTTATTCACCACCGTCAAACAGTTTGAGCTTGCCCGCTTCCACGCGCACGTCACCGACTGGGAGCAAAAAGAATACCTAGAGGTTTACTAGCCGCCTGCCGGAATTGGACTGCCATTATCCCAAAACTCAACGACAAAGCCGCGATCGATCGCCGCCTGCGCGATCGTCATGTAATCTTTGCTGGCAACAAATAGCAGCACGCCGCCACCGTAGCCATCGCCGCGATCGAGTGCTTTCGCGATCGCCTCCGCCGCCTGCAAATAATATCCCTGCCAGCCAAACATCGGGTAGGTGTCGCAAACGAGAACAAGCGATCGATCGGAACACTCTTGCGCTGCCCCTGTCACCGTTCCGGCCAGCAGGAAGTGGCCGACCTTCCAATCTGGCGGCGGCGGGGCGATCGTCTCACCGTTGAGATAAGCGATCGCATCCGCCACACCCAACCCTGCACCCCACAGATGATCGGTACGCAGATTGCCCAAAGGAACAAGCGATCGATCGCGGCAAAAATCCATCAGATCAAACACTCGCTCTGCCGTCCACTGCGCTTGCAGCGGCACAAATCGATATGCACCTCCAGATGCCATCAGAACCGCAGCATCCAAACCTTGAACCGAAGTTCCAGCCAAAGCCGGATCAGCGGCGATCGGCAAAGTCAAACCATAATCTTGTCGCGAGACGGCACCTGAAGGAAGCCAGCTAGCCGGATCGCCCGTCGGCAGCGTTGAACCTGCCAGCCGAGCGATCTCAGCAGGCGTCACGTTTCGCCCGATCGCCGCCAGCAAAATTGCCGCCCAATACGTTCCACAGAGATTATCCAGCTGCTGCCCAGCCTGCTGATGCGCCTTCACCAGCGGCAGCAGACCAGGTAGCCACTCGATCGAAAACTGATGCAATCGCACGATCGCCTCCTTGTGAATCGCAAATCAGCCAGTTCGTGATCGATCGTCGCAGCCCGCTGACCGAGAAACTGTTTCGTACAGAACCGAAGCACGGTATGAGCCTCTAGGGTGTGTTTTACAACCTCCTAGTGGTTAGATTGCCTAACGGAGATCCCTCTGTCCCCTTGATAAGGGGGACTTTGAGTGGTTCGGCTCCCTCGTTGGGGAGGATCAAGCGGTTTGAAAACACAGCCTAGACGATCGCACCGCTGATTTACTTACCCATCCCTTTGCGAAAAAACAGCCCAATTTCTTCTGGCTCTGTCCAGCTTGCTCGCAGCGCCGAAGAAACACCAAGCGTATGCAAACGGTGATACCAGCCGTAAGCGATGAACTCGTCGAGATGCCCAGAGGAGGCATAGCCATCGTCAACAGGCAAAAAATTCATGCCGTACATGCCGACGCGATCGCTTCCCGGCACGATGGCTACGCCTCCTCTGGGCGATTCATCCGCAAACATTGGACGATACGGCCCCGTCACCTGATCGGAAACGTACCAGTACAGCGTCGAATTCGTGATTTTGCGCGAGTTCACTTGATTCAACCAACTAGGATTGAGGTAGATGCGAAAGCACGAGAAAAATAAGTGATAGCGGCCATCTTTGTAAAAAACTTGCGGTCGCTCCATGTGGTAGTACGGCCACTTCTCCGCAGTTTCTACAGTCGGAGCGGCAACGGGCGGCAGAATTTCGTAAGAGCCTGCGATCGAATCACTGACCGCCAATCCGACGCAGCCCTGAAAATTTCCCGGCGTCTTCGCGCTGGCACAAATGAACATGTAGTAGCGGCCATCTTGCGGATCTTTGAACAGATACGGATCGCGCCAGTGGAAGTGCTGAGTCAAATTGCAGCGACCGTACCACTCATCTTGCTCATCGGGGATCAGCGGCCATCCATGCGGATAACGCTGCCAGTGGATGCCGTCTGTTGAGGTGGCAAGGGCGATCGCTTCATTCCTGAGATCCGGCATTTCCTTTCCCCCCGCTGAATAGAACAGGTAGAGAACGCCATCTTCCTCATACGCACAGCCCGCACAAATCCGCCCCGATTCCCAAGCGTGATTCGGCTCCGGTTTCAGTAGCGTCCCCAAATCCTGCCAGTTTTCCAAATCTTTGGAAACTGCCCCGTGCAAATTGCTCACCGTCCACCAAGGAACTTGGCCTTCTAAGCCGCGCAGATAAAACAAGCGGTAAACATCGCCCGTTTTGAGAATCCAAGGATCCCAGTTCATCGGCTGTTTAGGACGGAGCGATCGCAAGATCCCCGTGACGGCATCGCCCAATCGCACCTGACCCCGCTCGACCAAGCTGGCTTTCACCAGTTCAGAAACGCCAGTCGGTAAGGCTTCAAGCTGGCTGAGAATTCGACGTTGGAAGGGATGAAGCTGCATTGGAAGTGGCGGCGAGGTAGGGGAAGGTGGGGTGGGTGCGGCTGAGGAACATTCGATCGCCCGCATCAAACGTAATCCAGTGGGGATCAGAAATGCCGCCGACGAAATGCCCGCCCGGATCTTCTTTTTGGAAGCCGAAAAAGGCCGGATGTTCTGCTGTTTCGGGGTCGATAATTTTTCCGGCAAACAGTCCGTCGCTGAGCAAATTAGCGGGTTCGTCTTCCCAGGGAATCGCGCTGTAGGAAGCGGTTGTGCGATCGATCGGCTGCGATCGCACATAAAATGTCACACCAACCTGCGTTTTCTGGGCAAAAAACGGACTCCAGTGCGGGCTAAACACGAGATACAGTCGCCAATAATCGCCAAACTTTCGCCAAAACACCTGCGGCACTTCGGCTAGGTAAAATTCCTGCGTCGCCCACAGAATGCCGTAATCAGATTTCCAATTCGTCAGGTCGGGAGAAGTGGCAAAAGCGATCGCGGCATTCGAGTTCGCGCCCTCGCCCTGAAGATGCGTCGTGATAAAAGCGTAAAACTGCCCATCCACCTCATCGCGAATCACATATGGATCGCGCCAGTTAATTCCGTCAAACTTGCTATCCGTCCCCGGATTCGGGATCACAGGAGCAGTTTCGCTCGCAGGCGTCCGCGTCCAGTGCTGCAAATCGATCGAGGTCGCGATCCCAATATTCTGCGGCAAACGCCGTTCATAAGGCTGCTCAATCAGGCGATCGCCCCGCTTTCGTGCCGAATAAACGAGATAGTTCAGTCCGTCATGCGCGATGATGCTGCCCGTCCAAATCGCGAGACTATCCCAGCCATCTTCGCTATGAGACAAAGCAGGGCGATCGGGATCAAGCTCTTGCCAGCCATAAGGCGTCATCACAGCATGACCGATCGAAGCCTCATTGTGACGGCGATCGGCATTGTAGGCGCAGACAAGGCGATCGGCTTGCAGATAAAACACGTGCAGAACGCCTTCATGCCATGCAAACCAGAAATCCCAGCAGTATTTATTAAAAGGATGCCAAGCCATCGATCGATAAAAAGGTTAGTTTAAGTTTTTGTTCTGTAACCATTGGCCGACAACCATTCCAAGTCCTGTCGGTTGAACTTCAAAGCCAAGCTTTTGATAAAACTCAACCGAGTCATTGGTAAATAGATAAACATGCTGTCCTTCAAGTTTTGCTAAAAGCAGCTTCATCATGGCGCTAGCAATTCCTTGTTTTCGATATTGGCTAAGCGTCCAAACATCAACAATGTAGGCATTACAAACGCCATCAGAAAGAGCGCGAGCCGTGCCAATGATGCGATCGCCCACATAAGCAATCACGGCAGCATAACTATTCTCAAACAATTTTTGAAGCTGGCTTGCATTCCGTCCATTGTTAAAAGCATCACTTGCCAGGGTCGATTTCATCTGTTGCCAATCGACCTGCTTGAGGTCTGTTTTGTAAATAACTTCATCAGCCATATTGTGAAGCTATTGATTGATGTTTGAATCTTGAGAACGCGCTCGCTGAACGAGTAGCCAACCGCCGATAATGAGCGCAAGTCCGATCGCCAGAAATCCCAGATCCCACGCAAGCTGATTGACTCCGGCTTTAACATGATGGATTTGTAAAATGTGGTGATCGATGATGCCCTCAACCAGGTTGAATAAGCCGAATCCCATCAAAATCGAGCCGACGAATGCACCTGTAGACCAAACGGCATCAGGGCGGCTTCCGGCTCGCCAAAGCGCGATCGTTCCCGCAATTGTCATCACCCAATCAAAGGCATGAAACAGACCATCACCTAAGTTATTGATCTCCAGACCCTTAACCGTGTCTTCAGTGACAACATTCGTAAACATATGATGCCACTGGAGCAATTGATGCAGCACAATTCCGTCGAAGAAGCCGCCTTGCCCGATGCCGAGCAACAGACCTGCGAGGATGACGGGAGCGAAGGTGGATCGATCGCTTTTTACCGAAGTTTCAACCTGCATCACGCTAACCCAAATTCCATCGCCGATAGATTCGTGCCCGTATCAACCGTTTTCTCCAGCTTAAAGCCGCATTCTTCAAACAGCTTTTTGAATTGCGATCGCGTCCGCCACGCGCCACCCGGAACCGAAACCATAATTTGAACCGCAAATAGTCCCGGCATAATCCCATCTGGCGCAGCTTTAGGATCGTCTAATTCAGGGACAAACGCTTGCAAGAGAACAATTTTGCCGTGAGGCGGCAGGGCGGCGCGGCAGTTTTTCAAAATAATCCGGGCGTCGTCATCGTTCCAAGCCGAGATGAAGTATTTCATCACGATCGCATCTGCCCCAGTCGGAACCGCCTCGAATACGTCACCTGAAATGATGTCGATCGCCCCAAACGGAACACCCAATTTCTCTAGATAACCCGGAGCCGTTGCCGTCACGTAAGGCACATCAAACAACATTCCCTTGCAGCCAAATCGCTTGACGATCGAGCCAATCAAGCCGCCTTGTCCGCCGCCGACATCCATGATCGTCGGGAAGCGATCGAAGTCATACACCTCCAAAAGCGCATCAACGGCGTGATCGGTCAAAAAGCTCATCGCGTTCATGAACACATCGCCGCTCCAGGGATCATCCTGGCAAAAGTCATAAACCGACTTGCCGTTTGCCCGCTCAAAAGCAACTTCTCCCGTATGCAAAGCCGCTTCAAGCTGATTCCAAGCATCCCACTGGGCAGGCTCGGTAATGTGCATCGCGAAATGTCCGATCGATGGCCCCCGATTTGTTACTAATAAAGCAGAAGTTTCAGTCAGGGCGAAGATGCGATCCGGTCTTTCTTCTAACACTTCAAGGTGAGCCAGAGCGCGGAGGACGACATAGAGGCGATCGACCTTCGTATCGGTTTTTTCCGCCAGCGTTTCTGCCGACTGTGCACCTTCATCATGCAGCAAATTGAAGATGCCTAATTTCGTTGCCACATACAAACATTGACTTTGCCAAAACGCCTGAATCATGTTGAAGATTTTGCGTTTGGCTTCTAAGGTGGGAGCGATCGATAAGGGAGTTGTGGTCATAAGAATCGGGGGTTGAAAAGTTAATCGCCGCCAAGTTCGACAAGTTTGCCGATGTTAAAATCGATGCGAATCCAGCCAGCCATACGACGAAGGTTATCGAGTAGAAGAAGCGGAATTTGCCAGTGATGAACCATCAGAAAAGGCAGCGGATCATCCGATTCAAAAATCGCGTCTTTGCCTTGGCGAATCGTTTGCCACCAGCGTTTGAGGTCAGATAGCGATCGCACCTCATTTAATCGCCAAACTTCGTGATAAATCCAGTAAGTCGGCTTGCTGGATGGCAATGGTTCCAACGGTACAGGCAACGGTTCATCACTGAGGTAGGCATCGGCAACTCCGGGATGGTTGTAGAACATTGTGATTGCCGAGTGAGTGCGAGGGTTGCACTCGATCGCATACACCGACCCATCTTCCGCCTGAATAAAATCGAACGACGCCTGACCGCTCAGATTTTGCGCCTTCACAAACTTGCTCACCCACTGCAAAATTTCCGGCTGATCAACCTGCTCATAATTCACCTGAAAGGCCGAAGATTCGCAGCAGCAATGTAATCGCAATTCGCCATTTCTTACCGTACTGTGCGTACAGTATTCCTGACCACGAATGAATTCCTGCATAATCCAAGGCTTTTCTTCGCTAATCGGCAAACTGCGAACAAATGCCTCGGTTTCTTCACGAGTCGGACAGGGCAGCTTGGTTAAATTGAGTCGGCGAACCGAATCGTAAGGAATGCTTTTGAGGATGTAAGGGCGCGTTTCACTGGAAAAATCGAAGTCAAGAACTTGCTGAGGATTGGTGATCAAATAGGACTTGGGAACTGAGAGATCGATCGCCCTCGCCGCCTCCGCAAACGCAAACTTATCGTCTAACATTTGCGTCACGTCGGGGTCAAAGTGAAACACTTCACACGCACCAGACAAAACAGATTTCGCCAGCGAATCGTAGTAGCTTTGCACCGGACTGCACACCGGAACGTAAACATCCACCGACTCTTGCTTGACGATCGCCAGCAACGCTTCCACATATCCCTCCGGGTCTTTTTGCGGCGCGGGAATCGTGTAGAAGCGATCGACTGCCTTGGAAAATCGATGCCCTGTCAGCCAGTACTTGTGCGTTTCTGCCAAAATCACGCGATGGCCGACTTTGTGAAACGATCGCGCCAGTTGCAGCGCTTTCGTCATCTTGCCGCCCGTGAGCAGAATGGTTTTAGGACGATCGGTTTGCGGGAAATCGATCGAATTGCCGCGCAGCCAATTTCCCATCAGTGCGCCCAAGACAAGGCTGAGGTTGAACGGAAGGGCGATCGTCAGCGCGATCAGCGTCGCTAAATTTTGAAAAATGGCCGCAATGCGCGACTGAAAATTTTTCATTGGTCAAACCTAGCTTCGTTTTGGTCTCGCCCGGAAATTGATTTCCGGGTGCATGGGCAACGGAGCGAGAGTGCATTGCTCAAATTACGACACGCGGCGAATCAGCGTGACGCCATCGCGCAGAGGAAGCAAAACCTGTTCCACTCGCGGATCACTCTGAACAACTCGATTGAACTCTCGGATCGCCGCTCCATTTGCAGACGGATTCGGCAAATACGCCTGACCTTGCAGCAAAGTGTTATCCACGCAGATGAAACCGTCAGGCGGAAGTAAATTCGAGTCGAGCAGGACTTGAAAATACTGCACATACTCTTTTTTGTCGGCATCGATGAAGACGAAATCAAACGTTTCGCCCGATGCGGCTAGCTTCCTGAGCGTTTCGAGGGCAGGCGCGATCGCAATCTCAATTTTGCTGCCGTGCAGCGATCGATCGAACAGCGATCGCGCCATTTCTGCCACATAAGAATCGACTTCGCAGGCCAACAGCGTTCCGTCAGGCGGTAAGGCTTCCGCCATTGCCAAAGCCGAATAGCCTGTGAACATGCCGATATCGAGAATGCGCTTGGCTCGCGTCATGGAGACGAACATCTTCAACGCCTGACCTTCCACATGGCCGGAAAGCATTTCCTGCTCAAGCTGCCGAACCGTTTCTCCGTCGCTAAATCGCTCACTCCAGCGTTCATTGCGGGTGCAAGTCGCGATCGCCTCCAAATCCGCCGATTCTGCCGTCGTGCAGTCCTCCACATACGGATCGAGTCCGGCTGCTAGCTGGTAGGCAGTTCGCAGTTTTGACATTAGCTCGGCAGAAATTGCGGCTTGTTCGGCCTGAGAAACGATCGCCTCAAGCTGCTCGACCAGAATTCCCAAGGGCGTGACGGGACGCACCGGATCGCCTGCCACGCAATCGATCGTCCCCGTCATGATGCGCTCCCGACTAGATCCGGCTGAGTGCTGCCGATATACGCATCCACGCCTGCACCCTGACGCGGATAGGTTTGACAGAGCTGCTTGTGTTCGCCCAAGGCCGCTTCGAGTTCTTCCCGCGTAAAGTCGTTGATGAAGAAACATTCTCCGATCGGACGCGGCACGGCGGCTCTTTGCAATCCGTCTCGCGTTTGGGTAATTGATTGAGTTGCATACCACAGCATTTCGCCATCCAGCAGCGGATGATCGATCGCCAGTCCCAAACGGCTCATCAGCGTCAGGATGCGATCGCGATCTTGAGTCGTGATGTATCCGCGTCGGGCGGCGATCGTCGCAGACAAGGCCATGTCAATATTGACGGCGTGACCGTGCAGGAGGGGGACACTCGGCGCAAGTTCAAGGGTTGGACTCCAAGTGTGGCCGTAGGCGATGACGCGATCGAGCATCAGTTCATGTAGGTTTGGCGTCTCCAACTCCAGCATCGTTTTGATCGATTCGTAGTTGATTCGATGTGCCGCCGCCTTGAGTTCTTCGCTGCCGCCGAGATAGCCAAAGTGCGTACTCAGCAGTTCTTCTGCATACTGATCCAACAGATTAAAAACTTCTGCATTGGCGACAACGGCAATTTTTACCAGTTCCGCCATCCCGTTGCGTACCTGATCGGTTGGCAAGGTTCTTAGAAAAGAGAAATCAAGCAAAACTTGCTTCGGCGGATGATACGCACCCAATCGATTTTTCAACTTACCGTGATTGACCGCAACCTTAATGGCAACTCCGGCATCAATCAGACCAATTAAAGTGGTGGGAACGCGAATAAAATTCGTGCTGCGGCGATAGGTGGCGCAGGCAAATCCGGCCACATCGAGAACCAAACCGCCACCGACAACAAGGACAGGTTCTTTGCGAACAAGGCCAAAATTGGCGAAAGCATCAACGATCGCCTCCAAAGTTGCCATCGTCTTTGCAGGCTCTTCAATTTGGATTGAAAAAATCGTTAGATCAATGCCGTAATGCTGAAAATATTCTTGCATTTGCAGGCCATAAAGCCGATTGACGTTGTGATCAACCACAGCCAAACAGCGGCCAAAATTCTTGTAGCTTTCAGCCAAACAAGAATTTTCGATTTCAAAAACTCCGTCAATAAGCTGCAAATCAAACTCGATCTTTTCGTAGCCTTCCACGTGAAAAATGGTGTCGGTGGCCGTGCATTTTGCTTCAACAATACTCATGAGATTTGCCTGGTTCAAACAAGAATTTCAGTGAAATGCGATCGCAGCAAAGCGCCAAACTAATTTCTACTAACAGCTTCTCAACAAAAACTTGCATAGATGCTATCAGCAAGAAATCGCGATTTTTTGCAATCAACAACAGCAATAGGGCAGGAAGGTTAATTTTGGGTTAGCAGCCGATGAAACAATTTTCTGACACATCGGCAAAGCGATCGTCCGAGCGAATCGCTTCCGACAGGTTGCTAAACGATCGCCAACTCGTTGCGAGAAACTTCATTGCCACAAATACCAGCAGGCGAATTGATTTCGCGAACTGCCAGTAGGTGACAATCCCAAAGATTCCTGGAATTTGAAGCATGGAGGACAGCCAGAAACTATCAGTACATTAGTCAGCGCATTCCGAGCGCGATACGTCCAAAAGGAATAGATCCAAGGAATTACAGGAAAAATTAATCTTTTTTGCCGTTTCTATTCAAGCCAGAACAAAGCGATCGCTCAATAAAATAACAGGAATCTTCCCTTTTCTAGATGTATTAATCTAGGCACTACTGATTCAGCGGCTCGCCCCAGAAGAGGACTGTACTGTGCCGCTCGCTACACACGGCAACCGCATTCTCGACACTGTCCGTATCATCTGCATCGAAGACGGCAAACTTGCAAGAACCGCTTAACGTCTTACTCCTCACCGTCAGAATTCGCCGTATCCAAATCTTGATAGAGATTTTCTAGCGTTTGCTTTTCCGTCCGGCGCGAGGGACGACGATATTTTTTGGTGGCAAGCTTCGGCTCATACTGCGCTTGTCCCAATTCGGTCGTTTTGCGTTTCAGCGTCGATTCCGCTTCGCGCTGGCGATCGAGTGCTGCCTGCCGATCGATCGCCTCCTCCAAAAAGCTCAGATAGTGAGCATAGCGCTCCCAGTCGCCCCGCACTGCACAGTTCGGCTCGTCTCGATGCAGGCAGTCGCTAAACTGACAGCTTGCGTTTGCCAGTCGCGATCGCGCTTCGGGAAACAGTTGAGCAAGTTCGATCGGTTTGCAGTCGAGATCGGGCTGATTGAATCCGGGCGTGTCTGCCAACAAGCCGCCGTCCGGCAGTTCAAACAGTTCAACATGGCGCGTCGTATGCCGTCCGCGTCCCAACTTACCTGAGACCGCACTGACTCGCTGATCGACAGTGGGCACAAGCTGATTAATCAAGCTGGATTTACCCACACCCGACGGCCCAGAAATGACAGTGGTATTTTGCTTCAGCCGCTCGCGCAGCGGCTCCAATCCGTTTGAAGTCCGAGTGCTAATTAAAATCGACTCATAGCCCCAGCAGCGCAAGCGATCGCGCCAACTCGCCTGCACCTCAGCCGAAACCAAATCGCACTTACTCAAACAAACGCCTACCGTGAGCGCGGTCGATTCCGCCTTCACCAAAAATCGGCTGAGCTGAATTGGCTCTAGCGTCGGTTCCGCTAAGGCAAAAACGAGCAAAATTTGGTCGGCATTCGCGATCGGTGGCCGATCGAGTTCTGTCTGTCTCGGAAACACCTGGGCAATCGCCGCTCGTTTGTCTGCCCAGTCCGGTTCTTCAATCTGGACGCGATCGCCCACCATCACCTGCTGACCGATTTTCTTCAGACGAGTTCGGCGCGTACACAGCAGCGTTTTCGCTTGTCTCGCTGGCGGCGCATCCAGCTTCACCCAGTAGTAGTTTGCCTGCACAGCCAAAACAGTACCGACCAGCGCAGCAGAATCGATCGCTTCAACGCTCATGCAGCAGGACGGCGCACACTAAGAACAAAGAAATCCGATCGATCTTCGATCTGCTCAACCGCATAGCCCGCCATCGTCAGACTGTCAGGAACCTGCTCAATCGGTTCACCTGGATCAAGCCAAACTTCTAGCAGACTGCCCGGAGACAGTTGCTCTAATCGCAGTTTCGTTCGCACAAAGTTGATCGGACAGGGTGTGCCGCGCAAATCAAGCTGAGCATCCGGGGAAGAAGCACTCATCGAAACAGATTGCCTAAAAAACCTTCTTTACCTTTGCCAACGCGATCGCCCCGAATTTTCGCCAGCTTTTCGAGCAGTTCGCGCTCCTCGGCACTAATCTTGCTGGGAATATCGATCGTCACCGTCACGAGGTGATCGCCACGACTCACCGAATTGCCCAAGCGGGGGACGCCGCGATTTTCCAGCGTGAGAATCGTGTTGGGCTGAGTGCCGGGGGCGATTGTCACCTCAACTGGCCCGTCCACCGTATTTACCTCAACCCGCGCTCCCAAAATTGCCTGCAAATAGCTAATCGGCAGTTCTGACAGAATGTTGATGCCGTCGCGCTGAAACTCCGCGTCTTCGTTCACAAACAGATAGACGTAGAGATCTCCGGGTGGGCCACCGCGCTGTCCAGCATCGCCCTCCGACGAAACGCGCAGGCGCGTTCCGTTATCCACACCCGCCGGAATCGTAATTTTCAGCTTTTTCTGCTCTTGCTTTTGGCCGCTGCCGCCGCACACTTCGCACTTATCCTCGATCACCTGACCGCTGCCGTTGCAGGTCGGACAGGCCGAAACCTGCGTGAAGCTGCCAAACGGTGTACGAGTTGCTCGCCGCACCTGACCGCTGCCGCCACAGGTCGAGCAGCCGCGCGGCTTCGTTCCAGGTTTTGCGCCTGATCCGGTGCAGGTGTTGCAGGTTTCCAAATGCGAGATGCGAATTTCTTTTTCGCCGCCGAACACGGCCTCGCGAAAGTCCAGCTTCAGATCTAGCCGCAGATCGTCACCCCGGACAGGACCGGTTCGCCGCCGCGCCGACTGTCCGACACCGCCTGAAAATCCATTGAAGAAGCTCTCAAAGATATCGGCAAAGCCGCCCATGTCGCCGAAATCTTGATAGCCCGCTCCGGCGGCAGACCCGACACCTGCTTCGCCAAATCGATCGTAGCGCGATCGCGTTTCCGGCTCAGACAGCACTTCATAAGCGCGATTGATCTCCTTAAATCGCTCTTCGGCTCCATCTTCCTTATTCACATCAGGATGATACTTACGAGCAAGACGACGATAAGCCTGCTTGATCGCTTCCTTGTCCGCATCACGAGCGACACCAAGAATTTCGTAGTAGTCACGAGCCATAGGGCGGGGTGTTATGAAGAACTAAAGGGGGATGAAATCGAATCAATTAGCAGGCAGGCGTAGCGGTCACAGTTCCCTTAACTAATACCCTACACTCTAATCTAGTCAACTGCCTCGTAGTCAGCCGTCACCGTATCATCGCTACCAAAATCGTAATCTTCGGCACTGCCATCGATCGAGGTAGAATCGCTGTCGTAGTAGCTGGTTGTGCCGTCGCCGTTGTCCGTGTAAGCCGTTTCGTCACTGCTGCTTTGATCGCGCTGATAGACGGCTGCTCCAATCGTATACAGCATGTCACGCAGCGCACTTACGCGCTGCTTCATCGTGTCAACCGAGATCGATCGATCGCCAATCGCAACTCGCAACTCGGCAACCTTTTCTTTCGCTTCCGCCTTGAGATCTTCATTGATCATGCTGCCGTGATCGCGCAGCGTCGCGTCATAGTTGTAGAACAAGGCTTCCGCTTCGTTCCGCAATTCGCTCAGGCGCTTGCGCTGCTCATCATCTTCCGCAAACAGTTCGGCATCCTGGCGCATCCGCTCAATTTCTGAAGCGCTCAGCCCGCCCGTGTTGCTAATTCGCACGCTTTGCTCGTGGCCTGTGCCTTTGTCACGAGCCGACACCTGCAAAATGCCGTTCGCGTCAATTTCAAACGACACTTCGATCTGCGGCACACCTCTCGGTGCAGGCGGAATGCCCGTAAGCTGAAATTTGCCCAGGCTCTTGTTGTCTTTTGCCATCGCCCGCTCGCCTTGTAGGACGTGAATTTCAACCGAAGTTTGCCCGTCCGTCGCGGTCGAGAAAACTTGCGTGCGGCTGGTGGGAATTGTCGTATTGCGATCGATCACCTTGGAGAACACTTCGCCCAGCGTTTCAATCCCCAGCGACAGCGGTGTCACATCCAGCAGCAATAGATCCTTGACTTCACCGCCCAACACGCCACCTTGAATCGCCGCGCCCAGCGCCACCGCTTCATCTGGATTCACCGATCGATCCGGCGTTTTGCCGTTGAAGAATTTGCGAATCGCTTCTTGCACAGCGGGAATCCGCGTCGAGCCGCCCACCAAAATGATGCGATCGATTTGGTCAGGCGTTAGATCGGCATCTTTGAGTGCCTGATTCACAGGTTCGATCGTGCTTTCCACCAAATCGCGCACCAGTTCTTCAAACTTGGCTCGCGTCAGCTCCATTTCCAGATGCTTCGGCCCCGTGTCATCCGCCGTGATAAACGGCAAATTAATCGTCGTCGTCATCATGCTCGACAGCTCGATTTTGGCACGTTCTGCCGCGTCGCGAAGTCGCTGCAACGCCATCTTGTCGATCGACAAATCAATGCCTTCTTCTTCACGGAAGCTGTCGATCAGCCAGCGCACCAAAGCGTTATCAAAGTCATCGCCGCCCAGATGATTATTGCCCGATGTGGCCTTCACCTCGAACACACCATCGCCCAGTTGCAGCACAGATACGTCGAACGTGCCGCCGCCCAAGTCGAAAACAAGGACGCACTGGTCTTGGTCTTGCTTATCAAGTCCGTAGGAAAGCGCTGCCGCCGTTGGTTCGTTGATGATTCGCAGCACTTCTAATCCGGCGATCGTGCCTGCATCCTTGGTTGCCTGCCGCTGAGCATCCGTGAAATAGGCCGGAACCGTGATCACAGCTTGCGTGGCAGGTTCACCCAGGTAATTTTCAGCATCCTGCTTCAGCTTTTGCAGAATCATCGCCGAAATTTCCTGCGGCGTGTAGGCGCGTCCGCGAATTTGCACATCCACCGTATCGTCTTTGCCGCGAATGCTTGTGTAGGGAACGCGCGTCCGCTCTACTGCCGTGTCGTCCCAGCGACGTCCGATAAAGCGCTTAATGCTGTAGACGGTATTTTCGGCATTGGTGACGGCCTGCCGCTTGGCGAGTTGACCGACAAGGCGTTCAGCTTTTTTGTCAAATCCGACAATGCTTGGTGTGGTGCGGCCACCCTCGGCATTGGCAATGACAATTGGCTTGCCGCCTTCCAGCACGGCGACACAGCTATTGGTTGTGCCCAGGTCAATCCCGATGACTTTTCCCATTTTTCGCGGCGGTGAACGTTTTCAAGTGAATGAGTGCAGGAGATGCAAAGTTGATGAACTCATTTCTAAGCGAGTCTAAGTAAGTATTCCGCAATTGTTCGGGAATTCGATCAGCTTTGGTTAAATCTTGTTGAAGCTATCAGAGCCGTACAAATACGGATATTCTATTCTATGACTCGGTCGCTCCTTGATAATCCTCTTCAGACGTTACTCCAGGTTCAGGCGCGGCGGCAACTTTCACCATCGCATGGCGCAGCACGCGATCGCCCAGCACATAGCCGCGCACCAGTTCTTCAACGACCGTTCCTTCCGGATAGGCATTCGTCGGTTCACGCAAAACGGCTTCATGCAGATTCGGATCAAACTCCTTCCCTTCCGATCGCATCGGCGCAACGCCAATTCGCTTGAGACAATCCACAAGCTGCTTGTACACGCTTTGATAGCTCTTGTGAATGTTCATCTCGGCGTCGGTCTGCGGCTTGATTTGCGATCGCGCCCGCTCAAAATTGTCCACAACCGGAAGCAGCTCAACGATCGTGGCGCACTTAATTTGCTGCTCTAGATCTTCTTTTTCCTTTTGCGTCCGCTTGCGGAAATTGTCGAAATCAGCGGCGATCCGCATGTACTGCTGAGTGCGCTCTTCAACCTGCGCTTTTAGCCCATCAATCTGCGCGGCAAGCTGAGCGCTGATTTCTGGCTCAGCATTGTCACCTTCATCAATGCCGATATCGGCAAACTCTAGCGACGGGCCGTTTGCGCTTGCGTCCGTTGCGGCTTCAGGAGTCGATTCTGCCGCTGTTGCTTCTGGGGTTTCAATTTGCTTTTCTTCGTCAGGCATTACGCACCAGTGCTTCCTTCAAAAACTGCAATTCATCTTGCTAGCGGCACGTCGCGGAGCTAGCAGTAAGTTACATCCGAGCGTACCCCAGCCCTGTGCAATTTGCAGCAGCCGAAGTACGCCAGCGTCACTGACAATTCTAGCGATTAAGTTCGTAAATTCAGCCGCAAGTAGTCGAATGGCAACGGCAACTGACGGCGATCGCACCCTCCCCCAAACAGCGCAATTCTTCACAAAATCAAAGGCTTTCATCCAACCCATCCGCTCCAAGTCGGATCGGAAATCCGCCCAGCCCAACTTCAAAATTGCGCGATTCGATCGAGCCACTGCCGCCGCCAAGCCGCATCCCGGACGCGATCGCACCTCACCTCCAAAACGCGAATCCCGCTGGCCGGAAGCTGGCTGAGCCGCTCCTGCAAGTGTCTCCAGTTGGCGATCGCTTCATGCTCAACTCTATAAGTTCGACACAACTGCGCGAAATCAACGTCCTGCGGCGTAGCGAAAAATTCCTCAAACGGCGGATCGAACCGGGCGATCGGCAAATTCTGAAAAATGCCGCCGCCATTATTGTTGAGCAGCACGATCGTCAAACTGCCCACAAAGTGACGGCGCAACAGCAAGCCGTTTGTGTCATGCAAAAAGGCAAGATCGCCCGTCAGCAAAACGCTCGGAGCTTGACAGTGAGCCATGCCCAAAGCAGTTGACAGCGTCCCGTCGATGCCGTTTGCGCCCCGATTAAAGTGCGATCGAATCTGCAAATTTCCCGGACGCCAAAACCACTCAACATCTCGTACAGGCATACTGTTGGCGATAAACAGCGGCGTATCGGGCGGCAAATGCTGCGAGAGCATCCAGGCCGTTTTGCCTTCAAATAGCCAATCAATTTCGCTCAAGCAAGTGTCGAGGCGATCGCGCACCTGCCCTTCCAGTTCACACCAGCGCCACAGATACTCGCTCGGCGGCTGCGGTTCCGGCAAAATCAAAGCCTCGATCGATCCGCGCAGATGCGTCGTGAATCCATGCGTCGGATCAAGGTTGAGATCGCCCCAATCGATCACATACTGGCGCGGCTGCGTTTGCGTGATCCACTGCCGCAAAATCTTACTTGTCGGCATTTCCCCGACGCGAATCACAACAGCGGGTGCAAGTTCCGAGGCAAAATTCACCTGTCGCAAAATCAAATCATAAGTCGAGATGAGATACGGATTGAGCGCGGCAAAATTGCGGACGGGCGACAAGCCTTCTGCCAAAACCGGATAGCCCAGATGTTTAGCCAGATGCGCGATCGACTGGCAATACGCTTCGCCATTCGCAGGCTGAGCCACACCTGCAACGATGATTCCGCGATCGACCTGCGGCCAATCCATCTGCACAGCAGGCGCACTCGGTAGAACTGAGGCAACTGAATCAAAGAAATTCTCAGGTAAAGCGAACTCACGGGCGGCGGCTTGTTCGATCGGAGCGAGCGGATCGCGAAACGGCAAATTTAAGTGAACCGCTCCAGCGATCGGATACTGCGATCGCTCCCAGGCAAAAATCACCGTTTGGCGCAGATAGGCCAGCAGCGATCGATCGATCGCAGGCAAACTAACTTCGTGATACCAGTTCGGATAGCCCCCATAAAGCTTTTGCTGATCGATCGTTTGTCCAGCATTGCAGTCGCGTAGTTCCGGCGGGCGATCGGCAGTCAGCACCAGCAGCGGCACTCGGCTTTCATGCGCTTCAATTACAGCCATGAAAAAGTTTGCACCAGCCGTCCCAGACGAACAGACAATCGCGACAGGCCGATGACCCGATCGCCCCATTCCCAGCGCAAAAAAGCTGGCCGATCGCTCATCCAAAACGGGAATTGCTTCGATCTGTGGATGTTGAGCAAATGCAATTGCGAGCGGAGCCGATCGCGATCCTGGACAAATAATTGCCGATCGCAGTCCCAGTCGTGCCAGCGTTTCAACTAAAACGGATGTCCAGATTGTATTGACATTGCGAAAATCGATGCTCATTTCGATCGCACCATCAAAATCACGCTCGATCGAGCTTCGGCGGCATACGTGGGACTTTTGATGATTGGCGGCTCATCCGCAAAATCATTCGGGCTAGGTAGGCTCGTATCCACAACGCGATACCAAGCTTCGGCTCGATCGAGCGGCGGCAGTTCAAACTTCAGCGGCTCCCAGTAAGCATTCAAAATGATGTGCAGGTGTTCGCCCGCTTCCGGGTGGTGCAGCGTCAAGGCGAGGCTGTGGGAATGTTCGCTCCAGTCCGGTTTGCCCAAGCGGACGCCGTGCCACACCAAATACGGATCTTGACTGCCGAAGGTGACTTCCAAAATGCGCTCTTGCTGCAAGATTTCGAGCGACTGCGTAAAGTGAATCAACCTTTTCACAAATCGCAGCAGATCTCCTTGCTGCTCGACAGCGTTCCAGTCGAACCAGTTCAGTTGGTCTTGACAGTAGGCGTTGTTGTTGCCGCCTTGCGATCGCCGCACCTCATCACCCATCAGCAGCATCGGCGTTCCCTGCGACACCAGCGTAATCGTAAACAAATTCTTGATTTGCCTCAGCCGGAGCGCTTCAATCTTCGGATCGGTCGTTGCGCCTTCGACGCCGCAGTTCCAACTGTGATTGTCGTTGCTGCCGTCGCGATTGCCTTCTCGATTCGCCTGATTGTGCTTGCGATCGTAAGACACCAAATCATTCAGCGTGAAGCCGTCATGACAGGTGACAAAGTTGATGCTGTGATTGGGTTCGCGATCCGGCTGCGGATAAATGTCGGGACTGCCCAGCAGCCGAAACGCCAAATTTCGCACCATACCGCGATCGCCCCGCACAAATCGCCGCACCTCATCGCGAAATGGCCCATTCCACTCCGCAAATCGATCGCCTGCAAACGACCCCACCTGATACAGCCCTGCCGCATCCCACGCTTCCGCGATCATCTTGGCGTTGACCAGGATCGGGTTGGAATCGATCGACCACAAGATCGGCGGTTCTTCCAATAGAGCGCCTGTTCCGCCTCGTGCCAGTGCCGACGCGAGATCAAACCGAAAGCCGTCTACGTGCATTTCCGCAACCCAATATTGCAGGCAGTCGAGAATCATCCGGGCGACAACCGCGTGATTGGCCTTGACGCTGTTGCCGCAGCCAGAATAGTTGCTGTAAAAAGCTGGATTTTCAGAGTCGAGAATGTAATAGGACGAGTTTGCCAGTCCGCGAAATGAAAGCGTTGGCCCTTGCTGATCGCCTTCTGCCGTGTGATTGAAGACGACATCCAAAATCACTTCGATTCCCGCTTTGTGCAAGGCTTTCACCATGTCGCGGAATTCGTCCACCGCACCCAGCGGATCGCGGCGGGAACTGTAAGCGCTGTGCGGCGCGAAGAAAGCGATCGTGCTATAGCCCCAAACATTCTTCAATCCCGGTCGCACATCTTGCTCGTCAAACTGATGAATCGGCAACAGTTCAACCGCCGTCACCCCCAACTCTTTCAGATGGGGAATTTTCTCAATCAGTCCCGCAAACGTGCCGCGCTTCTCCGATTCCACGCCGGAATTCGGATTGCGCGTAAACCCACCGACATGCATTTCATAAACGACCGTTTTCGCATAAGGTTTGCACAGCGGCAGATCGCCTTCCCAGTCGTAGCTGTTTGGATCAACGACCACGCCGCGCAACGCCTGAGCGCAATTGTCACCGGGACGACTCGCCGCCCGTCGATCGTAATTTTCGGTATTGACGATCGCCCGCGCATACGGATCAATCAGCACTTTTTCCGCATCAAACCGCAGGCCACGATCCGGCGCAAACAACCCGTGAGCGCGATACGCATACACCTGACCTGCTGCCAATCCGGGAACAAACACATGCCAATAGTGATGCGTCCGGTGCGGCTTCGGCGTAAGGTGAATGACGCGATTGGGTTTTGGGTCACTCGACTGATCGAACAGGAGCAAATCGATCGCTGTTGCATATTTTGAGTAGAGGCAAAAATTCACTCCCCCGGCTTGTACGGTCGCTCCCAAGGGAAAGCTTAGACCGGGCAAGACTTCCGAACCCATGCGATCGCTCCTGACTCAATGCGCTGACATTCTATTGTGACAAACTGAAGCGGCGAATTTTGTCCGCAGGCTGGCAAGACTAAATTTTTGCAATATTCAATAGGTTAAGGCTGCTTCGATCGCTAAATCATAAACTACTTGCATGAAAGGGAGAGATGCGTTAGCAAGAGCGGCGTGTGAGCGGATGTGCTCAGGCCTGCTTCGTGCAATAGATTTAGTAATTGTGTCTGGAAGGGGCGGGTTTCCAAGCGCTCTGAGATGCTGCGGAGATTTGGTCGATCGCATTTTCTCTAGATAGCGCACTCATGAGCAACAGGCGATCGCCGAAACTATTCACAGGGGCAAACCTTGCAAGATGACGCCACTTTTTCATCCCCTAATTTAAGTTGGATTTAAGTGGCTAGAAGATGGAATAGCAAGAGGAGCATTGAGATTATCGCGGAGCGTTTGCTCTTGATGCTTTACTGCGGCTAAAAGTTCTGCATTTTGCAGAATTACTCCGACTTGGTTATTGAAGATCTGCATATATTTCTGATCGGTTTCATCAAAACTGGTTTGAAAGCATTCTGGTACTTGTCTTTCGCCGCTGAGCACAGCAAACGAGTCTGCCGATCGCTTTTTGTTCACAAGCTGAGTTACACCAATAAGTTCGCCATCAGGATTGAGAACGGGTAAACAAAGCAGACTACAGGTGCGATATCCACTCTGGCGATCGGTTCTTCGCGCAATTTCTGAGCTTGGATGATCGTACAGATCAAAAGGAATATTGATAGGCTCTGCGGTTTCTGCTACCTTGCCTGCATAGCCTTGTCCAACGGGTACTCGAAACTCGCGAAATGAGCCGTCTTCAACCATAATTTCTGTCCACAATTCATGATTTTTGTGGTCAAGCAGCCACAGCGTACTGCGATCGGCATTCATTAATTCTTTTGCGACTTCCATGACTCGTTGAAGAATTTCTTTCGGCTCCAAGCTGCTTTGACTGACCGATCGCGTTGCTGCCATTAAAGCGGCAGCGACTCGCTGACCTCTTGCAGTTTTGTGATACGAGCGGAAGCTTTCTAAAATCATGCGAATCAACGGAGCTGTTGCGATCAGTTGCTGCTCATCTACCGACGTGAATCCGCGTCGATCGATTCGTTCTTTCAAAGGTAGATCGGGGCTGATGTCTCTATTTAATTTGTTGAGCAGTTGTAGAACGGCAATCAAGTTGCCCTGCTCATTCAGCAGCGGCAACGCCAGCATCGTATAGGTGCGATAGCGGTTGCGCTTGTCTTGTTTCCTTGCCATAATCGAGCGCGGATCATCGTAAAAATCGTAGGGAATATTGATGGTTTTCTTCAGGCGAGCAACCTCACCAACGATACCTTTGTTAGCTGGAATTTGAATGCCCAGCGATCGATCGTTGCCATCGGCTTCAGCCACAATTGACCAGAATTCGTTGCGCTCTTGATCGAGAAGAAAAATCGTCGTGCGATCGGCACTGAGTGACTTACTAATCTTGAGCGTGATCGATCGCAGTGTTGTGTCAAGAATGTCGTCAAACCCTTGATTATCCATTACTTGATTGAGCATTGCCAAAGTTTGAAACACAACATTTTGAGTTTGATTTTCAGCTTGCTGTTTCACGGCAATAAACTGTCTGGCATTGTGCAGCGCGACGCCAACTTGAGCATTAAAAACCTGCATATATTTCTGGCTATTGGCATCAAAACTTGCCTTAAAACATTCGGGAGCCTGAGGCCAATTAGCCGGATTGTAATCGAGTTCGCCGGGTTTACGTCGGTTGACCAGTTGTGTAACGCCCAGTAGCTCACCTTCTGGACTCCAAATCGGCATACAAAGTAGGCTACAGGTGCGATATCCTGTTTTGCGATCGGTGCTTTGGGCAGTTTCAGAATCCGGGTGATCGTAGAGATCAAACGGGATGTTGAGCGGTTCACCAGACTGAGCAACTTGACCTACAAATCCCTGTCCAACCTGCACCCACAAATCGCGCTTTAAACCATCTTCAAAGGTTACTTTTGTCCACAGTTGATTGGCCTCGCGATCGAGCAGCCACAAGGTACTTCGATCGGCGTTCATCAGCTTTTTAGCAGCCTCCATGACGCGATCGATAATTTCTTCAGAATCTAAACTGCTTTGCGAGATCGATCGCGTTGCTTCGGTCAATGCTTCTGAAGCTTGCAGCCGCTGAGTAAGCTTGTAGCAGTCCTGACATCTCACTAAAATTCGGAGAATTGCCGAAGCATATTCTTCAAGCTGTTTTTCATCCGCAGATGTGAATCCCTGAGGACTAATTCGCTCTGCCAGCGGTGCATTAGGATTGCTCGATCGCTTTAACTTATTCACAAGCTGTAGCACTGCGGTTAAGCTGTATTGCTTGCTAGTCAGCGGCATCACCAAATTGGTGTAGATGTGATACTTAGAATTGTCATCGGTTCTAACAGTCGTTTCGCTATCTGCGTCGCGAAAGTAGAATGGAGTCGCCAACATCTTCGTGAAGTTTGTGACTCGCCCTTTGCCTTTATTGGCAATAATTTCAATGTCCGGATTGCTGCCACCGTTGTGAGCAATGATCGACCAAATATCGTTTTTCTCTTCATCCACAAAGAAAATTGTGGTGCGATCGGCTCTTAGTAGCTCGCCGAGCCTGGACATAATTGAGCCTAAAATGTGATGCAAAATTTCCGCAAAATCTTTACCTTCCATGACGCTGAGCATTGACAGCAGCTTTTGCTCTTGGGTGCTGACAATCTGCATAAAATCCGCCTTCAGGTCAGCAAGAATGCGCTGCACCCAATTGGCATGAAATACCGTCGCATAAATTTGGTTGGAAACTTGAAGCTGATTGCCTCGCTTCACGACCAAACCGGAGAGACGAAGTTCAATTTGCTCTGGAGTATCGAGTGCTTTGACTGCGCCATGCTGCAAAATTTGCTGATAGAGATCGAGCAGTCCGCGATTGCGTTGTCCCAGATGCAGCAGGCGATCGCGAATAGTCTTTAGATGCGGTGGTTCGTCTGTTGCTTCCCAGTTGTCAATCAAACGCGATCGCACCAGTTGCTCTAGCCACGTTGCTTCATTTCCAGTTGGAATTCCCTCACTGGTCAGGATCAAGCTGCAAATTTTTTGAGTCAGGAACGGTTGTCCGCCTGTCCAATCCAACACAGCTTGTAAAACGATTTCAGGCCGATCGACTTTAGCGGCCAAACCTGCTGCTAAAGGCTGTGCTTCTGATAGCTGAAAGCCATGTAGCTCGATCGCTCGTCCAATGTTGAAAGGAGCGCAATTCTTATCTTGAATTAGGTCAGAAGGAGAAGCTACTCCTAACAGTGCAAAGGTTAATCGCTCATATTCATGACAGGCTCGAATAAACGCAAAAAAGTCGTCAGTCCGAAAACTGAGGCTCAACATACTGTCAATTTCGTCGATGAAAATGACGATCTTTTGCGAAATTGTTTCTAGCAAAATTTGCTCGATGAACTCACTTAAGCGCTGAATGGGCGACAAAAATTCGCGATCGCGCAGCCAAGATTTCAAATTCACAGGCAGATGTAGCCTTGTGACCATGTGCCGCATCAGTCCGGCATACCATTGGTCGGACGTAATTCCCTGACTGCCAATTTTGGTGAGATCGATCGCCACTCCAACAATTCCATCTGCCTGTAAGCGATGCAGCGTTCGTACTCGCAGGCTAGTCTTTCCCATCTGTCGCGAATTCAGCACATAGCAAAACTCTCCGGCTTTCAACCCTTCATACAGGTCGTGATCTGCTTGACGCACCACGTAGCTTGGCGCATCGAGCGGTAAATGTCCACCGACTTTGTAGATCGAGTTGAAGTTTGAATGGTTCATTTGAAATATGAGGAAGAGTGACAATGTTTTTACTAGTTGCTGTTCGCTAATCGATCGCGAAAGTATTGTCGATATAGCTCAAATCGCGGGGTGGTTTGGTTGCCTTGCATTTGCACCAAACCCATGCTGTGCAGCTTGAAGGCAAGCAGCGATTCGAGTTCGATGGGTGCAGGCGCGATCGCCACCTCGCCAAAGGCAGCAGCCAGTGCTGGATGCTGTTGTAGTCGCCACAGATGCCCCCGCAAGTGATCGCCATAGATTCCCGCTTCGGTCGGAGCGGTTGCCAGCAGTTGCTCTAGCGAAAGCTGATGCTGAACGAGGTGATAGAGCGCCAGCCGCACTAAATAAGGATGTCCGCCCACCATCTGCATCAGTTGTTCAATTTGGAGCGATCGCCAGTTCAGCCGGTGTCGCTGCACCAAATCTTGCACTTGAGCCGGACTAAATTCAGTGAGTTCGATCGGCAAACCAACGTTGAACGGCGACTGATTCACGTCCAGCGGAATGTAAACTTCGGTCGAATGAACGACGACCATCCGCAGCTTTTCCCACAGACCGCGATCGTCACCGTATCCGGCTTCTTCATACCAAGCGCGGAGCAGACCAAAAAAGTCATCGGCCACATTCGGATGCTCAAAGACGCGATCGACTTCATCGAGTCCCAGTACGAGGGGCGCGTCAATTTCGGGCAGCAAGCAGTCTTCAAAATAAGCGTTGCAGTTGTCTTTGCTGCCGTAGAGATCTGACCAGTACTGATCGACGTGATGCGGCAAATGCAGCTTGCGCGTAATCCGCGTACAAAACCACTGCAACAGGCGATCGAGGCTGGCAAACACGGCTTTATCTGCGTGTTGAAAGCTGAGGGACACGGTGCGATAGCCTTGCTCTTTGGCTCGATAGAGAATGCGCGACATCAGCGACGTTTTGCCCATTTGTCGCGGCGCTTTGATGCGAATCAAGGTTCCGGGCTGGCGAATTTCTCGATAGCACTGCGCTTCATCGGGAACTCGTTCCACATAAAACTGCGAATGCAGCCGCACTTGCCCCTGCGGAATTTCCGGGTCGGCGGTTGGAACTGGCGCTGGATAGGCCGCATTGCGAATCGGCGGTTGAGATGGAATCGGACTGCACGAACGATCGATCTGCTGCCCGCTCAGCAGGTTGAGCAGGTCTTGAACGAGGCGGGGCGTGTCGTCCGGCGATCGCCACTGGTGCGATCGATCGTCGGGTAAGTAGCTGCACAGGTCGTAATTCATCGGCAGATCGAGAGCGCAGTTGATCCAGATCGGCACGACGGCAAGCGGTTCAGTGTGGTGCGAATCGTGCAGTTCTGTGGCTCGACGCAGCGCTTCAACCAGCATTTCGCTGACTGCCGCTTCGGGCGAGAGCAGCAGAATGAAGTGGCTGCACTGGGCAAGCTGTTCTTCCAAACGGTTCAGCCAGCCGCTTGCAGTTGGACTTGTATCCACATCAACCAGGACGGCGTGATGGCGAGCAGCAGCGATCGCCTGATGAATTTGCTCGGCTAAGGTTCGATCGGGTGCTTGATTGCGATAGCCAATAAACACGCTTTGCATCGGTAGGTCAGCGCGATCGCTCAGCGATCGCAACTGCCGCTCCAAAGCGCCTCGAAACTGTTTTTTCTTTACCTTCTCGCCGAGCGCAGTCGATAGCTTCTGCCACAGCTTATAGCCCACTTGTTTTTCAACATAGTGAGGATTGGCAGGATAAATTGTCCTGTAGGATTGTCCCTCCCAGGAGCCTACAAAAATTTTTCTTTCTAAATCGCTGAGGGGTTTGCCAGTGCGCTCCAGAATCAGTCGATCGGCAAACGCCAAAGCTTCATCAATATCCATGTCATTTCAGGGTAAACGGAGCTTTATCAGTCTCCTACAGTCGATCGAGCTTGAAGAAAATTCAGCGCAATCTGAATTTTTGCAAGTCCAAATTTGCAGACAGCGCACCCTCGTTTGATTGTAATTTATACCACTTCCATCTTTTTGATCAAGATCACAATCGATCGATGATTCTCGCCACAAACTGCTTCTGACTCGCCTATCCACTTGAGGAGGTTCTTCGCTCACCGAAAAGAGAAGTGCCTGATTTTATACAAGCAATTGCAGTGTTGAGCCTGGGTATTTTATGAGGTTTTATGAGGTTCTGCGATCGAATCTCACCAGGGTTTTCGGTGAAGCAATCAAAATAAGAGATTCGATCGCAAGCAGGTAACTTGAGTCAGCAAGAATGTTGATCAAAATCACAAGTTTATTTTTAGAAAAAATGAGGTTTTTGAGGTTGCAATTTTAAGTGGTTTTAGCAACTCTAGGGTTAAGCGTTCTCAGTTCACTGAACCGACTTTCTAACTTGTAGTTCGCTGCTCTAAATCGCGCTGTCAAAGCAGCACAAAATTATGATGCATCAACATCGTTTTCGTTGATTGTGCAAATTGAATCACTATCCGATCGCGGAGGAAACAAAATGTTGAACCTAACAGAAACACTCATCGACAACTGTATAAAGCAGTTAAAGGCTGCCTATTGCCGCACCTATGGCGATCGATCGGCACAATTTGCCGCCCTGATTGGCGAAGTCGCGCATCTGACACTCGGTGCGATCGCTCAAAGCGATGCGCCCTACCACAATGTGGAACACACGATTTTGGTGAGTCTGGTCGGGCAGGAAATTTTGCGAGGCAAACAGCTTCAAGAAGGAACGTCCCACCAAGACTGGCTGCATCTGATTCTGGCGCTGCTTTGTCACGACGTTGGCTATGCCAAGGGCATTTGCCAGCAAGACCGAGCGGCGACCAGAGAATTTGCGACGGGCATCGCTGCCGAAACGATCGCACTGCCGATCGGCACAACGGACGCCAGCCTGACTCCCTATCATGTCGATCGCAGCAAGCAGTTTGTCCGAGAGCGGCTGACTCAATATGGCCTGCTCGATGACGAGGCGATCGCGGCAATCGAGCGGCACATCGAACTGACTCGGTTTCCTGTGCCGCCGGATGCAGACGATCGCGCCACCAGCGAGTACTCCTGTCTAGCGCGGGCAGCAGATTTGATTGGGCAGCTCAGCGACCCGCGCTATCTGCAAAAATTGCCTGCGTTGTTCTATGAGTTCACCGAAACAGGAATGACTCGGTGCTTGGGCTACACGAATCCTGATGATTTGCGGGCAGGCTACCCCCACTTCTATCACAGCATCGTTTACCCGCTGATTGAACCTGCATTGCAGTATCTACAGGTCACTTCAAGCGGTCAACAGGTGATTTGGAGGCTGGAGGCCAATCTTTGGCAAGTGGAACAAGAATGCTTAACTGCTTGAAAACCTGTTAGACAATTGGACAGTTGCCCTTTTCCAGCTTGGCGGAGAATAAAGTACAACGCGAATTCGATCGCTGCATCAGGAGCAACAGCACGCTTCTCGATCAAAGTAGTGGCTGATACAAAGTAAACCGCAAGTTTAGGTCTCAATCTAGAAAGAGATTTGATTCATATCTTCATGTCTGAGGTGCTCACCGAACTGCTCAATCCCTCTCGCATCTTGTTTGACTTGCTGCAAGGGAACGAGATTGCCCAAAGCCTAGCGGGATGCGTTGATCCAGAAGCGATCGCACATCGAGTCACAGACGGGCTGGTCGAAAAGTTTGACTGCGCGTTTGCGCGGCTATGGCTGATTGAACCCGATCGATTGAGCTTAAAGCTGATAGCATCGTCAGGACTTTATACCCGCACCGATGGCACATTTGGGCGAGTGCCGATGGGCGCTTATAAAGTGGGTAAAATTGCTCAAAATCGCGTTTCGTTCTTAAGCAATAATCTGGCGGCTGAACCTTGGGTCGGCAATCGAGAATGGGCGATCGCGCATCAGATTCGCGGGTTTGCAGGCTATCCTCTCGCCATTCAAGAAAACGTGATTGGCGTTTTAGCAATCTTTAGCCATCAGCCGCTTGAGCCAGAATTTCTAGAAGTGCTGCAAACGCTTTGTACGCTGGTCACAATCGCGATTGAAGCGGCGGTTCGCTATCAAAAAGAAAAGCAACGCGCGATCGCAACCCGTTCGATCGCGCAGTTGTCGCTGTCAGATCAAATGGCAAGCATTCTGAGTTCAACGCGATTTGCGCTGGTAGGCACAGAGCAACCGCTGCCGCTATCCGTCACGTATTTGTTTTTGCAAGCGGCTGAAATTCTGCGGGAGACGGGCTGCACCTACTGTCGGCTCACATACACCGATACGGTTGCCCTTGAAGCGATCGTGCCTGCTGCTGCTGAGGTCGAGCCTTCCTTGGATCGGCTGGCTTCGGTCGTGGCGGGTGCAGGCGGCGTGTTGCAGACGCAGACGGATGCAACGGGGCGATCTCGCTCCAGTTTGTCACGAGCGCTTCAGGTCGTTCTCAGCATTCCGATCGAGCCGCCACCTGCGGGCGCAGCACTGAGAATTGCCTGCCGTCGATCGCTGTTGCAATCGGCATTTACCCAGTTGGCGATTTCAGCAGGTTTAACCGTTTGCAGCCGCAGGGATCCGGCCATTCCACTGCTTACAGACGATCTGCTGCAAATTTCTGCTGCACAACGAGTCATTTGGGTACAGCAGGATGCTCAAGTGCCACAAGGTATTCAGGCGAAGGTGGATTTATCCGTCAGTTCCCATCAGCTACGGCAGGCAGTCGAAGCCGTCTACCAAGATGAGTTTTGGGGAATCGATCGCACCACAGAAGCGCAACTTTCCGATCGAGAGCAAGCAATTTTGACGCTGTTGATGCAGGGATGCCGCGATCGCGAAATTGCCGATCGCCTGATCATCAGCGAAAGCACCGTGAAATTTCACATGAATAATGTCCTGTCAAAACTCAAGGCGCGGACTCGATATCAAGCGATTCATCTCGCGATCGTCAACGGCTGGATTCATTGATGTTTTTGAGGGGCAGACTGTTGATTTTAGCAGGTGAATTGAAGCAAATTTTTATCAAGGTGCTAGTTTTGCTCACCGAAAATACTGCACCTCAACTTATCGTTAGACTTCAAATTTCTGTAATGATCAGCACAACGATTTGTTGACGTTGTTCATAGGCTGACGACAAGACTACAAAAGGGGCATGATGAATCACTACAGCGTGGCGATCGTGGGTGGCGGACAAGCAGGGCTTTCGATGAGCTATTGCCTGAAAGAACGCGGCATCAATCACATTATTTTCGAGAAGCATGAAGTTGGCTATGCGTGGCGCTTCAAGCGATGGGATGCATTCTGTCTTGTAACACCCAACTGGCAATGCAGACTACCTGGATATCCTTATGCAGGCAGCGATCCGCACGGATTCATGCAAAAAGATGAAATCGTGAATTATGTCAGAAGCTATGCAACAGCATTTGATCCACCGCTGAAGGAAGGCGTTGAAGTTTCAAGCGTTCGCAAAACTGAATCAGAGCGATTTGAACTAACCACTTCGATCGGCACTTATACTGCTGATCAAGTCGTGATTGCAGTCGGCGGATATCATCTTCCCAAAGTGCCGAGAATTGCAGAGCGACTGCCAGAATCGATCGCCCAAATTCACTCTTCCGAATATAAAAATTCGCAATCCCTTCCAGACGGAGAAATATTGGTTGTCGGAACTGGGCAATCGGGCTGTCAGATTGCCGAAGATCTGCATTTAGCAGGTCGAAAAGTGCATTTGTCGGTGGGAAGTGCGCCGCGATCGCCCCGTCGATACCGAGGCAAAGATGTGGTCGATTGGCTCGATCAAATGGGCTATTATGACTTGTCGATCGAGGAACATCCCCAAAAAGAAAAAGTCCGCGCCAAAGCAAATCATTACTTGACGGGACGCGATGGCGGACGAGAAATTGATCTGCGGCAGTTTGCGCTTGAAGGAATGCAACTGTATGGACGATTGAAGACCATTCGTAACAGCAAGCTCGAATTTGTAGATGATTTGCGGCAGAATTTAGATCAAGCCGATGCGGTCGCGGAAAGCATCAAGCGCACGATCGACACCTTCATTGAAAAGAACAATATCTCTGCCCCGACAGAAGCTCCTTATCATCCCGTTTGGCAACCTGAAACAGCAAAAACCGAATGCGAACTGGTAAACATTAGCACTGTGATTTGGTGTACGGGCTACAAAAGTGATTTTAGCTGGATCGAGATTCCGGTTTTTAATGGCAAAGGCTATCCGGGGCACGATCGCGGCGTCACTCCGGTTGCAGGACTTTATTTCTTGGGACTTCCTTGGCTGCACACCTGGGGGTCAGGTCGCTTTTCAGGCATTGCTAACGATGCGAACTATTTGGCAGATTACATTGTGGCAAGAACAAAAGTCTCAAGCGCAAATGCCTGGAGCGTTGTGAACGAATTTTTGCTCGGTTCATAGCTCGTGACCTGTTGATTTCGATAGCGATCGATCGCCTTTCTTCTATTTCTAGGCGATTGCCTCTTCGTCTGCTATCCTTACTGCTAGATCTCAAACATTCGTAGTGCTAGATACAAAAGATGGCACTCTTTGACGCTTAATCTGACAGCAAACTCATCTAGGAGAAGGCAATGCCTGAAGTTACTGCTCCCGCACATCAAACTGGCGATTTTTTGGTGGATTACGAAGAAAAAGTTTTCCCCGATGTGAAGGCGGAACCGGGTGAAAAAGCACTGGTAACGTTTCATACCGTTGCCTTTGAAGGATCGATCGGATTTGTGAATTTGTTGCAGGCCACGCGCCTCCTTCGTAAAGGTTTTGAAACTTCAATTTTGCTGTATGGACCAGGGGTAACACTCGGCGTACAGCGCGGCTTTCCAAAGTTAGGTGATGCAGCATTTCCGGGGCATCAAAACTTCAACGATCAAATCAGCAAATTCATGTCTGAAGGCGGCAATGTATACGCTTGTCGGTTCGCGTTGCAGGCGCTTTATGGACATGGTGAACCCTCGCTGATTCCGGGAATTCGCCCGATTAATCCGCTTGACGTGCTGGATTTGGTGCTGATGCACCGCAAAGATGGCGCGTTTATTCTCGATACTTGGACGCTGTAGGCTGTAAGTAATAAATCGGCATGAATGATTCACGCATCGTTCGAGCAGCAGCAGTTCAACTGAGTCCGGTTTTGTTTAGTCGAGACGGCACGACCGAAAAGGTGTTGCAGGCGATCGCCCAAGCTGCTCAAGACAACGTGCAACTGATTGTTTTTCCCGAAACCTTCATTCCTTACTATCCCTACTTTTCGTTTGTGCAGCCGCCTGTACTGATGGGAAAGGAACACATGCGGCTGTACGAAGAAGCCGTGACTGTGCCCGGAGTGGTGACGGATGCCGTCAGTCGTGCCGCCCGATCGTATGGCATGGTCGTTGTCTTGGGCGTGAATGAGCGCGATCGCGGTTCGCTCTACAACACGCAGCTTGTCTTCGATGCCGATGGAACGTTGCTGCAAAAGCGCCGCAAAATTACGCCGACCTATCACGAGCGGATGGTGTGGGGACAGGGCGACGGGTCGGGGCTGCGCGTGGTTGAAACGGCGATCGGCACTTTGGGATCGCTCGCCTGCTGGGAGCATTACAATCCGCTGGCTCGCTTTGCGCTGATGGCACAGCACGAACAAATCCACTGCGCTCAGTTTCCCGGTTCCTTAGTCGGGCAGATTTTCACCGACCAGATCGAAGTGACGATTCGCCATCACGCACTCGAATCCGGCTGCTTTGTCGTCAACGCGACCGGATGGCTCTCGCCCGATCAGGTTGAACAAATCACGCCCGATGAGAAATTGCAGAAAGTCCTCAGTGGCGGCTGCAATACGGCGATCGTCAGTCCAGAAGGCAATCACCTGTGTCCGCCGATTACAGAGGGAGAAGGCATGGCGATCGCCAACCTCGATTTCTCGTTGATCACCAAGCGCAAACGAATGATGGATAGCGTCGGCCACTACTCGCGCCCGGATTTGCTGCAATTGCAGGTGAACTGGCAGGCGCAAAGCGTGATGTCAGAAGGAGGGGGCGATCGATCAGAGCCTTTGGAGCAGCGTGAATCGCTCGAACAGCCCCATAAATCCCCCATGAATGGGGGACTTTGAAGGGAAGCGAGATCGTTGGCTCGGAAGTCCCTTACTTGTGGGGGATTTAGGGGGCGATCGCAAAGCATCCGCGACTGCTCAAACCGATTCTCAAAATAAGAGCAATCACTGATGAAAATCAAACCACCGTTGCCACCTTTTACGCTGGAAACTGCGATCGCCAAAGTCCAAGCCGCCGAGGATGCTTGGAATACGCGCAATCCGCAAAAAGTCGCCTTGGCTTACACCGAAGATTCGCAGTGGCGCAACCGATCGGAGTTTTTTAGCGGACGCGAGGCGATCGCTGCTTTTTTGGAACGCAAGTGGGCGAAAGAGCTAGACTATCGCCTGAAGAAAGAGCTTTGGAGCTTTACCGACAACCGGATTTCGGTTCGCTTTGAATATGAGTGGCATGACGAATCGGGCAACTGGTATCGATCGCACGGAAATGAACAGTGGGAGTTTGCCGAAACGGGCTTGATGCGCCGCAGAGAAGCCAGCATCAACGATGTTTCCATTTCAGAAGTCGATCGCAAGTTTCGGTGGGAGCGCAAAACAAATTAGATGAACAAACAGCAACTCATTGTCGAACTGCAAACGCACGGATTGAAGCTAGACCAAGAAACTGGAGCAGCCGGACGCAAAGGCGGCGCGGGACCATCCGATCACAAGGCCGTCACGATCGACGGCACAACCGTCATGGTTCCGATCTACAACAGCTCCGCCGCTCGATCGCCCTATTCCATCGAGATTGATGCAGACGCGATCGTGTTGAAACAAGATGAAGCCCCGATTGGCTCGATCGAGTTTCCCCATGCGCCTCGCTTCTACAGTCTCACCACTGCCGACGGCATCCCTTACTGGAAAATTGCCCTGCTGCACAGTCGCAATGTGTTGGCAACGACCGTTCTGCAAACCTGTATGCGCTACAGCGATGCGGCAACCGCCTGTCAGTTCTGCGCGATCGGTCAGTCGCTCGAAGCTGGCCGCACGATCGCCCGCAAAACGCCCGCCCAGCTTGCCGAAGTTGCTGCCGCCGCCGTCCGGCTCGATGGCGTCAAGCATTTGGTGATGACAACGGGAACGCCGAATACGAGCGATCGCGGAGCCGCCTACCTGACCGAGTGCGCCAAAGCAGTCAAGGCCAGCGTCGATCTGCCGATTCAGGCACAGTGCGAACCGCCCGACGATTTTGCCTGGTTCGATCGCCTCTATGCGGCGGGAGTGGACAGTTTGGGAATGCACCTCGAAGCCGCCGATCCCATCGTGCGATCGCGCATCATGCCAGGAAAAGCCAGCGTTCCGCTCGACTATTACTTCGAGGCGTTTGCCGCTGCGGTGCGTGTGTTTGGACGCGGACAGGTGAGTACCTATTTGCTGGCCGGATTGGGCGATCGATCCGAAACCATTTTGGCGATGTGCGATCGCCTCATCCAGATTGGCGTTTATCCGTTTGTTGTTCCCTTTGTGCCGATTACCGGAACGCCTTTAGCCAATCATCCTTCACCCAGCAGCGAATTGATGTATCCGCTCTATCAACAAATTGGAGCCAAATTAAAGCAGGCCGGACTATCTTCCGCCGACATTAAAGCAGGCTGCGCCAAATGTGGAGCCTGTTCCGCAATTTCTCAATTTGAATAGATCTCCGATGTCCTATCAGTTCAAGCTTGCCACGCAGCCCCAGGAAATCACCGCTTATTTCGCTTTACGTCGCGCTATTTTTGCCGAGGAACAGCAGCTTTTTCAAGGCGATGATTGTGACGAAATCGATCGCATCGCCTATCCGATCGTGGCGATCGCCCCTTCCAATCAAGTCGTCGGCGTCGTGCGAATCTACGAAATCAAACCGGGAATCTGGTACGGCGGCAGGCTGGGAACTCATCGGGACTATCGCAAAGGCTGGAAAATCGGCAAAGGCTTGATCGACAAAGCCGTGACGACCGCAAATACTTGGGGCTGCACTCAGTTTTTGGCAACGGTGCAACTGCCCAACGTCCGCTTTTTCCAAAGATTGCATTGGCGATCGCTAGAAGAAATTACCCTGTGCGATCGTCCCCACCACCTCATGCAGGCCGACCTCAACTTCTACCCCGCCGGAACGGAACTGCGCCCGCGATCGATTCAAGAGGTGTCTTGATGCTGTCGTCCCTTGCCGTCCAACTTCGCCAATCCTTGAGCATTCTGCAAAAGCAAGAGATCCAAACGGCTGCTGCTGCTTTGGGCGGATCGTGGGCGGCAAATGTGCGCGTGGGCGACGACTGCGCGGCGATTCCCGATCGCGGCGGCTATTTGCTGCTGGCCGCAGAAGGAATGCTGCCGCAACTGGTCGAAAGCGATCCTTGGTTTGCAGGCTGGTGTGCTGTCATGGTCAACCTCAGCGACATTGCGGCGATGGGTGGACGGGCGATCGCCGTCGTCGATGCGCTGTGGAGTCGATCGACTGACGAGATCGATCGCGTTTGGGCAGGCATGAACGCCGCCGCGCAAGCTTACAGCGTGCCGATCGTCGGCGGACACACGAATTGTCACAGTCCTTACAGCGCCCTCGCCGTCGCGATTTTGGGACGAGCAACGCAGCTAATCACCAGCTTTGATGCACAGCCCGGAGACGCGCTACTCGTTGCCACTGACTTTCGCGGCAAACCGCATCCGAACTATCCCTTTTGGAATGCCGCGACGGATGCCGATCCCATTCAGCTACGCGAAAATTTAGCGATTTTGCCGTATCTAGCCGAAGGTGGACTGTGCGCGGCGGGCAAAGATATCAGCATGGGCGGCATTTTGGGAACGCTGCTGATGCTGTTAGAAACGTCGGGCTGTGGAGCAATTCTCGACCTAGATCGAATTCCCTGTCCGCCGGAACTGTCGATCGATCGCTGGCTGATCACCTTTCCCAGCTACGGATTTCTTTTAAGCGTTCAACCGGAAAACATTGCCGCCGTTCGAGCAAATTTTCATCAGCAAAATTTAGTGTGTGAAGTGGTTGGAACGGTGCAAACTGAGCCGCAATTAGTGTTGCGATCGCGAAGCGCTCCCGGAACGGTATCGCCTTTAGAATCAACGGTTTTTTGGGATTTCCGTCAACAGCCACTCACTGGATTTTCATCTCGTTAATCGCTATGCGTATCGCCCTTCTGACCTACTCAACCAAACCAAGAGGAAGCGTTCTGCACACGCTAGAGCTTGCCGAAGCGCTGCATCAGTTAGGGCATCAAGTTTGTGTGTATGCACTCGATAAAGATGGGCAGGGATTTGACTATCCGCTATCTTATGAAGTGGAATTGGTGTTAGCGCGATCGGCTCCTGCTGAAATCGATTCGTTAATTCAGCAGCGAATTCATGAGTTTGTTGCACATCTAAGTCAATCAAATCTGAATTATGATTGCTACCACGCTCAAGACTGCATCAGCGCAAATGCTTTAGCAATTCTTGTGCAGCAACAGAAAATTCCGCATTTCGTCCGCACCGTTCATCACATTGAAGACTACAACAGTTTGTATTTACGGCAGTGTCAAGATCGATCGATTCGCGCAGCCAAGCTTTGCTTTTGCGTCAGCGATCGCTGGCAAATTGAAATTCAGCAGCAGTATCAAATTCAAGCGCTGCGAGTGTTGAATGGTGTGAATCTGAATCGATTTTCTGCCGCGCCGAATGGCTCTGAATCCGCTTTGAAAGAACGCTGGAATCTGCAAGGCTGGCCGATCTATTTGACGGTCGGCGGCATCGAACCACGCAAAAATTCCATTCGTCTATTGCAAGCATTTCACCAAGTTCGATCGCGAAGCGCAGAGGGAACGGTATCGCACTATCCCAACGCTCAGCTGATCATCGCAGGCGGCGCAACGCTGTTTGACTATCAAGCTTATCGTGACGAGTTTTTCGCTTTAGCAGAGCAGTTGGAGATTGAGCAAGCACTCATCCTTCCGGGTGTTATTTCCGACGCAGAATTGCCGACGCTCTATCGCTGCGCGAATGCGTTTGTATTTCCATCCGTGAAAGAAGGCTGGGGATTAGTCGTTTTGGAGGCGATCGCATCCGGCCTACCTGTAATCACAGCAAATCAAGCACCATTCACCGAATTTTTAACAAGAACTCAGGCACTTTTGGTTGATCCAACTTCGGAAAGTGCGATCGCTCAGGCCATGCAGGAAAGTGTTCAAGTGGAGCGATCGCACAGCCTGGTTGCGGAGAGTCGATCGATTTTGTCTCGCTATACGTGGGAAGCATCTGCAAAGCGACATGTGCATTATTATCAGCAGTTAATTGACCAGTCCTTTACCTCCTTAACTCATGCCTGAAATTCGATTCAAAATTGAATGGTGCGACGGTTCTCAGGAGATTTGCTACTCTCCTTCTTTGGTTGTCAAAGAATACTTCACGCCCAATTGTGAGTATGACCTCGAAGATTTTGTGGCGCGATCGCGCACGGCATTAACGATTGCGAGCGATCGCGTTCAAGCGAAATATGGCAGACCGTGCGGATTGGCACTGGGGCAACTGCAATCGATCGAGGCAAAAGCCGCGCAATATGCCCAACTTACTCACCCTAAAATTCAATTTCTTCAGTTTATTGAGTAGTTTCGCGTTGAATCTGACATTGCTTGAATTCAGCTTACGCTTGCTTGGCGATCGAGCTGCTTAATCTGCTGCTTAAAAAGGGCGATAGATGATTGAGAAATACAGTCCATTCTCCTGCAATGTTCGATCGCTACTATCAAGTGGAATCAGTGGAATGCCCCAGTCGAGTCGAGCACTAAAATTGTCACTCTGCTGCCAGATCAAACCTAATCCTGCCCCAACTAATGTATTTGAATTGAGTTCTGATTGGTTGTTCCAAGTTGTTCCCACGTCCACAAAAGGAGAGAGCTGTAGTAAACCCTGCCACTCAGGAACGCGCACGATCGGCAATCGCACTTCTGCCGAAAGCAGCGCTCCATTGTCGGTTAAAAGGGCATCTTGTCGATAGCCACGCACCGTTTGCTGCCCACCCAAACCAAACTGCTCCAGCGGTACAAGCGTGCTATCGGCAAGCTGAATATCACCGCGAACTAACAGTAGAGCATCGCGATCGAGCAGTCGCACCCACTGCCCTTGTCCACGCCAAGCGAAGAAGCGGCTATCAGGTTCGTCCTCGTTAATTGTGGCATCGAGGAAATCTAAACCGAGGCTAAATTGCGATCGAGCAGCTAGCACCTGGCGATCGCTTCTTTGCGTCCATTCTTGAAAAAACCGCAGCGCAGAAATGCGAGTTCGCCCTTGTTCGTCGGCTCCGGACGATAGTGCAAACGGGCCAATATCATTGAATCCTAATTCGGTTTGGCTTTCCTGCCGAGAAGCCGTCAGTCCTAACGCAAACTCTTCGGTGGGTGACTGCGAAAGTGGCTGTCGAAACGTGATTTCGTAGTAGCGAGAAGTTGCGTTGATGTCTAATGCATCAAATGGTTCTTCAATCACTTCGCTATCTGAAAACCCGATCGCTAGCTGCAACGTTCCATTGCGTGGATTGAGTGGAATTGTATAGCTTGCATCGATCGTATTGCTGCCGTCTGTGTTGCTATATCCCAAGCTCAATCCATCCCCAAAACCCAGTAAATTTGCTTGCGTTAAATTAACTTGGCGGCGAAAGCTGCCTACGCTGGGCGATCGATTATTATTGGCAGAAACGTCAGCTCGAAAAGTCGGCGCTTCAGTAATGTCCACCACCAGTAAGCTCGTTCCTGGACGTGCTCCAGCCTGCAAATCAGCAGAGATATTTTCGATGAGCGGGTCAAGCTGTAGAAGCTGCAATCCTTCGAGCAGACGGTTAACGTTGAGCGGTGTTTCAGCAGCAATTGCCAGTCGATCGCGCACATAGCTCGATCGCAGTCGCTCAGTTCCGCGAATATTAATTGCTTCTAACGACCCTTCAACGACCTCGATTCTGACAATCCCATCCTGCACCGATTGAACGGGAAGATAAGCGCCTGAGGTGATGTAGCCTGCGTCAACATAAAGCTGCGTAATGGCTGACCGCGCCTGCAACAATTCCGCAAAGGTAATCTCGCGCTCAGTGAAGGGCGCAGTCGCACTGGCAAGTTCTGCGGCTGTAAAAACAGTGCTGCCAACGATGTCAAATCGATCGACCCGAATGGTGGCTGGCACTTCACCGGGAAGCGACGGCACAGGTGCGGGTTGTGGTGGCGCAAGCAGTTCGTCTGGCGGCGGCAGTTGGGGCGGCAGTTGAGGTGTGGGCAGCGGTTGCAGCGAAGGTGGCTGATTGTCTGGAAATCGCTGTTCTGGCAGTTGAGCGGAGTTAGTGCTTTGTGCCCACGCTGATTCTATCGTGTGAATTGAGGTGAAGACAGCGATCGTTCCTATCAAAATAGGGAAGCGGCAGGCAATCATTTTATAGTGTATAAAGCTGGTGTTCAAAAGTCTCCAAATGATGCGTAAAATCTCGGTAATCTAAGCTAAAAATTTAGCGGCAAGCCTCTCGATCGCTGTGCATCGTTGGAAGTTGAAATCACTTTGCTGCCCAGAAACAACTAAAACTTGATCTCCTACAATTACTCGAATTTGCAGCCTTGATACAACGCATTCTTCATAAAAATAAACACTTGGCGACTGCAAAACAAGCTGAAAAAACAGCGCGATCGCAGTTTGGAATGATTCACCAACTCCCTCTGAATTGCATTTCAACGTGGCGCGATGCAGCACAAGCGTTTGAACTCACTATCCAAAAGCGGCTGTCGTTTGCGGTAGGCTATCCACAACAATGCTTACTGATTTGAGCTGGTATTCGCTGTACGTGACGTGAGTGAAATCTCAATTCGATCGCCCGGAGTGGGTGCAATTACCTGTGTTGAAATGCTGCGATGAACTAGCTGCGATCGCAAATTGTCTACGCTACCAACTGCTTGTAAAACTGGCGTAATTAGTCCTGCAAATTCAATTTCTCCACCTGCCGCAGTCGGCAAAATTACCTGCGGCTGAACTCGTTCAATCAGTTCAAACGCCGATCGATTTCCTTGAATAATTGAACCGACGAGCGGCAAATTCAAGTCAATTAATGGCGTAATCACGACATCGATCGAGTTCGGTAATGTGCGATCGTGATAGCCATGCGGTTCGTAATACAGCGAGTGCTGCTGGTCGTCGATCAGGTAAGCGTTTTCAGTAGTGAAGGGGCCGATCGGAGAGCCAAGAAATGCTTTGATGCTCAATGATTCCAGCGTCCAAGATTGCCCAGGCTTGAGCGCGATCACTTGGGAGTAGCCAAGCGATCGAACAACTTTTGCTGCACTGGGCGAGGCAATCACAGGAATCGATCGATCCAGTCGCTCCAAAGTTGGCGGATGCGCGTGATCCGGTAAGCCCTGGGAGAGCAAGATCAAATCAATGTCAGGCGGAATCGGGCGATCGCTGCTGCGCTTGCCGCTAAACAGCCAATCGATGCCAAAAGAAAGTGTGCCGACCAGCCAGGGATCAAGCAAGATCCGCTGACTGCCCATTTCGATCAGCCAGGAGTTGCTGTCTAACCAGGTGAGATACATCGATCGCGCCACCAAAAAGAATCTAACTTTATTTTACGGAGTTGGCGATCGCGGCAGAAATGACTGTTGCCATCTAGATCTTGGGAGGGGCACGATGTGTCATGCCCCTTCACCCACATTTAGATTGAAACGGCTAGTTGAGCCGCTCGGTGTTGCCGGATTTTACCCAGCCTTCGATGTCGCTGTTGGGCAGGCGAACGCGCATCCAATCGCCCTTCGTTTCCAGAACAGTAACTTCGTCATTGTATTCCAAACCGCCAAGACGAGTTGATTCACGGCTGGGACCTTGCCGCAAGACAAGCCCGATCGGAATGGAAACTCGCGCCTGATAAGCTCCAGGTTCATCAGGCTTGGGCGAAGGCGAGGCAGCAGGCGACGGTTCAGGGGCAGGTGACGGCGATGCTTGCGGAGATGCGCTAGCGGGTGGAGCTTGAGCGATCGCTCGACCCGAATTCGGCTTGTCATTGGCAAAGATGGGACGGGGTGGCGGAGCGCTCAAGCGGGTAATGAGGTAGCGGACACCCACTGCGCCAGCGCCCGCAAGCAACGCGATCGCCAGCAAAAATCCGGTAACAAACTTAAAAAGGCCAGACCAACTCATAACATCTCCTACTGGAGTGGTTGATGCTGAATTCGGTTGCCCAAGCTGCTTTGACGGCTAGCGAGCCGCGCTTTTCCAGCCGCAGCCCATTCTTGAAGCAACTGAATTTGCTCCTGAGCCGTGCGTGCCAGCGGAATAATCTGACTGGCCGCTTCCAGCACATCTTCAGTGGTGAAATCGCGGTTTTGGCTAAACCCGATGTGCATCGCTTCGATGATCATCTGCTCGATCTCCGCTCCCGAAAAGTCCGGCGTTTCATACGCCAGTCGATCGAGATCGTATGCCTTGAAGTTGTGGGGGCGCAGGCGTGATAAGTGTACCGCAAAAATTGCTTTGCGCTCGTCTTGCGTGGGCAATCCGACAAAAAAGATTTCATCAAACCGCCCTCGCCTGAGCATTTCTGGCGGCAAAGCTTGAATATTATTCGCCGTCGCGACGACAAACACGGGCGAAGTTTTCTCCGACAGCCAGGTGATGAACGTGCCAAACACGCGACTGGTCGTTCCCCCATCGCCGCGCCCGTCCAGCCCACCAAACGCTTTGTCAATCTCGTCGATCCACAAAACGCAGGGCGCAAGCGCTTCGGCTAGCTGGATCATCTGGCGCGTCCGCGATTCTGATTCGCCCACCAGTCCGGCGAACAGTCGGCCTACATCCAGTCGGAGCAGCGGCAAGTGCCAGTGATGCGCGATCGCTTTTGCCGTCAGTGATTTCCCCGTCCCCTGAATCCCGACGAGCAACAGGCCACGCGGATGCGGCAGACCGTACTGACGAGCGCGATCGCTAAACGCACTGCCTCTTTTCAGCAGCCAATCTTTGAGATTATCCAGCCCGCCAATATCCGACATTTGCTCAGAGGCCGGATAAAAATCGAGAATTTGCGTTTGCTGAATTGTCTGCCGCTTTTCCGCCAGGATTAACTCGACATCTTCAGGCTGAAGTTCGCCGTGTGTGGCGATCGCTCGTGCCAAAACGCGCCGAATCCGATCGATCGACAGTCCCTGACAGGATCGCACCAGTTCATCGATCGATCGCGCTTCCAGCGTTGTTCCGGTTGCGGCAATCAGCCGCTCAACTTCGCTGCGAATTTCAGTGCGATCGGGTAGGGGAAATTCAACAACCGTGAGCGTATCGGTCAAATCGTCGGGGATCGAGATTTGCGGCGAAATGATCACCAAATTTTTTGGCTGGGACTTCAGCAGACGCGCCAGATTGCGAAGCTTGCGCGACACGGCAACATCATCAAGAAATCGCTGAAAGTCACGCAGAATGAACAGAGCCGGAGCCGAGGCGGGCAGCTTTTCGACGAGTTCAAGTGCCTGAAGCGGATTGCGGCGGGCGAATCCGGCATCGGTGGGATTGCCCTGATAGCCATCGACAAAATCCCAGGTGTAGATGCCGCGCTGACCCTGGACGGCCTGAGCGATCGCCTGCTCCACCCGTTCCTCTTCCCGCGTGGGAATGTAGAGAACCGAATAGCGAGCGCGAAGCAGCAGTTCAAACTCGTCACGAAAGCTCATAATTTCCTGGCTAATTAGACAACTGCTGCCGCAAAATTTCCAGCGACGACCAGCGGCGATCGACATTTGCAGCCGCTTCACCTGGATTGGTTTCAATGCCGTTGCAGTCTGCCGCGCAAATTTTGCGCTGCGGAATTTCCAAGCAAAGCTGTTCATACAGCCACTCGATCGGATGGAAGTAGCCGTTGGGCGGCAGCGTTTCGACAAACTCGTCAAAGGGCACTTCGCGATCGAGATCCACTTCCGGATCCGGTTCTTGCAGCCAGATCAATTCCGTCGTATCAACCTTAATGCGATGGTTGTACTGCTTGAGGCAGCGATCGCAAGTCAGCGTGGCGATCGCTTCGGCGTGGCCTTCCACTTCCAAATAGTTGCCGCGATGCGTAACTCGAACTTCACCCTGCACGGGCGTTAGCGTTTCCAGTCCGGGCAAATAGTCGCGGACTTCAGTGCGATCGGTTTGATTCGGCGCTTTGGTTAGCTGTGGAATGTAAATCGCGTCCATCGTTGCTCCTCCACCAGCAAAATGAGTTGCAGGCTTCGCCTACAATCTTCAGTCTAATCTCGAAATTGAGCTTCTGAGCAGGCGATTTGAGTCGAGGGAACCGAAGCGCGAAGGGTAGATTTCAATTTGCTGCAACAGATTGTAAATCGCTTCAGGAATTGCAGATTCGATTGTGTAGGAGCCTACTGGAGATCGAGTGATTTGGGAGGAATTATCATGTCCAATCAGCAATCGTTTCAAGATGCGATCGATCGCGTGGTTGCGATGCCGAGCGATCGACAACTGGGCGATCGCGTCCGCAATCTGGGGCTAAACGTTGTCAACGTGATGTGGGAAGACACTGCCCGGACACCCGGATCGGCTTGGGGTGCGAACATCACGGACATGACGCTTCAGGTGCGCGATCCCGCTCGACGCGATCGCAAACATCTCCTTCCCGTGATTCGCTATCCAAACTTCACCGACAAAACCGCAGATGTGCCGTTTGATCAGATCAAACTCAAAGTCGGCAACGAAAAAGGTCAAGATTTGCAGGTGGTGACGCTGAGAGAATACCTGACGAATTTATCGAACTATGTGAGCGATCGCCGCAAATATCACGCCGAAAATCAATCTTTGGTGACCGACAGCGACACGCATGTTTTAGTCAGCGCTCAAGCTTGCTTCCTACCGATTCCGCAGCAGGGCAAATGCAGCTTCAATCCTGTCCTGTTCAACTATCAATCGCGCTCAGAGAGTCCGGCGGTGCTGGCAATTTTGATTTCCACCGAGGGAACCAGCGCAACAATCATCGACAATGCTCACGACAAAGCCAGTTGGGGACAAAACATTTACTTCAACAATAGCGGCCAGAAAACAACGCTGACCGGAGAACGGCTCAGCGACTTTAAGGAAAATCAGGCTCAGGCGATCGCTCAAACCCAAGGCGTTTCCCTGGAAGAAGCGCGATCGCAAGTCACTGTTGCCCAAGACATCAACATGGTCATGGTTGTGCAAGTGCCGCTGAAGCACAAGCCGCTGGAATATGGCGGCATGGATTTCATGCTTTCCGTTCCGGTTCCTTGCGCGATGGCTGGCGGCGAGATGACTCGATCGCGCCTCAAAAGTGATGTCGAGGATGCCGCGATCGGACATGGCGAAGATGAAGGCGAACATCTGGAGCTTGGCGGTCACAAGCTGGAGCGGGACGATCGCTTTCCGATTCGCGTCACCGTCCAGTTCTACAAAGCCACCAGCAACGGCGTGGTCGATGAGGAAGATCTCGAAAACGTCCGTCACTGCATCGAAGCGGCCTACAGCAGCGCGGACTATATCGGTTCGCTCGTCGTCGGAACGCTGGAGAAAGGCGCGTTGGGCATGGGTGAAGCGCGTCCGACTCAACCTGCACCGTTGCCGGAAGCCGTTCTCTCACCACCCAAAGATTACTTGAAAGTGGTGAATCCGTTTGCGCCGAATCAAAATCCGACGACGGGCGAGAAAAATTAGGAGGTTTGGAGGCGACGCACGACCAGGCGGCGATCGGGTTCTGTTCCTTGACTAAACGTTTCCAGGTCTTCATGCGCTTGCAGCAGCGTGTGAACCTGGCGACGTTCAGCGGCAGAGAGCGACGTGAGTTCATAGTCTTCTCCGGTTTCGCGCACCTGCTGGGCAGCGGCTTCGGCCATTGACTGAAGTTCGACCAAGCGGCGATCGCGATATCCGTTCAGTTCTACGGTAATCGCTTGCTGTTCTTCCTTGGCGCGTCCCAAGTTCAGCGTGGTGTTCGCGAGATACTGAATGGCATCTAGAGCGGAACCGTGATCGCCTGTGAGATGCTGCACTTGATCGGGCGTCAGGTGGGTCGCGTCGATCGTCAGCCACTCCTCATTCCACTGGGGCTGAGGCGCAATCGAGACGGTGGCAGGTAGGCCAGCAAGCTTGAGAAATTCATCGAGCCATTGCTGGCCGCGCTGCAATTGTTCGTCCATGAGGCTGTTCGTCCACAAAGGCTAGCTCTTCTTCTTCGATCGACCCGGTTCAAACGGCAGGGCAGGGCGATCGTCACCGTCCATCTTCTTCGCTTTCTTTTTTTCCTCGGCGTCCACAATTTCTTGCAGATTTTCCGGCAGCGGTTCTCGCGAGAGGATGAAGGTTTGCAGCGTTTGGAAGACGTTGCCAATCACCATGTAAAGCAAAACGCCTGCTGGAAGCGGAAAGAACAAAAACATTCCCGAAAAGATCACGGGTGTAATTTTGTTGACCGTTTGCTGCTGCGGATTGCCGCTGCCACCACCTTGACCGGAAAGCAACTGGCTAACGTAGAGGCTGACGCCGAAGAACAGCACCATGCCGATGATGTCCCAATGAATTGTGCCGTCATCGTCAAACGCACCGACGCGACCGAGCTTGTCAATGAACAAGAAGCCCTGATTGGCGGCGAGTCCGGGCATTGTGCCTTGCAGCGTCACTTCACCGGGGGCGATCGCTTCTAGCACATTGTTTTCGTCGATCCGCACGAGTTCCGAACCTTTCGTCACCTTCCAGATTGGAGCGATTTGGGTTTCGGGATGCTCGGCTTGAAATTCCTGCCAGGTTTTGCCCTCGGTTGTTTGAAACTCGATGCTGGTTTTTTCACCGACCGCCAAGCGATCGCCACCCGGAATCAGCGGCGCAACCTTGATATGCTCACCGTCTGCGATGTAAATATTCTGCGGCTTGCCAACAAAGGCGGCGGGCTGAATCTGCTCCGCTTGTTCACGCGGCAAAATCTGAACCGTGACGGGATAGTTAACATCCGAGAAGGGCGATCCCCGTAGCGTTGCGAACAGAGCGAACAGCACGGGCATCTGAAGCAGAACCGGGAAGCAGCCTGCCAATGGATTGCCAAATTCTTTATAGACCTGGCTCATTTCTTCTTGCTGCTTGGCCGGGTCATCCTTGTAGCGCTCTTGAATTTCTTTGACCCGCTTTTGCATCATCGGCTGCGTCACCTTCATCTGCCGCATGTTGCGGATCGATCCGGCACTGAGCGGATAAAGGGCAAACCGAATCACCAAGGTCAGCGCCACGATCGCCAGCCCATAGCTCGGCACGATTCCATAGAAGAAATCGATGATCGGCAGCATCACGTTGTTGGAGAGAAAACTGATACCAAAGTCCATGAGCGTATGTCAACCTGTGCGCTGTTTTTTCACGTCTTCAAGCAGCTTTTCGTCTTCAACAGCCGTGTCAAATTGCGAGTCAAGCAGTGCAAGTCGAGCAGCCTGACCGTTGAAAAACCTGCAAATCTAATGTATCCGATCGCTTTACCAAACTGCACCTTCAGCCGCATCGCGATTGGTGTGGATATTACGGCTGTGTGCCGAGTGAACCGCTGGCCTTTTGTGCTCGTGCTGACAGTTTGTCGTTGATGATGTCATAAATCTCGCGGAAGCGCGGCAGCGATCGCAACTCCAGGCGGCTACCGTCGCGCAGCGTCACAACCATATCGCCCCACAGCCCAAGTCCGCGTGGAACCGTGACAACCTTGACGATTTCAGAGTAAATAATGTCTGAGCGATCGCGCCCCATCCAACCACCTGTCACCGAGATGCGACGGTCAGTAATGCGATAGCGTAGCCACAGCGCCCGCACGATCGCGCCCACCGTCAGCGGCAATCCGATTACGGTCATCCCGATGAGCAAGTTGAAAATCAAGTCGCCAACGTGGGGGCCGCCTTCGTAGTAGACTTCCTCTTTAATCGCCATTAATGACCTCTGCGTCTGTGAATAACTGCTCTAATTCTTGCAGAAATTGACGGTAATCGCACTCGATCGCGATCGGCTGTACGACAATCACGAGATACCAACCAGGTCGAAATTTGGGCAACAACAAACGGATGGCGGCGCGAATTTGCCGCTTCATGCGGTTGCGATCGACCGCTTTCTTGCTGACTTTTTGGCTGATGGAAATGCCAATCAGCGTAGGAGAATTGGCTCGATCGCCACGCAGCTTTAAGCCTCGCAACGTCAAGTGGAGGCTAGAGCGACGAATTCCTTTTTGGTAGACCCAGGTGAAATCTCGTCGCTGCCTCAGCCGATGAATTTTGGGCAGCACGAGATCAATGCCGCTCGCTGCAATCAGCCCGATACAGACAGTCTTGCCCGACCTTTGCGGCGGCGAGCGCGAATCACGCGCCGTCCGGTCGCCGTTCTCATACGGGCGCGAAAGCCAGATGTTCTTCTGCGCTTGCGGCTTGTGCCCTCTAGGGTGCGCTTGGTCATGGGTCTACTCCACTCGTTTCGTCAGCAAAAAGTCACAGTCTATAATTTTACCGCAAATTCTTCAGCGGCAGGCGATCGATTTTCACGAGGCGGTGAGCGAATGCGGCAAGTGTTGGAATCGACGCACCTGGAACCAGGAAATCAACTTCCAAGCCTGAAAGCTCAAGTCAGTTGAAACGAACTCAAACCGCTATCTCCAAACCTATTTGAATGGGTTTTCGCTTTCAGCCGGAACTTGAGTTCACGGCTTCTACATGAAGTTCTCAAGACAAAGATTGGGAATTCACCACCTGAATCCCCAATCCAAAATCTGCTTTGTTGACGGAATCTACTGCTCGCCAATGCTGACGATCCAGGTTCCCACATAGCGCAGCATCGGCAGATCTCCGGGCGATCGCACCATTGCGTTGAAGTAGTGTGTGCCGCCGCGAATTGGGTTGCGGACGTTGGAAAGGCGCACTTCGACTCGCGATCGAGCAGGGATCGGTTCGGTCGGAATAATGTTGATAACGCGATTTTCGCGATCCCACTCGACTTCTTCGAGCGCAATTTCGTCACCGCCGACGCGCACCTCAACGCGATCGGGATCAAACGTGCCCTCGAAAGTGACGGGGTAGGTGATCGACAGTTGGGCAACGGCCAGCGTCATCTTTTCGGGGGAAATGCGGAGGCGATAGCGATCGCGAACGCTCGGACGACCCGCATTATCGAGCCGATAGCCAAGCTGGTTTTCGCGATCGATGCCGCTAAAAATCGTCAGTCCTGGCAGACCTTGGGCAAGGCTAGGCAGCGCAAGACTGGTCGCAAGACAGCCTGCGAGGGCAAAAGCGGAGAACAGACGGGCGGACTTTCCTAGAGCAACCATATTTCTTGTCGGGGATCGCGTGAAATCGAATTGTATTTACGAATCTTTACTAGCTGTTACTGACTCTAGCAGGATTGTTGAGTTTCGAAGCAGTTGCTTCAGTGAGATGACGATCGCGACGTAGAACGATCGAAAAAAGTGCCCGATGCTGGAAAATTCGGTGATTAGAGCGATCGCACGGCAAGCATCACTTCACAGAACTGATTAAATTTTACTCAAGAAATAAGAAATAACTCTATTTGTTGCAGATGTTATAGATCGATCGACAGAATTAATAACGATTGCTAACTTCTGTGTTGTCTTTTGTGCGGCTATTGAAATCAATCGGGAGAAATCATAAGACAAGTTAAAGACCTGCATCTAGTTAAAAAGATTGTTCTAGGATGCGACAGTAACCTGCAATACAGCAAGGCTAATTTTTCAACAATGCCCATTCGCGCAAACTCCATTCGATCGCAGATACGGTCTTTATCGCAGTTCGATCGCTTGGGTTTGCATTGCAATTCGGCTAGCAGCATTAACCTGTTTCGTGTGTAAATTAACGTGAATTTTGCGTGGATTTGCATTCGATCGCAACGGCTTGATGCTGTTATTTTTTGCGTCGATTGGCGAATGAAAGCGGATTGATTTTGCTAGTTTGATTTCGAGCATCGCGCATTGATTTTCAGTTGCAGTCATTAGGAGAATTCATGAAAATAGCGGTCGCAAAAGAAGTTGAAATGGGAGAACGGCGGGTTGCCTTAATTCCCGATACGGTTGCCCGACTGGTGAAGCAAGGCCACGAGCTTTTAGTTGAAGCAGGTGCAGGAGTCGGCGCAGAATTCAGCGATGCGGACTATCTGGCAGCGGGCGCAATGGTCAGCGGCGATCGCGGCTGGCTGTGGTACGAAGCTGATTTGCTCGTCAAGGTGAATCCGCCGCAAGAGTGGGAAGTCAATTTGCTGCGTGAAGGCGCGACGTTGATTAGCTTCCTCAATCCGCTGGGCAATCCGGTCATCGCGCAACGACTGGCCGATCGCCGCATCACAAGTTTCAGCCTCGAAATGATTCCGCGCACCAGCCGCGCTCAAAGTATGGATGCGCTGTCGTCCCAAGCGGGGATCGCTGGATACAAAGCGACGCTGATTGCTGCTGCCGCGCTGCCGAAGTTCTTCCCGATGCTGACGACCGCTGCGGGCACGATTGCCCCCGCCAAAGTGTTTGTGATGGGCGCAGGCGTGGCGGGATTGCAGGCGATCGCCACTGCTCGCCGTTTGGGAGCGGTTGTCGAAGCCTTTGATATCCGGCCTGCGGTGAAAGAAGAAGTGCAAAGCTTGGGCGCGAAGTTTGTCGATGTCTCACTGGATGAGGACACCGTTGCGGCGAACGGCTACGCGAAGGAATTGTCGGAGGCGGCAAAGGAGCGATCGCGCCAAATCGTCACCGAACACGTGAAGGCGGCAGACGTGATTATCACAACCGCGCAAGTTCCCGGCAGAAAAGCCCCGCTGCTCGTCACTGAAGAAATGGTCGCCCAGATGAAGCCGGGATCGGTGATTGTCGATCTCGCTGCTGATCAGGGCGGCAACTGTGCCTGCACCGAAGCGGGCAAAGACATCGTTGCACATGGCGTTACGGTAATTGGTCCCATCAACCTGCCCGCCACGCTGCCCGTTCATGCCAGCCAAATGTTTGCCAAAAATGTTTTAACGCTGGTGCAGTATCTGGTGAAAGAAGGCAACTTGCAGCTTAATTTTGCCGATGACATTATCGACAGCGCTTGCGTGACGCATGAAGGCGAAATTCGCAGCGATCGCGTTCGTCAGGCTCTCGAAGCGCTGACGGTGAAAAGCTAGAGCAATTCCCCAAGTTGTCTACTTATGCATTTGCTGTGAACTAAAGTTCCAGCTTAAAGCTGAAACCCATTGAAATGGGTTGATGAATCAGTTTGAGTCAGTTTTAACTGACTTCAGCTTTCAGCCAGGAAATTAATTTCCTGGACAACTACAAAGAGGTTTTCCGCATGGCAGAAGGATTAATTGCCGGACTGGTGGTGTTTACGTTGGCTTCGTTTGTTGGCTTTGAAGTGATTAACAAAGTGCCGCCAACTTTGCACACGCCTTTGATGTCTGGCTCGAATGCGATCTCTGGGATCGCTGTTGTGGGTGCACTTTTGGTGGCGGGCGATCGCGACTGGAATATCACCGTCATCCTCGGATTTATTGCTGTGATTTTGGCAATGATCAACGTCGTGGGCGGATTTTTGGTCACCGATCGAATGCTGCAAATGTTTAAGAAAAAAGAGGTGAAAGCATGAGCGATTTTTTGCCAACTGGAATTGAGCTTAGCTACCTCGTGGCTTCTGCCCTGTTCATTGTCGGTCTGAAGAAGCTGGGATCGCCTGCGACTGCAAGAAACGGCAATTTGCTGGCGGCGATCGGAATGCTCGTGGCGATCGTGGCAACGCTGCTCGATCAGCAGGTTTTGAACTACGAAATGATTTTGCTGGGGATCGCGATCGGCTCAGTTTTGGGCGCGATCATGGCCTACAAAGTCGAAATGACCGCGATGCCGCAAATGGTCGGTTTGCTCAACGGCTTGGGCGGCGGCGCATCTACCTTAGTCGCGATGGGCGAATTTTGGCGCTTGCTGGGCAGCGGCGAATCTGTGCCGATCGACAACACGATCACGATGATCTTGAGCGTTCTGATCGGCGGCGTAACGCTGACCGGAAGCCTGCTCGCCTTTGCCAAACTGCAAGAGCTAATTGGCGGATCTCCGATTACCTTTCCGTTTCAGCGATCGTTCAACATTTCGCTGGTTCTCATCTTTTTGGCCGGAAGCGCTTACCTGGTGAGCGATCCCCACAATCTGACGATCTTTTTGGCACTGACTGCAATCTCGCTTGTGCTGGGCGTTCTGTTCGTGATTCCGATCGGCGGCGCGGATATGCCCGTTGTGATTTCGCTGCTGAACTCGTTTTCCGGTTTGGCCGCCAGTGCAGCCGGATTCGTGCTGATGAACAACATGCTGATCATTTCCGGCGCACTGGTCGGCGCATCGGGGATCATCCTGACGCAGATTATGTGTAAGGCGATGAATCGATCGATCACCAACGTTCTGTTTAGCGCCTTCAGCAAAGCCAAAGCCAAATCGGGCGCGACATCTGGCGCGATCGAAGAACGAGTCGCCAAATCGATCGATCCCGAAGAAGGCGCCATGATGTTGGGCTATGCGCGATCGGTCGTGATCGTTCCGGGCTACGGGATGGCGGTCGCACAGGCACAACACGCCGTCCGCGAACTCGCTGACCAGCTTGAGCGCTTAGGTGTCGATGTCAAGTACGCGATTCATCCGGTTGCGGGTCGGATGCCGGGACACATGAACGTCTTGCTAGCTGAGGCGAACGTGCCCTATCCACAGCTTTACGACATGGACGACATCAACCCGGAATTCGATCGCACCGATGTCGCCCTCGTAATCGGCGCAAACGATGTGGTTAATCCTGCTGCCCGCACGAGTACCGACAGCCCGATCTATGGAATGCCGATTCTGGAAGTGGACAAGGCGCAGCATACGATCGTGATCAAGCGCGGCATGAGCAAAGGCTTTGCCGGAGTTGAAAACGATCTATTCTTCCACGACAAAACGATGATGATGTTTGGCAGTGCCCGCGATGTCGTGGCGCAGCTTGTTTCAGAAGTGAAGCAGCTTTAAGTCAGCCAAATTCGATGAGGCGGGGAAGTTCATTACGGCTTTCCCGCTTTTTTGTCGTGCGATCGCCCTCATCCAAACCTCCGAAGTTCGCGTATAAAAAAGGTATCGTTTGTCTTTGTGCGATACAGGAGCTTGAGTGATGGGCGATCTAATCAGTTGGCAGACCCTTTTGGAAGTCATGTTGGGCATTACCCTTAGTGCTGCCGCTGGGTTCCGCGTGTTTGTGCCGCTGCTTGCTCTCAGTGCCGTTTCCGTGCTGGGACATTTCGATTTGCCCGCCGATTTTGACTGGATCGAAACTTCTCCCGCCCTGATCATGTTTGCGATCGCCTGCCTCTTGGAAATCAGCGGCTACTTCATTCCCTGGCTCGATCATGCCCTCGATCTAGTGGCAACGCCCGCCGCAATTTTGGCAGGAACGCTAATGTCTGCCTCGCTTGCGCCCGCCGATATGAGTCCGCTGATCCAGTGGACATTAGCGCTAGTGGCAGGTGGCGGCACGGCGGGGATCACCAAGCTGCTGACCAACTTAGTGCGCGGAACTTCAACGGCTACATCGGGCGGCTTGGCAAATCCGATCTGGGCGCTGATCGAGCTAGCGGGCGCGATCGCCCTTTCCGTTCTCGCCTTCACCGTGCCCGTTTTGGCGGGCTTCCTGGTAATTGGCCTGATCGGATTGGGTTTCTTCAAACTCTGGCAGTTTCTCTCTGGAAGGACGGCTCAAACAAATTCCACGCTGACAGAGTAGCCCACTCTAAATCATCATGACCGTCTCGATCGTCATTCCCACGCTCAACGAATCGACCAGCCTGGAGCGCACTTTGCGGCAGCTAGCTTACTTGAATCCTGCCGCTGCGGAAGTGATTGTGGTGGACGGGGGAAGTCGTGATGAGACGGTTGCGATCGCGGAGCAACTCTTCCAATCGCAACCCGGACAAGTGCTGCGCTGCGATCGAGCAGGTCGCTCCGTGCAGATGAATGCGGGAGCAAAAATCGCGACGAGTGAAATTTTGTGTTTCCTTCATGCTGATACGCGCTTGCCGGATGATGCGATCGCCATTATGGAAAGAGTTTTAAGCGATCGCCAAACGGCTTGCGCTGGCTTCATCTCCCTCATGTCCGGTGCAGACCGGACGCGCTGGGGCATCTCCCTCCACAACTTTCTCAAAACATACTACGCGCCCTTACTGTTTCGGCCTCACCGCTTTGTGCGCGGATTGCGCTTGCTGTTTGGCGATCAGGTGATGTTTTGTCGGCGCGAGGATTTCTGGAACTGTGGTGGATTTACGGAAGCGCTGCCGATTATGGAGGATGGCGACTTGTGCCTGAAGCTGATGCACTACGGGCGGATTCGGCAGGTGAATCGCGTGGTGGAAAGCAGCGATCGCCGTGTCGCCCGCTGGGGATTCCTCAAAGCGACGGGAATTTACCTGTACATCGGCTTCTTGTGGGGCATCGGTGTTTCCCCTGAATACCTGAAGCGATTTTATGAAGATATTCGGTGAATTTGTGCGATGTGCAACAAAACTCCGCCCTCATCCCCCAGCCCCTTCTCCCCAAGGAGAAGGGGAGCAGGAAAAATTCAAAGTCCCTCTCGCTTGGGGAGAGGGATTTAGGGTGAGGGCGATCGGAAATCGCGTGAATCTAATTGGCAGGTAGAGCGATCGCCACTGCTGCCTGATCGGGTCGGAGATAGTCGGCGGCAAGCTGTTGAAGTTCGTCCGGCTCAAACTGCGAAATCGTTTGCGGATAGGTAACGGCGACTTCGGCCTGCGCGATCGTGTTGTAGTAGCCGTAGAGTCCGGCAATTTGGCTGGCGGTCTCGGTTGAAAAGGCATAGTCGTTGCGTAAAAGCCGCTGATGACGTTGCAGTTCGATCGCATCGATCGCAGTGGTGGCAAGAGCTTGGAGGCGAGCGCAAATTCGCGCTTCCACCTGTTCGATGTCTTCCGGTTCCAGCCATGCGCTGACCGTAATTACACTGGCATCGCGCTGAAGCGAAAAGCTGCTGCCGATCGCCTGCACAAGCTGTTCTTCTTCGCGCAGTTGCCACACCAGTCGCGAGGACTGCCCGCCCGCCAGCACCATCGACAGCAAATCCAGCCCGTAAGCCGTTTCAAGCTGAGCGACACCCGGAGCCGTCCAGGTCATCAGCAGTCGGGCTTGCTCCAGTCGAGGCAGTTGCAGAATTTGGCGCTGAGCGGCGCAGGGCTGGATGGTTCCGCGATCGCTGATTGGGCAAGACTGTGCGGGTGCGAAATTGCCAAAAGCGCGATTGACCAGTTCCAAAGCCGTTTCGCGATCGACATCACCGACAATGGCGATCGTTAAATTTTCCGGCTGATAGTAGGTCTGATGAAACTGCCGCATCGCAGCGGGCGACATTGCCATCAGCGTGTCAGGACTGCCCAAGACCGATCGCCCGTAGGCATGATTCGGAAACACGCTTTCCATCTGCGCCTGATAGATCACCGAATCCGGATCATCGTCGGTCTGCCGCAGTTCTTCGAGGACAACCAGCCGTTCGCGATCGAATTCTTCATCGGGGATCGCCGCATTCAGCAGCAGTTCGGCTAAGGCGGGCAGCGTCACCGATAGATCGCGGGGCGTGGTGTGAATGAAGTAGTGAGCGTAGTCGTGGCTCGTTGCAGCGTTCGTGACACCGCCGCGATTTTCGATTAGCGCATCGAACGCTCCGGGCGGCAGGCGATCGCTGCCCTTGAAGATCATGTGTTCCAGAAAATGCGCCATGCCCGCCCAGGCTGCGGGTTCTGCTGCTGCTCCGGCTCGCGCCCAAACATCCACCACAACGACGGGAGCGGTAGTGATTTGCTGATGAATCACGGTCAATCCGCTCGGCAGAAAATGGCGCTGAGCAGGAAAGGAAGAAGGAATCAGAAGTGCAGTCAAGCCGCTGGAGGAAGGAAGAAATTGATTTCTCTTATCCTATCGTCTTCTAGAGCACAATTGCGGAATGCACGGAAGCCGAAGCGCATTTGCAGCAAGCATTTGCAACGAAATATTGCAGACATCCGTAATTCCTCAGGAGGCCGTTGATAGACTCTAGACAATTGCTCTAAAAAACTGCGCTCTCGGCTGCACAATGGATCAATTCATCAATTCGGTGTTTCACGATCGCTATCAGGTGCAATCGCTGCTCGGTCGCAAAACGGGTCGCCGCACGTTTTTGGCAATTGATCTCGAAACCGATTCGATCGTTGTCCTGAAGCTGCTGCTGTTTGCGCCAGATTTCACTTGGGAAGATTTGAAGCTATTTGAGCGCGAGGCCGAAACATTAAAATCGCTCGACCATCCGGCCATTCCCAAATATTTAGACTACTTTGAAACCGATACAGAATTAGGCAAAGGTTTCGCCCTTGTGCAAAGCTACATTGAGGCGCGATCGCTTCAGCAGTGGACACAATCAGGTCGCACTTTTAGCGAAGTTGACCTGAGAGAAATCGCCAAGCAGCTATTAGCAATTCTCGCTTATCTGCACGATCGAAATCCACCAATCATTCATCGCGATATCAAGCCGAGCAATGTTTTATTGGGCGATCGATCGGGCAATTCCGTCGGGCCAATTTATCTAGTTGATTTTGGTTCTGTTCAAACAGTGGCGCATGGCGGAACGGTGACCGTTGTGGGCACGTATGGCTACATGCCGCCGGAACAATTTGGGGGGCGATCGCTGCCCGCCTCCGATTTGTTCAGCTTGGGCGCAACTTTAATTTATCTGGCGACAGGTCAGCATCCCGCCGATTTGCCGCAGGCGGATTTGCGAATCGAATTTGAGAAATCTGCGAATCTCAGCAAGTCGTTTAGCCAGTGGATTCACTATTTAATTGAGCCGAGTTTGTCCAAAAGAGCGACATCGGTTCAGGAGGCGATCGATCGATTGCAAAAACCACAGCAGAACCAGCGGTTTTCGCTGCTGCGGCGTCCCACTTCTGACATTCAGCTTCAGGCCACTCCAACTACTTTAGAAATTCTAATTCCCAAGGATCAAATTCAATTTCAAAGTCAGTCTTCAACTAGCCTGATTTGGCTTTACAGTTCATTGGCGATCGCCGCCGTTCTGATGGCAACTGGCCTGATGATAACCGTGCTAAGCATCGTGATATTCATCCTTCTGCTCGTTGTTTTTCCAGTCTTGGCATTGGTGAGTGTGTTTTTCTGGTTGGTTGCTAGGTTGTTTCCTTCCAGCGAAATTGCTCAAACTCAAATTGCGCCGCGCCAGGTTAAATTTGAGTTGCAAAATGGCTCGGCCTTTGTTTCGCTGGCATTTGACGACTCTGAGAAGCTACTCTTAATTCCTCGACAAAAGTTGCGATCGATCACCGTTGATTCTTACAGATTGCCTCACTACCGATTGAATGTTGAGTGTCAAGCCGAAAATGGTCAGCGACACAAACTGCAAATCATGGGCGATCGATCTGAAATTCAATGGCTTTGCGATGAGCTAATCGAGTGGGGTGATTTTAAGATCGAATATCGAGAAGCTAGCGGCGTTTAGGGAACGAAAACAGAGAAGGATGACAAGGTTTGAACCTTTGATGCTGCATCCTTCCACCATCCATACAGCACCCTTGTTTCAGAGCGACTGCACAAATTTCGACAGCCGCTCTATGCCTTTTTGAATCGTTTGGGTGTCGGTTGCATAGGACATCCGAATGCAGTCATCCGCCCCAAACGCGATTCCCGGAACCACCGCTACCTGATGAGCATCGAGCAAGGCTTCGCAAAATTCGATCGATTTCATGCCCGTTTTACTAATATTGGCAAACACGTAGAATGCGCCGTTCGGTGTGGGACACGTAAGCTGGGGAATCGATCGCACCGCATCAAGAATCACCTGTCTACGCTGAGCAAACACCTCAACCATTTCGCGCACGCAGTCTTGTGATCCTGCATAAGCGGCGATCGCGCCATATTGAGCAAAGGTGCAAACGTTCGAGGTGCTGTGGCTTTGAATCGTGGCAACCGCTTGAATAATCTGCGGCGGCGCGGCCAAAAAGCCAACCCGCCATCCGGTCATCGCGTAGGTTTTGGCAAAACCACTGCTGACGATCGTGCGCTCGTAGATTTCCGGATTCACCGCGCCAATGCTGAGATGTTCCGCTCCGTCATAGAGAATTTTCTCGTAGATTTCATCCGCAACAACCCAGATGCCCGCCTCGGTGATCACGTCCGCGATCGCTCGCACTTCATCCGGCGTGTAGACCATCCCGGTTGGATTGGAGGGTGAGTTGAAGATGAACATTTTTGTTCGAGACGTGATGGCCGATCGCAACTGGTCGGGCGAAATTTTGAAGTCGCTTTCGAGTGTCGTTGGCACGATCACGGGCGTTCCCTCGGCCAGCTTCACCATTTGCGGATAGCTCAGCCAGTAGGGAGCCGGAATGATCACTTCGTCTCCCGGTTCGATCGTCGCCATCATCAGGTTATAAAGCGACTGTTTGCCGCCATTGGTGACGACGACATTTTCAACGCCGTAGCAAAGGTTGTTGTCTTTTTGCAGCTTTTGGGCGATCGCTTCTCGCAGCTTCAGTTCTCCGACTGCCGCACCATACCGAGTTTTGCCCGCCTCGATCGCTTGGTGACAAGCTTCGCGAATATGAGCAGGCGTCTCGAAATCCGGCTCGCCCACGCTAAAGCTACAGACATCTAGCCCCTCGGCCTTCATTGCCTTAGCTTTTGAGTCGATCGCCAGTGTCAGCGATGGCTTCACCTGTCCGAGTCGTGCTGCCAGTTTCATAATTCGTAATTCAACGTTGCGGTAGAAACCATTGTCTACCGAAATTTTGAATTTGACTGTGACAAATCGATCGATTCTGGGGCGATCGATTTTGGGGCACGGCGCACCATGCCCCAACAAGATGCGGAAATTAGGCGATCGTCACGTCCGGCGACAGATAGACATCCTGAATGATGTGGAACAGCTTGACGCCTTCATCAAATGGACGCTGAAAGGTTTTGCGACCGGAGATTAAACCGCAGCCACCCGCTCGCTTATTGATCACGGCAGTTCGCACCGCTTCCGCAAAATCACTCTTGCCCGATGCGCCGCCAGAGTTGATCAAGCCCATGCGTCCGGCATAGCAGTTCAACACCTGATAGCGGGTCAGGTCGATCGGGTGGTCGGTTGTCAGGTCGGAGTAGACGCGATCGTCGGTTTTGCCGTAGCTTTTGCCCAATGCTTTTTGCACGGCGGCATATCCGCCGTTATTTTCCGGCAATTTTTGCTTGATGATGTCGGCTTCGATCGTCACGCCAATGTGGTTCGCCTGTCCGGTCAGGTCTGCCGAAATATGGTAGTCCGTGCCGTCCTGCTTAAAGGCGCTGTTTCGCAGATAGCACCACAAAATCGTTGCCATGCCCAACTCGTGAGCGCGAGCAAAAGCCCGGCTGACTTCTTGAATTTGCCGCGTCGATTCGGGCGAACCGAAATAGATCGTCGCGCCAACCGCAACCGCTCCGAGATTCCACGCCTGCTCGACCGAGGCAAACATCACCTGATCGAACTGGTTGGGAGCTGTCAGCAGTTCGTTGTGGTTCAACTTGACAATGAACGGAATTTTGTGAGCATACTTGCGCGAGACGCTGCCCAACACGCCGAGGGTTGTGGCAACCGCATTGCACTCAGCCGCGATCGCCAATTTCACAATATTTTCGCTATCAAAGTACATTGGATTCGGCGCGAACGAAGCTGCCGCCGAATGTTCAATGCCTTGGTCTACAGGCAAGATGGATAAATAGCCTGTATTGGCGAGTCTACCGTGTGAATAAAGCTGCTGAAGGCTGCGGAGAACTTGGGGCGATCGATCGGTGATTGAAAAAATGCGATCGACCCAATCTGGACTTGGTAAATGCAGCGTTTCTTTGGGAACTTTGGCCTTGTAGGTCAATAGATCTTCGGCCTCTTGGCCTAAGATATCTTCGACTTTTTCTGGCGCAGATATTGCAGCAACCATAGCGATTGATCCTCAATTCCTTAGAAATTGATCCTATCGAGCGCCGATTAAAATCCGCTGTGAAATCACGTTCTTTTCAGACGCTGCGATCGAGAATCTATCAAAAGGTAGAGCATCACTACGGTTGAGCGGGCAAAGTTCCTGACTGGATTTGATTTTGTTGAATCGGCTCAGACGGCAAAATTGAAGGTTGGATAGGCTGCTGGACAGACTGTTGCTGAACAGGCTGCTGAGCGATCGGCTGAACGCGATCGTTCGACTGGGCAGGCAGCGGCGAAGGTTGCGCCTGTTGCAGCGATTGCTCGGTCGCTTCGCTGGCGAACGTTTCGACTTGACGATTTGGATTGGGAACTGATAAAGCAGAACCAACAGCCAGGATCGTTGCCATAATCATGGCGAGCATCACGCCGTTTGTGCCCTTTTCGGCGGCGCTCTCGTCGGCGTTGGCTGAGGCTTTCTTCGCTCGCTCTTTTGTTTCTTGAGACATTGCTAATTTCCTGATTTGAAACTTGTTTTTATGTAGTTTCACATTAGTTTGAAAGAAGGCGCGATCGATCTATCACGAGTCGGAATGCGCCTTCTTTCATTGGAGTGAGTTCATGTCATTTCGTCGCCAAACGGCATTTGTTGCGATCGCTGCCGTCAACTTCACACAAGTTCAAGAATTCTATCAGCGGCTACTCAATCAATCTCCGACTCAAGAAATACAAAGTGTCTACGCAGAATTTGAACTCGCAAATCTGCGCTTAGGAATTTTTCGACCCAAAACTGATGCGGAATTTAGCGGTGCAGGAACAATGAGCTTGTGTATCGAAGTAGACAATTTGGATGAGGCGATCGCGCATCTCCAATCGCTTGATCTGCCGCTGCCTGAAAAGATGATGACCGCTTCACATGGACGGGAAATCTACATCTACGATCCGGCAGGCAGTCGAATTATTCTGCACGAGTCGATCGCAGTTTAGTACCGATTGATTGCTTCGCTAGGCTTGGGTGTCTGCCGCTCAAGCCAGTCATCAAACGCAGCGCGATCGATCGCAGCGGTCGCAGTTGCCGCATCAGCCGCAAGCCCAAACGCCGAAGCAGGACGATCGGCCACCAGCGATTGGAAAAGAAGCGATCGAGCAAATCCGTAAATCCCAAAATGACTAAATTTTCCAGCTTGCGCCAGCGTTCATAGCGGTGGAGGACACGAAGATCACCAATGTCTTCGTGGCGATCGTGTGCCTTCAAAATCACCTGTGCCAAGGCAGCAGCGTCACGAATGCCCAAATTCAAGCCTTGTCCGCCGACCGGATGGCAGCAGTGAGCTGCATCGCCAATCAGCGCGAGTCGAGCTTGCGTGTAGCGATCGCTGTGCATCAACTGGACGGGAAACAGCAAGCGATTTCCTTCCAGCGTCAGTTGGCCGAGCTTTCCCTGATAGCGGCGATCGAGTTCGGCTAAAAATGCGCGATCGTCAATCTGCATCAAGGCTTGCGCTTCGGCATGAGGAGCGGTCAACACGATCTGACAGCGATTGTCGGGAAGCGGCAGGGTAGCAAACGGGCCACTTGACCAGAAATGTTCACGGGCGATCGAGCCGTGCGATTTTTCAGGACGAATCACAGCGGTAATGCAGGATTGCCAGTACTGCCAGCCGTGCGTTGCAATTCCCGCTGCGGTGCGAATTGGCGATCGCGCTCCATCCGCAGCCACCAGCAGACGCGAGGCAATCTGGATTTTTTGCCCGTCCGCGTTGAGTGTCAGCCGAGTACGGTCAGGGTTGTAGTTCGCGTCGAGGACAGTTGCCGGACACAGCCACTCGACGTTTTCAGCATTCAAGAGCGCCTGTTGCAGCGCTTGCAGTAAAACGCAGTGTTCTGCGACGTAACCGAGTGCTGGCGTTCCTAAATCACGGGGTTGCAGCGCGACGACAGCGGGACAATCGGCATCCGCCAGATCGATCTGCTCAAAGGTGGTGATCTGCGGCAGAATTTGATTCCACACGCCCAATCCGGCGAGAATGCGACCAGACATCAGCGAGATGTGATAGGCGCGACGCTGACTCAACCCGATCGAGCGCGGCTTCGCTTCAATTAAGGCAATCCGCAGGCCAGATTCTTTGAGCGCACAGGCCAACGTCAAGCCGACAATGCCCGCACCGACGATCGCCACATCGTAAGTTTGCACGTCAGGTCGCACGCCTGAAGGAGAAAGCTGCTGATCAAGCACCGTTTTTATACTTAACAAATTGCAACAGATATTTTCATTCTGCCGCGATCGCCTGCTCTAAGCAACCTCCATCAAGTTGTAGAGGCGATCGCGGCAGTCGCTAACCGATTGCTTCAAAGCGCGTGCGAATGATGCGTTCTCCCGGTTGGCGATCGACTGCTGACAAGCCCAAATCCCGCACGACAAACGATCGTTGCAGCCAGCGATCGAAGCCGTCATAGCGCGGCGTGAACGAACTGCGACCGTGAACCGTGCGGCGATTGTCGATGCAGAGCAGATCTCCGGTGTCAAGCTTGATGCCGCGATAGACCGAGGCGATCGCCGCTTGCAGGGCAGCCAGTGCTGCTTCTGCGGCGGGCGTCATCGCTTCCATCAAGTCTTCGTCATAGTTCAAAAACGGATCGTGGCGATTGCCATAAAGGACGGGCAGCACTTTTCCGTTCGCTTTGGTGCCCTGCACGTTACCAAACGAGTAGTCGATTCCCGTGCGGTAGAGCGGCTGAAACAGCAAGTCGCGATGCTCATCAGACAGCAGCGGTAGGGCGTGAGCGATGCTGGCGTAGGTCGTTTCAGCTAGGCGATCGTGGTCAGGCCGCAGGCAAAACAGCAGCAGAAATTCTGGCGGGTAAGGATGAAAAACAGTTTCCCGATGAAACTGCAAGCGCGTCTGAGAACCGCCCGACGACTGAACGCGCTCACTGCCTTTCACTGGGGCGAGGCTTTGAAACAAATCGCCGTTTTTTTCTTGAATGTAGGACACCAAATGGCCTAATCGACTGCCGACCATTGCCAAACAGCGTTCGCTCACATACGTCGTTTTGTGAATCGATCGCCTACCGTCCAGCGGCGTTTGTGTGCGGTACAAACCGGGATCGATCGGCAGGCCGCGCAAGAGCAAAACGCCTTCGGCATTCGATCGCACCTGAAATTCCAGCAGCGATCGCCGCACGGCTCTGGGCATCTCGTCCGCCCGCATTTCACAGTCAAACAAAAACGCTTCGGTTTCGCGGTAAGGATTTGGTCCCGGTGCAAGAAACAAATCCATTGTTTCTGACTCAAACCCGCTACAGTCGATGATTTGCACGTCCGCAGTCGGCATCGTTGTTGCTTGCAGCACGGTTTTCCCCCCTTCTATCAACTTTTAAGAATCTGCACCCAAAGGCGCAAGATCATCCTAGCGATTTCCCCCGGACGGCGATCGCAGTGAACGGCGCGATCGGCCTTCGCTGCCAGGATTAATGCTCGAATTCCTTGATCCCCGCTTGTTTGCAAATACCAAATTGACAAAGCAGTCCTGCGCCACAGATGCAGATTGAAGAAATACGCTGCTGCATTTTTGCTCAAGCGTTGAAGAGTATTGAATTGCAAAAACGAGCTACTGTGGCTGAGCATTTGCCGGATCGGTGACGGTCACGCCCAGCGTAAAATTCGTTTCGCGATCGGCAATGACTTCGACAATGTATCGACCTGTCTCAGACGTGCTTCCCTGCCAGAATCCAATATTGGATGCATCCTCCACTAGATCGCCGTTGGGATAGCGAATGTTGAGACTGGCCTGTCCGGGTTCTACAAGTTCGGCAGAAAGAATTTGCCCCTCTTGAACGTTGACCAAATAGCGACGAACCAGCAGCGGATCGACCCGATTGGAAATTTGGACTCCTTGATCGCCGGGAACAACATTAAGCTGCGTCGTGTCGATTTGCGGCTCTGGCTCTGGTGATGGCGTGGGTGTCGGGGTGGGACTGGGATCTGGAGCGGGATCAAGGCTGACGCTGAGCCTATAGTCGCTTTGCTCCACACCGCGCACGGGTTGCAGCCGAATCGTATAGTCTCCTGTAAAGTCCAAGGGGCCTGACCAGCGCTGGACGCGATCGCTGTTTTCTCCCGCCGGACTGCCATCAGGCGCAATTACCGTCATCAACACACCTTCACCTTGAATCGCTGCCGTCAGCACCTCATTTTGCTGACCTGTGACCACGAAGTTTGCGGTTTCATTCGATCGCAACGCACCATTCACATTTGTGCTGTCTCCTGCCGTCAAGTTCAACGCCTGCGTAAATTCGCTGGGCGTTGGAGAAGCCGTCGGCGTCGGGCTGGGTGTCGGCGTTATTGTTGCGCTGGGCGTCGGCGTGGGAGTGGTGCGATCGCTTGTCCGCACGCCGCTGACAACGGCATACGCGCCAATCAACGTGACGATCGCCAGCCCCAACCCGATCATGAATACGGCCAGCGGATTTTCCCAAATCGAAGGAGCGGGCGTTGGCACAATGGGATCGAGCGATCGCGGCGCCTGCTGCGTGGGTGGATTTGGATCGGGGCGGCGACCAACTGCAACCGTTGCCATCTGCGACCCGACCGTTGGCGGCGTTGGCGTGGGGGTGGGCAGCGGTTGCGGCGCGGCTGGGGGGGCGATCGTTGGCGGTGTGGCAGCGGGATTAGTCAATGCTTGCAGGGCTTGCGCCAGTTCGCTGACGTTTTGATAGCGCTGATCGGGGCGATAGTTGAGCATTCGATCGAGAATTTGCCCGAAGCCCGGACTGACAGTGGCATAGGGTCGCCAGTTCCAGGAGAAAGTGCGATCGTCATACATTTGATTCGGTTCGCGTCCGGTCAGCAGCACCAGACAGGTGACGGCCAAGGCGTATAGATCGCTACTGGGAAAAGCGTTTCCGGTCTGCATCTGTTCGCTGGGCGCGTAGCCCAATTTGCCGACTGTGGTGTGCTGTGGCACGGTTTCGAGCGACTGGACGCGGGTGACAATTTCTTTAACGACGCCAAAGTCGATCAGGACAGGAAGATGGTCGCGCCGCCTGAGCATGATGTTGTCGGGCGCGATGTCGCGGTGAATAATGCCTCTGGCGTGGATGTGGGCAAGGACGGGCAAAAGCTGCTGGACAAGCTGCAAAACTTCGGCTTCGCTGAAGGTTGAACCTGCGGCTTTGCGATCGTTCAACAGTTCGCGATAGGTTTTTCCTTCAACGTAATCTTGCACCAAAAATAGACGCTGATTTTCCTCAAAGGTGGCGCGAAATTGAGGAATTTGTGGATGCTGAATTTGATAGAGAATTGCAGCTTCGCGCTGAAATAATTCTTTCGATTTATCGATCGCATACGCACCCGTTTGAATGGGGATAAATTCTTTCAGGGCGCACAGTTCATTAAAGCGGCCTTGGTCTTCTGCCAGGTAGGTGCGCCCAAATCCGCCCTGACCGAGGACGCGACTGATGCGATAGCGATTTTGTAAAACAGATCCGGCAGGAATAGGAGATTGCATAGCAGCGTGATTTAACTGTCCTCACAGTTGATTTTAGAGTTGCCGTTCGCTTTTTGGGCAGTTGCCAAAAATTCGTGCCGCTTTGAGCGAACGTGACCTGAGCAAGCGTCCGAGTCGGATGGCCGCGATCGATTGTTGCTCCTGCAAAAGTTGAAGCGGGATTGTTCGCTTTGTTCCCTTTTGCCGCCAGCCTGCAAAGTCAAATCATCTCGCAAAATTAAGCCAAACTCTCTACGTTCGGATTGAAGAAACAGCAAAAACCAATGTCAATTCGGAAAATAAGTAAAATTTTGATGCAATCTTGCGCTGTTCAGGTTGCAAGCGCGATCGTGCGAATTTTCCTGAGCGAAAGTGGACGCTATGAGTAGAATAGTGGCTAACAGATTGCGGAATTTGTTCAAGCCGCTGTGTTTCCTATCTGTTGAGCCTTTTGCACCTGCACCGGACGCATGACACCTTCGCCGCCTTCGCCGCCCACTCCGCCACCGAATCGCCCCAAAACCATCATGGGCGCACTCACGCAAGCTGTTCAAACCGTGCAGGCGCGGGTGGACTTCTCAAAGCTCGCTTTGAAGCCAAACGCCAAAGTGCCGGAACTTTGGGTGCAAGAAGCAGACGCGCCCAAAGCCGAAGTTTATCCGCTGCTGGGCGATCGCTACGTCGTCGGTCGCAGTTCCAAATCCAGCGATATCGTCGTTCGCAATCCGGTCGTCAGTCAGGTTCACGCTTCGCTCGTCCGCGACCCCAAGCGTCCCGACACCTTCATTCTCAAAGACGAAAATTCCACAAACGGCATTTATCGCGGCAAGCGCAGGCTCGATCGCCTACCGCTGCGACATGGCGACGTGCTGACTTTGGGGCCGCCCGATCTCGCTGCTGCCGTGCGCGTTCAATATCACTATCCGCCGCCCTGGTACGTGAAAGGAGCGCAGTACGGGCTGTATGGCTTTACGGGACTGACGGCGATCGCTGCTTTGTGGGTGGGTGTGCAGTGGCAGCGCTTTTCGGTTCGGCCTTTGCCGCAGTCGGTGCAGGGACCCGTGATTGTGACGGCACGCGATAACGAGACGTTGTTGCGATCGAACGAAAACCGCAGCCATCAAGAACTCGAAAATCTCAGCGAGTTCTCGCCCTATCTGGCTGATGCCGTAATTGCCTCGGAAGATTCGCGCTACTACTGGCATTTGGGCGTCGATCCGATCGGCATTACTCGCGCTTTGGTGACAAACATTCAAACCAGCAGTTTGCGCGAAGGCGGCAGTACGCTCACTCAGCAGCTTGCCCGCAGCATTTTCCGCGAATATGTCGGCACAGAAGATTCGGCAGGCCGCAAGCTGCGCGAAGCCGTTGCCGCCCTCAAGCTCGAAACGTTTTACAGCAAAGATTATTTGCTGCTGACCTACCTGAATCGCGTCTACTTGGGCAACGGGGCGTATGGCTTCGAGGATGCCGCCCAGTTCTATTTCGGCAAATCGGCTCGCGACCTTGACCTGTCTGAAGCCGCAACGCTAGCTGGAATTTTGCCCGCCCCCAACGCTTTTAATCCTGTCCGCGACTATCAAACCGCAGTGGAATATCGCGATCGCGTCCTCACTCGCATGGCGGCTCAGGGCAGAATTTCCCAAGAAGAAGCGCAGCGTGCCCGTCGATCGCGCATTGTCATCAATCCCGATGCGATCGAAGAACTCCGCAGTACGATCGCCCCGTATTTCTACAGTCAAGTTTTCAACGAACTCGAAGAACTGCTTGGCACGCAGTTGGCGAACGAAGGCAACTTCATCGTCCAAAGCAGCCTCAACCCGCAAATGCAGCAAAAGGCCGAAAGTTCGCTGCGGCAGGCGATCGACTCGGACGGCGCGGCGGTCGGATTTTCGCAGGGCGCGATCGCTACAATCGACCCGACAACCGGAGAGGTGTTAGCGCTCGTCGGTGGCTATGACTATGAGCAAAGCCAGTTCAATCGAGCAACGCAGGCGTATCGGCAACCCGGATCGACCTTCAAAGTGTTTGCCTACACCAGAGCGATCGAGCAGGGCATTTCTCCGGGCGAATCGTTCTCCTGTGCGCCTTTGGATTGGGAAGGACAAACGTTTGCAGGCTGTCGATCGGGTGGTGGCAGCGTGTCGATGGCGACCGGACTAGCGCAGTCTGAGAACGTCGTCGCGTTGCGCGTGGCGCAAGAGGTTGGGCTAGACAACGTAGCGCAAGAAGCAAGACGCATGGGCATCACTTCAGAACTCAGCATCAATCCTGGTTTGATTTTGGGGCAAAGTGAAGTGACGCTGCTGGAGATGACTGGAGCATTCGGCGTTCTTGCCAATCAAGGCGTTCGCAACAAGCCACACACAATCAACCGCATTTTCGACAGCAGCGATTGCGAAAATCCGCAAGATGTCAACACCTGCCGTGTAATTTACGATGCTGGGCAAGACCCGCAGACAAACGTGGCAACTTTGCCGCCGGAAGTGGCTGCAACCATGACGGACTTGCTGCAAGGTGTAGTTGCGGGGGGAACGGGTCGCAGGGCTGCGATCGGACTGGGTGAAGCAGGCAAAACCGGAACGACAAATGACAACGTAGATTTGTGGTTCATCGGCTATGTTCCGCGCGATAACCTGGTGACAGGCATTTGGCTGGGCAATGATGACAACTCACCGACTGATGGCAGCAGCGGCAACGCCGCACAGCTTTGGGGTGACTACATGCGGCAAGTCGTGCGCTGACGCCATTACGAATTGTGCTTTTGATGAACGATTATTAAAAATTAATGAAAAAATTTAGCTAGAATCTGCGGTCTTTGGCGTTTTGTAGCTGCCATTTTGCGGTAGATCGGATATGATCACAGCGAAACGAGTTCGCGTAGCGCTCCTTTGAGGAAGATGCTTCCTCCCTAGGGTCGAACCGGACTAGCCCCTAATCATTTGGCTTGGAGAGGATCGTGACTATTTACATTGGCAACCTGTCGTTTCAGGCTACCGAAGAAGATCTGCGTGAAGTATTTGCTGAATACGGCAAGGTGAGCCGCATCAGCCTCCCCACCGATCGCGAAACGGGCAGAAAGCGCGGCTTCGCATTTGTCGAGATGGAAGACGAAGCCAAAGAAGATTTGGCGATCGCTGAACTCGATGGGGCAGAATGGCTCGGTCGTGAAATTCGCGTCAACAAAGCCAAACCCCGCGAAAGTGCAGGCGGTGGCGGTGGTGGCGGTGGTCGTCGCAATGGCGGCGGCTTCCCCAGAGGCTAAACAGTTGATTCTCCCTCTCTAACCCGTTGAAATTAGCGCAGTCAAGATGATTGATCGGCCTGTGTAGGATATCTACGCGGGCTAATGCTGCATGTGGTGAGGCAGGTTATGTGAAAAGGCGCGGCATCGAGTTTGTCGCGATCGCGCAGAGCAGCAAAGTATAATGCTCAAATTAGGCGATCGCTGCACTCGTTGTTAATTTTTTATAGCCTTTGAAACTTTCTGCTCCCACCGAACTGCTCTGGGCTTTAATCGGCCTGATTTTGACGATCGGTGGAACCTTTCTGGAAGGCTTCATCTTGAATGCGCCTTGGGACTGGAGCCGTCACGGACTGCAAGCCTACGCGATCGGCGTCACGTTTCAAATTGGTGCAGTTTTGTTTGTTGGCTTTCTAGGCGGACGCAATGCAGCAGCAATTTCACAAATTGCCTACGTCCTAATTGGGCTGACTTGGCGCGATGTATTCGGTCAAGGCGGCGGTTTTGACTACATTCATCATCCTTCGTTTGGTTATTTGCTGGGCTTTATTCCGGGTGCTTGGCTGTGCGGCCATTTGGCCTTTCGTTTGCCGTCGCGCCTCGAATCGCTTGCTTTTAGTGGCCTAGCCGGACTGGTTGTGATTCACGCGATCGGTCTCACCTACCTGTTGATCGGTTCTGTAACGGGCTGGGTGCAGTCGCCATTGTCCTTGTGGCAGGCGATTTTGACCTACTCGGTGTATCCAATTCCTGCTCAGTTGGCGATCGTCTGCGCTGCTACCGTTCTCGCTTTCGGACTCAGACTGCTGCTGTTTTACTAACCTTCCCATGCCGCTTCGCAATCAGACTTTTTGGATCATTGCCTTTGTCTGCATCATGCTTGACCAGTTGACGAAGTACTGGACGGTGCAGGCAATGCAGCTTGGGCAATCGATTCCCGTCTGGCCGGGGGTACTGAACTTTACCTACGTCCTCAATCCCGGTGCAGCGTGGGGATTATTTAGCGAGTTTCCGCTGCTGCTGCGATCGCTCTCTTTAATCGTCAGTCTGGGGTTGATGTGGATGGGCGCATTCAGTCGGCTCAACCGCTGGGAGCAAGTGAGTTTTGGCTTTTTGCTCGGCGGAGCACTTGGGAATGGCATCGATCGCTTCGTCGCCGGAGAAGTTGTGGATTTTCTGCAATTTGCCTTCATCAACTTTCCGGTTTTCAATTTGGCGGATGTGTTCATTAACATCGGCGTTGGCTGTCTGCTCGTGGTTTTGTTTCGCAAGCCGCCCGCCACAAACGGCAAGCGATCGAACAGCTAGCCGCAATAGGCAGTAGCAAATTCCGTCTGAAGGAACACTTTATGTCATAATCTTTTACAGAGATTTAAGGAAAGGACGCAACTGTCCTTTAGGAATCATGAGTGTAGAAGCGGTTGATCCAGCCACGCTCGATCGATATGAGTGTTCTGCGTGCGGCTACATCTATGAGCCAGCCAAAGGCGACGGCAAGCAAATTGCGCCGGGAACACCGTTTGAAGAACTGCCTGAAAGCTGGCGCTGTCCGGTCTGCGGCGTTAAAACCAAGCTGTTTTCCAATATTGGCCCGACTGGAAATCCGTCAGGCTTCAAGTCCAACTTGGGCTATGGCTTTGGGGTCAACAGTTTGACCCCCGGACAAAAGAACATTCTCATCTTTGGAGCGCTGGCCTTGGGATTTCTCATGTTTCTCAGCCTCTACGGTCTGCAATAGATTTCGATCGCGATTATTTTTGGATTTTGGACCTGGAACGTTTATGCTCAAGCCGCTCAAACAACTTGTGATTTTGGCAGTTGCCCTACTGTTTTGTAGCGGCTGCGCCAACGCCTATCTACCCAGCCTGAGCAACAATCCCTGGCAACCCGTCTCGCTGCCCACTGAATCGACGCTACTTGATGTCGGCTTCACGGGAAATCCGCAGCACGGTTGGCTCGTTGGCAAAGCCGCCACGCTGCTCGAAACGATTGATGGCGGCGATACTTGGCAAGAGCGATCGCTCAATCTCGACAGCGAAAACTACAATCTCACCTCGGTCAGCTTCAGCGGAGATGAAGGCTGGATTGTGGGTCAGCCTGCGATTTTGCTGCACACGACGGATGGTGGAAAGAAATGGCAGCAAGTGCCGTTGAGCGACAAACTGCCCGGACAGCCCAATACAATTACTGCCCTGGGTAAGCGATCGGCAGAAATGACGACAGACATCGGCGCAATCTACCGGACGCAAGACGGCGGCATGAACTGGAAAGCGTTAGTGCAAGAAGCTTTGGGCGTGACTCGCAACTTGGCGCGATCGAGCGACGGCAAATATGTCGCAGTTTCGGCTCGCGGCAACTTCTACTCCACCTGGGAACCCGGACAGGAAGCGTGGGTGCAGCACAACCGCACCAGTTCGCGCAAGCTGCAAAACATGGGCTTTGGCACAGATGGGCGACTGTGGCTGTTGGCACGAGGTGGCTCGATGCAGTTCAGCGAGCCGAACAGCGTGGAAGAGTGGGGCGAAGCGACCAATCCCGAATTCTCAACAAGCTGGGGTCTTTTGGATCTGGCCTATCGGACACCAGAAGAAATTTGGGTGGCTGGTGGCAGCGGCAATCTGTTGGTGAGTACGGATGGTGGTAATACTTGGCAGAAGGATCGAGCGATCGAAGACACGCCTTCAAACCTGTATAAAATTGTGTTTTTGTCGCCCGATCGCGGCTTCATTTTGGGTCAGGGCGGAACATTGCTCAAATATAAGCCGCAGGCGGCATAATTTGCAGATCAAGCTAGTAGTAAATACCGAGTGAGCTTGATAAGAGAAAGGCGATCGAATGGGGAAATTCTGTTAGTTTGACTTGTGAGTCTTGGCTCACTCCCGTATGATAGAAAGTAAACCGATTGTTGTGATTGTGGGAGAACATTAGATGGCAGGTACAACCGGAGAGCGTCCGTTTTCAGATATTGTCACGAGCGTCCGCTACTGGGTGATTCACAGCATCACCATTCCCGCTTTGTTCATTGCGGGCTGGCTGTTTGTCGCCACTGGCCTTGCTTACGACGTATTCGGTACGCCGCGCCCGAACGAGTATTTCACTCAAGAACGGCAAGAGCTGCCGATCGTTCAAGACCGTTTTGATGCAAAGCAACAGATCAACGAGTACCTTAAATAGTTCCAACCCATGACAACTAATTCTCCAAATCAACCTGTTACCTATCCAATTTTCACGGTTCGCTGGCTGGCCGTTCACACGCTGGCTGTTCCCACAGTTTTCTTCCTGGGAGCGATCGCGTCAATGCAGTTTATTCACCGCTAGGAGGCGATTATGGCAATTCGTGGTCCCGTTAATCCCAACAAGCAGCCTGTTGAACTGAACCGGACTTCTTTATATCTGGGCTTGCTGCTGGTGTTCGTGCTTGGTATTTTGTTCTCAAGCTATTTCTTCAACTAAATACTGTTTGACTTGTTTTTGCTGCGTGAATTAGGAGGTAAAACTGTGTCTGGAAGTGGCAGAATTCCGCTTTGGATTGTAGGAACCGTTGCAGGGCTGGGTGCTCTGGCAATTTTGGGACTGTTCTTCTACGGCGCTTACGCTGGTCTTGGTTCATCCATCTAAGTGTGTTTAACCGGAAGGCGAATCAATCGCCTGTTTGGGTGGGCTGTCGGCGATCGCTGACGGCTCACTTTTTTATTGACCCAAGCAGTTGATTGACATGAAAAAGCTGGAGCGGTGAAACTCCAGCTTTTTTGATTGAGCAGGTTGGATCTAGACCAGGTTGCCGAAGGTGTCGAACACGCCGGACTTGAACACCTGATACACGAAGTAGGCGATCACCGCACCGCCAACGCCGCCAATCAGGAAGCCGCCTGCAAATTCGCTCCAGCCTTCTTCGGTGGCGTAGGTTTGGGGCGGACTTTGGGCGGGAACGGTTGCCACAGGCTTTTGAGCACCAACGCTGGCATAGAGCGAGAGCGCAAGCGTGAGAACCACGATCGACACGACCGCTTCAAACAAACCGACCACATCAGAAACGGTGGAGTTGCGGAACTGGCTGGCGACCGTGTAGGGACCAAATAGCCAGTAGCCGTGCGCCATGCCGATTTCGAGGCCGCGACGCTGGGCAGAAATGTTTTTGCGGTAGGCAGGCAGAGCGTTGATGTATGCCCGTGCGAGGCCAGAGGAATTAATCGGAGTTTCTAAATTGCCAACTTGAGGGTCGCCACTAACCGGCTGAATTTCGTCTTTACGTCCCGACATAACAAATTCTTCTCCAAGAAATCAAAGGATGAGCGATCGAGCAAGTGCGAGTTGCTGCCTGAAGATGGCGAGCGACAACGGAATTAGATGCCGCTGGGATCTTCGCGCTCGATGTAGATGAACAAGAAAGCTGAGGCGACTAGGGGAAAGACCAAGCCGACGATCGGCACGAGGATCGTTGGCAAAATTGAAGCGGAGTATGAAACTTCCAACAGCATGACGAATAATGTCCTACATAGAATGACAAGTCATTGAACCGAATTTACTGCGAATTGGGAACCAATTGCGAAGTACAAAGATTATTTAACAAAACTAGAGGATTATGTTGAGTCGCGCATTGATCTAGCAACGTAGTTCTTGCAACCTAGCTCTCGCAACGTATGTCGATCGAGGGGATCGCTCCAGTCTGGACAGACAAACTCGATTGTCAAGACCCTTCAAGTCAGCAAGAGCAAACTGCGGCTCAACCGAACGTTGTGGCAATGGCTCGTAGGCTCGGTGCAGCATTTGCAGGATGCTAATGGACAGAGACACGCTTAGGCAGTCTCAGGGGCATCTGCTGCCGTCCCTAGAACGTGAGCTTAGATAGTAGAACGAAGGAGGGGCATAACATCGCTGTGCCCCTGCCAGGATTTACCCAAAACGCAATGTGATTGAACCGGGACGATCGCCGCCGTGCAACGCGATCGCCTAAAATTCTCTTCGCAGAATCATGCAAATTCCAATGAATAAGAGAGAATAAGCGGAAACCGACTGTAACCGAAATGGCGCAAGTTGTTCTCGAAAACGTTTACAAAAGCTTTAGTCGATCGACTCAGCGCGAGGTCAAGCAAACGGCCAACGCTGCCGCCCTACCAATTGATCGATCCCTGACCGAGACCGATTCTGCCACCACTGTCAGCGTGTTGCGGCGGATCAATCTCACGGTTGACGACGGCGAATTTATGGTGCTGGTGGGGCCATCTGGCTGCGGCAAAAGTACGCTGCTGCGCTTGATTGCCGGACTCGAAGCGATCACGGGCGGCAACATTTGGGTGGGCGATCGACTCGTCAACGATCTACCCCCAAAGCAGCGCGACATCGCAATGGTGTTTCAAAGCTACGCGCTCTATCCGCATCTGAGCGTTTACAACAATCTCGCCTTTGGGCTACGCCGGACTGGAGAAGATGTTAACTGGCGCGATCGCCTGCTGGTTGGCCTGACGCGCCCGCTCCCCAAAGGTCTGCGCTATCTTTCTGCGCCGGAAAAAGCGATCGCCCAGCGCGTCAACACGGTCGCCCAAATGCTGCAAATTGAGCCGCTGCTCGATCGACTGCCCAAGCAGCTATCCGGCGGCCAAAAGCAGCGCGTCGCCCTCGGTCGGGCAATGGCTCGCAATCCGCAGGTGTTTCTGATGGATGAGCCGCTGTCGAATCTGGATGCCAAACTGCGAACGGAAACTCGCGCCCAAATCGTCAACCTCCAGCGCAAACTCGGCACGACGACGATCTACGTCACGCACGACCAGACCGAAGCGATGACGATGGGCGATCGCATTGCGGTGATGAATCAAGGCGTCATCCAGCAAATTGCGCGTCCGCTAGAGCTTTATCACGCTCCGGCCAACCGCTTTGTCGCGGAATTTATCGGGTCGCCGCCGATGAACTTTTTGCCCGTGCAGGTGAAAGCCCCCTTACTGATTTCGCATCCGCAGTTTCGCATGACGCTTCCCGACAGTTGGACAAACGCGCTGCGACTGTATGATGGTCGATCGCTCACTCTGGGCATCCGCCCCGAACACTTCAGCATCAGCGTCCCCGCCCCGAAAAATCTACCCGTCACGGTCGATCGCGTCGAAGCCTTGGGCAGCGAAACCTATATTACCGTCCGCCTCGATGACCGATCGGAGTTGCAGGCTAGAATCGAACCGGATCGATCGATTTTTGTCGGTGAAAAGCTGTGGCTGTCGATCGCGCCCGAAAAAATTCACCTGTTCGATTCAGACAGCGGCGCAGCCATCCGATTCAGCTAAGCGGCACTAGAGGAGCGATCGAGGGTGGATCGATCGCCCCACTGGTCTACTGGAATCGCAAATAGCGCACCAGCAAGCTAATCACGTCACCCGGATCGGGCACGATGTTGAGCGGCGCATCGAGTTCCAGCGGTTGCGCCCATTCGATCGCCTGTGCGTATCCGGCCTGCTCTAGCCGCCTCGTCGTGAACTGCACAATCTGCGGTGTGCCAATCAGAATGTGCTTGATTGGGGTGCGATTGTCGCCCGGAATTTTGGGGATTGACTGAATTTGCGGCGTGGGCAAATCGTTCCGCTCTGAGGCGGAATTATCAGAAGTATTCATGAGTTTTCCTGTGTTGTGTTGGGTAGGAAAACCCAAAAGCCTAGCCGCCCCGACGCAAGACAAAGCAATCGAGACGGCTAGGAGGGTATGATCCCAGTTAGCCTATCAACTGCCCGATTCAGTTTGGTGGGTCAGCGGCCTGAAGTCTGTTGGAACCAGCTTCGGGTCGCGTGGCTAGACCTTGGGTTACAGTTTCCTGTGGTCTAACAATCGATCGATGCTGTGATTGAGCAGCATTAGCAAGCAACACTAACGGAATTATTCGGCAAAGTCAAGCAGTTTTTTTAACCATCCAGCAACCCCGCACCTGCCGCGATCGAGAACATACGTATAAATCACGGAAAATAGACGGAACTTTGCTGTGTAACACCCTGTAGCAGGGCGATTATACAGATTACTCGCTGTTCAACTGCCTCGATCGGGTGATTCGGCAGCGAGCAGTCTGCATAACTCCCCGTAACGGGTGATTAGGCAGATTGGATCTCTAGAATAAATTGTTATACGGAATTCTTTCATAAAGAGATGGAGTGAATTTGTGAGAATCAAACTCCGCACAGCAGGTTTGGATGACCTTACCTCCATCTATGCGATTCGTCGAGATTCCATTCTTGGAGTTCCATCTGAGGCTAGTTTAAGTGATCGTCAGGCTTGGGCAGACAAGCGATCACCTAATTACTACCAAGATCGCATTACTGCTGCTCATGTCGTTATTGCCAGTTTTGAAGAAGACAATATCGGTTGGGGGAGTAGTTCCGACGATTGTATTACTGGACTATACGTTTGCTCATCATGGTGTCGCAGAGGTATTGGTCGTATAATTATGGACAGTCTTGAAATGGAAATCTTGAGACGTGGGTATACGTGCGCGAGACTAGGATCGAGTCCGGATGCTGTCGGCTTCTACACTAAGCTCGGTTATGAATCAGTTGGATTTCCGGATGAAGATAGAGCAGTTCCAATGAAGAAACATCTTAGAATAACTGATTCTAAATCTATGGCTGTATAACAACCCTGTTGCAACGGGCAGTTTGAGAATCTTGGTTACAGTTCAAGGTTGTCTGCCGCCGTTGAACAGGGTTGTTAGAGCCTCATGTGTTCACGAAAGTTCTGTCTTGGTGTATGAATCTTCAAGTCCGATCGCAAGTCGAAAGCAATCAGAATAGCGGCGATCGACATTGGCACTGATTAGAAATGGATAATTTCGATCGTAGAACGCGATCGCTGAAAGCTTGCATCTTCTCGGAAGTGAACAAGATTTAATCTTCAGTTCAATCAGGCCACAAAAACTTAACATGGCTCATACTGAAGGTTAAACCTCTTTGAGTATGGGAGCCTTTTATGTTGTCCCAAGAACTGAAAGCGCAAATCTTCAAACTGTCTCCCAGCGATCGCCTCGCACTCATTACGATTATCGTTGAATCCCTACAAGAAACAACGGTTGCCCAGCCTGACCGCTCTGGCGCAATTCGACGCATGAGGGGTCTATTAAAAACAGAGCAACCTGCACCAACTGATGAAGAAGTGGCAGCAATGTTGGAAGAGCGGCGATTGGAGAAATATCTCCAGTGAGAACTTTAATTGATACTAATATCGTCCTAGATTTCCTGTTACAGCGAGAGCCATTTTTTCAAGATGCAGAACTGTTGTTTCAAGCGATCGATGAGGGGGAGATTACTGGATATGTTACAGCAACAACACTGACGGATATTTTCTACATCTCACGCAGACATACTCGCAGCATTGAACAAGCACGGCAAGCAGTCTCGGAAACACTGACCGCTATGGTGATTTGCCCGGTTGATCGAGCTGTTTTGGAATTAGCCTTTGACTCCGGTCTGCCTGATTTTGAAGATGCTGTTCAGATCTCTAGTGCAGTTGCTCAAGGCTTAGAAGCGATCGTGACTCGCGATGCTCAAGGTTTTTCAAGTTCGTCTATCCCTGTTTTATCGATTCAGGATTTGTTGCGGCAGGTCAGACAGCAAACTAGTGGCTAATTTGATTAGATGGCGTAGATTGCGATCGTATTGCAAGCTTGTCGAAAATGCTGCATGGCGATCCCGTTGCACTCGACCATTCAGAGATGGTTGGTCAAGTTCGAGAAGTTGTTAGCGGCGAGTGAACGCAATCGTTATGCAGTGAAACCTATATTACCGTCCGCCTCGACGAGCGAACGGAATTGCAGACCAAAATCGAACCGGATCGATTTCAGTGGGTAAAAAGCTGTGGCTGTCGATCGCGCCCGAAAAAATTCACCTGTTCGATTCAGACAGCGGCGCAGCGATTGGACGGGTCGATCGCTAAGACACATCGCGCATTTCGTGAAGCTGGTCAGCAGCTTCGGCATAAAGATTGGTGGTACGCAATGCGATCGAATGATTCCACAAATCCACAAAGTCTTCAACCGCAAACGGCAGCGGCGATCGCGGCGTGGTCAGATTGACATCTTCGAGGTCATAAAAGTGCAGGCGATCGATCGATTCGGCACTTTGTGGTTCTAAAATATTGGCGCGATAGCTGCCTTTTTCATCCAGGGCAGAAAAACAGTAAACCTGATAGTAATTGCTGCCCAAAATGTCGCGAAACTGAATCAGCGCATAGAGATCAACCGGGCGCAGCGGCAAGCTCAGCGCGATCGACAACCGCTTTTGAAACGGCAAAATCGCACAGCGCGAACTGCTGCGTAAGCCGTAATAGCCAACCTTATCGACCTGAAGCGGAATTTTGCGATGGCGCGGCTGAATGTGCGATCGCATGAAGCTGGGAATATCAATACTTTCTTCGGTGTAAGCGGCAATAAAGCTGAGATGCAAATCGTGCGCGGCAACACTGCCCACATTAAACAGTTCCAGCTTAAAGTTGGTGTCATCATCGGCCTGCATATCGCAATACAAATGCGGAAAAGACAAAACCTTGAGCTGCCGATCGATGGCGTGGCGATACATCACGTTTTCTTGTTTCGTCTGCTTGAAATTGCGAAACAACAGCCAGGAATAAAAACCAACAATTCCAAGCAAACAAATATTTCCAACAATGAGCCATTCCATAACTGCTTTGCGATCGCGTGTCTTTCAACTATATTTCAAGTGCGATCGCGATTCGGGAGTTAGCAGTTCGCTGTAGCTGTTTTAGGCGGCATCAGGATTGAGATCGATCATTTGGCGCGTCGTGAGCGTGCCGATCGGACTCCAGAGCAGATAGGGAATCAAGAGCCACGTCGCGCTGCGGGCAGTCGGCCAAACAGCGATCGCCAACCCAATCCCGGTTAAAAATCCGATCGCGCCCAGAATCGTGCCGACGGCGAGGCTGCGGGTGCGGAGCGTTGCCGGAATGTAAGCGGTCGTGATGACCTCTAGGAGAAGATACAGACCCATGAGCAGCCAGGTTTTTGTGCTGCCCGGATCGTGGCTCCAAACTTGATTGGCGGAAATTGCGCCGCAGGTAAAAATGACCGTCCAAATGACCGGAATGGCGGGTTCAAAGACAAGCCAGCGGGGGCGATCGAGCTTCGCACCCCATTTGATATCGCGCGGTCGAATCGCGAAGCCGCCCAAGGCCACAAGAAACGTAACGGCAGCAATTATCATCCAGGGTTGCATGGCGGCTTCTTCGTAAGGTCTACTGTTATTCTGGCGAGCCGAAGAAAAAGCGAAATCAATCTGGGGAGCGATCGCCCTGCGCTACATCACCCAGATAGAGCTGCACAAACGCTTCAGCAGCGATCGGACTGCTCTCTCGAATCACCCTGACAATTTCAGCAACCGTTTCAGCCGTCGGATCGCGAAGTTCACGCATTAGACTTGTTCGGCTTTGGCGATCGATTCGCTAGTTTGCGTCGGATAGTTGCCCAAATTGCGCGGATCAAGTGCGTCGCGTAGGCCATCGCCCAGCAGGTTAAAGGCGAGAATCGTCAGGACAATCAAAATGGCAGGCGACCAAACCAGCCAAGGCTGAAGCACCAAAATTGACGCATTCGTTGCCAGCGAAAGCATATTGCCCCAAGACGGATCGGGCTGCTGAATACCCAGCCCAATCAGACTCAAGACCGCTTCCGCCAAGATGAAGCTGGGAACCGTCAGCGTGGCGGAAATAATTAGATAGGTAGCCGTCTGCGGCAAAATGTGGCGCAAGATAATATACAGCGGTTCACCACCCATCACCTTGGCCGCCTGCACGAAACTTTGCTCTTTGAGCGAAAGCACCTGACCCCGAATCACCCGCGCCAAGCCTGCCCAACTGACAAATGAGGTAATCAGCACAATCATCAAAAATCGCTGCGTGCTGTCCCACTCTGGCAGCATTCCCGCCAAGGTGATCAGCAGATAGATCGTTGGCAGGGTCATCAGCACTTCCACGACGCGCATCAGTATGCTGTCGGTGAAGCCGCCAAAGTAGCCGGAAATGCCGCCAACAATCATGCCGATCGGATAGGAAATCGCGATGCCCACCAGCCCGATGAACAAACTCACCCGTCCGCCATACACCAAGCGACTCAGTTGATCGCGGGCTTGGTCGTCAGTGCCCAACAGGTTCAATTTGCCGTCGCCCGCTGTGCCAAACAGATGAATGTTGCCAGGAATGAAGCCAAACAATCTGTAGTCAGAACCTCGTGCAAAGAGGCGAATCGGTGACGGTTTGCTGCGATCGACTCTCAGTTCCCGCTCTCCGGTTTCCATATCCACAGGCCCTTGCGTGGTCGGATAGACATGCGGTCCGATGAACTGCCCTTGCGCGTTGCGCCAAAAAATCTGCGTCGGCGGCAACAGCGAGCCGTCAAGCTGCTGATCGTAGGGACTGTAGGGCGCAACGAACTCCGCAAACGTCACGACCACATAAAAAGTCAGCAGCAGGATGACTGCAAATCTTGCCAAGGAGTTTTCTTTCAGCTTTCGCCACCAGTTCATAAGCCTGATTTAACCGCGCAGTTTTGTGAATTGATCATAGACGATGGGCGCAAAAGGTTAACGACTGGTGCAGCGCAGAAGTGCATACTCAGTCCGCGATCGCCCTCCTTCTAGAGATGTAGCGTAATCTACTTCATTGGAATGAGGTTAAAGAAAATCTAAAGTGAGACGATCAGCAAAAATCTGTATTCCATTGTGCTGATAAATTCTGACTCCATGACTGCGTACAGAGGATCTGCCAAAGTCGATCGCATCCTAGTTGTGGACGATACGCCCGATAACTTATTTCTGACGCAGGCAATTCTCGAAGAAGAAGGCTATCACATTGAAACGTTTGAAAACGGTGCAGACGCGCTTGCCGAAATCGAAGCCGAGCCGCCGGATCTGGTTCTGCTAGATGTGATGATGCCGGGAATTGATGGCTTTGAGGTGACGCGCCGGATTCGCCAAAACGAAAAGCTACCGTTCATCCCGATTTTATTGATCACCGCGCACGACCAGCCCAGCGTCGCACAAGGTCTGGATACGGGAGCGGATGACTTTATCCGCAAGCCCGTCAACTTTGATGAACTGCTGGCGCGGGTGCGATCGCTGCTCAAGCTCAAGCATAGCGTTGATGAGCGTGATTTAATTGCTCGTCAGCGTGAAGATTTCGTGTCGCGTTTGACGCACGATCTGCGGACACCCATGGTCGCAGCCGATCGAATGCTGGCGCTCATTCAGCAAGGCGCATTTGGCGAACTGCCAGAAGGCATGGGCGAAGCCGTGTCGATCATGATTCGCAGCAACAAAAACTTGCTGGAAATGGTGAATATGCTGCTGGAAGTGTATCGCTATGAAGCGGGACGCAAAACGCTCAGCATGATTCCGGTTGCGCTGTGTGAACTGCTGGCCGAAGTGCTAGAAGGCATTTCGCCCATTGCGATCGACAAAGGCTTATCGCTTGAATCAAACCTGGATGAATTCACCGATAAGCAAATTGTCGTGATAGGCGATCGACTTGAACTGCATCGCGTCTTCACCAATCTAATTGGCAATGCCGTCAAATTCACCGAATCCGGCTCGGTATGCGTGCATCTCAGTCTGAAAGGCGATGCCGTTCCAGGACGCCACGATCGCGTTCAGATTGCCATCAAAGACACGGGACCGGGAATTCCACCGGAACAGCTTGACTTGCTGTTTCAGCCGTTTTGGGCAGGCAAGCACCAGCGATCGGGCAGCGGCTTGGGGCTGCATCTGTCTCGCCAAATTGTCACGGCGCACTCTGGTTTGATTCAGGTCGAGTCGGAAGTCGATCGCGGCAGCACGTTTACGATCGAACTACCGATTGGGAATTGAGGATTGAATTGGGCTGCGCTTTGGGCTATTTCTGTGCCTACAGTAAGAAGTAGCAAGTTTGAGGCGTCACGAATGGTACAGCAAGCGAGTCGGATCGACATTGGCGCGATCGTGCAGCGACAGCGCGACTTTTTTCGCAGCGGACAAACGCAACCGCTCGACTTTCGCCTTCAGCAGCTTCAAAAGCTTCAGCAGGCGATCGCCGACTCCAAAGCGGAAATTCTCGCCGCCCTGCAAGCCGACTTGGGCAAACCTGAATTTGAAGCTTACGCGACTGAAATCGGCGTTTTGCGCGAATTTGACTATGTGCTGCGCCGCCTCCGCAAATGGACAAAGCCGCAGCGAGTTTCGGTTGGTTTCGAGCAGTTTCCCGCCCGTGCCGAAATTCGCCCAGAACCCTTGGGTGTCGTGCTGATTGTGGGGCCTTGGAACTATCCGTTTCAACTGCTGATTTGGCCGCTGGTTGGAGCGATCGCAGCGGGAAACTGCATCCTCCTCAAGCCGTCTGAACTCGCGCCCCACACCTCCGCCTTTGTCGCCAAGCTGATCGGCCAACTGTTCGATCCGGCCTATATTACCGTTGTTGAAGGCGGGGTCGAAACGAGTCAGGCCATTTTGGAAGAACGATTCGACCATATTTTCTTCACGGGCGGCACGGCGATCGGCAAAATTGTCATGTCTGCCGCTGCTAAACATCTCACGCCCGTCACGCTGGAACTGGGCGGCAAAAGTCCCTGCATTGTCGATGCGGATGTTCAAGTGGAATATGCTGCCAAGCGGATTGTTTGGGGCAAATTTCTCAACTGCGGTCAGACCTGCATCGCGCCCGATTATTTGCTGGTCGATCGCCGCGTCAAGCCTGCCTTACTCGCCGCCATCCAAACGGCCATCCGCGAATTTTATGGTGATGATCCGGCCAAAAGTCCTGACTATGGGCGAATTGTCAGCGATCGCCACTTCGATCGCCTCGCCGCCTTGCTAGACGGCGACATCATCACAGGCGGACAGATCGATCGCGCCAACCGCTACATCGCGCCAACCGTGATCGATCGCGTCACGTGGAATGATGCCGTCATGCAGGACGAAATTTTTGGCCCAATTTTGCCAATTTTGGCCTATGACGATTTGGACGAGGCGATCGCCTGGGTGAGCGATCGACCCAAACCGCTTGCCCTCTATTTCTTTTCCCGCAATGCTGACTTTCAGCAGCGGATCTTGAACCAAACCTCGTCGGGCAGCGTTTGCATCAACGATACGGTTATGCAGGTTGGCATTCCCGATTTACCGTTCGGCGGCGTCGGCGCAAGCGGCATGGGACGCTATCACGGCAAAGCCAGCTTCGACACCTTCACCCACTTCAAAAGCGTCCTGGTCAAATCGTTTCGCCTCGATCTGAAGTGGCGCTATCCGCCGTATGCCGACAAGCTGGACTTCCTCAAGCGCATCATTGGCTAGAAAGAATTCAGCCGGGGCGGTTCACAAACCGCCCCGATCGTAAACCAGGATTACACCGTTGATTGCAGCACGGGCGCAGCGGCATGGCGAGCGGGCTGAAGCGGAATCTCGATCGAAAATTCTGTGCCTTCACCCTCGATCGATCGGCAGGCGATCGCGCCACCGTGTTTTTCGACGATGATCTGATGGCTGATTGACATGCCTAGTCCTGTGCCTTTGCCTACAGGCTTGGTCGTGAAAAACGGATCAAACACGCGCTGGCAGATCAATTCATTCATGCCCGAACCGTTGTCTGCAATGCGGATGACCACGCGACCCGATTCATCTGCCACCTCGCCCTCGTCTGCTTTGATCTCGGTTGAGATGCTGATTGTAGGTTCAACGTTTGGGCGATTGCGTCCTGCTGCTTCGATCGCATCGATCGCGTTGCCCAGCACGTTCATGAACACCTGATTGAGCTGTCCGGCGTAGCATTTGACGGAGGGCAAATTGCCGTAGTTTTTGACTACGTTAATTGCGGGTGTCGTTTGCGATTCGGACTTGAGGCGATGCTGGAGAATCATTAAGCTGCTTTCGATGCCTTCATGCAGATCGACTACTTTCAGTTCGGCTCCGTCGAGTCGAGAAAAGCTTTGCAGCGATCGCACAATTTCGCGAATCCGCTCGGCTCCGACGCGCATCGAGTTCATCAGCTTGGGCAGATCGGCCTGAAGGAAGTCCAGATCGATCGCTTCGATTTGCGCTTTCAACGTCGGGTCGGGGTCGGGCGTGGCCTGCTGATAAAGCTGCAACAGATCGAGCAGTTCTTTGGTGTAGCGCGAGGCATAAACCAAATTGCCGTAGATGAAATTGACCGGATTGTTGATCTCGTGTGCCACGCCTGCCACCAACTGACCGAGGCTCGACATCTTTTCGGACTGCACAAGCTGGGTTTGTGCCTGCTTGAGCTGTTGCAGGGTTTGGGCAAGTTCCTGTGATTTCTCGCGCTCTTTCGCTTCCGAGAGCCGCATTGCTTCTTCGGCCTGCTTGCGCTGCGTGATGTCTCGCGCCACCCAAATGACGCGATTGTCCGGCAGAGGCGAGATGTTTGCGACAAACCAAGCTTGTGCAGCGTCGGGCGATCGCGGCCTGCTCACAGGCAGAAAGTACTCTAGGCTCACGGTTTGTTTGGTATTGAGCGCTCGCTGAATGTGGCTGACAAACAGTGCGGCTTGTTCGGGCGGCAGCACTTCGTAAACCGTTTTGCCAACGCGATCGACTTCGGGCAAATAGGGAAGCTCGGAATTCGGCGTCACCATATTGAGATAGCGGCCTTGGGCATCAAAGACCGTGATCACATCGGTCATCGCGCTAAACAACGCCCGCAGTTCGGTTTCCGACGTGCGTAAGGCGGTTTCGACGCGCTGCCGCTCGTTGATTTCCAGCATCAAGCGGCGGTTGAGTTCTTTCAGGGCAGTCGTGCGTTCTTCGACGCGATGTTCGAGTTCTTCCGTGACGCGCCGCAGCGTTTCTTCGGCGCGTTTGCGCTCGGTGATGTCTTCGACCGACCCTTCATAGCAAACGATGTTGCCCTGCTCATCGTAGACGGCGCGAGCTTTTTCGGAAATCCAGATCAGCGAGCCGTTGGTGTGATAAACCTGCGACTCAAAATTAATTACCGCACCGTCCGCATTGAGTCGATCGACAAATTCGCGGCGGCGATCGGGATTCACATAAAGCTGCTGCTGCACATCGGTGATGCTGGCGATCAAATCTTCCGGCGAATCGTAGCCGTAGATCGCGGCTAATCGAGGGTTGGCGCTGAGATAGCGACCTTCGATCGAGGTTTGAAAAATGCCCTCAGTGGAATTCTCGAAAATGCTGCGGTATTTGATTTCGGCTTCGCGCAGGGCAGCTTCGGCCTGATGGCGCTCGGTGATGTCGATGCCGACAATTAAGGCGGCGCGATTGTCGTCATATTTTTGTACGACCAAAAGATAGTTGCGCGGAATGCCGTTGACCAGTGCTGTAATTTCGCGAAAGTCATCTTGAGCAGGGCTAGCAAAAAATTCGCGAATGAAATCTTTGAACTCGCTGCTGCTGTTGAGAAAGCCAATGTCTTGCCCAACAAATACATCTGGTGTCAGGCCGTAATTTTGCGCGAGTCGTCGATTGACGCCCAAATAGCGCAGGTCTGCTCCAATCCAAGAGACAATACCCGGAACTGCTTCGATCATGGCGCGAAGCTGGTCTTGGGCGTTGCGTAGCGCAGCTTCGGCAAATTCGCGTTCAGCCGTTTCCAGGGCAAGCTGTTCGTGCGAATTTGCCAGGGCGCTTTCTAATGTGGAGGAGCGCTGCACTTGCTGCTGCAAAGCTTCTCCCATCGAACAGGCTTGCGCTGCAAGCGCTGCTTCGGAAAGCTGCTGACGCAGCAGGGCAATCTCCTCGATCAGTTGCTCTTTGGTTTTCTCTTGGTCTTGCATGGAGGCCGTCTTCTATCAGGGGAAGTCAGGAAATCGCTGGGGTGAAAGCGAGAACCGAGTCACAAAGCGAGGGAGAAACACAACGCTGGTTACTGAACCGAAACGGGGCGCACTTAAAATCGAAACTGAACCTGCTTGAGCCGTGATAGAAGACCCTGTTAACTGCGATCGCCACTCAAAAACGCGACGCCCACTTCACTATAAAGAATATATTCAGCGAATTCGGCGATGGGCAGTATGATTCTTCACATTTTGTCGCTCGATCGCCAGTGTAGTCAAGCTTGAAAAACCCAAATAGATCACCGTTGATCTGGTCTTCAGCGATACAGAAGCTATCTGTAGAAACGCGGAATCGCGCACCAAAAAGCGACTTGAATTGAGGGATTGTTAGTTTTTTGAATCGAAATGAGCTTTTTGTGGCGATTTTTCCGCTGGTCGATCTTGCACCGTTTAACTCGGCTGATCGAGTTCTATTTTTACACGAATTCTATTAGAAATGTGGGCAGCTTGTTGTGATTGGTTTGCGGCGATCGATCGCTGCTTTTGTGAAAGCGTTTTGGCAGATGTCGATGATGTTGATCACTGGCGATCGCAGCCTCATCACTGTCATTGAACCGTTCGCTAGACTCAAAGCAGCAATTTAAACAGGATAGATTGATGAATCGCGATCGCATTGTTCCGGCTCCCGGTCAAGAATCGGTGTGGGATTATCCACGTCCGCCGCGCCTAGAGAATTCTCCACGCCGCATTCGGATTGTGTTCAACGGCGAAACGATCGTTGATACCACTGCGGCCAAGCGCGTCCTCGAAACGAGCCATCCGCCCACCTACTACATTCCGCCTGTTGATATTCGGATGGAATTTCTGACTCGAACAGGGCGATCGACTTTCTGTGAATGGAAAGGACAGGCGGCCTACTACACGATTACGGTGGGCGATCGCGAAGCGCTCCCGGAACGGTATCGATCTGCCGAAAATGCCGCTTGGTTTTATCCAGATCCAACCGCAAACTTTCGAGATTTGAAGGATTATGTCGCCTTTTATCCGAGCCGGATGGATGCTTGCTATGTAGATGATGAACGGGTGCAGGCGCAGCCCGGAGATTTTTACGGCGGTTGGGTCACCAGTGACATTGTTGGCCCGTTTAAAGGAGGCATGGGAACTTGGGGCTGGTAGCTCCACAATTGGACGGGGGCACGACCTTCGTGATTCTGGTCATGCCCCCGTCAGAAATTCTTGCGTTTAACCGTCTTTAGCGTTGGCGATCGCGCTACCCTTGTGCCTGGGAGGGCGACACGACCGAATTGCCTGCATAGTCATACCAGAGGCGAGCAAATTCCTGCGCCTGTGATTTCCATTCCGGCACAATCTGATACATGCGGCGGGGACGCCCCCGGCCTTCTACTTTTTTCCAGTAGCCTGCGATCGCGCTTTTGTCTTCGAGGAACTTCAACGCACCGTAGAGGACGGTGTCTGAGAGTCGATAGGTGGGATATTCATGTTCAAGGAGTGAAATCAGTTCTGTGCCGTAGGAATCTTGTCGCAGCAGCACGGCCACCACGTAGCATACGGCCAGTTCTTTATTGAGATAGAACGGGGGCGGATTGCGAAAGAACTGATGAATTTCTTCAAATGTGGTCATGACGTTGCAACCAACAATGGATCTGATCGGTGTGAGTCGGCGTGAAGCAGTGTAGATGCAGACAAGCTGACCTAATAGACGCGGTTTCGCTTCCAAAGGTCGCCAGCGGAATTGGGGGCTGATGGTGAAGAAATTCCGGTTGAGTCGAGCAGGAATATCGGTGAAGCTGGCGATCGCGAATTGATGCAGTGAGCTGACACCCTATAGAGTATCAAAACTGACTCAGTAATGAATTTGCGAATCGTAAGCTATCGAATGAAACCGCTTAAAATAAACTTGCAGTGAATATGTAGATGCGGTCAATTGCTGCCGATCGATGTACGTCTTCATTCTAGACATTGCGCTTTGCGATCGTCTCTACTTAAACTTGCTGAGTTCGCAACGCAACAATTACGCAAATTGCGATCATTCTTTGGAAAGAAAGGGGAAGAAGTTAGCGATCGGATCTTTCACCTCGATTTTCTGCTGCTGTGCCCAAAATTGGCTCAAAAAGTGAATTTGCCGCAAGCCCACAATCAGATTCAATCCGGGAACGACAATCCACCAAACTGTCAGGGGTGCTTTCATGCCCGCTTCGACATACAGCCGATTCACAGTGCGATACAGCCGAAACTGCACAATGTAGATCCACAAAACTCCCAGGAGGGAAAACCAGCCAAAGCTGTCGGGCACATCGGGATCAAATAGTCGCAGCGCTTGTGGCACGGCGACGCCCAGGACGAACGGCAACAAGCAAAGCGTCCCCGACCAGCCAAAGCCGTTGTAGCGACGCAGTTCTTCTTGAATAATCCACTTGTACCAGCCGTAATAGAGCAGCAGCGTTACGCCGGACAGCAAAATGACGCGCCACAAAGGGCGAGGTGTGCCGATCGATCGCGTTTCGGCAGGTGCAAGTGAATTCACCGCAGACATAGGCAGCACTCAATCCAAACCTTATTCTCTTATTTTATTCACATTTCTTTATCTACAGACAGGTTCAGCAGAAGCCGTGTCAATTTCTGGCTGAAAGCGAAAACTCATTCAAATGGGTTGGTTGTACAGGTTGAGTTCGTTAAAGCGGACTTGAGCTTTGGAGATTCATTTCCTGCTGCCCATGCGTTAGTCCTAATTGCGATCTTACATTCCGGCGATCGCTCATTTCTGCAACGATCGCGCTTCTGCACATTGACCACCGCATATTGATTGGCTTGTCAATGGGTATTGCAGACTACTAGGCAGCTTTGCTACAGCACCCTGAGAACTTGCGATCGCCGCTCCTTTCTATAGATGGCCTAAAGTTCAACCCCCATCCTGAAATGCCTCCTTAAGATGGAAGAAGCAGGCAGAACAATCTCGTCATATTTGTCAAGAGATAAATGACTGACGATCGCCACATCACACCTGCTTGGGGAGGAACCGCAACATGCAAGCATCGGAAGCGCAAGAACTCAACTCTGATTTAGCGCTCGATCGAGACTGCACGACGCTCGATCGTCACGTCCTTCAGCAGCTCCACAGCTTTTCGCCCGAAGCACAAGACCTCAGCGCGATTATGAACCGGATTGCGCTGGCCGGAAAACTGATTGCGCGACGACTGACAAAAGCCGGACTGGTTGACGACGCGCTGGGATTCACAGGCAGCACGAACGTTCAGGGCGAAGCCGTCAAGAAGATGGATCTCTACGCCAATCAGGTGTTTATCTCGGCCTTTGAGCAGAGCGGTTTGATTTGCCGACTGGCTTCTGAGGAAATGGAAAAGCCTTACTACATCTCGGAGAACTGCCCGACCAGCCGCTACACGCTGCTATACGACCCGATCGACGGCTCCTCAAATCTCGACATCAATCTCAACGTCGGGGCAATTTTCGCGATTCGCAAGCAAGAAGGCGAAGACCTTGACGGAACCGCGCAAGACTTGATGCAGGACGGACACAAGCAAATCGCAGCGGGATACATCTTATTTGGCCCCAGCACAATGCTCGTGTATTCGATCGGGCGGGGCGTTCACGCTTTCACGCTCGATCCCAGTTTGGGTGAATTTATTCTCTCGAATGAGAATATTCGCGTTCCTGAACATGGTCCAATTTACAGCGTGAATGAGGGAAATTTCTGGCAGTGGGATGAGTCGATTCGCGATTATATTCGCTATGTTCATCGGCATGAGGGCTACACGGCTCGCTATGGCGGTGCGCTAGTGGGAGATTTTCACCGGATTCTGTTTCAAGGCGGCGTATTTCTCTATCCAGGTACGGTGAAAAAACCCGAAGGGAAGCTGCGGCTGCTGTATGAATCTGCACCTTTGGCCTATTTGATTGAGCAAGCCGGAGGACGGGCAAGCACGGGGACGCAAGATATTCTCGATGTTGTGCCCGATCGCGTCCACACTCGCACTCCGCTGATCATCGGCAGCACAGAAGATGTCGCCCTTGTCGAATCGTTTATCAAAGACCGCGCCCGCGAACAGCAAGAAAAGGACTTGATGGCCTCGCAAAATTAAAACGCAGTTTTAGGAGATCAGCCGTGACAAATCATCTACTCGAAATTAAGCAGTACGGTCAGAGTATCTGGATGGATAACCTGACCCGCGATCTCATTCAGTCCGGTGAACTGAAGAAGATGGTCGAAGAGCAAGGCATCTGCGGGATTACGTCGAATCCGGCCATTTTTGAGAAAGCGATAGTGGGAAACGCCATCTACGACCAAGACATCGAAGCCGGAATTCGTCAGGGACTCCCAACCTACGAAATCTACGAATCGCTGGTTTTTGACGACATCCGCCACGCCTGCGATATTTTGCGTCCCGTCTACGATTCCTCGAACGGATTGGATGGCTATGTGAGTATCGAAGTGCCACCGACGATCGCCCACGATACCGAAGCGACGATCAAAGAAGCGCAGCGGTACTATGAGGCGATCGGCAAAGAAAACGTGATGATCAAAATTCCCGGTACGGAAGCGGGACTTCCGGCTGTGGAGGCGACGATCGCGGCGGGGATCAACGTCAACGTCACCTTACTTTTCTCCGTCGAGAGCTACATCAATTGCGCTTGGGCATACATTCGCGGCCTGGAAGCGCGGGTCGCAGAAGGCAAAGACATCAGCAAGCTTTCCTCGGTTGCCAGCTTTTTCCTCAGCCGCATTGACAACCACATCGACGCACAGCTTGACGAGAAAATTAAAGTTGCTGATCTGCCGGAAGTGCAAGCCAAACTGGTTGCGCTGAAAGGCAAAGTCGCGATCGCCAACGCTAAAATCGCCTACCAGAAGTACAAGGAAATTGTCGGTAGCGATCGCTGGAAAGCACTGGCCGAGAAGAACGCCAACGTTCAGCGGCTTCTCTGGGCAAGCACCAGTACCAAAAATCCGGCCTACAGCGACGTGATGTATGTCGATGAACTGGTCGGACAGGAGACAGTCAACACCTTGCCGCCACAGACGATCGAAGCCTGCGCCGATCACTGCGACGTGGCCGATCGCGTCGAGTCGAATTTGGATGAAGCGTATCAAACGATCGAATCGCTCAAAGATCCAGACGTTAATATTGACCTCGATCGAGTGATGGCTGACCTGCTCACTGAGGGGATCGATAAGTTTGTGCAGCCGTTCCAATCGCTGATGGATTCGCTCGAAGAAAAAGTCAAAAAGCTCCAGCCTGTTTCATAGTTCGTTTCAAGGGGACGGCTCGATCGTCCCCTTTCACCATCCACCTAAACCTGCAACAAAGCCCTATGGTGACTCTGCTCGAAAATCCGCTCCGCATCGGCCTCCAGCAAGACCGCATCCCCGAACCGCAAATTCTCGTCATTTTTGGCGGTACGGGTGATCTAACCCAGCGCAAAATCGTTCCCGCGCTCTACAAGATGAAGATGGAGCGGAAGCTGCCGCCGGAACTGACGATCGTAGGTGTCGCTCGTCGCGAGTGGAGCGATGATTTCTTCCGCGAACATATGCGCGAAGGCGTGGAGGAATTTGGCGGCGGCATCGGCAGCGATCGACTTTGGGAAGATTTCGCCAAAGGCTTGTTCTACCTGCCCGGAGACATCGACAAACCCGACGACTACACCAAGCTAAAGGAATTCTTAGCCGATCTCGACGAAAAGCGCGGTACACGCGGAAATCGCGTCTTTTACCTTTCGGTTGCGCCTCGTTTCTTTGGAGAAGCCGCCCAGCAGCTAGGCCGCGCCGGAATGCTCGATGATCCCCGTAAACAAAGATTGGTGATCGAAAAGCCGTTCGGTCGCGATCTCGCCTCCGCTCAGCAGCTTAACAAGATCGTGCGCGATGTTTGCCGCGAAGAGCAAATCTACCGCATCGATCACTATTTGGGTAAGGAAACGGTTCAAAACCTCTTGGTTTTCCGGTTTGCGAATGCGATCTTTGAGCCGCTGTGGAATCGTCAGTTTGTCGATCACGTCCAGATCACCGCTGCCGAAACGGTCGGACTGGAAGGACGAGCGGGCTATTACGAATCGTCGGGCGCGTTGCGCGACATGGTGCAAAATCACCTGATGCAGCTATTTTGTCTGACGGCGATGGAGCCGCCGAACTCCTTGGATGCGGACTCGCTGCGGACAGAAAAGGTGAAGGTGATTCAGGCGACGCACTTGGCGGATTTGGAGAATATCGATCGATCTGCCGTCCGAGGTCAATACACAAACGGCTGGATGGGCGGCAAGCAGGTTCCGGGCTACCGCGAAGAAGAAGGCGCAGCCCCAAACTCGACCACGCCAACTTATGCCGCCTTGAAGCTGTATGTCGATAACTGGCGCTGGCAGGGCGTTCCGTTCTACCTGCGGACGGGCAAGCGGTTGGCGAAGCGCGAATCGGAAATTGCCATTCAGTTTCGCCAAGTGCCGTATCTGATGTTTCAGTCGGCAGCCAAGCAGGTGAATAATAACGTGCTGGCTCTGCGGATTCAGCCGGATGAAGGCATTTCGATGCGCTTTGAGGTGAAAACGCCGGGAAATTCACTCAGGACGCGATCGGTCGATATGGATTTCCGCTACGCCAGCGCCTTTGGTCAGGCCAACGCCGACGCCTACGGACGCCTGCTAATCGACTGTATGTTAGGCGATCAGTCACTATTCACCAGGGGCGATGAAGTCGAAGCCTCCTGGCGCATTCTCACTCCGGTTCTGGAAGCGTGGGACGCGCCTGCCGCGCCTGATGCGATCCCGCTTTACGAGGCGGGAACCTGGGGACCTGTCGAAGCTGAATCGCTGTTCGACAAAGGCCGCTACTGGCGCAGACTGTAAGCTTCAATTCATTTTTTCTATCTTCTAAAATCCGAACTCATGATTACCACACCCCTCGTTGCCTTACAGAAACCAAAAGACATTTCGCTTGACGAAATCGAATCGGAACTCGGCAAAATTTGGTTTGACCAGACTGGCGATCGCAAAGCGGCCACCCGCGCCACGACCTTCAGCATGGTGATTTACGAGCCGGAAGAATTTCAGCAGCTTTTGGCAGCACTGGGGTTTTATCAGGGGCCGATCGACGGCATTCACGGCCCGCAAACCAAACAGGCGATCGTCCAGGCTCAGCAAACCTTCGGCCTTTCGATCACAGGTCGCGTTGATCCCCAAACGCGCGATCGCCTGCGGGAAGAATTCGCCAAACAGCCTGCCGATCGCGTTCAGGTGAACAACCCGAACAATCGCGGCTTTACCGTCAGCGATGCGATCGCCGTCCAAAATCCCTGCCGCATCATCACCCTTTGCCCCGAACTCGGTGAAGATACAGGCGTAACGGCTCAAGTGTCGGCCTACTGCCCTGTCCAGCGCAGCAGCACCAACTTGATCTGCTGCGAGTACATCACCCTGCGCGGCACGAAGGAAGCCCTAGAGCGCGTTGGCGATGTCGTCACCTCGCTGCTAATTGGCGACCTCCCGAAGTTCGTTTGGTGGAAGGCAACGCCGAATCCAGAGCAAGAACTGTTTCGGCGGCTGTCACATGAATGTGATTGCATGATCATGGACTCGTGCTACTTCAGCGAACCGGAATCGGAATTCCTCAAAATCCGCGATCTAATCGAAGGTGACACATACATCGCTGATCTCAACTGGCATCGCATCCAGCCTTGGCTGGAACTAACCGCAGCGGCTTTTGATCCTCCAGAACGGCGGGAAGCCTTAGTGGATGTCGATCGAGTCGCCATTGACTTCGAGAAAGGCAACGCCGCCCAAGCCTTGATGTATCTCGGCTGGCTGGCAAGCCGCCTCAAGTGGGAACCGACTGCGATGATTCAAACGGGCGGCGACTACAATTTGCGTCACGTTCACTTTACCGGAGCGAACGGACGATCGATCGAAGTCGAACTCGCGGCGATCCCGATGGCCGACTGGGGCGAAATCCCTGGTGATCTCGTCGGTTTGCGGCTCACTTCGACTAACGAGAAAGCCAACTGCTGCACGATCCTCTGCTCCGAAGCAATGGGCTGTATGCGGATGGAAGCAGGCGGCAGCGCCCAAGCTTGTCGCATGGAGCAGGTGAGCGCCTTGACCGACCAAAAAGCCGAATTCCTCCTGGGGCAACAGCTTCAGCGCTGGGGTCAAGATGTCTTGTACGAAGAAAGCTTGGCCGTCGCCGCTCAGATTATCCAAACTGAGAAGGTGCAGGCTGCGGCTTAGTGGCGATCGTCCTGGCAGGCACAAGCAGCGGCGTCGGCAAAACCACGATCGCGATCGCGATGCTGGCCTACCTGCGGCAGCATCGCGTCCAGTCGTTCAAGGTCGGCCCTGACTACATCGACCCGATGTTTCATACCTACGTGACGGGTCGCCCCTGCCGCAACCTCGATCCGCTACTCACCGCACCGCAATATCTGCAAGATTGCTTTGCCCATCACAGCTTTGGCATGGAGTACGCTCTGGTCGAAGGCGTGATGGGCTTATTTGATGGCGCAGGCGGAACAGAAACCGCAAGTACCGCGCAGGTCGCCAAACTGCTGAATCTGCCTGTCGTTTTGGTTGTGGACTGTGGGCGACTGTCTCGATCGATCGCCGCGATCGTTCACGGCTACCGCACCTTTGATCCCGCTGTGAATCTAGCAGGCGTGATTCTCAATCGGGTTGCCAGCGATCGTCACCTCGAAATTCTTCAATCCGCGCTCGAACCGCTCGAAACTCCAATTCTCGGAGTTGTGCGGCGACAGGATGATATTGTGATCCCCGATCGCCACCTCGGACTGATCCCCACCGAAGAACTTCCGCAACTGGCGGACGTAATCGATCGATTAGCAAATTTGGCGCGATCGAGCTTCGATTGGTCACGCCTCCTCCCATTGCTGACCCCCATTCCCCGATCCCCGACCTCCCAACCCTCAACCTCCCAGCCCTCATCTCCCATCCGCCTCGGTATTGCTCGCGATCGCGCCTTCAACTTCTACTACGCTGACAACCTCGATTTACTCAAACAGCAAGGCGCGGAACTTGTTTTTTGGAGTCCGATCGCAGAATCCCTACCGCCAAACCTCCAGGGACTTTACTTGGGGGGTGGATTTCCCGAAGTGTTCGCCGCAGAACTAGCTGAGAATCAAGCTGCGATCGATTCCGTCCGGCGTGCGATCGCAGCAGGAATGCCGACCTATGCCGAATGCGGCGGACTCATGTATCTAGCCGAGGCGATCGAAGATTTTGACGGCGCAGTTTGGCCGCTGGTCGGCGCACTGCCGACGAAAGCCATGATGTCCGCGCGATTAACGCTGGGATATCGGCAGGCGATTGCACTGCAAGACACGGTGGCGATCGCCGCAGGTCAGCAAGTGTGGGGACACGAGTTTCATCGATCGCGCCTCAGCATCCAATCCGAGCAAGCAATTTATCAGCTAGAAAGCTATTTAAGCGATCAGCCACCGCAATTTGACGGCTGGCAGACGCGATCGATTCATGCTTCGTATGTGCATTTGCATTGGGGCGCATCGCCTGAAATTCCTGCCCGATTTTTGCACTCTTGTCGGCAGTTTGAGCGCGATCGAAACGGTTGATTACTTGCTGGTTGGGCGAACGGGAATTTTCACGCTGAACGTTGTTCCCGCTGCTGAAGACGCGCAGTCGATCGAGCCATTGTGCTTTTCAACCACAATTTGATAGCTAATTGAAAGCCCCATTCCCGTTCCTTTTCCAAGCGGCTTCGTTGTGAAGAATGGATCAAACAGGCGTTGTCGAACCGACTCTGGAATTCCTAATCCATTGTCGGTAATTTCGATCGCCACAAATCGATCGATTAACTTGGTTTGAATGGTAATGGTCGGAATCAAATCTGCATTGACTTTCAGCGCATCTTCCAAAGCGTCGATCGCATTGCTAAGCAGATTCATAAATACCTGATTAAGCTGTCCAGCATAACATTCGATCGACGGCAAATCGGCATAGTCTTTGACAATCTTGATCACTGTTCGATCGTCTCTTTTCTTAATGCGATGCTGCAAAATCAGCAGCGTGCTATCAATTCCTTCGTGAATGTTCACCGACTTCACTTCTGCCTCATCCATCCGCGAAAAAGTGCGTAAAGAAGCCACAATTTTTTGAATGCGATTCGCGCCGACTTTCATCGAATTTAATAGTTTAGGCAGGTCAGCAATTAAAAAATCAAGATCGATCGCTTCGACCTGTGCTGTAATTGCGGCAGCAGGTTGAGGATACTGTTGCTGATAAAGTTTTATCAGTTCCAACAAATCTGCAATGTAGTCGCTGGCGTAGTTCAAATTGCCGTAGATAAAGTTGACTGGATTGTTAATTTCATGCGCTACACCTGCCACAAGTTGACCCAAGCTCGACATTTTTTCGCTTTGCAGCATTTGCGCTTGCGTCCGCTGAAGCTGGTGTAGCGTCTGCTCTAGTTCATGCGCTTTGGCACGGCTTTGGGCATAGAGATCTGCTTGATTGAGGGCGATCGCCAACTGCCCCATCACCGCTTCAAGCAATTCAATTTCGTCAGCTTGCCAGTCGTGCGGTTCACTACTGTGACTACAGCTAATCACTCCAATTATTCCAGACTGCATCTGCATTGGAATAATCAGCACCGATCGCATTTGAAGCGACTGCACAAACGCTTTCCAAACCGGATCGGTGACTGTTTCAACATCAACAACGCACAGCATTTCTAGCTGCAAAAGCTTGGTTGCCAATAGCCCAACGGTCGCAGCAGGATAGCGTCCGGTGAAGTCAGGCAAACCGGAATGACGAACTTCTTTAATAATGTCCCAATATGGCTCTTCTGCATTTGGATAATACCAGGCAAAGTGGCAGCGATCGACGCCAAGAATTGCTTGAGTTTCTGTTATTGCCGTTGATAAAGCAATATCAAAATCGAGCGAGTTACGAATCTGCTGCGTTAGCTGATTGAGTAGGCGTTCGCGTTGTGCTTGTTCACGCAGTTGGTGTTCCGATTCGCGCAGGGCAATTTCTGCTCGTTTGCGATCGCTCACATCGGTTAAAAATCCATCCCAGACAATATCGCCATTTGCTAATCTTTTGGGCTGAGAATGACCTTGCAGCCACTTCAATTTTCCAGACGGTGTAATGATGCGATATTCCTGCTGCCAGCCTTTGAGCGATCGAGCACTTTGAGCGATCGAGCGAAGAAATTGTGCTTTATCATCAGGATGAAGCACTGCAAGTCCAATATTGTGATTTTGCATAAAAGTTTCGGCAGAAACTTCATGCAGATCCAAACAGCCCGGACTGACATAAGTAAAGCGCTGAGAACCATTTGTTCCCTGCCAAAACTGATAGATCATTCCCGGCAAATTTGTCGCCAGTTCTTGAAAGCGAGCTTCACTTTGTCTGAGCGCTTCTTCGGTACGTTTGCGATCGCTAATGTTAAATGAAGTGCCAACAACGCGATGAACGCGACCCTCTCGATCGCAAAGCGGATTGCTAAGTTGTAATCCACCAGGTTGATTGACCGTTAAACGTTAAATTTTCTTCAACGGTGAGCGCGCACTTTTGCTGAACACACTGTGCAAGTCGCTGTCGATCGCCTGCTCCTTCAATTTTGCCAAACACTTCTTCGGGTGTTTTTCCGGAAATTTCCTCGCTGCTTAAACCGCTGCCCCGTTCGCCTGCGGCATTCCAGCCCACATAGTGAAAATTGCCGTCTGGTAAAACATCCACCACAAAAATAAAATTTCCAACGTTGTCATAGATGCTGCGAAGAAACTGTTCTTGTTCGCGCAAAATCGTTTCGGCTTGGAGGCGTTCGGCTTCCGCATGTTTGCGATCGCTCACATCTCGCGCTTCAGGAATCAACATTACCACTTCGCCATTTGCGTTTGTAATCGGCTTGATAGAAAATTCCAGTGCCATCATTTTGCCATTGGCAGTGGGCGCGTCATATTCAAATGAAGTCGCTTTTCCGGCTTTTGCCTGTGCGATCGCCTGCCGCAATTTCTGCTGCACAGAAGGGGAATGCGTCCACCAAGGCGTTTCCCAAAACAGCTTGCCAATCACGTCTTCTGGCTGTGCCGCAATCACATCTAATGAAGTTTGATTTGCTTCCAAAAGAACGCCATCGGGCGATAAAATTCCGGCAAGCTGAAAGGTTTGATTAAAAATAGCTTGAAAGCGTCTTTCACCTTCGCGTAGCTTTGCTTCATTTTGCTTGCGATCGCGAATATCGCGGACGGTTGTGTATTGAATCGGCTTGCCGTCTAGCTCAATTTGCGTGAGCAATATTTCAGTCCAAAAATCTTTTCCGTCGCGCTGCTGATGCATCCACTCAAAGCGGTGATTGCCGTTTTGCTGAGCGAGGGCGATCATGTCGGCAGCTTTTTCAAACGATGCGCGACCATCAGGCTGATATTTGGGCGAAAGCTCAGCGGCATGAAGAGGAAGAAATTCGGTTTTGTCTTGCCAGCCAAATAGCTCGACTGCTGCCTGATTGCAATCAAAAATAACGCCGTTTTCGGCCAGCATTAATGCATCTGCCGACTGCTCAAATAGCGATCGAAATTTCGCTTCCTCTCGTTGATGCGAGTGTTCAATTTGATTCAGCGTTTGTTCGATCTGCCGAAAAATAATTTGAAAGCAATCAAGCAGCAGGCATTGGGGCGGTTGAGAAGCAGCCATAAGCGCAAAAATCGTTGAGGTGGCGATTTGCCAGTTTTGTTTTGAGTGTTCCCGTTCCGTTTGTCTAACTGTCGAACGATCGCCAGCACCCGATAAGATCGTTGCCCTTCATACAGCCGCCCTTCAGTTTGGATGAGCATCGCTGATCTGTTCTTTAATGTAGTGCGCTGAACTTGTTTTGCTTGAGGCTGACCGCAAAATCGATCGCATCTAGCAAAACCGCATTCATATATTTAGCGTTCTTGTGGCTGAAAATTAGAGCGATCGCGCTATATTTTGAATTACACCGTGAATCGGCTAGCTCGGTATATCATACAGGTGTACTAGCTTGCTTGACGGCTTCCTTCTCCTACGGCCACCCACTATGGTTTCCCAACTTGAAACCTCCACCCTCGCCGCTACGCCCCATGCGATCGAAGGCTTGGTTCAGGTTTTTACTTGTTCACACCGCAGCTTTTTCACCAACGTGATCGCGCAGGCGTTGCGGCTTGCAGGTCAAGGCACGCCTGTCTTGATCGTGCAGTTTCTCAAAGGCGGCATCGCGCAAGGACATGAGCGTCCTGTGCAGCTTGGGCAAAATCTCCACTGGCTCCGGTGCAATTTGCCGCGCTGCATCGATTCAGCGGAACTGGATGCGATCGAACGGCAAGCGTTGCAAACCCTGTGGCAGCACACCAAAACCGTTGTCAATCGCGATGACTATGCGCTGGTTGTTTTGGATGAATTGAGCTTGGCGATCGAGTTTGGCTTGATTGCCGAGTCGGACGTGCTGGAATTTTTGCGCGATCGTCCCAGTCAGGTGGATGTGATTCTGACCGGGCCACGAATGCCTGAAGCAATTTTGGAGATTGCCGACCAAATTACGGAACTGCGACGAAGCCAGCGATCGAACTATCGGCTGTGAGGCGGGTTGGCAATTGAATCGATGTATTCGATTGCCAAGATTGCACATCGATCCACTTCCTATTAAAAACCTTACGTCTGGCGTTCGGGCACAGTCTGACAAGATACGATAGTCGCTTGGGAGGAAAGCGCGGCTGCCCGATCCCCCTTCGTTTCTGTCAGTTTTGCTCATGTCCACCTCTCCAACCGCTGTGCGGCAACCTTTGTCGATCGCTCAGTTTGAAAAGCTGCACACACTTCTTCAGCAGTTTTCGCAATCGATCGATGCGCCTACACTGGTTTTGACAGAGGCAGAATGTCCAGCCAGCAGCGATCGCTTTGTGGTTGTGGTGTCTTCGGTTTTTTGTGCGCTGCTGACTGGCAAATTGATGCCAGAGGCAATGGCCTATCGAGTCAGCTTGCAGTTTGAGCTTGAAGCGATCGCCCGCTTTCTCGACACTTTGTCTGCCGACTGGTCGATCGCTCCGCCTGCGCTGCCCAACAGTGCTGCCGTGCAGAGCGACTTTACACGCCAACTGCTCGAAACGCTCGGTAGTTCTGCTTTGCTCGATCGAATCATGCAGCAGTTGCGCGAACAAATCGATTTGCCGATGATTTTGCAAACGAGCATCGAATCGATTCGGACAACGCTGCAAGTCGATCGCGTCGTTCTCTATCAGCTTCACAGCCCTCAGTCGAACGGGACGCTGCTGCCCGGAGGCATTGTGGCCTACGAAGCGCGATCGCCGCAACAAATTTCGGTTTTGAATTTGCTGGAAGTTTGCAGTGTGCTGGAGCATCCGCAGCGGCTCGATCGCTTTTTGCAAGGCGAAGTGCTGGCAGTGACGGATATTGAGCAGCGCTACGCTGCCGCACCTTGTTTGTTGCAGTTTTTGCGATCGGCACAGGTGCGATCGAAGCTGGTCGCGCCGATTGTGGTGCGGCGGCAGCTTTGGGGCTTGCTGATTGCCCATGACTGTCAGCAGATGCGATCGTGGTCGCCAGTCGATCGCGACTGCTTGAGGCAAAGCGGCGAGTATTTGGCAATGGCAATCGCGCAAATGCCGATCGCGCTGCCGACGCCCAGCTTGGAAGCAGCACTGATTGCGGCTGAGTCGGCTAGTCGAGCCAAAAGTGAATTTCTCGCCAACATCAGCCACGAACTGCGGACGCCGCTGACAATGGTGATCGGCATGTCTGCCACGCTGCTGCGCTGGTCGATTGGTGAACTGAATGCGCGGCAGCGGCAGTATTTGCAGACCATTCACGACAGCGGCGATCGCCTGCTGCAACTGATCAATGACATTTTGGACTTGTCGCAGTTTGAGTCGGGCAAGGCGGCTTTAGCCCTGAGTGATTTTTCGCTGACTCATTTGGCGCAGCAGAGTTTGCAGCTTATGCAAGAAAGCGCGATCGCCAGCAAAGTTGCGCTCAAGCTCGATTCAACCATTGATCCGCAGTGGGACAGCTTCCGCGCCGATCCGCGTCGGGTGCAGCAAATTGTGCTCAATCTGCTGAGCAACGCCATTAAGTTCACGCCTGCTGAAGGTCGCGTGACGCTGCGCCTGTTTGCCGATGAGCGGATGGCGGTGCTGCAAGTGCAAGACACGGGCATTGGCATTGCCGAAGCGCAAAAGTCGCTGCTGTTTCATAAATTTCAGCAGCTTGATAGCTCCTATCAGCGGCAATACACTGGGGCGGGCGTGGGACTGGCGCTGACCAAACAGCTTGTGGAACTGCATGGCGGCTCGATCGCCGTTGAATCGACGTTGGGCGTTGGGTCGGTCTTTACCGTGCGACTGCCGCGATCGCTGGCGAAATCCACACCGAAAGTTAGCGAAAGTCCAAGGAGCGCAGGTCGCATTGTGCTGATCGAAGCGCATGAAGAAACGGCTGAACTGATCTGCGATTTGCTGACTGCTGCCGGATATCAGGTGATTTGGCTGCTGGATGGAACCAGCGCGATCGAACAAATTGAAATTCTTCAGCCAGTCGCCGTCATTGCAGCAGAACAAGCGGGGAGCGAAGGCGATCGGCTGATTGCCGCAATCAAGCAAAATCCGCTGACCAAATCGATCAAAACCATTTTGCTCACCAGCGATTTGCCCTCCGGCACGCTAGCAGATTTGCACTTGGGCAAACCGATCGCGCCCGATCAGCTTTTGCAGAGCGTGCTTAGCTTGACGGCAGCGGCACCGTTGGCTTGAAGGAAATGTTGCGCTCGGCAAATGCTTGCACAAACGCTTCTTGCTCAGCCGTTTCGATCGTGCCCGGACGCGATCGCCGCACGAGTTGAAATGCCTCTGCGGGCGTTGATCCCAGCGCGACCAAACAAGAAGCTGCAACCAGTCCGCTGCGTCCCAATCCGGCTTTGCAGTGAATCACGATCGTTTTGCCTGCCGCCGCCGTCGCCAGAATGTTTTGCACCAGCAGCGTGAACTGATCCATCGATCGCGGCACGCTAAAGTCGGGAATTGGGAAATGACGAATCTGCATTCCTCGCGCTTGAGCTTGCTCAAACAAATCGGGAATTTGCAGAAATTCCAGTTCGTGCGGCTCAAGCAGCGAAACCAGCCAATCTGGTTGGTAGCAGTCGCGCAGGCGATCGAGGTCAACTGCCAAGTCGCGCTGCCAGTGCGCCGTCATGCCCATGTTGCGCTTGCCGGGAGCTAGCGTCAGGCCAATGCGACCCGCGATCGGCACGGGCGTAATCAAAAAATCAACAAACAGTGGATGTGAGTTGGAAGTGGCGATCGGCAGCACAAGTTAAGAAAATTGAAGAATTGGTCATATTCTGGCAAACCGAAGCCGAAACGACACCCGCACAAAGAAATCGGTCGATCGGAAGGCAGAAATAGCTGTGATGCAATTCTTGCATTCGTTCATTGCCGTCATCGATCGCGATTGATGATTGTCATGTATATTACCTTTTGGTTTGGACATCGATCGATATGATGACGATGCCACAAGTTTCGCAAGCCTAATACCCGGAATTGAAGGAACGTTCCATGCAGATTAAAGACATCATCGCCAGCGAAGTGCTTGACTCGCGAGGCAATCCGACTGTTGAAGCGCAAATCATTCTCGAAAATGGCATCAGCGGCTCGGCGATCGTTCCTTCTGGCGCATCGACCGGAGAAAAAGAAGCCGTCGAACTCCGCGACGGTGACAAACAGCGCTATGGCGGCAAAGGCGTCCTCAAAGCCGTCGAAAACGTCAATCGCAAACTCGCTCCAGAACTGATCGGCATGGACGTGACCGAACAGCGATCGATCGATCAGCGCATGATCGCGATCGATGGCACGCCAAACAAAGCCGCGATCGGCGCAAACGCAATTCTCGCCGTTTCACTGGCCGCTGCCCGCACTGCCGCCACTGCCCTGAAGCTGCCGCTCTATCGCTACCTGGGCGGCACAAATGCGGCTTTGCTTCCGGTTCCCTGCATGAACGTGATCAACGGCGGAGCGCACGCCGACAACAACGTGGACTTTCAGGAGTTCATGATCGCGCCGCACAACGCGCCCACCTTTGCCGAAGCAATTCGCAAAGGCGCGGAAACGTTTCACGCGCTCAAATCGATTCTGCACGACAAAGGCTACAGTACCGGAGTGGGCGATGAAGGCGGCTTTGCGCCCAACCTGAAATCGAACGAAGAAGCGATCGAAGTCATCCTCGAAGCGATTACCAAAGCCGGATATACGCCCGGAGACGACATTTCGATTTGCCTCGATCCGGCCACGAGCGAACTGTGGCGCGACGGCAAATACTTGTTCTACAAATCCGACCAATCCACCAAAACGCCGCAGGAAATGGCGGATCTGTGGGCAAGCTGGGCGCGGCAATATCCGATCGTCTCGATCGAAGATGGCATGGGCGAAAACGATCAAGAAGGCTGGAAAATTTTGACTGAGGCGATCGGCTCTACAGTGGAACTGGTCGGCGATGATTTGTTCTGCACGAATACCACCATTCTGCAAGCGGGCATCGATGCGGGGATCGCCAATTCCGTTTTGATCAAAGTCAATCAGATCGGTACGCTGACGGAAACCCTGGACACGATCGAACTGGCTCGTCGCCACAACTACAAATACTTTGTCTCGCATCGATCGGGCGAATCAGAAGATACGACGATCGCGGATCTGGCCGTTGCCACCGCAGCCGGACAAATCAAAACCGGATCGGGCTGTCGCGGCGAACGAGTCGCCAAGTTCAATCAGCTTTTGCGAATCGAACGGCAACTGGGCAGCGCCGCACAGTTTGCAGGCAAGCAGGCGTTTGCGTAGCGATCGTGGTAGAAGCCACAACTCTTTGATGGGGGCACGATCTGTTGTGCCCCTATCATAATCTTGCCGATCCATCGCCTCAGCGCGGAACAACCTGTTGCAAAAAGCGATCGCCCCAACACCGCACTGCCAGAAGTACAGTAGGCTGTATCTGAACTGGATGATTCCTAAATCGAAATGACCACCGGGCTGGTCTTAATTGTGGCAATTTTGGTATTGGGCGGCGTCATTGCCACAGTCGGCGATCGCTTGGGGATGCGCGTGGGCAAAGCGCGTCTGACGCTGTTTCGCCTGCGCCCGCGTCAAACGGCGACTGTGATCACGATTTTGACAGGCAGCATTATTTCCGCTTCGACATTTGCAATTTTGTTTGCCGTCAGCGACCAGCTAAGAACGGGCGTGTTTGAACTGAGTGAAATTCAAGATGATCTGCGTGATGCGCGGCGCGATTTGCAAGACACGACGACCGAAAACCGCCAGATCGAGCGACAACTGAATCAGTCGCGCCGTCAGCAGCAAGCCGCCGATCGCCAGCTATCCCGCGCTCAACGCGCCCTCCGCAACACGCGCGAACGCCAAGCCGAAACCGAAGATCAGCTCGATCGATCGCAGACGCGCCTGAGCCAAACGCAAACTCGCCTCAGTCAAATTCAAACCAACTTTGAGCAGGCACAAGACCGCCTGCGATCGGTGTCTGGTCAAGCTGACGAACTGCGCGGCGAAATCGAGCAGTTGCAAAGCGAACGGCAAATTTTGCTGGCTCAGCAGCAGGCGGTGCGCGAGCAGATTGATCAGCGCGATGCCGAAATTGCCGATCGCGAACGAGCGATTGCCGAACGCGATCGCGCCCTTGCCGACCGCAATCAGGAAATTGCCAGTCGCGAATCGGCTTTGCAGGATTTGGAAAGCCAGCGATCGATTTTAGAGCAGGAAGTGCAGCGATTTGAGCGCGAACTGCAAGGCTTGCGGCAAGGCAATGTTGCCCTGTCGCGCAATCAGCCGTTGGCCGCTGGCATTGTGCGGATTGTGAATCCAAATGCGGCTCCGCAGGCGATCGATCGCTTGATTTTGGAAGCGAACGAAACCGCCCGGCAACGCATTCTGCCCGGTTCCGAAGACAGCAATCAGCAGGTGATTCAAATTACCAATGCCGAAGTGGAGCAGTTGCGGAGCCAGATTCAAGACGGACGCGATTATGTTGTGCGAATTTTGGCGGCGAGCAACTATTTTGTGGGCGAGCCTTGCGTGCTGGCAGGAGAAGCCTGCGTGAATGTCTACGGCTCGGTTGTTCTCAATCAGCGGGTGTTTGTTCAAGGTCAGGTAATTGCAACCACAACGGTTGACCCCACCACCATGTCAAACGCTCGCTTGATTGAACGAATTCAACTGCTTGTTGCTCAAGCTCGATTTCGCGCTCAGCAGGCGGGAATTTCGATCGAATCAATTCAAGTGGCCGACAATCGATCGGAAACGATCGTCAATTTCTTCAACCAAATTAAGCAGTACAATCAGCCGCTTGATCTTCAGGCGGTTGCTGCTAGCGCAACCAACACAGGCGATCCTCTGACGATCGAACTGTATGCTTCACAAAACAATCAGGTGCTTTTTGGAACGCAATAAAGCGGGCGGCGATCGCTACAGTGTCATCGGCGCGATCGGCTCAATGGCCGAATCATCTCCGCCAATTTGATGGGTTCGCAAAATCTAAACCGCAGCATCGACTTGTCTAGCTAGTTGTGTAGCAAATCAAACTTTACAAAGGGTGGAAGCGCTGAAAGAGATTGAAAAGGAATCAAAGATTCAGTTCTCATTTCCGTAATGCTGCAAGCGTTCTTTCAATTCAAGCCCATCCTCAACAAGTTCAATCCTTAGAAAGTGCTGAAGACTGAGTTAGGTTTGAGCCTCAATCCTTCTCACTGACTTTGAGGACGGCATCGCGCAGTTTCAGCAAACCGCGATCGCGAATGCCGCATTCTGCCAAGCCTGCGATCGTTTGCAGCAAATAGTCTTTACACGAGCCAAGTGCGCCTGCTGCCGTTGCGATCGTTTCGGCGGTTTCGGTGAGCGACAGTTTCGGCACGTAGAGCGGATGCTGCGGATTGATCGTAAAGGCGATGGCAAAGCGTTCCTCTGTAGCCAAAGATGTGCCGGAAAAAACTTTCACCCAGCGCGGAATGTATGAGCCGACGACCATTTCGCGCCGCCACAGCAGCAGCAGTTCCGCCAGTTGGTCGGGCGCGTCAAGCTGATAAATCACGCCCTGGCAACTGCCGCCGCGATCGAGCGCCAGCGTCAATCCGGGATGTTCGGGTGTGCCGCGTCCGCCCGGAGTGCGAAGGCAATAGCGGCGATGCCAGCCGTAAATCGTTCCGATGCGGCGATCGCTGTGCTGAATAATCGGATTCCAAATCAAAGAACCGTAAGCAAAAATCCAGATTTCCGTTTGGTTGGGGTGCTGACTTAGAACCGAGGCGATCGATGCTTGGAGTTCTTCATCCGTCAGCACTTTTAAGCCCAAATTTGCCTGCCGAACCATTTGCTGGATGCGCTGAGCTTCAAGATCGCTTCGGGTCAAAGACATTTAGAATATTGAGCAGCGTAGAAGTTAAGCAATTCAATTCGGATCGCGCTGCGACTGGGAGTGCATCTTTGTGAAAAAAGCGCGATCGCAGTGCGTTAATTTTATCATTTAATTTGGCTTGAAATTCGTAGTAGACGTTACTGAACTGTTATATTGCAAGCGATCGATTTGCGATTTACAGTGAAGTAATTAAGAAATAATAAGCAACAAGTCTAAACGTTAACTTTAGAGTGACTTAATTCGCTTTTACTTGCAGTAATTCTTCGATCGAGGATAAATGTAAGAAAAGTTTTTAAGCACAATTCAAGCCATGAGCAAGCGGTTCTTTGAAATCCTGATTCTGGCAATTTTACTGACGATCGTTGTAGGTCTGCTAACGCACTATTGGACAAGCATTCCTTTCAAAGAAACTGCTCAAGTGATGACCCAGCGTTTGAATCGAGCGCTGTTTCTACTAGTAATTGTTGTGCCGATGTTTGCCCTGATAGAGCGCTTTTGGCCGAGCATTGCCAATCAGCCTAAACTGCGTCCGGGTGTTTGGACGGATGTAGTGTATTGGTTCTTTACGCCAATGGTGATTCAGACAATGAGCATTATCTCGATCGTGCTGTTTCTTTTGCCGATCTATCTGTTCATTGGCCGAGTTTCGATCGAAAATGGCACGCTGATTCTAGACTGGAGCAAAATTCTCGCAGGCTATGGCCTTGTGTCGCACTGGCCGCTGTGGGTGCAGGGGGCGATCGCAATCATACTCGGCGATTTTCTCGGCTATTGGACACATCGAATGAATCATTCGCGGCTGCTTTGGGACTATCATGCCGTCCATCACAGCGGCGAAATTATCGATTGGCTTTCGGCAGTTCGACAGCATCCAATTAACGATATGCTGTCTCGCGTGATTACCGCTTCTCCTGTCATGCTGCTTGGTTTTTCGCCGATCGCCGTCGAAGCCTACGTTCCATTTTTATCCGTATACATTGCCCTCATTCATGCAAATATATTTTGGGATTATGGTGCATTTCGCTCTGTATTTGCCAGTCCGGTTTTTCACCGCTGGCATCACACAACGGATGAAGCGGGACTAGGCAAAAACTTTAGTGGACTGTTCCCAATTTTTGATGTGATCTTCGGGACGTTTTACATGCCTCGCCATCAGCAACCGCGCAACTTTGGCATTTCCGAGGCAATGCCCAATTCGCTGTGGGGACAGATGACTTATCCGTTCCGCCGCTGGAAACTGTTTGGCAGCGATCGAAGACAGAGACTAGAAGGATGATGCAAAACCTTTTGCCTCCTGCGTACCTTTTCAGAATTGTGAACCGCGATTTTCCGGTGCGGCGATCGTGCGAAACTAGGTCGATATCAACTTTTTTCGTCAATCGCCCGTGAATTCCTCGATCGAAACACCGTTCAATTCTGCTGCCGTCACCCAGTCGCGCAAAGCTGACCATTTGCGCGTTTGTCTGGAAGAAGACGTGCAGTTTGCCCAAACGACCGGACTGGAGCGCTATCGATTCGCGCACTGCTGTCTGCCAGAACTCGATCGCGCCGATGTCAATCTCACCACGACATTTCTTGGCAAATCTCTGGCTGCACCGCTCTTGATTTCTTCAATGACCGGAGGAACCGAACTGGCACAGACGATTAACTTTCGCTTGGCAGAGGCGGCGCAGGCGCACGGATTGGCGATGGGCGTCGGGTCGCAGCGGGTGGCGATCGAAAATCCTGAAGTTACGGCCACGTTCAACGTTCGATCGGTTGCGCCAAACATTTTGCTGTTCGCCAATTTGGGTGCGGTGCAGTTGAACTATGACTATGGCCTTGAAGAATGTCGGCGGGCGATCGATTCGCTCCAAGCCGATGCGCTCGTCCTGCACCTCAATCCGCTGCAAGAAGCCGTGCAGACGAAGGGCGATACGAATTTTCGCGGACTGCTCGGTAAAATTGCCGTGCTGTGTCGGCAGTTGCCCGTCCCCGTGATCGCCAAGGAAGTCGGCAACGGCATCTCGGCAGCAATGGCACAGAAGCTGATCGACGCGGGCGTGACGGCGATCGACGTGGCCGGAGCGGGCGGTACATCCTGGGCAAAAGTCGAAGGCGAACGCGCCAAAGATCCGCTTCAGCGCAGGCTGGGCGAAACTTTTGCCAGCTGGGGTATTCCGACAGCCGAGTGTGTCAAGACGATTCGGGCGATCGCGCCTGACCTACCGCTGATTGCCTCTGGCGGCTTGCGGAATGGGTTGGATGCGGCAAAGGCGATCGCGCTGGGCGCAGATCTGGCAGGTCTAGCGCTTCCCTTCTTGCAAGCAGCATTTGAATCGGAAGCCGCTTTGCATGAGTTGATTCACGCGCTGAAAGTGGAACTCTCAACCGTTTTGTTTTGTACGGGAAGCGCGGCAATTGCAGATTTGCGTCGGCCTGAAGTGTTAGAACAGGTCAAGTAGCTTTGTTTGAACGAGGGCGATCGCCTCATGCAAATTCCCAAGGCATTGCAATCAAGACAAGAAGAACTGCTTGCAACTAAAGTGCCGTATGTGCATATCGAGCCGTTTGAAACAGATGAAGTTTTAGAGCCTTGGGCAAGCAAATATCGGGGTATTCCTTACTTGCCCAAAGGCACACCGTATCCACAGGGTACAAGCGGTAGGCCATTAGCATTGCTTGCCCAAATTAATTTCTCAGAAGTTCCAAAGCTTGAGCATTATCCCACTTCCGGTATCCTCCAGTTTTTCATTTGGGACAATGATTTGATGGGGCTTGAATTCACTGAGCCGTACAACGAATCTGACCAGTTTCAGCTTCAACAACAACAAAATAATTTTCGAGTCATTTACTACCCAGAAGTTTTTCAAGATTTAGATTTACTCGAAACTTCTTTTGAATTTCTGCCGCAGTTCGAGTTCTTACCTGTTGATCGTCCTTGTAGGTTGGATTTTTCTTTGAGAGAAGAATTGATTCACTCAGACGATTATAGATTTGAACAAATCTTTGGAAATAACTTTCCTGACTACTCAAATCTCAGCGAAGAAGAGAGAATGGAGCATTTGCTGTATGATGTTGCTCATCAAGTCAGCAAGATTGGTGGATATGCTTCCTTTACCCAGGTAGATATTCGGACTCTAGCTCCACCCGATGAGAACTGGCTACTTCTCTTACAAATTGCAGGGTCAGATCAAGGTGACATCATGTGGGGAGATGCAGGAGTGGGCAATTTTTTCATTGAGGAAAAAGCACTGCAAACCCTGGATTTTTCTAAGGTTCTTTATAATTGGGACTGCGGCTAAAAATGATACATTTGTTGTCAGCTTGAGCGCCACCTAATTCTTCTCAATCGCCCACTCCTCACCCTTCACTTCTCCATGCGTAGTTTTTTCAAATCAGTCCTAGCGAGCTTTGTTGCGTTGCTGCTGTTTGTGGGTTTGGGCGTCGGCGGATTTGCCTTACTGATTGCCGCGCTGACTGCGATCGGCAGCAGCAAACCTGCGATCAAAGACGACACGATTCTTGCTTTTGATCTCTCGCTCAACATTGCCGATGCGAGCAGTACGCCCGGAGTCAGTTCGCTGATTACAGGTAGCACACCTAATACGATCGCTTTGCGAACGGTGACGCGAGCGATTGACCAAGCAGCGAAAGACGATCGCATTAGCGGCCTTTATCTTTCTGGCGATTTAACGAGCGGACTGGGCTGGGCAAGTTTACGCGAACTGCGGCAATCTTTAGAAGCGTTTCGAGCGGCAGGAAAGCCAATTTTTGCGTATGAAACGCAGGGCAGCGAGCGCGAATACTATTTGAATTCGGTGGCAAATACCGTACTGGTGAATCCGAGTGGGGCGATCGAATTTAACGGGTTGCGATCGGAGACGGCTTATTATGCCAATGCGCTGCAAAAGTTTGGAATTGGCGTGCAGATTTTGCGAGTTGGGCGGTTTAAATCGGCGGTCGAGCCGTTCATCCGCCCGAATAGTAGTCCCGAAAGTCGTCAGCAAACGCAGCAGCTTCTCAACGATATTTGGGGCGAATTTCTTGCCAGCGTCGGCAAAAGTCGGACGCTAACCACGCGCCAACTCACGACGATCGCCAATACGCAAGGACTGCTGCTGGCCGACCAAGCCGTCCAAGCCGGACTTGCAGATGACGTTGCTCACCCGGATGAAGTTGCTGCTCAGCTTCGCGCCGTGACCGGAGAAGACAAGCCGGATGGCGAGGAAGCGTTTCGGCAAATCAGCGTGCCCAATTACCTGGCGGCGATCGACCCGGAGCGTAGTTCTGGCAATCGAATTGCGGTAATTTATGCCGAAGGCAACATCGTCGATCGCGAGGGCGGCAGCGGACAAATTGGCGGCGATGCGCTGGCCGAGCAGATTCGCAAACTGCGCGAAGATGACGACGTGAAGGCGATCGTGATTCGCGTCAACTCTCCAGGCGGCAGTGCCAGCGCGTCTGACGTGATTGCCCGCGAAGTCAAACTGAGCGCCGATCGCAAACCCGTAATCATCTCAATGGGCGACACCGCAGCATCGGGCGGCTACTTGATGTCCACTTTCGCCACCGAGATTTTTGCCTCGCCCAACACGATTACCGGATCGATCGGCGTGTTCGGACTGCTGCCCAACGTGCAGAGACTCGCCAACAACAACGGCATCACCTGGGATACTGTCGAAACCAATCCGTTTGCCGACAGTCAAACGATCGCGCGTCCCAAAACGCCGCAAGAATTAGCAATTGGTCAGCGCGTCGTCAATCAAATCTACGATCGCTTCGTTAGCGATGTGTCAACAGGCCGCAAGCTCGATCGCAATCGCGTTAATGAAATCGCGCAGGGTCGGGTTTGGTCTGGCATTCAAGCGGAGAAAATCGGGCTGGTTGATCAACTGGGTGGGCTGAATGCCGCAATTCAATCTGCTGCCGATCGCGCCAAGCTTGGAGAAGATTTTGAAATTGATTCCTATCCTCGATCGCGCAGCTTCCGCGAACAGTTTTTCCGAGATTTGTTCAGCAATCAGGAACAAGGCGATCCGTTTTCAGTCGAGCTTCAGCAGCTTCAAAGCCAATTAGAAACATTGCGATCGCTCAATGATCCCCAAGGAACCTATATGCGATTGCCGATTAACTTTGAGATTGATTAGATCGCTACTGCTTCAAGCTTCGCTGATTCACTGATTTGGAGCATTCAAAGCCGTTTCAATCTGCTCAACAATCGAAGGTTTATTTTCATATCGACAATTACAAGACGATTTGCTGAAAGTCAATTCACTGCACTTGGTTTTCTCGCCTCAAGAACAACTCAGTAGAAGGATGCCCAAAAGCCAAAATGTCTAACCGAAGATGAAACTTATGTCAGTGGCAGCAAAATTTCAAACTCTTTGCCGCGATCGTTCAATCTCAACTGTCCGCCGTGCTTTGCCGTCACAATTTGATAGCTTAACGCGAGACTTGTTTCTTTTGCAGCCCGCTGTTCGATCGAAAATGAATTGAGAATTTGCTGATGCTGAGCGGGCGTTAGCTCTGTTCCATTGTTGGCAATCCGAATCGATATCCAGCGTTTGTTGCTGTTAGATAATCGATCGCGCTCTAGACAACAAACTTGCGTTGTAATTGTAATTTGCGGCGAATCAGACGGCAGTGGAAAGCTGCTCATTGTTGTGCCAATATCTCGCTGGACAGCTTGATTGAGCAAAAGTTCAATCGTATGGATCAAAATATTTATAAAAACCTGAGAAAGCTGTCCGGCGTAGCAGGTAACAGGCGGCAGATGGCTGTAGTTTTTGACTACGTGAATGCTGCCGCTCAGCCGACTTTTCAACAGAAGCAAAATGCTGTCTAGACAGTCATGCAGATCGGCTGGCTTGGGATAAACCTCATCAACATGACAAAAGTTTTGGAGGCTAGCTGCGAGAATTTTAAGCCGATCGGCTCCTGTTTTGATGCTAGCGATCGATCTGGGCAAATCCTGACGCAAATAATCGAGTTCAATAGCTTCGCGCAGTTGAGCGATCGCCTCTGGCAGCTTGGCTTGCTCATACGCCTGAACAAGCTGCAAAAGCTGTTCGACATAGCTTGAAACATGCGTCAAATTGCCCCAAATAAAGCCGACCGGATCAAGAATTTCATGCGCCACACCGTCAACCAGCCGTCCCAAACTCGCCATTTTTTCGATTTGAATCATCTGCATCTGCATCCGTTCACAGCGCACCTGCATTTCGATTCCACGCAGCATCCAGTGAGCAATATTCAGTTCATGCACGTCGAGCAGGCGAAAGGTTTGTGCGTCAAACTGCACGAGGATTGGTTCTGCTTGCTGGTCGCGATCGCGCCGGAGTGCCCGCTGTGCGGCAGCGAGAATTGGCATCGTGTGCGGCACAATCAAGCTAGAGCGGCGAGCGTAGCTGTGCAAAACGGCGATCGGCTGCATCAAAGCCATTTCGATTCCGCCCGGACGCAAGAAAAACTCTAGCCAGCGCGATCGCGAAATCATGCCGCAAAATTTGCCCTGCGTCGTCACAATCACGCCAGGTATCGCCGGATATTGCTCGAACAGTCGGGCTATCTCTCGACCATTGCAGGTCGATTCCACCTCAAACTGATGCAGTGTCAGGGCGGCGAGTGTCGAGTCAAGATTGAGCGGCTGACTGCTCGCTTCATCGGTCAGCGGTGGCAAGATGTTCGATCGCAGCGGTGGCATGGGTATAGCAGTAACAAACCGATGCGGCTAGAATGCCCGCCTTGCGGCGATCGATACCGCTACGGCTCGTTCTGCTCAGTTGCGATCGTCAAACTGTTCATCCAATTCTTCATCAAAGGTAAAGTCAAAGCAGGGTTTGAAATCCCGCAATCATGAGCAGGGCTTCAACAAATCTTTACAAGACCGTAATATTACTGAAAGCTCGATCGACGCAGCGTCTCGATCGTTGCGATCTTTTGCCAAACTGGTTGCAGCTCTCTGAAAACGACGGCTTTCGTTTTCCGCAGTGACAAAATTATCTACCGAATGTTAGAACTCAATGCGCGATCGTACTGGAAACGCCAGCCTCGCGCTAGTATTAGCCTAGGGTAATCAAATCTCCCTCTCCCTCTCCATGCACGGCTCTGTGGCAACGCTGTCATCTCTTCGGTCTTCGCCTCAGCATCAAACGCAGTTGGGTCAACTGTGCGGCTCAAAGCAGCTTTTTCGCGATCGCTACAAGATCATCAAAGCGTTGGGTCGGGGTGGATTTGGTGTCACTTTCTTAGCTCGCGATGCTACGTTGCCCAGTGCGCCGCTGTGCGTCATCAAGCAGCTTTGTCCAAAAGTTCACAATCCCGTAATTTTACAGAAAGCCTGCGAGCGGTTTGAGCGAGAAGCCAAAACGCTCAGTCAGCTTGGCAGCCACGCCCAAATTCCGCAACTGCTTGACTACTTCCAGATGGACGGCGAGTTTTATCTGGTGCAGGAATATGTGCGCGGCTCAACCTTGGTTAAAGAAATCAAAAATCACGGTCCTCAGCCGGAATTTGCCGTCAAGCGCTTTTTGCGCGAAATTCTTCCGGTCGTAGACTACATTCACCAAAACCAAGTTATCCACCGCGACATCAAGCCGCCAAACATCATTCGCTGCCAGGATGACAATCGCCTCGTTCTCATTGATTTTGGAGCCGTCAAAGAGCAAATTGCCGAACTGGGCGAAGGCAGCCAGAAAGTACCGACAACGCATTTTGTGGGCACAGTGGGCTTTGCTCCGCCCGAACAGCTTGCCCTGCGCCCGATCTATGCTAGCGACATCTATGCGATCGGTGTCACCTGCCTGTATTTGCTGACCGGACGCACACCGATGGAGTTTGACTATGATGCGGCGACGGGCGAAATCAACTGGCAAGACATGGTGCAGGTGAGCGACCACTTTGGCAAGATTTTGACAAAGATGATCAAGATTTCGCCGCGCGATCGCTACCAGTCGGTTGCCCAAGTGCAGCGTGCTCTCGACCTTGAAGCGCATCTAGACAATCTTGCAGACTGTATGCACACGACGCGCCATCGATCGATCGAAGACGAAAGTGCTGGTGATGGCTATGTGCCGCCGATTTCCCGCACCGCTTCGGCCATTCGCGATTGGCGTGAGCGCCTCGAACTGCGCCGCAAGCGGCAGGCCAACAAACCCGACGATTTTTCAACTCTATTTACCGCTGATTTTCTCGGCCACTAAAGTTCGCTCGTCATTCGCTTAGTGAGCTTGCAGCAGTCGATCGCTTCTACAATCGTTGGCAGCGGTTTTTCGAGTTTGATTTATGCCTCAAGTCACACTGGCTGAATGGATTGCGGCAGCGCAGCAGGGCGATAGTTTGCTGAGCTTTCCGACCGATACCGTTCCTGCCCTTGCCGTCCGACCCGATCGCGCTGAACTGATCTTTGCGGCGAAACAGCGCAGTCAGACCAAGCCGCTGATTTTAATGGGCGCAACGGCAAATGATCTGTGGCCGTTTGTGCAGCCGCTTGAACCCCAGTGGCAGCAAGCCGCCGATCGCTATTGGCCAGGAGCCGTGACGCTCGTTTTGCCTGCCAGCGATCGCCTGCCGCCCGCCATCAATCCTGCTGATCCCACCAGCGTTGGCCTGCGCGTTCCCAATCATCCGATCGCGCGGCATCTCTTGGCTCAAACGGGCGTCTTGGCAACCACCAGCGTCAATCGATCGGGCGAGCCTGCACTTCTTCATTTCGATCAGATCAATACTCAATTTCCCAATGTGAAAACGCTCCAACCGTCGGAAATCGATCGATTGGAGCGTTCTGGTTTTGATAATCCACCCCCCAGTGGACTTCCCTCAACCGTCGCTCAGTGGACGATCGAGGGCTGGAAAGTGCTTCGCCAGGGCAACATTGAGTTTAGGGGTTAGACTGGCTGGCTCCTAACCCCTAACTTCTAACAGCCTATTGCAGCGTCAGCGGTGCGTTCAGCGTCAGGTCGAGGTCGTCATTCGGATTGATCACATACAGCGTGGCGCGTTCGCGTCCAAAGAAGATGCTCAGCAGGGTTCCGGCCACTGTGCCGCCCAAAACTTCTTCGGTGGCGATCGCATCATCGCCCGTTACGCCTGCGATCGCAGCGGCAGCAGCAGCACCGAGGGCAGCACCAGAAATGATCCGGCCTGCGTCTGCACCCCGACGAATCGTTTCAGTGGTCGTCACGATTTGCGAGGAAGCGTTGATGCTGAGGCGACGATTGTTGGTGAGCACGATTTCGCGAGCGAAGAACTGCACGCCACCATTGACAGGACGCAGTTCACCGACCACCTGACTGTTGACCGGGATCAGAACCGTACCCGACTGCGAGACAACATCACGATCGATCGTCAGCGTCACCGGAACGGGTTCCGGTTCTTCGGGCGAGATGTAGATTTTGTCGGCATCATCGGCATAGCGAATCGGGAGCACTGTGCCGCGTGGAATCTGAACGGTTTGCGGCTGAGTCGGCACGGCGACTTGACCAACGATGTAGGGCGACTCGACTGAGGCCACCTGTCCGGTGCTGACGAGCGCCTGATAGATAAAGGCGGCAACTTCAGCACGAGTCGCGCTGCGGTTGGGGCTGAGGAACTCCACGTTTGGATAGTTCACCACAATTTGCTTTTGCGTCGCGGCGGCAACGCCGTTCACGGCAAAGTTCGAGATCGAGCTGGCATCGCGATACACCGACAGAGCAGTGGTGGCCGAACCGTTCACCGCGTAGTTCAAGCCGCTGCTGAGTGACACAAGAACTTGTTCACGGGGAATGTTTTGATTCGGCTGAAACACATTGTTTGGGTAGCCGCTCAAAAATCCGGTTGTATAAGCTTCTTGAATGGCGCTGTATGCCCAGTAGTTGCTTGGCACATCGCGGAAGTTAATCGCGCTGCGGGTCGGGTTGCGATCGAACGCTTGCCGCACCATTGCCGCAAATTGTGCCCGCGTCACCGGATCATTCGGGCGGAACGATCCATCCGGGAAACCGCGAATCACACCGCGATCTGAGAGTTCGTCAATAAATTCTGCTGCCCAGTAGTTCGACTGCACGTCGGAAAAGGCGGTTTGGGCTTGGGCGGGTTGAGCAATCAGCGGCGCAACGGCTCCAGTTGTGATGCCAAGCGCCATCAGCAAGGCAGTCCCCGACTGCCAGGAATGCAAAGTAGCCATTTAACAAATTCTCCAGAAAAGGTTGCGTAATTTAACGTAGTGCTAAGTAATTTGACAAACCTGGCTGCGGTTAGTTCCTGCTCTGTGGAAAAAAGTCAAATTGCCGTTTTTCGACAGAAGCAGCGGAAAAAATGCCAGATTTTACAAAATCTGCGATCGCATCTAACGTCTACCCTTCTTGTGACGGCAAGCGGAACCATAAAGTTTCAAGAATGTCAACCCCTGCTGAAGAACACAGCCAGTCAGCGATCGCACGAGCACCGCAAAAATTGATGCCAGCCTAAATTAGGGACGCAATCCGGTGTTGCAGTCCCCTTTGATTTCAGATTCAGCGATTTCTAGCCGTTACAGCTTGCGGTTTAAGAAGTTTTTGAGGCGCGTGCCAAGATCAGAAGCAGGTGGCGGTGTGGCAGGAACGGCTTGGGCTTCTAGCTTTTTCTGGCACTCTTGCGCGATCGCATCGTTGGGATTGAGCTTGAGCGCTTGCCGCAGGTTGACTTTGGCGAGGCTGACGAGTCCTTTGTCGAGGTGGATTTTTGCCAGCAGCGCGTGGTAGTCGCTCGTGGTGGGATCAGCTTCGATCGCTTCGCGCAGTTCTTGCACTGCCGTATTTGTGTTCCGCATTTTGAGACGATCGATCGCCCGCTGGTAATGCCGTTGCGCTCGCTCTTTTGCGGCAGCAGAAACGCTTGTCAGCATGGGAGAAGCCTGACCGGGATCGACATTGGACATGGTAGACAACCTGTAGCTAAGAGGACGAAGAAAGCGCAAATGCGGTGCCGCAGCCTCGACACCGCGACTAGATGCGCTACGAACAGGAACTCCAGATCGCAATCAAGGCGATCTCGAACACTCCACTCAATCTCCAGGGGGCTAGGGCTAGGATCAGTGAAGAGTTGATGAAGCTAAAAAGCGAAGCTTCACAGTTCCATCATATTGAGCAGAGTACACTCCCGTCATCCGTGTCCATCCAGCAGCTACTTTGGCGCATACAGTACAATTGTTCTAGTTGTTCTAATCTCAGGTGATGACTGACTACACGCCTTATCACGGTGCCAGCGAGTCGCTTCGCGATGAAGAGCGCATTTCGCTAAATGCTGAGGCATCCGAAGGCGAAAACTGGCTCGATGAGCAATCTGAAGAAGTTGATTTTTATGAAGCGCTCGATGAGGACTGGCTGATCGAAGATTTGAGCGATCGCGCCCAAGCTTACGAACAGTCGGACGCAGAAGTGCGATCGACCGATGTACCGTTCCCTGAACTGATCGAAGCCGCCATTCAGGTGATGCAGGCTGCCCAAGATGCCGGAATCGAGTTCTAGGGTTTTGAGCTTGTTAGACTGAAGGAAGGTAAAATTCTTCACAATCTCTTCACGCAAGACGCTTCTCATGCCGCCAACCCTTTTGTCACAAGAACTGCCGACGCTGCAATACAGCCAGACTCGCGATCGCTTCGATCAATCGTGGGAAGCACCGCTCGCGATTTTGCTGGGCTTGGGACGTGCAGCCGGAGCCGATCTGGTCGAATTTTTCCTAGAGCGCGTCAACTACATTAGCTGCTTGGCCGAAGACGACGCGATTACCAGCATTTCGCCCAGCCTCTCAACCGGAGCGGGAGTGCGCGTCTTCGTGGGCAAAGCCGACTGCTATGTCAGCACCAACGACCTTTCGTTCAACGGCCTCAAAGCCGCCCTGGAAAAAGCTTTGGCGATCATGGGTTTGCATTTGCCCGCCGCCAATTCCTTTGTGCCGCCGATCAACCTGGAACTCTTGCGCGACTATGCCACCGTCCGCAATAAAGAAGTTTGGTTGCCGAACTGCACCTCGATGCGCGACATGAGCGACGTGCTGCTGAGCGCCACTGCGGAGCTGGGGCGCGTTGCCAATCACGTCCAGTCGCGCCGCGCTTCGTATTTTCGCGACTGGCAAGAAGTTTTGGTAGCGGCGAGTGACGGCACGTTTGCTCGCGATATCCGCCTCAATCAGTCGGTCGGCTATAACCTGCTGTGTGCTGATGGTGCAAATCGATCGAGCATCGGAGAACGCGCCGGAAACACCAGCGATCCCGCCTTTTTGACCACCTGGAACTACGAAAAATCCGCTCAGGGCATTGCCGAATCCGCAGGCAAAATGCTCACCGCCGATTATGTCGAGTCGGGAACCTATCCGATCGTGATGGCGAACCACTTTGGCGGCGTCATCTTCCACGAAGCCTGCGGGCATCTGCTGGAAACGACACAGATCGAGCGCAAAACCACGCCGTTCATGAATATGAAAGGCCAGAAGATCGCGCACGAAAATCTGACCGCCTGGGATGAAGGATTGAGCGATCGCGAGTTCGGCACGATCGACATGGATGACGAAGGAATGCCTGCTCAGCGCACGTTGCTGATTGAAAAAGGCATTTTGAAAAACTTCATTGCCGATCGCGCTGGCTCGATGCGAACCGGACATCCGCGCACAGGCAGCGGACGCAGACAGGGCTACACCTTCGCCGCTGCCAGCCGGATGCGAAACACCTACATTGCTCCGGGCGAATACAGCACGCAGCAGATTTTCGATTCGATCGACAAAGGCATCTACTGCAAAAAAATGGGCGGCGGCAGCGTTGGCGCAACCGGAGAATTCAACTTCGGGGTCGAAGAAGCCTACCTGATCGAAAATGGCAAGCTCACCAAACCGCTCAAAGGCGCAATCTTGATCGGGGAAGCCAAAGACGTGATGAACAAAATCTCGATGTCTTCCCAAGATCTGGGATTGGCAGCGGGCTTCTGCGGCTCGGTCAGCGGCAGCATCTACGTGACGGTTGGTCAGCCGCACATCAAGGTCGATTCGATTACGGTCGGCGGACGCTAAGCGCGATCGAGGGGAATTTGCAGTGCCAAGTTCCCCGCAAGACGACTGCTCCTTAAGAAAGTGGAAATCCAGCCGCCAGCAGCCACGCAAAGAACAAGGCTGAACCGATCGCATACGCCCATGCATCGTTCAGCCAGCCTGCGACAATCGCCAACAGTCCCAAAATCGGCGGAAACAGCGGCAGCAGCAAGAACATAAAGCCAAGCTGCGGAATTAGGTAGACGGTTGCGCCAAAGCCAAGAATTAAAATTGCGCTTTGCGCCAGCCACCAGAGAATCCGCTTGCCCGTGCCGATCGACTGCTGCACCATCCCCGCCGCCAGAAACCAGGGAAAACAGGCAGCGGCGATCGGCAACCACACTTTCAGCCGACTGGGAATTAGCCACCACTGAAGCCAAACCACCTGCGCCATTGCCCCAAACGCGATCCACAAAATCGCGAAGAGCGCCAGCCCGATCGCTACGCTTCGGCCTGTCGGACGCGAAACCTGCGCCAGCACTGTCAGCCAAGTGATCCCCGCAATCAGCAGCCAAACGCCGACCGCACCGCCAACCTGTACGCCGCCCAAACTTGCAAGTTCAATTCTTTGATTGAGTAGGGTAGCTGCGGAAATGGCCGCGATCGGCGCAACAAGCAGTCCCGCCCAACGCTGAAGCGGATTAATTTTCAGCGCAGGTAGGGGTGTGGCCGCGATCGGCGCGATCGCCGTCAGACCGAGCAGCCAGCCGAGCAGATGCAGCCCATACCAACCAATGCGGCGATCGACGTACTGACTCTCGGAAGTCCGGTTAAACGTCGCATCTAGCCAGCGCACAGCCGCCTGATGACTCACATCGCTAAACAAAATCGTGATGTGCTGCGCGTTCGGGATAACGATCAGTTCTCGTGCTGTGCCCGCTGCAAGGCTGGAATTTTCGTCGCCTGCTTGGGTGAGGAGTCGATCGGCATTTTGAATAAATCGCCCTTCACCGCTGCCAACCTGTAGCTGAAGATTGCGCGGAGCGGTCGGAGTGACGGCTGCACCTGTGGGAGAAATGGCGATCGTCGCCGCAAACTGCGCTGCATCTTGAACGCCAGCCGTCATCACAATGCCGCTGCCCATCGAGTGACCCAGCAAAGCCAACTGAGCGCGATCGACTTCCGGCTGTTCTTGCAGCACTTGCAAAGCAGTTGCGAGATTGTTCTGCAACTCGTAGCGCTCTAGCCGAACCGGATTGGCACCATGTCCGTTAAAGTCCCACAGCATCACGGCGTAACCTGCTTTTGCCAGCACATGTGCATAGCCCAGCATCAACTGCTTTGAACCTGCAAAGCCATGTGCCACTAGAACTCCGGGCGCGGGCGAGACACGAGGCGCAACATAAAGGAGCGGTAAGGATTCACGATCCAGCGACTTGATGATTAATCCGCTGCGGGCGGAGGCGATGCCGAGCCAGGAGGCGACGATCAGCACGATCGCCACCAAAATCAATCCCAAACGCTGCCGATTCAATCTTTCTGCTCCTGCTAGACAACCTCTCTTGATGATAGTCAGGTCGATCGAGATTCAATGAAAAAGCGCCCAGCAGAAAGTTATACCAGGCGCTTTCGAGGCAATCAAACCACAACTAGCCGAGAATTTGCTGCTTGATGCGATTGACTTCTTGCGAGAGTTCTTGGCGCTTGCCGCTGGTGAGCAAATAGCGATTCACAAACCAAATCGAATAGCCCAAGCCAACCAGTTCAAACAGCGGCGACAACAGCGGAATGCCATTAATCGTGCCGATCAACGCGCTCAAAACGCGAATGCCAAGCAGAGCAACGATCAGCCAGCCGATCGCCGAAATCAGCGAGCCATTTTGATGGAAGAAACGACCGATGTATTCCGGCAAATCACTGATGATGTCCGTTGCGCTTTCGACGACTTTGCGCCAGGTTGCCATTTCAGAATTCTCGCTATCCACCGAAACGCGCACCTCAGCGGCGGGTTCGCTCACGACCAGTTCCGTACCAGATTCGTTGTTTGTCATTTGGGCAGTCATGTTAATTCACCTCTTAGATTTATAGTGGATTTTAAAAGAAGCTGACAATTTTGCTCGATCGAATTGCTCAATTGTCAGCTAGGTTCGATCCAATTAGCGGCGACCGTGCAGCCACTTGGCCGCGATCGCGCCCATTACCGCGCCCACAACCGGATTGCTCAGAAACTTGAGAATGCCGGGCTGGTCGGCCAGCACATCCTGAAAGATGTCAGGGTGATTGTGATAGGTGAAAGCGGCAAGCTTGCTGACATCATCGGCGTTCATGCGGCTGGCATGATGGGTCGAAAGACCAAGCTGTTTTTCCAGATCGCGCTCTTTCAAGCCACGCTTTTCAAGCTGTTTGAGAAATTCCCGGGCCACATCGTCGCGTTCGCGAGGACTGATTTGGGCGATCGCCTTTTGCAATTCCGGCTCCATTTGCTGAGTGGGAATGGTGTTCGGATGCAGATTGCGGCCAAAGATTCGTCGACGTTCTTCGCGGCTCGATCGCTGCGCGAAGTCATCAAAATTTTCGTAGTGCGTGTCTTCAGGTGCACCCAAAGATTCCACATTTCCCTTTGCCAAATCGTTCATAATCTGGCGTTTGTACTGGTCGCTACTAGACATTTCTTCAACCTCTATACAAATGTTTGATCAAGTGTTTGAAAAGCAATTTTTTAAGTTAGCTTTTCGGTGCTTCGTACTCGATTTGCTGCGTAGCGTTGCTGTATCGCGCGGTCAGAATCAAAGTTTTGTCTGGGGCGTACATCCGAACAGTGAGATCGCGATCGGGAAAGTTTTGGCGGAAGCTTTGCGCCACCGATCGAGCCAGCGATCGCACCTCAGTCGGCTTGACTTTGCGATCGATCACAACACCAACCTGATTGCCGTCGCGCACATAGGCATCGGTCACCAAATCCTTGCTTGACTGCACCAGCCAATCACCATAAGCTTGTCCGGCGGGCGTTGTGCCGCGCTCAATTCCAGACGGTGTGCCGCCTAATCTCGGCTGCTCGATCACCGGAGTCGAAGCTTGTGTTGCGCCTGCACAGGCCGAAGTTGTCAGCAAAACAACGCCCAAGCAAAACGCAATAATGAGCCGACGAAACTGTTGAAAAAACTGCATTTTATCCTCCCAATTTGAAACATCTACAGCCCGATTTCATAGTGTTGCTCGCATCCGGGTGATGGTTCGATCGACCCACAGCCGCTTTATCGACTTCCGCGAGCAACGGTTCAAGTAAAATTACTTCTCTTACTTCATCCTGCGATTTCAAGAAAATTCCGACATTCTCCTTGCGATAGAGCTTTGTTAGACTCGGTTCTCTCTCTAGTTCAGGACATCTGCTGATTTCTCCAGGAAAAATTGCCTGCAACGAATGGTCTGTCGGCATTTGAGCGATCGCCCCGTTGGGGATCGCTGCTTTTGCGATCGGCAAGTCTGAAGCTAAAGCGCGTGTTTTACTTGAAAGCAGAATTGATACAATCAGTAAGATTGATACAATAAGTTAAGAAGTGGTTGACGTGATTGCGCCGATTGCATAGCCGGGTGCATTCGATTTGTCTCGTTGGGATGGCGAAATTGCTTCGATCGATTCACTAGACTGCAACTTAAAGTCATAAAACCAATAAAGCCAAACTTTTTAGCCGCTTTAACTTGTGCTAATTCAACCTGCTCCTATGAATTCTCTCAAGCTTCGCCCTGAACAATGTTCTGCGTTCGGGCAGTTAGTTTTGCAATATTTGCAGAACAATCCACACACCAATATGAGCCAGCTTGCCAAGCAAGTCAGAATTACTCGCGCTGGCCTCGGCTGGATTTGTCTCAAGCGCAGCGGTCCTGATGAAGAAACGGCGAAGCGAATTGCACAGGTGATTGGAGCAGATTTAAGAGAAGTCGCGCGACTCGTTCATGAAAATAAGATCGAGAATTTATCAAACCTAAATCGCTTAAACTACACCACCCACATCAACGGCAAAGCAATTACGCGATCGATTCCAATTGAAGATGCGATCGCCAGCTTAAATAGTGTCTATCACGCCTTTCAGCAAGCGATTCGCAGCGTTCCGCTGGCCGAAAAACCCTCGGATTTTCAGCTTTATAAACAGTCATTTGAAATCATTAAAGCGCAATTTCTCAAAGGCAAAAAGATCAGTAAATCAACGCCAGTCAACTAGCCTGCTGACAATAGAGAGTACCCGAAAGGGTGCTGTCGGTTCAGATTAAGCAAGGCCAAGATTGCAGCAGTTGCAGATTAGACAGGACTGAGGCAAAAGCCGTGTCAAGTTCCGGCTGAAAGCGCAAACGCATTCAAGTGGGTTGGTTCGACGGGCTTAGTCAGGTTCAACTGACTTGAGCTTTGAGCTTTGGAAATTCATTTCCTAATTGCTAATGCGTCAGTCCTGCTATAAACATAAACACTGCACGGTCACTCTCACTTCAACCTCTGAACCGATGGAAATTTCAACCTTTGAACTGCTCGTTAAACCGATCGCTCCGCGCATTTTGGGCAACCCTGCGATCACCGCTGTAGCACGTCGCGTTGTCCAAGGCTACTTCCTAACGATTTCCAACCTCGACAGCAAAGATCTCACCTTTCGGCTGGAGTTTGTGCAAAGCAATCCGAATCCGGTTGATCCCGATCGCAGCCTGCTCAACAACGCCGACCTGATTTTTGACATTGCCGGAGCCAACAATCCGATTACGCTGACTGCTCTGCCTGCCAATCGTTTTCGTGGTTCGTTCCGTCTGCCCGCAGGCCAAACTGCTTCGGTGCAACTGCTGCCGCGCCTGACGCCTCCACTGCTGGCCGCAGCAGAACCGGATCTGGAAGTGCGTGGCTATGTGTCGCTGACGCTTCCGGCTCTGCGCCGTCCGACTCCGCCGTTTAGCTTGTTCACCGAGCCACAAAGCGATGCGCCAGTGAAGGTGCTGCTGAATCCTGAAGTGCGCGGCACGTTTCTCCCGAACAACTTCCCGACCGCTACCAATGGCGATTTTGACCAGATCAACTATCCCTTGGCGATCGCCAGCGGCAAAGGTTTGAACGAAATTGTGCCGGAACCCGGTGGCCCGATCATCATCCGTCCGATCGATCTTGATCTGCTGGAGCCTGTGCGGAGAGGACTGCTGGAATCGCGCTTTGCCGAAGCTGACAATCTGGAGAAATCTCAAACGCTCGTGGAACTGATGGCACAGCTCGATCGCAGTCCTGAAAATTTGCAAGGCTTGAGCGATTTGCTCTCTAAACTGGATATTCCCGTTCAGGTGATGCCTGCATAGTTTAAGTTGGCGATCGCCGCCGTTTTAATTCATAGCAATTGAACAGATGGCGGATCGATCGTAGGGACATGGCAGTGCTATGTCCCTACAAACCTTGTATTTAGTATTAATTCAATTGGCGTTTAAGAAAATTTTTGTGTGGGGACGACGTGCATTTGACCGATCGCTAAATTCAATTTGGATCTGCGTCTCGCCTATCTAGATCGTTCTGTTTTGAACCACACTTTACTACTTTAAGTAAGATCGTTTTTCTGTTTCTCTGGGCGAGTAACAATGGAGGCAAAGCCGCGAAAGCGAGATTCATTCAATAGTTGAGCTGCGATTTGCGTCTCTTGGACTCGATCGCCGCCTTCCCCCTCGATCGCCATGAGTCAGCTTATCGTTCTTAAGTTTACGCAAGGCAATTTAGAGCAGGGTTTTCCAAACGCGATCGCTCAACTTTGGCAAGCTGATTCTACGACTCGAAACATTGTTCAATCTAAACAATCACAAAGTTTTGTGCGTAATCTTTACCAATTGCGGCAGAGTCTTAAAACTACTGGAACACTGGAAATAGAAGCCTTGAACGGCTGAATTTATAGTTACGCAACAGGAGAGCAGGCGAAATGGGTATCGCCACCGTCAATCCGGCGACCGGAGAGACGTTAAAAACCTTTGCGCCCTTGGCAACTGAGGAGATTGCAGCGAAGCTCGATCGATCGCAACACACCTTCGAGCAATATCGCCACACAAGTTTTGAGCAGCGATCGAATTGGCTGCACAAGGCGGCAGAAATTTTGGCAGCGAATAAAGCCGAATACGGCAAAATTATGACGCTGGAGGTCGGAAAGCCGATCGAAGCGGCGATCGCAGAAGTGGAAAAATCGGCCTGGGTCTGTCGCTACTATGCTGACCACGCTAAAGAATTCCTGGCCGATGTGGTGATTGGCACGGATGCGAGCCGCAGCTTTGTTCGCTATCAGCCCTTGGGCATTGTGCTGGCCGTGATGCCCTGGAATTTTCCGTTTTGGCAGGTGTTTCGCTTTGCTGCACCTGCGCTAATGGCCGGAAATGTCGGCTTGCTCAAGCACGCCTCCAACGTGCCGCAGTCCGCGCTGGCGATCGAATCCATCCTCCTTGAAGCTGGATTTCCCGCAGGCGCATTTCAAACCTTGCTGATTGGCGCAAACCAAATTCCGCAGGTGATTGAGGACGATCGCGTCCGCGCTGCTACTTTGACCGGAAGCGAAGCCGCAGGCGCAAGTCTCGCTAGTGCTGCCGGAGCGCAAATCAAAAAAACCGTGCTGGAGTTGGGCGGCAGCGATCCGTTTATTGTGCTGGAAAGTGCAGATTTGAATGCGGCAGTTTCGACGGCAGTGACGGCGCGAATGATTAACAGCGGTCAGTCTTGCATCGCAGCGAAGCGGTTTATCGTGCAGGAATCGATCGCGAACGAATTCACATCAAAGCTGGTCGAGAGATATCGATCGCTCAAAGTTGGCGATCCGCTCGATCCCAATATCCAAATTGGCCCCCTTTCCACGCCGGGAATTCGCACTGAACTTGATCAGCTTGTGCAGGCTTGCATCGAGCGAGGTGCAAAAGCGTTGATCGGTGGCAGTTTGAATGAATTACCGGAACATCTCAAGCAGGGCTACTACTATCCGCCGACGATTTTGGCTGAGATTCCACCGGGAACGCCTGCCGCAGATGAAGAGTTTTTTGGTCCTGTTGCGCTGCTGTTTCGCGTGCCGGATTTGGAAAGTGCGATCGCTCTGGCAAATCGCAGTCCGTTCGGCTTGGGATCAAGTGCTTGGACAACCATTCCTGAAGAACAAAATCGTCTCATTCACGACATCGAAGCGGGCTGCGTTTTTATTAACAGCATGGTCAAATCTGATCCGCGCTTGCCGTTTGGCGGCATTAAGCGATCGGGCTACGGACGTGAATTAGGAATTCAAGGCATCCACGAATTTGTCAATATCAAAACCGTTTGGGTGCAGTAGTTTTCACGCGATTGGGAAAATACGCGATCGCTTCAAAGTGTTTCAATTTCAAGAGGAGTTTTCCAAGTGAATACCGCAGAATTGCTCGTTCGATGTCTGGAAAATGAAGGCGTCGAATATGTGTTTGGCCTGCCCGGAGAAGAAAATCTTCAGGTGTTAGAAGCCTTAAAAAATTCGTCAATTCAATTCATCACAACGCGCCACGAACAGGGAGCCGCATTTATGGCCGATCTGTACGGGCGACTGACCGGAAAAGCCGGAGTTTGCTTGTCCACGTTGGGGCCAGGAGCAACCAATCTAATGACGGGCGTAGCAGATGCAAATCTCGATCGCGCTCCTTTAGTTGCGATTACCGGACAGGTGGGAACCGATCGAATGCACATTGAATCGCATCAATATCTCGATTTGGTGGCAATGTTTTCGCCTGTGACGAAGTGGAGTACGCAAATTGTTCGTCCCAGCAATACGCCAGAAATTGTACGGAAGGCCTTTAAGATCGCACAGACAGAAAAACCGGGAGCCGTTCACATCGATTTGCCGGAAAACATTGCGGCGATGCCTGCGATCGGTCAGCCGCTCCGCACGGATGCGCGTGAGAAAGTGTTCGCTTCATTTCACAGCATCGATCGCGCAGCGATGGCAATTTCGGAAGCAAAAAATCCGCTTATTCTAGTTGGGAATGGCGCTTTACGTGGACGGGCGAGTGAAGCCGTCACGCAGTTTGCCACGCAGTTGAATATTCCGGTTGTTAACACTTTTATGGGCAAAGGTGCGATTCCCTATACGCATCCGAACGCGCTGTGGGCAGTGGGTTTGCAGCAGCGCGACTACATTAGCTGCGGATTTGACAGCACGGATTTGGTGATTGCGATCGGCTATGACTTGATTGAATATTCACCAAAACGCTGGAATCCAGCGGGCAATTTGGCGATCGTTCACATTGATGAAACGCCTGCTGAAATTGACAGCAGCTATATCCCCTTGGCCGAAGTCATTGGTGATATTTCTGATTCGCTTGCCGAAATTTTGAGTCGATCGCGCCGTCAAAATCTGCCTGCACCCGCTGCCTTTGAGCTTCGCGACGACATCCGCCATGACTATGAAGAATATGCCAACGATGACGGCTTTCCGATCAAGCCGCAAAAGCTAATTTACGATCTGCGGCAGGTATTGGGGTCAGAAGACATTTTGATTTCAGATGTGGGTGCTCATAAAATGTGGATCGCGCGGCACTATCACTGCGATCGCCCCAACACCTGCATCATCTCGAATGGCTTTGCGGCAATGGGGATCGCGATTCCGGGTGCGATCGCGGCCAAGCTGGTTGCGCCCGATCGCAAAGTGGTCGCGGCCACAGGTGACGGCGGCTTCATGATGAACTGTCAAGAACTCGAAACCGCCCTGCGCTGCAAAACGCCGTTCGTAACGCTGATTTTCAACGATGGCGGCTATGGTCTGATCGAGTGGAAGCAAATCAACCACTATGGCGAATCCGCCTTTATCAAATTTGGCAATCCTGATTTTGTCAAGCTGGCGGAAAGTATGGGGCTGAAAGGCTACCGCGTTGAGTCGAGTACGGATTTTGTGCCGATGCTCAAAGATGCGCTGGCTCAAGATGTGCCCGCCGTGATCGATTGTCCGGTCGATTATCGCGAGAATTTGAAGTTTTCGCAGCGATCGGGCGATCTCAGTTGTCCGCTCTAGTTCAAATGCGATCGATTCTTCAAATCAAGAGTTTTCCAAACTGTCCGGAAGATGATTCAGAAACAAGAATCCCTTAAAAGGATGATTCCGAATCGATCGCACAATGGAACCTGCTGCATCACAAACCGCTCGAATTGCCGCACTGACAAACGAAAATTTGTCAGCGGATGATGCGCTGCAAAAATTAATGGCGGGCAATCAACGATTCATCTATGAGCGATCGAAAAGCCCCAATCAAACGCTGTCTCGACTGGATGAAGTGGTGCGAGAACAAAAGCCGTTTGCAACAATTTTGGGCTGCTCGGATTCTCGCGTTCCGATCGAAGTCATTTTTGATCAGGGCTTAGGCGATCTCTTTGTGATTCGCGTGGCAGGCAACATCGTCACGCCTACCGAACTCGCCAGCATTGAATATGGTGCATCCGTTCTCAAAACGAGAATTCTGTTTGTTTTGGGTCACAAAAATTGTGGAGCCGTTAGCGCGACGTTGAAGGGCGGAAATTTATTAGGACAGATGAACACTTTAATTGATTCGATTCAGCCTGCCGTTGATCGATCGCTTCAGCAACCCGGCGATCGCCTCGAAAATGCCATTCGCGAAAATGTGTTTTGGCAGATGGAACGGCTGAAGGAATCTTCGATCGTTTGTGACTTACTTCAACAGCAGCAAATTAAAATTATCGGTGGATATTTTGATTTAGAAACGGGCAAGGTTTCCATTTTTAATGTAATTACGAATCATCGATCGACTATTCAAGTCAATCATATTCATGCTTTTTAGTTTTTGCGATCGATCCGCTTATGCTTTCTTCTATGTATGCTCTACCTCAAAATCATCAACATTGAAACAGGCGAGTTTCGCCACACCGTTCTCTCACCGGAATCTAACCCACAAAGTGAATGCCTAATCGGTCGCAGTTCGACTTGCGATCTGATGCTCAACAGCCCCGATGTCAGTCGCTTTCATGCCAAAATCATCTTTCAAAATCAACAGTATTTGCTCAACGATCTACACAGCACCGATGGCCTCCGCATCAACAATCAAGAAGTAAATCTCAATGAAGATCGCGTTCTGCGAGAAGAAGACGCAATCTCGATTGGCAGCTTCATTCTTTGGATTGAGAAAGTTGAAGCGGGTTTGGCATTAAAAGCACCTGCGAAATCACCGCAAGTCTTGCGGTGTGTGCGAATTGTGGAGGAAGCGATCGATACCAAAACTTTTAGCTTTTTGTTGGAACCTGCGATCGCTTTTCCCTATCAACCAGGTCAAGTCTTACCGATATCTGTCAAATCAGAAGATCAAATCTTTACCTATTTCTGCCCAATTTCTTCTTCACCAACTCGTCCGCTGCTCGATGTGACGCTAAAGCAAACCTTTGGCACAGATATCGCAAAAAGCTCAATCAATCGATTGGCAAACTGGTTTTTTGAGTCGATGCAGGTCGGCAATGAACTTATTGATTTCACTAAGCCAAGCGGCAGCTTTACCTGTTTTCCTCATCCGCCTCAAAAAATCTTATTAACTTCGGCAGGAATTGGCATTGCGTCGATGATGTCGATGCTGAGATGGATTTATGATACGGCTGCGGATTGTGACGTGACGCTGCTGCACAGTACGCGATCGCCCGACCACATTCCCTTTAAGCAAGAACTCGAATTGATGGCGATGCACCTGCCCAAATTTCGCCTCGTCATCACAACCACACAGCCTCAATTGACTTCATCTTGGCTGGGATTAACCGGAAGAATTACCGCAGATTTGCTCACCACCGTTGTACCGGATTTAGACGAGCGCACCGTTTATGTTGCGGGAGCGCCTGACTTTGTGCGATCGATCGAACAAATTCTCAAACAGCTTCATTTTCCACCGCAAAACTATCACAAAGAAACATTTGAAGCGCAAAGTTTGATTCAGCAGTTGAGCGATCGCGAGCTTGCGGAACGGTATCGCACGCTTTAATTTCGACCGGAGCGATCGCACATCCGGTAGAATAGCCTTTCAGACTTGCTGCTGTGGCTCTACACTTTCGCTGCTCATGAATCAACTTAATAGCGCGGTCACGCTGTTTTTTAGCTTGCTGGTTGAGGCCATGCCCTTTTTGCTGCTGGGCGTGTTTTTTTCGAGTTTGCTGCTGCTGTTTGTCGATGAGCGCAAGCTGATTGCCGCCATGCCGCGCCATCCGCTGCTTGCCGCGTTTGCCGGAAGCTTGATTGGCTTTTTGTTTCCCGTCTGCGAATGCGGCAATGTTCCGGTTGCGCGACGATTGATCGTTCAGGGTGCGCCAAGCTCAATGGCGATCGGTTTCCTCCTCGCTGCCCCAACCGTCAACCCAATCGTGTTTTGGGCAACCTGGACAGCATTCCGTGACCAGCCGGAAATGGTCTTTCTGCGCGTCGGCTTCTCACTGCTGATTGCGACAATCATCGGTTGGGTGTTTAGTACGCAGGCAGATTTGAGGCCGCTGTTGCAGCCGTCGATCGCTCAATCCGTTCCCGTTGCCAACAAGCCAGATCTCCTGCAATCGGGTACATTCCTGCTGGGTTCCGGTCAGCCGATGCGCTTTGATGCCAACGTGATTGCAGCGACGGCAGAAAATCCAGTGTTGTCGAAACCGATCGGCGCAAGGCTGCAACTGATGTTTGACAACATGATTCAGGAATTGCGCGAACTCGGCGGCGTTCTCATTCTCGGCAGCGCGATCGCCGCGATCGTTCAGGTCGCCGCGCCTCGCGAGGTAATTTTGAGCTTGGGGCAAGGCGTGGTCACTTCGATCGTAGCGATGATGGTGCTTGCCGCTGTCGTCTCGATTTGCTCGACCGTTGATGCATTTTTCGCGCTCTCGTTCGCTTCCACGTTTACAAGCGGGTCGCTGCTGGCCTTTCTTGTGTTTGGGCCGATGATTGATCTGAAAAATATTGGCTTGCTGCTGACCGTTTTTCGGGGACGAGCGATCGCCTACATCTTCATCCTCGCCGCCCAGCTCACCTTTTTACTAACGCTGCTGATTAATCTCTACGGTGGCTGATTTGCCGTATGGCTGCTTTGTCGTGTTATGATGAGCATGGCCTGGACTCATGCGATTACAACGCCCAAACCTTGTCAGGACCGGAAGGTAGCAGCAATACGGGACGCTTGTAATAGGCGTGAACTCCGGGCCGCTTTTTATGCGGGTGCGCTGCAAAAATCCGCTGGGCTGGGCAGTCAGGTCGATCGTCTCCTATCCTGGAGAAAAAGCAAAGAATTGGGGATGGTGCTTCACATGCCTGGTTTTGGAGATTTGGTGCAAAAAGCGTTTTATCTCGGTGTTGGGGTTGCGTCCTATGCCGGAGAAAAGGCGGGCGGGGCGATTAGCGAATTGCGATCGCAAGCGCAAAAATTGGCTGATGAAATGGTCGCTCGCGGCGAGATGAACGCCGAAGAAGCCAAACGGTTTGTCAATGACATGGTGAATCGCGCTCAGCAGCAAACCGACACGCCGCCAAAAGCCGAAGCGCAAGAACGCCCTGCCGAACCTCGCCGCATCGAAATTCTCTCTGACGACGAACCGACTTCGCAGTCCGATCCGACGGATGACCTCCGACAGCAGGTCTCCAAACTCCAAGAAGAACTTCGCCGTCTTCAAAACCCTTAGTTGAACTTACACACGCTCATGGAAGGCTGGCAGCAGGACTGGTGGAAAATGTTGGAAACCGTTGCAGAAGAAATTGAACGTTTCGTTACGGATGTGGTCGAAGAGTTGGAAGCCGCCACAGACGCGCTGATCGGCTTCACTGAAGAAGTGGCTGAACAGGTGGAGCGATCGCTCACGCCCACGTTTGACGAAGCCGACGACACGCTAGACGACTGGATCGATCCGCTGCTCGCCTTCCTCAACGGCATCGAAGCCACAATGGGCGAAGTGGTTTCTCCCGTCACGCACACGGTTGAACCAATGCTCAATCAGCATCCCGCTTGCGTTGGCTGTCGGCACTATCACGGTCAAAGCTACGGCGGCACAACGCTAGTTTGTGGAATGCATCCCTATGGCTGGGAAGATGAAAAATGCCCAGACTGGGAATCGACCTGGCCGCATTCCGAGAATTAAGCATTCTGGTGAAATCTAGAAAGCTTCCGATCGATTCGATTGGAAGCTTTTTTGTCAAAAGGAGCGCTCAACGCAAATCAGTTTAGAAAAACCCGCACCGCCTGCGGCGACACGCTTAGCCGGACAGTTGTTCCGATCGCCAAATTCAGCGGCGATCGCACCTGCAAAAGCTGACCGGACAGGTGCAAAAAGTAGCGATAGTCGCGGCCTAGAAACTGGCGATCGCGCACTGTTGCGCTGCCTGCTTCGTCCGCTGCAAGCTGAATGTCTTCTTGCCGAATCATCAGATCGGCAGCTTCAGCCGGGCGGGATGCCGGAACGACAAACGCGCCGATCTCCGTTTGCCACGCTTGATTTTGCCAGCGGGCGGGCAGAAAATTTGCCTGCGTCACAAACTCGGCCACAAAGCGAGTGGCAGGTTCGCGGTAAATCTGTTCGGGCGTGTCAATCTGCGCGATCTGTCCGTCCTGCATGACGGCGACGCGATCGCACAAGGCCAGCGCCTCCTCCTGATCGTGCGTGACAAAAACCGCTGTTGTGTGTGTCGCTTTGAGAATGTCGCGAATTTCCTGCCGCAGCCGCAGCCGCACCTGCACATCCAGATTGCTCAAGGGTTCATCGAGCAGCAGTAATTTGGGACGCGGCGCGATCGCTCGTGCCAAAGCGACGCGCTGCTGCTGCCCGCCCGACAGTTCATGCGGGTAGGCGTTCGCCTTACTTTCCAGGTGAATCAAAGCGAGGGCAGACTGAACCGCCGCAACCGTAGAACCACCTGAAAGACCGAACGCGATATTTTCCGCGACGGTCAGATGCGGAAACAAAGCGAAATCTTGAAACACCATGCCGATCGATCGCTGTTCGGGCGGAATCGATCGGGTCGAGTCGGCCACGATACGATCGGCAAGCTGAATCTGCCCACTCTGGGGCTGCTCAAATCCAGCAATCAACCGCAGCAACGTGGTTTTGCCGCAGCCGGATGGCCCCAGCAGTCCCAAAATTTCACCCGAATGCAGCGCAAACGAAACCTCAAAAACGCCGAGTTTGGGAACCGAAGTGCGCGATGCCGTTCCGGGACGCCACGAGTGGCGATCGAACTGTTTGGACACTTGATCCAGATGCAAAATCGGCAGCGTCGTCATGCGAATTACTTGCGTTTAGCCGCAAAAAAGCTTATTGCTATAAATCAGCAACAATCATACCGCGATCGCCCTCGAAAATCTTGAAAGCAATTCGCATCAACCCCAAACCCGGTTTGTCCGGCTGGACGCTGCTCGTGGGCGGATTGGCCGCGCTCGTCGCTGTTCCAGTTCTCGTCGTTTTGGGCAGCGTGTTTCAAACCTCAAGCGATTTGTGGGGACATTTGGCCGCGACGGTTTTGCCCCGCTACATCGCAAACTCATTTGGACTGATGATCGGCGTTGGGCTGGGCGTGGCGATCGTCGGGGTGGGAACGGCGTGGCTGGTAACGATGTGTCGCTTTCCCGGCAGTTGGATTTTAGAATGGGCGTTGCTGCTTCCCCTTGCGGCTCCGGCCTACCTGCTGGCCTACACCTATACCGAACTGCTTGACTACTATGGCATCGTGCAGCGATCGCTCCGCGCGGCCTTCGGCTGGCGCACGGCAATGGACTACTGGTTTCCCGATGTGCGATCGATCGGCGGGGCGATCGTGCTGCTGACCTTGGTGCTGTATCCGTATGTCTACCTGCTGGTGCGAACCGCGCTGATCGAGCAGTCGGTTTGCACCCTGGAAGCCAGTCGCGTTTTGGGCTGCAATCCCTGGCGCAGTTTTTGGCGCGTCGCGCTGCCTCTGGCGCGTCCCTCTGTCGCCGCCGGAGTCGCGCTTGCCCTCATGGAAACCTTGAGCGACTACGGAACCGTGCAGTATTTCGGCGTCGATACCTTCACAACGGGCATCTACCGTACCTGGTTTGGCATGGGCGAACGCACGACGGCGGCTCAACTCGCCGCACTGCTGATGCTGTTTGTGCTGGCGCTGATTTTGATTGAGCAGTGGTTTCGCCGTCAGCAGCGCTACTACCAAGCGGGTTCTCAGCAGCCCCGATCGCACTACGTCCTGCAAGGCTGGCGAGCCACGATCGCCCAAATTGCCTGCGTTCTGCCGCTCCTGCTAGGTTTTGTCCTGCCTGCGGGTTTGCTGCTGCAAATGACGATCGATCGCGGCTTGGGCAACACGCGCTTTTGGGAATTTGCCCGCAACAGTTTGATTTTGGCAATCCTGACGGCGGCGATCGGTGTGGCGATCGCCTTGCTGATGGCTTATGGGTTGCGCTTGCGTCCGAGTCGATCGATGCTGCTGTCCGTCCGCGTGGCCGCGTTGGGCTATGCGATTCCCGGATCGGTGATTGCGGTTGGCGTTCTCGTGCCGCTGGGTCGATTTGACAATGCGATCGATGCCTGGATGGAATCGACCTTTGGCATTTCGACCGGACTGCTGCTCAGCGGCACGATCGCCGCCTTAATTTTTGCGTATCTGGTGCGGTTTTTGGCCGTTTCGCTGGGAGCAGTGGAAGCAAGTTTGGGACGCATTAAGCCGAGTTTGGATGATGCAGCGCGATCGCTCGGCCACAATTCCAGACAAACGCTGATCCGCGTTCATGCGCCGCTGATGCGGAGTGGACTGCTGACGGCGGCGATTCTCGTGTTTGTGGACGTGATGAAAGAGCTTCCGGCCACGCTGATCGTCCGCCCGTTCAACTTTGATACGCTGGCTGTGCGCGTCTATCAGCTTGCCTCAGATGAACGACTGGCCGAAGCCGCCGCGCCCGCCTTGGCGATCGTCCTGGTTGGCCTGCTGCCCGTGCTGCTTCTAAGCTGGCAACTGCAATCTCGCGACGTTGATCCTTCCCGACTATGAATTTAAGAAAGAATTTGACGAAATTCTCGATCGCCTTGACCCTTGCCCTGCTGTGGAGTTGCGCCAAACCCGCTCCGCAAGAACAACTGCTCGAAACCAAAAACTGCCTTGACTGCGACTTGGCAGAAGTACAACTGGCACAGGCCGATTTGAGCGAAGCACGGCTGAATCGATCGAATCTGCAAAACGCCAACCTCAATCAGGCCAATCTCAGCCGCGCTCTGCTTGACAGCGCCAACCTCAGCGGCGCAAATTTGGCGGAAGCGAATCTCAGTGCTGCTGCGCTGTCTGCGGCCAATCTCAACGGTGCCGATTTGACCAAAGCGAATCTGGAAGGTGCATTCTTACGCAATGCCGACCTCACAAACGCTAATCTTACGGGCGCAAATCTCCGCAACAGCGATCTGAGCAACGCCAACCTCGACGGCGCAAAGCTAGAAGGCGCAAATTTGCAGGGGGCAATTATGCCCGATGCCAAAATTCAGCCGCAGTAGGGGCGGGGCGTATCCCTACGCAGCCCGTAGCAATCAAGGCGCGATCGAGACCAGCCCGATCGCGCCATTCGCTTAAGCCCAGCCTGCCCGATCCATGATTTGCAGCGCTTCGGGATTGTTGCGGCCAAACACGGCAGCGTTAAGTTCATCTTCGCGGAACTGTCCCAAGCTCTGCACCACCGAATCAACAGGCGTACCCGGAACAACCGGATATTCGTTGTTGCCCTTGGCAAAAATTTCCTGCGCTTCCTGACTGACCATGTGTTCGAGGAACTGAATCGCCGCCGCTTTGTTCGGAGCCGTTCTTAAAACGCCGCCGCCGCTGATGTTGATGTGTGTGCCGCGATCGCGCTGATTGGGGAAGAACGCGCCGACCTGCTGCGCGATCGATCGATCTTCGGGATTTTCCGACTTCATCAGTCGCGCCAGATAGTAAGTGTTGGTGAGGGCAATGTCGCCCAGTCCGGCTGCGATCGCTTGGATTTGAGCGGTGTCGTTGCCTTCGGGCGGACGCGCAAAGTTTGCCACCACGCCCCGCGCCCATTCTTCGGTTTCCTGTGCGCCCCGTGCAGCCAAAATCGAACCTGTCAGCGATTGGTTGTAGACATGGGTGGACGATCGCACCAGCAGCCGTCCGCGCCACTTGGGATCGGCCAAATCTTCATAGGTCGATAGCTCAGACGGATTCACGCGGTCTTTGCTGTACATAATCACTCGCGCCCGCTTCGACAAACCGAACCAGTGTCCATCCGGGTCGCGCAGATTCGCAGGCACGGCAGCGGTGAGGATTTGTGAAGAAACTGGCTCTAGCAAATTGTCTTGCTGTGCCCGCCAGAGCCGACCTGCATCTACGGTGATGAACACATCTGCCGGACTGTTTGTCCCTTCGCTTTTAATCCGCTCGATCAGCTGATCGGCTTCGGCCTCCACCAGGTTGACGCGCACACCTGTCCGCTCGGTGAAGCTTTGATAGAGCGCATCATCCGTGTCGTAGTGTCGCGCCGAATAAAGATTGAGTTGTCCGCCAGTAGACTGCGCTCTAACCGCGCTGGGGCGGCTGAACTGATGAGCAGCGATCGCTGCCATTGCCGCACCAGAACTGATGAATACGCGCCGAGACATCTTCATGTGACATTGCTCCTAACGATGGCCACTGCAAAATCGGCGAGTGCTGTGGAAACAATCGCCCTAATTTAATTCAAAAGTATTGTACATTAATGCAAGTGATTCTTAATTAGCTTTGAGTGCTTTTGCGATCGTCCAATTCTGTTTATCCTCAGAACTAGAACTTCTCTGCTCAAAAACCAAAAGCATCTGAGCAGCAGTTCGCGGTTTCGGTCATTTTTGGCACTAATAGCAGGAATTTTCAGTAGTCGCGTTGAAATCCACCTTGAAAAACTTGCCCGCTCCCCTGCGATTGCTGATCCGTCCTTGGTTTGCCGTCTCGCTCGTCCTGCACGGCATCTTGATTTATATGCCCATTCCCACGTCAGAATCGATCGAACAGATCAGCATCACCGAGCTTCCTTCGCCCGCTGCAATTCCAACCCCCACGCCGTCCGTTACGCTCACGCCTGCTGCCTTGCCGTCACCCCCGCCCACCCCGAAACCTGTCGCTTCGCCGCTCGATCGTCCATCTGCGCCACTGGTGATTCCCACAGCGCGTCGCACTTCGATCGCCACGCCCACCGCTGCCCCCACCTTACAGCCCACGCCGACCCCAACCCCGATCGCTAGCTCTCCTCCAATCGCTAGCCCCAGCCCGACGCCGACTCCTGCTCCTAGCCCAACTCCCATACCATCGCCATCGCCATCGCCATCGCCATCGCCTAGCCCGACCTCGACCCCCAGTTCTGAAGTGCCGCTGGTTGAAGGAGCGATCGCAGGCTGTCTGGGATCAGATCAGTGCTGGGAAACGCCGGATACGCAGTGGCGATCGATCGCCCGCAATCTTCAGCAAACTCTGCGCGATCAAGGGTATGAACTCACCGAAATTCCGCTGGCCGATGACACCGGACGACGAGTTTATCGCTTATCCAAACCAGGCGAACCTCCTCGATATCTCAACTTGGTTTCAACCTTGCAGGGAACCCGATATCTCTTCACCGAAGCGCAAATGACGCCTGAAGAATTAAATCAAGCTGCTGGACTTTGAAATTAAATGCTTCAAAATCAGGTTGATTTAACGTCGCGGTTTGCGTCCAAATTTTGTTTGAAGATCGGCGATCGAAGCGTCTTTCGGCTGCGGTTTTGATCGGGTTGGAGGTGCAGCATTTGCCGATCGCATCGATAAGCTAATTCGCTTTAGTTTTTCGTCAACTTCTAAGACGCGCACTTTCACAACCTGCCCGACTTTGACAATTTGTTTTGGGTCACTGACAAAGCGATCGGCCAGTTGCGACACATGCACCAATCCATCTTGATGCACGCCAATATCCACAAATGCGCCAAAATTCGCCACATTGGTAATGATACCTTCAAGCTCCATTCCAACTTTGAGATCAGCAATTTCCTGAATTCCAGCATCAAACGTGGCATAGCGAAATTCAGCTCGCGGATCGCGTCCAGGCTTTTCCAATTCGCTCACAATATCGCGCAAAGTTGGTTCACCAATTGCGTCTGTAACGTAGCGACGCAAATCGATTTTTTTGAAGCGATCGGACTGCGAAATCTCGCTGAGCGAAATCTGCAAATCTTGAGCGATCGCCTGCACAATACCGTAACTTTCCGGATGAACTGCCGTATTGTCTAACGGATTTTTGCCGTCGCGAATTCGCAAAAATCCGGCTGCCTGCTCAAACGCTTTTGCGCCAAGCTTTGGAACTTTCAGCAGCTCTTGGCGATCGCGAAATGCCCCATTTTGATTGCGATAAGTGACAATATTATTTGCAACGCTGGCATTTAATCCGGATACAAACGTCAGCAGTTCTTTCGATGCCGTATTCAGGTCAACGCCGACAAAATTGACGCAGCTTTCTACCGTTTCTTCCAGCTTTTTCTTCAGCAGCTTTTGATCGACATCATGCTGATATTGTCCAACGCCGATCGATTTTGGATCAATTTTCACCAGTTCTGCTAGCGGATCTTGCAATCTCCGTCCGATGCTGATTGCCCCGCGAATCGTCACATCAAGATTCGGAAATTCTGCGATCGCCACTGGACTTGCAGAATAAACCGACGCGCCCGCTTCGTTCACCGTCACGCGAATCGGTGGACATTCAATTCCCGTCAGCGCTTCGGTGACAAACGCTTCGGTTTCGCGTCCGGCTGTGCCGTTGCCGATCGCAATGAGTTCGATGTGATGGTTGCCCAAGAGCGATCGCAACGTTTTTGCTGCCTGTTCGCGCTGTGCCGTTGATTGATGCGGATAGATCGTTTGATGCTCCAGAAACTTTCCGGTTTCGCTGATCACAACGACTTTGCATCCAGTGCGAAAACCCGGATCGATCGCCAACGTCGGCTTCATGCCTGCCGGAGCCGCCAGCAGCAAATCGCGCAAATTTGCTTCGAACGTGGCGATCGATTCAGCATCCGCCCAAGTTTTTTTCTCGGCAACGATCGCACTCGTCAGCGACGGCTTCAGCAAACGGCCAAACGCATCTTTGAGCATGTCGCGATAAAACGCTCGCAGCGCAGGTGCTTTCGTGCGAATCTGGCTGGCCTCCAGTTCCGTCAAGATTGCCGCCTCGTCAAATTCCAGCGCGAACGCAAGCACGCCCTCCGCCTCACCGCGCAGCAGCGCGAGAAAATTGTGCGGCGCGATCGCACTCACCTTCGATCGATAATTCCGATACATTTCAAATTTCGTGCTGCCTTCAGGAAAATCCTTTTTGATTTGCGCGGCAAACACGCCCGATCGCGTCAGCAAGTCGCGTAGGTGCGATCGCAGGTCGGCCTGTTCTGCCACCGCTTCGGCCAAAATATCCGCCGCGCCTTTGAGCGCTTCCTCAACGGTTGTCACGCTTTCGGACAGATATTTTTGCGCTTCCGGCTCGATCCGTTCCGGATCAGCGAAGCTGGCCGCCACCTGTGCAACCTGCGGGCGATTTTGTGCCCGCAGCCAGTCGGCCAGTGGTTCCAGTCCTTTTTCGCGAGCGATCGTGGCGCGAGTGCGACGTTTGGGACGAAACGGCAGGTACAAATCTTCCAGTTCGTTTTTTTGCTGAGCGGCTTCGATTTTGGCCTTCAGGTCGTCAGTGAGTTTGCCTTGCTCCGCGATCGACTGCAAGATCACGGTTTTGCGAGCGGCCAGTTCCGTTAAATATGCGTGGCGATCGGCCAAGTCACGCAACTGCACTTCGGTCATTTCACCAGTTCGCTCTTTGCGATAGCGAGCGATGAAGGGAACCGTCGCGCCTTCTGCAAGGAGTGCCAGCGCATTTTGCACCTGAGCGAGACGCAGGTTGAGTTCTTGAGCGAGCAGAATTTCGAGGCTGGACATGGCAGGCGATCGAGCAACAAATCATTTTCCACTATAGGCGGATGGCGGGAGGAGGCAGTTGAGAAACTGTCCTACAGCATCCGAAGTCTTGTAAAGCAGGATTGATGTCTTTTCATAGGACAGCGGACTGGTGATGTCAAACAGGCTCTCCAGTTCGGAACCTGAATCTTTTGTTTTGTGTGTTCCCTATGAAAATCGCTTACGTTTTAATTCCCAGCATCGTTGCAGTTTCTGCCGCAGTTGGAGCCGCGATCGCCACCGTCCATCAGTCCGCGCCGGACGTTCGACCGACGCCCACACCGATCACCACGCCCTCAACGCCCACGCCTTCGACTGCTCCGATCGCGTCCCCGACTCCTTCAACGCCCGCACCTGAGCGTCCCGCACCTGCACCTGAGCGTCCCGCAGCGGAACCCACACCAGAACCGCTCAGCCGTCGATCGCCCGTGACGATTGATGGAATTGGGCCAGTGCGCGTGGGAATGACCGTTGCTCAGGCTGAAGCAGCGGCAGGCATTCCGATTCGATCGGCAGGCGATAGCGGCAACGAAAGCTGTAGCTACTTTGAGCCACAAGGCATCGACGGCTTGTCATTTATGGTGACGGAAGGTCGGATTTCTCGCGTGGATGTGATACGCGGCAGTTCGATCGCCACCTTGAGCGGTGCGGGCATCGGCAATACCGAAGCAGAAATCGAAGCGATCTATCCCGGTCAAATCGAAGTGTCGCCGCATGAATATGTTCCGGGCGGGCACTATCTCATGTTTGTGCCAAACGATGCTGCCGATCGCAACTACCGCCTCGTGTTTGAAACTGATGAAAACGGCGTTGTGACGCAGTTTCGATCGGGCAAGCTTTCAGAAGTCACCTGGGTTGAGGGCTGTGCCTAATCCAGCAGGTGAAATTTCATGAAAATCTCGCGTAGGGGCATGACCTGTCATGCCCCTACCCATTTGTTTCACAGCGTCGATCGCCTTCAGCGCAAACCCGACTGCGATTTTGCGACCACCGCACCGTTTTCAAAGGTGACGGTGATGCGGCTACCGTCTGGGTTTTGCCAAAGGTAAAGGGCAGTGGCAGGAGCCTCTGGAACTTCAGCACGGCTGATTTCTTCACCCGATCGCCCCAGCAGCAAACTCACCTGCGCGATCGTCAAGCCAGGATGAATTTGTTCAAACTCGCTCAGCGTCATCAACTGACTGGCGAGTTGGATGGCTTGCTGCTCAGCAGGCGAGTGAGTTTTGAGGTTGAAGTAGCTGGGCACAGCGGCAGCGATGACAGTGACCGCAATTAACACGGCTGCACCAGTGAGTGAACTCGATCGCGCTTGCGAAATCATGAGTCTAAATTTAATCAAAAATTCATAGCCTAGCCTGCCAAATTGCAGATGCAGCATGGATCAGGGGAATTTGGGAACTTGGTTAAAGAAGCAATTGCCAAATTTCCGTAAATTCTCAAGCACTTCGTAAACGGGTTTGATAGGCTGGAAGCGATCGCCCCCGAAATTACTTGCCTGTGAATACTCCGCGTGTCCTTTGCTTTGGTGAAATTCTGTTCGATCTCATCTCTGACCAGCCTGGATGCCCGCTCGAAGCGGTCACGTCTTGGACACACTATCCCGGTGGTGCGCCTGCTAATGTTGCCTGTGCGCTGGTAAAGCTGGGCACAAGTGCGGGCTTTGTTGGCTGCGTCGGGGAAGATGCGCCTGGAAAAGAGCTGGTTGATTTGCTGCAATCAAGCGGCGTAGACACCAGCGGAATTCAGCGACACGCCACCGCTCCAACGCGAGAAATTTACGTGGTCAGAACGGCAGAAGGCGATCGCATCTTTGCCGGATTTGGCGATCGAAACACGGCGGAATTTGCCGACACGCGCTTGCAGGCGAAAGTGCTGCCCGTCGATCAATTTGCTAATGCCGATTACCTCGTACTGGGAACGCTAGAGCTTGCCTATCCCGATACTCGGCAGGCGATCGAGCGGGCGATCGAACTGGCCGATCAGCATCTCGTTAAGCTGTTTGTGGATGTCAACTGGCGACCTGTCTTCTGGTCGGATGAAGAAGCCGCCCGCCGCACGATTCAAGAATTCGTCAAGCGCGTGGATTTCCTTAAGCTTTCAGCGGAAGAAGCCGAATGGCTGTTTGACACGCAAGATCCGGGCGTGATCGCACATCGTCTGGGTAGTGTGGAAGGCGTTTTGGTGACGGATGGCGATCGCGGCTGTGCTTATGCCTTGGGCGGCAATGAAGGCAAACTGCCCGCCTTCAAGGTCGAAGTCGAAGATACGACGGGCGCGGGCGATAGCTTTGTGGCAGGCGTGGTGCATCAGCTTTGTCAGCAGGGCTTGCAGGCGATGCGCGATCGATCGGTCGCGGAAAAAGTCGTCGCCTATGCCAGCGCAGTCGGAGCGTTGACGACCCTTCGACCCGGAGCGATCGCCGCTCAGCCAACCGCAGTGGAAGTTGAAGCGTTTCTCCATCTCCACTATGGGCACTGAAATCGAGCGCAAGTTTTTGGTTTCCGGCGACGAGTGGCGATCGCTCGGTACGCCCGTCCGCTATCGGCAAGGCTATTTGACCGCAGACGAACGGCGATCGGTGCGAATCCGCGTGGCAGGCGGTGGCTTCGCCTCCTCCGGGCAGGGGTTCATCACGATCAAAGGATCAACCGAGGGCATCGCTCGCGCCGAATACGAATACGAAATTCCACTCACGGATGCAGAAGCCTTGCTCGATCGACTGTGCGATCCGCCACTGATTGAAAAAACGCGCACCAAAATTCCCCTGGATGGCGTCGTGTGGGAAGTTGATGAATTTTTCGGCGCAAACCAAGGCTTGATCATCGCGGAAGTGGAACTGAGAGACGCCAATCAAGCGATCGATCTGCCCGACTGGATCGGCGAGGAAGTCTCCACCGACCCGCGCTACTACAATTCCAATCTGGCAAGACATCCGTTTACTGAATGGTCTACTTGAAAGCCGAAATCACCCAGGCGGCGATGATGCTGAGAATTACTGAAATTTCCAGCAGTTTTAACCCTGAAGTGGGGCGCAGCCATTGAGCGATCGCCCGCCAACTCATTTGCTGACGCCACTGCTTCACCTGCTGCGGCCAAAACTTCGGACTGTCGCGATCGCGCCATTTCCAATCCACAATCGACAGCAACAGCGGAACGCCGCCCACCTTGACGCTCATCAGCAGATGCAGGGCGATCGATCCCAGCAGGATCACCCAGGAAATCAAATGCGCGTAATACCAAGCGTGATTCAGTTCGCCTCGCGGTAGCCACTCGCTGCTCATCATCTTGCCGGAATACAGCGCAAACGCGAGGGCAACGATCGCAAAGGTATTGCCGATTCGATGCAGCGTCATCCACCAAATCGGCGTTCCCACCTTGCCCAGCTTGGCGATCGAATCTGGCTGAACTAAGCGCTGCTGTCCACGCTGAAACGAATACAGCACAAACAGCGGAAAAACCAGCAGCGTGTAGAGTCCAAACGTGCCGTGAATGCCTTCAATTTCAGGAAAATGTGGTAGAGGAATTTTGCCCCAGCGTCCGTCGTAGGTGTCGTATGTCCAATAAGCGGTGAGGATAGCGGCGATCGCAAACAGTCCGGTCAGTCCATGCAGCAGGCGCAACAACAGCGGCTGATAGGGCGCAGATGATTTCATAAGATAGAGTGAAATCTATAGAACGAACAAAATCTAAAGATTTATTACAATATGGCAAATTCTGAAGCTGTTGCGCTAGAGGCAATTAGACGACTTGGAAAGATTGTCCTAGTGGAATGAAGTCAGAAGTTTCTTGACGCTTGAGTTTCGATCGAATTTCCTCAAACCGTCTCACCGTTTCCTGAGAATACAGCCGCTCACCGCACTCTAAACAAACTTCAGCCTGCACTTTGACGACAGCCATGTGAATACCGCCATAAAGCAACTTCTGCACTTCTTTCTCGACCATTTTGCCGCCGCAGATCGGACATTCGGGAAATGGCATCATGGCTAAAATCTTCTGATACGCCAGTTAATCCATCGGGCAGGATCGGGACGATACACCGTAATCAGCACAGCCCACTGGTTCTGACTATTGTATGCCCAAACGCTGTGAACTGGGTTTGCGTTAGCCGTTTTACCAAACACAAGGCAGCGCGGCGGACATTCCTCCGGGTAGCTTTCAATAATTTCACCTCGAAAAACCGAGAAGAAAATTTCATCTAGCGTCAGTTCGTCGTCTTCCGCAGCATCAACGGCATGATCGGTAATGCGGATTTGATCTGTCTCGATGGCCTGAATGATGTCGTCAATGTCCATTTAGTGTCAATGATCGCGCAGCTAGGTTTGCTTGGAATGGCGATCGCCCCCATGCAGAAAAGCAATGGCTAGGTGATCGCCTCAAAAACTTGCAGTTCTCAATCGTCTGCCATCTATTCGCTCTCCCAGTCTGCGATCGAACAACCGTCGAGTGAATCAGGATGCGACTCGCACTGCAAAGTCGATCGCTCTTTTTTCAAACGCTGTTTTTCGGGCTGTGGCGTCTTCGGGTCGTTGAGCTTTTCCTCAATCTCGGATAGCCGATCGAGTGATCGGTATGGCTCCTCGGCTCGGTCTGCCCGCACAGCGTCCCAAGCATCTTCGTCTTCCTCGCTCTGTTCATCTTGATTTCGAGTTGTTGACAAATTTGGGTTGATCGGCCAACATAATGATTGACAGTCAATCAACAAACGTAGGGTCAGGGTTAAAGTCATCGATCGAGCATCAAAAACTGATTGACTCACGGTGAGTAATCTCCTTACAAAAAACAAATTGCCTGATTCCTGTGCGGCTAGCTTGAGACCCTGCCGCACAGGAATTCTGCGTATACTAGCATAGGATTGACCAGAAATATACCAAGTTTTTCTGCGTGAAGCGTTCAGCCTCAATCTGCCGTCATAATGAGAGAAGACGCTTTACATAGATTTACGATGGCGAGAGATTTGCGGGGATTCCTCAGACAGGTTGAGCAGCGCGGGCAACTGCGACGGATTCAAGCGCTGGTCGATCCCGACCTGGAAGTGGCGGAAATCTCGAATCGGATGTTGCAGCAGGGCGGACCTGCCTTGCTGTTTGAAAACGTGAAAGGGTCGCCCTATCCGATCGCCGTCAACACGATGGGCACGGTCGAGCGGATCTGCTGGGCGATGAACATGGAGCGGCCTGAAGAACTGGAAACGCTGGGCAAAAAGCTGGGAATGCTTCAGCAACCGAAGCCCCCGAAAAAGATCGGGCAGGCGATCGAGTTTGGCAAAGTCCTCTTCGACGTGGTGAAAGCGAAGCCGCAGCGCGATCTGTTGCCGCCTTGCCATCAGGTCGTCGTGCGCGAAGACGAATTGGACTTGAATCAGATCCCGATGATTCGTCCGTATCCCGGTGACGCGGGCAAGATTATCACATTGGGATTGGTGATTACGAAAGACTGCGAGACGGGAACGCCCAATGTCGGCGTCTATCGGCTTCAGTTGCAGTCGAATAAAACGATGACGGTTCACTGGCTGTCGGTGCGCGGCGGGGCGAGGCATTTGCGGAAGGCCACTGAGCGCGGGAAAAAGTTGGAGGTGGCGATCGCGCTGGGTGTCGATCCGCTGATCATCATGGCCGCCGCCACGCCGATTCCAGTTGATCTGTCCGAATGGCTGTTTGCTGGACTGTATGGCGGTTCGGGCGTGAATTTGGCGAAGTGCAAAACCGTTGATCTTGAAGTGCCTGCGGATTCCGAATTTGTTCTGGAAGGCACGATTACTCCCGGTGAAGTGCTTCCTGATGGGCCGTTTGGAGATCACATGGGCTATTACGGCGGCGTCGAAGATTCGCCTTTGATTCGCTTTCACTGCATGACGCATCGGCGCGACCCGATCTATCTAACGACGTTCAGCGGGCGTCCACCAAAGGAAGAAGCGATGATGGCGATCGCCCTCAACCGCATCTACACGCCGATTTTGCGCCAGCAAGTCTCGGAAATTGTTGATTTCTTTTTGCCGATGGAGGCGTTGAGCTACAAGGCGGCGATTATTTCGATCGATAAAGCCTATCCCGGACAAGCTCGCCGCGCTGCGCTCGCCTTTTGGAGTGCGTTGCCGCAGTTCACCTACACCAAATTTGTGATCGTTGTGGATAAGTCGATCAACATTCGCGATCCGCGTCAAGTTGTCTGGGCGATTACCTCAAAGGTTGATCCCGTCCGCGATGTGTTCATTCTGCCGGAAACGCCGTTCGACACGTTGGATTTTGCTAGCGAAAAAATCGGTTTGGGCGGACGCATGGGCATCGACGCAACCACGAAAATTCCACCCGAAACCGATCACGAGTGGGGTGCGCCGCTGGAATCGGATGCAGATACGGCGAGGATGGTCGATCGACGCTGGGCAGAATATGGACTTGCAGATCTTAAGGCTGGCGAAGTCGATCCAAATCTGTTTGGCTACGATATGCGCTAACGAGAAGTTGGGAGTTGTTTGGGTGAGGTAAGTAGCCGAGTTGAGTCAAGTAGCTTAGTTAAAGTGCTTTGCTTGCTTTGCACGATCTTTAAAATTTGCCTCGCGGTTTCTAGCCCAGTGCCCAGATCAGCTCCTGTCTTCTCTATTTTTTTGGAAAATTCAATTAATCCATCAATTTGTTCAGTCAACGATGTAAGCCAGTCTTTAGTTACTGTTTGCCCATTTTCAAGTAGCTCTAGGCGCTTCATAATCTCACTCAACTGCTCTAGTTGCTGAATGTGCGCCTTCAGTAGATTGCTGTGAAGCGATTTTTTGCGATCGCGATCGCGCAACATCACAACCACAGCTACCACACAAAACAATGACAGGAGCATATTGATAGCGAGCCAAACCCAAAGAGTAGATTCCATTGCAACTGAGACAAGAAGGGGATTAAATTCATTATTCCCGCTTCGTTTTACATAGCAGCATCAGTAGCGTAAAGGTTTGCTCAAACGGCGCGAAGTTGCAATGAAGCTGAGTTGATAGAATGAACTGATCGCCCGTTAATCTTGCTGAAAGATGCGATCGATCGAACTTTCCCAAGCCGGAACCACATCTGATTCAATTCGACTTTCGCCTGTAAATAGCGTGTCTTCATACTGACCATCCACCCATTTACAAACCGTCACTTGCCGAGTTTCAGGATCAACAATCCAATATTCTTGAATGCCTCTGGCGGCATATTCGGTACGCTTGTGGCGATAGTCGCGGGCACGATTGGTTGCACCGGGAGAAACGACTTCAATTACCAGAGCGGGCGGCGGCATTTCGCGGGTAATGGTGGCGCGAGTTGTGCCGTTCAATGCGGCCTTTGATTCTTCAGTATGAACGATCAGATCGGGGATGCGGCATCTCGATCGCCGTCCAGTGACTTCAATTTCGGTGTCTTTGTAAGCAATCAGCAGAATGGGAAAATGCTTGAGCAGTTCTGCAAACAATCGCTTTGCAATATTGTTGTTCGCATCACTTTCAGGCGGCATTTCAACTAATTCTCCATCAACCAGTTCGTAGCGAATGTCTGTGCCGTCGTCGAAAGCGAGAAATTCCTCAAAGGTCAGCAGTTTTTTGGCAGTAGTTTGGCTCATCGTCCTCACCTTGGCGCTACAGCAATTTTAGCGATCGCGATCTTGATTCCACAAAAATTGCCCTGCGCGGCATGGATGCGATCGACACAGCGCAAGGCTAATTTTGGATTTGGATAACATTGGACGGCTTAAACCGTTTTGATGTCGGTTTCTTTTTCAGCGAGAAGCTGTTCAATTTTGCTGCTGTATTTGTCCGTCAGCTTTTGAATTTTGTCTTGCAGATCGCGGGCTTGATCTTCTGGCAGTTCACCGCCTTTTTCCTGCTTGCGAACCGCATCGACCGCATCGCGACGAATATTGCGAATTGAGACTTTGCCTTCTTCGGCAAATTTGGCGGCGAGCTTAACAAATTCTTTGCGGCGATCGGCAGTCAAAGGCGGAATGTTCAGGCGAATAATCGAGCCGTCGTTGTTGGGCGTCAGGCCGACATCCGAAAGCGAAATCGCCTTTTCGATTTGGTTGAGCGTGTTGCGATCGAACGGCTGAATCGTGATCGTGCTGGCGTCGGGTGTGCTGATGCTGGCGAGCGATTTGAGCGGCGTTGGTGTGCCGTAATATTCGACCGTAATTCGATCGAGAATTGAGGCATTGGCGCGGCCTGTCCGAATCGTGTTGAACGATCGCTGCGTGGCTTCAACTGCCTTTTGCATGTGGTCTTCAACGTCAGGTAATTTCACAAGATCCTCCAACAATCGTTCCAATCGATTCTCCCATCACGGCGCGGCGAATGTTGCCCTTAACCGACAGATCAAACACAATGATGGGGATATTGTTATCTTTGCACAGCGCGATCGCCGTGCCATCCATCACGCGGAGGTCTTGCGCCAAAACATAGCTGTAGGTGAGTGACTGGAAGCGCTTGGCGTTTGGATTTTTCTTCGGGTCAGAGTCATACACGCCGTCTACTTTCGTTGCCTTAAAGACGACTTCGGCGTTGATTTCCGCTGCTCTGAGCGCGGCAGTCGTATCGGTCGTGAAAAACGGATTGCCCGATCCGGCACCAAAAATCACGACGCGGCCTTTTTCCAAGTGGCGGATGGCGCGACGACGGATGTACGGTTCCGCGACTTCTTGCATTTCGATCGCCGTCAACACTCTGGTCGGCACTTCAATTTGCTCAAGCGCGTCTTGCAGCGTCATTGCATTCATCACCGTCGCGATCATGCCGATGTAGTCAGCCGTTGCCCGATCCATGCCTGCGGCTGCGCCTTTGACGCCGCGAAAAATGTTGCCACCGCCCACGACGATCGCCACTTCAACGCCTTCCGCAACTAAACCCGCAACTTCCTGGGCGATTTCTTGAACGATCGCCGGATCAATTCCGTAGGACAACTCGCCCATCAGGGCTTCACCGCTCAGCTTGAGTAAAACCCGTCGGTACGCCATTCCCATATTTGTGACAATTTTTGAACTCAAATTGATTCCAAATTAAGCTACCGATCCCTGTTTTGTCTATGGTTACGAGTAGTTTTACTCATTGACGCCATTTCACTGAGCAGCCGATCGCACTGGTAGAAGGCGATGCGATCGCTTCTCCCTTGAGCAATTGGGCGATCGCATCGCGCAAATAGGACGAGCGAACGGCCTGCGGATCTTGAGCGCTGTCATCGATCGAGCCGCTGTATTGCAAAACACCTTGGCGATCGAGCAGATAAACTTCTGGCGTTCGAGAAGCACCAAAGCTTTGCGCCACGTCTTGCGTCACATCCCGCAAATACGGAAAGTTCAATCCATTTTCCTGAGCAAACACCTTCATCTTCTCGAAGCTGTCTTCGGGATAGGTTTTGTCGTCGTTGGCGTTGATGCCGATCAGCGTCACGCCCTGATCGACAAAATCCGCCTGAATCTGCTTGAGGCGATCGAGATACATCCGCACATACGGACAGTGATTGCACATAAAAATCACGGCCACTGCCCGATGATTTTCGAGATAGCGAGCCAAATGATGAACGGTGCCATCAGTGGCGGGCAGTTCAAAATCTGGAGCGTAGCTGCCGATCGCAGTTCCAGTCATAGCATTGAGGAGGTGTCGGGTATTGGGAGTTAGCGAAAGCTGGAGGCTAGGGTGTGTTTGAAGACCTTCTGGTTGTGTGATTTTCTGGCAGAGATCCCCCCTGAATCCCCCTTAACAAGGGGAACTTTGAGCGATGGTTTGGCTCCCTCCTTTTTTATGGGGTGGGGCAGGATCGATGGCTGTTAAAACTCACCCCAACCCCTAATCTCTCGTAATCCAGTTTTGCGCGATCGCTTGATATCCAATTAATTTATAAACCAACTTGGCAGCGGTAAATTCAGAGACGACCGAATCGGCAATCGGGGCAAGCTCCATCACGTCGCAGCCGATCACGTGATGGCGATCGAAGACTTTTTTCAGGAAGGTCATTAGGGCATACCAGTTGAGTCCGCCTGGTTCTGGTGTGCCGACACCCGGCATCAAAGTGGGATCGATGCCGTCGAGGTCGATCGTAAAGAAAACGTTGCGAGTGGAAATGCTGGCAACCGCGCGATCGATCCAACCGGGATCGGCGGCAATTTCACGAGCGCGAAAGACGGTTAGATTTTTTTCCTTGATCAAATCCGCTTCTTCTTTGCAAATGCTGCGGATGCCGATTTGCACCGTCGGAATTTCCATATCGACCACGCGCCGCATGATGCAGGCGTGATTGTGAATCGAGCCTTCATATTCGTGCCGCAGGTCGCCGTGTGCGTCAATTTGCACAACGGTAAACGGTTCGCCTCCGCGATAGGCAGCAACGAGTCCGGTTGTGATGCTGTGTTCACCGCCGAGTCCGATCACAAATTTGCCGTCTGCAATCAGCTTGGCGACGGTTTTTTGAGTCACATCGAGCATTTCTTCAGCAGCAACCGATCGCCCGTTGCGCGTGTCCGCGATCGATTCGTGCGTGTAAATGCCGACAGGCCACACTTCTCGATCGAGTTCTTCGTCGTAATACTCGACCTGCTGAGAGGCGTCGAGAATCGCGGCAGGGCCGTTTTCGCAGCCGCGTCGGTAGGTCGTCGTCGCTTCGTAAGGAATCGGCAAGATGACGACGCGAGCCGTTGCGTAGTCAGTGGCAACATCCGCACCCAGAAACGGCAAATCGGCCAAAGCAGTAGAAGTCAGCATCATCAATCGCCCGGAAGGAACACTCGATCTTGACACAAGAACGGGGCGATCGACACAGCGGCCATGCTACACCGTTCCCAAAGCGCTATTCGCCTTCGACTTTTTCGCGATACTCGTCAGCCGACATTGCTTCCTCAAGCTGTTCGGGCGCGTTTACACGCACCTTGATCAGCCAGCCTTGACCATAAGGATCTTCGGCCAACTGTTCGGGCGCGTCTAGAATCGGGTCGTTGCGATCGACGATCGTGCCCGAAACAGGTGCGTTCAAATTCTCCACTGCTTTAACCGATTCAACCGTACCAAAAGTTTCGCCCTTTTCGATGCCGTCGCCGACTTCGGGCAGTTCCAAAAACACAATGTCGCCAAGCTGATCAACGGCAAAAGCAGTAATGCCGATCGTGGCAATGTCGCCTTCGAGTCCGGCGTATTCGTGCGTATCGAGATATTTCAAATTGCTGGGATATTCAAAAGCCATTGGTTGAATCCTTTTGGTGCTGAGGTAAATTATTTCGCAAAATGCGGGCGATCGCACAGCTTGTGGAGCGGGATGGCGCTATTTCGACATCGGGGAAACCGCCGCTTCTGCTCGATAAAATGGCTTCTTCACGACGATCGCCGGATGCGCTTTGCCGCGAATCTCGACTTCGATCGCCTGCCCAACTTTCGAGAATTCCGTCGGAACGTAAGCCAGCGCGATCGCCTGATTCAAAGTGGGCGAAAGCGTTCCGCTTGTGATTTTTCCGATCGCTTTGCCTTCGTGCAGAACCGGATAATCGTGCCGAGCAATGTTGCGCCCCTGCATTTGCAGCCCGACTAGACGACGTGAAACACCTCGCTGTTTTTGCTGCTCCAAAATCGATCGCCCGATGAAGTCGCCTTTGCTCTCCAGATGCACCAGCCAGCCTAGTCCAGCTTCCAGCGGCGTTGTGGTTTCGTCAATGTCTTGACCATAGAGCGCCATTGCTGCTTCCAGCCGCAGCGTGTCTCGTGCGCCCAGTCCGCAAGGCGTGACGCCGGATGTGGAGAGCGATCGCCACAGTTCAAGCCCAACATCGGGATCAAGCATGATCTCAAAGCCATCTTCGCCTGTGTATCCCGTCCGGGCAAAAAAGCTGGGCGAACCGAGCAAATTTGCTTCCAGATGGCCGAAGCGGGGAATCGCAGTTAAATCGGCCTCGACCAGTGGAGCGAGGGTGGCGATCGAATTCCTTCCCTGCACGGCAATTAGCACTTTGCGAGCCGAAAGATCGGTGAATTCGCGTTCGTCAAACTGCTGAAGCAGCCATGTTTTATTTTTGGCGATCGTAGAAGCATTGGCGATGATGAAAATCCGCTCCGCACCTGCTGTTTCGCCCTGATGATAAATGATGAGATCGTCAATAATGCCGCCGTCAGGATTGAGGAAAACGGTGTACTGAGCCATTCCGGGCTGAAGACGATCGAGATCGGAGGGCACAAGCTTTTGGAGGCGATCGATCACTCGCGTTCCCTGCAAGGCAAACTTGCCCATGTGCGAAATGTCGAACATGCCAACCTGCTGACGGACGGCTTGATGTTCTCGACTGATCCCCGCGAACTGCACGGGCATCTCCCATCCGGAAAAGGGAACGAGTCTGGCGGATTCTCGATAAATCGAATAGAGCGGCGTTCGCAACAGGTCAGAATTCACCACGATCGCAAAGTTCCTCAAAGCACTGTTTCGATCCTATAACGGGTGTCGGAGATCAAGTGTCAAGTGTTGACATAGGGAGCGATCGCAGCATTCCAAACTCGCTCTAGCTCCTAATTCCTAACCCCTAAAATAGAAGAGTCTTTTCGCTCCGCTCCCTCGTGCCTCGTAAATCCGCTATCCAGCAGCGTGCCCTGGAAATTTTGGTGCGCCTCAAACGCCTCTACCCGGAAGCGCCCTGTACGCTGAACTATGAAACGCCTGTTCAGCTTTTGGTTGCCACAATTCTTTCGGCTCAGTGTACCGATGAGCGGGTGAATAAGGTGACGCCTGCTTTGTTCGATCGATTCCCTGACGCACCTGCGCTTGCTGGAGCCGAACTGGAAGAACTGGAAAATTTGATTCGATCGACGGGCTTCTACCGCAACAAAGCCAAAAACATTCAGGCCGCCTGTTCGCGCATCATGACGGAGTTTGGCGGCGAAGTGCCGAAGCGGATGGAAGACCTCCTGACGCTTCCCGGTGTCGCTCGCAAAACAGCCAATGTCGTGCTGGCTCATGCTTTCGACATTCATGCAGGCGTCACGGTCGATACGCACGTTAAACGGCTGAGCAATCGCTTGGGCATGACGAAACACGCTGATCCGGTTCGCATCGAGCGCGATCTAATGAAGCTCCTCCCGCAGCCGGACTGGGAAAACTGGTCGATTCGGATTATTTATCACGGTCGCGCCGTCTGCATGGCGCGAAATCCGGCTTGCGATCGCTGTGCCTTGGCCGACTTGTGCCCCTCAGTGGATTTAACCAAAGTCACGCCGCCGATCGTGCCTGTGCGGATGGATGAAATTGCGGCGACGGCATTGGGTGATCGAACCTGAAGCGCGATCGCCATTTGCACGGCGCTATAGTACATTAGACTTCTTTGCGCCGCCGTTTTCCATGCCTTCTTCCGCGATCGAAGCTCCCACGCTGCGACCCTATCAGCAGCAGTTGATTAAAGATTTGTACGTCAAGCTCGGACAGGGCTATCGGCGCGTGGCGATCATTGCCGGAACCGGAGCGGGCAAAACCGTGATCGGCGGCAAAATCTGCGCGGATACTGCGGCGCGTGGCTTGCGGCTAATGTTTTTGGTGCATTTGGATGTCCTCGTCGGACAGACGCATCAAAAGATGGAAGCGTTTGGCTTGCGCTGCGGCTTCATCAAATCCGGCTGGAAAGAAGACCCGGACGCGCCGATTCAAATCGCCAGCATTCAAACGATGGAAAAGCGATCGTGGTGGCGCGACTGGCCTGCCAACGTCGTCTTTTTTGACGAAGGCCACACCACCGTTTTCAGCCAAATCGGGCAGGAAATCATCTACGAAACGCATTCCAAAGCCGTGCATCTGGCAATGACTGCGACGCCGTATCGACTGGGACGCGAGCAATTGGGCGATCACATGGAAACCTTTGTCGCCTCTCCAATTCCTGCTGAGCTTCAGCGGATGGGCTATCTTGCGCCGATGCAGTATTACGGCGTGCCCAAGGATTCGCAAATCAAGCTGGATGACGTGCGGACGGTGGCCGGAGATTTTGACGATCGCGACCTGAAGAACGCTTGCGATCGCCCGGAACTTGTGCAGCGAATTGTCGAAGAATGGCAGCGGTTGACACCGGGAAAGCGGACGATCGCCTTTTGTGTCGATGTCGAACATGCCCGCCATGTCGCCGCCGCCTTTCGCGAAGCAGGCGTTCCCTCAGACGTGGTGGACGGCAGCACACCAATTAAGGAACGACAGCGCAAATATCGCGATTTGGGAACAGGAAAACTGCTGGTGCTGACTTCCTGCAACGTGATCAGCATCGGCTTTGATGAACCGAGCGTCGAGGTTGGCTTGCTGTTGCGGCCTACGCAGTCGAAAGCGCTGCACTATCAGCAGGTCGGCAGACTACTCAGGATTTCGCCCCAGACCGGAAAAACATGCGGCATCATTCTCGATCAGGCAAACAATTTGCTCAGGCTCGGCTTTCCCGAAGACATCCAGTTTTACAATTTGCCGACCAGCCGCGAACCCGGAGACGCGCCGCCCCCCGCCAAAAAGCAATGTCCACAGTGCGATCGCCTCGTCTGGGGCTTTGTGATGACCTGTCCAAGCTGCGGCTATGCCTGGGAAACGATCGCGCCTGTCCACAGCGGAGAACTGGTGGAAGTCTACAGCGAAGAACTGTTGCGGCAAATTGAACGCCGCAAAATGTACGATTTCTACCGTACTCAACGCCAAAAAACTTATCGCGAAGGTGCTGCACCCAACTGGACAAAAAGCGCTTTTTTCAAAGAATTTGGCAGCTTTCCCGAAGCAGGCTGGAACTTTGGTGCAATTTTTGGCGACAATCCGACTGACGCGGAAAAAATAGCCTATCGCGATTATTTGGTGCGCGTTGCGAAGCAATATGGCAAGTCGATCGCCTGGGTAATCGAAGAATTTCAGGAAGAATTTGGCTCGGAAAATTGGCAAACATTCTTTCAATGAATCATCTGGAAAATTGCCTGCTGCATCGGTAGACAGGATTTGATCCAAATGAAGAAAACCCAGAGCGTTCCACTGTGAAGCGATCGATCTGGTTTTTAATCGAAATAAGCAAATTAGAAAAAATGGCATCGATCGAGGCGCAAGATGGCTCGTTGGCGAAAAATTAATTGGCTGATCGGGCTGATGTTGGCTCTCGCCTTGGGGCTGAGTCGAGGGTCGATCGCCACTCCGGTCTACAGTGCCGACTATCAGCCGATCGCGCAGTGGATTGGCCGCTTGATTTTGCCCACCTCTAGCCAACAAGCGAGTTTTCCGGGCGATTGGGTGTGGCTGGAAGTGCAACACGCGCCCATTGCCGACCTGAACGGCCAAACCGTCCGCCTCACCTGGAATTCGCAGCCCGACACGCAAGCCTATCTCGAAGCGGTGACGCGGAATGTCCGGTTCACAACGGCGACGATCGACAGCCAAAAGCGCGGCAACGTTCATCCCGATCGGCTAAACGGACGCAACCAAGTCGGCGCACTGCAATCGCTGGCCGGAGCGAGGCCAGAAGACTCGGTGACGGTGATGCTCGATCGCCCGCAGGTCGAAGCGGAATCGGGCAACGTGATCCTCAGGCTCGATCGCGACCCGATTCAGGTGACAGGTCAGTTTTATGGACTGGTGAAGCTGCTGGAGCCTGTCGATCGAAAGCCGCTGCCTGCTGCCTGTCCGGGCGATCCGCCTTGCCCCAGCCAATTTTTTCGCGTCCAGCATTTTCGTGCCAGTTCCGGTGCGTTTGACGGGGCGATCGAAACGATCAAGCTTCCCCAGTTACCTGCGGATCACAACGGCATTTTTCCCTCGACCAATCGCGACATCACAAAATCTCCAGCGGGACAAGCGGGCTGGTACATTTTTGGCGCGAAAGATCAATCGGGTCTGTTTGTCGTCGAATCGATCGAGCCGCGATCGCTCGTTCAGCTTGATCCCGATCGCGTGATCATCGGCGACGCCAGCCTCAGCTATGCCCGCAATTCGCTCTGGGCAGATTTGACGAAGGGCACGGTGCAAACGACGCTGCTCGACCCGACGGCAACGAGCGAGGACGAAGCCCGATCGCGCTGGCAGGAAGGCGATCGCGCTTTGGTCTTGCACGTCTTTGGCGGCATTGGCGGCGAAAAGGCCGAGCCGCTGGGCGTCCCAAACACGATTACCGGACATTTTGCGTTTGGATCGGGGCGAATCGATCGCGACCCGCTCTCAAACCAGTTGCGCTGGAGAATTGAATATGAGCAGGTTTACGCCCACAATCCCAACGGCATCGTTTCGGGTTCAACTTTGTGGCAAAACTACATGGGCAACCTCGATCGCGGCTGGCTCGGCACGCGCCCCGTTGCCGATATTTTGATTCGCTTTGATCCGGTTTTGGAAGATTACGACTTTGATGGCGTCCGCTTTTCGCCCCTGTCTGAATTTTTGCTGCAACTGCGAATCATGATGGCTCGCTATCGCGTCGGAGACGGCACAGGCAGCGCCACCGTCACGCCCGCGACCTCGTGCATTCAAGATTCGAGTCAGGCGTTGTTTGTGGCGATCGCTCGTCTCAAGCAGCAGGCCAGCGATCCCCGCATTCAAGCTTGGCTAGCCGCGCATCCTGACGACGAGCAGACGCAGCGGTTTGAAAAACTCGTGGCCTTTGGCAAAGCGATCGAGGCCGACCTGCAACCGCTGGGCATTGTCCGCGCTGATTGGGACAGTGCCAGAGAACAGGCGGCGATCGCAGGCGTGGAAGACCAGCCGTTCCGCGATCCCAGCATTTGGGCAGGCTTGACGACCTGGCGGACGCTGACGCCCCGACAGGCACAAGACGAACTCGCGATCCAGTTTCTTCGCCGTAATGCTGCCCTGTGGATTTTTCGGACGAATCAGGTCGGCGGTTGGGACGGCAGCATTGCACCGCTGGCTCCCACTGCTCTGCTCGGTGAAATTACGATCCCCAACACGCAAATCTCACCTGCCACGACGCTGCTCAATCGCCTTCTCGCATCGCTCTCGCTTCCCAACTGGCGCGACATCTCGATCGTCGCGGCAAGTCTGGGAATTTATGCGGCGATCGCCATCCCGATCGGTCTCCGCCATCGCCTGTTGCGCCTCGAATCTGCGGATCTGAATTCGATCGAAATTGGCCTGCTGAGCCTGCGCGTTCTGTTCACTCCCGCTTTGTTTGAAGAATTGCTGTTTCGCGTCCTTTTCCTGCCGCACCCCAGCACAATTATTCAAGAAGCGAACTGGTGGCTGTGGGGAATTGCCAGCTTGATCGTGTTTGTCCTCTACCATCCGCTCAACGCCAAAACGCTGTACCGCGCAGGTGCATCCACGTTTAGCAATCCGACATTTTTAGCACTGGCTGGACTGCTGGGGATCGTTTGCACGATCGCTTATCGCCTGACGGGATCGCTATTCGTAATCGTCGTGATTCACTGGGCGATCGTTGTGCTTTGGCTGCTGTATTTTGGCGGTTTATCCAGACTACAAAAACCAGTTCATTCCTAGGAATTAGCGATCGATCACCAGCATTTGATTTCCGCCAATTTGAAATTCATAGGGAACAATTTGCAGCTTGGCGCGAAAAGAATTGAGAACGGTTTCAAGGTGAATCGATCGCGCTCCAGACGCATTCAAAATCGGAAAAATTCGCACCTGTTTGGCAATACGCAGCAATTCTTCGATCGACTGGAGATGAAATTCGATCGGCAGCAAGTCCGAATAGGTCAACAGCAAGTGACTACACAAAGCGAGATCAAATCGATCATCAGCAAACGGCAAATTTGGTAGTTCGGCAACAACATAGCGATTCTCAGATAGCCCGATCGACAGATCTTGAATAAATCTTCGCATTGCAGCCAGCCGTACCTGTCCGAGTTGTTGTGGTGAAGCGATCCGATCGTCCCAAACATAGCTCGATCGATTGGCTTCGATTTTTGTCAGCAGCGATCGCCAAGTTGCTTCAACTCGCTGCTCAATTTCTGCGGCTGAAAACTGATAGAGCGGATCGCAAGAAACGATCGAATAGCCTTGCTCAGTCATTTCAGCATTAAAGCTAGCAGGGCCGCCGCCACAGTCGAGAATTTTGCTCGATCGATCTACCAAATGCAAATCAAACATCCGCTGATATTCCTCGGCATTGCGTCCCCAAGGCACGATCGATTTCAGTTGAATTCCCATAACGACTTTTCTTGAATTTATAATACAAAACCCAACCAGTATCGAACAACTGGCTGGGCTGAAATTGCCTAGGTTAGGTTAGCGTTGAACTGCTTTTTGCGCGATCGATTACGCTGCGCGGGCTTGCTCTAGTCGGCGGTTGACTTCTTCCCAGTTCACCACGTTCCACCAAGCATTCAGGTAGTCAGCGCGGCGATTTTGGTACTTCAAATAGTAGGCATGTTCCCAAACGTCGTTGCCCATGATCGGCTTTTGGCCTGCGGTGATCGGGCTGTCTTGATTCGGCGTTGCCGTCACTTGGAACTTGCCGTCTTGATCAAGCACGAGCCAAGCCCAACCGCTGCCAAACTGCTTCAGGCCAGCGTCGTTGAAGCGCTGCTTGAAGTTGTTGAAGTCGCCAAAGGTTTCGGAAATCACTTGGGCGATCGCGCCAGTCGGTTCACCGCCTGCATTCGGAGCCATGATTTGCCAGAACATCGTGTGGTTGACGTGACCACCGCCGTTATTGCGAACGGCTCCGCGCACATCTTCGGGAATTTGGTTGAAATCGCGGATCAAATCTTCAGCGCTGCGGCCTTGCAGTTCAGAATACTTCTCAAGAGCGGCATTGAGGTTGTTGACGTAGGCAGCGTGGTGTTTGTCGTGGTGAAGCTGCATCGTCTGGGCGTCAATGTACGGTTCGAGAGCAGCGTAGTCGTAAGGAAGCGGGGCTAATGTCTGAGCCATATTTGTCAAACTCGGAATGACTTCAATAATCTAAATGTAGTCAGTATGAGTTTGAAATTCAAGTCCTTTTGCTAGTTATTCTCAAAAATTTTGGTTGTAATCACCGAACTGCATCGATCGGGGATTGGGACTCGATCGCAACTTCAAGCCGCGATAGCCAATGCGATCGATTGAAATTCAAGCTCGGTTGCGGCTGCCCAATCCACAAAGCACACTTATCTGGCGGCTTGGCGATGTCCAATTCGATCGCGCTACTTTGAATGCATCAGCAACTATGGCAAGGGCAAATGTTCGATTCGGTCTTGAAACTCCTGATCGAATGCTGCCAGGGCAATGAGAATTAATTCCTCAAGATTTCTGCCAATGCTGAGATTCGCATTCAGAATGAGGATTCCGGGTATATGGCGATCGGAAGCTAAATGCTCAGCCAAATGAACAGGCATACTGCTTCGGTTATTAGTAACGAGTACAAAATCGTTCTGCTCGCACCACTCTAAAACTTTTGGATCAAGGGTTCCTTTGGGTGGTGCACCTGCCTCACCAATGATCATGTCTTCTAGCTGAGAAACTTGTTGAAGCAGTTGAATTTTGTAGGCTCGATCGACATTTTCATCCAGCAGAAACTTCATCATGCTCCGACTTCATTGCCGCTTGCTCTGCTTTAAACTGGCGCAATCGTAAGGCAGCAGGTGAAGGATTTAGCCGTTGTACTTCTCGTCTCTTTCGATTATTTTCTTGCCACTCATTTAGGTATTGAGTCATCACTTCCTGATTGTGCAGGTAGTAGAGGATTGTAGCGTAGACTTGCTCCAATGTCAGTGTGGAGTAAGACTGAGCAATTTCTTCGGGCGATCGCTTCCAATACAAAAAATCATGCAGAATCGTTTCAATCCCCACTCTGGGTCCTTTGAGTCGAATATCGTTTTCTGCAAAAAAGTCAAAATAGTCTTCCAGGTGCATCAATTTCCTCCAGTCTTACTTGTCTTCATGCTTGTTTGCTAAATTCCATTTCAAATAATGATTTATATCTTTAATTGCATCTTCAATGCGCCAACGAAATTCAATTTGATCGCGAAGTTCACGAAGCAGAATTGGCTTAACCAGGTGTTTTTCTAAGCGTTGCTTTGTGCGTGCAATGTATGCAAGTCCTAAACAGGCGTTGGCACGAACCGCAGGATCGGAGTGTTCAGCTAGACCTAAACATACACCCTGCGCGTATTTCCAATTTGGGCAATGCTCACCCAATGCCAATGGCAGGATGAGAAGTTCTTGAATTGAGCCGTGACGCAATACTTCTTCAATCTGCTTGCGATCGGCAAACAAGGGAAGCGGGCGGTAAATTCGCAAGGGCGAATCTGATTTAGAACGACTCATCGACTGAAAAGATGAAATGTTATTGCCACTCTATCAATCATTTCAAAACAACACTTCTTCCCAGATCACAACTTGGGATTGAATTCCCGATCGCCGCCCCACGATCGCCCAAACCCGCGCTACACTGGAAACCGCAAGGACGACTGCTTCTTGCGACTGCCGCATCTTTTCTGTGGAAGTGGGTCGATCGCCCGCTTTTTTTATTGTCTGTGTTTCCTCAGATGCGGCGCTTCACTGTTGGGAAGATTGCTTATGTCTCATCCCCTGATCCCCCAGATTCTTGATCTGGCCGCTCCCGTTGCCGATTCGCTTGGCCTAGAAGTGGTCGGAGCCGTGTTTCACACCAACCAAAATCCTCCGGTTTTGCGGGTTGACATTCGCAATCACACGCAAGATACGGGATTGGAAGACTGCGAACGCATGAGTCAGGCGCTAGAGGTTGCCTTGGACGAAGCGGATTTCATTCCGGATGCTTACGTGCTGGAAATTTCCAGTCCGGGCATTTCGCGGACGTTGACGACCGATCGCGAATTCATTTCGTTCAAAGGGTTTCCCGTCACCGTGACGACGACGGAACCGCACGACGGGCAAAAAAAGCGATCGGGCAATTTGATTCGCCGTGATGACAAAGCCGTGTATCTCAGTCTCAAAGGTCGATCGATCGCGATTCCCCGCAACGTGATTGCTTCCGTTCAATTGGACGATCGCCAATAGGTTCGCTGCAACGCTCGTTTTCTACCCTCACACCCCAAACCGAATATCTACGGAGGTTCCCCCCATGTCGCTCGTCAGCCTACCCGGTTTGCAAGACATGATCGACAGCATTAGCCGTGAGCGCAATTTGCCGAAACACGCGGTTCAGTCGGCATTGCGCGAAGCTTTGCTGAAAGGATATGAACGCTATCGCCGCACCCATCGCGCTGATGCTCCCAATTTTGACGAAGAGTATTTCAACAATTTTGAGGTCGAACTGGACGTGGAAGATGAAGGCTTTCGCGTGTTGGCGACCAAATCGATCGTCGAGGCGGTTGACAATCCCGACCATCAAATTTCGCTGCAAGAAGTCCAGGAAGTCGCAGACGAAGCGCAGCTAGGCGATACGGTTGTGCTGGACGTGACGCCGGATCAGCGCGATTTTGGCCGGATGGCGGCGATTCAAACCAAGCAGGTTTTGGCGCAAAAGCTGCGCGACCAGCAGCGCAAACTGATTCAAGAAGAATTTCAGGAATTGGAAGGAACGGTTTTGCAAGGGCGCGTCGTGCGATTTGAGCGGCAGTCGGTGATTATGGCGGTTGTCAGCGGTTTTGGTCAGCCGGAAGTGGAAGCGGAACTGCTCAAGCGCGACCAGCTACCGAACGATAACTATCGTGCCAATGCCACGTTTAAGGTGTTTCTCAAGCGCGTTTCCGAAGGCGCACATCGCGGTCCGCAACTGCTGGTTTCGCGGGCAGATGCCGGATTGGTGGTGGATTTGTTTGCGACTGAAGTGCCGGAAATTGAAGACGAAATTGTGCGGATTGTCGCCGTTGCGCGTGAAGCAAATCCGCCGTCGCGATCCGTTGGCCCCCGCACCAAAATCGCCGTTGATACCTTAGAGCGCGACGTTGATCCGGTCGGAGCCTGCATTGGCGCACGGGGATCGCGCATTCAAGTTGTGGTGAACGAACTGCGCGGCGAAAAGATTGACGTGATTCGCTGGTCGCCCGATCCGGCCACCTACATCGCCAATGCGCTGAGTCCGGCGAGAGTGGATGAAGTGCGCTTGGTGAATCCTGAAGAGCGACAGGCGCATGTGCTGGTTCCAGACGATCAGTTGAGTTTGGCGATCGGCAAAGAAGGCCAAAACGTCCGCCTCGCGGCTCGGTTGACAGGCTGGAAAATTGACATCAAAGACTCGGCCAAATACGACTATGAAGCCGAAAACCGCAAGATCGCGGAACTGGCAGAAGAACGTCGTCGCGCTCAGGAAGCTGCGGATGCGGAAGCCGAAGCTGAAGAATACGAAGAGTACGACGACGACGAGGAGTTTGAGGAAGAGGAAGCCGATCGCCCCAGTGCGGATGGATTTGGGGATGCGATCGGAGATGCCCTGCGTCGGCCTGAATAATCAAAAGATGCCGGATCGCTGGTGTCGGCAGTGAAAGCGCTGCTCAATGAGGAGAAACGACAGAGGCAGGACTGTACAACGGTGTTGGCTCGCTTCCCTCCGACTTCTTTCTGCCGACACCGAACACCCAGCTTGTACCCTGAAAGAAGTGATGTGGCGCGATCGACATGAACAAATCCATTCCAGTGCAGGTGATTGGCGGCGGTTTAGCCGGAACTGAAGCGGCTTGGCAGATTGCTCAGGCGGGAGTTCCGGTTGTGCTGCATGAGATGCGTCCGCACTGCACGAGTCCCGCGCATCACACCGAGCATTTGGCCGAACTGGTGTGCAGCAATTCGTTTGGGGCGCAATCGAGCGATCGCGCTTCTGGCCTGCTGCATGAGGAACTGCGGCGGCTGGGATCGATCGTGATTGCCAAAGCAGATGAGCATTCTGTGCCTGCGGGTGGTGCGCTGGCGGTCGATCGCGCTGTTTTCAGCCGTGACTTAACGAAAACGCTGGCAAACCATCCGCTGATCGAACTGCGACGCGACGAAGTGCCGCAACTGCCGACCGAAGGCGTCGTCGTGCTGACGACTGGCCCGCTGACCAGTTCCGCCTTGGCCGAAGATCTGCGGAAGCTGACGGGAATGGAATATCTCAGCTTTTTTGATGCGGCCAGCCCGATCGTCGAGGGTGAATCGATCGATCGCGATATCGCCTTTCTCGCCTCTCGGTACGATCGCGGTGAAGCCGCCTATCTAAACTGTCCGATGAGTCGGGATCAATATCTCGAATTTTGGCAGGCGTTGCGTGAAGCGGAGCAGGCAGAACTGAAAGCGTTCGATCGCGAGTCGGCCAAGTTTTTTGAAGCTTGTTTGCCGATCGAGGAAATGGCGCGGCGCGGCGAAGACACGATGCGCTACGGCCCGTTGAAGCCAGTTGGCCTGTTTGACGCTCGACTCGGTGATTTTCGCGATCCCGCCAATCGCGACAAGCGGCCTTACGCAGTTGTGCAGTTGCGGCAGGAAGATAAGGCAGGGCAGCTTTGGAATCTGGTGGGCTTTCAAACCAATTTGCGCTGGGGCGAACAAAAGCGCGTTTTTCGCTTGATCCCCGGTTTGGAGAATGCCGAATTTGTCCGCATGGGCGTGATGCACCGCAACACGTTTCTGAACGCACCGGAACTGTTGCACTCGACGCTGCAATTCAAGTCGCGATCGACCCTTTTCGCTGCCGGACAGCTCGTTGGAACCGAGGGCTACACGGCAGCGGCAGCAGGCGGCTGGCTGGCTGGAACCAATGCCGCACGGCTCATTCTCGATCGCCCACCCGTCGCGCTGCCTGTTACAACGATGCTTGGCGCACTGATTGACTTCATCAGCACGGCAGAGCCGAAACATTTTCAGCCGATGCCGCCCAATTTCGGCATTTTGCCCGAACTGCCGCAGCGCATTCGCAACAAGCGCGATCGCTACGGCCAATATCGCGATCGCGCCCTTGCTGATCTGAAAAGCTGGCTGACTCAGCACAATCCTGTGGCGATCGGAGCTTAACGCTCAACCGCTATCATCAAAGTCAGGAGAAGTTGATTTTAGGTAGCTGTGCTATGGGTGACGCAAAACGACGCAAAGAAACACTGGGAGATAAATACGGCCAGGAAGCAACCATCTTGCCCTGGCTGCCGATTACCAAAACTCAAGCCCAACAGTTTGTCGAGCTGAGCACAAAGGGCGCCTGGGTGGGAATCGGCCTGCTGGTCGCCTATTGGGTGACGGTACGGTTCATCGGCCCTTCCTTGGGCTGGTGGCAGGTTCAGTAATCGTTCAGGATCTTCATAAATTCCGTTAAAGGAGTCGATCGAATCGATCGACTCCTTTTTAATTCGGCGATCCCGCCAGTGAGATTTGTGAAGTTGTGCTTAATCATACAGATTTTTTTGGCTACTCCGTTTTCTAAAGATGTAGTAAAGTAGCCGGAATGAGGCGATCGCGATTGGAAGAGATAGTTAAGTTTCACCCATTTTGGCAGTTTTCGCTTAGACTGCGATCGGGCGCTATCTACTTCTTTGTACGGATGCAGCTTTTACGGCTGAGATTGATACTTCGGCTAGAACAGAAGGTCTGAACTTCGGTGGGAACCCGCTTCACTCGCGTTTATTGCTTGTAACCCATTAAAAGCCGTTTTATTTCGCTTTATCACGACTTAACTCCAGGCGATGACTAAGCAGTTTTGGGTAGTGTTACTTAAAGGCTCTACCGCTTCAGGCACAAATCTTAAGAAAACCTTTAGAAAGGTTTAGAATGTAGTGTGGGGATAGGAGGTCAAGTGTGTTTTTAAGACTTGCAGACCAGCATCGTCAATTTGTGCAAGACCTGGTAATGAATCTTCAGGCGCTCGCCTTGGTGCTAGAGCGTCGGGGCTACCTGGCGTCTTGCTACACCTGTGGCGGTCAGATGAACAGCGCGTCGTTTATGGTGAGTTTGGGTAACGACCATCTCATTCGCTTTTTGGTGTCAGATTACGGGATCACCTGGACGGAGATGCGAGACGATCGCGAACTGATGAAGCTCGAAGGAGCCGAAGCCATCAGCCAGCTTCAAGAGCTTGCCAACCTGGTGAAATACCAAACCAAGCCATCTGAGTGCAGCCCAACGCTGGCACGTCCCGACCGCAAACCCGCTTCCAACATCGGCACAATCTAGAGGTGCGATCGCTTCCTTCTGCCCGTCAGCCAGGTTAACTTCTGGTTAAATGGAAGGAATCGAATGGTTCAAGTAGCAACATGTCCGAAATTTCGCTGCCGATCGATTGGCAGCATGTCTTGTTACGCCTGGTTCTCGCGATCGTGGTCGGCGGCTTGATCGGATTAGAGCGCCAACTCGATCGCAAACCTGCCGGACTGCGAACGCACATGCTGGTGAGCCTGGGAGCCGCCATCTTCGTGCTTTCTGGGTTGAGCGGTAGCGCGATCGATTCTGGGGATCACACTCGCGTCATTCAGGGGATCACGACGGGCGTTGGCTTTTTGGGAGCCGGAGAGATCATTTCACGCACCGATCGCCGCAAAGTTCAAGTGCGCGGCTTGACTTCGGCAGCAGCGATTTGGGTGTCGGCAGCGTTGGGCGTGGCGATCGGCGCAGGGCTGTGGTTTATCGGCGTTACGGGGGGACTGCTGACGCTGTTTGTGCTGTGGGGCGTGAAGCAGATTGAAGAGCGATCGAAGCTCGACAATGATACCGATTCATAGCGGGCGCAGCAAAACCGCTACACCTGCAAAAACAGGTCATACATTGACAGCAAAATTTCCACCACAATCAAAATCACCACGTACCACTCGACGCGCAAACCCGTATTGTGCTGAAGCAGATCCAGCACGGTTTCCGCCGTCCGCGAAATTAAATCCAGCTTGCGTTCTAGGGCAAGGTGGCGATCGCGAATTTCATATTCATCGTCCAAACGGCGATACAGCCGCTCCAGCGTGGGCGAATCCCACAGCAGTTCCGGCTTATCGCTAATTTCCACCCGACCGATAATTTTGTGTTGAATTGATAGGCTCAAGCCCAACTGCCGCAACAGTTCTTTGCCCTGCCGTTCGCGGTTTGTGCTAGTTTGCAGGCTGGCAGCAAACGGCTCAATCTGGTCAAACACTTTCGCAGTTCCGGCTTCGTAGTGCGCCAGAACAACGCTTTTTGCCAGCACATCCGCGACGATCTGCAAACATTCGACGCTAAACGCTTGAATCCAGATCATGCCGTTTTCGACGCGCCCCGCTCCGGCAGGCTCAAGCTGAAGCACGACTTCTTCGGTTTCGCGCTTGGCAAACGGATCGAGAACCAGCGGCTCAAGCTGTAACAAAAATGACGCTTCTTCGATCGGCTCTAGGCCAAACAGCACAACTGCCCCATAGCGAAACAGAACCGCACAGCCGCGATCGCCCGCCGAAACCACTAGCGGCATAGTTGCTAAGCTATCGGTCGTCTCCAGTGCCGCCAGATTCAGCCGCTCCCCTAGAAATATCGCTCGCCCTTTAACGCTTTCTTTTTCCGCAAAAAGAATTTTCTCCATATCTCGATTATGCATGTTGGCTAGAGGATGCAGGCACACAAGATATCGCGTTCGACAAATTTGTTCTGTGGATAGATGCAGTGAAGGAATCGATCGTGCAAGCTCAAAATTAGGAATTCATCAACAGCAATGGCACAAACCACAGACTGGGTAGAACGGCTCGCACGATTTGGTTATGCTGCAAAAGGAATTGTGTACGGCATCGTTGGCGTTCTAGCAGTGCAGGCGGCAGTCAGTGCGGGCGGCCAAACAACCGATACACAAGGCGCACTGAATACGATCGCCGCTCAGCCATTTGGTCAAATTCTGCTGGCGTTGGTGGCGATCGGGCTAATCGAATACGTGCTGTGGCGGGTTGTTCAAGCGATCTACGATCCCGAAGGCAAAGGCAAAGATGCAAAAGGCATTGCTCAGCGACTTGGCTACCTGCTCAATGGTGCAGTTTATACTGGATTGGCCTTGAGTGCGCTCAAGTTAACGATGGGAGGGTCAGCAGGCAGCAGCAACGGGCAGCAAGACGCTACCGCGCAACTGCTGGCGCAACCGTTTGGCCAATGGTTGGTTGGCCTGATTGGAGCGGGCGTCATTGGTATTGGCTTCTATCAATTCTATGAAGCGTATAAAGCCAGCTTTCGCAAGCGGCTCAACCTCAATCAAATGAGCGATACAGAGCGCACTTGGGCAACTCGCGTTGGACGCTTTGGACTCGCAGCACGTGGCCTTGTTCTCACGCTGACCGGACTATTTTTGATACAGGCGGCGCGGCAAAGCGATCCTAACCAAGTGCAAGGACTGGACGGAGCGCTGCAAACGCTGGCGCAGCAGCCGCAGGGAGCATGGCTGCTCGGTCTAGTCGCGTTGGGATTGGTGGCTTACGGAATTCATATGCTGGTGCAAGCCCGTTATGGCAAAATCAATGCACCCGCGATCGACAACCCGATCGATCCGCTTGCTCGGTCGCGATAAATACTTTGGAGTAAAGTAAGATTGCTGAATTGTGCGATCGCTGTTTAACCGCACCGTACTTCTACGGCTGATCGAACCAACTTCAACATGAGACACTGCCATCGGGGATCGCAGTGCATTATCTTAGAAATAATGCATCTCCGTCGCCTGTTGGTTTTTGTCACCTCTTGCATAATGAGCCGCTCGCGTAATGGAATCGCTACCGCAGTCCGCAATGCTCACTCAAGAAGTGTTGCTTCACCGCATTGCTAATCGCATTCGTCAATCTTTAGAACTTCGAGAAATTTTAGCTGCGACGGTTGCCGAGGTGCGGTCTTACCTGGGAACCGATCGCGTCAAGGTTTACCAGTTCGCCCCCGATGGTCACGGCGTTGTCATCGCTGAATCGATCCAAGCAGGCCGCTTGCCCTCGCTGCTGGGTCTGAATTTTCCTGCCGATGATATTCCGCTCTATGCCCGCGAACTGTTTGTCCGATCGCGCCAGCGTTCGATCGTCAACTTGGAAGCGGCTGAAATTGGCCTCAGTCCAATGGAGCTTGAAGAAACCGGAGAACCGTTGCGATCGCAGCCAATTCGCTATCGTCCGGTTGATCCTTGCCACGTTGAATATCTGACGGCGATGGGAGTTAAGTCCTCGGTTGTCGTGCCGATCGTGCTGGCAAACTCGGAAACCGGAACGCACAAGCCGCCCGCCCTCGACGTGAATGCACAGCTTTGGGGCTTGCTGGTTTCGCACCATTCGGAATCGCGTCAAGTCACTGACCAAGAGTTGCAGTTTATTCAGTCGGTCGTTGACCAGATGGCGATCGCCATTTCACAATCGATTTTGCTTCAGCGCGTCCGCGATCAAGCCCAGCAAGAAGCCCACATCAACCACGTTACCGCCCTGCTCTACACCACGCCCACCGTTCAGCTTCAGGCCGCACTCGAAGCCGCAGTTGAAGCATTTGCCGGATCAGGCGGCAGGCTATATCTACTGGCAAACGAACCGACGCAGGCGATCGAGCTTTATACCTGTGGCGACCAGCCGCAGCATCTTGACCAGGCGACAAAACGCCCGATCGAAGAAAATTTGCTGTGGCAAAACTATCTCAAATCTGCTCTTCCTTCGCACTCAGCCGAAGCAGTTCGGCCTTGGTCAGTCGAATGGATGCGATCGGTTTATGCGCTGACTCCGGTGTTGGATGCGACTGATCCGGATTTATCCCTGTGGGCAATCAGCGATATCTACAAAGAGCCGCTGTTGCGCGTTATGGCTCCGTTCTTTCAAGACAGCAAAATTCGCGGAATGCTGATTTTGCCGCTCACTTATGGAACAGAAGTGGTTGGCTGTCTGACGGTGTTTCGGGACGAGGTCAATACCGAAATTCTTTGGGCGGGCGCACATGACCCGGATACACGGCAGATGATGGCGCGGCAGTCGTTTGAAGTGTGGCGACAGTTGAAGAGCGGACAGGCACAGCAGTGGACAGAAGCGGAACTGAAGCTGGCAAAAGCTTTTGGCGAACGCTTCTCGATGGCCGTGAAGCAATATCGCCTCTATCAGCAGGTGCAAGGGCTGAACAGCAATCTTGAGCATCAGGTAGAAGAGCGCACAGCGCAATTGCAGCAATCAAACTTGGAACTTCAGCGATCGACCCTGGAACTTCAGCAATCAGTCGATCACCAGCAGGCACTCGCCCGCATCATTGCAAAAATCCGCGCCTCACTCGAACTCGATGCGATCTTCAAAGCGGCGGCGACTGAAGTGCAAGAACTGCTCAGCGCCGATCGCGTTGTGATCTACCGCTTTGATCCCGAAGCAGGCGACGGCAGCGGTGAAGTCGTTTCTGAAGCAGTTTTGTCTGAATTTCCGTCGATTCTCAATGCCAAGCTGTCAGAATGCTGCATGGGCAAATCGCGGCTGATCGCCTACGCCAAAGGAAATGTGCGGGCGATCGACGACCTACATCAAGCTGGGCTGACCGAGTGTCACGTGCAGATGTTGGCGCAGTTTCAGGTCAAGGCCGATTTGATTGTGCCGCTGCTGGTGGGCGATCGGCTGTGGGGCTTGCTGTGCGTTCATCAATGTACGACCACGCGCCACTGGCAGCAGCGCGAAATCGAATTTACGCAGCAGGTGGCGGCTCAAATTGGCGTTGCCCTTCAGCACGCGGTTTTGCTGGGGCGGACTCGGCAGCAGGCCAAGCAGCTCAGCGAGGCGATCGAACATCTCCAGCGGACGCAAACGCACCTGATTCAAAGCGAAAAAATGTCGAGCTTGGGTCAGTTAGTCGCGGGTGTGGCGCACGAAATCAACAATCCGGTCAGCTTCATTTACGGCAATCTCAGCCATGTCAGCAGCTACACGCGATCGCTCCTGAAGCTGATCGAGCTTTATCAGCAGCACTACCCAGAACCGAACGCAGAAATTCAGCACTATGCCGAAGAAGCCGACCTGGAATTTGTCGCCTCGGATCTGCCGCATCTGCTCGCCTCGCTGGAAGTCGGAGCCGATCGCATCCGCGAAATTGTTCTGAGCCTCCGCAATTTCTCGCGCCTCGATCAAGCTCGAATGAAGCCTGTGGACATCCACGAAGGGCTAGACAACACGCTGATGATTTTGCAGCACCGCATCAAGGCTGATTCGTCGCACACCGAAATTGCGATCGTCAAGCAGTACAGCAATCTACCGCTGGTCGAATGCAGCGCCGGACAGCTAAATCAAGTGTTTATGAATCTGCTCAGCAATGCGATCGATTCGCTGCGCGACACGCAAGACCAGCAGCGCGAAGCCGGATTGCCGCAGATGCAGGGCAAAATTACGGTTCGGACAGAAGCGATCGATCCCGATCACGCCCAAATCGTCATTCAAGACAACGGCAACGGCATTCCCGCCAGCATTCAGCATCGCCTGTTCGACCCGTTCTTTACCACGAAACCCGTCGGCAAAGGAACAGGACTCGGCTTGTCGATCAGCTACCAGATTGTAGAACAGCACGGCGGCAAGCTCGAATGTATTTCCCATCCCGGTCAGGGCGCAGCATTCGTCATTCGACTGCCGATCGAGCAGCGCAAGTCCGAGGCCATACAGCAAGGAACCATTCAGCCAAGCGGCGATCCTGCTGTCGCGTAATTACCCAATAGGCATTAGCCCCACTGGAAGATTGCGGCTCCCCAAGTTAGACCTGCACCAAAGCCGGAAGCGGCGATCATTTCGCCTGCCTTGATTTTTCCTGCCCGGACACTTTCATCCAGTGCGAGGGGAATCGAGGCGGCATCGGTATTGCCGTAGTCGGCCATGTTGCTAATGACTTTTTCCGGCGGAACGCCTAACCGATCGGCAACCGAGTCGAGGATGCGCTGATTGGCTTGATGGAGCAGCAGCCAGTCGATTTGGTTGATGGTGAGGTTCGATCGATGCAGCGCTTTCTCGATCACTTCTGGGACGCGCTTAACCGCAAACCGATAGACTTCCTGACCGTTCATTGTGATCGGCTGAAACTTGCCTTGCGCGACCGTCACGCCTTCTGTCAGCGTCAGCGGTTCCGGCTGGTAGGCCAAGTTGAGCAGATGATTTTGCGTGCCGTCGCTGCGGAGTTCAAAGCCCAAGAGTCGATCGCGCTCGGATGCCTGCATGACGATCGCTCCGGCTCCATCGCCAAACAGAACGCAGGTGCGGCGATCGTTCCAATCCACCCAGCGCGACAAAATATCTGCGCCGATCAGCAGCACGTTTCGATACGCTCCGGTGCGGATGAACTGCGCGGCTGTCACCAGTCCGAACATGAAGCCGGAACAGGCTGCGGTGAGATCGAACGCGACGGCTTTGAGCGCACCGATTTCCGCTTGGACTTGGCAGGCGCTTCCGAACAGATCGTCAGGACTGGAAGTTGCCAGCAGAATTAGATCGATGTCCAGCGGGTCGATTCCGGCCATCTCGATCGCATTTCGGGCAGCGGCGGCGGCCAGCGATCGCAACGATTCATCTGCGCTTGCAAGGTGGCGGCGGCGAATTCCCGTCCGCGAAGCGATCCACTCGTCAGAAGTTTCGACAAACTGGCTGAGCGCATCGTTATCGATACAGACAGCGGGTGTGGCTGAGCCGCTGCCGATGATGGCAACGCCAGAAGGAAAAGATTGGTGCATTAGGACTGATTGGGTTCGGCATCGATCGCGCCTGCCGAGACTTTTTTGTATTGAGATTGAATTCGATCGAGAACTTCGTGATCGACGGCTTCTTTCGCCATCCGAATCGCGTTGAAGATCGAGGGAGCTTGAGAACTGCCGTGACTGATGACGCAAATTCCGGACACGCCCAGCAGCAAACCGCCGCCGTGTTCCGCGTGATCCATTCGCTGCTTGATGCGACGCAGATTCGGCTTCAGGAGTGCGGTTCCAATTTGGCCGTTTAAGCCTTGCGGCAGTTCTTCGCGCAAAATTTGCAGCGCGACTTCTCCGACCGCTTCGGCAAACTTGAGCAGGACGTTTCCGACGAAACCGTCACAGACGATCACATCAAACTGGCCTTTGAGGACATCGCGGCCTTCGGCGTTTCCGGCGAAGTTGAGGCGATCGTTTTTCTGGAGCAGTTCGTGCGCCCGTAAAGCCAAATCGTTTCCTTTGGTGTCTTCCTCGCCAATGTTAAGCAGACCAACTTGCGGCTTGTCAGTGCCCAGCACGTACTGGGAATAGACCGATCCCATAACGGCAAACTGTTCGAGGAATTTCGGGCGACAATCGACGTTTGCGCCGACATCCAAAATCAAAACGGGCTTTCCGGCGATCAAGGTGGGAAGAACGGCTCCGATCGCTGGCCTGTCAATTCCCTTCAGCCGTCCGAGTCGGAGTAAGGCGGCTGCCATTGCCGCGCCTGAATGTCCGGCAGAAACGACGGCATCGGCTCGCTTTTGCTTGACCAGATCCATCGCGACGTTGATCGACGCTTTGGGTTTGCGCTTGATGCCGCTGAGCGGTTCTTCGTGCATTTCGATCGTGCCTTCAGACGGCACAACTTCTAGCTGATGCGAAGTCGTGTGCTGCTTGAGCGATGCTTCGATCTGCTGCGGATCGCCCACCAGCAACACATCCACGCCCAGTTCGGCCTGCGCTCGCAGCGCTCCAACCACAATTTCGGCAGGCGCGTGATCGCCGCCCATCGCATCGATCGCAATTCTGGCTCGACTTGATCCCATGACGCAGTTGATAGAAACCTCAAAAATTCTATCAGATGGTTCCTCCCCTCACTCCGCCTATTCTTCTCCCGGTTCGACAATTCGCTGAAACAGATAGCCCGTGCCGCGAGCGGTGAGGATCAGTTCGGGGTTGCTCGGATCGTCTTCGAGCTTGGCGCGGAGGCGCGAGATGTGGACATCCACAACGCGAGTATCGACGTGACGTTCCGGCGTGTAGCCCCAGACTTCTTGTAGAATTTCCGATCGCGAAAACGGTTCGCCCGATCGACCCACCAGCAGTTCCAAAAGGCTAAACTCCATGCCCGTCAAGCGAATCCGCTCATCGCCTTTGTAAACCTGACGCTTGTTGGTGTCGATGCGAATGTTGTTGATTTGGATGACGCCGGAACTGGGAATGCCGGATGCGCCCACTTTATCGACACGACGCAGAACCGATCGGATGCGGGCTTCCAGCTCTTTCGGGGAGAAGGGCTTGACGACGTAATCGTCTGCGCCAAGTTCAAGGCCAGTGATGCGATCGGCCACGTCGCCCAAGGCGGTGAGCATGATGATCGGCACGTCCGATTCTTTGCGGAGTTCTTGGCAGACGCCGTAGCCGTCCAGCTTCGGCATCATCACGTCCAGCACGACCAGATCGGGATCGGCGTTGCGGAAGGTGTCGAGGGCTTCTTCGCCGTCGGCAGCGGTGACAACATCGTAGCCAATCATCGAAAGGCGCGTTTCAAGGATGCGGCGGATGCTGGCTTCGTCGTCTACAACCAGAATTTTTTCTTTGTGATTTTCCAATTTACTTAACGCTCCTTAAGGGTATTTCTCGGTTGATTAATTTTTCACACCTTATCATTAAGATAGTACCTCATATAAATTTCATCAGAACGCTAGAAATCCCGTTGTTGTTGCATTTCAGGGTTTCTTAAGATTCATTCAACTAGGCGAAAATTCGTCAAAGAAAGTAATGCCAAAATTACGATCGCTTTACGTCTGTAATGAATGTGGAACCGAAACTCCGCAGTATTTCGGAAAGTGTCCTTCTTGTGGCAGTTGGAATTCGATGGTTGAACAAGTTGCCACCTCCACAACCGCCAATCGCACCAGCACTTTAACCGCCACTCGATCGACCTCCAAACGCGCCAAATCCACTCCACCACAACCTTTAAGCGCCCTTACCCTTCCACAGCTTGAAGATCATCCGCTGACGCGAGTTCCATCGGGTTACAGTGAACTCGATCGGGTTTTGGGCGGCGGCATCGTTCCCGGTTCACTCGTGCTGATCGGTGGCGATCCCGGTATCGGTAAATCCACGTTGCTGCTGCAAGTTGCCAACCGTCTTTCGCAGCAATATCGAATGCTCTACGCTTGTGCCGAAGAATCCGGGCAACAGGTGAAATTGCGAGCACAGCGGCTAGGTGTCGGTGCAGATGCAGCACCAGAGGCGATCGAGCGACCTCCACAAGCCGATCTTTACCTCCTGCCCGAAACCAACCTCGAAGTCATCTTGCAAGAACTCGAATCGCTGCGTCCGCAAGTCGCCGTGATCGACAGTATCCAGGCGATCTATCTGCCGTCACTCAATTCTGCTCCCGGTTCGGTTTCTCAGGTGCGCGAGTGTACAACGGCTTTGATGCAGCTTGCCAAGCGCGAACATATCACGCTGTTCATCGTCGGACACGTGACCAAGGAAGGCGCGATCGCAGGTCCGAAAGTCCTCGAACACTTGGTCGATACGGTTTTGTATTTTGAGGGCGATCGATTTGCCAGCCATCGACTGCTGCGATCGGTGAAAAACCGCTTCGGCGCAACGCACGAAATCGGCGTGTTTGAAATGGTCGGTCAGGGCTTGGTGGAAGTCACAAATCCCTCGGAACTGTTCTTGGGCAACCGAGACGAACAGAGTCCAGGAACGGCCACGATCGTTGCCTGCGAAGGCACACGCCCCTTGGTCGTAGAACTGCAAGCCTTGGTGAGTCCGACGAGCTACAGTTCGCCGCGTCGATCGACGACGGGATTGGAATACAATCGCCTCCTGCAAATCTTGGCCGTTCTTGAAAAGCGCGTCGGCATTCCCTTGTCCAAGCTGGATGCTTACGTTGCTTCATCCGGCGGCTTAAATGTCGGAGAGCCTGCGGCAGATTTGGGCGTGGCCGTTGCAGTGGCGGCAAGTTTTCGCGATCGCGTCGTTGATCCCGGCATCGTCTTGATTGGCGAAGTCGGTTTGGGCGGACAGGTTCGCGCCGTGCCGCAGATGGAGTTGCGCCTGAAGGAAGCGGCGAAATTGGGCTTCAAGAAAGCGATCGTGCCCGCCAGCCAAACCTACGCAGACGTGGGAATGGAAATTATCCCGGTTGCCCGCGTGGTGGATGCGATCGGAGCTGCTTTAGCCGCCCGCTAGTTTCTTCCTGCTCAGGCTTAGCCGACACCCCTAGGCTGTGTTTGAAAACCCTCTGATCCTCCCTCACCCCATAAAAAAGGAGGGAGCCGAACCGCTCCTCAAAGTCCGGGTTCTCAAGGGGACAGGGGGATCTCCACGAGGCGTTGCAATCACGAGAAGCTTTTCAAACACGCCCTAGACCTGAGCAATTTTGATTTGGAAATTTATTTGCTGTAGTAAAACGCGATTTCTTTTTCTTTTAGTGGAGCAAAGTCGGCATCGCGCAGCATTTGATTCAGTTCATCTTGCGGAATGTGCTTTGCGCCAATGCGGACAATGCGCGATCGCATCGTATTCGACACGCCGCTGCGCTGCCGTCCGGCTTCGAGTCCCATCACTTTGTTGTAGAGGTCGAGTTTGGCGGCGGGAATCGGAGAGCCGTCAAAGTCGATGCCTTCGGCAATGGCGCGATCGATCGCGTCTGCCCCGGTGGTGTCTGCCATAATTGCTGAAATTTTGTCGCGATTGTTACGCCAGCATTCTATCAAAGCAGCGATCCCAACAGCGGCATAAAGAAAACCTTTGAGCCAGACCCGAATCGAAAAAAGTTGACTAGTCTGGAAGTCAAAACCTTTTGCGAAAGATAGATTTTTTCTCCAAAAAGGTTTGCTACCTATGGCAGGAGGTATAGGAAAAATCGTTCCCCGCCCATCGACACACAAACAAAAACTCAACACCAACGGATAGGGAAATATGGCACAAAGTTTTGGTTTAATCGGCTTGGCAGTGATGGGTGAAAACCTCGCGCTCAACGTCGAACGCAACGGCTTTCCGATCTCGGTCTACAATCGATCGCGTGACAAAACCGATGCATTTATCTCCACCCGCGCGAAAGATAAGAACGTCGTCGCCACGTATTCGCTCGAAGAATTAGTCCAATCACTAGAGCGTCCGCGCAAAATTTTGATCATGGTCAAGGCGGGTGCGCCCGTTGATGCCGTCATGAATCAACTTAAGCCGCTGCTCGAAGAAGGCGACATGATCATCGACGGCGGCAACTCGCTGTTCACCGATACCGATCGCCGCGTCGCCGAAATGGAATCGACCGGATTGCGCTTCATCGGCATGGGCGTCAGCGGTGGCGAGGAAGGTGCGCTGAACGGTCCCAGCCTCATGCCCGGAGGAACCGAAGCCGCCTATCGCGAAATCGAACCGATCGTCACCAAGATCGCCGCTCAGGTCGATGATGGTCCCTGTGTCACCTACATTGGCCCCAGCGGGGCAGGCCATTACGTCAAAATGGTTCACAACGGCATTGAGTACGGCGACATGCAGCTTATTGCAGAAGCCTACGATCTGCTCAAGAACGTGATTGGCTGTAGCGATCGCGAACTGCACGAAATTTTTTCTGAGTGGAACACAACGGACGAACTCAATTCGTTCCTGATCGAAATTACCGCTGACATCTTCAGCCGCATCGATCCGGACACGAATCAGCCGCTTGTTGAACTGATTCTCGACGCTGCCGGACAAAAAGGCACGGGTCGCTGGACGATCGCCAGTGCGCTCGAACTCGGCGTTGCCACTCCGACGATGACAGCGGCGGTGACAGCGCGGATTATGTCGTCCTACAAGGCAGAACGGGTCGCCGCTTCCAAAATTTTGGAAGGTCCCTCAATCAAATTCGACGGCGACAAAAAAGCGTTCATCAACATGGTGCGCGATGCGCTCTACTGCTCAAAAATTTGCTCTTACGCGCAGGGGATGGCGTTGCTGGGAGCCGCTTCGAAAGAGTACAACTACAATCTGAATCTGGGCGAAATGGCGCGAATTTGGAAAGGCGGCTGCATCATCCGAGCCGGATTCCTTGACAAGATCAAAGTTGCGTATCAGCACGATCCGAATTTGGCAAATCTGCTGCTGGCTCCAGAGTTTAAGCAGACGATTCTCGATCGCCAATCTGCTTGGCGCGAAGTAATTGCCACTGCTGCGAAGACGGGCATTCCCGTTCCGGCCTTTAGCGCCTCGCTCGACTACTTCGACAGCTACCGCCGCGCCAGCCTGCCGCAAAACCTGACGCAGGCACAGCGCGACTACTTCGGCGCACACACCTACATGCGTACCGATAAGGAAGGCATCTTCCACAGCGAATGGACGCAACTGGCGAAAGAGTCGCTGCAAATTTCTACCCCAGAAGTTCCCTTGGCTCACGTCGAGGAAAACGAAGCACCTCGCGAAGTGGTCGAAACGGCTCCGGTCGAAACCAAGTCGTAAGCGATCGATTTCCCACAGGGGCACACGGCGTGTGCCCCTACCGCAATTGATCAATCTGCATCTGGCTCGACCACTTCGCGGACGCGATAGATCGGGCGATTTTGCGATTCGTGATAGGTACGCATACACAGTTCCGCCAGCAGGCCAAAGCTGAAAAGCTGAATGCCTGCCAGAAACAGGACAACGGCAAGAATCAGCAGCGGGCGATCGCCAATGCTTTGCCCCAAGACCAGCCTGATGAACGTGAGATAAAGGCCGATACTGGTGCCAAGGACGATCGACCCCAAGCCAATCACACCAAAGCCGTGCATCGGGCGAGTCAAAAATTTTTTGATCGCAAAAATCGTAAACAAATCCATCAGGACGCGAATCGTTCGCCCCAGCCCATACTTGCTCTTTCCGAAGCGGCGAGCATGATGGAGAACAGGCAGTTCGGCAATTCGCGCACCTTCGATGTAGGCCAGCGCGGGTAAAAAGCGGTGCAGTTCGCCGTACAAATTCATGTCTGCAACCAGTTCCGCCCGATATGCCTTGAGCGAACAACCGTAGTCATGCAGCTTCACGCCCGTGACGTGACCAATCAGCCAGTTGGCAATTCGCGAGGGCAACAGGCGCGTCACCGCCGCATCTTGACGCTCTTTGCGCCAGCCGCTCACCAAGTCGTAGCCTTCTTCCAATTTGGCAAGCAGGCGCGGAATGTCGGCGGGATCGTTTTGCAAATCGCCATCGAGCGTAACGATCGCTCGTCCCTTGGCGTGGTGAAATCCGGCTGCCATTGCTGCGGTTTGTCCGTAGTTGCGTCGGAGCAGCACAGCTCTCAGGTCAAATCGATCGCGCACAAGCTGCTTGAGCAAATCCGTCGAACCGTCGGTTGAGCCGTCATCAACGCAAATTAATTCGTAGGAAATGCGATAATCCTGCATCGTGCTGGCAATCGCATTGATCAAATGCATCAGGCTTTCGACCTCGTTATAGATCGGCACGACGATTGAGATCACAGGTGGGGCGACAGCGGTAGAAACAGGGGCGTAAGGTTCAAACGACGTACTCATGCACAAAACGGCAAATCGGCTGCGAAACTCTTAAGCTATCACGGAAGCGCACAAGGGGCGATCGTCACGCTTTTAGAGCAAAAGCCGTGAAATCAATTTCTGGCTGAAAGCTCAAACCCATTCAAATGGGTTGGTGCTCTGAGTTAGTTTCAACGGACCTTGCTTTGAGCCAGGAGATTAATTTCTGGCTGCCATTGCGTCAGTCCTGCTTGTTGGCTAGAAGCGATGCAGGGTCTAAGTTTGCTTGCTCCTGCACACACAGGGTTGAGGCATTGGACTTCGGTTCGTATTACCGAGTTCCATGCAGGCTCGCTGACCTGTACTAGGGTGACCGTTGCTCCCGCATTTCGATCGCTCAACACCAGAATGTAATTTCTTTTCAGGAATGTCAATTGAGTGATGTCATCGGTTTTAGCCTGGATCTGTGCTAGCATTTGGTATTTTTACTGCTATAGATGTTGTTTCGATCACCAGCGTATAAAGCAGTTGTAAAATCTGCCTGAATTGCGATCAGATCGATCAAAGATCGGGAATGCTAGAAACATGGCGACTGGGTACCCTGCTGTACTACCGATCGAAGGACACCGCTGACTCGTTGTTGCCACTCCAGTTGAAGAGGGTTCATCACGTATGCCGCTGATTTCTGTTGTGATTCCGGTCTACAACGGCGCCAAAACGATTCAAGAAACGATCGAATCTGTCCAAAAACAAACCCTCAGCGACCTAGAAATCATCGTGGTAGATGATGGCTCGCAAGACAACACGATCGCCGTTCTTGCCGCGATCGCCGATCCACGCTTAAAAGTCATTGCGGGTGCTCATGCCGGGGCGAATGTCGCTCGCAATCGTGGACTGCACGCAAGTTCTGGCGAATACGTTTCTTTTCTCGATGCCGACGATTTGTGGACACCCAACAAGCTAGAAGCACAACTGCAAGCGCTGCGATCGCATCCTAAGGCTGGCGTTGCCTACAGTTGGACAGACCGCATTGACGAGCAAGGAAACTATCTGCGGCGTGGCGGCTACCTGAGCGTGAACGGCAACGCCCTTGCTGAACTGCTGATTACCAACTTTGTTGAAAACGGCTCAAATCCACTTATTTTGCGCGAGGCGGCGATCGAAGTCGGCGGCTTTGATGAATGTCTAACCGCTTGCCAAGACTGGGATATGTGGCTGCGCTTGGCAGCTCGCTATGAATTTGTTGCCGTTTCTGAAGTGCAAATTTTCTATCGCCTTTCTACCAATTCGATTTCGGCCAATGTATTCGCGCTCGAAGCCTGCTGCCGCAAAGTGATCGATCGTGCCTTCGCCCAAGCTCCGCAATCGCTGCAATATCTCAAGCCCTATAGCCTCGGCAACATTTACAAATATCTCACCTTTAAAGCGTTTGAGTGCCAGCTCGATCGCAGAAAAAGCATTGCTGCCGCTTGGTTTTTGCTGAATGTAGTGATCAACGATCGATCGATGATCACCGATCCGGCTGCTCGCTGTGTGGTCAGAAACGCGATTCGGAAAATTGCAATCACACTGTTGCCATCAAAGCTCGCTGCCGTCCTGCTCGATCGCTACAAAGCAGCAACCGACCTGAACTTGATACTGTGTCATTTTCGGGTCAACTTTGCCGAGATTGTTCAGCGGCAACCCGATCAGGCTGATGTTCCGCTCATGATTCGCTAAACGAGCAAGATTGAAGATGGGTAGACTCAACAGACCACCCATCTTACCCATCAGCAGGATTGGCCGCAAGTCGATCGCCGCATTAAGGCTGCCCCGGTTGCGCCTGCACAACGTCCCGCCACGCCTCAATCACCTGCTGAAGGGCAGGCGACAAGCGACCTTCGAGTGAATCCGCATATTGCGTTACGCCATTTTGACTGATGAGCATGACCGTGATGTAGTCGGCGGCTCCATAAGGCGCAGAGAAGTCCAGTCGATCGAAGCGATCGAACGACTGAAGCGTTTGACGAAACTGATTAACCTGCTGCCGAGAAACGCGATAGCTGCGCTCCGATCTGCGACCCGAATCAATTTGCTCAACCACCACACGCCCATCTTCATACAGCGTTGTCGTGGTTTGGCGCGGCAGCATTCCACCATTGGCGATCGATCGAAACACCACGCCTCGTCTAAGCGGCTGCGGCACATTTTCGGGCAGCATTTGGATGGGGGAAATTGTGCCGCCGATCGAACTTTCTGCGGGATTGAGCCGCACCTGCGTTCCGTCCTGATTGGTGTGGTAAACCCACCGCTGATTGCCATCCGCAATAACAACGCGCCAGCCCGGAAGTGCAATCATCGTACACATGATGTCCGGCTCGGAAATGCCCAAGCAGCCATCCCAGGTGCGGCGATCGGCCTGGATGACGCGCAGCCGATTTGTGGGAACGTTAAACTGCTCTGAGGCAAATCGCAAAACGGCAGTGCGAACCGCCGCAGGCAGTTGAGCATTCGGCGTTGAGGGCACATTACCTTCTCGTCGCACCGCTGTCCCTGTTCGATTCGTGCGATAAATCCAAGTTCGATTATTGGCTCGTGCGGTGACGCGCCAGCCTTCCACTACCGCCAGAGTGCAACCCTGACCAGGCTCCGCCAAACCCAAACAGCCATCCGGCCAGGTTTGACGATCGATCGAGACAATCTGCACCTGTCCTCTTGGAATGTTGAGATGCTGAGCGAGATCGCGCCGGACGGCTTGCCGCACCGATTGCAAGGCTCGATCGGAACGCGGGGTTGGGGCAATCGGCAATTCTGTTTGACCTTGAGCAAGCTGCATTGGGGTCGCCAGCAGCGCAGTCGATCCGGCCAGTTCTCCAGCCAGCAGCGTTCCTGCCACCAGCAGCAGTGCGCCCGCTCGTCGCGGCCAGTGAAAATTCGAGTTGTGGTTCATATCTGCTTTCCGTTGAATGGTTCGATCGAGCGGAGGCTGCAACTGAGGAGCGAACTATCACCACCTCCGCCTATTTCGATAATCTTCTAGACTCGCCGCAATTTCAATCGAGTTCCAGAAATTGAAACAGCCTACAGCAGTTGCGTCACAGCAGGCGCGTCACAATTTGATTCAGGCGCGGTCGCCCAAATCGTTCCCACGCACTGCCGCCGCGCAAAAACAGTTCCATCCAGCGGCGCGGCTGGCCGTCAATTTCCCAGCCGGAACTTCCGGGCGCAAAGGCCAGCGTTCCTTCCGGTACTTTGAAGCTGCCGTCCGAGTAAATTGCATCGCTTACCACATCCCCAATCCGAATCACGACTTTGGCTTCGCGCTCAAGCTGAACGTGATCGCTCGGAATTGTCGTCTTAATGTTGCCATAGCCATCTACCCAGGCAATGCGATCGAGCGGCGCATCGGGAAGTTGAGCGGGCGAAAGCTGCTCTCCAAGCAAGCTGAAATCGTCTTGAGCGATCGCCGCCGCTGCACTGGGAAAGACATCACGCGATCGAAACTGCGACCCGCCTCTCGACACATTCACCGTATGCAGCACTTTCGCGTGGTTTTTGATAAACGACAGCGTGTATCCAGCATTGACGCCAACCACTTTGACACCGTTGGGCAGGAGTGCATAGGTCAAGCCTTCGCCTTCGTTGTCGCGTCGCGCGTCGGGATCGTCTTGGCGGGGCGCGCAGTTGTGGTAGATGAGGCGAGGATTGAGACCTTCATTCAGGCCCAACTGAGCAATCCAAAAGCCCGTCGCCAAGGTGCTGAAGGGCGGAACCGAAAGCCAGTGAATTTGCGCGTCGGGCAGATTTAACAGCAAGCGCTGCGTCACTTCCAGAAAGGCGGGATCGCCGTTGCCGTAGTCTGCGATCAGGCTGATAAACATCGTGTTTGCCTACTTCCCTACAAGTTTTGCAAATAGCCATTCGAGCCGAGGCTGCACAAAGATTGTAGGTTGAGTTTGCTTGTGTCAATGGTTGACTCGATCGCCATACTCAAACGCTACCGAACACCGCCAATGCGATCGATCGGAAAAAACCGAAAAAATGCTCGACCAATAATATTTTCTTGCGGCAAAAATCCCCAGACATGCGAATCGTTGCTGTTGTTGCGATTGTCACCCATGACAAACACCGTTTCCGGCGGCACCGTGACGCTGGGCATTTGGTAGGCAGGCGGCTCCGCGATGTACGGCTCATCGAGCGGGCGATCGTTCACAAAAACGGTTCCCGCCTCGACGCGCACCGTCTGTCCCGGTGTTGCCATCACGCGCTTAATCAAAGCTTGATCCGGGCGAAATCCCTGCTCGATCAGTGGGGCGGGCGGCTCGAAGACGACGATATCGCCATCAATGGGCGGATGAAATCGGTAGGAAACTTTTTCGACGACCAAGCGATCGCCCACATGCAGCGTCGGCACCATCGAGTCAGATGGAATGAAGCGCGGCTCAGCGACAAACGTGCGAATGAACAGCGCCAGCACCAAGGCGATCGCCAGAATTTGCAGGTTGTCTTTTTGCGATCGCCAAAAGTTCGGTTTGACCGTTGATTTGGCAGGCGGTGTGGTTGAGGCGGCTTCGGTCGGTTTAGAGGGCATAGCAAACTTAAATTTTGGCTCCAGCGTTCTATCTTCCCACGTTAAAAGGCGTGAAAGCTTTCCGATCGCACAGCCGCCGCATTTGCCCCATGCGCCAAAACCGCATCGCGAATTTGGCTGCTGCGATCGTCTACCGCGCAAATATCAATTTCAAAATCATCGAGATCGATGCCGTTGCGAAAGCTGACGATGCCGTTGCGAAAGCTGGCGATCGTCTGCAAAATTGATTCTGGCCGAATCGTCTCGAAATAGCGAAACTGCGGCCACTGCAAAGTGAGCGATCGCCACAGATCTTCATACGGCAGTTCATCTGGCGTTTCAGGATTTGCCTGCACCAGCCACACGGGGTGCTCATACTGCTGCTCATACAGCCACTCAATTTGGCTTTTAATCGGCGCGATTCCTGACCCTTCCACGATGTAAAGGCGCGGCAGTGTGGGTAGGCGATCGATCGTCATCAAGCCATATGGTCCGCGCAAGGGCAGCGACGCGCCAATCGGCAAATCCTGCAAGTAGGCCGAACTCCAGCCAACGCGCGAGACACAAAGCTCCACGATCGGACATTGGGAGGGGGAAGAAGCGATCGAGTAGATTTTGCTAAATCGCTTGCCGTCCCGCTCAAACTTCGGCCAAACCGACTGTCCTGGCAAAAACGCGAAATCAGGATTGTGCAAATCCAGTCGAATTGATTTAATCGTCGGCGTCAGCCAGTCGGACGCAACAACGGTCGCAATACAGTCCATCGCCTTGGACGGACGTACTAGTTCTAAGCTTTGCATCATTCACTTCGACTCGTGCAGCGCGAGTCGGCGAGGTGGATAAAGCCTCAAAAACAGGCATCCTGGCTCGGAGTTTGCACAAAACTCGCTCACAGTTGCGGCACAGCGCCAGACTTTCACTGGCTTTCCCTCAGCGATCGCGAAGCGCTGGCGCGAATCCGATCGCTGTGTCTGGGCTGACTCCCCCAGACAATTTCTGAAGCGGCTTGGCGATTGTAGCGCAAATTCGGCTACGCTAAGGCCATAATTTTCGGAGAGTTTAAGATGAGCGAATCGCAATGGTACATCGTCAAACAGGCGGACGGACACTGCGCCATCGTGCCAACTCCACCTGCCGAGAAAGCAGAAAAGTGGGGACCGTTTGAGTCGCAGGGAGAAGCGATCGCTCGTCGGGTCGGATTGATTCGATCGGGAAAATGTCTGCCTGTCTAATTCAGACTAAGAAAGTGGAAACCGCCCATCTCCGTAATTGAAGCGATCGCGGAGTTTTGAGCGGTTTCTATGGAAAAAGCTTTGATTCAATGCGGCGAACTGATGGGATCGATCGCTGCAAAGTGAAAAGCGGTCAGTGAATTCGATTAGCAGTATTGCGAAATGTCTTCGCCGCACTCGTCAGCCAGATAGCACAGGGCGCGGAAGCGCAGACCAACCAGTTCGTCATAGAGCGGATTGAGTTTGCACAGCGGCGGAATGTGAAACAAGGTGCGGCCAAACAGATTCACGTCGCGCTCAAACGGGCACTGAGCGGGAATGTGCTTGCAGATGGCGTGAGCTTGCTTGTCGTTGCGGACGGTCACGTTGTCGAGCCACTGGCGCAGCGGCTTGAGGGGAGCGATCGGGCGAGACGGTTTTTGAGATGAAGCTGACTTGGGTTGGTTGTAAGTCCAGCTTTCGAGAACAAGGTTGGAAGAAGTGCGGTCTGAAACACTCATGACTTGTACTTTGGTGAAGAGAGGCTAGTTCTATCCGGTACTACAGCAGATGAAGTGTGCTTGTCGGGTAAAACTGACGAAACTTATTGAAGTTATGTTTCGATTGTAGCCGACAGTTGCAATGCATCTGTTCTTTCTGAAGTGAGAATTCCCAATTACAGCGATATGTCAACAGAATCAGTCAACCAAACTTCTTCGGTTATAGTCGCTTGAGCCGAAAGGGTCACAGAAATTTCTGTGACCCTATCAAGACTTTATACAACTGACTCGATCGAAAAGTTTCAGCGAAGATGCAGCTTTTGCACGGCTACGATGCAACTTTGGTCGGCGCTTCAGCATCAACCGCGCTGCTGCGGGTGCGGCGGCGTCCGGTCGTAGCCTTAACAGGCGGCTCGATCGGCGTTTGCAGCAGCACAACGAGGAGCGGATTGCTCTGAAACTCACGGCGCAACAAGCGGCGAATCTCCATTTCAATTTGCGCCTGAAGCTTCGTCCAGTCTACCTCAATCTCATCCGAGCCGAAGTTGTGAACGAACTCTTTCCAGCGGTTTTCGAGCAGCGATTCGATCGTACCCGTAATCATCGAGTCGAGCCGAGCGTGATCGATCGTCGTCACAACTCCGCGCAGATGCGTTTCCGGCTTCGCGGTCAGCTTGCCATCCCAGCCGATCGAAGCGGCCAGCGTAAACACGCCATCTCCAGCGAGTTGCTGACGCTCTTCGAGGACACGCTGATCGACAACGCCCGATCGCGAAGCATCCACCAGTTCGATACCAGCAGGCACGCGATCGATCACACTGATGCTGTCTGGCGTCAAACCGACGACATCGCCGTTGTTAATGATCACCATGTTCTCGGCAGGAATGCCCATGCTCTGAGCGGTTTGGGCGTGCTTAACGAGCATTCGGTGTTCGCCGTGAACGGGCAGGAAGAATTTCGGACGAGTCAGGCCGATCATCAGCTTTTGATCTTCCTGTGCGCCGTGACCAGAGACGTGCAAACCTTTGTCGCGCCCGTAGATTACGTTTGCGCCCTGCATCATCAGCTTGTCGATCACTTCTACGACGGCGATCGTATTGCCCGGAATCGGGTTTGCGGACAGCACGACCGTATCACCTTTGCGAATCTTGATCTGCTGATGGGCTTGATTGGCGATCCGCGTCAGTGCGGCCATCGGCTCACCTTGCGATCCGGTTGTCAGAATCAAGATTTGGTCTTCCGGCAGCTTGTTCGCCATGTGCAAAGGCACGAACAGATCGTCTTCGCATTTGATGTAGCCCAAGTTGCGGGCATGGGCAATCACGTTGAGCATCGATCGACCGACAACAGCAACCTGGCGCTTGTGCTTCTTAGCAAGCTCCAAAATCATGTTGACGCGATGGACGGACGAGGCGAAGGTTGTGACCAAAAGGCGACCGGGAGCTTGTGAGAAGGCACGATCGAGATTCGGGAAGACCGATCGCTCAGACGGCGTGAAGCCCGGAACTTCCGAGTTGGTCGAGTCGCTAATTAGGCACAGAACGCCTTTTTCGCCATGCTCAGCTAAGCGCTGGAAATCCATGAACTCGCCATCGACCGGAGTGTGATCGACCTTGAAGTCTCCCGTGTGGATGACCACGCCGACCGGAGTGTGTAGGGCGACGGTAAAGCTGTCTGCGATCGAGTGGGTGTTGCGGATGAACTCAACCAGGAAGGATTTGCCGATCCGAACCATGTCGCGAGGTCGAACGGTGCGAAGCTCGGTGCGATCGGCTACGCCTGCTTCTTCGAGCTTGCCTTCCAGCAAGGCCATTGCCAAGCGCGGGCCGTACATGACCGGAATATCAAACTGCTTGAGGTGAAAGGGAATGCCGCCGATGTGGTCTTCGTGGCCGTGCGTCACGATCATGCCTTTGATCTTGTGGCGGTTTTCGCGCAGATAGGTCATGTCGGGCAGGACAACGTTGACCCCGTGCATTCCATCCGTCGGAAAGGCCAAACCTGCATCCAGCAACACGATCTCGTCGTTGTATTCAAAAACGCAGGTATTCTTACCAATTTCGTGTAGGCCGCCGAGCGGAATGATTTTGAGGGCGGATTGGGTTTCAGATGTCATGTGGTACTCGTATGAACAGTAAAAGGAAAACCGTGGCAGTCTGTAGACGAACAATGTCTAAGCTGCGGGAAGAAAAGCTATTCGGTTGTGGGGAAACTTCGGGTTGCTAGACCGTCGCAAGCGCCAGTTCGTCGAGGAGCGGTTGCAGCAGAGAATCGAGATCGATCGAATCGTCTTGCAGCGGCAATCGGGTCGCGCCCACTTGCCAACCTTGCAGCCTCAGCGCCGCCTTGACCGGAATCGGATTCGTCGTGACAAACAGCGCTTTGAACAGCGGAAATAGCTGAAGATGAATGCGGCTTGCGGTTTGCGTCTCACCGCTGGCATAAGCCCGAATCATCTGGGAAATCGCATCGCCCACCAAATGACTTGCTACGCTGATCACGCCCTTTGCCCCAACTGAAAGCATCGGCAGCGTCAAAGAATCATCGCCGGAATAAATGCTGAAATCAGGCGAGGTGATGCGGCGGATTTGGCTGACCTGATCGAGATTGCCGCTGGCTTCTTTGACGGCGACAATGTTTGGCACAGAGGCAAGACGGGCGATCGTTTCTGGCAGCAAGTTTTGTCCGGTACGTCCAGGAATGTTGTATAGAATCAGCGGCAAATCTGGGCTTGCTTCGGCAATCGCTCGAAAGTGCTGATACAGTCCCGCCTGCGGAGGCTTGTTGTAATAGGGCACAACCTGGAGCGAACCATGTATTCCTATTCTAGCGGCTTTTTGCGTAGCTGCGATCGCTTCTTCCGTCGAATTTGACCCGGTTCCCGCAATAATTTTTGCCTTTCCAGATACGGCTTGCTGAACGACGCGAAACAGTTCATATTCCTCGTCCCAGCTTAGCGTCGGTGATTCTCCGGTTGTGCCGCAGACCACGATCGCATCCGTGCCATGACTGACTAGATGCGCGGCGAGCGCTTCTGCAACCGGAAAGTTGACTTCGCCATCGGAGGTAAATGGCGTAATCATCGCGGTTACAACTCGTCCAAATTCCGTCACGCAATACTCCTCTTTTCCCTGCCTACACGCCCAGACCGATCGCCGCTGGCTGCTGAGGGCGCAACCAAGATTCTTGAATCAACAGTTCGGCAATCTGCACGGCGTTTAGCGCGGCTCCTTTGCGGATTTGATCGCCACTCAGCCAAAGCTCTAGCCCGTTTGGATGCGAAAGATCCTGACGGATGCGACCGACCAGAACTTCATCTTTGCCGCTCGCTTCGATCGGCATTGGGAAGTGGTTGGCCTGCCAGTCTTCCACCAGCTTGATCCCCGCAACCGTGCTGAGAATTTCACGAGCAGAGGCAACCTCAAACGGACTGCTAAATTCCAAATTAACCGCTTCTGAGTGTGCCCGCAAGACCGGAACCCGAACGCAAGTGGCGGAAATCCGAATGTTAGGATCTCCGAAAATCTTGCGCGTTTCGTTGATCATTTTCATTTCTTCCTCGCAGTAGCCCGCCTCGTTGATCGGCGTGTTGTGCGGAAACAAATTGAAGGCGAGCGGATAAGGAAAAATTTCAGTTTCCGGCGTCTCGCCATTGAGAATTGCCTGCGCCTGCCGCTTGACTTCTTCCATCGCCCGCGCTCCGGCTCCGCTGGCCGACTGGTAGGTAGAAACAACGATGCGCTGGACAGGTTGGACTTGATGCAGCGGGTAGACTGCCACATTCATCAGAATCGTTGAACAGTTGGGATTGGCGATGATGCCCTGATGCGATCGCGCCGCTTCGGGATTCACTTCTGGCACAACCAGCGGCACATCCGCATCCATCCGAAATGCGCTGGAGTTGTCAATAAAAACGGCTCCCGCTTCCACCGCTTTTGCCGCCCAAGCCTTAGAGATTTTGCCGCCCGCCGATGCCAGGACAATATCAATTCCCGCAAAAGCGTCGTCACCCAAAGCTTCGATCGCAACTTCCTCGCCCTCAAAGGTGACGGTTTGACCTGCCGATCGCGGCGAGGCCAGCAGTTTGAGACTGGCGATCGGAAAATTTCGTTCTTCTAATAATTGCAGCAACTCGGTACCAACTGCACCCGTTGCGCCTAAAATGGCAACGCGAAAAGCTTCAGACAAACGATTTCCTCCTCAACTCTGCAAATCAACCCAGCAATCAAAATTTTCTTAGCCGCGATCGCGTCGATCGCCATTCATCATAACGGCACTAAATAATTTCGGCAGATACCACAGCTTAGATATTGCGATCCTTTTAACAAGCTCATCTTTGCTTTCCATCAATCTACCACTTTCGATCGCGCCCTGCTGCCTAATTCAACTCATATTGCATAAAGGTAAACAAGCCTGCTGATAGAAAGACATCTTGCTTTGCGCGGCGAAGCTGCGGAAAACACCGAAATGCTCACGATCGCCAGTGGGAACGCTGAAGTTGTCCCTATCGATCGCCATCATGTTTTCTGCCCAGCCGTCTTTTGAGCCGACTGCCTGGAGTCATGTTCGCAGCACGTTCCAGCAAATTTGGGGCTATGAAGATTTTCGTCCACCGCAAGGTGAAGTAATTCGCGCTCTGCTGGCGCACCAAGACGCGATCGTCCTGATGCCGACAGGCGGAGGCAAATCGATTTGCTTTCAGCTTCCGGCCTTGCTGCGAACCGGATTAACGCTGGTCGTTTCGCCCCTCGTCGCCCTGATGGAAAATCAGGTGCAGGATTTGCGCGATCGCCGCCTGCCTGCCGCCCTGCTGCACAGCGAACAGTCGAGCTATCAGCGTCGCCAAACCCTGATGGCGATCGAAAAACAGCAGCTTCGTCTTCTTTATCTCTCACCTGAAACGCTATTCAGCGAACCCGTTTGGCAGCGGCTTTGTCTCCCTCATGTTCAAATTAATGGCCTGATCCTCGACGAAGCGCACTGCCTCGTTCACTGGGGCGACAGCTTCCGGCCTGCCTATCGCCGCTTGGGAGCCGTCCGCCCTGCCTTACTGAAGTCAAAGCCGCCTGGAAGTCGAATGGCGATCGCCGCCTTCACCGCCACCGCCGACCCGCAAACTCAACAGCAAATCCGCGCCGCGCTCAAGCTGAACTCCCCGCAAACGATTTGCGTCAGTCCGTATCGATCGAATCTGCATCTCAGCGTCAACCGGATTTCAACGCCACGCGCTCGCCGTCAACAACTCCTCAAGCAGATCAAAAATTCCCGCGAAACTGGATTGGTGTATGTGCGATCGCGCCGTGAAAGCGAGCAGTTGGCCGACTGGCTGAGCGAACAGGGCTTTCGAACTGCCGCCTATCATGCCGGACTGACTGGGGGAGAGCGACGATCGATCGAATCCGCATGGCTTTCTGGAACGCTGCCTTTTGTGATCTGCACATCCGCTTTCGGCATGGGCGTGAATAAACCGGATGTTCGTTGGATTGTGCATTTTCACGCGCCCGCTCTGCTGTGGGAATACATGCAGGAAATTGGCCGCGCCGGACGTGATGGCAAGCCTGCCCACGCGCTGACGTTGATGAGCAGTTGGCTTGATCCAGAAGACCGTCAGCGGCAGAGATTTTGGCGCGATCGCCTCCAGCTTCAGCAGCAAAAAGCACGATCGATCGCCAAACAGCTTCCGCTAGCGGGCAATCTGAGCGAAGCGATCCGACCATTGCAGGCGCGATCGATTCGGGCAGACGATGTGGCGACCACGCTGGCGCTGCTGCATCGATCGGGTTCGCTCGAATGGCAAGATCCCTTCAACTATCAACTGTTGTCAACCGCGATCGATTCTCCGACAGCCGCGATCGATCTTTCAGCTTTTGCCAACTCAAAGCAGTGTCGCTGGCGATTTTTGTTGTCGGCGTTTGGTTTTGCTCAAGATTCGCAGTGGCGGTGTGGGCATTGCGATCGCTGCACAAGCTGAGCGCTACTGGCGGCTCATCGTCCGTGCCAGCCACAGCGAAGCAGCGACTCCCACAAAATGCGCCGAGATCGTATTGATATTTGCCTGCACCACAAAAATATCGAGCGGCTGAATCAAGCGCGTCACCTGGCTCGGATCGAAGATTGCGGTTCCCTGCGGCTGTGACAGCGACTTCGCCAACAGCACCCCGACCGTTGCCTGCGCTCCCAACAGCGTCAACAGCAGACCCACTAAGTTAATGACAATCCCCAATCGCAACGCTTGAATCGCATCGCCGCGCTTTGGCCGAGTCCGGGCATCTCCAGAACGCAACTGCTTCCCGATTTGCGTGTAGCGAAATGCCCAGTACGCTCCGGCAAACAGCACCAGCACGCCAAAGACGGCAAACAGCAAGCCTGCTCCAGTTCCAGGATTGCCGCTGCCTGCTCGCAGGCTCAGCGTCGTCGTCGAAAAGATCAGCACCAGCGTCGAGACAACGGCGAGGACGATTTGCACCCAAAAGCTGATCGTGCCGACGACACGAAACGCGCTGGCAACGCGCCGCACTGCTGGTGAAAGAGGAGAGTAGGATTCGATTTTGTCGCTTGTCATGGGACGACCTGAAGAGAGAAATCGATCGCTTCAGCGCTGCCAAACCGGACTCGCCTGAGCTGGCGAAATGGATTCGCTGTGCCTACCAGACTAACAGGATTTTTTCACTGTTGCGAGGGGAATTCGGTGAGGCGTGGGGGCGATCGCTGCCAAGTTGCAAGGCAGGTTTGCGGAGTGTGGGATTTGGGCGCATGGGCGATCGCACCCACCTCTCTATCTTCGCTCAACTAGCAAGAAATCCTCTTGGAAAAAATAGACGGAGCTACTCTGTCTAATCCACCGAACTAGAGGTATTATGCAGACTACTTGCTGTTCATCATGCCCAATTTAGACAAATAAACAGCAAGCAGTCTGCATAACTCCCCGTATCAGGAGATTAGGCATAGTAGATCTGTACAGATCGTCCCATAGAACTGCTATTAAATGTTACTCGATGGGAACACCATAACAACTACCAGTTCAGTAGAACAACCTCGTTAGAGCCGACAACGCCAACGGTTAGCCGCACGAAGACGGCACGTCGGCGTTGCGGCTCAACTCAATCATTAGCTAGCTTCGTTTCGGTCGTTGGGGCGCACTTGTGAAATAGTCGTTGGGAGTTCAATAAATGATTCAAGCAGTTCTTTTCGACTTAGATGGAACACTGCTCGATCGCGATACATCAATTCAACAGTTTGTTGCTGCCCAGTATGAAAGACTCATCACGCACTTGAACCACATTCCTCAATCCGATTACGTTAGCAGATTCATCGAATTAGACTGTCGAGGTCATGTTTGGAAGGATAAGGTTTATCAAAAGATAGTGACAGAGTTTGAGATTCGGAGGTTGAGTTGGCAGGCGTTGCTTCAGGACTATGAAACACAGTTTCAGGATTATTGTGTTCCCTTTCCTTCTCTCGTTGAGGTGCTAAGTGGGTTGAAACAGCAAGGTTACTCGTTGGGAATTGTAAGTAATGGTTTGGGAACGTTTCAAACTCGTGCTATCAAGGGGTTGGGGATTCAAGACTACTTTGAAGTGATCCTGATTTCTGAAATCGAGCAAATGAGAAAACCACAAGCAGAAATTTTTCATCGAGCCGCGAAGCGATTAGGAGTGACCGCTAAGAACAGTGTGTTTATTGGAGATCACCCCGAAGCGGATATCATGGGCGCAAAGAACGCAGAGATGAAAGCAATTTGGAAACGCAGTTCGTACTGGCAAGAGGCAAAGGAGGCAGATGCAATCATTGACGAACTCAGTGAAATTCCTTCGATTCTTGAGCAATTTGAAAGTAATTGCCAGCCAGCTAACGATGCCCATGCACCCGACCGTTGAAAGGTTACTGGTTGAGTTTGAGAGGTTATTCGCGGCGGGTGATGGGCATCGTTAGTGCTTAATTCGTAAATTTCGATCGCTCACCCCACCTCCCAAACCACTTCATACCCAACAGCAACCCAACCAACGCCAACATTCCCATCACACCCGCCAGCGGATTTTGATTAATTCCTGTCACCCACTGCGGAACGGAATCGCCATACTCGACTAGTTCACCGACATTCACCAGATAGTAGCCCCAGACCAATCCCGCGTGCAGTCCGATCGCCAATCCCAACTGCTGCCGACTGACTTGCTTCGCCCTGACCAGCAGAACGCCGAGCAGCAGCAAACCGGGAAACTGCGGCAGCGATCGCAGCACGGCTGACCAGTCGAAGGGCAATCCGAGCAGCGTCACGATCGCGCCCTCGATCGGTTTGGTGTAGTGTAGCAGCGCAAAGATTAAGCTGTTCGCCAGCAATGCCGTAACAGGACGATAATCGCGCTCTAGTTCTTGTAAGAGCCAGCCGCGAAAGATTAGTTCTTCGCCCAGTCCGACGCCGATCGCGACAAGCAAGCCTTCGATCGCGATCCGAATCAACTGCAAAGTCGGCCACTGCCAGCGTAGCCAACCGAAGCTGAGTTCGATCGCAAAGAGCGTGAATAAACTAAAAGAACCGATCGCAAAACCCAGCAGCAGCAATCGACCGTTTTGCCGAGTGGGTTGCAGGCCATAGTGCCGCAGCCAATTTGGTGCGCGATAAATTCGCTTTGTCCACCAGCGCAGCAGCAGCACAAATTCAATAAACAGCAGCGTCATCGCCAGAATGCTGACCGTGTTGCGATCGGTGACAGTGGCGCGAATCAGAACATAGGGCGGCAGCCAAAAAATCGCCAGCAGTCCGATGAAGGCCAGCAGGCGAACAGGAGCAGACGTGCGATCGAGTCGAGCGAGAAGCAAGCGCAACTACTCGTCCGGTTCGATCGAGCTAGTCAGTCCGTGTGCTTTCAGCGTGTCGCTGTAGAATTCGGCATGTTCTTGGGCGCAGATGATCACTAAACCTGTACCGTTCGTGTGAGCTTCCATCATGATCGAGACGGCTTGCGGCACAGTCAAGCTTGACACGGTTTTCACCAGCGTTTCGACCACATACTCCATCGAGTTGAAGTCATCATTGTGCAGCAAGACGCGATAGCGAGGCGCGGGCTTGCGAATCGTTGAGGTTGAACTCTGTTGAATCGTTTCAACTGGCACGGCAAATCTCCGTTTTGATCGAAAGATGGGCTTGTGGAAAAATCATTGGCTCGCAGCGGCTCGGCTGGAAATGTTCGATCGCTGCGGCGAATCGAAAACGCAACGACACAAACAAGCGGCTGATTGCTTCAGCTTTTGCCGTTCGTGACATTACTTCATTTATATCACTTTCACTTGGAGAAGAGCGCTGCTTTTAGCCGGAACTTACTGCACTAATCGCCGTCCACTGCTGTCACGGAACTTCACAATCGATCGATACAATAGAAGCCAGCGCAGGCAATCGCTCTTTCCAGCCTGTCCCTCGATCGATGAAATCTGCCGTTAACTTTCAGCCACTCCAAATTTTGTGCCTCGAACACGATCGCCTGCGTCTCTATGTCGAAGTGATTCAGGTCGCCGAGCCGCGCCAGATGTGCTGGGTGCGTCCGCTGATGCTGGCAGAAGCCGACGGTTCGAGCAATTTTGGATTGACGCTGCGGCATGATTTGCGGCAGTGCGCCGATTTGCTGTGGCCGATCGATGCGTTTCGAGCGGCGATCGACACAGAAGTGCTGCCGCTGTTGGCGCAGCTTAAGGAAGCCGCACAGCCAGAAGCAGTGTGGGCGGCTCGTCAGCAGCTTCAAATCTTGATGCAGCAGGTGTGGCAGGCAAATCAGGCGTAGCGAATTCCGGCTTCGCGCATCCGCTCGATCGCTTCGTGCATTCGTTCCGCCGCGATCGTCAGCGCAATCCGAAAATACCCATCGCCACACGCACCATATCCGATGCCGGGCGCAACCACGATGCCGCATTTTTCCATCAGCAGCATCACGAATTCGGTTGAACTGTAGCCAGAAGGAACCGGAACCCAAACATACAGCGTGGCTTTGGGCGGTTCGATCGGCCAGCCGAGCGATCGCAATCCGGCCACAATCAGGTCGCGCCGATTTTCGTAGATCGCCATGCGCTGCTGAAGCTGACTTTCATCCGTTTTGAACCCAGCGATCGCCGCTTGCTGAACCGCTTTGAACAAGCCAGAATCGACATTGGTTTTTACCTGACTCAAGCCCTTAATTCCAATTGGATTTCCGGCCACAAAGCCAACGCGCCAGCCCGTCATGTTGTATGACTTTGACAAGCTGTGAAATTCGATCGCAATTTCTTTTGCGCCCGGAACTTGCAGAACGCTCGGTGGCTTATAGCCTTCATAGGCCATTTCTGCATAGGCGTGATCGTGACACAGCAAAATTTGGTACTTGTGACAGAATGCCACCAGTTCAGCGAAAAATTCCAGCGGAGCAACTGCGCCCGTCGGATTGTTGGGGTAGTTGATCCACAGCAGCTTGGCACGATCGGCAACTGCTTCAGGAATGGCGCTCAGATCCGGCAGGTAGCCGCGATCGCTCAACAGCGGCATCACAAAAGGTTCCCCGCCCGCAAAAATCGTTGCGGTTCGATAAACCGGATAGCCCGGATCGGGAATTAGCGTGTAGTCGCCTGATTCGACAAAGGCCAAAAACGTGTTGTGAATTGCTTCTTTCGAGCCGATCGAAGCAATGATTTCGCGATCGGGGTCAAGTTCCGCAACGCCAAATCGGTGCGCCATCCAGTCTGCTGCTGCCTGTCGAAATTCCGGCATTCCCTGATAGGGCGGATAGCTGTGCGTCGTGGGATCGTCGATCGCCTGATGCATCGCCTGCACGATATGCGCTGGTGTGGGGCGATCGGGATCGCCAACGCTGAGATTGATCACATCAACGCCTTGGGCTTGAAGCGCTTGCCGCTGGCGGTTGAGTTGAGCAAACAGGTAGGGCGGAATTTTTTCTAACCGCTTGGCAAACTGCATGACGGCGCAGCACGATCCTCAAGGAAGAGTTGATTCAAACAGTCTACCGTTGAGCGTACCGCGATCGAAAATTTGTCTGCTTTCGCCACGCAAGTTCGATCGTAGGATGAGCTGACTTTAAGGATTGGGAACAAGCTGAACGCGACCTGCATCCATTTCAGACATCAGTAACTCCAGCGCTTCATAGTCCGCATCAGAAATGTAGCCCAAGCGAGTTAGCTCGTAGTTAATTTCATTTTCAATTGCAGGTGTCAGCTTGCGAATGTGCAAAGCCTCTTGAACAAGTTTGCGAATGGCGTAGGTTGTTTTCATGGCAAGTGCTGCCGCTATTTAGGTATGGAGCATTGATGTAACAGTCATTTTCGGTGCAATCAACAGGTTGCGAAGTGATCCAGCCCTAGGGACATTAGTGATCTCAATCACGTCGATCCATCAGTAATTTCGTCATTCACAGTAATGACAATTTTAGTAATCGATCGACCTGCTCGACTCCTCGTATTTCTACTACCGTGCAAGTACGGTTGCGACCACTCGTCGTCTACCGAATAATAGAGATAAGGCAGTATTAGTGCTGTGAAGACCGTGCACTTACTGAAAACGGCGAACAATTCACCTCAGTTGGTTTACCGTGAATTTGAAATAGAACTCGTATTCCTACGGTGATTTGTAGCTCTGCACACTTTTTAGCAGAAATACTTATTGGAATCTTTAAATTACTGGACTTGACAAATAAAGTTTCAGCAAAATGAAGCAAGACTGCTGGTTCATCTTGAGATCAGCAGCTATGGTTTGTAGATATCCAAAATGCGATTGATTCAATGCTAGATCAGGCAGGATTGTAATGATGCAAAATGTTCTTGTACTTCCCAAAACAGAAACGATCGCGCCCAAGGGCCATCTCAATGCCGCAAACGCAGATCTTTTGAAAGAGCAACTTTCAGCGATCGTCACCTCAGAAGAGTGCTCGCGGCTACTTGTGGATATGCACCAGGTCGAATCACTCGACAGCGCAGGTTTGATGGCGCTCGTTGCCGCCCTCACACTCGCACAGCAGGTAGACAAGCGCTTTAGCCTTTGCTGCGTTCCACCTGCGATTCGGATTATTTTTGAACTGACTCAGCTTGATCGCGTGTTTGAAATTTTTGAGAGCCGCACAGCCTACGAAGCAACCATCGTCTAGCAATCGTTACCTGTTGCGAAAAGTCGCGCTTGACCCTCCACTGTCCATAAATTTGATTGTCCTCACGCAGGCAACTGGAGGTTCTTGCGTATTGGGGTGCATCTGTCCAGTCTGTTCGGCACATCGCAGGTTCGTTTCGACAGTGGGCGATCGCGATGTTCAGTATAGTGGAGTCAGTAAGCTCCACCTTTGCGATCGCAGCCGTGACTATTGCCGTTGAAGCGCTTCTTAGTTCAGAAATTCTCCGCCCTGCCCGCTATCTTGGCAACGAGCTTGGAGCCGTCCACAAAAGCTGGGAAGCGGCAAGAGTTCGCTGGGTGCTGACCTACCCAGAAATCTACGAAGTTGGCGCTTCTAATCTCGGTCACATCATTCTCTATAGCATTCTCAACGCGCAGCCTCGGCAACTATGCGATCGCGCTTATTTGCCCGCTCCCGATCTGAGTGCAAAGCTGCGATCGACCCAAACGCCGCTGTTTGCCGTTGAGTCGCGGCGATCGCTCCTCGAATTTGACATTCTCGGCTTCAGCTTGAGCTATGAACTTGGTGCAACCAACGTTCTAGAAATGCTCGATCTGACGGGCATTCCTCTAACTTGGCAAGATCGAGCAAACGGCAACTATCCGCTGATCTTTGCAGGTGGACAGACCGCGACCTCAAATCCTGAACCCTATGCAGACTTTTTTGACTTCATCGTCTTGGGTGATGGTGAAGAGCTTTTGCCCGAAATTGGTCTTGTTCTGGAGGAAGGCAAAGCAGCCAACTTGAGCCGTCAAGCGCTGCTGCTCGATCTCGCGCAGATTCCAGGCGTTTACGTTCCGCAGTTTTATGACATGGCAGGGGATGGCTCGGTTCAGCCCAACCGTCCAGATGTGCCCGATCGCATCTTGCGGCGCGTCGCCACTCCGATTCCAGCGTATTCGATCGGACTGGTGCCGTTGGTCGAAACGGTTCACGATCGCCTCACGATCGAAGTTCGACGCGGCTGCACGAGGGGCTGTCGCTTTTGCCAGCCAGGAATGCTGACTCGTCCGGCGCGAGATGTCGAACCTGCTCAGGTCGTTGAATCGATCGAGCAGGGAATGCGAGCCACAGGCTACAGCGAGTTCTCGCTGCTGTCGCTGAGTTGTTCAGACTATCTCGCGTTGCCCGCAGTCGGCATTGAAATTCGCAATCGGCTTCGCGAAGACAATATCGGCCTGACGTTGCCAAGTCAGCGAGTCGATCGATTTGACGAAACGATCGCCAACGTGATCGGCGGCAATCGACAGGGCGGCCTCACTTTCGCACCCGAAGCCGGAACGCAGCGATTGCGCGATATCGTCAACAAAGGCTTAACCAACGAAGAACTTTTGCGCGGCGTCAAAACCGCCTACGAACAAGGCTGGGACAAAGTAAAGCTTTACTTCATGATCGGCCTGCCGGGAGAAACCGACGAAGATGTTTTGGGCATTGCCGAAACGATTCAGTGGCTTCAGCAGGAATGCAACACGCGGCGCAAGTCGATCAGCTTCAACGTCACAATCTCCAACTTCACGCCCAAGCCGCATACGCCGTTTCAGTGGCACTCCGTTTCGACATCGGAATTTGAGCGCAAGCAGGCGTTAGTGAAGCAGGCGTTTCGTCGGATTCGCGGCCTGAAAGCGAACTTTACCGATGTTCGCTTGTCGGCAATGGAAGATTTTGTCGGACGAGGCGATCGCCGCCTTTGCTCGGTCATCCGTCGAGCCTGGGAACTTGGTGCAGGCATGGATGCCTGGTGGGAAAGTCTCGATCGCGCGTTTGCTGCTTGGCAAGATGCGATCGCTGAATCTGGCTTGGACTGGAAGTATCGTCAGGTTGCCAATGGCGAATGGAATGTTTTCTCAGACCAAGCTGCTACCTCGACGCTGGATAGTCCGCTTCCTTGGGATCATCTGGATACAGGCATTGATAAACAGTGGCTCAAAGACGACTTGCAGCGGGCACTAGAGGCGGCGATCGTCCCTGACTGCTCGTTTGATGAGTGTTCGCACTGCGGCGTTTGCGGCTCAGACTTCGGCCACAATATTGTGATTGAACCGCCACCGATTCCCGCATTTGCTGGAGCGTTTCAGCCATCCGATCGCGCTCAGCGACTCCGCATCCGCTTTGGCAAACTGGGCGATATGCGCTTGGTCAGCCATCTCGACATGGTGCGTCTGTTCGATCGCGCCATCCGCCGCGCCAGCTTGCCGATCGCCTTCACAAACGGCTTTCATCCTAATCCGCGCATTTCGATCGCGTCTGCCCTGCCGCTCGGTGCAACCAGTTCCGGCGAAATTGCTGATTTTGAATTGACTCAAGCGATTGCACCGGAAGAATTTCAGGCGAGGTTGGCGGCAGCACTGCCCGCTGATGTGCCGATCTACAGCGTCGAGTCGATCGCGCTTAATGCTGATTCTGCGAACAAATGGCTCGATCGTGCTGTTTATGAAATCACTGTCCGTACTAAAGATTCAACCTATCAATGGCAAGCTTGGATCGATCGAATTCTGGCAGCGGAAGCAATCGCGTATGAGCAAATCACGAAGTCGGGTAAACGGCAGATGATTAATTTGCGCGATCGCCTATTTCGTTTAGAAATCAAGTCAGCTTCACCTGACGCTCAAACGCTCTGCTATGAAGGAAGCTGCCGTCCGGATGGAACAATGCTAAGGCCAGAACATTTAATTTTCATGCTGGAGCAAATCACAAACCAATCATTTCAACTGCTGCATGTACATCGGCAGCAATTGGTTTTGGCGGCAGAAGCGATCGCTACAAATTGACTCAAAAATTAAGAAAAGTTTCAAATTAAAAAGCAATGCTTCAAAATAAATCTACTACTGTAGCATTGCGGTAACTTGCGCTATAATGCTTTTCAAAAGCGGCTGATACGAATCTCAAATGTCCTGGTTGTCCTGTGGTCAATGGGCAAAAGAGGTAGGGCAAGATTCGTACCCGCAAAGCTTTTCGGACGCTCTTAGCATCAGGTGCTTTATTCCCAGGCACAAGCATCTTATCTAGGATTCGTTGCTGGCTATGCTAGCTATTTGTTTGTCAAACCGTCCAGCCTTTCTGGGACTGCTGGGCTTTTTGTTGATTTCAGGTAGGAGCAGCCTCGTTGTCTCCCCGTCGAGTTTTTTCTCCACCCTTTTCTAACCAGCGCAACGGCGCTCTACCAAATTTAGAGCCGTTGTGTCTGCTAATTTTTGAGGAAGTTGAATGTCCAAGCAGATTATTATTGCCGAACAACATCGCATTGCCGCTGTTTTTTCCGAAGATCAAATTCAAGAACTCATTGTTGCCACAGGCAGTCACCAAGTCGGTGATATTTACCTGGGCGTCGTTGAAAACGTCCTCCCTGGCATTGACGCCGCCTTTGTCAATCTAGGTGATACCGAGCGCAACGGCTTTATTCACGTTACCGATCTGGGTCCGCTCCGCCTTAAACGCGCTGCCGGATCGATCACTGAACTGCTTGCCCCCCAGCAAAAAGTGCTGGTGCAGGTGATGAAAGAACCAACGGGCAACAAAGGTCCGCGCCTGACTGGAAACGTCAGCCTTCCCGGTCGCTACCTTGTCCTGATGCCGTTTGGTCGCGGCGTAAACCTGTCTCGCCGGATTCGCAGCGAAAGCGAACGCAACCGCCTCCGCGCCCTTGCCGTGCTGATCAAGCCCGCAGGAATGGGGCTGCTGGTGCGAACTGAGGCAGAAGGGGTTGCTGAAGAAGCAATTTTAGAAGATCTCGAAGCTTTGCAGAAGCAATGGGAAAATGTGCAGCAAGAAGCGATGACGACTCGCGCTCCTAGCTTGCTCAATCGCGATGATGACTTTATTCAGCGCGTTTTGCGCGACATGTATAGTGCAGACGTGAATCGCATTGTCGTCGATTCCCATACGGGCATGAAGCGCGTCAAGCAGCACTTGGTTGGCTGGAGCGGCGGCAAAAGTCCGCAGGGTGTTTTGGTCGATCATCACCGCGATCGCGCCCCGATTCTCGAATACTTCCGCGTCAATGCTGCGATTCGTGAAGCCATGAAGCCGCGAGTCGATCTGCCTTCCGGCGGCTACATCATCATTGAGCGGACGGAAGCCTTAACCGTGATCGACGTGAACTCTGGGTCGTTTACGCGATCGGCAACTGCCCGCGAAACCGTACTGTGGACAAACTGCGAAGCTGCCACTGAAATCGCTCGTCAACTGCGGTTACGCAACATTGCAGGCGTGATCATCGTGGACTTCATCGACATGGATGCACGGCGCGACCAGCTTCAAGTCCTAGAGCAGTTCAACAAAGCCCTCCGTGCTGACAAAGCTCGTCCGCAAATTGCTCAGTTGACCGAATTGGGACTGGTTGAACTGACACGTAAACGCCAAGGCCAAAACATCTACGAACTGTTTGGCCGTCCCTGCCCGACCTGTGGCGGTTTGGGTCATCTGGTTCACCTGCCCGGCGAATCTGAGCGGGCGTTGGCCGAACCGATCGAAGTTCGTGAAGCTCGCCATATTCCCGCCCCGACTCGTGCCCCTCAAATAATTGCGCCGCCCGACACATTCACAGCCGATGAGTATGACCACGATCCGTCCCCGGATTTACAAGAGCTTGATCTAACCAATCATCCCAGCTACCAAGACCGCAACGGCGCAAACAATCGTCGTCGTCGTCGTCGTGTCGGCAAAGAACCGTTTGGTCGATCGCCTCGTCCAGATGAAACGGAAGACACCACTGCGATCGCAATCGAAGAACCGATCCGAGTTGAACCGATTCCAACTCCGACGATCACTCCAGTCCGCGAAAATCGCAGCGACCGCAGCGATCGCGGTGAACGACCCGATCGCCAGCGCACCAGCAATCGCCGCGAACGTCCGCCTGCGGAACCGCCTCAGGTCATTGCGATCGAGATGACACCTGAAGAACAAGATGTGTATGCAGTTATGGGCGTTTCGCCGCTCGTTTTAAGTACAGAAACGGTGAAAGATCCAAAATCCACTGTGATCACGGTCACGCTGCCGGGTGAAAGTGGTGCAGTTCGCAATGGAAGCGTTGCCGCATCGCCTGCACCAGCGGAAATTGAGCAGCCGATCGAAACAGTAGAAGCTGAATCTGCGCCACCTCGTGAAGCGATCGAGACTCAGCCCGAAGCGCAAGCGAGTGAATCGGAGCCAGAAGAGGAAAGCACACTCACTCATCGCCGTCGTCGTCGCCGCCGTTCATCTGCTGATCTAGATGCGGCGATGGCCCAGCCCGAAGAAAGCTAAGCTCGGCGCAGGTGTCATGCTGCAAACCCCGCAGGCTGGCAAACGAATTGCCGGAGTCGATGAAGTTGGGAGAGGAGCGCTGTTTGGGCCAGTTGTAGCTGCTGCCGTCATTCTTCCTGTCTCAGCGATTGAACCGCTCACGCTGGCTGGCGTCACAGACAGTAAGCGCTTAACGCCACAGCGTCGCACAATCCTCGCTGCTCAAATTCAGCAAACGGCAATTTGTCGTATTGGAATCGCTTCGGTACGCGAAATCGATCGCCTCAATATCCTGCAAGCGTCTCTGCTGGCAATGCGGCGATCGATTGTCCGTCTCGATCCAGCTCCAACCCTATGTCTGATCGATGGCAACCAACGAGTTCCAGGGCTGTCGATGCCACAGCAAACGATCGTCAAAGGCGATCAAACTTCGCTGGCAATTGCCGCTGCTAGCATCATCGCCAAAGTGTGGCGTGATGCTTTGCTCGATCGACTGGCGGCAAAATATCCGCAGTACGGTTTATCAACCAACAAGGGCTACGGCACGATCGGCCATCGTCAGGCGATCGCGCAATTTGGCGTAACAATCCACCATCGCCGCTCGTTTAGCCCCTGCCGCTAAGTCGGAAAGCTGAGACCCAGATTCGATCGAGCGGCTTCCGGCTGAGCTTCAAGCTGGACTGCTGCCCATTGCCGATAATCTTGCAGCAGATGGTGCGTCAATCGCTGCTTGATTGTCAGCAGCACGCTTTTTAACAAACCGTTGCCTGTCGCTTCCAGGATGGGGCGTGGCGTAAACCACAGTGCAGGCGGCAGCTCAACCTGCACATCGAGATCGGCTTGACCGCAAAGCATCGTGGTGTTGCGGAGCGATCGCGGCGACAATCGACCAACAAGCTTGAGGCTGAAGCGGCGATCGATGTATTCAACGCCGCGAATTTCACAGGCCGTTGATTCAACATGAATTGTACCATCGGCCTCCGACCACACGCGGATATCAACGGTCGGCTGAATGCTCAGCATCATAAAGCTCAACGGTCGCATCTTCAGGCGAAAACAGTCTTCGCCTAGCTGCTCAACCCGTGTTGGATCAACGAGCGCGGCAACAAGGCGTTGAGGCTGGCGCAAATAATGTTGAATTGGGATCGGCTGAGTAGTAACCGCAATTTCGACGGCCTGAATCGCGCTGAAGTGAATGTTCATGAAAATTGCTGCATTGTGATTACAGCATACGAGTATTTACATGATCCTTTACATTTATTTTACAAATCATTTTCAAGATGCAGAAATTTCTCAGAAAACTCTGACTTATTTATCATCTAGGCGATTGATTTTTGTACAGATGCAACAACTGCCCGGATTTTCACAGGACACTCAGTTTTAGGGCATAGTGTAAATCGCACTGAGATTTTCACCGCTTCGCGAAATGCACTATGGCAACGTCGATCGCCTATCTTGGTCCCCCCGGAACCTACGCAGAAGTCGCTGCCCTGCGCTGGAGTGCTCGACTTCATCAAGCAGGTGAAAATCCGACACTGCTTGCTTGTCCGAGCATTGCCCAAGCGCTACGAGCAGCCGCAACCGAACAGGCAGCATGGGCAGTCGTGCCTGTCGAAAATTCGATCGAGGGCAGTGTCACGATGACGCTCGATACACTCTGGCATCTCGATCGCCTCCAGGTGCAGCAAGCGCTAATTTTGCCAATTTCACACGCGCTGATTTCGCAAGCTCAGGCGTTCACTGAAATCAAAACGATCTATTCGCATCCACAAGCGCTGGCTCAGTGTCAAGATTGGCTGGAGCAACATTTGCCGACCGTTCAACTTGTGCCGACCAACTCGACAACCGAGGCACTTCAGCATCTAGAAGAAAACTTTTCGATCGGAGCGATCGCCTCTCAACGCGCCGCCGAACTTTACAATCTGCCAATTCTCGCGCATCCGATTAACGACCATCCCGACAACTGCACTCGCTTCTGGGTGATGAGTCTAAATCCGGCTCCGGGTGGCGATCATACTTCACTGGCGTTCAGTTTACCCGATCGCCCCGGCGCACTGGTTCAGCCGCTCCAGGCGTTTGCCAAACGCGAAATTAACCTCAGTCGCATTGAATCGCGTCCAACGAAGCGATCGCTGGGAGAATATCGCTTTTTCGTGGATATCGAGGCAGATTCAAGTCAGCCGATCGTGCAGGCGGCTTTAAGCGAACTAGCAGACTACACAGAAACCCTGAAAGTGTTTGGAAGCTATGCGCTAGCGTAGCTTGGCAGGTTTCGATTAATTCAGCGCATCCTTGAGAACGGTGCGGGCTGCAAGATGATTGCGCGTCGAGGTGAGAATTTCGGCTTCGCGCTCTAATCGTGCTGCCGTGCTTTGCATTTCGAGCAGGGCTTGCTGTTCGGGGGCTGCACCATGCAGATTTCCGGCGACCCAGTAGGAAAGCTCTAGCGGCAAGTCGGGAATATCGTTCGGAAGCTGAATGTCTTCGCTCATCAGCTTGGCGGACAGTCGCACGACATCGCGCAAAAGCTGATCGACTTCGCCTGCTAACGGTCGAAGGTCGCGATCGGTCGGTTCATCTTCAATCCACTCGACCAATCCGACGTAGTAAGGCTTTTGCCGCACATATTCGAGGACACGAAAGCGCTGCTGTCCTAAAGTGGCGATCTTCATGCGATCGTCTTGCAGCCGATGATAATCAATCACTTCGGCGCAGCAGCCAACGTTAGAAACTTTGCCGTCTACCGCATCGACCATCAAGACTCCAAAGCGGCGATCGCTCTGGAGGATGGTGTTCATCATGATCCGGTAGCGGAACTCAAAAATATGTAGCGGAAGTTGTCTGCCCGGAAACAGAACGACATCGGGCAGGGGAAATAGCGGAAGTTCGCGCACGGCAACCGAGGAAAATGTCATTGCAGTCTGATCCCTTGGGGGATTTACAAAGATTTAGAACAAAGCTGCGAATCGAAGGCGTTTAATAAAAGTTGTTAAGCAACCTTAATATATAGCTTATCGCATTGTTCCAATCCCTCAAGGGAGACACAAGGAGAATTTACTAGAGCTTCACTTCGATATCGACGCCCGCAGGCAGATCAAGCTTCATCAAAGCGTCGATCGTCTTGGAAGAAGGCTGATAGATATCGATGATGCGGCGATGTGTGCGCGTCTCGAAGTGTTCGCGGGAGTCTTTATCGACGTGGGGCGATCGCAGCAAGCAGTAGATGCGACGCTTGGTCGGGAGGGGAATGGGACCGATCGCAGTGGCATTCGTGCGATTGGCAGTATCGACGATCTTCTCGCAGGAGGTGTCGAGGAGGCGGCGATCGAAGGCTTTGAGCCGGATGCGAATTTTTTGCTGTTGAATCGTTGCCATGATCTTGAGTTTGGGCGACAAACGGACAAATATCAGCAGCCAGCCTTGCGACTGACTGCTGATCAATCAAATCAATTGTACAAGCAGCAGACTACTTGACGATTTTGGAGACGACGCCTGCACCGATCGTGCGGCCACCTTCACGGATGGCGAAGCGCATTCCCTGTTCGATGGCGATCGGGTTGATCAGTTCCACCGTCATTTTGATCCGGTCTCCCGGCATCACCATCTCGGCGGCGCTACCATCATCCGAGGTGAAGGCGGTGATCGTTCCGGTCACGTCGGTGGTGCGGACGTAGAACTGCGGGCGGTAGCCAGGGAAGAACGGCGTTTTGCGTCCGCCTTCCTTTTCTTGCAGCACGTACACTTCGCCTTCAAACTGCGTGTGAGGTGTAATCGAACCGGGCTTAGCCAGCACCATGCCGCGCTCGATGTCTTCCTTCTTCAAACCGCGCAGCAACAGACCTGCGTTGTCACCTGCCAAACCTTCGTCAAGGCTCTTCTTGAACATCTCGATACCCGTGACAGTGGTGCTGCGGGTGTTGCGGATGCCAACCAGTTCGACGGTGTCGTTAAGCTTGATTTTTCCACGCTCGATCCGGCCAGTGGCGACCGTACCGCGACCCGTGATCGTGAACACGTCTTCAACGGCCATCAAGAACGGCTTATCAACGTCACGCTCTGGCGTGGGGATGTAGGAATCCACAGCGTCCATGAGTTCATAGATTTTGTCTACCCACTCGTTGTCGCCGCGAGCCGTCTTCGGGTTGGCCTGCATTGCTTCCAATGCCATCAGGCCGGAACCGCGAATGATCGGGATGTCGTCACCGGGGAATTCGTAGTCGCTGAGCAATTCGCGCAGTTCGAGTTCCACCAGTTCGAGCAGTTCTTCGTCGTCAACTTGGTCAACCTTGTTTAGGAAGACGACCAAGCTGGGAACGCCAACCTGACGAGCCAGCAGGATATGCTCCTTCGTCTGGGGCATTGCACCGTCCGTTGCCGCAACGACGAGGATTGCGCCGTCCATTTGCGCTGCGCCCGTGATCATGTTCTTCACGTAGTCCGCGTGGCCGGGGCAGTCCACGTGAGCGTAGTGACGGCTTTCGGTTTGGTATTCGACGTGAGCCGTGTTGATCGTGATGCCGCGAGCTTTCTCTTCAGGAGCCGCGTCAATCTCGTCGTACTTCTTGGCTTGAGCGCCACCGCCCGCCGCCAGCGTCATCGTGATCGCTGCGGTGAGGGTGGTTTTGCCGTGATCGACGTGACCGATCGTGCCGATGTTGACGTGGGGTTTTGTCCGTTCAAACTTTGCGCGTGCCATGAATCTTTCCGTTCCTTTCTACTGATTAAGCGTTCCCTTTGTTCTTTGCGATGATCGTTTCAGCCACGCTGCGAGGCACCTCTTCGTAGTGGCTAAACTCCATCGAGAATATGCCCCGACCCTGGGTGTTAGACCGGATATCAGTAGCATATCCAAACATCCGCTCAAGGGGAACCTTGGCTGACACCTTGGCAAGTCCCGTTTCTGAGCTTTGACCTTCGATCTGTCCGCGTCGCGAGATCAAGTCGCCAATCACCGTTCCCAAAAAGTCATCAGGAACTTCGACTTCAACTTTCATCATCGGCTCTAGCAGGACGGGCGAAGCCTTTTGCACCGCCTCTTTGATCGCCATCGATCCGGCGATCTTAAAGGCCATTTCCGAAGAGTCTACATCGTGGTAAGAACCATCCACCATCGTCGCTTTCAGATCGATGACCGGATAGCCCGCAATGATTCCCGATTCGCAAGCTTCCTTCATGCCTTGCTCAGCAGGGCCGATGTATTCCTTGGGCACAACGCCACCAACGATCTTCGAGACGAACTCAAAGCCCGTTCCGACTTCGCCCGGTTCCACTTCGATCACAACATGGCCGTATTGACCTTTACCACCCGACTGACGGACAAACTTGCCTTCAGCGCGGACAGGCTTGCGGATCGTTTCGCGATAGGCGACTTGCGGTGCGCCGACGTTGGCTTCGACCTTGAATTCGCGCAGCATTCGATCGACCAGAATTTCCAGGTGCAACTCGCCCATTCCGGCGATCACCGTCTGATTCGTTTCGGGATCAACGCTGACGCGGAAGGTCGGGTCTTCTTCAGACAGCGATTGCAGTGCCTTGGAAAGCTTTTCCATGTCCTGCTTCGTCTTCGGCTCGACCGCTACCGAAATCACAGGTTCCGGGATGAACAGCGACTCCAAAATGACCGGAGCGTTGTCGTCGCTGATCGTGTCACCTGTGAAGGTGTCCTTCAGACCGAGTGCCGCACCCAAGTCGCCCGCCCGAAGCTCATCGACTTCAATGCGATCGTCCGCCTTCAACACGATCAAACGGGAGATCCGCTCTTTCTTGCCTTTCGACGAGTTCAACACATAGCTGCCCTTCTTGAGGACACCAGAGTAAACGCGCACGAAGGTCAAGCGACCATAGGGATCGGCCATGATTTTGAAGGCCAAAGCCGACAGCGGTTCTGAATCGTCGGCGTGGCGGACAGTGGTTTCGCCATCCGGCAGCGTTCCCTGAATCGGGGGAACATCGATCGGCGCAGGCAGATAGTCTACGACCGCATCGAGCATGAGCTGAACACCTTTGTTCTTGAAGGCCGAACCGCAGAGCATCGGGACGATCGATCCGTCGATCGTGCCCTTCCGCAGCGCCGTCCGAATTTCTTCCTCGGTGAGTTCTTCGCCTTCGAGGTACTTCTCAGTCAGAGCGTCATCGGTTTCTGCGACTGATTCGATCAGCTTGGTGCGATATTCTTCGACCAAGTCGGCCATGTCAGCCGGAATGTCCGTCACTTCGATGTCCGTACCGATATCATTCTTGTAGATATAGGCTTTCATCCGCACCAGATCGACAATGCCTTTGAAATCCGACTCAGCACCGATCGGCAACTGAATCGGCACGGCATTGGCTCTAAGTCGGTCGCGAATTTGACCATAGACCTTATAGAAGTTGGCTCCGGTGCGATCCATTTTGTTGACGAAGACAAAGCGCGGCACACTGTACCGATCCGCTTGCCGCCACACCGTCTCAGACTGAGGCTGAACGCCGCCCACCGAACAGAACACCGCGATCACACCGTCCAGAACGCGCATCGATCGCTCGACTTCGATCGTGAAGTCAACGTGTCCGGGCGTGTCGATAATGTTGATTTGATGTTCCGGTTCGCCTGCGAGTGGCTGAGTCGGATTTTCGGGATCGCGGCGCGTCCAGGTGGTGCTGATCGCAGCGGCGGTGATGGTGATTCCCCGCTCGCGCTCTTGCGCCATCCAGTCCGTTACGGCTGTCCCTTCATGAACTTCGCCAATTTTGTGAACCACGCCGGAATAAAACAGAATGCGTTCTGTCGTTGTTGTTTTGCCCGCGTCGATGTGCGCGGCAATTCCGATATTCCGTGTCCGTTCAAGTGGGACGTTACGTGCCACAGTTACCTCCTTAAACTGCCGCAGGGCTTCTTTTGCGGCTCTATTAAGATTTTATACTTTTTTGCCCTTGACAGGGCGATCGACCTTCAGCTAGAAGCGCTAAATCTGGCATCCATAGAACGCCAGATTCGGAGATCCACATTCGACCGAACTTCAGTAGCGCCGAGCCTAGTAGCGATAGTGGGCAAATGCCTTGTTCGCTTCGGCCATCCGGTGCGTTTCTTCGCGGCGGCGAATTGCGCTTCCGGTTTCGTTGGCGGCATCCATCAGTTCGTTCGCCAGTTTGCCTGCCATCGTTCGGCCTGCACGAGCGCGAGAGAACTGGGTGAGCCAGCGCAGAGCCAAGGCAGTACCGCGATCGCTCCGCACTTCCATCGGAACCTGATAGGTTGCACCACCGACCCGACGCGCCTTGACTTCAACTAAGGGCGTGGCGTTCTTCACTGCTCTTTCAAAGGTTTCGAGCGGATCGCCACCCGTGCGCTCTTCGATGATCTTGAACGCATCATAAATGATGTTGAAGGCGATCGATTTTTTACCGCTGTTCATCAGACGGCGTACCATCATCGTGACGAGACGGCTGTTGTGGACGGGATCGGGCGGAATCGGGCGCTTGGGGATTTTTGTGCGACGGGACATAGACTTCTTGCAGTGAAAAGGTTAATTAGGATTTGGGACGCTTGGCGCCATATTTCGATCGACCTTGCATCCGGTTTTTGACGCCGACCGTATCGAGCGTACCGCGAATGATGTGATAGCGGACTCCCGGCAAATCTTTGACCCGTCCGCCGCGAATCATCACAACCGAGTGTTCCTGAAGGTTGTGCCCAATGCCCGGAATGTACGCCGTCACTTCAAAACCGGAAGTCAAGCGCACCCGTGCCACCTTACGCAGTGCGGAGTTCGGCTTTTTGGGCGTGGTTGTGTAAACGCGGGTGCAAACGCCTCGACGCTGAGGGCAGCTTTTGAGGGCGGGTGACTTGGTTTTCTGTGTGGTTTTCTGGCGCTCGTCGCGAATAAGCTGTTGAATCGTGGGCATGAGTTACCGTCAGGCTGTTTTTTGCGGGGATGAACTTGCAACGATCTCTAATCGTAGCGATCGATTTGCCATTGTGTCAAATGCAAGATCGTCAAAGGCTTTGAGTCAGCTTGCCAGCCGCAACCTACAAAGAAGTTTAATTATGTCAGTTCTATACCTACGGCTAATCCCAACAAGTTTGCACTACATTCCTCCAGAATCAACCCATTCGGTGGCACAAGAGGCGCTTTCGCGTTTGTTTCCAGAAGGTGATATTTATCTAGAAGTTTACAAAACGACAGAATTTATTGATCAAGGAGAAAACTTCGAGTACGTGCGCTGTCCTTTTTGCGGGGCAGATTTAGTAGCTTGGTGGGGAGATGCGATGGACGCAGCCTATGAAGCCGCATTTGAGGATTTGTCCATCACCACACCTTGCTGTCACCAACAAACCTCGCTAGAGAAGCTTGACTACAGAGCACCAGCAGGATTTGCTCGCTTCGTATTGTCAGTACGCAATCCAAATAGAGGAGATCTAACAGAAAGAGAAATCGAGTTAATCGAAACGATACTCAACTGTAAATTGAAACAAGTCTGGGCAATGTACTGATGCAGCGAAGCGATCGAATTAGCGATGGATCGAATGGCGGAAGTCGCTACAACTAATCTAAGTAGCTTGACTATCCTAATCGTAACTTCTTTACTTAGGAAACCTCTAATAATATCGCTCGAGCAAAACAAATCAATTGTTCTTCAGTTCTACAAAGCTTTTGACGATCGCAACATCGAACAAGCATTCGTACTTCTCGCGCCTAACTTCATTGCTCATCTGGATAGAGTTCCTGAACTGCTCAACAGTGAAGGCTTCAAGCAATTTGGAATGTCGTTCTACTCGACTTTTATGAACGGTCAGCATCGGTTTGATAAGGTAATGTTGCAGACAATAAGGTCGTTACCTGTGGAACCTTTACGGCAAGACATTCAGGTGAATTTCAAGGATTGCCTGCAACAGGTAAACAAATTCAGTTAGCGGTGATGCACATCGATCGCGTTGAGAGCGGCAAAATTGTCGAGCATTGGGGACAAGGCGATGCACAGGGTTTAATGCAGCAGTTGGGCATTATGTTTCTACCGAGTTCTAAACTTCTACCGCAGATTGCTAGAAACTCGATCGCTAAGCTGTTTAAGAAGAAGGCTTGATTTCGATTTGGGGCGATCGCTACAACAATTGCAAACTAGAGAACAGCAATTACCGAACGCGACCGACGATGAATTTGAGATAGCGGCCTTCGGGGAATTGGGCGGGGACGGGATGATCGATCGCCTGTCCTGCCTCGTGAATAATTTGCACCTGTTTCTGACAGTTTCCGCCTGCCGTCGCCAGCATTTCCTTAAAGGCTTCTGGGCTAATTTGGCTGGTGCAGCTTGCCGTGACGAGAAAGCCACCGGGAGCAACACAGCGGAGGGCAAGCGCGTTGAGCTTGGTGTAGGCGCGGAGGGCGGCGAAGCGATTTTGCTTGCTTTTGGCGAAGCTGGGCGGGTCGAGGATGACGATATCGAAAGTTTTTTGAGAAACGATCGAATCGAGCCAGTCGAAACAGTCTGCGGTGACGAACGTGTGGCGATCGACATCCAGCGCATTCAAGCAAACATTAATCTCGGCAGCTTCCGCTAAACCTTTGCCGATGTCAAGGCTAGTGACGTGACTAGCTCCGCCTCGCAGCGCGTAGAGCGAGAATGCGCCCGTGTAGCAAAAGCAGTTGAGGACGGTGCGATCGCGGCTCATGCCTTCGACGAAACGGCGATTGTCGCGATGGTCGAGAAATAATCCGGTTTTCTGTCCGGTTTGCAGATTCACCTGAAATTGCAGGCCGTATTCGCGGACGACGAGATCGATCGGGGGATTTTTGCCCCAGAGGAGCTGCGTTTTTCCGGTTGATTCGGTGTCTCGAATGCTTCGCAGACCTTCGTTAGCGATATGTTGCGATCGCAGCACGATTCCCTGAAGGGGCACACCTTGCAAGGAAGCGATCGACTTGAGCGCATCGACGAGCCAATCGAGCAGAACCGTTGCGCCTTCCATATAGGTTTGGACGACGGCAAATTCACCGTACAAATCGACCGTGATACCGGGAAGACCGTCGCCTTCACCAAATAGCCAGCGATAGGCGGTGCAGTCTTGCTGGCGGAGGGGCGATCGCAGTGAGTACGCCGCTTTCACCTGATCGCGCAGCCAGTGAGCATCGGGAAGTTGGCGAGTGGAGAAGATGCGGATGGCGAGCGACCCTTTCGCGTCCCAGAGTCCGAAGCCTGTCCAGTTGGCGCAGCGGACTTTCACCCAGGTTCCAGACGGCAGATGCACATCGGGCGGAACGTGATTGCGGTAGACCCAGGGATGGCCTTGCGCTAATCGCTCTTTGAGCGTGGGAGAGAGTCGAATTTCGCGCAGCGGCATGGGTGCGATCGAGCGAGGTGAATTAAATAATTCTATCTTGAGATTATTGAAGCGTTAAAAGCAGCCAGAAGTGCAATAATTATCAAACTTCTGATTGCTTTTATTGAGGTTGAACAGAGCGCAATTTTTGCGATCGCGCTCCAACTTTTTACAGCGTGGTAATCACCTTCAAAAACTCTTCAGTCAGGTCAGTTTCACAACGCTGGCTAAACAAAACGCCTGCCAAACAATACATTTGGCTGGAATAGAATGCTTGATCTTGCTCGCGCATTTCGGTAATGCGAGATTTCACTTTTGGATCAGAACTGTAGTAGCCAAACGGCAGCGGTGAAACTAGAAAATTGCTGACGCAGTAACCTTGTTTTTCAGCGAAATCGATCAGTCCTTTCGGATTGGAATAGCTTGATATCATCATCATCGCTTCGTCGTAGCCGAGTTCGAGCAGTTTTTTGGTGATGGTGATGCCGTCGATGCCGCCATGTAGCAGCGGTTGATAAAGGTTGTTGTCGATCGCAGGCAAATAAGGCGGATTAGAAATAATTACCGAAGCGATCGGTCGATCAGCCTCAAAAAATGAAGTGTTGTAAAGCTGATAGTGCGGTTCTAGCTCATATTCCTGGACGCGAGCGCTCGCAATTTCGCAGGCCGAAGCGTTTAGTTCAAAGCCGTGTACTGTGCCGTTAAAGTCCGATCGCAGCAGCGCTTTGATTACGGGAGAGCCGTCCCCAGAGCCGAATTCAACGATCGCATCTCGATCGACACGATTGTTCAAAACCATTGATTCTAAGCAGTAAGAATAAAAGTTTGACTCTTCCGGGCAGAAGAAAACTTCTCGAAGCGACTTCTGAGCGGAGCCGTGACGACGCGCGTTAGATGAGAGAACCATACAAAAGTTTTTCAACAACTCTTTGAAAGTTAAAATTTTGCTCGCACGAAGAGCATCTACCTTTAGGAGTGTTACTAAATTAACAGAATATTAGTTCCCGCCGTGATCTTACGGCGGAACAACTTTTGTATCTTTCTCGCAATTACAGGCTGTAAGATGCTAAAAGTTGCACAAACTAGGCTAGAAGGAAGGGTCACATCTCTTTGAATCGATCGAAGCTCAAGTAAACACTTTGAAGTTACTTCTACATCATTGTACTTATTGCTACAAAGTCTAATTAGCTTACGGATAAGACAGTCATGACAAACTCCTTTTCTTCTGAAATCAGCGATCGCATTTGCGCTCACATGAATGACGACCATGCTGATGCGATCGTGCTGTATGCTCGCGTGTTTGGTGGTGCGGAGAATGCGATCGCTGCCCAAATGGAAAAAATTGATGCTCAAGGTATGGATTTAATGGTTCAAACTGAGTCAGAAACCACGCCCATTCGCATCACTTTTGACCACGAATTGAAAGATTCTGAAGATGCCCATCATACTCTGATTGATATGGTGAAGCAGGCTCGCAAACTGTCAGTGTAGTTCGTCAAACTATCAATAAAGATCACGACAGCAATCTAACTGCACTGAGCGATCGAAATGGGAATTAGCATGATTGGAATGCTCACTTCCTACAGCGGCATTCAGCAAAGCGATTGGCTCTGGCAGCAAACGCCACATCCGTTTGGACGTTGGGGCAACATTCAGATGCAGGCAACCGCAGCGCAACCGGATTTCTTGCTGCTATATAACTGCCATGATTTCGATTGCTCTCCGGCTCAATTCAACAAATTAAAAAAAATATTCAATTGGCAATTTCATCACTCTTTGAGTGAAGCTGAAATTCAAAAAAAACTTAACTATTTACCAAAAGAACGAATTATCTCTTTATGGCGAGAACCGCCGTTTGAAGAGAAGCGATCGCAACGAATCGCAGGCTATGCGCTTTCAGAACACTACTGCGGTTATGTTTCTGGTCCCGATAAATTTGCTCCGATTCCCGACTATATGCCTGCGATTTGGTATCACGTGAATTCGTTTCGAGAATTCGCTGAAATGCCCGCACCAGCGAAAACTCGATCGTGTTCTTGGATTACATCGGGAATCGATCGCACCGCAAATCATCGGCAACGACTCGCTTTTTTACAGCAGCTCCAGCAACAGTTTGAATTTGATTTGTATGGGCGCGGTTTACCTGATTGGGTGAAGAGTAAAGGAGTGCTTGCGAATAAATGGAACGGCATGGCTCCGTATTTTTATAATCTGGCGATCGAAAACTACGCCGAGAACGAATGGTACGCCACTGAAAAGCTTTGGGATGCGTTATTAGCTTGGTGTTTACCGATTTACTACGGCGGTTCTGCTGCCGATCGCCTCTTACCGCCAGGAAGTTTTTTGCGTTTGCCCAGCTTTGACCAAGCCGGAATTGATTTTATTCGGGAAGTGACCGCCACACCGGATGCTTGGATGGCGGCACACGGCGCGATCGCGCAAGCCAGAGAGATAATTTTATACGAATTAAACTTACTAAACTGGCTATCAAACTATGTCGGAAGTTTGTAGGTCAGTCACCTTCATCAAACAGCAAGGCATTACTTAAGGCAGCAATCGAAGTCTCTTAATGTTCCCATGTGACCTTACCAACTTCGATCGACTCTTTGGCGCTAGGGCAGGCGATCGCTTATCTGACTGACGATCGGCAATCTCAACGATTTGCGCTGCCACAGTCGCACCATCAGCCAGAAATTGACCAAAAAGTAGCCTGACGAGAGCAAACTACTCATCACCAGCAGCGGCAGCGCCATCGTATCGCTGGTTTGCGCTCCGGTTCCCAGCAGCACATAGCCCAGCAGCCAAGCCATCGCCAGCGTGATCACCAAACGGCTGAGCGATCGCTGTTCGCGACTGCCGCGCCCGCGATACAGCGTCCACAGAGCGGGGAAAAAGCCAACAACAGGGACAAGGTAGATAAACAGCCGCAGATGATTGATGTTTTCAGTGCCAAAGCGATCGGGTTTCATGGGCAGGGCAACCGTTGAGCGCGTCCGGATTGATTTGCAATAGGTCGAGGGCGAGATTGCTGCTTCTAGCCTATCGATTTTGGCAGCGGTTGTATGACCCGTGCATCTAGTGTGAAATCGATTGAGGAACAACCTGCGCGGTGCGATCGTCGCAGCAACGACAAAGGCAAATTGTCTGCTGGCGATTCAGTATTCGCTAGAGAACGAGTTAGTATGCTAGGGATAGTGTGCATCTGAAATTAAATTTATTGTTTGGTTGCAATCGATTTTAAGTTGGTTGTGGCTAGAGATATGATCAAGCCGTGTTCTTATTTGCCGGGGTTGCCTATGGCTCGCTACACCAGTCTCTTTACAATCGCCGTTTCGATCGACAGCCTGCGGCTTTTGCTGATTGATCTGCTTAAATCTTGCCAGTTTGACATTATTTATGATTCTGGTGACTATCTGGTTGCCCGTGAAACTCCGGGGCGCGTTTCCTACGCCAAGCTCGTCACCGTCGAAGTGCTGATCGATCGCTTTCCGACCACTGATGACGAAGTGCGGATGAACTTCGTGGTAAAAAACGAAGAATTGCCCCTGAAGGTCGATAACCACTGCCGTCAAGTGTTTAATCAGGTGAATCAGGCGATCGCAGAAAATCGCCAGTGGCACTTAATCGAAAGCGCCGCTAGCTAGAGCGGCGCTTTGCAGGCGATTGAAGCGAACAGCTTATTCTTCGGGGTCGCCCACCATACCGGGACTGATCAAGGTAATGTCAAACTCATCGGGCGGCACGGTGGCAACCGCATCGCGCTTGAGCAGATAGTAGATCGCGTGAACCTGCGGGCCAAATACAATTTTGTCTTCGTCTTGCAGGTTATGAGCTTGCAGCTTGCGACCGTTGATCAGCAGGCCATTGGCGCTAGGTTTGCCCTTGAGGTTGCCATCGACAATGCGATAGTAGTAGCTTCCGTCTTCGTTGGGCAACTGCACCAGCGTGGCATGACGACGTGACACAAACTGAGACACCAGGCGAATATCGCACTTGGCGTCTCGACCGATCGAATAAACAGGGCTGTCGAGCGTGAACTCGCGCCGCCCTTTGTTGTCTTCAATGATGAGCAGATGATTTTGATGCGGTTCTGATGCCATTGGTGAAGCTGGTAGTGCGACGACAAGGAACAAACAGCCGCGCCATCACAGGGATGTGACAAGGCGCATTAAAAATAGCTGACGATTTCCGACGCGCCCTTGAAAGTCTTTGTTTAGTTTAGCCGCTCTTGGAGCGCGATGCGAATCACTTTTTCAAGTCTGCCCCAAATCCAGCCTGCTCAGACAAAGTGGAAATGCGGCGAGGCGGAAACTGACGATGTAGCAAGAGCGCATTGGTGACAACGCTCAGCGAGCTAAAGGCCATGAACGCGCCAGCAGTTGCGGGACTCAAAGCAATGCCAACTGTAGGAAGCAAGATGCCCGCTGCAACTGGGATGCCCAAGATATTGTAGGCGAACGCCCAGAACAAGTTTTGACGAATTTTATGAAAGGTGGCACGGCTGAGGCGAATCGATTCTAAGATACCGCCCAGTCGATCGCGCATCAGTACGATCTCGGCAGTTTCGATCGCCACTGCTGTACTGGAGTGGAGAGAAATACTCACATCCGCCTGTGCCAAAGCCGGAGCGTCGTTGATGCCATCGCCCACCATTGCCATATGCTGCCCAGCCGCTTGCAGTTCCGCAATCACGGCAGCTTTGCGATCGGGCGGAGTGCTGGCATAGACGCGATCGATGCCAAGCTGCTGCGCGACTTCCTGTGCAGCCTCAAGTCGATCGCCCGTCAGCAGCAAAACGTCGAGTCCCATCTGTTGCAGTTGTGAAATGATCGATCGGGCTTCGGGTCGTAGCTGATCGCGGACGGCGATCGCTCCAGCAAACTGCTGATCGCAGGCAACATAAACGATTGTTGAACCTGCGATCGGCGGCAGATCGGATATCGCGATGCCGTGCTGCTCCAGCCAAGCTTGCGTTCCCAGCCGCACAGTTTGCCCCTGCACAACGGCTGAAACGCCAAACCCAGCCTCGGTGTGAAACTGCTCGGCACTGAGTATCGCTAGGTTTTGCTGTTGCGCCTGCTGAAGAATTGCTTGTGCAAGCGGATGGCGCGTGCCGCTTTCGACGGTTGCTGCGAGTTGCAGCAAATCTGCATCGCTGACATCGGGAAGGCAAGAATGGCAGTCGGTGACGATCGGCTGGCCTTGAGTCAGCGTTCCGGTTTTGTCAAACGCGATCGCATCGAGATGATGCACTTTTTCCAGCACATCGCCGCCACGAATCAACAGGCCGCGATCGGCTCCAATGCCCGACCCGACCAAGATTGCGGTGGGCGTTGCGAGGCCGAGCGCACAAGGACAAGCAATGACCAGCACGGCGATCGCCAGCTTCAAGCTCAGCAGTAAGGGCGAAGTCGTTGCCGAATACATCAGTTCATGTTCCATCGCAGCGTGATTGCTCAGACGCAAAACATGCGGCCAAAGCGGAATGCCGATGAAATACCAAAATAGAAACGTCAGCAGCGCGATCGTCAAAACGCCGTAGGTGAAATATGCCGCTACGCGATCGGCCAATTTCTGAATTGGAGCTTTGCGCGTTTGCGCCGTTTCCACCAAACTGATAATTTGCGCCAGCGTCGTTTCCTTTCCCGTGCGCGTAGCGCGAATCGCGATCGCCCCGGACTGATTAAGGCTGCCTGCTGCAACGCCATCTCCGGGCTGCTTGAGGACGGGTATTGCTTCGCCCGTAAGCATCGACTCGTCGATCGTGGTTTGTCCGGCGACAATTTCACCATCAACGGGAATTTTATCGCCGGGCAAAACCTGCACCCATGCACCGATTTGGACTTGACGGGCGGGCACTTCGATCGCCTCCGAGTCAACCTGTGGCGGATCGGCGGCGATCAAGCGGGCGGAGGCAGGCTGAAGCGCGAGCAGCGATCGCAGCGAAGCGGTTGCCCTGGTGCGGGCTTGCTGTTCGAGGGCACGACCAAGCAGAATGAAGCCGACCAGCATCACAGGTTCGTCAAAGAAACATTCCCAGCCCAAGCGGGGAAACAACAACGCCACAACGCTCGCCAAATAAGCCGTCAGCGTTCCCAATCCGACCAGGGTATTCATGTTGGGAGCGTTGTGCCGCGCTCCGCGCCAGCCATCGATGAAAATCGATCGACCGGGAAACGCCAGCGCGATCGAAGCTAGCCCAAAGTGAAACCAAATATTGCTGAGTCCAGGAATGTACCAGCCAAAATGCTCTAGATGTCCGATCGCGGACAGAATCAGCAGCACAGCGGCGATCGCCAACTGCCGATAAGGAGTTTGATTCGATGTTTCGCTGGGTTCGCTTGCAGGTTCTATCTGATGAGGCTGTGACGGAAATCCTGCTTGGGTGAGGCGATCGGCCAAGGCAGTTGGATCAACGGTGGGTGTGCATTCGATCGTCGCCTGCTCCGTCACTAAATTGACCGTTGCGGCAATCACACCCGGATGCTGCGTCAGTTGCGTTTCTACTGCTCGAACGCAGCCAGCGCATTTCATGCCGCCCACATCCAGCATTACCGTCGTCAAATCACGTGCGATCGTCGCTTCTGGCATCACAAGCCACACTCCATCCAAGAAATCGAGCTTCCCTTCTTTGAGCGTAGGCCAAATGCAGTGCGATCGACCGTGTGTGACAGCCTGTCGTAGTTAAAAAGATGCTTAAGCGGTTGTGTTTGAAGTACTGACCGTCTTCAAAATACTCTTCAGCTAGCGAAGAAAACCCCCGTTAATCAAAAGGCTGAAGCAGGGTTTTCAAAATCAGGAAGCTGGAGCAATTCGGCATCGGTTTGACAGGTAGCTAATAGGTGGCTCGTAGGCGCTGCAATAGATAATTTCCGGCAGTGATGGGCGCATAGCGAGCAGGTCGATCGCTCACAGGCAAACAGGCAATTTCAACCTCTGGATTTGGATCGCAAAAAAACGCGATCGAGTTGCGAGCACCAGCGACTGACCGAACCCGATGGGGTGTCGATCGATATTCGTCGTTTGTCCAGCGCTGCATCAAATCCCCTAAATTCACTAAAACGGCATTGGCGATCGGCGGCACGTTCAGCCACTCGCTCGATCGCGTTTGCACTTCCAGTCCAGCAACTTCGTCCTGAAACAGCAGCGTGATACTGCCGTAGTCGGTGTGAGCAGCCGCTCCGATCGCGTTTGCTGACTGGGGCGGATAGTGCAGCAGCCGCAGCGTGTGAGCCTGCTCGCTGTGCCGGAGGGTGAAGAAGTCGGACGGCAGATGCAGAGCAAGGGCGATCGCTGCGAGGACAGCATCGGCAGTTTGCACGCAAGCAGCAAAAAATTCTAGGGCAGTCGATCGAAATTTGGGTAGTTGCTGCGGCCAGCGGTTGGGCTGCTCGATCGATTCGCGCCGAATGTTGAACGTTTCTTTGTAGTCGCTGGGGCGATCGGGATCAAGCTGTTCGCGTCCCAAGCCGCCATAGCCGCGATTGCTGGCTGCGGTTGTCCAGGCAAGCTGTTGTTTTGCGGTCTGCGGTAGGGAAAAAAATTGACTGCTCTGCTCAAACTGCTGGGCTAACAGATCTAGAGGCACTCGATGATTTCTTAGATAGAAGAATCCAATTTCTCGGCAGGCGCGATCGATCTGAGCAGCAACCGATTGGCGATCGCCTTGCCAAAAGGGTAAAAAGTCGATGACCGCGATGGATTGAAAAGAAGACTGCATCGGCTTGAGGCTGCTTTTTACGGAGGTGCTGTTCGATCACTTGCAAGCGAGCTATGGTGATTTTACTGGGAAGTGCGATCGAGGCGATCGGACAATTGAGCTGCCAATTGCTTGACTCTTTGCTTGATTCAATACAATCTTTGCTATGCTAGGGAAGGCTTAGGCCGATGTGGCTCAGTGGTAGAGCACTCGATTCGTAATCGAGCGGTCGTGGGTTCAAATCCCACCATCGGCTTTTTAGGTCAATAAAAAAGGTTCTCCAAAACGAAGTCGGAGAACCTTTTTTATTAGCAATACTCGTTCAAGCTCAGGGCGCGATCGCCTGTTGCAGCTTCCCAAATCCTGGATGAATGTGGAATTTAGAAAGCTGTTTTCAGCGTTCTACTGAATTTGATTGCGCCAGCGCTGAGCAAATTCAGTCAGAAGCGATCGCGATAGTTGAGATTGCAGCCATTGCAGAGCGGCTGTTTTTTGAGCAGTCAACTCGTCTTGCTGGTTGAACAGTTCCGCAAAGCGAATTGTTCCCGCTGATTTAAACAGTTCACCCCAGGTTTTATTGCCAACAATACCGTCGGCTCTGAGGTTGCGCTGCTGTTGAAAGCGAATGACAGCGGCTTTGGTGAAGCGACCAAAATCACCATCAACCACGACTCGAATTCCCCAGCGATTCAGCGCCATTTGTAGTTCTGCAACTGCTTGATTGCGATCGCCTTCGATCAGCATCGGCAACCGTTCACCAAACGGATTATTCCAGCGCTGCACAAATCCCACAAGTGGTGCTTCTGGCGATCGATGTTGCAGCCAGTCGAGCGCATTGCGCTGATGCAGATAGCGCGTCGGCTCATAAAAGCGGACAACATTGACGAGCGAAATTGTAGAAGCGGCAGTCGTCATTTCGTCGGTCATGAATTGTTCTTGCACGTCAAATTTCTCCAAGGTAGACGTTGATTGAAATCATCTCAAATGCAGTGTTTTCTGAAGATGTGATTGCTGAAAAGTGCAATCACATCTTCAACAATTAGCTTGAGATTCAGCAGTTAACGTTGTGATTAACCTGCTTGTATTGAGTTCCAACAGCGACAGTTCGAGAAATTTCGGAGAGGGATAGACAGAGGCTAAATTGACACAGTTTGCGATCGATTCAGGCTGTTGCTTGTTAAGGTTATGCATTTTATCAGTATTTCTGAAGTTGCTTCTGCTTAAAAACCTGAATCAGATACAAAGTCCAGAGCATGTCTTAAAAGCTATAGAAGGAGTGATTTGGCTTCCTCCTTGAAAAGGAGGGTCGGGGAGGATCAAGCGTTAAACCGCGCCCTAGCAGAAAAGGCAAGTCGTGTTCCTACAAAGGATTTTGTAGGCTAGAGCAGATTAAACATTGATTCAATTAGCCGTCAACTTTCCATGCCTCCGCTTCTAAAATCCACAAGCTGTAGCCTGCTTGCGTTTCAGTGATGATAATTTGGTCGCCGCGATCGCTCAATTTATCAACAATTGGAAGCGCCTGTTCGGAGTTTTCAGTTAGGCGAAATAAGCTGTAGTAGCGATTTTCAAATTCGATCGCGCTGAGGTTTTGATCGAGATCGGGAACGCGAATTTGGCAGAGGCGATATTGTGCTGTATCAGAAAGAATGCGATAGGGAACTATTTTGCTTAACGGCAGTGCATCTAGTTCAAGTACCCAGATCGCGTAGCCTTTGGGCGTTTGCGTCAGAACAGCGCGATCGCCTCGCTGCTGAAGGCGATCAATCAGCTTAGCAGCAGTTTGAGCATTGGCAATTTTGAAGAAGCTGTAGTAGCAGCGATCGACACAAATAGCGGCTAGTGATTCACCTGCAACTCGAACATGGCAGGTTTGATAGTCTTGGCGCTTGAGTAGTTTGGCGGGGAAATTGGCAAGATGAAAAGACATGGCAGCGAAGACAGCAAACAGATACTTTCAGTCTTCACCGATCGCCATGATTCCTATCAGGTCAATTTGAGTAAATGGGTTAACCAGACGTACTCATTTCCTCGCGATCGTTCGCCATTGACTGAAGGTCAAATCCGGTAAAAGTCGGCTGCATCGGCATTTCTGCGGCATTAATTACCGCGCCGAGAAACTGAATTTCCTCCGATTCAATAAACTGCTCGATCGCTTCATTCAGGAGCGGCTCTTCCGTATAGTTTGGGCGCGTCACTAGCACCAAACCGTCCACATACGGCTCGATTAGCAAGGCATCATTGTAGCGACTCAGATCAGGCGTGTCGAGAACAACCAGATCAAATCGTCCGCGTGCTTCATCGAGCAGTCGCCGCATTTCGCTTGATTCTAGAATTGCGGATGCCTGCCGCTGCACACTCGGACTCGGCAGCAAGTAGAGATTTTCAATGTCGGGAACCATGCGGATGCAGTCGTTGGGCTGACTGTAGTAGCGCAAGGGGTCGATCGCGCCTATCGGATCGGGTGTCACCTTCAGCACAGCCGCCTGCGAGGGCGATCGCAAATCGGCTTCGATCAGCAGCGTCCGCTTTCCGGCATGGGCACTGGCGATCGCGAGATTGTAGGCCGTAACAGTTTTGCCTTCCTGGGCGATCGTACTGGTCAAAATGACGAGTTTGGGGAATTTGCTGCCTGTCGATCGACGCAGATTGCTGCGGAAGCGATCGAACGGTTCAAGATAGGGTGAGTCGAGCGGAGCGATCGGCAAATCGGCACGAGTGCGAGTCCGTTCCGGCAACGCTCCGCGATCGGGCAGCAGCGGCAGCAGACCCAAAACCGGAATTTCCTGCTGCCGCAGAGCCGTTTGTAGGTCTTGAAGCGTGTGGAACGTAGCGTCGAGCGAATCGAGCAGCAGCACCAGTCCGCCGCCAACCAGCAGACCAACAAAGCCGCCAACCAGCAAAATGGCTGCTGAGGAAGGATTATCAGCCGCCGCAAGCTCTGTTTGCACAGGCTGAAGCACAACTAAACTGCCGACGGTTTCCTTTTCGGCCAGGGTGACATCTGCCAGTCGCGCTTCAATTTGGTTGTAGGAATTTTGCTTGAGAGCAACATTTTGCTGGAGCCGCGCCTGCTGAAGTTGCCGATTTGGAAGACTGGCATATTGCTGGCGCAGTTGGCCTTCTGCTTGCTGCAAGGTGGTGAGCTGCTGAGCTAAAGTATCGCGCTGCGTTTGCAGATTGACGAGCGTGTTGGCAAGCTGCTGGCGTGCCGGATCAAGGCTGCTGTCTTGGCGAATTTGGTTGCTGTTGGGCAGCGGAGCCGCCTGCTGATTGCCGCCGATGACTTCTGTGACGCGCTGCTGCAAAAGCTGCTCGTATGCCTGCTGCTGATTCCGCAGTTGAATCATCGTCGGATGCTCTGGCCGCAAGTCGGGCGCGAGAATTTGCAGTTGCGACTCGGTTTGATAAATCTGCGCTCTCAGGTTAGCAATGATCGGATCGGCACTGAGGGCAGAAGAGGCATAGGCTTGATCGGGCGTGAGTCCTAACCGCGCTTGGAGGCTGCGAATTTGGGCATCAATTCCGGCGATCGCCAACTGAATTTGACGCTGTTGCGCTTCGCCTCCGGTGATCGCGCCCAGCACATCGCCTTCTTGCGCTGCCTGCACAGCCGGAGCTTGCTGCCGGACATATTGTTCGAGGGCGCGTTCGGCCTGCTGCAATTCTTGTCCGACCTGCGATCGCAACTGCTGCAAGTTGTCGGCAATCCGCGAGAGCTGCTGCGCGTTGAACTGGCGGCTTTGCTCGACGATCGCTTCCATCAATCGGTTGGCGGCTTCTTGTGCCAAGGTTGCATCCGGGTGGCGATAGCGCACTAGCACTCGGTAGCCTGCGGCTTCGCGCTCTTGACGGTCGCGATCGTCTGCACCCGGATTGACGATGACTTCGGCACGTTCGCGGATGGCGATCGGGTCAAGCCGCAACGATTGCGCGACCGCATTGACAACGGCATCGGAGAGCAAAAATTCTGCCGTTAGCGATTGCCCCTGCTGCTGAAGCGCAGTTCCCGTTTGCGAGAGCGTGACGGGCGGCGCACTGTAGGCCAGGGTTCCCGCTGCGACAAATTCACTGGGCGGCTGAGGCTGCATTGCCGCAACGCCTGACAAGCTCATCACGACGAGGAATCCAGCGATCGCTGCCCACTTGTGGCGATCGAGCGCAACCAAGTAACGCTGAAGCATCACAGCCATGTCGATTTCAAGAAGAGATTCGCGTCTACCTTAGCAGTGATGGCGGGTTGGTCGCGATCGGGCAGCAGAAATGCAACGTTTTCTTAGTATATGCGGCACGCAGTTCGTGGGGAATCCCAGTTAGCCGTCGATGCGCTCGAGCCAGTCTGACCCGACACGCAGGGTAATGTCCGATTCCAGATCGCCTGTGGAGGCAGCAACGACTTCACCCAAACCGAGCGTGGTTTCAAACCGCTGGGCGCTATCGAGATCGCCGCGCTGCGCGATAATTTGGGTTTGCTGCTGCGCGTCCGACCAGTCTTCGATGATGTAGACGTTATCAAAACCTTGAGCTTGCAGGTAGGCAGCGGCACGATGGGCAACATCCGGTTCACCGGAAGCGTTTTGGACGGCAATTCTAAGCTGACGCAGCGATTGGCGATCCTGCATCATGCCAACCATCGGCATTTCAAAGTAGCTTGCCAGCACTTGATCGCGGCCTGCTTCGTCCAGCATCCAGTAGCTTGCCACATATTCGTCGGGTGTACTGAAGCGACCCGGAAGCATGACCATGTGGAAATCTTGGCGATCGAGATTCAGCCCGAAACTCACCAGCGCCAGCATTTCCTCCAGCGTCAGGTTTGTATCAACATATTTCTGCATCAGTTCGATCGCCTGCGGCAGGCGTGGCAGCACAGCAGGACTCGTCAACCGCTCGCGCAACGCTCGAATCAGCGTTTGCTGTCGCTGAACCCGACCAATATCGCCATTGCCATCGGCACGAAAGCGGGCGAAGCCTTCGGCCTGTTCGCCATTGAGCGTTTGCCAGCCCTGTTCGAGGTCGATGTGCAAATCCTGCGTATTGTCGGTGTACTTCATTTCCTGCGGCACATAGACCTCGACGCCTCCCAGCAGATCGACCAGTTCGCGAAAGGCATCGGTGCTGACGCGGACATAGCGATCGATCGGTACATCGTTGAGCGTATGGCTGACCACTCGCGCTGCCAATCCTGGCCCGCCGACTTCGTTCGCGTAGTTAATTTTGGTTAAGCCTTCACCAGGAATTTCCACCTGAGTATCACGCGGAATCGACAGCACATTCACGGCGTTGGTTTGCGGGTCGATTCGCACCAGCAGCATCGTGTCACTGCGACCCATCAGGACTTCCGGCGAATTCGGTTCGGCCTCCAAGACGCGATCGACTCCCATGACCAGCACATTGACAGGCCGCGTCACCTCATAGCGCAGCGTTTGCCGCATCAAATCCTTGAGCGAAAAATCTTGTTCTTTCGCTTCTGGTGCAAGCGCAGTCGCCAGCGGCGTCGTGAGAACGGCAACGGCTCCCAGCGTGCCCGAAACGATCGCCGTAATCAGAAACACAAAGCTCCACAAAATCCAGTTGGCTCTGCGAGCGGGCGTGGCAGCAACAGGCGTGGCAGCAACAATGGCGCGAGCTGAATTTGACGAGGTGGCCGACTGATCCGGCTTCGGTTCCATTGATTCCACGCTCAATTTCCTTGTGTGTTCCTAAGCAGTACGACTTGGCGATCGCTGGCAGCGCAGCCGTTGCATTTTGTTACAGGCCTTTCGCGATTATAGGGCAATCCTTGCGGTCGCCAAGAGCGCCAAACGATCAATGCTTTCCCATCATTGCCACAATACAAGACGCATTTGCAGCAAATCTGTTTACAAAACAGCGCAGCGATTCGGCAAAATCCGGCAAAAATTGACGCCTGCTGCAAAATTCGTCCTATCTCTTAGTTTCATTGGCAGTTTGTAGTTTTGGCTCTACCGATCGCCAGAAAAGCGATCGCCAGAAAAACCAATTCTCTTGGATTAGACTTGGCGATCGCAAAGATGTTGTGAAGCCGGACTTCACGGATGGCGCGCTTTCAAGGATCTCGGTAGGATGAAGCCGAACTTCTCGTCATCTCCATCATGATTCCGGTAATTCTTGCAGGTGGCAAAGGCGAACGATTTTGGCCGCTGAGTCGAAAACAGCGCCCCAAGCAGTTTCTCAGTCTCGACGGCAGCGGAAAAAGCCTGCTGCAAGCGACCGCCGATCGCCTGCTCGACCTTGCAGGCGGTTGGGATGGCCTGTGGGTGATCACAGCCGCCCACTTAGCTGAGGGCGTGCGCGAACAATTGCCAAAACTGCCAGAAACCAACTTACTCGTTGAAATTGAAGGCCGCGACACGGCTCCGGCTGTCGCTTGGGCAACGCTAGAGATTGCACAGCGCTACGGCGAAGATACGATCGTCGGCTTCTTCCCCGCCGACCCTTGGATTGAGAATTTAGCCGCCTTTCACCAAACCTTGCGAGCCGCCGCCGCTCTTGCTGAACAGCAGCAAGCGATCGCCACGATCGGCATCACGCCCACCTCACCCGCTACCGGATACGGCTACATCGAGCAAGGCGAATCGATCGGTCGCTTCGACAAGCTTGCCACCTACAAAGTCAAGCGCTTCACCGAAAAGCCCGATCGCCCCACAGCAGAATCTTTTCTCGCCCAAGGCTGCTTTAGCTGGAACAGCGGCATCTTCATTTTTCCCGCAGGCGTTGCCCTCAGCGAACTTCACACCTACGCCCCCGAAATCATCGAACCGCTGGAAAAACACGGCGCAGCAATTTATCCCAAACTGCCCAAAATCAGCATTGACTACGCCCTGATGGAAAAAACCCAGCGAGCCTACGTTCTGCCCAGCGACTTCGGGTGGGACGACTTGGGCGACTGGAACGCGATCGATCGCCTACTCAAAACCGACCAGCCCAACGTCGAAGTCGCCAAACACATCGGCCTCGACACTCAAAACTCTCTGTTCTACTCCGAAAACACCGACGACCTGATCGTCACGATCGGCCTCGACGATCTCGTCGTTGTCCGTGACGGCAACATCACCCTTATCACCCACAAAGACCGCACCCAAGACATCAAACAGGTGCTTAAACAAATTCAAACACAGCCTGACTTGCAGGACTTGCTGTAGAGCGATCGAACTATCTGCAAAAGGCAAACTCTGCAAAAGGCAAACAAGTACACGGCAGCGGTTCGGAAACCAAAGACGCGGACGACGCACCGATGCGAAGCGCTACATTGACACCCACAAGTACGACCTTGCGTAGGAGTGCAGAGGAGATGCAATCGTCCTCTGCTGGGGTTGGAGGTGTGGAGGAGGGGCAACGCCCCTAGCCTCCACTGGCTCGGAAACCAAAAGCAATCCCAAAGGCGATCGATCCTGCCGCAAAAACTATTCCCCCGTCACATCCTCAATCAACTCCCGCGCCTTCTCCACCGTCTTCTCCACCAAACTCGTCTCCGGAACCGGATTGCCATTCAAATCCAAAACCCGCTCGTAAGGCTTGGGCAAATTATCCGGGCTTTCAGCTTCCTCAAGCCGCTGCTGATAAATTTCTTCCTGCAAGCCTGCCTCTTCACTCAGCGTATAAGCCCGATCGATCGCTTCATCTGCACTCGTCGTTGCCGCCTGAGCCGCAAATTCACCCAAGCCAAACAGCATCACCGCCAACAGCGCGATCGCTAAGGCCTTCTGCAAACTCCGCATCACGCTACGCATAAAAAACTCCTTTGAGCGTTTGAATAACTGCGGAGTATGGTACGGGTCGAGCGATCGTACTGGCTTCTACCTTGAGATACAGAGGAAGCCAAAGATCAGCGATCGGTAGAGTGAAGAAGATGTTTTTGAGCATAGTAATGGAAGCCGTTGCCCTGCGCCTTAAACCCCAGCAAGACCTGAAAACAAACCTTGACGATTTCGTGAGGAAACAGCAGATTGAAGCAGCCTGCATTCTCACCTGTGTCGGCAGCTTGAGTGAAGCAAACTTGCGATACGCGAACCAGCCGGAAGGCACAGCCCAAATCGGTCAATTTGAAATTGTTTCGCTGACGGGCGTGATGTCAATGCACGGATCGCACTATCACATCGCGATCGCCGACTCGACAGGACATACACTCGGCGGACATCTGCTCAAAGGCTGCTTAATCTACACCACAGCCGAAATCATCGTCGGCATCCTGCCGCAATATCGCTTTCGGCGCGAATTCGATTCGGCATCCGGCTTTCGCGAACTAGCGATCGAATCGATCGCCGCCTCCAATTGCCAAAACCCACTATCATGAAAAACGCATTCTTCAGCGAGCCTCGATCGTGCAGCACCCGTTGCCTTCTGGACAAATTTTCACCAGTCCTGGCTGTCACTTTAGCTACCGCGTGATTGGTCCCTGCTGTCGTTTGTTCGATCGCGAAGAACTGCCCTGGCCGTGCTGTCGGCTTCAGTGGCGGGGCAAAGAACCAAGCTGGCGCAGAATTGGACGACGATTTGTGCCCGACCTAGCCGTCAAAAAAAGTCCATCTTATGCCGTTGAAATTTTGGGACAGGAAGCTTCGGAACCGTTTGTCCTGACGCTGTATGCCGTCAAGCTGCCGCCTGAAATGCAGCAGTGGTGGTACAGCAAAATCAAAGACACAACGGAAATCGCTGCCGAACCGCAGCTTAGCGTCCGCTAGCCAGAACCACATTCTCAACTTGCTGCATCGCCCGTTCAACCGTGACAGGCGGAGCGGAAGACAGCAGCGTGGCCGGATAAACGGCACCTTGCCATTGCGGATGCACGATCGTCAAACAGCCGCCACAATCGAGCGTGTCATAGCCCAACAGCGATCGCACCACAGCTACATCGTGCAGCCGCAACGTTCCGGCTGTGGCATCGATCGGCAGTCCGGTGCGCGGATCGAACCGCGTGGCATGATGAGATTGACGCTGAAGCAAACGCACGATCGATTCGCCAAACTGCAAAAATTGCTGGCGCAGCAAATCTTTATACACTTCAGTTTCCGTCGTGCGATCGAACAGCGAAATTGGACAGGGTTGCAGCACGACCAAAACCGAAGCGACTGGTTGCTGCCAGTCGGGTAAAAGTGCGGCTTGATGCGTACAGAGATAGGCGTTGGGGGTGTGAACCGTACACTGCATATTTTCACCTCGATTTACTATTCTATCGAGGCGATCGACCTTGGAAAAAAGCATGGAGCCGTCGTTTCATCAAGACTGGAATCGGGAACGTTAGAGGAGGTTGATTTTGTTTGAGAGTAGGTAAATTCGGCATGAAAAAGCGCCGTAGACAGCCGACACAGGCCACAGAACCACAAAATCACTCGTTTCACTGGCTCGATCGCCTGCCGATTGGCGTCTGCGTGGTGCGATCGAATTTACAGGTTGTGTTTTGGAATTCAACACTCGCCACCTGGACGCAAATTTCGCCACAGCAAGCTGTTTCCCAATCGATCGACACCCTTTTGCCCCAGCTTCATCTTCCGCAAAACTGGCAGCAAGCGCCGCAAACCCAAGCCCTCGAATTTTCAACCGACTTGCCAGCGGGACGAATGCAAGTTTCGATCGCGCTTTCTCAGCCGCATTACTACACTTTTTCGCTACAGCGACTGAGCGATCGCGATTGCTATCAAGACCGCTTTCAATCCTTAGTTTCCAACTTGCCCGGAGCCGTATTTCGCTGTGCGATCGATGAACACTGGACAGTGGAATACATCAGCGAGGCGATCGAAGCGATCTGCGGCTATCCGGCCAGCGATTTTATTCACAATCGCGTCCGCACCTTTGCCAGCCATGATCACCCAGACGATGTTGCCCGCGTGCGGCGAGTTGTCACCGAAGCGGTCAGTCAAAATCGCCCCTATGCCGTTGAATATCGCATCTTTCACGCCGATGGCAGCATCCGCTGGGTGTTCGATCGCGGGCGCGGTGTTCTTGCTCCGGACGGCAAGATTCATGTGGAAGGCGTTTTGCTCGATGTGACCGATCGCAAATTGGCCGAAGCGCAATTTGAGCAGCAGTTTCAGCGGGCGCTGCTGCTTCAGCAAATTACCGAAGAAATTCACCGCAGCCTTGACGCCGAGCAGATTTTTCACACGACGGCAACGCAGATTAGACGCGCTTTTCACGTCGATCGCTGCTTGATCTACACCTACGACACAACTTCGGCTTTGCATCTGCTGCCCGTTGCCGAATATCAGCACGCCTACGCCACCCGCCTAGCAGCCGAAATTCCGATCGCGCAGTTCGACCTTGAGCGGCTTCTAACCCAAGATCAAGCGATTGTCGTGCGATCGATCGAAAATTTTGCTGAGTCGATGCTGGCCGTGCGTACCTCATATCAGGGTGAGCCGAACGGCGTCATTTGTTTGCATCAGTGCAGGCAATCAGGTTGTCGCGAATGGACAGCGGACGATCGCGATTTGCTTCAAGCGGTCGCCGCTCAGATGGGCATCGCTTTGGCGCAAGCGCGACTGCTAGAGCAAGAAACCCAGCAGCGGCAAGAACTGACGTGCAAAAATGCTGCCCTAGAGCAGGCACGCAAACGAGCAGAACTGGAAAATCAAGCGAAAAGTCATTTCTTGGCGACGATGAGCCACGAAATTCGCACGCCCATGAACGCCGTCATCGGGCTGGCCGACCTGCTGCGCGATACGCCGCTCAACGATCAGCAGCGCGATTTTATCGAGACGATTCGGACGAGCGGTGCGTCTTTGCTGGCGATCGTCAACGACATTTTAGATTTTTCCAAAATCGAAGCAGGCAAGCTGGAACTGGAGCAGCAGCCGTTTAATCTGCGATCGTGCATTGAAGACGCGATCGATCTGCTCGCCCCCAAAGCGCTAGAGAAAAATCTTGACCTGGCCTATCTGATTGAAGCGGATGTGCCAGAGGTAATCATTGGTGACGAAAATCGACTGCGACAAATTCTCGTCAATCTGCTCAGCAATGCCGTCAAGTTCACCGCAGCGGGCGAAGTCACCGTAACCGTGAGTGCTCGCTGTCTGCGAGCGAAAGTCGATTCAATTTATGCTCTGCGCTTTATGGTGCAAGATACCGGAGTGGGCATTCCGAGCGATCGGCTCAATCGGCTGTTTCGTCCATTTAGTCAGGTCGATTCTTCGATTAGCCGTACCTATGGCGGTTCTGGGCTAGGCTTGGTGATCAGTCAGCGCTTAATCGAGATGATGGGCGGCAGAATTTGGGTCGATAGCGAGGTTGGACGCGGTTCAACGTTCTACTGCTCAATGATGGCGCAGGTCAAGCCGTCGCCACCTGTTAGCGATGCGCGACTGGCAGACAAGCGACTGTTAGTCGTGGACGCCAATGCGGTGCGGCGAGAAGATTTGATCGTGCAGGCGCGATCGTGGGGAATGAAAGTGGCGTCAGCTTCAGATGTGGACAGCGCGATCGCACTGCTAAAGCGATCGTCCTTTGATGTCGTTTTGATCGACAGTCGGTTTGCCGATGCGATCGACTTGTTTCGCCAGCTTGCTTTGCCGCTGCTGCTGACACCCATCAACCAAGCGAGCACTTTGTGCGCCATGACGCTGAGCAAGCCTGTGAAGCGATCGCAGCTTCACGCCGCGCTGATTGGAATGCTGCATCAAACGGATTCACCTGCGATCGCGCCGGACGCTCAAAATGGAATCGCCAGCCTGCGAAGCAGTGCGCCAAGTTCAAGCGACAGCATCGCTCAATCGCTGCGCGTGCTGGTTGCTGAAGATAATGTCGTCAATCAAAAAGTGATTATCCATCTGCTCAAGCGGCTGGGCTATCAAGCGGATCTGGTGAAAAACGGACATGAAGTTTTAGCAGCGCTGCATGACGCTTCGCAGCCTTATGACGTAGTGCTGATGGATGTGCAGATGCCGGAAATGGACGGCATCACCGCCACACAGGAAATCTGCAAACGCTGGCTGCAAAATCGCCCGCGCATTATCGCCGTCACTGCGAGCGCCACACAGGGCGATTATCGCGACTGCCTTGAAGCCGGAATGGACGATTACCTCAGCAAACCGATCGACATCGACAGCCTCAAGCAAGCCCTGAGCTGCTGTCCTGCCCGTTCACCTGCTGAGCCACTTCCAGCCGCGATCGACCCGTTGGCCGTTCAAGTGCTCGATGAACTGCTGGGCAAAGCAGTGTTAGTTGAACTCATCGACAGCTACAGGCAGGAATCGCCGCACCTGCTGCAAAAAATGCAGACCGCGATCGCCCAGCAAGATGCAAGCGCATTACGATTGGCGGCGCACACGCTCAAAGCGAGCAGTGCCACCTTGGGCGCGATCGCACTTTCGCAGCTTTGCAAATCGATTGAGCTGCAAGCAGTGCAGAACCAAGTTGCCTCAGCCGAACAACTGCAACGGGTCAAGCTGGAATATGAGCAGGCGATCGCTGTTTTAATGCAGCCATTTATGACGCAGGCAATCGTGTCTCAGGTCGGCTAGCGCTCGATCGGTGGTGTAAAAAGCTCAGTGCTGAATACTTCAGCTTTCAATTTGCTCTAGTTCCGTCTCGCGCAGATGGGCGCGAAAGCGCTTGTCAAACTTAACAAGCAGCGGAAAATTTGCGCTGATCGGCTGGCCTTTCCACTCGCTCGCCAGCTCAATAACTTCACCTTCTTGCCCCTGCAAATCAAACGGTTGATTGCGATGCTCAGGGTGGTGGTAAACGGTGACAGATTCCTTCACACGAACGCGATCGCCAACTTTCATAACGCTGATGTCTTACCCTTCACAACAAACCACATCCGATTCGATCGAATCAGAAGCATCTTCGGACTCTCCAACGGTTGGAGGCGCTTGCAAGGAGTGTAGCAGCTTTACCGATCGCATTCAAAGCGACCAAAGCCACTTTGCCCACGCCACCAGTTCGCAACATCGGCTCATCCAAGCGATCAAACGGGCGATCGATTACCCTTTGCTTTGCTTTCTACTTTGCCGCTCCTGCTCGATTTCCGCTTGAAGCTGCGCCAACTGTTCGGGCGTGAGTTCTTCTAGTCGCTTTTGCAGCACAGCGTCTTCGTAGTCTTTCAACTGCTGATTGAGCGTCATGTTTTGCGTCAGAGCGCGAAACAAATAGGTGAGCAGCCAGCCGACCAAGCCGCCGACGAGAAGCACCTGACTCCAAATTCCGGCGTTGATGCTGTCTAGCCCCACGCCGCGAAACACAAAGTAGGCAATTGCGCCAGCCGCCAACAGGCCGACGCCAATGCCCAATACATCAATCCGTCTCATAGCTGCCTAGGTGGGAATTTGACGACGCTGCGGACGCCAGTTCACAAACGGCCCCAGCAGCAGAAATCCCGGAAAGAAAAAGAACACTAAAAAGAACATCAAAACTCGTTCGATCGAACTGGTTTTATACCAGCGACCGCGAATATACGCCAAAACGAGCGCAGGAAAGACAACCAGGTACGCGCCACCCAAGGCGACATACAGCAGCAAGGCAATGGGAAGTTGCGTCATTGTTCGGCCAGCTTGAGCAAAAAATCTTCACATACTTCATCTTACCGCTTTGGCAGCCTTGTCTTGATCGATCGCGCCTCTGAAAAACTTGATGCTTTGGATTGGGTGTCGGGTGTCGGTGAGCGATCGAATTACTATAGACTGGTGTTGAATCTAATTCAATCCATGCGGGGGCATGGCGGAATGGTAGACGCTGCGGACTTAGACAACTGAGCCTTAGGCGAGAAATCGTGTAAGTGTAAGCTCTCAAACTCAGGGAAACCTAAATCGCAAGACAAGGCAATCCTGAGCCAAGCCGATCGCGAAGCGCTATCCGAAGGAATCGCGAAGCGCTGTCCGTAAGGAATCGCTCGATCGGAAGGTGCAGAGACTCGACGGGAGCTACCCTAGCGCCATGAGCGCGGGTAAAGGGAGAGTCCAATTCTCAAAGCCTGCGGGCAGTCGCGAAAGCGGCAGGAGAATGAAAATCCGTTGACCGATAAAGTCGTGAGGGTTCAAGTCCCTCTGCCCCCATCCATTACCAACTGTGAATTTTGCCACCTGTAACCTTTGAAAGGTGAGATCGCGGCTGCGGGCTAGTTTCTGGACTGCACTAGCCTTTGCTTTCCGCTCGATCGAACGGCTGAAACTCTTGGTCAAAGTAAACTTCCGTGAATTTGCGATCGCAAATCTACCGAAAATTCACGTCAATCTTATGAAGCTTCAGTTAACGCCTGCGGGCTTTGGGCATAATGGGGTTGCTGGAATATCGCGCCGACATGACTTCTGAACCGTTTTTGACTATTGATGAGCAGCCGATTTCGCTGGCGCAGGCCATTCGCTACCTGCAATCGGGCGGCAAATTTGAAGCGTTCTTGGGCGATATTGTCCGCCAGTTTGTGATCGAGCAGGAGTTGCAGGCAAGGCCGGATCTGATGGCGAGCCAAAGTGCGATCGAGCAGGCGGTGATCGACTTTCGGCTTCAGCGACAACTCACCGATCCCCGTGCCTTTCAAGATTGGCTGAGCGCAAACGGCCTAACCTACGAAACGTTCCACGCTCAGATCGCCAGCAGTTTTCGGCTGGCTGCCCTGCGCGACGGCATCAGCAGCGCCAAACTGCCCGAATATTTCATCGAGCGCAAAGTGTTTCTCGATCGCGTCGTCCTGTCGCGCATCATTCTGGATGAGCAGGAATTGGCCGAAGAACTGAAAAGCCAAATTGACGAGGGCGCAAGCTTTGAGCAGTTGGCGCGTGAATATTCGCTGACGGACGATCGCATTGCGAACGGCATGGTGGGTCCGGTCAGTCGTGGCACCATGCCGGATATCTTGCGAGCCGTAATCGACGACGCGCAACCGGGAGATGTCGTTGGCCCCTTGGGAATGGAAAATCGCTGGGGGCTGTTTCGCGTCGAGGAATTTTTGCCCGCTTCGATCGAAGATCCGCAACTGCGCCAAACTTTGCAGGACGAACTGTTTGAGCAGTGGCTCGCGGACAAAATGCAACGATTGCCAATCAAGCTGAACATTAACGAATGATCACAAACGAACAATTTGCGAGTGTTGATTGGAAGCGTCCGCCGCTGGCTTGGCTGGCGGCAGAGCAGCAGTTGCGCGTCAAGGAAAAAGCCGAAGTTCGCCGCTTCAGTTTGGGCGAGGTGATCTGGTCAACCGAAACGCCCGATCGCCAATTTCTGATCGTCTCTGGCAATGTTCGTTTGGTTCCGGATGGAGGTAAATCGATCGTCCTCAAGGCCGGAGATTGGTTTGGCGATTTGCCGGAACTGTCGGGCGTTTGGAAAGCGCGAGCCTCCAGCAAGGAAGTGGTTGTGCTGGAATGGCCTGCCGCGATTTGGACAGACTTTCTCAAAGACCACAGCGCCGCCAACGAGATGCGATCGTTCTGGCTCGATGTGCGATCGCGCTATCAGCCCGACTACTCGGACGCGCCGCAAACAATCAGCGGCTTTCCGTTCGTGTCGGCTCCCAACACCGCCGCCGCCTGCCTGACAATGCTGGCTCAGTATCTTGAAACGCCGACGCAGCTTGAATGGGTGCAGCGGCAACTGCGCGGTCAGCGATCGAAAGATGTCGTCAATGCTGGGGAAAAACTCGGCTTTCATCTGCGCCGTCTGCTGGTGGGCAACTGGAACGATTTGCGGCAGTTGACGTTTCCAGCTTTGATGCAGTGGGGCGACCGCTGGGTGGTGGCGTATGCGGTGCGGGGCGATCGCCTGATCATTGCCGATCCGCTCAGTGCCAGCCAAGCCTGCGAAAGCGTCCCCAAAGCGCGAGTGGCGGAAGTTTGGGACGGGCAATTTTGGCAGGTGGAACTGGTTCAAAAGCAGGAAAAATTCAATCTCGCCTGGTTTTTGCCTGCGGTTTGGCGCTTCCGCACCTTGCTGGGTGAAGTGCTGCTGGCCTCGTTCACGCTGCAACTGATTGGACTGGCAACGCCGATTATTACGCAGGTGATCATCGACAAGGTGATGGTGAACGAGAGCATCCCGACGCTGGACGTGATGGCCGTTGCGCTGCTGTTTGCAGGCATTTTTGAGGCTTGTCTCGGTACGCTGCGGATGTTCATCTTCACGCACACCACGAATCGGCTGGACATGGGGCTTTCTGCCCAATTGTTCCGGCATTTGCTGAGATTGCCGCTGTCCTACTTTGAGGCGCGGCGGGTTGGCGATACGGTCGCTCGCGTTCAGGAACTTGAAGAAATTCGCCAGTTTCTCACCAGCACCGCCCTGACCGTCATTCTGGACAGCATTTTCTCGGTTGTGTATCTGGCCGTGATGTTCTACTACAGTCCGCGTCTGACTGGCGTGGCGCTGGCCGTGATTCCGCTGTTTGCCATCCTCACGCTGGTCAGTACCCCAATTCTGCGGAACTGGCTGAACGAAACGTTTAACCGCAGTGCCGACAGTCAGTCGTTTCTGGTCGAAACCGTCACGGGCATTCACTCGGTCAAGGCACACGCAGCCGAGAAAGCGTCTCGCGATCGCTGGGAAGGACTCTACGCCCGCTTCATCCGCACGGGATTCAAAGCGACCACAACGGCGAACATTAGCAACCACATTGGCGATTTTCTCACCAGCCTTTCTGCGCTGCTAATTTTGTGGTTCGGGGCGCATCAGGTGATCGCTCAGGACTTTACGATCGGTCAATTGGTCGCGTTTCAAATGTTATCGGCTCGCGTCACGGGGCCACTTTTAAGACTCGTGCAGCTTTGGCAGAATTTGCAGGAAGTGTTGCTGGCGGTCGATCGAATTGGCGATATTTTGAACGTCGCGCCGGAAGCGGAACCGGGAACCGGATTGATGCTGCCGCCGCTCAAAGGAGAAGTGGTTTTCGATCAGGTGTTTTTCCGATATCAAGAAGCCCAAGAACCAATTTTGCGCGGCATTTCTTTTAAGGCGGAACCGGGAATGTTGGTTGGCATTGTCGGCAGAAGCGGGTCAGGAAAAAGTACATTGTCAAAGTTGATTCAACGGCTGTATTCGATCGAATCGGGTCGCATTTTGATCGACGGATTCGATGTCAAAAGCGCCGATCTCGCTTCTCTCAGACCGCAAATTGCCGTTGTTTTGCAAGACGATTTTCTCTTCAACGGCTCGGTTTTGGAAAATATTACTTTGGGGAATCCTGATGTCACAGCGGAAGAAGTGGTAGAAGCCGCTCGCAACGCCGTCGCGCATGATTTTATCTGCGATCTGACCGATGGCTATGAAACAAATGTCGGTGAACGTGGCACGTCGCTATCCGGCGGACAACGCCAGCGAATCGCCCTCGCTCGGATGTTTCTTTCAACCGCGCCGATTTTGATTTTGGATGAAGCGACCAGTTCGCTGGATGCGGAAACGGAACAGCAAGTCTTAGAAAACATTCAGCGCGTTTCCCAAGATCGCACCGTTTTTCTGATCGCTCACCGTTTCGCTCCGCTGAAAAAAGCCGATTTGATTTTGGCAATGGAAAAAGGCGTGATTGCCGAACGCGGCACGCACGATTCACTGCTAAAGCAAAAAGGCTTGTACTGGTCGCTCTATCAGCGGCAGCAGGCGGCGATCTAGCTTGGCTTCACGATCAGCAAACGGTAAGCATCCGGCGAAAGGTACTGCTGGGCGGCGGCTTGCAAAGCATCCGGGCTGAGTGCCTGAATCCGCGCCGGATAGTCGATCGCTGGCTTCAAATCGCCCACCACCGACTGATAGTAGCCGTACAGTCCGGCGCGATCGCTGGGCGTTTCGCTGCTGAAGACGTAGCGATTGGCGACGAGGGTGCGAATCCGGGAAATCTCAGTGGGCGTGACGGGTTCGGCTTGCAGGCGGCGGATATGGTCGAGAATCGCGGCTTCGACAGTGGCGAGATGTTCGATCGAGAGCTGAGCAGAAATGTGAAACAAGCCTTGGCGCGTGAAGGTCATGTTGCTGGCGGAAATGCCCGTCACCAAATGCCGCTCTTCGCGCAGATCGCGCATCAGGCGAGCCGTTCGGCCTTGACCGAGAATGTAAGCCAAAATGTCGATCGCGTCGGTCTGCTGCAAGTCGTCCATGCCGGGAACTCGCCACATCAGCATCATTCGCGCTTGCTGCAAGCTGGGATCGATCAGTTCCTCTCGCTGAATGTCGATAAAGGGCGGTTCGGGACTGAGATCGGGCAGCGTCAGCGTAGAAGTGGAGCGACTGGAATAGCTCGATTCCGTTCGGGCAAAGCCGTCTACGACGATTTGGATCAGGCGATCGACAGGCAGATTGCCCACCGCAACAGCGGTCATCGACTGCGGCTGATACCAGGTTTGGTGAAAGTCGCGCATCTGCTCAGCCGTAAGCTGTTCCACGATCGCACTCGTTCCCAAAACCGGACGGCGATAGGGCAATCGATCGAACGCTAGCTGCATCGATCGATTGTAGACGCGACGGCGCGGCGTATCTTCGGCGCGGCGAATTTCTTCCAGAATGACCGATCGTTCGCGATCAAAGGTTTCGTCTGCGATCGAGGCATTGCGGACGATTTCGATCAGCAAGGGCGCAAGATCGGCAAAATCTTGAGGCGCAGTGGTGATGTAGAAATGCGTGTAGTCGTGGCTGGTGGCGGCATTGGTGACGGCTCCGCGCTGCTCAATCCGGCGTTCAAATTCGCCGCTTTGCAGGCAAGCCGTGCCCTTGAAAATCATGTGTTCTAAAAAGTGCGCCATTCCGTTGATGGCATCGGCTTCGATCGCCGAACCGACACCCAACCACAAGCTGAGGTTCACAGCTTCGATCGGCATTTGCTCGGCTACGATCGTCAGACCGTTGGGCAGTCGGTGGAGCGTCGGCGCATTCAGGCGCGGCCCGGCGGCTGACTCAAATAGCGTTGAAGTCATGGAAATCTTTCAGGGACTCTTCATTCATCTTAATAGTCACAATCCCAGCGTCGTCATCGATCGCACAGGGCGCTTGATCGAAACGGGCTTTTTGTGATTTTAGCGGCAGTGTTCGATCGCAACCCGTAAACCTGGATACCTATCAATCAGGAATATTTACGAGTCTGATGACAATGCCGAATTTTAGCTTAGCGAATTCGATCGCGATCGACAGGCTGTAAGGTCATCGAAACGCAAAATCACCCAGCCGTCGATTATGATCAAAATATTAAGAAATTTAACGAATTTATGGCGGAATCAGCAAGACAGCCGAGCGTCATCGTCGTGGGAGCCGGAATCGGAGGATTGACAGCCGCCGCCCTGCTTGCCCATCGCGGCTATCGAGTGCAAGTGTTTGACCAGGCGATCGTCCCCGGCGGCTGCGCTTCGACGTTTCAGCGGCGCGGTTTTACGTTTGACGTGGGTGCAACGCAAGTGGCCGGATTGGAACCCGGAGGCATCCACCACCGAATTTTCTCGGAACTGGAAATCGATTTGCCACCTGCGACCTTTTGCGATCCGGCCTGTGCCGTTTATCTGCCCGGAGAAACCGAGCCGATCGCCGTTTGGCGCGACCCCGATCGCTGGAAAGCCGAACGTGAGCGGCAATTTCCCGGCAGCGAACCGTTCTGGCAACTGATGAACGATCTGTTTCGCTACAGCTTTGCCTTCCAAGCTCGCGATCCCGTTTTGCCGCCGCGCAGTGCGTGGGACGTGATGCAGGCCGTGAAAGCGCTTCGCCCTGACACGCTGCTGACCGTGCCGCACACCTTTTCCACTGTTGGGCAAGTGCTGCGCTGGTATGGACTGGGGAACGATCGCCGCCTGAGAACCTTCCTCGATTTGCAGCTTAAGCTGTATTCGCAGGTGGACGCGGAAGAAACCGCGCTGCTCTATGCCGCAACCGCGCTGGGCGTTTCGCAGGCTCCGCTCGGACTGTATCATCTGCAAGGCAGTATGCAGGTGTTGAGCGATCGCCTGGTCGAATCGATCGAGCGTGACGGCGGCAGCGTAAAAATGCGCCATGCGATCGAGCAGATCCATCTGGAAAACGGCCAAGCCAAAGCCGTCACAATTCGCAGTCCCAAAGGCGAAACTTGGACGGAAACCGCCGACCACATCGTTGCCAACGTCACCGTCCAAAACCTCGTGACGCTGCTGGGCGATCGCGCTCCTGCTGGCTATCGGCAGCGCGTCGATAAACTCCCCGATGCTTCTGGCGCATTCGTGATTTACCTGGGTGTGCGGCAAGATGCGATCCCCGCTGACTGTCCGCCGCACTTGCAGTTTCTCTATGACTATGACGGTGCGATCGGGGAAAATAACTCGCTATTCGTCTCCGTCAGCCATCCGGGAGACGGACGCGCCCCAGCCGGACACGCCACCGTGATCGCCTCGTCCTTTACGGATGCGACGATGTGGCAGCAAACGCCCGACTATGAAGCGCTGAAGCAGCAGTACACCGAAACGGCGATCGCCCGCCTTAGCTCATTTTTCCACCTGACACCCGACACGATCGTTCACCAGGAAGCCGGAACGCCCCGCACCTTTGCTCGCTACACGGCACGCGATCGCGGCATCGTCGGCGGCATCGGCCAGCGCGTCAGCACCTTTGGCCCCTTCGGATTCGCAACGCGCACACCTGTCTCGAAGCTTTGGCTGGTCGGCGACTCCACCCATCCGGGTGAAGGCACAGCCGGAGTCAGCTATTCCGCTCTGACCGTCGTTCGCCAAATCGAGCAGGAAAGCTGATCTAGGTCAGTTGGTGGGCTACATTGCGATCGGACAGCCCCCCAAATCCCCCACTGGTGGGGGACTTTGAGGAGGGTTGGCAAGCGATCGCCCAGTGGGGACTTCGCTTTCGCTGCCGTCATGGTTTAGCGGATCGATTGACTGACCTCAAAGTCCCCCACTCGTGGGGGATTTAGGGGGCGAAACCAGCCGCCAACGCAGCGACCAGAAGTCAAATACGCCTTAGCGATCGGGCACTGTCCACCAGGCCAGCGCATACGGCTGAGTGCGATCGTTGACGCGATCGCGGAAGACGACGCGAATTTTGTAGCGTCCGGCTTCAGAGACGGGATGGAAGATGTGTTCGACGCTATCGACTTCGCTCACCGATGACCAAATGCTGTCTTCGATGTCGTCATCTTCGGCTCGCATCAGGTAGATATCGAGGTTGTTGAGGCCGCGATCGGTAAAGGTTTCCTCGGCGTCGTACTGTTCGTTGCCGTTTTCGTCGTTCAGCGTCACCTGCCGATTCCAAGCCAGTGTTGCAGAAACGAAACTGTTGGCTTCGAGCGGTTCTTGCAGCACATAGTCACGAAATTCTGGCGCTTCACCGCCTTCGCCCACCGTGCGAAAATCCCAGCCGACAGGGGGAACCGGAGCCGCATCGCTCCACTGACCCGGACTGAACTGCTGATAGGCGCGGTAGACGTTCAGGTGTCCGGTTCCCATTTCGTTGTCGATCGGAATGGCGCGATCGACATACGCATCCGACTGAAGCCAATTGCGCTGCCGCTGATCCACCACGTCTCGCGTCATGCCCAAGCGCAATCCGTCTCCAGCATCGGCCAGCTTGTCCGCTGAATTCATCAGCACGGCTTTCGTCACTTCGCTGCGGCGAGCGTCCAGACTCCAATTCGGCGCGCGGCTGGCGATTTGGCGATCGCCATACTGCTGAATCAGCGCCACCGAAGCGGTGACATGTGGCGCGGCAAAGCTCGTTCCGGTTGCCTGTGTCACTGAGCCGTCGGGATTGAGCATTTCGATGTTCGTTCCCGGTGCGGCGAGGCTAATCGATCGACGCGGACCCACGTTGCTTTCCGAGTCGGGCGGACGACCAATCACGATCGCAGGTTCGCTGCCCAGGTTGGAGAAATCGACTTTGCGAAAGACGCCGTTCACCTGTCGCGAGTTGGCAATGTTGACGCCGTTGAAATTGTCAGTCGGAATCGGAATGCCGCCATTGCCCTGATTTCCAGCAATCACATAGAGGACGTTGTGAACGCTGGCCGACCAGTCGATGCACTGCGTCAACAGCGCATTTCCGTCTAGCGCGGCATCGGGACGCGGATCGTTCTGGAGCGGTTCGCCAAAGCTGAAGTTGATCGATCGCAGTTCGCCGCCGTTCTGCTGGGCGATCGTCTGTGAAGCGAGACATTCTTCTGCCTGTCCGCCCCGCTCCAAAAAGCCTGCTGCCGAAGAATACAGCATCGCGCCCGGAGCGACGCCGCGCAGTTCTTTGTCCTGGCTGACCATGACGCTGGCGACGTTTCCGGCATGACCGTCTACATAGTCATTGGCAGCGGCCAAGGTGTCGCGAAAAAATACGCCCATCAGCCGCACAGCCGGATTGGTTCCAGCGGCTTTATCCAGTCCAAAAAACGATGGGCGACCAATCTCGACCTGCCCGATCGCAATCTTGCTGCCGTCCAGGTTGTAGGGCGCTTGTTGCAATCGCAGCGCATCAATTCCATCTGAGCCGATCGACTCTAGCGACGCTAAAACAGGCGTCGCAACCAGCGTTGCCGCAAATCCACTCACCACCCAAGTTAATCGTTTCCACTGGCGCTGCACGTCGTCCTCCGATCGCAATTCAATTGACATCAAGTTAGCTGCTGAAATTCAATATAGAGCCACAAGACCCGATTCCGCCCGTTGTGACCGTTGCACACCACTAGAAATTTGATGGAATGCATGAATCGTGAGACGCTGCGTGAATCACTGCGATCGCAGCAATTCATCCTTTTGCTGAGTTGAATCACGCGATTTCAGTTCAGCATCGACAATCAAAGCAGGCGCAAATGAAATAAATTAATTTCTCCCTTCAAAGAATTGAAATTCAGCAGAAAATCTCGCTCAAATCGCAACTGCAAAACGCTAATATCCGATATTGTTGTTCGTCGATCGCCACCGGAACGTTTTATGAAAGTCTGGCTTGTCACCGTCATCCTCCTATTTGGCATCGTCGAACTTTTCCAGTGGGCAAGCGACTCCAACTGGCTCCAGCAAATTGCCCTGCTGCCCACGCCCGTTTTGTTTGCCGCAGGATTTGCGCTGGCGATCGCCTCCAACGCCAAAAAGCAGTTGCCCTGGCAAACTTGGTCGCAGTCAACTCCTACGCCCAGAGACGAAGCCATCGCGCCTGATGTGCTTCAGGCACAGCAGTCATCATCGCAGGCCGTTGTGCGATCGAATGCCCATACGAAATCAGAAAAATGATTTTTGATTATTACGATCGATTTTGAGTTGTAAAGATATTCAATCAATTCGCAGCAAAAACTTACATTCGCCTCGCCTCAAATCTACCAAAAAGCATAATTCTTCCGTCGCGTTTCACCTTAGAAATAGATGAAGCTGAGCGGATGAAGTCGGAAATGATTGCAGGCAAAGAGAATTACGATTCTGCTGAAGAAGTTTATATCTTTCCGGCTTCATTTGCACAGCAGCGATTATGGTTCATTGAACAGCTTGTTCCCGAAGCAGCGCTTTACACAATTCCGCTTGTCTTTCGGCTGAAGGGTTCACTCGATCGATCGATCCTGGAAGCCAGCCTTCAGGCAATTATTGCTCGGCACGAAAGTTTGCGAACGACGTTTGAATTTATTGATGGACAGTTGATGCAGACGATCAGCGCCAGCTTACAAATTTCACTACCGCTGATTGATTTACAAACTCTGCCCGCTACAGCTCGCGAATCGATCGCGCTAACCGAAATTCGACAGGCGATCGAGCAGCCGTTTGATCTGCATCAGGGGCCATTGTTGCGAGCCAAACTGTGGCAAATTGCCGCTCAAGAACATCTGTTACTAATTCTGCTGCATCACATTATTTTTGATGAATGGTCGAGCGGCGTTTTGATTCGAGAACTAGGAGCGGTTTATGGTGCAATCGCCAATCAACAATCTGTTTCACTTCCGGAATTGCCGATTCAATATGCCGACTTTTCGCATTGGCAGCGCGAGTGGCTGCAAGGCGAAGTTTTAGCAACGCAACTTGCCTATTGGCGACAGCAATTAAAGGATATTTCGACGCTCAATCTACCTGCGGCGGCTCCACGTCGAGCCGTACAAAGCTATCAGGGCGCAATTCAATTCCTGGAATTGCCGCAATCTTTACTCGATGCGATCGAAGCCCTCAGTCAGCAAGCGGAAACGACGCTATTTATGACGCTGCTTGCTGCTTTTCAAACACTCCTGCATCGCTACAGTGGACAAACCAATATCGCCATTGGTTCACCGATCGCCAATCGTCACCGCAGCGAACTTGAAGGCTTAATCGGCTTTTTAGTGAATAGTTTGGTGCTGCGATCGAATCTGGAAGGCAACCCGACTTTTTTGGAACTGCTCGATCGCGTCCGTGAGGTGACACTTGCTGCTTATGCTCATCAAGATTTACCGTTTGAAAAGCTGGTTGAAGAACTTCAGCCTGTTCGCAATCTAAGTCAAAATCCGCTGTTTCAAGTTGTGTTTGCGCTGCAAAATACGCCGATCGAGCAGCTAGAATTACCGGGATTAACGCTAAGTTCGATCGAGTTTGAAACCAAGACCACTCGATTTGATTTAGAACTTTACGTCTGGAAATGCACCGACAATTTTAGGAACTTGTGGGGCACAGGTTGGCAGCAGACAGACGGCTTGCGCGGCGTGATTGTTTACAACACTGATTTGTTTGAGGCGGATGCGATCGCGGCTCTCCGACAGCATTTTCAAACGCTGCTAGAAGGAATTGTAGCAAATCCAAATGCCCGTTTATCGGCACTGCCACTACTCACTCAGCAAGCGCAAAAAGCACTGATCGATCGCTGGGAAAATACACAGTCTGAGTATCCTACAAGGCTTTGTATTCATCAGCAGGTTGAATTGCAGGTTGAACAGCGGCCAGAGTCGATCGCCCTGCAATTTGCCAACCAAAAGTTTACTTATCGATCGCTCAATCAAGGCAGCAATCAGCTTGCTCGCTATTTGCAAAAGCTGGGTGTTTGTGCAGAAATGCCAGTGGGAATTTGCTTGCAGGATACAGAGGCGATCGCGGCAATGCTAGCCATTTTGAAAGCAGGTGGTGCGTATGTTCCACTTGATGCCAGCTATCCGATCGATCGTCTGCATTTTATGCTGAAGGACGCCCAAATTTCGATCGTTTTAACTCAGCAGCAGTGGGCAGATGCATTCAGAATTGATAGCGTCAACGTGATTTGTTTGGAGCAGGAATGGGCAGCGATCGCTCAAGAATCCGAAGCAAATTTATCGATCGATTGTCAGCCAAATCAGCTTGCATATGTGATGTATACTTCTGGTTCAACGGGCGCTGCTAAAGGCGTGATGATTCCACATCGAGCCGTGATGCGATTAGTTTGCGAAACAAACTATGTGCAGATCGAATCTGGCGATCGCATTGCCCAAATCGCAAATTTAGCCTTTGATGCCGCTACGTTTGAAATTTGGGGTGCGTTGTTGAATGGAGCAACACTGATTGGCATCGATCGAGATACGACGCTTTCACCTGTTGCTTTTGCGACTGCAATTCAACAGCAAAACATCAGCATTTTGTTTCTGACAACGGCTTTGCTGAATCAAACAGCCAGCCAAGTTCCCGATGCATTTCGATCGCTCAAAACTTTACTATTCGGTGGCGAACTGGCGAATGTCGATCGCGTCCGATCGATTCTTCAGCACGGCAAACCCCAGCGGTTCATTCATGTTTATGGTCCTACAGAAAATACAACCTTTTCAACCTGGTATGAGGTGCAAAACGTTTTAGAAGATGCCGCGACGATCGCGATTGGTCAAGCCATTTCTAATACTCAAGTTTATGTTTTAGATGCAAGCTTAAATCCGGTTCCTTCCGGTGCAGTGGGTGAAATTTATTTGGGTGGAGATGGATTGGCGATCGGCTATCTCAACCGTCCGGAACTGACAGTGGAAAAATTTATTTTGAGTCCTTTTGATGATTCGCGGATTTACAAAACGGGCGATCGTGCCTTTTACCGCAGCGATGGCAATCTGGAGTTTTTGGGACGAACCGATCATCAGGTGAAGATTCGCGGATTTCGGATTGAGCTAGGAGAAATTGAAGCAGTTTTGGCACAGCATCCGCAGGTGGAAACGGCGATCGTCACGGTGAGAGAAATCGAAGGCGATCGCCAACTCATTGCTTATTTTGTGGCAAATCCTGCATCGCCAAGCGATCGAGAACTGCGAGATTTTCTCAAAGTCAAGCTGCCTGCTTATATGCTGCCTGCTGTTTTTATTAAATTGGACACTTTACCGCTGACGGTCAATGGAAAAGTCGATCAGCGATCGCTTCCTGCACCTCCAATCACTCCGCTGGAAGCGATTCAAACTGCACCGCAAACCACGCTTGAAAAGTCGATCGCGCAAATTTGGACGCAGCTTTTGGGGCGCGAAGTTGGCATTCACGACAACTTTTTTGAACGGGGCGGACATTCGCTGCTGGCAACGCAGTTGGTGTCGCGCATTCGCGATCGATTTCAGGTGGAACTGCCGTTACGCAGCATTTTTGCAGCCCCGACGATCGCCCAGCTTGCGAATCAAATTGAAGCGGTGCGGGCGGTGCAGGCTGCGCCGATGAAGATCGATCGCGCAGCGCAGAGGGAACGGACTCGCCGTGAGGAAGTGGAATTGTGACGAACATTGCGGAATTTTTGGTGGAGCTACATCGGCTGGATGTGCAGGTGTCGATCGAGGGCGATCGCTTGCGCTGTTCGGCTCCGGAGGGAACGCTGACGGCAGAATTGCAGCAGCAGTTGCGCGATCGCAAAACTGAACTGCTCGCCCTTTTGCAGGAAGTTCGGTCGCGCTCAGCCGAGGCGATTTTGCCCACTGCGCCAAAGCCGCTGTATTCGCTGTCGTTTGCTCAGCAGCGCTTGTGGTTTCTCTATCAGCTTGCGCCGGACAATCCGTTCTACAACGTGCCAGCGGCGATTTGGCTGCGCGGCTCGATCGATGCCTCGGCACTGGAGCGATCGTTCAATGCGATCGTGCAGCGACACACGGCTTTGCGGACGCGCTTTGTGTTGCTCAACGGACAGCCGATGCAGCAAATTTTGGCGGAAATGCCGATCGCGCTGCCTGTGCTGGACTTGCGATCGATTCCGCCGACCGAACGAGAAGCGGTTGCCCAACAGTTCGCCGCAAAGGAGGCGGGGCGATCGTTTCGCTTGAGCGATCAGCCGCTGTTGCGCGTCACGCTGCTGCAATTCGATTCAACTGAGGCCATGCTGCTGCTGACGATGCATCATATTGTCGCGGATGGCTGGTCGCTGGGTGTGCTGATGCGCGAACTGGCGATCGCTTATGAGGCCATTATCGAGGGGCGATCGCCCGATCTGCCGCCGTTGCCGATTCAATACACGGACTTCAGCGAGTGGCAGCGCCATCGACTGCAAGGCGAATTGCTGGAAAGTCAGTTGGCCTATTGGCGATCGCAACTGCAAGACCTGCCGACGTTGGCGTTGCCGATCGATCGGCCTCGTCCTGCCGTGCAGTCTTACCGGGGTGCAACCGCACCGCTGCACTATCCGCCCGAAATTGCGGACGGTTTGACAAATTTGAGTCAGCAAGCAGGCGCATCGCTGTTTATGACGCTGCTGGCGGCGTTTTCCGTCCTGCTGCATCGCTACACCGAACAGACGGACATTGCGATCGGGTCGCCCATTGCCAACCGCGATCGATCGGAACTCGAAGGCTTGATCGGCTTTTTTGTCAATAGTTTGGTGCTGCGCGTGGATCTCAGCGGCAATCCAACGTTTCGCGAACTGCTCGATCGCGTCCGGGATGTGGCGATCGCGGCTTACGCGCATCAAGAGTTGCCGTTTGAAAAGCTGGTGGAGGAGCTTGATCCCGATCGCGATCTGAGTCGAAATCCGCTGTTTCAGGTGGCGTTTGCCTTGCAAAATGCCCCGATGCAGCCGCTCAAACTGCCCAACTTGACGCTGGAACCCGCACCGCTGCAAGCCCAAACGACGCGATTTGATCTGGAAGTTCATCTATGGGAACCATCGCACGGTCTGCATAGCCTGTGGCAGGCGGAAGCGGGCTTGAGCGGATTCATTTCCTACAGTACCGATTTGTTCGATCGCACCACGATCGATCGCCTGATCGCCCACTTCCAAACGCTCCTAACAGGCATCGTCGCCCATCCCGACGCGCCCCTGTTCGATCTGCCGATTTTGACCTCCGCTGAACAGCAGCAGTTCATCTCCTGGAATCAAACGGCAACTGAGGCGATCGATCTCCTTTTTCACGAAATTTTTGAACGCCACGCGCAGCAGACTCCCGATGCAGTCGCGATCGTCACCGCATCCGCCACGCTCACCTATGCCGAACTGAATCAGCAAGCCGATCGACTGGCGCAAACGCTGCGGCAAACAGGCGTTCAACCTGATGTTTTGGTGGGGCTGTGCGTCGATCGATCGGTTGAAATGGCGATCGGCATTCTTGGCATTCTCAAGGCGGGCGGAGCATATGTACCGCTTGATCCGAGCTATCCGATCGATCGACTGGAGTTCATGCTGACGGATACTCAGGTAAAAATTTTGCTCACGCAGTCTTGGCTGGTGGACAAGTTGCCGCCCTGTGAGGCAGAGATTCTGTGTCTCGATCGCCCTCTGCCTGAAGCGATCTCACAAGCGCGATCGATCCCCACACCCGACCATCTGGCCTACGTGATCTACACTTCCGGCTCGACCGGAGTTCCCAAAGGTGTGCTGATTACGCAGCGCGGTTTAAGCAATGTCGTCACGGCGCAGCGATCGTTTGGGGCGAATCGATCGAGCCGGATTTTGCAGCTAAGTTCGCTCAGCTTTGATGCCTCCGTCTTTGAGATCGCGCTGGCGTTTGGATCGGGCGGCACACTTTACATTCCGCCCAAAGCCGCCCAACTGCCGGGAACCGCGCTCGTCCAGTTTTTGCAGGAGCAGGCGATTACGCACGCCCTGATTACGCCTGCGGTTCTGAGCGTTTTGCCTGCTGCCGATCTGCCTGCTCTGCAAACGCTGATCACTGGAGGCGAAACTTGTCCGCAGTCGGTGATCGATCGCTGGTCAGTCGATCGCCGCTTCTTCAACGCTTATGGCCCCACCGAAGCGACGATTTGGGCAACAATGGCCGAACTGCATCCGGGCGACTCGCCGCGATCGATCGGTCAGCCGATCGCGAATACGCAAATTCACCTGCTCGATCGTGCCCTGCGTCCGGTTCCCGTTGGCATCGCCGCCGATCTCTACATTGGCGGGGCGGGCGTGGCGCGGGGCTACCTCGATCGCCCTGACCTGAGCGCCGATCGCTTTGTGGAAGGATCGGGAAGTCGCCTGTACAAAACCGGGGATCGCGCTCGCTATCGGGCAGACGGCTCGATCGAGTTTCTCGGTCGCGTCGATGACCAAATCAAAATTCGCGGCTTTCGGATTGAACTCGGTGAAATTGCCGCGCGACTGCAACAGCATCCCGCCGTACAAGAAGCCGCCGTAATTGCCGCAGAGGAACGGCTGATTGCTTATTTCCGGCTCGATCGATCCCAGCTTCACCAGTCCGCCCTGCAAACTGAGCAAATCCAATCCTGGCAAGCGCTCTATGACCAAACCTATCAGCCGAACTTGCCCGATTCTGACTTCAACATCACAGGCTGGAATAGCAGCTACACAGGCCAACCGATTCCGATCGAGCAGATGCGTGAATGGGCAAGCGATCGCGCCAACCAAATCCTTGCCCTCCAACCGCAGCGAATTCTGGAAATCGGCTGTGGAACCGGACTATTGCTGTTTCAGCTTGCCCCGCAGACGCAGGAATACTGGGCAACCGATTTTTCCACTGCTGCCTTGCAGTCGATCGAGCGGCAGTTGAGCGATCGATCGCTGCCACAGGTGAAGCTGCTCAATCGACTGGCAACGGATTTTACGGACATTCCGCCTGCCAGTTTTGACGTGGTGGTTTTGAATTCGATCGTGCAGTATTTTCCCAGCGCTGACTATCTGATCGAGGTGTTGGCAGGCGCGATCGCCTCACTCGCTCCAAGTGGCGTTTTGTTTCTGGGCGATCTGCGGAGTTTACCCCTTCTGACGGCGTTTCACGCTTGGGCGCAGTTTGCTCAAGCTGATGCCGACCTGACGCAAATTGAGTTTCGGCAGCGCGTCGATCGAGCGCGGTTTGAAGATCCGGAACTGGCGATCGATCCTGGATTTTTTCACGTCCTGCGCGATCGATTTCCCCAAATTAAACGAGTGCAAGTTCGTCTCGCTCGTGGTCGAGCCGAAAACGAAATGACGCAGTTTCGCTATCACGTGCTGCTGCATTTGGGTGACGCAACGCAGTCGAACCACGCAATTGACTGGCAAGACTGGACACCTGCGATCGATCCGGCCGCTGTTGTCGAACTTTGCCAAACGCAGCCGGAAGCGATTGGCCTCCGCAACGTTCCGAATCGGCGCATTTCCGCCGCGCTGCAAGTGGCCGACTGGCTGACACAATCTGCACCCAAAACCGTCGGACAACTGCGCGATCGCCTGACGCAAACCGGGATCGATCCCCAAGACTGGTGGGATTTGGAAACGCAACTGCCGTATCGCATCGAAATTCGCGGGTCGCAAGCGCGATCGAGCGCTTATGATGTACTGTTCGTTCGGCAAGATCTGGCGATCGACTGGCCGGAACCGATCGACTGCCCTGAAGTTCCAACGAACGAACCGCTTCAGGCCGAATTTGCGCGACAGCTTGTTCCCCAGTTGCGGCAATTTCTTGAGCAAACGCTGCCCGACTACATGCTTCCTGCCGCCTTTGTGCCGATCGAAGCCTTCCCGCTCACGCCCAGCGGCAAGATTGATCACCGCGCTCTGCCTCCGGTCGATCGCGAAGCGTTCCCGGAACGGTATCGTCCCGTCTCGTCTGCCTCTGCTGCATCCGCAGCGCGATCGCCAACCGAATCGAAGCTGGCCGAAATTTGGCAGGAACTTTTGCGCCTCAAGCAGGTGGGCATTCACGATCGCTTCTTTGAACTCGGCGGGCATTCGCTGCTGGCAACGCAAATGGCTTCTCGCGTCCGCGATGCCTTTGGCGTTGAACTGCCGCTGCGGACGGTTTTTGAAGCGCCCACGATCGCCCAGCTTGCCCAGGCGATCGAAAGCCTGCGCCACGCTCCGACTGCTTCACCACCCGCGATTGTCCGGCTCGATCGATCCGCCCATCGCCGCCCCCGAACTCCGCCTCTTGCCGACCCTCCACCAGTGGAGAATTTAGGAGGCGATCCGACCAGCAATTCAACGCCAGTCGAAACTTGGTCGCCGCTCGTCCCAATCACGTTGGGCAGCGGTACGCCGTTTTTCTGCGTTCATCCAATTTTGGGCGTCGTCTTTCCCTACCTAGAGTTGGCGCATCAGTTGGGCGATCGCAGCTTCTATGGCCTCCAGCCGATCGGCATGGACGGCAAACAAGCGCCCCTGACACAGATTGAAGCGATCGCCGCCTGCTACATTCAGGCGATCCAAACCGTTCAGCCGCATGGCCCCTACCTAATTGGCGGCTGGTCGTTTGGTGGACTGGTGGCTTTTGAAATGGCGCAGCAGCTTGTGCAGGCCAATCAAGAGGTGGCACTTTTGGCAATTTTGGATACGCCCGCCCCGATCGCCACCGCGCAGCCCTCGATCGTCCAAACCGTCCAATTCTTGGGCAAAACGCTCCGGTCAATTTTGCCGTTTCTGCTCGACTACGGCGCGATCGCCACGACGCTTTCTCGATCGGAGCGCAAAGGCTGGCTGTCGCTGTGGCAGTGGCTGGCGATCGCGCATTTGCTGCCCCAAGAATCACAACTGCGCTTGCTGGATGAAGGGTCGATCGTACCGCTGCTGAAAATCTTTTATGCCAATAGCCGAGCAACCTATCAGTATGTGCCGCAAAAATATCCGCACAAGCTGACATTATTCAAAGCCGCCGACCCATCGAATTACTTTGGCAAAACGGCGGCATTCGGTTGGGAAAATTTGGCCGATCGAATCCAAATTCACTCGGTTCCCGGCGATCATTTATCGTTATTGAAACCGCCGCACGTCCAGGTTTTAGGCAAGCAGCTTCAGCAGTGTTTGCACGAGGCGATCGAGGGTTAGCAATGGCGAATCCCGTCTTAGGGAAGAAGTTTTGAAAGCGGGCGATCGCTATCGTGAATCAACCGATTTTGAGCAAAAGCGATGAGCGACAGCAGCGTGATTAAAGTCACTTCCCAAACTTCCCCAACGGGGAAAATGGGACAAAAATATCTCGCGTCAGGCGTGAAAGTCTCGATGCGCCTGTGGGAAAATGAGCAGCCCGGAGAATCCAAACCACCCGCTAGCCGCGATTATGAAACGGTCGGCTATGTGATTCAAGGCAAAGCCGAACTGCATCTTGAAGGACAAATGGTGCTGCTTGAACCGGGTAGCTCGTGGGTTGTGCCCAAAGATGCCAGCCACACCTACAAAATTCTGGAGCCGTTTACCGCTGTGGAGGCGACCAGCCCGCCCGCTGAAGTCTACAACCGCGACGAACCCTAGCGAAACTACTCGTGCATGACGCCATCCGGCATGATCGCGCTGGTGAGATTGGTGTTGTGAAAGTTGACCTGATTGAGGCTGGCGTTGATCATCATCGCCTCGGTCAGGTCGGCTTCGCTGAGGTTTGCCCAACTGAGTTTGGCGCGGTAAAGATTGGCGTTCCGCAGATTTGCGCCGCGCAAGGATGTCCAGCTTAGATTGGCGCTGCGGATGTTGGCGCGATGCAGATTGGCGTTGATCAAGTTGGCGCTAATTAGCTTGGCGCGGCTGAGGTCGGCACTGCGGAGATCGGCTTCTTCCAAGGTGGCTCCATGTGCGATCGCATTCACCAAACTGGCCGATTCCAAAATTGCCTCGTTCAGCATAGCGTTGGTCAGATTTGCACCTTCCAGCACAGCTCTGGTGAGATCGGCTCCGAACAGCTTGGCGCGATGCAGGCAGGCATCGTGTAGCAAAGCTTCGGTGAGGTTGGCCTGCGCCAAATTTGCCTCGCCCAGATTGGCAAACTGCAAGCTCGATCGCCGCAAATCCGTCTTAAACAATTTTGCGCCGCGCAGTCCGGCTTCGTTCAAGTCCACTTCTTGCAGAACGGCATCGCTGAGGTTAGCGCTAATTAAATTGATCTCCATCAGGTTGGACTGGCTCAAGTCTGCACCTGTGAGATTGGCTTCGCGCAGATTCGCTTCGCTTAAATCCACGCCGCGCAAATTGGCTTTGCTGAGGTTTGCCCGCCGCAAGTTGATCGTCCTTAAATCTCTGCCGCTGAGGTCAGCCCCAGACAAATCGGCTTCGAGAAAATCTTTTACGCCTGCTGAAAATTGATTCAGCAGTTCGGCAGCATCCATTGTGATCATCCTGGCGGTAAGGTAGCGAAAAACGATAAACGGGAGGCAAAGCTTTTTCGTCTCAGTTCAGATTGCCCTTGAGGTCTTAGCAATCTTGCGTCTTGCTGAAAAACTCGCCGATCGATCGGCTCAATTCGCAACTCCACTTGCTTATTTTGATTTTTACGAAGTTCAGCCGTTCTATCCGGTAGATTTACTCATTCTTTACATCTATTTTGCCCAAATAGCAACGATCGCTACACAATCGATCGCTCAGATGTCATCTAGATTTCGATAGACTTGAAATCTTGACGCTGATTGTGCAAACCGCTACAGGAAACAGGATTGAGAGATATGCCGGAATTGAGAAGCCGAATCGTCACCCAGGGCGTTCAGCGAACGCCAAATCGAGCGATGCTGCGGGCAGTTGGATTTGGAGACGACGATTTCACCAAGCCGATCGTCGGCATTGCCAACGGCTACAGCACGATTACGCCCTGCAACATGGGCATCAACGATTTGGCAAAGCGGGCAGAATCCGGCGCAAAAGTCGCGGGTGGAATGCCGCAGCTCTTCGGCACGATCACGATCAGCGACGGCATCTCAATGGGAACTGAGGGGATGAAATATTCGCTCGTCTCCAGAGAAGTAATCGCTGACTCGATCGAAACCGTCTGCAACGGTCAAAGCATGGACGGCGTCCTCGCGATCGGCGGCTGCGACAAAAACATGCCTGGAGCAATGATTGCGATCGCCCGCATGAACATTCCTGCGATTTTCGTGTACGGCGGCACAATCAAGCCCGGACACTACAACGGCAAAGATCTCACGGTCGTTAGCGCGTTCGAGGCGGTTGGCGAGTACAGTGCCGGAAAACTGCCGGAGGCCGATTTGCTTGAAGTCGAGCGGCGATCGTGTCCCGGTGCGGGGTCGTGCGGCGGCATGTACACAGCGAACACGATGTCATCGGCATTCGAGGCGATGGGCATGAGCCTGATGTACTCGTCCACGATGGCGGCAGAAGATGCCGAAAAAGCCGAAAGCGCCGAAAAGTCCGCGCAAACCTTGGTTGAAGCGATTCGTAAGCAAATTCTGCCCAGACAGATCATTACGCGAGAATCAATCGAAAACGCGATTTCCGTCATCATGGCAGTCGGCGGTTCCACAAATGCCGTACTGCACTTTTTGGCGATCGCCAACGCCGCCGGAGTTCCACTAACGCTAGATGATTTCGAGACGATTCGCGCCCGCGTTCCCGTTCTGTGCGACCTGAAGCCGTCTGGTCGCTATGTCGCCACCGATTTACACCAAGCAGGCGGCATTCCGCAGGTGATGAAAATGCTGCTGGTGAACGGCTTGCTGCATGGTGACTGCTTGACCGTGACCGGACAGACGATCGCGGAACTGCTCGCGGAAGTGCCCGACTCGCCGCGCCCTGATCAAGACGTGATCCGCCCTTGGGACAATCCGATCTATCCAGAAGGACATCTGGGGATTTTGCGCGGCAATTTGGCAACGGAAGGATCGGTGGCGAAACTGACCGGAATCAAGAAGCGATCGATCACGGGTCCTGCTCGCGTATTTGAATCGGAAGAAGCTTGCCTCAGCGCCATTCTCGCCAAGCAAATTCAAGCGGGCGATGTGCTGGTGATTCGCTACGAAGGTCCCAAGGGTGGCCCTGGAATGCGCGAAATGCTGGCTCCCACATCCGCGATTATTGGCGCAGGCTTGGGCGATTCAGTCGGTTTGATTACGGATGGACGCTTCTCCGGCGGCACATATGGCATGGTAGTTGGTCACGTTGCGCCAGAAGCGGCAGTCGGCGGCACGATCGCCCTCGTGCGGGAAGGCGATTCGATTACGATCGATGCTGACGCTCGCCTGCTGCAAGTTCACGTCTCTGATGAAGAATTGTCGCAGCGACGCGAAGCTTGGCAACCGCCGCAGCCGCGCTACACCAAAGGCGTGTTAGCGAAATATGCGAAGCTAGTTTCTTCGAGCAGTTTGGGCGCGGTGACGGATCTGAATTTGTAGTTTGATTGAACTAAAAGATCGATCGGATTAATAGGCTGTAGAGGCGGTTTATCAATCGCCTCTATGAGAATCTGCTCTGCTTGCAGCGGAGAATTCGCATTATGAAGGACGAACTTTTACCGCAATCAGCAGCGTGGTAGCCGACTGAATCGATCGACCTGGTTAAAGCAATAAGTCAACAACCAAATGTTTCCAGCCGCGAGAAAATTTTGCATAGCGACCGCTGACCAACTCTTGGTAGAGAATGGGAGGACGAAGAAAGAAAGGTCGTTGCCGCAGTTGATTTTGTGCCTGTAAGTATGCAATTTTGGCGTCCAGCAGTTTGAGAACATCAGGATTGATAGGATATTTTGTGATTTGCTGGAGGCGATCGCGCAGTGCTTGATGTTCAAACAGCCAGCGCTCGTACATAACAGTACTTCTAAAAAACTGAAGTTTTCGGTTCAGCGTTTGCACAGTATTGAAAAAACCCGGTTTTTTCTGTCCGCTGGCCTGCTGCTGATGCTGACGATAATCATTGAGCGGTTCCGGAACCAAGCTAGCTTTTCCCAGCGCAACCGCAATCATTCCAAACCACAAATCATGCGGGCAGCCGATCGGTACTGGCAGGCCAATTTCTGCTATCGATCGACGCAGCGCCATCGAGCTTCCACACCAAATGTTGCCTCGCTGAAGCGTCAGTTCAAATCCTTCAGGGCTGAGCATGAAGGCTTGAGCCGATCGATCGAAGCTGTTTAACTGCCAAAGCGTTTGTCCTAATGATTTCAGCTTTTCGTCTACAAGGTGGGCATCGCTCAAAACTGCGATCGCATCATTTCTCTCGAACGCTTGCAGGAATTTATCCACTTTTGATTCATGCCAAACATCATCTTGATCTGAAAGAAAGATGATGTCACCTGAAGTCAATGAAATGGTCTGACAAAAGTTTTGACTGTAGCCCAAATTTTTGTCATTACGGTGTAAATGAATTGGAATTTTTGCGGTTTTCGCAAAGGCTTGAATTCGCTCGACTGTATTATCTTGAGAACAATCGTCGCAGATGACAATTTCATCGGGCAGGCGCGTTTGTTGCTCAAAGCTTTGCAGTTGTTCAATGATGTAGCTCGCACCATTGTATGTACAAAGTGCGATCGAAACTTTGGGCATACCGCAACTCCGTCTAGGGTTGAAATAATAAACCGTTATTCAGCAGGCAGCGGTTCCGCTGTGTCTTCTTCTTGACTACCCAATTTCTCACGCTGCATACTGTAGCGGCGTTTAAATTCGGCCTGCTGAACGCGATGATCAACGATTGGAACAGGATAGCCGCAGCGGTCGCGATCGCGTTTCGAGATTTTTCCCATGACTAAATCTTCGGTGTCAATGCTACGTAATTCTGGAAGCCAGTTGCGAATATAAGCGGCATCTTCATCAAACTTTTGTGTTTGGCTAGCCGGATTAAAAATCCGCAACGGCTGCGGATCCATACCGCTCGACGTACACCATTGCCAACCGCCATTGTTAGCAGATTGATCGCCATCATAAAGCCGCTGCATAAAATATTTTTCACCCAGCTGATAGCTAACAAATAAATCTTTACACAAGAAGCTGGCCGTGATCATGCGGCAGCGATTGTGCATCCAGCCTAATTCGTTCATCTGACGCATGGCCGCATCTACGATCGGATAGCCTGTTCGTCCTTCACACCAAGCTTGGAAATAGTCAGGGTTGTTGTCCCAAGGAAAATCTTTCAGCAGCTTGCGATAAACACCTTCGGCCAATTCGGGAAACCAAAACAGCGCGTGCTGGTAAAATTCGCGCCACGCCAGTTCTTGCCGCCAAGTTCGTAAGCTCGATGCGGCTTCGTCGCTGCGAATATTCTGCGCTACCTGCTCGGTTGCCGCCCAAACGGTGCGAACGCCGATCGCCCCAAACTTCAAGGCCGCACTGAGATGCGAAGTTCCGTCTTCATTGGCGGGAAAGTTGCGCTGTTCTTTGTAGTCGGTGAGGGCGCGATCGCAAAATTCTTCTAGCCTTGCTTGTGCCGACGCCGTCCCCGGATTGAGCAGCAGCGGATTATTCCAATCAAACCCTAGCTCTTTGGCACTCGGTAGCGGAATCGCACCTGCCTGACGAGCGGCTTCCTGTTCCGCTTCGGCCAGCCCGATCGCCTGCTCCAATGCTTGAACGGGTTCGGCTTTCGGCTTGCTGCTCCAGTTGCGCCAGTAGGGACTGAAGACGGTGTAAGGCTTGCTGCCTCCTGTCAAAACGTCTTGCGGCGGATGCATCAATTGATCCCAGTAGCCTTGCACCTCGATATTGATCTGTTGGAGTGCTTCGGCCACCGACTGATCGCGTTCTCGGCCATAGGGTTCAATGTCGCGATTCAGATAAACGGCTTTGGCATTGAGCGCTTTGGCAAGCTTTGGTAAACCTTCGATCGGCGGTTGATGCAAAATGATCAGTTGCGTTCCGGCTTTTTGATAGTTTTGCTGCAATTCTTGCAAGCAGCCGATCATGTAGGTGACACGAGTGGCGGCAACATCATCACGACCTAAATAAATCGGGTCGAGACAAAATACGCCAACGACGCGATCGCTCCGTTTGCGAGCTTCCGCCAGTCCGACGTTATCCACGCTCCGCAAATCGCGGCGATGCCAAAACAAAATTAGATCAGACATTTCGATCGAGGCCAACAGTTCTTCTGTTCAGGATAATCGAGAGTTGCAATTCAGCGTATCATCCGATCTCAGTAGAATGAGTACAAATGCTTTGGAAGGAGCGATCGCAATGGTACAAAATCACACAAAAAATCTGACGCTAGAGGATTTTCTGCAACTGCCAGAAACCAAGCCCGCCAGCGAATACATCGACGGTCAAATCATTCAAAAACCCATGCCGCAAGGAAAACACAGCACCATCCAAGGCGAACTGACTGCGGCGATTAATGCTGCACTCAAACCGCGACAAATTGCCAGAGCTTTTCCTGAGTTGCGCTGTACGTTTGGGGGACGATCGATCGTTCCCGACATTGCTGTTTTTACCTGGGATCGCATTCCCGTTGATGCGAATGGCGAAATTGCTAATGTGTTTCAAGCTGCTCCAAGCTGGACGATCGAAATTCTTTCACCCGACCAAAATCAAACGAAAGTGACCCGAAATATCCTGCACTGCCTCAAGCACGAAACGGAACTCGGCTGGCTGATTGATCCGGATGAGCGAATCATTTTGGTTTACTTTGGCGATCGCAGTGATGAATATTTTGAAGATCCAGAAGCAGTAATTTCCATCCCACAATTTGCGGCTGATTTGTATTTAACGGCTGGTGATATTTTTAGCTGGCTGGCTCGATAAGCTTGACTGTAGTATAGTTTTGTAATACAACTAGATTACAATTGTTGATTCGATCGATTTTTAGGAGAAAATGCCGGATTTCAGCTTGTTTGATTATTACTTAGTGCTGGATTTAGAAGCGACCTGTTCCGATCGCGGCGAACTCGATCGACGGGAAATGGAAATTATTGAAATTGGCGCGGTCATGATTGAGGCAGAAAATTTAACCACTGTGAGTGAATTTCAAACCTTTGTTAAACCTGTTCGCCATCCGATTTTGACGGAGTTTTGTAAGTCGTTGACTTCGATTACTCAGGCGCAGGTGGATGCGGCTCCGGGATATTTGGAAGCGATCGCCAATCTCAAAACCTGGCTGTCAAAATATCCGAATTCGCTGTTCGGATCTTGGGGCGATTTTGATTACCGACAGTTCAAGCAGGACAGTGAATTTCATCGGGTTTCGCCGCCGATCGCCTTTCAGCATGTCAACCTCAAAAAAGCCTTTAGCAAAGTGCAAGGTTTGCCCAAGCGACAAGGCATGAATGAAGCGCTACAGCTTGCCAACATTCCGCTCGAAGGAACGCATCATCGCGGCATTGATGATGCTCGCAATATTGCCAAATTAATGCCTTACATTGTGGGCAGAAAGCAGCTAGAAATTCTCTAATCAGGCAACAAAAAAGGAGGGAAAATTTCCCTCCTCTCAAATCAAATTCGATCGAACCTGATTAAACTTCTGCCGGATCAACGCGAGCGTAGAACAACCCGCGAATTTTCACATCCAAGGCTGCTTTGCCGCCCATGTCGGTGTCGGAAGGCTGGATGCTCTCGAAGGTTCCGGCAATTTCGCCGCTGACATTATCGACTTTGGCAACTTGAAGCGAGATGCGGCCTTTGCCCAAGTCGAAGCTCTTGATGTTTTCGCGCTCTAGTTCTTCGCTGTCGCCGCGACCCGGAAGCGCAACGGCAGTATCGTAGCCTGCCGTCAAACCGCGACCTTTGGGATCGAGGAAGTTCGAGGTGCGGTAGGACGGAACGCGAAATTCGCCTTCAAAGTCAGTTGCGGAGTTGATGCTGGTCAGTCCCGGTTGCGATTCGGCAATTAAGCCTTTGATGCTGAACAGGAAGGGGACGCGCTCGCCGCCCGGAAGCTGAACGGTGATGGCTTGGAAGTCAAAGCCGTCTTCTTCGACAAAGCGAAGACCGCCATCTTTGAGCGGTTGGAGTTTGCCGCTCACCTGATCGATCGAGGAGGTGTAGCGAGTTAGTTGGCGACCTGCAACATATTGAGCCGATTGCCGTTTATTGGTCGGTTCTTCTTTGATGAAGATGCTGGTCGGCTCCAGACACATATCGGTAATTTGGTAGGTTTGGTTGGGATCGATCGGAATTGATCCCCGGCTGGTTTCGCCAAGCTGTGGGCAGGAGTTGGCAAGACCCGTTCCGCGAATTTCTTCATAGGTCAAAGGGCCGTTTGCGTCGCTGGCTGCACCACTGCAAGCGGTCAAAAATCCTAAGCACACAGCTAAGAAGGCAACAATTAAAGCGCGATACCTCATGGTCAACCTCAAAATCAATGTATAAATCCCTGCCAGTCTCGGTTTATCTATGGGCTGGGCAGCTTGGCGAATGCCTTGCCGGGGATGGATGCGATTCTTCTCCAAGAAGCGAAGCTACCGCTACCAGAACGACTCAACCTGTCAAGATAAGCTAAGTTACAGAAATCAATTGCAACATCGCTTATCACAGGTCTCATACTGCATTTTACAGGGACTTGTCGCCTTTATTGAAGTCAGGAGGTCGGGGGATGGGATCGGAACATGAGCCGCACAAGTCAAACACGAATGAGCTTGCGATCGAGCAAGAAGCCATCTCCACCGCAATTCGGATTTTGGCCGAGCGGCATCGGGGCGATGAGCGATCGCTTTTGAAAATCCTCCGCACCCTCGAGGCGCTGCATCGTGAAATCTGCGAAGGACTGTTTCAAGAAGCACTCCCGACCAATCGCCAAGCGCTCTACAGCTTCCTCAAAGATATTGAGTCAGAAGGCGGCTGGCCGTATATCAAGCGAATGCGGATTCAAGCCCTCCTCGTCAACTTGCTGGAAGCGGAAAAAGCGCAAGCCGCCAGTTCTGACGGCAATTCGGCGAAATCGGTAGAATGAGAAAAAGCGACGAGAGGCACGACATGATTCCTACCGTAATTGAGCAGTCGGGGCGCGGCGAACGCGCATTTGACATCTACTCGCGGCTTCTGCGCGAACGCATTATCTTCCTCGGCCAGCAGGTTGACTCGGACATCGCCAACCTGATCGTGGCGCAAATGCTGTTTCTCGAAGCCGAAGATCCTGAAAAAGACATTTATCTCTACATCAACTCTCCGGGCGGCTCGGTCTATGCAGGCATGGGCATTTTTGACACCATGACGCACATTCGCCCGGATGTTTGTACGATTTGCGTCGGACTCGCCGCCAGCATGGGCGCATTCCTGCTCAGCGCAGGCACGAAAGGCAAGCGGATGAGCCTGCCCCACTCGCGGATTATGATTCACCAGCCCTTGGGCGGCGCGCAAGGACAAGCGATCGACATCGAAATCCAAGCCAAAGAAATCCTCTACATCAAAGACACGCTCAACCACTATTTGGCTGACCACACCGGACAGCCGCTAGAGCGGATTGAGCGCGACACCGATCGCGACTTCTTCATGTCGCCCCAAGAAGCCAAAGACTACGGCCTGATCGATCAGGTGATCGACAAAACCGCAGTCGGTAGCCGTCCCACCGCTGTTTCTGCTTCCTAGCAGGCGCGGCTGAAACTGAAATTTGACGGAGGGGTTGTTCACCAGAACCGCCCCTCCATTTTTTTTAGAACGGCGATTGTCCAGGAGACGATTGCGATTCAAGGAATTTCAAAAAGTCAAGCAGTTCCGTGTCGGTTAGCTGCTGGCGCGATCGCTTTCCATAAGTCTTTTCTAGATGTTCGCGTCCTTTCACGTTCGTCCAGCCCAAGCGCTTCAGTTCCACGCTGGTGCGGGCGATCGCATCCGACATATCGATCGGCTCCGGTTCGGAAATCGGCTGCGGTTCCGGTTCCCAAGTCGGAAGGGGAATATCAGGAATGCCTGCTGCAATCGGAACGGGTTCAACCACGCGCTCCTCGATCGGCTCGACGGCAGGCTTCATCACAGGCAAAGCGGGGCTGAAGTCCGTAGGCAGACTGGCAGGCGGTTCAGCAGGAGCGATCGCAGGTTCAGGCGCAGTAACGCGCAGTTGCAGATCGTAGCCGGATTGAACTGCGGGTTCAGGACGGGAAAAGGGTTCGATCGGAGCGATCGGCTGGAGCGACAACATTTCCAGCGCCCGCAGTTTGGCTCGATCTTCGGCCTGCTCAATATCGATTGCTGCCGCCATGCCGCTCGTTAAGGCCGCTCCGCCGATTTGCACCAGTGCCCGCACGACAAATTGATTTTCGTGCATCGTCAGCAGTTCAGCGACCAGACTGGCGTTGGGATAGCGGGCTTGAAACTGAGTGAGCAGGGCAATCAGCTTGGCAGAATCGCTGGTTGTGGCAGCAAAGCGATCGTCTCCAAAGCTATAGCTAGCGGCATCCGCACGGGCGAAGCTGGGCGAAACAGAATCTTTGACAGGAAGCTTGGGCATGGTGTCGGCTGGGAGGTGAGCTTGATGGGCGTATTGGATTTGATATTGTACTGGTCGATCGCACCTTTGGCGCAAAGCTTCACACAAATCAGTCATTCGATCGCCCAAAGCGTGAAACCTATGGGTGGAATGAGAGATGATAGGAGAACGAGGCGATCGAAATCGATCGAATCCTCGCGGCCATGCTACCGGAAGATTGATGATAAATTTGCTGGATGCTCCCGATTTGGGACTGAATACGCTGCTGCTGCTGCCCGTTCTGGTTGTGCTAGAAGCCGTGCTCTCTGCGGATAACGCCATTGCGCTGGCAGCGATCGCGCAAGGTCTGCACGACCCGAAGCTTCAGCGCAATGCCCTCAACCTCGGATTGGTTGTGGCCTTTGTACTGCGCGTCGGGCTGATTCTAGCGGCAAGCTGGGTCATTCAATACTGGCAGTTTGAGCTATTGGGAGCCGCATACCTGCTATGGCTTGTCTTTCAGTATTTCACCTCAAACGAAAGCGAAGGCAAAGAACATCACGGCCCCCGCTTTACCTCCTTGTGGCAAGCAATTCCCGTGATTGCCCTCACCGATCTCGCCTTTTCGCTTGACAGCGTCACCACTGCGATCGCTGTTTCGAGTGAAACCTGGCTAATTCTGCTCGGTGGCGCGATCGGCGTGGTCACCTTGCGCTTCATGGCCGGACTGTTCATCCGCTGGCTGGAAGAATTTGAGCATCTCGAATCCGCAGGCTATCTCACCGTTGCTCTCGTCGGTCTTCGCCTGCTGGTGCGCGTCTTCAACGACAGCCTGGTTCCCCCTGAATGGCTGATGATTGGCGCGATCGCCATCCTTTTCACCTGGGGCTTCTCCAAGCGCGTCCAACCCGCTACCGAAGTACCCGAAAGCAACAGCAGCGCGATCGAATTTGAAAATCAACCTGTCAAAGAAACACAAGAAATCTCCGCTGACTAGAAAATTTGGGTGTCGGCTGGGGAAAGGGAAACGAAGCAACTAGCACGAGGGACGTGAACGGCTCACCGAGACTAATATCACATTGACCTTGCGTAGGGTTCAGGGAAAGGCAATCTCCCTGGAGAGTTGGAGGAGGGGGATCGATCGCACATCTCCACTCTTTCTGCTTTGACAACCCACTTTGGCTTCCACTGGCTCAGATCAAGGAAGTAGTCTAAACGACAAGTTGTCAATCAAGGTTGAAGCCGATCGGAGGAAGCAAGTTCCCATTTAGTCTGGGTAAACTAGCAATTTGCGCTCTGGGCATCTGCCAAATCCAGCATGAACGAAACCTTCGCTTTTTTGAAGAAAGCCCAACTGCGATCGGAAATCCGCGCCTGCCTTGCCCTCGCCCTTCCCCTGGCCGCCGCCCAACTCGCCCAACAAGCCACTTCATTCGTCGATACCGTGATGATGGGTTTGCTCGGCAGCGAAGCGATCGCCGCAGGCGGACTCGGCGGCATCAGCTTCGGAACCTTGCTGCTGGTTTGCTCTGGCAGTCTCTCAGCCACCAGTCCACTCGTTTCAGAAGCATATGGACGCGGCGATCGCCGCCGCATCGAGCAGGTTGCCCAGCAAGGCTTTTGGCTTGCCCTTCTCATCGCCCTACCCGCCACCCTGCTGCTGTGGAACGCAGGCGCAATTTTGACCCATCTCGGTCAGCAAGAAAGCACGATCGCGCTGGTCGTGAACTATCTACGGGCGATCGCCCCTGGACTTTTTCCTGCCTTGGCATTTGCCGTCATGCGTAATGTCGTTTCGGCGTTGTCACGCCCTCGTCCCGTCATGGTAATTACACTGTGCGGATTGGTCTTCAACGTCGTCGCCAACTACAGCTTGATGTTTGGCAAGATTCGGCTTGGCGCGATTAGTCTGCCGCCGCTGGGTCTAACGGGAATTGGCCTTGCCAGTACGATGTCGTTTTGGGGCGTGTTGATTGCCCTGCTGATCTACATTCGGTTGCAGTCGGATTTGCGGCAGCACCGCATTTTTCCGCCGCGACCGAAGTTCGATCGCCAAATCCTCAAAGAACTGCTGCAAATTGGCATCCCCATCGGCGTTCTTTACGGCGTTGAAACAGGCTTGTTCACTATCACCGCCTTCTTAATGGGCTTTTTGGGAACCGTACCGCTCGCCGCCCACCAAATCGCACTGCAAACAGCGGCAATTACGTTTATGGTTCCGGCTGGCATTTCCTACGCGACAACCGTGCGCGTCGGACAACTGCTCGGCCAAGAAAATTTACCGCAGGCACGACTGGCAGCGTTCATCAATTTGGCGATCGGCGCAACATTCATGGCAATCATGGGCATTGCATTTCTCGTTTTTCCGCGATCGATCGTCGCGCTTTACCTGGATGTGAACAATTTGGCGAATGCCGCTGTCGTAGCAATGGCGATCGATCTGCTGCGCGTTGCGGCGATGTTTCAGCTTGTTGATGGCATTCAGGTGATTGCCGCTGGCGCACTGCGCGGACTACAAGACACCCGAACGCCAATGCTGATTGGGCTGTTTGCCTATTGGGGCATTGGCTTGTCTTGTGGCTACACGCTCGGTTTGCGATCGGGCTGGGGCGGAGTCGGCCTATGGATTGGGCTGGCGATCGGTCTTGCCGTCGCTTCGATCATTTTCACCTGGCGATTCACGCGATTAATCAATGCCAGAATTCGTTTGAGCGCATGAATTTTAAGCGAATGAGTATTTGCATCAGCAGCGATCGATCCAAACTCGATCTCACCATCATTCACAATTTTCTGCAAACTGCTTACTGGTCAGAAAAGATCGCGATCGACCCGGAACTGTATTTGCAAGTGAGTTTTTCGCAATAAAAAATCCTGCTCGATCGAGCAGGATTTTCACAGAACTAGCGGTTGAGTTTATTCGTCATCGTCGTCGATGTCATCTTCAAAGTCGTCATCGTCGTCAATGATCGGTGAGAAGCCGTCATCATCGTCGCTGGGTGCGTCGCTCGCGCCAAACCCGAAAGTGGGGCGGGCAGCTTCGCCGTTGCCGTCGCGAGTGCCGCCGATCATTTCGTTGGCGAACACATCGAAGCCACCTTCAAAGTCGTAAGAGCGAGCGGTGCGATCGTCCAAGACAACATCCTTGAGGTCGTCGTCTTCGAGGTAGCCATTGTCGTAGCCAAGTTCGGCTTCGGCGTTCATGCTGTCTTCGTAGGCGTTGAAGCCCGTTCCAGCCGGAATCAGACGACCGATGATCACGTTTTCCTTCAGGCCGCGCAGCCAGTCGGACTTGCCTTCGATCGCCGCCTCGGTCAAAACGCGAGTGGTTTCCTGGAACGAAGCCGCCGAGATGAAGCTGTCGGTATTCAGCGAGGCTTTCGTGATCCCCAGCAGAACCGGAGTGTATTCGGCAGGTGCGCCTCCGGTAATCGACATCGTGCTGTTCACCTGTTCGATCTGGTTGAGATCCACCAGTTCTCCCGGCAGCATCGTGGTGTCGCCACCGTCGTCAATCCGCGCTTTCGAGGTCATCTGCCGCACGATCACTTCGATGTGCTTGTCAGAAATATCGATGCCCTGCGATTGATAAACCGACTGCACCTCGTTCACCAAGAAGGTTTGCACCTTTTCCAAGCTGATCTGTGCGGCTTCGTGGATGCCCAAGCTTTCGCGGTGCAGCTTGAAGAAGATCTCCAGAATTTCGTGCGGATTGGCCGGACCATCGGTGAGCGGTTCTGCCGCGCCGACTTCTTGCCCGTCCAGCACCAGCACGTTTTGCGTGGGACCCAGCGGATATTCGGTGACGACGCCATCAGCTTCGATCACTTTGATTTCGACCGAATCGTCATCGCCGTACACGACTTGCGCCGTCCCCGGACGCTCCGAGAGGATGCAAGCTTCTTTCGGCTTGCGGGCTTCGAGCAGTTCTTCGATCCGAGGAAGACCCTGAATGATGTCTCCCGTTTTGGTACGCTCGAACACCAGCAGAACGAGGTTGTCGCCCCGTTGGACAAGGTCGCCATCGTCAATGTGCAGCACGGCTCCGGCTGAAACGCGGTAAGGACGCGCCGTCCGCAGCGTGATCTTACCGTCGCCCGCCTGCGTCACCTGACCGGAATCGGGCGCGACGATGCCAGGGGCAACTTCGGCTCCGGCTACGAGCAGATCGCCTTTTTTCGCCGTTGAGGTTTTGCCTGCCAGGTCAATTTCGAGGCGATCGTCCTGCCGCACCACGAGCAAACGCCGCACCAGTTCATTCCCTTCACGAATGCCGCGAATTTCCCCGGCTTCTTTGCAGAGAATTTCCGTTCGCGCCACGACTGCACCCGGAGCAATCTGATCGCCATCCTTAACCAGAATGCGCGTATTTGTGCTGCCCTGGGTTTGATCGGCAGAAACATCGCGGCGGATGACGAGCGATTCGAGAATCACAAGCTGAAGCCGCATCACTTCCGGATCGGTTTCGTCAGGAATCAATTCGATGTCAGCCGCAAGCTGCGCGTCCTGATCGATTTCCAGAACCAGTTGCGTCCTGAGCAGTTCCAGCCCTTCAACGGACTTGACGCGATCGCCATCCTTATACGGAATCCGCTGAATGGCGCGGAGGCGAATCGATCGACCCGACTCTTCCGCCGTCGATTCTTGACTCGGAACTGAGGGTTCATCGGGGACGGTGAACTCGGTCACGGGTCGCAGCAAGAGGGCGGGACCTTCCGGCGATTCGACATATTCGATGTAGCGAATTTCGTCGATCGTCAGTCCGGGCATCACTTCCTGACCGGGATTTGCCAGTGTTCCGTCTTTGGACAGAACGGCTTCCGGGTTATCGGCCAGGTGCAGTTCACCGGGCTTGATCACGATTTCGCGCAGAATGTCGTTTTTCTGAGTGACTTCAACCACGCCGCTGCTTTGACAGAAGATGTCTTTGACCACTTCCGTTCCGGCTTCGACAAACTGACCGTCTTCCACCATGAGCAGCGAAATGTCTTTGTTGACTTCGTGGGCTTCTTCGGGAATCCACAGCAAAGTGCCGCCCTTGGTGACTTCATAGCCCTGCTTGGCTTTGCCCTTTTTGCCGACTTCCACACCAGAGTATTTGATGATGCCGCCTGTGCTGGTGCGGTAGCGATCGTCAATCAGTTCCGCAACGACCTGGTTATTCGTCACCTTGGTTCCGGGCGTGGCGATCAGCGAAAAGCGCTGGTTGTGCTGCGTTTCGATCAAATAGAGTTCGCGACCCTGGAAGCTTTCGGCATGAACGCGGGCATCGTCGAGCAGCACGGAAGCCGTAATGATTTCGACTTCGCGGCTGCCTTTGCCTTCGTCTTCCTGCGGGATCCGCACCACGCCGCCGTTTTCCGTCACGAGCTTGGTTTCCGCGAGGATGCTGTTGACCTCGACGACATCGCCGTTTTTAACGACGGGTTCGGCTCCGGGCGGCAGGTTGTAGACTTCACCCGCCAAGATCCAGATCAAGCCGCCGCGCTGGGCGATTCGGGTCGTGTTGCCCTGACGGTCTTTCTTTTCTTCCGGCACAACATCCGCGAACATGACTTCGCCTGCCAGGTCGGAAGCTACGTCCATCGTGGCGCGTTCCGTCACTTTGCGGACGCGGCTCGCAGCAGGCATTTCCACGAGCATTTGGCCGAGCTTGACGCGATCGCCATCGCGCACAAACAAAATTGATCCCGGTGGAATGTTAAAGGTTTCCTTACCCTTTTCGCCTTCCAAAAATAGATCGACGGGCGACTCCATGATCAAAGCGTCTTCGCCGTGCCGAGTCCGGAATGCCCGCGTTCTCACCCGCGATTTCGACAGCTTGACGCTGCCCGCGAATGGCGCACGAACTTGAGGAGTCACATCGCCTGTGAACGTGCCTCCGGTGTGGAACGTCCGCATGGTTAGCTGCGTTCCGGGTTCCCCGATCGACTGCGCGGCAATGATCCCGACCGCTTCACCCAAATCCACCTTCGAGGCGTGTGCCAAGCTCCAGCCGTAGCAGGCTTGACACACCGATCGCGTGGCGTTGCAGGTGAGGGGCGATCGCACGATCACTTCTTCGACTTTGGCCTTGCCGATCAGTTGCGCCACATCGTCCGAGATCGGTTCGTTGCGGGCAATGATCAGTTCGCCCGTTTCCGGATGCAGCACATCCTTAGCGGGAACGCGACCCAACAAGCGATCTTTGAGCGGAATCAAAACGCGCTCACCGTCGGTCATGGCGCGAGCCGGAATGCCGCGTTCGGTTTGGCAGTCGAGTTCGCGGATGATCACGTCTTGCGACACGTCTACCAGTCGGCGGGTCAGGTAGCCGGAGTCCGCCGTTCTGAGGGCGGTATCAACCAGACCCTTACGTGCGCCGTAAGACGAAATGATGTACTCGGTGACGGTCAGACCTTCGCGGAAGTTGGTTTTAATCGGCAAGTCGATGATTTCGCCTTGCGGATTTGCCATCAGGCCGCGCATTCCGACAAGCTGCCGCACCTGCGAGATGTTTCCCCGTGCGCCGGAAAAGGCCATCATGTAGACGGAGTTGAGCGGGTCGCTGGATTTGAAGTTGCGAACCACTTCGTCTTTGAGTTCTTCGCTGGTATCGTTCCAGGTGTCGATCACCTTTTGGAAGCGTTCGACTTCCGTGATGTCGCCGCGAATGTAGCGCGTTTCAGTTTCACGAATTTGTTCTTCAGCCGCTTCCAGCAGTTCGCGCTTGCTCGGTGGAACGACCAGATCGTCAACGCTGATCGACACTCCGGCCTTGGTTGCGTACCGGAAGCCGAGATCCTTGAGTTCGTCAGCCATCGTTGCCGTCCGCGCTGTGCCGTAGTGCGTGAACGCCCAGGCGATCAAGCGGCGCAATTGGCCTTTGTCCACCACTCGGTTGCGAAAAATTGCTTGTTCTGGCTGTTGATTTTGTTCTGCCATTATGCTGCTTCTTTGAGTAAATCAATGGTTGGCTGTCGGGTGTTGGCATCTGCCAACAAGCCCGACCCTCGATCGCCCGTTAGCTCACAAGCGCGTTCATGATCGTTTTGTTGTAGATGATGCGCCCCGGTGTGGTGCGGACATACTGCGAGATGATGTTCCCCTCGGCATCTTCGCGGACGCGGCGGGATGCGTAGGTTTTCGTCACGATGCCATCATCGCTGCGCTGCTCTTCGATCGGCTCTTGATCCGATCCGTCAGATTCGACCTTGCCGTCAAACCGCACCCAGACGTAAGCGTGCAGATCGACCAATCCCTGCTCGTAAGCGATGATCGCGTCATCCAAATTCGCAAAGTAGCGTCCGGCTCCAAGTGTGGCGTTGGGATTTTCGGCTGTCAGGTAGTAGCAGCCCAACACCATGTCTTGGCTCGGCGTCACGATCGGACGACCCGTTGCCGGAGACAAGATGTTGTTAGACGCCAGCATCAACAGTCGCGCCTCGGCCTGCGATTCCAGCGACAAGGGGACGTGAACGGCCATTTGGTCGCCGTCAAAGTCCGCGTTAAAAGCGGGACAGACCAAGGGATGAATCTGAATGGCGCGACCGTCTACCAAAATCGGCTCGAACGCTTGAATGCCCAAACGGTGCAGCGTGGGAGCGCGGTTGAGCATGACGGGGTGGCCTTCGATCACTTCTTGCAGCACGTCCCACACCTGCGGATCGTTGCGCTGAATTAGCTTCTTGGCGGCTTTGATGTTGTTGACCAAGCCCAGACGGATCAAGCGATGGATGACGAAGGGTTGGAACAGTTCGATCGCCATTTCGCGCGGCAAACCGCACTGGTGGATTTTGAGTTTGGGACCGACCACGATGACCGATCGCCCAGAGTAGTCCACGCGCTTACCCAGCAGGTTTTGCCGGAAGCGGCCTTGCTTACCCTCAATGATGTCGGAGAGCGACTTGAGCGGGCGATTGTTCGCGCCTACCACTGTCCGACCGCGCCGCCCGTTGTCGATCAAAGCGTCAACCGCTTCTTGCAGCATCCGCTTTTCGTTGCGGACGATGATTTCCGGTGCAAGGATTTCTTGCAGACGGGCAAGACGGTTGTTGCGGTTGATGACGCGACGGTATAGATCGTTCAGGTCAGACGTGGCAAAGCGGCCACCATCTAGCTGCACCATCGGACGCAGATCCGGCGGGATGACGGGGATCACAGACAGCACCATCCAGTCCGGCTGTGACTGCGTAGCGATGAAGTTGTCGATCACGCGCAGACGCTTGATCAGCTTGGCTCGCTTTTGGCCTTTGGAAGCGGCGATTTCTTCGCGAAGCTGTTCGGCTTCCGTTTCGAGATTCAGATCTTGCAGCAATCGCTGAAGTGCTTCCGCGCCGATGCCGACTTCCACTCCGGTAAGCTGCGAATCTTCGCTGTAAAGCTGATCCTCAATTTCGATCCACTGATCTTCAGTCAGCAGTTGCTTGTAGCTGAGGTTGTCCGCATTGCCGGGATTGAGGACGACATAGGCGTTGAAGTAGACGATCTGTTCAACATCGCGCAATGGCATATCGAGCAGAATCGCCATGTAGCTCGGAATCCCTTTGAGATACCAAACATGGGCGACCGGAGCGGCCAGCTTGATGTAGCCCATGCGGTGACGGCGGACTCTGGACTCGGTGACTTCCACGCCGCAGCGTTCGCAGACGATGCCTCTGTGTCGGACGCGCTTGTATTTGCCGCAGTGACATTCCCAGTCTTTGGCGGGGCCAAAGATGCGCTCGCAAAATAGCCCGTCCATTTCCGGCTTCAATGTCCGGTAGTTAATCGTTTCGGGCTTGGTGACTTCGCCGACCACCATGCCGTTTGGTAAGGTGCGTTCGCCCCAGACGCGAATCCGCTCTGGCGAGGCCAAACCGATCTTTACATAGTCAAACCGCTGTTCTAGCTTCGGCATTGATTCCTTCCCTTTGAATATGTAGCGGTACTAGACGATCGTTCGCGGTTGGCCGAATCGAGCTAACCGCGAACAAATTAGAGGGTGCGAGTGGCGTTACTCGTCGTCGCTATCCATGTCGCCGCTCGTAATCGATTCATACGTCGGGCGCGACGGGGTGCGTCGGTTGCCCACATCGGCCATCAAATCGACTTCGGTATCGCGGCTGGTTCCGTCTTCTTTGGTTTCGAGCTTGTGCGCGGCGATGTCAAGGCACAACGATTGCAATTCGCGCATCAGCACCTTGAACGATTCGGGCGTTCCCGGTCGGGGGATCGCCTTGCCCTTGACGATCGCATTGAGCGCCTCGTTGCGTCCCTGCATATCGTCAGACTTCACCGTCAGCAATTCTTGCAGCGTGTAGGCTGCGCCGAAGGCTTCCAACGCCCAGACTTCCATTTCGCCGAAGCGCTGTCCGCCTTGCTGCGCCTTACCGCCCAAAGGTTGCTGCGTGACGAGCGAGTAGGGACCCGTCGATCGCGCGTGGATCTTGTCGTCAACTAGGTGGACGAGCTTGAGCATGTAGGCTTTGCCGATCGTGACAGGGCGATCGAACGGTTCACCCGTGCGGCCATCATAGACCTGAATCTTGCCCGGATTCTGCTGATTGAACACCCAGTTCTTGCTGGTCGTTTCGCGGGCGTAGTCGAGCTTGCCGTGAACGGTTTCGCGAGACGATTCGCTGCCGTACATTTCATCGAACGGAATCATCTTGAAGCGGGCGTCAAGCTGTTCGCCTGCCCAGCCGAGCAGACACTCAAACACCTGACCGACGTTCATCCGCGAAGGCACACCCAGCGGATTCAGAACGATATCAACGGGCGAGCCATCGGGCAGGTAGGGCATATCTTCGGGCGGCAGAATGCGCGAGATGATGCCTTTGTTGCCGTGCCGTCCGGCCATCTTGTCGCCGACCTGGATCTTGCGCTTTTGAGCCACATAGACGCGGACGACCATATTGGCTCCGGGCGGCAGTTCGTCGCCTTGCTCGCGGGTGAAGACGCGCACATCCACGACGCGACCTTTTTCACCGTTGGGAACGCGCAAGGAGTTGTCGCGCACGTCACGGGCTTTTTCACCGAAGATTGCTCTGAGCAGTTTTTCTTCCGGTGGCTGATCCGATTCACCCTTCGGTGTCACTTTGCCGACGAGGATATCGCCCGATTCGACCCAGGCTCCAATCCGAATAATTCCGGTTTCGTCTAGCTGACGCAGCGAATCTTCGCCAACGTTGGGAATTTCCCGCGTGATTTCTTCAGGTCCCAGCTTAGTTTGACGCGCTTCCAGGTCGTACTTCTCGATGTGAATTGAGGTGTAAACGTCGTCAATGACGAGCCGTTCGCTGATCAAAATCGCGTCTTCGTAGTTGTAGCCTTCCCAGGGCATGTACGCGACGGTGACGTTTTGACCGAGGGCAATTTCGCCGCCCTCAGTGGCCGAACCGTCTGCGAGGATCTGTCCGGCAATGACGCGATCGCCCACAAACACGATCGGACGCTGGTTGAGGCAGGTGTCTTGGTTCGATCGCTGATACTTTTGCAGCGTGTGCGAGATTTCCTTGCCCTGATCGTTGCGGACGCGAATCGTGTTGGCATCCACATAGGTGACTTCGCCATCCGTTCGGCTGACGATCACCATGCCGGAGTCTCGCGCCGCCTGTGCTTCCAGACCCGTGCCGACGAGCGGACGTTCGGGATGCAACAAGGGAACGGCCTGCCGCTGCATGTTCGATCCCATCAAAGCGCGGTTGGCGTCGTCATGTTCGATGAAGGGAATCAGCGACGTGGCGACTGAGATAATCTGCACGGGTGAAACCGCCACATAGTCTACTTCAGACGGACTTGCGGTTGTGAAGTCTTGACGGTAGCGGACAGCCACCGATTCTCCGATGATGTAGCCGTTTTCGTCCGTAGCGCAGTCACCCGCCGCCACGCGCAGATCGTCTTCTTCATCTGCCGTCATGTAGATTGGGGCGGTGTCTTTGAGGACGCGGCCATTTTCGACCTTAAAGTACGGCGTTTCGATGAAGCCGTAGGCGTTGACGCGAGCGTGGGTTGCCAGCGAACCAATCAGGCCAGCGTTGGGACCTTCTGGGGTTTCGATCGGGCAGATCCGGCCATAGTGAGACGGGTGAATGTCGCGCACGGCAAAGCCAGCCCGTTCCCGCGTCAGACCACCGGGGCCAAGAGCGCTGAGACGACGCTTGTGCGTCAGCTCCGCTAGCGGGTTCGTCTGATCCATGAACTGCGATAGCTGCGAGGAGCCGAAGAATTCCTTAATCGCGGCGACGAGCGGCTTCGGGTTGACGAGCGAAGCGGGCGTGAGCGAATCAGCATCCGAAACGGTCATGCGTTCGCGGATAATTCGCTCTAGGCGGTTGAGTCCTACGCGGACTTGGTTTTGCAGCAGTTCACCGACCGATCGCACCCGTCGATTTCCCAAGTGATCGATATCGTCAATTTGACCGATATCGAATTCCAGGTTGATCAGATAGTCCACAGCCGCCAGAATGTCTTGAGCGGTGAGGACGCGAGTGGTTTCCGGGACGTTGAGGCGCAGCTTCTTGTTGAGCTTGTAGCGGCCTACTTTGCCCAGGTCGTAGCGCTTGGGATCAAAAAAGCGCGATTCGAGCAGTTGCGTTCCGCCCGTCACGGTCGGAGGTTCGCCCGGACGCAGCTTGCGATAAAGCTCTAGCAGGGCTTCTTCTTCGCTGAACTGGCCTTCTTTTTCGATCGTCTTTTGAAAATATTCGGGGTGACGCAGCGCATCAAAAATTTCCGCATCGCTCAAACCCAATGCCTTGAGAAGGACTTGGGCGGAGAGCTTGCGGGTTTTGTCGATCCGAACCCAGACCAAATCGTTTTTGTCAGTTTCAAACTTCAGCCATGCGCCCCGGTTGGGGATCAAGCTGGCGTTGTAGGTGCGGCGACCGTTTTTGTCCGTTTCCGACTTGTAGTAGACGCCGGGACTGCGAACGATTTGGTTGACGATGACGCGCTCGGCTCCGTTGATGATGAACGTGCCGCGATCGGTCATCAAGGGCAAATCCCCAATGAACACTTCTTGCTCTTTGATTTCGCCCGTTTCTTTATTGATCAGGCGAGTCGGGACGTGCATCTGCACGGCGTAAGTGCTGTCTCGACGTTTCGCTTCGTCTACGCCATACTTGGGTCGTCTGAGTTTATAGTCTTTCCCGATAAAGTGGAGTTCAAGCTTGCCAGTGTAGTCTGTGATGGGGGAGAAGCTGTCTAGCTCCTCGATCAAGCCTTCTTCCAAAAACCAGCGGAAGCTCGCCCGCTGAATTTCGACTAGATCTGGCAGAGTGAAAACGGGTGCGGTTTGAGTTAGATTAGTCATGCGTCTCCTCAGACGAGTCACGCTCCGGGGGGCAAGCCCCAGATTTTACAGTGCTAGCGCTAAAGATGTCAATGCGAATTCAGACCTTACGATGCAAGGACTGATGAAAAAGAATATTTAGTTCGAGATGGCGGGGGACTTCAGTTGAGCAGGCTCCTGAGCTAAACAAATTGTTGCAATGTGCGCGGATCGAGCAGAATCAGAACGGAGTGATGTTCAGTGAAAGATGACTTTGCAATCGATGCTGACTTGCCCGTCGCCCCCTCAAGGCATTGACCCAGCATCCTAGCCAACTTCCACATACCCGCCAACCGCATACCTTCCTTAACATTATGGCGCAGAATTTGCAATCTGTGCACTGACGGAAACTTTCTCAGGCAATTTCTGGAAGGCCAAATAGCTGCCGAGCGTTTGCCGTCGTTTGAGTCGCGATCGCCTCCACGTCTACGCCTCTTAACCGCGCTAGCTGCTCCGCCACATGAATCACGTTAGCAGGCTGGTTGCGCCGCTCTTTGCGCTTGGGGACGGGCGAAAGAAACGGGCAGTCGGTTTCGATCAAAAGTCGATCGTCCGGCACCAGCTTGGCCGATTCCTGCACCTCGATCGCATTTTTGAACGTCACGATGCCGCTAAAGCTGATGTAGAAGCCGCGATCGAGAAACCAGCAAGTCTCCTCAGGTGTGCCGCTCCAGCAGTGCATCACGCCTTTTGAGTCGGGTCGATCGCGCAGCATCTCAATTGCAGTTTGGGCAGCATCGCGGCAGTGAACGATCACGGGCAGATTTAACTGCTGGGCGATCGCAAGCTGAGCGGCAAAAGCGTTCTGCTGGTCAGCTTGATTTTCAGCCTTGAAGAAATCCAGTCCGGTTTCACCGATCGCAACGACCTTGGGATCAGACTGCGCCAAAGCCAAAATTTCTGCTGCCGTTGCGTCCGTCCACTGACCCACATCCAGCGGATGCAGCCCGACCGCAAAGTACAGTTCGGCAAATCGGCGCGACAGCGCTTGAATTTGAGCAAATTCAGGCGGTGTCACGCAGGAATGCACAAGCTGAACCACACCCGTATCGCGCCAAGACTGGGCGATCGCGTCGAGGTCAAGTTGGAAATCTGGGAAGTTGAGGTGGACGTGCGTATCAATGAGCTGCATTCGATCGACTAGGAAGCAGTCGTGGTTTGGGCTTCGTGCCGCTTGAGCGCTTTGGCAAGACGCGACTTTTTGCGAGCGCCATTGTTGGCGTGCAGAACTCCGGTTTTCACGGCCTTGTCAATTTTGCTGTAGGCCGCTGCCATGCGGGTTTGCACGTTCTGGCTGGCTTCGGGCGTCGGGTTGGCGGCATATTCGCTGACGGCGGCGAAGTAGTTCTTCATCAGCGTTTTGACAGCCGATTTTTGAGATTTGTTGCGGAGACGGTTGCGCTCTGCGATTTTTGCACGCTTCTGTGCGGACTTGATGTTTGCCACAGCGGGTTCTAGAGAAAAAGAGTTTTCAGCAGCTATTCATTCTAGCGAACGATCGCAAGAAAGCGCTAGACCGATCGAGTAGTTCACGCGATCGCGTCCCAGGAAGCGGTTTAATTGAAGCGAACCATCTTTTCCTGCGCCGAGAGAGGAAAATCACAAGCGCGAAGGCTTCTAACATGAGCGATCGAACTACAAAATTTTGGCTGATCCCAGAATTTCATAACTTGGAATTGTTTCGAGCCAAAGCCATTCACTATCACTATGCTCGGCATTCCCATTCGAGCTATTCGATCGGCGTGATTGAAGCAGGAGTCGGAGGAAACAATTACCAGGGCACAACTTATTTAGCACCCCCACAAAGCATTGTCTTGATGAATCCAGACGAGGTACATACAGGCTTTTCGGCTGAAGAAATGCCGCTCACCTATCGAATGCTCTATCCCAGTGTTGAATTGATTGAGCAAATTGCGATCGAGCTTCAAATCAAACGTTTGCCTTATTTCACCAGCGCAGTTGTGCAAAACTTTAGCGCCGCAGATTTTATCGCTTCATGCCGCGCTGGGGCAGTCGATCGAACCAATTGAGCAGCAATCTCGACTGATTGAAGTTTTCTCTGCAATTTTGCTGCACTATGCAGATGTTGAAATTCGATCAATTCAGTCAAATCAGGAACACAATGCAGTTCGTTTAGTGAAAGAGTATCTTCATGACAACTTTAGCTCTAATGTTTCACTAGACCAGCTTGCAGAGATTACGAGGCTCGATCGCTCCTACTTAACTCGCATCTTTCGACAGGCGGTTGGAATGCCACCATATACCTATCTCAATCAAATTCGAGTTGAGAAGGCGAAGCAGTTTTTGCAGCAGGGAATGGCGGTTGCGGAGGTGGCGATCGCAGTTGGCATGTCCGATCAAAGCCATCTCACTCGCCACTTCAAACGAATTTTCGGCATCACGCCAGGACACTATCGCACGATGTCAATATCGTCCAAGACAAACTTGCCTTAGTTTTTGGATACTTCAGGCCATCGCTTTTGAGGCGCAAGCAATGATCTCAACCGAAAATCGATCGAATTTGCAAGATTACTATTTGGCGCAAATCAACATTGCTTTGATGAAAGCGCCGCTGGAAGATCCAATCATGGCTGAATTTGCGAATGCGCTAGATGAGGTGAATGCAGTTGCCGATCGCAGTCCGGGTTTTGTTTGGCGCTTGCAAACTTCAGCAGGAAATGCAACCGAAATTCGCGCTTATTCTGATCCAAAGATGCTGGTGAATTTGTCGGTTTGGCAGAGCGTTGAGCAGCTAAAAGCTTATGTCTATCAAACGCTGCACGGTGAATTTTTTGTGCGGCGGCGGCAATGGTTTGAGAAATATCCGGGTGAACATTTTGTAATGTGGTGGATTCCGGCTGGCAAGCTGCCAACAGTGGAAGAGGCGAAAGCCAAACTCGAACATTTAACGCAATATGGCGGTTCGCCTGAAGCATTTACGTTTGCCAAACCGTTTCCACCAAATCGCTCCTGAAAAATTCGCGAATGGTGCGATCGCATCCGACAATACCCGACAATATTGTGATGCAGCATCTTCAAACAGACGTTCTCGTTGTCGGTGGCGGCGCAGGCGGCACGGCAGCAGCGATTCAGGCGGCACGACGCGGCGCACAAACCATTTTGGTAAGCGAATTCGAGTGGCTGGGCGGCATGTTGACAGCCGCAGGCGTCAGCGCACCGGATGGCAACGAACTCGCCGCTTTGCAAACGGGAATCTGGGGCACTTTTTTGCGTGAACTCAACCGCCGTCAGCCTGGAGGACTCGATCACGCCTGGGTGAGCTTTTTCACGTATGAGCCGCGTGTTGGAGCGGAGATTTTTGCCGACTGGGTGCGATCGCTCCCCAACCTCCACTGGATTGCCAATCAGGTTCCGCTGGAGGTGAGGCGATCGAGCGCTCGAATTACCGGAGTGCGCTTTGGCGAATATTCGATCGAGGCGCAAATCGTTCTCGACGGCACGGAACTGGGGGATTTGCTGGCCTTAGCCGAAATTCCCCACCGCTGGAGTTGGGAATGGCAGTCGGAGACAAACGAACCGAGTGCGCCCGCTGAGCCGAATGAACTAACGCAGCGCTATTCCGTTCAGTCGCCAACCTGGGTCGTTGTCCTGCAAGAATTTGACTCGAATGCATCAGAAATTCCGGCTTCGCCGTTGGATGGAAGCGATCGATTTACGCAGGCATGGCGAGGCTATTCGCCCGAAGCGTTCATCAACTACGGTCGTCTGCCGAACAATCGCTTCATGATCAACTGGCCGCAGTGCGGAAATGATTACGGCGAAACGATCGATCGCCTGCTCGACCCGATCGATCGGCTGGAGTTTCATCAGGAAGCTTGCTGGCACAGTCAGAATTTTGCGCGATTCATTCAAGCTGAATTCGGTCAGCAGTTCGGACTGGCAACTGACACCTTTCCGGCTGCAAAAATCGGCGGTGGCGCGTTTGCGCTGCATCCTTACTATCGCGAAAGTCGGCGGGTTCAGGGGCTTGTGACGGTGCGCGAACAAGAGATTCTTCCGGCATCCGGTGGACGAGTGGCGGCGTGGACGGAAGGGGCGATCGCAGTCGGCAACTACGCCAACGATCATCACTATCCCGGTTTTGAGCTGCCGCTTCAGCCCAAATCAATGCGCTGGGGTGGACGCTGGACAGGAACGCCGTTCGCGCTGCCTTATGGCTGTCTGGTTCCGGCCAGCACGGACGGGCTTTTAGTTTGCGAGAAGAATATTTCGGTGTCGCACATTGCCAATGGAGCGACGCGCCTCCAGCCGATCGTGCTGAACATCGGACAGGCGGCGGGCATGGCGGCGGCGCTGTGCATCGAGCAAAACTGTCAGCCGCGAGAGTTGAATGTGCGTTCAGACTCGCGTAGCGACTCGCTTCAGGCCGCTTTGCTGCAAGATGCGATCGCGCCTGCTGCCCTTACTCCTCTACTGAATTTGCCGCCTCAGCATCCCGACTGGCTGCGCTGGCAGCGTCATTATTTGGATGCGCCGGACGAATATTCGATCGATGGCAATTGCCCCGCCGCGCCGTTTTTGCCGCCTTCCACCGCTCCAATTGTTGAAGGTGAATTTGAGCCGCAAGGCGAGCAAGATTATCGCCTAATTTTGCCTGATAAAACCGTGCTGCAAGTGGTGACGCTGCAAGCCGAAATCGATCGCCAGCTTCAAACTTTGGCAGCGGGGCGAGTGCGACTGCAAGGGCGAGTGAACCGATCGGGAAATTGGCTGCTGGTTGAGCAAATGGATAGCTAATTTGCTTAGTCAACTAGCCATTGAGCCATCAGGTAAATTAAAAATACAAACCACAGTCCCCAAAACAAACAGAACCCAACGATCGACCAGACAATCACTTCGGAAATAATCCGCTTGAGGCGAATGCGTGGCTGAAAAATATCAATCAGCGGGTGATGACCGAGCCAGTTTGCGATGCCAAGCAGCGTCACGTTTGTTGCAAGCAAAGCCGCTAAAATCCCTGCACCAAAAATCCAATTGCTTTCAGTCACACCGGGCAGCACGATCGATCCCGCATTCGCGCTATTCGGCACAAAACTTCGATCGCGCAAAGGTGAAACGAGATGAACAAAAACGCCGCAAGCGATCGTAGAAATCAGAATGATTTTTAAGCTGATTCGGGCAAAATATCGAACTTGAGACAGTTTGTCGGGTGGACGGCTGATCATCGATCGAAAACCTCTTTCACTCAGTTCATTTTGCTCAAATCGAACAATCAGCAACAGTAAATCCAAAACTTAATTCTTGTTCTACCGCAATTTGTTTTACCGCAGTTTGCTCTACTGCAATTGAGTCATAGAAACACCGAGCCTTGAGGGGCACGGTGATATCATGCCCCTCCGAAACTCGATCGCTAGACCAATAGAAATGCGGGTTGTTTGACTAAACTGCGCTGGCAACCGGAGCAGGTTCGTAGAGATATTCAAACCAGTTGCCTTCAGAGTCGCGACCGTAGAACGAAGCTGTTCCGTCGCGATGTTCGTGCAAATCCGTGATGTGAACGCCTTCGGCCTTGAGTTTTTCGTAGGCGCGATCGACTTCGGCGCGATCGTCAAACACAAATCCGAAATGTGGCCCCGCCTGCTTGTAGCTCGGACTAAGCAGCGCGAGTCCATCTTCTCCGGCTTTGAGATACGCCCAATCTGCGTCTTTCCAAACCAGCTTCATTCCCAGATTTTGGTAGAACTCCGCAGCGCGATCGATATCCTGCACACACACCGCAACATGCCCAATTCGTTTCAAGTTCATCTTGCCTCCAGCTACGTGTAATTTTTACAAATTGCTACAGATTCATTCTATTACGGCGGTTTAGGGCACTAAGAATCTAGGTTGAAGCTTGGTTTTCTCCTCCACAATCCTTCTTCCGACAGATGATTTTCGACTTTGCAAATTTACCCTACTGGATTTTGCTCGGCAGCGGCGTTCTGCTGTACCTGTTCGTCATTTTTTCCGGCGGCGGCGGCGACGATGCCGATCTCGATGTGGATGCAGACGTGGATGCTGATGCTGATGTGGATGCAGACGGCGATTTTTCGATCGCTTCCACGCTCGGCTGGCTCGGCATCGGCAAAGCACCACTTGTCCTTCTGCTTGCCACTGACTTGAGCTTGTGGGGACTGTTCGGATGGATGCTCAACGTGACGGTCGGGACGCCGTCTAACTGGTTGGCGGGCGTGGTGATGGGCGTTGCGGGGGCGGGCGCGATCGCCGCAGGCAGCTTGCTCGCTCAGCCGATCGGTCAGGTGTTTGCTTCGTTTGGCGAAGATGTGGGTGGCGATCGACTCGTCGGCTGCATCGGTACGGTCAGCACCGCCCGCATTCCGCTCGTCGGAGAAGGCAAAGTCGGACAGGTGGACGTGCTTGATCCGGCTCGCAATCTCGTTACGGTCAATGCGGTTTTACCGGAATGGGCGATCGCCATGCCCCAGCGCGGCGACAAGGTGATCGTGATCGAGCGCGCTGCCCAAAGCTACATCGTCATCACTCGCGACAGTCCGGATCAAGACCGCTGGCTATCTCGCAATTCTTAATTCACCCTTCTTTGGCAGGTCATTCCTATGCTGTTTTGGCTTACCTTCATTCAATCGTTGCCGATCGCTTCCACATCGCAATTCACCGAGACGAATTTCACGCAGTCCACACAATCAACTCAAGAATCTGCGCCTCCCGTCACGACTCAGGCAGGCGCGATCGGTGGTTTGACCGTGTTTCCTGTTCTGATTGGAACGCTGGTTTTGTTGTTGCTGCTTAGCGTCTGGGCATACACGCGAGTCTACGTGATCACACCGAACAACGAAGCATTTGTACGGACGGGCGGCGTGTTTGTGAAGCGCAAAACCGTGATTTTGAACGGTGGCTGTGTGGTTTTACCTGGATTTCATGAACTGACGCGAGTGCCGTTGCGAGAAATTTCGATCGACGTTGAGCGGACGGGAAAACTCGCCGTCCGCACCCAAGATTATCTGCGTGCCGATATGCGCGTCACATTCTACGTTTGCATTAGCGCGTCAGAGGAAGATGTGTTGACAGCAGCAGCACGACTTTCTCAGAACGGCAAAATTACGCCTGATGACATCAAAAACGCTTTAGAAAAACGCGCTGATGATGCGATTCGAGCGGCAGCAAAAACGAAAAGCTTGGCCGAAATTGACTCGGATAAACTCGGTTTTGCTCAGGAAGTTTTGAATCTGGTACAGCAAGATCTGGGCAAAGTTGGATTGACGTTGAACAACATTGCAATCTCCGAAATTCAAGAAAGCGACACCTACGACACCAACAATTTCTTTGATGCCCAAGGTGTGCGACTGCGGACTGAAACAATTCAGCGATCGATTCAGCAAAAGCGCGAAGTTGAACTGAGTACGCAAGTCGCGATCGAACAAAAAGAACTTGATGCCCAAAAGCGATCGCTGCAAATTGAACAGGAAAAACAAACCGCAAGGCTAGAGCAAAACTTTCAGGTTGAGGCGTTGAAAGCGCAGCGCGATCGCGAAATTCAAGAAGCGAAAGAACGCGAAAGTGCTGCTACGCAGCGCACCAAAATTTTGCAGCAAAAATCCGTTGAGGAAGAAGAAATTCGCCGTCAGTTGGGCATTCGCCAAAGCCAAATCGATGCAGATATTGAACTGGAAGAGCGCAATAAACTTTTGAAAGTTGCCAAAGCTGTGCAGCAGCAAGAAGCCGAAGTTGCCGAAATTGCTCGCCAGCGCACGATCGATTCCAATACGTTCGACGCGCAAGTGCAAATCGCAGAATCAGAACGACTGGCAAAACTGGCGCAGGAAGATGTCGCGATCGCGATCGCCAACAAACGCCGCGAAAGCTTTCAGGCCGAAGCTCAACGCGCCAAAGCGGAAGCTTCGGTGAAAACGGCGACTGAGGTGGAAGTTGCAGAGCGCAATCGCTAACTGGCTACGATCGCCGCTCAGCGCGAAGCCGAGCAGCGTCGCATTGCCGATCAAAACGTTGTTGAAATCGATGTCTTCCGCCGTCGTCGTCAAGCTGAGATCGCCCGCCAAGCCGCTGAACTCGAAGCTGAAGCTATCCGCACCTTGGCCGCAGCAAATCGCGACAAAGCACTGGCGGAAGCCGAAGGCATTCAGGCGCAGCTTGATGCCCGCAACGTCATCAGTACGCCGAATCTGACCGCAGACGTGATCGGGCAAATCTGGCCGGAACTAGCCGAGCGCCTCCCCGAAATCGTTCAGGCGCTCGCTCCGCAACCGGGCGTTTTAGGCGATGCTCGCATCTACGCTTTTCCGGGTGCAAACGGTAATGGTAATGGCGTTTCAGATGTGAATAAACTGCTGCTGTCAACCAGTGGTTTATCGCTGATTAATACGCTGCTGGAAGATGGCAAATTGGGAACGGCGATCGCGCAAGTCAAACAGCTTTTGCAACCGCCGTCCGCTGATTCTTCGATCGCAGTTGTGCCAGAAACTCAGCCACCTTTAGAAGATTGAGGCTGCAAACAAGGGCATCTGCAACAGATGCCCTCATTCGCTTAGGGGTTATTTTCATGAACACAAACGATCGCATCTTTAACTGCAATTTCAGCTACAAATGTCCGAAACTTTGGGAGGCTTTAGAAGCAACTGACGAACCGGATCAGCGCTTTTGTCACAGTTGCAATCGTCGTGTGCATTTCATTCGCACCAAAGCGGATTTAGAACAAGCATATGCTGACAATCTTTGCGTCGCGTTGACAACCATTGCACCCAAGCAAGACCGAGTGTTGCTGATGGGAATAGTGGCGCGACCTCAACCTTCAGCGGAAAGGGAATGATTCGCGACAAGGCAGAAATCGGACTGTCACAAAATTGTCATATTTTCACTTCACAATAGAAGTGTAGAAACTGGTGCAACCCTCACATGCTTTATCCTGCTTCGCTGTCTCGAACTGTGGCTCAAGCTTCGTTGTGGATGGGTGCGATCGCAGGCAGTCTGTTCACCCTCTCCTTTCATCCCGTCTCGGCCACGCCAGAAACTCAATCGTCTATTCATCAATCTGCTGAAGTGAATCGCGAGGCAGTCCTGGCGATCGCACTCGGCGGCAGTGCGGCGATCGGCATTGGCCTCAGTGCGGCGGTGAATCGCAATGGCAACCGCAAACCGTCAGCCCAGCCCGATCGATTTGCGGCTGTGAGCTTCGATCGCGTCAGTCGGCCTTTGCAGCAAAAGCTGGTTCGCGCTCTGCATGGCGATCGCCCCGCTGCTCAACGTCTGTTCACACAGGCGTCGTTCAAGACTCCCGGTAAATCTTCGGACTGGTACGCCGAGAAAGTGATTTACGATTTGGAGCGCGATCGCGGCAAATAACTTAAGCGTGCTGAGCAATCCAGCCTTGTAAAATCGGGTTGACCTGTTCCGGGCGTTCGTCTTGCGGACAGTGACCCGCGCCCGAAATTTCGATGAACTCTTCAACACAGGGGAATCGAGCGAAGTTGCGACCGAGGGCGATCGGTTCCCAAGGATCTTCGGTTCCCCAGAGTAAAAGAGCCGGACAGGGCAACACTTCCAGCAAATCTTCGGGCAGTGGCCCTTGCGAGTAGCGCGTGAAGGCAAGAAATACGTCAGCGGCTCCGGGATCTTCAGCAGCGGCCATCAGCAAATCCACGAGTTCGTCTGTAACGGCTTCGGGATGTGCGTAAGCCTTCATCAAAATTTTGCGAACCGTATTGCGCTTGGCAATTTGACGAAAGAAAGTGTGACCGATCGCCCGTACCGACAAAATTCGCTGCAACAGCGGCGCACCGATGCGCTTAAACCAAGGTTGCGTAGCGCGATGGCGATCGTGCAGCAGTCTCAGCGAGCAGTTCAACATCGCCACAGCCCGCACCAAGTCGGGATGATCGACAGCGGTTTGCATCGCCACAATGCAGCCGACCGAGTTGCCCACGAGAAAGACTTGATCCTGCACGACTTCACGGCAAAAATCCGCCACCTGTGCGCCCCAAGTCTCGAAGGTGTAGGCCATTTCGCGATCGGGTTCGGGCTTGGCAGACGCGCCAAAACCGATTAGATCGATCGCAAACACGCGACAGTTTTCCGCCAAAACCGGAATATTCTTGCGCCAGTGTCCCCAAGATGCGCCAAAGCCGTGAATCAAAACGACAGCCGCGCCCGTTTCGCCTGCGGACTGATAGGCGATCGGATAGCCGCGCCAGTTCCAGGTTTTTGCTGTTGCCTGTTGAGAAATCATGCCGCTCGATCGAGATACAAATCTTTACTTCATTGTAAAACGCGATCGCTGGGGCAGAATTCAAGGCAGCGAATTTAGCCGAAACGACCGCTGACGTAATCTTGCGTTGCGGTTTGCTTGGGATTGTTGAAAATTTCCTGGGTCGGAGCAAATTCAACCAGGTAGCCAAACTTCGCGCCATGATCGCCCGCTTCCGCATTGTAAAAAGCGGTCATGTCTGAGGCGCGAGCGGCCTGCTGCATGTTGTGCGTCACGATCACGATCGTATATTGCTGCTTGAGTTCGTGAATGAGTTCTTCGACGCGCAACGTTGAGATTGGGTCGAGGGCAGAGCAAGGTTCGTCCATCAGCAGAACTTCCGGTTCGATCGCCAACGCCCGCGCAATGCAAAGCCGCTGCTGCTGTCCACCCGAAAGGGCGAGGCCGCTTTGCTTGAGCTTGTCTTTCACTTCGTCCCAGATGGCCGCTTGACGGAGCGATCGCTCCACAAGCTCATCCATATTGCCTCGGTAGCCGTTGATTCTGGCTCCAAAGGCGATATTTTCGTAGATCGATTTGGGGAACGGGTTCGGCTTTTGGAACACCATGCCGACGCGCCGCCGCACCTCGACCGGATCAACGCGCTTGTCGTACAAATCCACATCGTTGAACGTGATGCGGCCTTTGACCTGACAGCTTGGAATCAAATCGTTCATCCGGTTGAAGCAGCGCAGGACGGTTGATTTGCCGCATCCCGACGGACCAATGAACGCCGTCACCTGATTGGTGGGAATGTCGAGGTTGACATGCCGCACCGCCTCAAACGAACCGTAGAAGACCGACAGGTTTTCGACATTGAAAACCGTCATATCTCGTTGCGTCGCCGTCGAAGAATTCGTTTGCATAACTGGTTTTGGGGTTTAACTGCTACTAAAGATCGTAGTCGAAAGCAGAGGTGAGCATGAGAGGCATCTACCGATCGACAGAGTTCTAGCGTCTGCCTGCGCCCTGGAAGCGGTTGCGGAGATAGACGGCGATCGAATTCATGGTCAGCAAAACGACCATCAGGACGATGATTCCGGCTGCGGCATTGGCGTGAAAGTCCGCTTGCGGGCGTGATGTCCAGTTGAAGATCAAGATCGGCAAGGCGGTAAATTGTGATTGCAATCCATCCGGCAGGAAGGTCACAAAGGTCAATGCCCCGATCACGATTAGGGTTGCGGTGTCTCCGATCGCTCGCGACAGCGCCAAAATTGTGCCTGTCAAAATGCCCGGAAGGGCGAGCGGCAAAATATGTTCGCGCACCGTTTGCCATTTGGTTGCGCCCAAGGCGAATCCGGCTTGTCGGAGGCTGTCGGGCACGGCTCTGAGCGCTTCTCGCGTTGCCACGATGATCACGGGCAAAACGAGCAAAGCCAGCGTCAAACCACCCGCCAAAACGCTGCGGCCTCCGGTGATCGGCTGCATCAGGCGGACAAACACCTGAAGGCCAAGCAGACCGTAGATCAGTGAGGGAACCGCAGCCAAATTGTTGATGTTGACTTCGATCGCTTGAGTCAGCCAGGATTTTCTCGATGCAAATTCTTCTAGATAGATGCCTGCTCCCACGCCGACTGGAAACGCCACCGCCGTTGTGATCAGCAGCAGCCAGATCGTTCCGGCCAAGGCAGACAGCGCTCCGGCGCGTTCGGCACGGCGCGAAGGATAGCTAGTGAGAAACTGCCAGTTCAAGCGCGGCAGTCCGTCCGACAACACATCAAACAGCAGCAGCGCCAGTACCAGCAGTCCGGTCAGCGTCGCCGCTAAACAGGCAATCTGAAAAATCCGATCGAGCCGATAGCGCTGTTGAATCGAAGCTTGAAAGCGGCCAGCAGCAGGTGAACTTCGCTCTAGGCGAGCATTGGGGTCGATCGGAGTCATTATTCGTACTTCTCCTGGAAGCGACGGACAAACCAGAAGCTAAACAGATTTAGCACCAGCGTAATCAAAAACAGCGTTGTGCCAACGGCAAACAGCGTGTCATACTTCAGCGAACCTGTGGGCACGTCGCCGCCCGCCACCTGTGCGATAAACGAAGTCATCGTCATGATCGACACGCGCGGATCAAGCGTCAGGCGCGGATTTTGTCCGGCGGCCAAGGTCACGATCATCGTTTCACCGACCGCTCGCGACATCGCCAGAATGAACGAGGCGACAATCCCAGAGAGTGCAGCCGGAACGACGACACTGGTAATCGTTTCGCGCTTGGTGGTTCCCAGCGCGTAAGATCCTTGCCGCAAACTGCTCGGCACGGCATAGATCGCATCTTCGCTCAACGAGGCAACAGTGGGCAAAATTGCAAAGCCCATGATTACACCCGCGCTGAGGCCGTTGAAGCTCTCTAAGCCCGGAATGAAATTTTTCAAAATTGGCGTCACAAACAGCAGCGCAAAATAGCCGAACACCACAGTCGGAACGCCCGCCAGCACTTCCAGCGCAGGCTTGAGCCAGCTCCGAACTTTCGGAGAAGCGTATTCGCTCATGTAGATGGCGGCGAGCAGACCCAGCGGTAGCGCGACGAGCAGGGCGATCGCCGTCGTCAAAAATGTCGCACCAATCAATACAAAAATGCCATATTGCGGATCAGCAAACAGCGGTGTCCACTGGCGATCGGTGAGGAAGCGCCAAACCGGAACCTGACTAAAAAATCGAATCGTCTCAAAAATCAGCGTCAGAATGATGCCCAGCGTAGTCAAAACCGAGACGAGTGCGAAAAAGCCAAAGATCAGCTTGATCGCCTGTTCGCTCAGCTTGCTGGCAGAACGATTCGGTTGCCACCGAGCTTCATCCGCATGATTAGAAGGAAGCGTTTGTGCCATAAACTCATTTCACCGAGGCGACAGGGGGGAACAGGGGCAGGCCAATCGCGAACAACTGGCCTGCATCAAACGGTCAGGCGGCGATCGCCAGAACCAGCCTCAACCTAAAGCAGTTCTTCGATGTTTGCGCCTTCTTCAATGCCTTCCTTGAAGATGGTTCCGGTTGTGCCTGCATCCAGACGTGCTTTGGCTTTTGTCACGATCGCATCCGACAAGGGCACATAGCCTGCTTCTTCAACCAAGCCCTTGTTGGCTGCATCCAGATAGAAATCCATAAACGCTTTCACTTCCGGACGCTCCAGCGCTTGCTTGCTGACGTAAACAAACAAGGGGCGTGTCAGCGGTCGATAAGTACCGTCCAGCACGGTTTCCGGGGTGGGAGCGACACACTGACCGTTGCCGCTGTCAATTTGAACCGACTTGATGCGATCGCGGTTTTCGGAATAGAAGGCGTAACCAAAGTAACCCAGGGCGTTGCGGTTGCCCGCGACACCCTGCACGAGGACATTATCATCTTCGCTGGCCGTGTAGTCGCCTCGGCTTGCGCCTTCTTCGCCGTTGATCACATCCGTGAAGTAGTCAAACGTACCGGAGTCGGTTCCGGGTCCAAACAGGGCGAGCGGCGCATCGGGAAAGCCATCGCGAACTTGGCTCCAGTTGGAGATTTGGCCTTGGGCGCTCGGCTGCCAAATTGTCTTCAGTTCTTCAACCGTCAAGCATTCTGCCCAGTCGTTTTCGGGGTTGACCACGACCGAAAGCGCGTCAAACGCAACGGGCACTTCGACAAATTCAACGCCCTTTTGCTGACAGGCGGCAATTTCGTCCGCTTCGATTGGGCGCGAGGCGTTAGAAACTTGCGTTTCACCGTTGCAGAACTTCTCGAAGCCGCCGCCCGTTCCCGATGTTCCCACCGTGACTTGAACGCCAGAGTTGGCGGTTTGGAATTCTTCGGCCATTGCTTCGGTGACGGGGAAAACCGTACTCGATCCGTCGGCAGCGATCGATCCGCTCAGGTTGCTCGCCGCCGGAGCTTCGGTTGTCGTGCCACCGCCAGCGGCAGGGGATTCCGTCGTTGTGGTGTTGTTTCCGCCACCGCAGGCAATCAGGGAAAAAGTCAAAAAGGCCAAAATTGCTGCGCGAGTCAGCCGCTTGAAACGAAATTTGAACAGCATGAGATTATTGGGTGCGATACAAGTTGGCTAAACGCCTCACATGTTATCGCCCCCAAGTAAAGGAAAGGTTAAGTACACCTTGAATCTACCGAAAAGCAGTAGAAATTTTCAAGCTGATTTTTCGATGTCGCATTCAACACAATTGCTGGTCAAGTCAAGCGCGATCGCTTCCTCATCTCTCAAAACAACCAACCTCAACATCGATAAGCCCCTATCATTCACAACTGCACTTTTGGCTGAATAAAATAAGGGTAATTACTGAAGCGCATTTCTTTCCTATTTATGACTTACTACGTTATTTACGACGGCAACTGTAATCTCTGTAGCAATTTGGTTCAGGCACTGGAGCAAATCGATCGCGGCGATCGCTTCTCCTACATGCCCATGCAGGACACAGCAGAACTGGCAAAATTCAACATCACGCCCGAAGATTGCGAACTTGGCGTCATCTTGATCAATGCCGAAAATCCGTCGCAGCGCTGGCAGGGAGCAGTGGCCTCTGAAGAGATTGCTCAACTGTTGCCGATCGCGGCTCCGATCGTTTCCGCCTATCGCGCCATTCCCGGATTGAAAGCAGTGGGCGATCGCGTCTATGAACAGGTGCGCGACAATCGCTATGCGCTGTTTGGCAAGCGCGAAACGACCTATCGATCGAGCTATCCAGCTTGCACAGAGGGCTGTACGCCCTTTCCCGCTGAATAGTTTGAAGTTGAGCAATCAGGCTTCGGCTGAGGCAGACGCAACTTCGATCGCCCAATCCGACCTACGCTAAAGTAATGGCGTTGCACGAGAAGCCTTATGTCTCTACTGCAAAATGCTTGGATTGTGGCAATCGCCCTCAACTCGATTCTGCTGGCGATCGCGGTCATTGCTCCTAAAAAATTGCTGACGCCTGCCGGACTGATTCACGCTGGAATTTTGGGCGTGCTGCTGTGGGGAACGCTGGGCTGGTCGGGATACGTTGTGATGATGGTTTACTTTTTGGTCGGGTCGGGCGTGACGCGCATCGGCATGGCGGAAAAGGAAGCGGCGGGCATTGCCGAAAAGCGATCGGGCGCACGAGGGCCAGAAAACGTTTGGGGTTCGGCTTTGACTGGAACGATCTGCGCGATCGCCGCCTACCTCCTCACGCCAACGCAACCCCAACTCGTTCCTTTTCTGCTGCTGGGCTATGTGGCAAGCATCAGCACCAAGCTTTCGGACACTTGCGCCAGCGAAGTCGGCAAAGCCTACGGCAAACGAACATTTTTGATTACGACGCTGCAAGCGGTCGATCGCGGGACGGAAGGCGCAGTGAGTTTGGAGGGCACGATCGCAGGCATAGTCGGTTCCTTAGTGATTGCGATCGTCGGCTGGGCAGTCGGCCTAATCGACCTGACGGGAATTGCAATTTGTCTCGTTGCCGCTTTTGTCGCCACCAATCTTGAAAGCGTGATCGGCGCAACTTTACAAAATCAGTTCGACTGGTTAACGAATGAACTGGTGAACATCCTCAATACGCTGATTGGAGCGAGTGTCGCGATCGCGATCGCCCTGTTGTTTTACAGGCTGACATAGCGCCGCAGAAAAGTCTCAAGCGTTTCCAGCCGCATTTCATAAATTTGCTCTAGGCGCTGCACTTCAGCGGGCGTGATGTAGAACTCGTTGGCAAGCAGTGTGCGAAAGGTTCCCAAGCTGCGCTGCGCTTCTGGGTTGAGGAAGCCAACCAAGGTGCGGATGCCGTCGATCGCCACCAACGGCGCATTGATCACGATCGGTTCCGTGTTGAAAATGCGGCCAAAAATCTTGGGAATGTCGCGCCGCTGGAGAATTTCGGGACCACCGACCGCGATCGCTTGGTTTTTAGCTCCAGGGGCAGAAACCGACTTGACGGCAATCTCGGCAAGGTCGTCGGTGCTGACGATCGAAGTGCGCGTCTCGGCATCACCAACCAGCAGATAAATTCCTGTTTGCCGAAACCTTTCGGCCAGGGGAATTAGATTGGCTGCAAAGCCCGAAGGCCGCAAAATCGTATAGTTCAAACCGCTATTTTGCAGATAGATTTCAACGGCACGTTTGGCCTTGAAGACCGGAGCATCTTCATAGCCGCGATCGACGCCCAAGACCGAGATCAGCACAAAATGCTCAACGCCATTTGCTTTGGCAGCATCAATCAGGTCAATGTTGGCGCGATAGTCCAATTCTTGAGCACTGCCGCTGGCTTCGTTGGAACCGTGAGCGCTGATGATGTATTGCACACCCTGACAAGCTTTGGTGATGTCGCGCTCTTGCCGCAAATCGCCAATCAATATTTCGGCTCCTCGCTGCTCTAATTCTGAATAGCGAGACGACAACCGCACAAATGCCCGCACTGAAGCAGATTGCTCGCACAAAACGCGCACAATTCGTCGCCCCAAAGTTCCAGTTGCGCCTGTCACCAAAAACATTGTGTTTTACCTCTTGAGGTGTAGCCGATCGAGCTTCAACTGGCGATCGAGTCGATTTTTCAAACCTAAGTTGATCAAAATTCGCTGCTTGCAAACCAATCTTCAAATTAAAACATAAAGCTGATTCAAATAATTTAATCGATCGCTAGTGATCTCAGATCTACTGAAAGCAGTAGCAGTCAAGCTCTGTCCTGAGAGCGATTTGACTGACACACGCAATGCAGTAGGAATAGAGTTGCTAAACCTCAAGGGATTTCATCCTATGAAACTTCATTATTTTACTAAGCCGCTTTCAACGGTAGGACGCTGGATCGCAAACGCAATGCTTTGCTTGGCCGCGATCGTCCTCCTGTGGCAAGGCGCACTCCCCGCAATGGCCGCAGACAACCCGGTCGATGCAGCCAACGATAAATATCAGCAAGAAGCAGGTCGCTCTAAAGGCTTCATTGAAGATACCAAAGACTTCGTTCAGCAAGCTGCTAGAGACAATGCGGCCAAAGTCGATAACGCCACCGATGACGACAGCGCGATCGCTGGCAAAGCCAAGCGTGATGCGGCTCGCATCCAAAAGCGGGCAGAAGAAGATGCCGATCGCACTCAAAACGCAGTGGATAGCGCCAGAAATGCCGTTCAGCGCACGGTGGACAGCATCAAAGACGCTTTGGACTAGGTAATTGCCTGACAACAGGTTAGTTTAGTAAGCGCCAGATTGGATGTATTCCAGTCTGGCGCTTATTTTAAGCAGAGGTCGATCGCCTAACTGCGGCTTTCAGCAAAACAATTACAGCCTAAAGAAGCTTCTACGAATTTTTGGGGATTCGATGTCGCTCTGGAATACCGCGATCGCTGGTGTGGCTTTGCATCTTTTCCAGGTTGAGCTGAAACTGAATCGTGGCAATGCGCTTCTTTCCAGGCAGTTCTTGAGCAGAAATAACGTATCCTTCCTGCTGCAATTCATCGACCGTCCGCCAAAAAATCTGATTGTTTCGAGAAGAATTACTTCCCAATAGGTCAAGATTCTTGAACAGATATTGTTTTGAAATGTGCAGATATCCACCGTCCTGCATTGCATCCCACTTCATTCGACTTGCTAAATAAATTAGCAGTTTGGTTTTGTAGTCGCTCTTTGCATTGCTTCCCAGTTTCTGTGTGATGTCGATGCTGTTGGCAAATAAAACATAATCGCCTGTGCGTCCCGGCCCTTCAAAAAACTCCAGTGAAACTGTGTAAGCATCTGCAAGTTCATAGGTGTAATCTGCGGCTTTTGCCAGATCGAAATCGCGAGGAACGTTGTCAATTTCGTAGTCTTTAATTCGCAAAACGCTTTTGATCATCACTTTTGCACCGACACTGTTTCCCTTACGCAACGATTGAGCCAAAACAAGCTCGGTACGGTGCAAAGCAACTAGATCGCGATTAAGTTGCGATCGCAATTTCGATGCAAATCCTCCATCTTTCGTGCGCGTGTAGCCCAAACTTTCGAGCAGATCGTTCGATCGAAAAGAGACGATCGCCCCGTTTCCCTGCTGTGCAGCGAGTCGGTAGAGAAATAGAACGATCGACACCTGGCGCGGATTGAGAAACGTCAGCAAGGCCATGAAGAGACGCTGTATGCGTCGGTCTTGAATTTTCTCTAGTCCTTTGCTGACGCCTTGATCAGTGCAGGACTGGAAGTCAAGGTCAGCATATTGGCGCTTGAGTTCTTCCCATTCTTCGGCTGAGAGATTTTCCAGCGGAACGCGCCGCGTCACGGCTACCTCGCTGGGATTGCCCGGATCGGCCTCGACCCGCATTTCCAGATAGTAGCCGTCCTCGTCCGATCGCAAAATCGGCAGTTGGACATCCGGATTTTTTAGCGAGGCTCCGGCTCTGGGCAACACCATCAGGAGTTGGCCGTCAACGGGAAACGTCGGTTCTTCGTGGTTGCTCACAGGACAAAACTCTCGATCGAGCAGATGGGTAGGAGGAATTGTACCGCTAGATGCCCCAGATCGATCCGATCTAGCTGCGCTATCTATAGCGTCTTATTAAGCCTGTAATTTTCAAAACGCTATATCTGGAAGTCCTGACTATAACTCCCGCGTATGTTTTTGCCAAGATCGCCTGTAACTTTGGCGTCGGATTTGCCCTGTAACTCCCGCGTATGAACAGACGATCGCGCTGTAACTCCCGCGTATGCTTTTGGGCAGATTTTTCGATCGCTCGATCGTTCGCTAGTGATAGATCAGTCCTGTAACTCCCGCGTATGGTTTGCAGGTTTGGCTGTAACTCCCGCGTACAGATTTGTCCTGTAACTCCCGCGTATGGTCTAGCTATAACTCCGGCGGATCTGTCGATCGACCCCCATTGAACCTGCCAAACATTGGTGCTAACTTCTGTGCATCAAAGGTTCGGTTACAAGTTTCGGTTACGTCGATTACCGCTCAAATCAAACAGCCCAATAAAAAACCCCGCCGCCTCCCTACCACAGTCAGCGAAAGGGTTTGAGTCCATCACATTGCCCCAGCATCAGCCGGGGAACGGATTTTTATGCACAAAAAGTTTAGCATCGATCGCGGCGTTGCGTCGCCCAATTTCTGCTGTCGTCCGCACTTCTGCTTGGAGGCAAATCCATGATTTGTCTTCCATCTCCCCCCCTTCGCTTCGTCGAGGAATCTGACGAATTTCTTGCTTTATTTCCGCAACGTTTCGATTTTATTTACGCCGATCATTCGCAGCCTGACTGTAAACCCAACTGGCGAACTGAAAGCCGCTATCCGCTCAGCGATCGCCAGATTCAGCAGGGAAACTTGCTTTATGGTGTCCGCTTCGGCTCCACGACGCGCTACTGCCTGCTGGATATTGACATCGCCAGCCACTACCATCCGCGCCAAGACCCGTTTGCGATCGGACGAATTATGGCGGCACTAGAGCGAATTGGTTTGGTGAGTGCGATCGCCTGCACGTCTAGCTATAGCGGCGGCATTCACCTGTATTTACCGTTTGCAAACGAGCAGCGATCGTGGCAGGTGGCGATCGTGCTGTCGAGTCTGCTAGAAGCAGCGGGCTTCCGGCTCAGGGCTGGACAGCTTGAGGTTTTTCCCAATCGCCGTCCCTACACTACCGATAGCGTTCCACGCCTGTATCACGCGCATCGTTTACCGCTACAGGTCGGCTCCAATTTACTGAATTCGGATTTGCAGCCGATTTGGAGCGACCGCGCCAGCTTCGTTCGCCAGTGGCGATGTGCCGAACAGCGCAATGAAATTGATGTGTGCCTGTTCGATCAGCTGATGCAGAAAAACCGCCAGAAGCGCTATCGCGTTTCGCGGCGGGCAGAGCAGTTTTTGCAAGACCTCAACACCGAAATTGATCCGGGCTGGACAGATAGCGGACAAACGAATCATTTACTCGGCAGAATTGCCATGCGGAGCTATATTTTTAATCACGTTTTGTCAGGTGGTGAACCGCTGATCGGGCAAGCGCTGATCGATAACATTGTGGCGACGGCGCGATCGCTTCCCGGTTTCGCGCAGTGGTGTCAGCATCAGCATGAAATTGGCGATCGTGCCGCAGAGTGGGCAAGATGCATCGAAAACAGTCCGTACTACCACTACGGTTTGCCCAAGCAGCCGAAAGCGGAAGAGGCAGCAGACGGAATGGTTGTGCAGCCCAATCCTCGCGAAGTCAAGCGAGACACTTGGAACCGCAAGCAGTCTAAAGACGCTCAAGCTCGCATTCAAAATGCAATGACCGATTTGATTGCAAAGAACGCTCTGCCCAATGCAATTACTGCTCGCTTTCAAGCCTTAACGCAATACGGCATCAGCGGCAGTTCACTTTATCGCTATCGGCAGCTTTGGCATCCTGATCATCAGGAACAAGCCGCTCCATCAAGCCTTGTCGTTCTAAAATCTGGCGAATCCGCTGACTTGCCGACTCGAAATGTCAGCTAGAAAATTTATTGCAGCATGGTTCAAGAGCAGTTCAATTGCTTTGAACGTGGAGCAGTTCAACGAATGAAAACGCTGTTTTTGCCGTTTCATTGGAGATACGATCGCAACTATGCAGAAGCTTTTTAATGGGGGTCAGCCATGCAAAACACTTGTTGCTGTGGCTACTGACTGGCTTGCTGTTTATCGGCTTGAGTCTTCCACTAATTCTGAAGAAAGTGCCGCCCAATCGCTGGTATGGATTTCGAGTTGCCAAGACTTTTTCAAGCGAATTGATTTGGTATGCTGCAAATCGAGCCGCAGGCTATGGCCTGCTGGGAGTGGGCGTTGCGATCGCCCTAACTGCTGCTGCCACAAACCAGCTTACGCATTCAGCCGAAGCAGCGAATGCAATTAACCTGACGGTTTTTGGTGTTGCTTTGACGATCGCGGTCATCCACAGCTTCTCGACGCTCAAGCGGCTCTAGAAAGATTGAATGCGCTAGCTTGCCATCGTGCGCGGCACGCCTTCGAGTGCTTCTTCCTCAGTGTCAAAGATTTCAAAGACGGAATCCATCATCGTCACTTCAAATACCAAGCGCGATTCTGGATGAATATTGCAGATGCGAAAGCTGCCTTTTACCTTATCTGCATCTCGCATTCCAGCCACCAGCGAAGTCAAGCCAGAGCTATCGATGAACGGCACTTCCTTTAGGTTGACGATGATGTGGGGGCTAACCTTGGAAATGCACTCTTGCAGCTTCAGCCGAAACTGCCATGCGGTTGTAATGTCCAGCCGTCCGGTCGGGGTTAAAACGATGACCGTTTTGCCGTCTGGGGTGAGATGTGTCGTTTGCTCCATGATGGTTGGTTCCCTGTGGGGGTTACAAAATTCTGAAAGCACCCAGCTAGACGATGAAACCTTGAAACTTTTTGTACCTACCGATCGCCATTTTGTCACATCCATCTTTGATGTGCCACTCTTCAGGACGAATGCCATACCACGATCGCTTACGGACGATCGGTTTGAGGTTGAAAAAACAGCGACGGTGCAGCTACACCATCGCTGTCAACATTCAATATGCCCAGCTTTTCACAAGAGCTAACGCCGATCGACTGGATCTAAGCCGTCCAGTTTGCCCAATCTTGGGGCTTCAAGAAAGTGGTGTAGAGTTCAGCTTCGGGAGAGCCGGGTTCCGGTTCAAAGCTGTATTCCCAGCGCACCAAAGGTGGCAGCGACATCAAAATGGATTCTGTCCGTCCATTGGTTTGCAGTCCGAAAATCGTGCCGCGATCGTACACCAGATTAAATTCCACATAGCGACCGCGCCGATAAAGCTGAAAGTCGCGCTGGCGATCGCCATATTCCATGTCGCCACGCCGCTCTACGATCGGCACGTAGGCGGGCAAAAACGAATTGCCGCAGTCTTGCACGAATGCAAACAAGTCTTCCCAGGAACGCGCCCCAACATCGCCGACGCGATCGCTGTACTGCTGTGCTTCGCCGTTCACATTGGAGCCGTGATAAAGCTGGCCGCGACCATCTTGATAGTCGAAGAAAATGCCGCCGACCCCGCGTGTTTCTTGACGATGCTTGAGATGGAAATACTCATCGCACCAGCGTTTGAAGGCCGGATAGTATTCGCGGTGATGGCGATCGCAAGCTTGCTGAATGGTGCGGTGGAAGTGACAGGCATCTTCGGCAAACGGATAATAAGGTGTCAGGTCAATGCCGCCACCAAACCACCAGACAGGTCCTGCTTCAAAGTAGCGATAGTTGAGGTGAACGGTGGGAACGTAAGGATTGCGCGGATGCAGCACCATCGAGGTTCCGGTTGCGTACCAAGGGTGGCCCGCCGCTTCGGGACGCTGCACCAGAATGGACGGCGGAAGATCTTTGCCCATCACTTCCGAGAAGTTGACGCCGCCCTGCTCAAAAACGCGACCGGATTTCATCACGCGCGATCGCCCACCGCCGCCTTCTTCACGCACCCAGCTATCTTCTTGAAACTTCGCTTCGCCGTCGAGGAGTTCAAGCCGCTGGCAAATTTGGTCTTGTAAAGTTTTGAGAAAACTGCTCACCCGCTGGCGCGAATCTTCGGGCGGAACAGCCGAGAAAGTAAGGGTAGGAGTCGAAGATTGGGTCATGGAATCGGTGAAAACTGCGAACTGAGCTTGCGGCCACGCATCGCCACAGTTATTACTACTACTGTGTTTCCGGCAGCGGTATGACGATCGCTTTACAAAAATTGAACTGCGCGAGTGCGAGTTATTAACTTTTTGATCTTACCGAAACAGAACGCCAAGGCGATCGCTGCTATGCCAAAAGATGGATGGGCGATCGTTCAAACTCAGAACTATGCTGGATCTTGCCTTGAGCACGCTGCTGACAATTTGGCTGCGGCAGAGCGATCCCAAACGGATTAGCTTCGCTGTCCGCGATTTTGTGGCTCGATCGACTTCGACTACAATAGGGGGTCTAGCCGCCTTAAAGTCGTTGCTGTCATAGCCAAGCGGTGGTGGGCGGGTGCGATCGCTTCTTGGTGGGAGGGGCTAATGCAAAACGGTTGGTCTCGGTTCATTCAATCGTATTTCAGCGGATTTCGCCCGCTTGCAATCACTTATCAGGTGTTAAGTTCTGCTTCGGTAGATGAACTGTGGCGAACAGTAGTAAATTTGGCCGACGTTTCCTGGCATCCGCTGCTCGCTCGCACCAATGCCCCAAACGGTCTGCTGCCCAAACCTGGATTGATTTATCGCGCTGTAACGCGCCTGATTCCAATTCCGATTCAGATTTTTGTCGAGAATGTTTCGCCTCACGAACTGCTCAGCATTCGTCTGTTTGCGCTTCCGGGCGTTGAAGAGCGCGTCACGTATCGCGTTGAGTCAACCTTGTGCGGCACGAGAGTTTCCTATTCAGTGACGCTGCGCGGCTGGCTGTCGCCCTTGGTCTGGTCAGTTATTCGCCCGTTTGCTGAGCGAGTTGCCAGCGAACTAGCTCATGCTGCCGAACAAGCGCATCAGAAAAGCGATCGCCCCTCGCAAATGCGCGACCTGCTTGGAGCCGTGCTGCTCGTATTTCTGATGTCGCGATCGACGACCTGCTAATCCAATTGCAACGATTGAAAATCTACACGACTGACTTGGCGAGTCGCGATCGAGCGGAGCGGTAAGATCAAACTAGATGCAGATGCGCTCTCCTAGACTGAAGCTGGACTGAATAAACATGATCTCAAAAACGCTTGATGCTGCCGCAGTGCTTGAGGTGCTGCGTCCTGTCGAAGATCCCGAACTCCGGCGGAGCTTGGTAGAACTGAATATGATTCGCAACGTGGCGATCGCAAACGGAAACGTGCGCTTCACGCTGGTTTTGACTACGCCCGCTTGCCCGCTGCGTCAGTTCATCGTTGAGGAGTGCGAACGCGCTGTCAAAACGCTGCCCGGAGTCGAAACAGTGACGGTAGACGTGACGGCAGAAACCCCGCAGCAAAAAGGCTTGCCCGATCGTACCGGAATTGCAGGCGTCAAGAATATTCTGGCAATTTCGAGCGGTAAGGGGGGTGTCGGAAAGAGTACGATCGCCGTCAACACCGCTGTCGCCCTCGCCCAAGCAGGCGCAAAAGTCGGCCTGCTCGACGCGGATATTTACGGTCCCAACACGCCGACGATGCTGGGATTGAGCAACGCACCCGTCATGGTGCAAAATACGCCGCAAGGTGAACTGCTCGAACCCGCCTTCAACTACGGCGTCAAGCTGGTTTCGATGGGCTTTTTGATCAATCCCGATCAGCCTGTTTCGTGGCGAGGTCCGATGCTCGACGCTCGTATCCGCCAGTTTCTCTACAAGGTGATGTGGGGCGAACTGGATTATCTCTTGGTCGATATGCCGCCCGGAACCGGAGATGCTCAGCTTACCCTCATCCAAGCCGTACCGCTGGCGGGTGCAGTAATTGTGACCACACCGCAAACCGTCGCCTTGCAAGATGCCCGTCGCGGCCTGCGGATGTTCCAAAATATGCATGTTCCGGTCTTGGGCATTGTTGAAAACATGAGCTACTTTGTGCCGCCGGACATGCCCGATCGCCAGTACGACATTTTTGGCTCTGGTGGTGGCGAACGCACTTCCAAGGAACTCGGTTTGCCGCTGCTGGGTCGTGTCCCGATCGAAATGGCATTGCGCGAAGGCGGCGACGCTGGAATTCCCGTTCTTCTCGATCAGCCCGATTCGGCTTCGGCCAAAGCCCTGACCGCAGTTGCTCAACAGATCGCCGCTCGTGTCTCGGTCTCCGCACTCATCTAAGGCGGCTCGCGCTGACTGTCAACATTCCAAACGGATGCAGCTTCGCGATACCGTACCGGAGGCGCTACGCGATCGCCGTAAATCCAGTTAGGATGAAAAACGATTTACTTCAACACTGGACTTCATGCTGAACAAGTCGCTCGTTCGCTTCAACTGGAAGTCACTATTTGCACCCTGGCAAGAGATCGACCCCTGGCTGTTTTTGCTGCCCGTTTTGCTCACCGTCATGGGCAGCGTGGCAATTCGCAGCACACAGCTACATGGTGGCCTGGTCGATTACTGGTGGCAGCATTTGACAATGGGCGCGATCGGGCTGGTGATTGCAATCGCTTTGTCGCGCTGGCGCTATGAATTGCTGATTCAGTGGCGCTGGCTTGTGTATGCAATCACGAATATTTCGCTGCTGGTTGTGATCTTCTTGGGGACGAGCGCAAACGGAGCGCAAAGCTGGCTGACGATCGGCGGCTTCAACGTGCAGCCTTCGGAATTTGCCAAAGTCGGATTAATTGTGACGCTGGCAAGCATTTTGCAAGAGCGGACGGCTTCTACCCTGCTCGATCTGCTCAGAACCTTGGCGATCGCTGCTGTTCCCTGGGCACTCGTATTTCTACAGCCAGACTTGGGCACGTCGCTGGTTTTTGGCGCGATCGTTTTGGGAATGCTTTATTGGGCGAATGCAAATCCGGGCTGGCTGCTGCTGCTGATTTCGCCATTGGTTTCTGCGATCGTGTTTAACGTTTACCTGCCTGCCTGGTTCGCCTGGGTTGCGCTGATGATTTTTATCGGCTGGCGATCGCTGCCCTGGCCGATCTACGGAGCGCTTGGGGCAGCCGTTGTCAACTTGGTGTCAGGCAAGCTCGGTCAAATCGCTTGGGGATTTCTCAAGGACTATCAAAAAGACCGCCTGCTGCTGTTTTTGAATCCGGATAAAGACCCGCTGGGCGGCGGCTATCACCTGATTCAGTCGCGGATTGCGATCGGGGCGGGTGGCTTGTGGGGACGCGGCATCAACAACGGCACGCAAACGCAACTCAGCTTCATTCCCGAACAGCACACCGACTTTATCTTTTCTGCGATCGGCGAAGAACTCGGCTTTGTCGGAACATTTGCCGTCTTGATTGCGTTTTGGCTGATCTGTTTGCGGCTGGTGATTATTGCTCAGAATGCGAAAGATAATTTTGGTTCGCTGCTGGCGATCGGCGTGTTGACAATGATTGTGTTTCAAGTTCTGGTCAACATTGGCATGACGATCGGCCTTGCTCCGATTACCGGAATTCCGCTGCCCTGGCTGAGCTATGGGCGATCGGCTCTCTTGACTAATTTCGTGGCGATCGGGCTGGTTGAATCGGTCTACAACTATCGTCAACGCCTGAAATTCTAATCGCTCTCCGCTTGGGAATGCTCTAAGCTAAAAAACAAACTCTAACCGTAAAATCACCATGATTCTTCCCGGTGCTGCCGTTCGTGTGACGGACGTAAACGATACTTATTACGCTTTTCAAGGATTGGTGCAGCGCATCAGCGATGGCAAAGCAGCCGTTTTGTTTGAAGGCGGCAACTGGGATAAGCTCGTCACCTTCCGCCTGTCACAAATTGAAGCGGTGGATGCCACAGCGGGTCGCACCAAAAAGTAGGACGATCGAGCGGCTTTGACGAATTCTGTTCCACGCTCTCGATCGCCCTTCCTCAACTGACAGAGGGCGGATAGATCTTGGCGTCAGGTACGGTAATCTGGCTAAAATCTGCCCTTTGTGCGCTTCTGTTGTCGGAAAGAAGGCGATAAAGTAGAAGAGTGATTTCAGATTGTAACGTTTATTAACAAGTGCGATCGCGATCACGTCCTTTGATCAGCATCTGCTGATTTCATAAAGAGGCATACGCCATGCACAAAACCTTTCTACAAAAAATTAAACCGCTGCTGAAGCCACTGCTGGCCGTGACGCTGGCGATCGTGCTGGTCTTTGGTCATGCCGATGGCGCACTAGCAGCCCGCAGCGGCGGTCGCATCGGAGGCGGCAGCTTCCGCGCTCCGACGCGCACTTACTCTCCGCCTTCGCGCACCTACGCGCCTCCAGGTGGCGGCTATGGCTACTATCCCAGCTACGGCTATCCGGGTGGTGGGTTTGGCTTCCCGTTCATCTTCCCGTTTGTTGGAATTGGTGGCTTTGGTAGCCTGTTTACGATCTTGATCTTCTTGTCGATCGCCAGCTTCCTGTTTCGCAGCTTCCGCAATGCCGTGAGCAATGACGGAATCGACGGCAGCGGCTACGATTCGCCTGCTGTTTCCGTTGCCAAGGTGCAGGTTGGTTTGCTGTCTGAGGCGCGATCGCTCCAGACAGATCTCGATCGCATCGCGCAAACGGCTGACACCAGCACCTCTGCGGGTCTGACCCAAGTGCTGCAAGAAACGACGCTTGCCCTGCTGCGTCATCCCGAATACTGGGTCTATGCCGGAGGCGAAACGCAGCAAGCTCGTCTGGAAGCCGCTGAACTTCAATTCAATCGTCTTGCGCTTGCCGAACGCAGCAAATTTGCGGAAGAAACCGTGACGAACTACAACAATCAGCTACGCGGAACTTCCCCTGCTGGAACGCTGCCCGCAGCGGGCGGTGCGCTGGCGCAAACTTCTGATTCGCCGGGTGAGTTCATTGTTGTGACTCTGCTGGTTGCTGCCCAAGGCAAACTTCAGCTTCCTGCCATCAACGGTGCTGATGATGCCCGTCGCGCTTTGAGCCAGCTAGGTGCAGTCTCCAGCGATAAGCTGATGGCCGTTGAAGTCTTATGGACGCCGCAGGCCCAAGGCGACACGCTTTCCTCGGATGATTTGCTGACGAACTACACAGATTTGCGTCGCATCTAATCTTGGGATATTCCATCATTTCTTGAAGGGGTTCTACAGCCGTAGCGCCCCTTTTTTGTTTGAGTGCCGCTGCTAAAACTGTCGTCAAGCCGTAGCCTTGCTGTCACACCAGTGACAAATTCGATCGATAGATTAATGAATATCAACCTTGCAAATGCTTGCTTCACGACTTCTCTTCGATCGCCACTGCAATGACTTCATATTCTTCCCCCAACCGTTCTGCTCAGTTTCTCTCACTTGTCCTGCTGGGTGCAGGCTTGGCAACAGGCGGCTCTTATCTCGCTTGGAATCCGAATTCACCGCTTCATTCGTCCTCAACTGCGGCGATCGCTCAAGTGCCGCCTGCGATCGTGCCTCAAGCCGATCCTAATTTTGTGACGAACGTGGTCGATCGAGTTGGACCTGCGGTTGTCCGCATCAACGCGACGCGCACCGTTCAGACGGAAGTGCCAGACGTTCTTCGAGATCCGCGTTTGCGCCGCTACTTTGGCAACCAGATTCCCAACCTGCCTTCAGAACGAGTCCAGCGCGGCGTGGGTTCTGGCTTCATCGTTTCCGGTGATGGACGCATCATCACCAATGCTCACGTTGTGGACGGTTCAGACACGGTTCGCGTCACGCTCAAAGACGGACGCAGCTTCGAAGGCCAAGTTGTGGGTGCCGACCCGGTGACAGATGTCGCAGTGGTCAAAATCGACGCAAACGATTTGCCCACTGTGCAGATGAGCAATTCTGATCAGGTGCGTCCGGGTGAATGGGCGATCGCGATCGGCAATCCGCTCGGCCTTGACAACACCGTAACAGCCGGAATTGTCAGCGCCACAGGGCGATCGAGCGGTCAGGTCGGTGTGCCCGATCGCCGCGTCGCCTTCATCCAAACCGACGCTGCGATCAATCCGGGTAACTCTGGTGGCCCCTTGCTGAACCAGCGTGGACAAGTGATCGGCATGAACACGGCCATTCGTGCGGATGCTCAGGGAATTGGCTTCGCGATTCCGACGAATACGATCGAGCGCATCGCCCAGCAGCTTGAAACTACTGGCAAAGCTCAACATCCCTACCTCGGCGTGGAAATGGTGACGCTTTCGCCCGAAGTGAAGGAGGAGATTAACAGCGATTCCAGCAGCGACTTGAACGTGACTGAAGATCAAGGTGTGCTGATTGCTCGCGTTGTGCCAAACTCACCCGCCGCCCAAGCAGGACTGCAAGCAGGAGATGTAATTCGGCAGGTGAACGGCGAGGCGATCGCTCGATCGGAAGATGTTCAGCGCATCGTCGAAAACAGTCAAGTCGGTGGCAATGTGCAAATTGCGATTCGGCGCAACGGCCAAGACCAATCGATCGATGTGCGTCCGGGCGCTTATCCTGCCCCGACCGAGTAACCAGATTTGACCGCACACACCACGAAGAGAGACTAGCGGGACAGATTATTCTGTCCCGTTTTTTTCTATGCTGGTCATGTCCTTTCGGCTCGATCGATGAAGCGTCGCCACGTCCTTTTGCTTGCCGCCGCCAGCTTGTCCGCCTGCATCCGCGACAGCAGCGACTCGATCGCCCAAGTTGCGCCCAGTCCCGCGATCGCGCCTGACACGATGCGGATTGCGGTGATTAGCGATCTCAACAGCCAGTACGGTTCGACCGACTATGAACCGGAAGTCGATCGCGCCATTTCCTTAATTACCCAGTGGCGACCAAACCTCGTTTTGTGCGGCGGCGACATGGTGGCCGGACAGAAAACTAGCCTCACCACCGCTGAAATTCGCGCCATGTGGGAAAGCTTCGATCGCCACGTCGCCAATCCACTCCGACAAGCCGGATTGCCGTTCGGTTTCACTTTAGGAAATCACGACGCTTCCAGCGCGATCGCCAATGGCCGCTACACCTTCGAGCGCGATCGCACTGAGGCGAGAAACTACTGGAACGCTCACGATCCCGGCTTGCGGTTTGTCGATCGCGCCAGCTTTCCTTTCTACTACACCTTTGAGCAGAACGGCATTTTCTTTCTAGTCTGGGATGCGTCTTCTGCCCAAATTCCGCCAGAGCAATTAGCCTGGGTCGATCGCAGCCTTGCTTCGCCTGCCGCCCAAGCCGCCAAGCTGCGAATTGCGATCGGACATTTGCCGCTGTATGCGGTTGCCGTTGGGCGCGATGCCCCCGGAGAATTTTTGAATTCGGCAGAAAGCTTGCGATCGCTGCTCGAACGTCACAACGTCCACACCTACATCAGCGGCCACAATCACGCTTACTATCCGGGTCACGTGGGCAGGCTGGAACTGCTCTACTGTGGCTTACTTGGCAGCGGTGCAAGAGCTTTGCTGAACGGCAATTTGCCGCCGCGCAAAACGCTAACAACGATCGATGTCAGGCTGGAAACGGCAGAAACAATCTACACGACGATCGATCCGCTCACGCAAGAAACGATCGACCAGCGCACATTGCCGCGCCTGATTCGCTCGTCAACCGGAGTGGTGCTAAGACGCGACATCAGGCCAGAGGATTTGACGGCGGCAGAGCGATCGCTGTGAAAGCAAATCGCCCTGCAAACTTGAGAGCCGTGACTTAGCGCGGGTAGTTGTGAGCGGGTGCAGCCGCAAACCGCATCGACTCGACCAAACTCCGCACAACAGCCACCATCGCCACTTCGCTGTTTAACTGATTGACCGCAGAACCCACGCCGATGCCCGACGCACCTGCGGCGATCGCCAGAGGAGCCGTCACGTTCGACAAGCCGGAGGCGCACAAAACCGGAACGCTGACGGCTCTAGAAATTTCGTAGGCAGCGGCTAATGTCGGTGCGGCTTTTTCGATCAGGCCAAGCGTTCCGGCGTGGGCGGGCGCACTGCTGGTTCCGCCTTCGGTTTGAATCAGGTCGGCTCCAGCTTTAACAAGCTGTTCTGCGAGTTGAACTTGGCGATCGAGCGTCAAAATGTGCGGTACGGTGACGGACAGCATGACGTTGGGCAGGAGCGATCGCGTTTCTTGCGTCAGCGCCAAAACTTCTTCGGCTTCAAATCTGCGCCCTTGTGCGTAGAAGGCATCGAAGTTACCGATTTCGATTAGGTCGGCTCCCACTGCAACAGCAGCGACAAACTGAGCTGGCTCAACCGCAGACACGCAGATTGGCAAATCGGTCAGCGACTTGGCAAGCTTGACCAGTTCAGGATCGGCGGCGATATCGACAAACGTAGCTCCGCCTTGGTCGGCAGCGCGAACAACGGCAGCGACGCGATCGGAATCGAAATTCGTCAAGCCGCTGATGATTTTGAGGGCGGTTTTTTCAGCCAGCGCGGTTTGGAGGGAGTGTAGGGTCATGGGTGTTGTGCCAAATTGCCAGCATTCATTCTACCAACCTGGGCACTTTCGGTTTTGGAATCGACAGCCCTGATTTGAAACCCGTATGTGACAATAGAGCCATTGCAAATCTGTCGCTTCAGCGAGAAGCGCTGCCCGCTCAAAGGTAGTGTTTTCAAAAACGGGTACTTTCGATACAAATTTCATCCGCAGATTTGCCACAAGATAGATAGTTCACCACCTGCCAATGCCGACTTCTCAACGCCCAATTCCCAATGAAATTTTGCTCAGTCTTGCAACTGCACCGCTGCTAATCGGTTTGCTGGCGGGCAAAACGATCGCCAATCTCGTCAAATCCGCCAGCGAAGCAAGTGAAGAAATTTTGCGGGGCGATCGCCTGCCGTTTCTCGATTCCTCCACTGATTTCGATCGCTCTTGATTTGCCGCTCCGTGCCATCTTCTGATTTGCTCAAACCCCTCCATCTACGCATATTTTTGTCAGGACAGATTCATGAGTTCTAGCCTCCACTCGTCCGATGAAGCATTTCTTTCTGACACGGCGATCGAGAAAGAATCGGCTGATGACCTTTCCACTGCTGCATCTGATCTGTTCCTGCGCCACCGTTTGAAGGTCGTTGAAGATTTGTGGGAAGCGGTTTTGCAGCAAGAGTGCGGCCAGTCGCTGGTGGATTTGCTTAAGCAGTTGCGATCGCTCTCCTCCCCCGAAGGTCAAGCCCCCGACTCGATCGAAAATGAAGCTGTCAAGCTAATCGAAAATCTCGATTTGAACGAAGCGATTCGCGCCGCCCGCGCCTTTGCGCTTTATTTTCAACTGATTAACATCGTCGAGCAGCACTACGAACAGCGCGGCCAGCAGCAGCAATATCGCGCTGCTTACGAAGCCGCCAGCGACATGAATCCGATCGAGCAAATGCTGTTCTCGTCAGACGTTGAACCGCAGGGCAGCGGCCTTCAGGTCGATATGCTGGAGAAAAGTTTGCAAAATCCGCCCCGCCGCGAAGCTGGAACTTTTCACACGCTTTTCCCCAAGCTGGCACACCTGAACGTGCCGCCCGGACAAATCCAAAATTTAATTGACAATCTTGACATCCGCTTGGTCTTCACCGCCCACCCGACCGAAATCGTCCGCCACACGATTCGCGACAAGCAGCGGCGGATGGCAAAAATTCTGCGGCAGTTGGATCAAGCAGAAGAAAGTTTGCGGGCGATCGGCCTCTCGTCGTCTTGGGAAACTGAATCGCTGCAAGACCAACTGACCGAGGAAATTCGCCTCTGGTGGCGCACAGATGAACTGCACCAGTTCAAGCCGACCGTTTTGGATGAAGTCGATTACACGCTGCACTATTTCCAGGAAGTGCTGTTCGACGCGATCCCTGAGCTTTACTATCGACTGCGGCGATCGCTGCAAAGCACCTTTCCGCGCCTCCGCCCGCCCAGCTACAACTTCTGCAAGTTCGGATCGTGGGTGGGCAGCGATCGCGACGGCAATCCATTCGTGACGCCCGACGTGACCTGGAAAACCGCTTGCTATCAGCGCAATCTCGTCGTCGGCAAATACATCGACTCGGTGAAGCATCTCTCGAATCTGCTCAGCCTTTCGCTGCACTGGAGCGATGTCCTACCGGAACTGCTCGAATCGCTGGAGCAGCAGCAGATGCAGATGCCCGATGTCTACGAGCAGCACGCCATCCGCTTCCGCCAAGAACCCTATCGGCTGAAGCTGGCCTACATTCAAAAGCGGCTGGAAAACACGCTCGATCGATCGCAGCAGCTTTTTCGGGGCGACATTTTGCAAGAATCGATCGATCCCAATCCCGCTACGCACTTCATGTCGGGTGCAGAATTTTTGGCCGAGTTGCGCCTGATTCAGCGCAGCCTCGAAGAAACCGGATTAAGCTGCAAAGAACTCGACAAGCTGATTTGTCAGGTCGAAATTTTTGGCTTCAATCTGGCGCACCTCGACATTCGCCAGGAAAGCAGTCGCCACTCGGACACGCTCAACGAAGTCGTCGAGTATCTGCAAATCCTGCACAAGCCGTACAACGATCTCACTGAGGAGGAGCGATCGCTCTGGCTGGCAACCGAACTGCAAACCCGCCGTCCCTTGATTCCGGCTGAGCTACATTTCTCAGACAAAACGAACGAGGCGATCGAAACCTTCCGCATGGTGCGCCGCCTGCATCAAGAGTTTGGCGTCGAAATCTGCCAGACCTACGTGATCAGCATGAGTAATTACAGCAGCGACCTGTTGGAAGTGCTGCTATTGGCAAAAGAAGCCGGACTCTACGATCCGGCAACGGGAGCCAGCGCCATCCATGTTGTGCCGCTGTTTGAAACGGTCGAAGACCTCAAACGCGCTCCCACCGTGATGCGGAATTTGTTTGAGCTACCGTTCTACCGCGCCTATCTGTCCGGCGGCTATTCGGGCGGATCGGAACCCGCGCTGCAAGAAATCATGCTGGGCTATTCCGACAGCAACAAAGATTCGGGTTTCTTAAGCAGCAATTGGGAAATCCACAAAGCCCAGCAAGCCCTTCAGCAGCTTGCCGACGAATTTGGCATTTCGCTCCGCATCTTTCACGGTCGCGGCGGCTCAGTTGGTCGCGGCGGCGGCCCCGCCTATGAAGCGATTCTCGCCCAGCCCGGACGCAGCATCAGCGGTCGCATCAAAATCACCGAGCAGGGGGAAGTTCTCGCCTCGAAATACACGCTGCCGGAACTGGCGCTGTATAACCTGGAGACGATCGCCAGTGCCGTGATTCAAGCCAGCGTCCTCCGCAACGGCTTTGACGACATCGAACCCTGGCATCAGGTGATGGAAGAATTGGCAGCGCGATCGCGCCAGCACTACCGCGCCTTGATTTACGAACAGCCCGATTTTATCGATTTTTTCCATCAGGTGACGCCGATCGAAGAAATCAGTCAGCTACAAATCAGTTCGCGTCCCGCCCGTCGCAGCGGCGGCAAAAAAGAACTCTCTGGCCTCAGAGCGATCCCCTGGGTGTTTAGCTGGACGCAGACGCGCTTCTTGCTGCCCTCTTGGTATGGCGTTGGCACGGCGATTCAGGCATTTCTGGACGAAGACCCGGAAGAAAATCTGAAGCTGCTGCGCTACTTTTACTACAAGTGGCCGTTCTTCAAAATGGCGATTTCTAAGTGCGAAATGACGCTTTCCAAAGTCGATTTGCAAATCGCCAATCACTACGTCCGCGAACTGACGCCCGCTGAAGATGTCGATCGCTTCGATCGCCTCTTCGCCCAAATCTCCGACGAATTCCACCTCACCCGCGATCTCGTCCTCACGATCACCGGACACACGCGCCTCTTGGATGGCGACCCGGACTTGCAGCGATCGGTTCAGCTTCGCAACGGCACGATCGTCCCTCTGGGATTCCTGCAAGTCTCGCTGCTGAAGCGACTGCGGCAGCACAAATCCAGTGCGGCAACGGGCGTGGTGCGATCGCGCTACAGTCGCGGCGAACTGCTCAGAGGCGCACTGCTGACGATCAACGGCATCGCAGCCGGAATGCGAAATACAGGCTGACGAAGCTGAAGCGGGATGTGGAGTGATGCGTTTGTCACTCCACCTTCACACGCAGATGTTAGAACTGAATTACTTCTTGTCAGAGGGATGCCATGAGCAGCGGTGAAATGAAAGCGATCGCCCGTGAGTTCAAGCTGCATGTTGCGATCATCGGCGGACTGGTTGCCCTCGCTTGGGCGATCGAAATTGTCGATTTGTTTTTGGGCGGCTGGCTGAATCAGTTCGGGATTTTTCCGCGCACGATCATCGGACTGCGCGGCATTTTGTTTGCGCCCCTTCTGCACGGCAACATTCCGCATCTGATTGGCAACACGATTCCGTTCATCATTTTGGGCTGGCTGGTCATGCTCAGACGCACCAGCGATTTTTTCATCGTGACGGCGATCGTGGCTCTGCTGGGCGGCCTGGGAACCTGGCTATTTGGCGCACCCGCTTTGCACATCGGCGCCAGCGGCGTTATTTTTGGCTACTTTGGCTTTCTGTTGGCGCGGGGCTATTTTGAGCGCAGCTTTGTGGCGATCGGATTTTCCGTCCTCGTCGCCATCCTCTACGGCGGCATGATCTTTGGCGTCCTCCCTGGTCAGTACGGCATTTCCTGGGAAGGCCACCTCTTCGGCTTCTTGGGCGGCATCTTTACTGCAAGACTGCTGGGGAAGCGTCCAGCGGCAGCAGACAAATACCTGCTTTAGTCACGACATAAATTGTTTGTTAGACCGTTCAGATTGTGATAGTGTCGAAGACATACTTAGTTTTTTAAATAACTCGGTACGATTTGAGCAAGTGCTGGAAATTCTATCTATGAGGTTTTGTTTGTGAAGGCGCGAAATTTTATAAAGCCTGGTGAAAAGGTGATAGTTATTTTTACTCGTGGTATCGATCTGGAAATTAATTCAGATAACACAGGTTCAACAGGAAACTGGGATCTTAATCCAAACCATTCAATAGATCGCGTAATCATTTATCGCCGCGATGATGAAGATAATACAAATTCGTTGTACATAGCAACCCATGCTGGGGTGGAGGCTACAGAATGGGAAGGAAGATACAAAATCTACCTAAACCATATTCAGTACGTGGGAGTCACGGATGAAAATTGGAAGGAATTTGCTGAATGTGGCGCCAATCCCATCAGGTATTTTCCTTAGAAGGTTGTATCAAATGTCAAATTATCAGATGTCACAACTGCTTGAACGAATCACGGTCAATCCAAAACAGTGTGGGGGTCGTCCCTGTATTCGAGGAATGAGAATTCGCGTGTCTGATGTTTTAGATTTGTTTGCAGCAGGGTTAAGCGCTGAACAAATTCTGGAGGAACTACCCGATCTAGAAATGGATGATTTAAAAGCGTCGCTTGCTTATGCTTCACGGAAACTGAATCATCCCGTCTTGGTTGCGTGACCACAATTTGGATTGATGCCCATTTGTCGCCTGCGATCGCAACTTGGATTACAGACACATTTGGAATTACCGCAGTAACCCTGCGCGCCCTTGGATTGAGGGATGCTGAAGATCTAGAAATCTTTGAGGCGGCAAAAGCCCAAGCAGTTATCTTTTTGACGAAAGATAGCGATTTTGTAGATTTGGTTGAACGGCTTGAAGCGCCCCCATAAATTATTTGGTTGACTTGTGGAAATACGTCAAATGCTCGACTGCGCGAAATTCTCAACTCGACTTTACCGGACGCATTAGCGTTCCTGCAATCTGGCGAGAAATTGGTAGAAATTCGCGGAGATTAACGATTCAGCGATCGGGTGGAGACGCAACTTGCGTCTCCACCCGATCGCTACTCGATCGCCGCCATCTGTTTATGCCACTCGGTCGCCTGCTCATAGGCATAAGCAACCTGCAACAGCTGCTCTTCTTGCAGCACATTTCCAATCAGTTGCAGACCGATCGGCATTCCCTGAGCGTCAAATCCGCAGGGCACACTCAGCGCAGGCAGTCCCGCCAAGTTCACCGGAATCGTCATCAGGTCGGTCAGATACATACTGATCGGGTCTTCCGTCCGTTCACCCGCCTTGAACGCCGTATTCGGTGCAGTCGGGCAGACGAGGACATCGACTTGCTCAAATGCCCGCTCAAAATCTTGCTTGATCAGCGTCCGCACCTTTTGCGCCTTCAGGTAGTAGGCATCGTAGTAGCCCGCTGAAAGCGCATACGTGCCGACCATGATTCGCCGCTTTACTTCAGCGCCAAAGCCTTGAGCGCGAGTTTGCGTGTACATCGACATGAGGTTGTCGGCTTCCTCGGTGCGAAGGCCGTACTTCACGCCGTCATAGCGGGCGAGATTCGCGGATGCTTCAGACGGGGCGATGATGTAGTAGGTGGGCAAGCCGTAGCGAAAGCGGGGACAGGAGATTTCTTGCACTTCTGCGCCCATGCTGGCGAATTGCTCGATCGCCTTCCGCACTGCATCCTCAACCGCGCCCTCCAAGCCTTCGCCAAAGGTTTCGCGAATCACGCCAATTCGCAATCCCGGTTTCAGGTCGGGCTTCAGGTTGGCGGCATAGTCGGGAATTTCGACTTTGAGGCTGGTCGAATCTTTCGGGTCATGTCCGGCGATCGCGCCCAGCAAAATCGCCGCATCCTCAACGCTGCGAGCAAATGGGCCAATTTGGTCGAGCGATGAGGCGTAAGCCACCAGTCCGTAGCGCGACACTAGGCCGTAAGTGGGCTTCATGCCGACCACGCCGCAGAACGAGGCAGGCAGACGAATCGAGCCGCCTGTGTCGGAACCGAGCGCGATCGCACATTCGCCCGCTGCCACTGCCGCCGCCGAACCGCCCGACGATCCGCCAGGAATGCGTGTGAGATCCCAAGGATTTGCCGTTGTTTGAAAGGCCGAATTCTCGGTTGAACTGCCCATCGCGAATTCGTCCAGGTTCGTTTTGCCGACCATGACTGCGCCTGCGGCATTGAGCTTTTGTGTCACCGTCGATTCATAGGGCGGCACGAAGTTTTTGAGAATTTGTGAGGCGCAAGTGGTGGGAACGCCTTGCGTACACATGTTGTCTTTGATTCCGATCGGAATTCCCGCCAAAAGTCCGATCGCCTCGCCTGCGGCAATTTGGGCATCCACCTGTTTGGCCTGCTCGATCGCCCGCTCTGCCGTGACGCACAAAAAGCTGTGCAGCTTCGGTTCAAGTGCCTGAATGCGATCGATCGCGGCTTGAGTAATTTCCACCGCAGAGCGCTCTTTTGTCAGGAGTTGTTGATGCAACTCGCGAATCGATCCCATCTGGCAACCTCAATGCTTCAACAAATACACCTTATTGCAGCCAAATTCTGCTATGCTCACGCCTTAATGCTTCACACTACGGTCAAATCCATCCGAGGCGGAGTCGTTTTGCTGCGTCATTTTCACCCTTTACTCTAGTGGATTTTGGCTGGCTTTTCCGATCGTCCAATGGTTTTCCAGGCTTTTCGCCCGTTTATCGTGAGATACACTTGCGAATTTTGAAAATCGCCGTATATTGAGTTTGATTAAGCTGACTGAAACATGCTACTACACCGCCTGCATCGCCGTCCGGTTCATAAGCGCCGCACTCGCCTTCAGAAGCGTCGCAACTATTGGCCGCTGCTGCTTGTTCCGGCCAGCTTGGGTATGCTAGTCGCCGTATTCTTTCCTACCAAGCGTGCTTTTGCGCCGCCGATCGAAACGCCGTACACATCGCTGCCGCAGGTTCCGCCAATTCAGTCGCTGGATGACCTCTACCAAATGCGCGATCGCCTCCAGGCTGAACTGAGACAGCCCGGATCGATTCCCAGTCTCACCAGCGCAGGGGTGTTTTCAACGCCCACGAAAACGCTGCAAATGCTGCAAGCGATCGAAATTCGCATCGGTGTCGAAGAAACGGCAAAAGAAAATTGGAACCAAGCCTTTCAAGCTTCCGAGCAGGCGCAAGTCCTGACGCAACAGGCGAATGCAGCCGGAGACGAATCGGAAAAAACGCTAGGCGACATCCATGCTCAATGGCAGCAGGCGGTCAATTCGCTTGAGTCAGTCACGCCGAGTTCGCTGCTCGCAGATGACGCCAAAGCGAAGCAGGCAGAATATCAAACGTACCTGAATCACGCTGCTTACAATTACGACACGGCACGATCGAGCTTTTTGGAAGCGATCGCCGAGAAAACCGGACTGCCGATCGACAGCGTTCACATTACCGTTTGCCATTTGGAAGGTGAGTGCCGCCGTCTGAATGGAGGCGTTCCGCCTGCCAGCCCTGCCAGCTTAATCAAAGTTCCGGTTGCCGTCGCGCTGATGGAGAAAATCCACGCGGAAAATATCAATCTCGATAACAAAATTCTCGTGGCTCGCGGCAACTATACCGAGGACGCTTCGGATATCTGGGTCGGAGCAGAATATCCGCTCCGACGCATTCTTCAGCGCATGATTAATCAAAGCAGCAACATCGCCACCAATCAACTGATTGAATATGTTGGCCGCGATCGCATCAACGAAATCATGAGCGATCGCGGCTTCGACATCACTCGCGTCAATACCAAGCTAGTCGGGGAATCGACCTATCCCGCTAATGCTGGCGTTGGCCCCAACGAAATTTCAATGGACGAATTGACCGAGATGATGCGCCAAATTTATCAGCAGCAGCATCCGGGTGATGAAGTGCTGATCGATGCGATGGCAAGTCAAGAAGATTTGGTTCTCGGCCACGACGGACTAAAGCCCACATCGGCAATTTGGCTGGGTGAAAAAACCGGACAAAACTCCAAGGTTTTGGGAACCACGCTGGCGATGAAGATTGCTGGTGAAACCTACGTGATGAGCATTTCGCTGGACTACAGCGGCAATGAACGGGCGATTCGGCAGTGCGTCCGCGATGTTGCCAATCACATTGCCAAAAACGGACTGTAATTGTTCTGTGGCTGTGGGCTTGGCTCAATCAAGGATGGTCTGATGCTCCTACACGGCGATCGCCTCACCTGCTTCCGCCTCGCTGCCGTCGCGCACAATGTCGAGATCGATGTCTAGCACGTTCATTTCTAAGCCTGCTTTAGGAAGGTTGCCTTTGCTGGAAATGTAGGGATTGATGTCGATGCTGCCTGTGCAGATGATCAGCGAGCCTTTCTTGAGGTATTGCAGTTTGCGCCACGCGATCGATCGCTCCCAAATGCTGAGCGAAACCGTAAAGGATTCTTTGCGATCGCGCACTCGGCGCACGTAGAGCGTTGCTTTTGCCACCTGTGCCGTTTCACCGCTGCGTAACTCAACCGTTCTCACTTCTGCATCTGCCGCCAAATTGCCGCTCACGATCCACTTGTTCAGCCCTGCGCTTGCCATTTAATGCTCCCCTTTGAGAATGCTGCTCTTAACATTCCCATCACCAACTTGCGGCTAACACGCAGAAACTACCAATCGATTTGCGATCGCTCATGCAGCACTCGACCATACACCGCTTCGGTTTGCTGCGCGAGTTTGTCCCAGCGGAAGCGGCGATCGAGGTCTTCGTAGGCATTTTCGACGAGCCACTGGGCATAACTCGGATTTTTGAGGACTTCGAGGATGCCCCAGGCGATCGAGTCGGCGTTGCCCGTCTGCGTCACGATCCCTGTTTTGGTGTGGCGCACAACTTCCGGTAAACCGCCTGCATCCGAAACGACGACGGGGACGCGAGCCGCAAAACTTTCCAGGGCAACGATGCCAAACGGTTCATAGAGGCTGGGGAAAACAGCGCAGTCCGCGATCGTCTGAAATTTGTCGAGATCCGAATCGGACATGAAGCCTGTGAAGAAGCATTTTTCCCAGATGCCGAGAAACCCCGCTTGCCGCCTCAGCGATTCGGTATTGCCGCCACCGATGATCACAAACTTTGCGGCTCCGTTCATTTCGCGCAAAACGCGAGGAGCGGCATTGAGCAAAACTTGAACGCCTTTTTCATAGGTCATGCGTCCGACGTAGTAGATGATTTTTTCGGAATCACTGGCAAAGCGGCGGCGAAACTCCCAGTAGTCAAAGTCGGGATGACGCTGTTTTTTCTGGGCGAAGATGCCGTTGTAAACCACATCGATTTTGTCCCAGGGACATCGCAACACGCGCTCGACTTCCAAGCGCATGTAGTTTGTGCAGACGATGACGCGCCAAGCTTCGTGGGCAAGCTGCATTTCTTTGCCGTGAATGTAGCGCTGAATGTCCGTGTGAATGCCGTTGTGTCGTCCACATTCCGTCGCGTGAATCGTGGCAACCAGCGGCGTTTTGAAAATGTGTTTAAGGGCGATCGCGGCATCTCCGACCAGCCAGTCATGTGCATGAATCATGTCGAACTGGCCTTCTTCTTGCAGCAGTTTTCCGCCGTGTCGCCCCATGCTTTCGTTCATGTTGCCGATCCACTGCCAGAAGTTTGAGCTGCCCACGACCGGAACGCGATGAACGCAGATGCCATCAACTTCTTCGTAGGCGGGGGCTTGCCCAAATTCGATCGTCAGCAGGTGAATTTTGTGGCCTAGCTTCACCAGTTCCGGATATAGCTCGGCGACATGTCGCGCAATGCCGCCGACAATGCGCGGCGGAAACTCCCAAGCTAGCACCAGAATTTTCATGTCTCTCTCGCCAAGCTAGGACTCAATGCTTTATGCGGCGGCTCGCTCCTTCGCCCAGAGGAGGCGAAGGAGCGAGCCGCCCGACTACATTATCGCGCTACGCCGAACGGCAATTCTGCACCACCTTGTTACATAAATTTCAACATTGTCACACAGCTTAGCCTACTTGCTGCACAGTGAAGAAACGGAACGGCTTGAATCGCTGATCTATCAGGTGATTGAGTCAATGTCGATCGATGCCAGTTCATTCGCTTTGTTCGATCGCAGTGTCGAACGGCAATCCGCCTGCTGAAAACTAAATTTCGACCCCCTGTCACTGCTATGAAAACTCAACGCTTGGGGCAACTCTGCTTGTTGACCGCTCTGCTGGGACTGGCACAACCCGCCATCCTGCCGCAAAGCGCTCGATCGCAGCCTGTTCCCGCCACGCCTGTTGCTGCTCGTCCGCAGCTTGTTCGCACCGTACTTGCCCATGATGGCCCGATCGCCAGCTTTGCCTTCAGTCCCAACAGCCGCACGCTCGTTACGAGCGGACGCGATCGCACGGTTCGCGTTTTTCAAGACCTCGGACTGGTGCAAGACCTCCGCATCGATTCGGATGTTGATAATACCTGGTTTAGCTGGGTGGCCGTGTCGCCGGATGGACAAACGCTTGTCACCAGTCGATCGGACGGCACGATTCAACTGCGCGACTTTGGCGGAACCGTGAAAACCACGCTGTCCTATCCGTCGCGCGGCGAGGGACGAGTGGCGATCGCCGCCAACAACCGCACCTTGATCGATGCGACGGGCTTCAACGGCAATTTTGGCATTCGCCTGTGGGATCTCACCACGCAGCAGCACCGCTATATCGGCGGCAATTGGGCGACGCACACAGCAATCACGCCGGACGGCTACATTCTCGTTGCTGGAAGCAGCACGGGTACGGCGACGGTTTGGAATTTGAACAGCGGTCGGCGGATCGTCACGTTTCCGGCTGGTGCAACCGAGCGAATGACTGCGATCGCCATCAGTGCCGATGGATTGCGCGTTTATGTTGCCAAGCGAAATCGTTTGGAAGAGTGGAACGCCCGCAGCGGCACACTCACCCGTAACTTACTGCAAACGCCCGGAACGGCTCAGATTCAGTCACTCGCCGTTCATCCCGACGGACAGCGGATGGCGATCGGCTTTCGCAACTACATTCAGCTTCGCGATCTGAGAACAAATCGCCCGCTGCATAATCTCGCTGCCAATTCTTCATTCCCGCCGTTGCTCAGCTTCAGCCCGGACGGACGCTATTTTGTGAATACGGACTGGCTGAACGATCGCCTGCGCGTTTGGCGACTGTAGTTGAGTCGATCGCCTCACGGTGAATTTGCGTGTCGTAAAGCTCAAAGCCACGAGCCTGATAGTTTTTCAGCGCAAATTCACCGTCGAGCGAGCAGGTATGCACCCAGACGCGCTGCGCCCCCATCTGCCAAGCTTTTTGAATGCCAACGGTCAGCAAATGCCCGCCAATGCGCTGACCGATGAATGGGGGCAGCAAGCCGAAATAAGCAATCTCGACGCTGCCTTCGGCTTGCGCCTCCAGTTCGATATATCCGGCTGGCGTTCCCGCCACATATGCGACCCAGGTTTGCAGGGCGGGGCGATCGAGATATGCCATCCATTTGTCCTCGCTCCAGCCGAGTCGATCGCGCCAGTGCCATTGTTCGCCGACCGTTGCATACAGCCAGCGGCTAAAGGCAGGCAGGGGAATTTGCGATCGAATGATCGTCAGATCCGGGCGATCGACCAAAGCCGCACGCAGTTGAGCGGGTGACTTCATTTCCAAATACCAAGTGGTGACTTCAACCTGCGGTTTTTCCATCGATCGCGCTCCACGTCATAATTTTGAACAATAGCGATTTTTGGGAGCGGAAACGATGCAAATATCATCTACGTTGGCGATCGGCATGTTGCGGCGGGTGCATCACATCGCGCTGAACGTCAAAGATATGCAGGCATCGCGTCATTTTTATGGGGAAGTGTTGGGACTGCGAGAACTGCAAGGTGAAGAAGTTCCCGAAACGTTAAAGGAACTGTTTGAAGCGGGAAAAGCAGCGAATTTTGTCACGCCTGATGGCACGGTGATCGATTTGTTTTGGCGACCGGAATTGCAGCCGCCTGATCCTAATCCAGACAAAGTGTTTACACGGGCAGGACATTTAGCCTTTGATATTGATCCAGACTTGTTTGATGCGGCGGTTGAAGTGCTGCGATCGAATCAGATTGCGATCGATCATGGACCTGTCAGCCGACCGACCGGACGCGGCATTTATTTCTTTGATCCGGATGGCTTTTTGGTGGAGATTCGTTGCGATCCCAAAGCGGATTGAGAATTTGCGAATTGTTACGTGAAATTTGCGCGATCGAGGGTATAGTGCCTTGAAGTGAATGGCTTGCGTGAACGAAGAATAAGCCATTTCTGAGTGAGGAGTGAAAAGTTAGGCAGAATGGCAGAAATTATCGGCAACGAAAACGACAACGTCCTGCAAGGAACCTTTGAACCTGATCGAATTTTTGGCGTTGGTGGCAGGGATGTGATTCGCGCTGACGCCAGCGATGACATTGCCGATGGCGGGGCGGGCGATGATGTTGTCTTTGGCGATGACGGCAATGACACGCTTACGGGTGATAGCGGCAATGACACGCTCACGGGCGATAACGGCAATGACTTATTAGATGGCGGTGACGACAATGACACGTTGTTCGGTGGAAACGGCAACGACACGCTGTTTGGCGGCAATGGCAGTGATTCGCTGGATGGGCAAGCGGGAATCGACAGCTTGTATGGCGGGGCAGGGGATGACGTTTACACCCTCACCAACCGCGCTGACAGCATCATTGAAGCACCTGACAACGGCATCGACACCGTGCGATCGCCTTTTAGCATTCAGCTTTCGCGCGATCTGGAGAATCTGACGCTGATTGCTGATCGGCGGCTGAACGCTCGCGGCAACAGCGTCGATAATATTTTGCGCGGCAACAGTTTCCGCAACCGCTTGTTGGGCTTGGGCGGAAGCGATCGCCTGGTGGGATTTAGCGGCAATGATGTTCTGTTGGGCGGCAACGGTGAGGATGAACTGTTGGGCGGCAGAGGCCGCGACACGCTGATCGGTGAGGCTGGGCGCGATCGCTTTAGCTTTGAGTTTCGCGACGAAGGTCCCGATCGCATTCAAGATTTTAGCGTCGGCCAAGATACAATCGGCGTGTCGCAGCAAGGGTTTGGGCGCAATCTCGGTCGTGGAACGCTCAGCGCTCGTCGCTTTCATGTTGGCGCAAGTGCCTCCGATCGCAGCGATCGCTTCATCTATGACCCCAATCGCGGTGCGCTGTTTTTTGACTCAGACGGATCGGGCAGAACGCGCCAAACTCAAATCGCCAGCCTCGATCGCAACCTCAACCTGACGCGCCGAGACATCTTTGTATTTGCCTAATCATTCGCCTCATCAACTGCTGTAAAAACCGCCCCTTCAATCTTCCGCAGATGGAGAATTGAAGGGGCGGTTTTTGAATCAAATTCTGGCGATCGCCAGCAATTTAGCCCTGTGTGCGATAGTAGAAATTCAGCAAAGCACCGCAGGCAAATAGCTTCAGCGCTTCTAGCGACCAGTAGCCTTCGTGCAGTTGATTCATTGCAGCGGGAGCCTGCGTCGCCGGATTAAACAAATCCAGTTCCAGCCCCAGCGAACTCATCGCCGGAGTGAGCGCGTAGGTGTAGAAGGCCGCGATCGTCAGCAGCAACAGCGGTAGGGCGATCGCCCAAACAACACCGGGACGATGCAGAACGCGCGTGCGATGCAGGATCAGTGCACCTGTCAGCACAACGGCAGCGCACAGCAGTTCCAGCCGATTGAACAGCCAGAAGATCGAGTAGCTTGCGGTGGCGAAATTGGGGTCTGCACCCATGCCAGATACCAGCATTGTGGGCATCACAATCAAATCCAAAAATAAGCTGCTGCTGAACCAGAAACCTAAAGCAAAGATGATGACAGTTTGCCAGCGAGGGCGATCGAATGTAAGGGATGCAGCGGTCATAAATCATCCTGGGGAAGTATTCTTCCAGCTTAGCCAAGCTCGTCCAGAATTACTGTGAATGATTGTTGCGAAGAAATCTGCGTTTCGCTATTAGCAAAAACGGCCAAAATCAATTAACAAATTGTTAAATTTACGGATGTTAATCTTGTTGCACCCGTAACTCATAAATGTTCCACAGTGAACCGCCCAGCGCCGTGTAGCGCACTCCCTCGACGCGATCGCGCACGGCACTCATCGAAATCGGGTTGACCAGGTAGATAAACGGCACTTGTGTCAAAATCAGCTTTTGCGCTTCGGCATAAACTGCTTTGCGCTTGTTCTCGTCGAGCTGCTGACTGCCTTGCACGTAGAGTCGATCGATCTGCGCTTCCCAATCGGCCACGACCCGACCTTCGAGCGGTGCTTGACCTTCACCGGGACTTTGGTTGAAGGCGTGCAGGCGACCGTTCACCGACCAAACGTTGCGTCCGCCATCCGGTTCGATGCCTGCCCCGCTGAAGCCCAAGAGGATCATGTTCCAGTCGAACGTGTTGCCCATCTTGTCTACCAAAGTGTTAAAGGCGATCGGCGTAAAGTTGACATCAATGCCAATTTTTGACAAATCCTGCTTAATTTGTGCGGCCATCGCGACGCGCAAACTGTTTTCAGCATTCGTCGTGAGCGAGAAGCTGACGCGGTTATTGTCTGCATCCAACAGTTGTCCTTGCGCGTTGTATTTGAAGCCTGCTTTTTGCAACAGTTCTTTCGCTTTGGCCTGGTTAAATTCGTATACAGGCAAGCCTTCTTCTGGTGAAAGATAGTAAGGACTTTGAACTGGAATGGGTGAAGTTTGCGGCGTTCCTAAGCCTTGGAAGGTGTTGTTAATCATGCGGGGACGATCGATCGCATAGGCGATCGCCTGTCGAAATTCCAGCGTGTTAAACCAGCGCGATTTGATTGGATCAACAACGGGAACATTGTTGCGCCGACCTTGGTTGAGATTGAACATCACGAAGTTAGAACTCAGCGAGGGGCCACCTTCATAGATTCTGAAGCCGCCACGTCGTTCTTCCCGCTTCATTAAAGCGAAATAGTTGGCTGAAACGCCGATTAAATCCAGTCCACCCGATCGAAACTGCACCAATCCAGCATCTACTGATTCCACAATTTGCACGACGTATCGATCGATATACGGCTGTTGGTTTCCCTGAGCATCTTTGCGCCAGTAAAACGGATTTCGCTCTAAAACAATGCGCTCGCTCGAAGTATATTCCACCATTCGATATGGTCCCGTCCCGACAATTTGTGAAGGTGGCGTATCGGTTCCCAATGCGCTGACAAAGCGCGGCGCACCCTGAGCATCCGTTTGAGTCACCAGCGGTTCAACAATGTGTTTGGGCAGAATTTCAATGCCGCCCACAAAGCGAACGATCGGTGCAAACGGTTCGGGCGTAATCACTTCAAATCGACGGTTATCCAGCTTGCGAATTTGCGGAAACTGTCCCTGCTCACCAATCCGCAAAATATCCGCCGAACTGCTGGGAATCTTCGGATTGAAGTAGATGTTATTGAACGAATAAACAACATCATCAACCGTAAACGGCTCGCCGTCCGACCACTTCAAATTCTCACGCAGCGTAAACACAATCCGAAGCTGATTGGGCGACACGTCCCACGCTTCGGCCAATCCCGGTTCTAGCTCGCCCGTCTCGCCATTCGTGGACAGCAACCCGTCATAAATCAAGCCAAACACATCGCTGACTTCAGTACTTGTCACCGGATTAAACGTGCTGGGATCAGACAATCCGCTGACCACCAAGCGCGGAATCTGCGCGGCCTCGGTGCGAAATGCAGCCGGACTACAGCCGCTCAGGGCGATCGACACGATCAGCAGGCAGGTTAAGAGCAGGCGACGGAGGCGAAGCATTTTTGGGGATGTCGGGGGTCGGGGAGCGGGTGTTGGGGGCAGTTTAACCTTCCTAACACCTTGTTGATCGCCATGCTAGCTGCTTTTGGTAACGATTTGCTGCAATCTGATTGGTGCGGCGATCGCGCTCTTAATCTCATGTTCGGTCAACAGGCAAATCTAGAGAGCAATGCGGTTTCTGCCATTGAGTTTGCAGCCGACATTGCCTGTGATTCTGGCCGCTTGGCTGAATTTTGCAAAATTTGCGGATTTCTCTCATGCTTTTTGACAATTCAGTGCTAAATTGCTGTCATTTGCGACGCCTTCTAAGGCATTCTCTGTCTAATTTCTGTAAAAACTGACCACGAAACTCGCTTCAACCGTTTGAACTGCAATGAAATCTCAACCTCAGTCTGATGCCGTCGCCCAAACTACCGCTCGATCGACTGCGAGCGCAGGCTATGCCCCCTCGGTGCCCATCACGGTGTATCGAGAACTTGCTGCCGAACTGCAAGCGACCAAAACGCTGCTCGATTCGATGAACACGCAAAATCAGCAGCTTGCTCGCCACAATCAGCACTTGCGGCAGGAAATTGAGCAGCTTGCTCAGTCGGCCATCAATTTGCGACAGTCTGCCGAAGCGTTTCAGCCAAGCTGGAATTTGCCGCCGCAGTCGCCCGAAGCCGCCAACGCGCGATCGCCGCGATCGTGGCGTCCCGAAACCGCATCGCCTGGGGGAGAGCGGGGCTATGTGATTGAGCAGGCGGAACCGCGATCGCGCAATCGATCGCAACCGTCCCAGCGCGAAATGAGCGGAGTGTGGTTGGTGTTGATTATTGCAGCGATCGTGATTACGGCGTTTGGGGCGGGCTTTTTGGTCGTGCGTCCGCTGCTGTCTCAAGACCGCTAGCCTGCCAAACTCTAAAATATTTTGCAGCCAGCCGCAGTGCAAATTGGAGCAAAGCGGCTTCGGCTGTCGTCACTTTTTTCGGCTGTCGTTATTTTTATAGATTGAATTGCTAAACGGTTCATGAAACTGATTCGTCAAACGATCGACTTTTTGCAAGCGCAGGTGCCGCACTATTCCAAAGTCGGCAACTCCACTTTTTTCACGGTTGAACAGTTTCCTTGGGCAAACGATCTCGAAGCAAACTGGCACGTGATTCGCGCCGAACTCGATCGCGTCATGCCTCACGCCAAAGACCTGCCAAATTTTCAAGATATTTCGCCACGTCAAGCCAATATCGCGGATGACGATCGCTGGAAAACCTATTTCTTTTGCGCGTTTGGGTTTCGATCGCAGCACAATTGCGATCGCTGTCCGGAAACGACCAAGCTGCTCGAAAAAATTCCGGGTCTCAAGGTGGCCTTTTTCTCAATTCTTGCGCCCGGAAAGCACATTCCTGAACACTGCGGCAAGCACAAAGGCTTGATTCGCTATCATTTGGGTCTAAAAGTTCCCGAACCTAAAACCGCTTGTCGCATCCGCATCAACGGTGAAATGGCCTATTGGGAAGAAGGCAAAAGTTTAATATTTGATGACACATTTCCACATGAAGTTTGGAATGAAACGAACGACTACCGCGTTGTTCTGTTTCTCGATATCGCTCGTCCAATGCGCTTTCCAATGTCGTTTGTCAACTGGGCGGTTTGCCAAATCATTGCTCTGTCGCCGATCGTGCAGGTCGCCAAAGGCAATCAGACCGCTTGGGAAAAGCAGTTTGAGGCGATCGCCAAATAAGTCAGTTGAACCGATCGCGCGATTCAGCAAAATGGCTGAATTTTCCGGTCGTCTTGCCTTGAGAACCTGACAAAACTGGAAAAGCGTGTAAAGATCTGAGAAATTTTGCGATCGGAGCGTTGATCGCCTCGGCACTTTGGGAATGCTGAGGCAGACCTCACAAACTTTGCTGCTGCCAATCTTTCCATGAGCCAACAGCCATGAGAGCCAACAGCCATGAGAGCCAACAGCCATGTTTCTGACGGTTTCTGACGATACGTGAAATGACAATTGGACAAGACCAAACGCAGGCGATCGCTACTGGGATGACAGAAAATAATCATCCTGCTTCGCGCCCCAACTCCCGCGCTTGGCAGGACTCTACCCGCCCGCCCGATGCCGCTCCGTCTAAGCAGCCACCTGACCTCGACGCGCTGCGGCAGCAAATTGACTGGGAACATTTGCACCGCCTTTCAGACGACAGCACTGAATTTGAATGGGAACTGCTGCAAGTATTCGCTGAAGATAGCTCTGCCTATCTCGCGCACCTAAAGCAGGCGATCGCTCAAGAAGATTTTTGGCAGATCGAGCGCGACGCTCACCACATCAAAGGGGCAAGTGCCAACGTTGGCGCGACCTCAATTCAAACTGCCGCCGCTGCCCTAGAGCAGCAAGCCCGCGCCAAACGGCTTGAGGATAGCGATCGCTGGATTGCCATGCTGGAAAGTGCGCTGGATCAGCTGATCATGCTGGTCAGACTCGCTCCAAGCTGAAGCAAAGTGGCTGTTCGGTAGATGACAAGTCCAGCGATCGATCGGCACACTGCTGATATGAATCAGCTTTCTCTCCTTCAATCGTTGCCCTACGGCTGGATGGGCACGATCGCTCAGTTTCTCGATACGGATGAAGCCGATTGGCTGGCGGCGATCGAAACGAACTACCAGCAGCTTTACCGACAGCGATCGACCGCAACGCAGCAGCAGGCCTGGCAAGATTGCTATCAAATTTTGCGATCGCAACTGGTCAACTTACGTGATAGAAACTGGACGTTGATTTTTGAATACGAATTGCCCAGAGAAGGCGGCAGGCGACCGGATTTAGTATTGCTGGCGGACGATCGAATTTTCGTTTTTGAGTTTAAGCAAAAGTCAACGGCAAGCGCGGCGGATTTAGATCAGGTGGCGGCTTATGCACGAGATTTAAGTCAGTATCACAGCCAGTCGGTGGGCTGTCCCATTCAGGCGATCGTTGTGCCGACTCGTCGCCAGAAACCGAGCGAACAGCGCGGCGATATTTTGATGCTCAATCCCAATGAAATTGCGAAACTGCTGAATGATTTGAATGGGAAAGGCGCAATCGCGGCGTCCGGCAACATCGATCCGCAAGCTTGGGTGCAGGCGGACTATGAACCCTTGCCGACGATTATTCAGGCGGCGAAATCCATTTTTGAGCAGGAACCGCTGCCAAATATTAAACGCGCTCACAGTGCCAGAATTCCTGATTTAATCGCGTATCTCAATGAAGTCGTCGATCGCGCCCAAGCGAACCGAGAGCGGCATCTCGTTTTGGTTACGGGCGTACCGGGAGCAGGAAAAACGCTGGTCGGCCTTCAGTTTGTTTATCAAACTTCGATCGATCAAAAAGCCGTCTTTTTATCTGGCAATGCGCCGCTGATTACCGTGCTGCAATATGCCTTGAAAAGTCGCGTTTTTGTGCAGTCAATTCGCAATTTTTATATTGATCACGAAGTCCGTAAACAAAAAGCACCCCGCGAACAAATTATCGTGTTTGATGAAGCACAGCGGGCTTGGGATGCCGATCGCATGGCCGAGAAATACGGCATTACCAGCGCGGCTGCGGGGGCGGTTTTGCGAATTGCCGAACGAACTCCAGACTGGTGCGTTGTCCTGGGTTTAATTGGGGAAGGCCAAGAAATTCATGTGGGTGAAGAAGAAGGCACAGAGCAGTGGAATCGCGCCCTCGAAGTGGCTGCTTGCCCTTGGCAGGTTCACTGTTCGCCGCAGCAGGCGGGCTACTTTACTTCAGTTCCGGATGCCAACCTGCACACTGATGATCTGTTTAATCTCACGACTTCCCTGCGTACCCATCTCGCCCAAGATTTGCAAACTTGGGTGGCGCAGTTGCTGACAGGCGACATTGCTGCCGCTGCCGCAACCATGCCGCGACTAAGCGCGACCGGATACAACGCTTACCTAACTAGAGATTTAGAGGCGGCAAAGGCATACTGCCGCGATCGCTACTTGTCTCAACCGGATAAGCGCTATGGTCTGCTGGCCTCTTCTCGCGCCCGCAATCTGGTTCATCACGGCATTGCCAACGACTACATGGCAACGCAGCGCCTCAAAGCGGGGCCTTGGTACATTGATCCGCCGGATTCCCCGTTGTCCTGCCGTGCGCTCGATAGCGTGGTGACGGAGTTTGCCTGTCAGGGTTTAGAGGTGGATTTTGCGATCGTCGGCTGGGGCGATGATCTGCTGTGGTGCGAAGGTCAGTGGCGCACGAGTTCTCGTCAGAAAAATGTGCGCGACCCGCTGCGGCTGCGGCTGAACAGCTATCGCGTTTTGCTGACCAGGGGGCGAGATGGATTTGTTGTGTTTGTGCCGCCAGAAGCGAAGATGGATGCCGTGTTTGACCTGCTGCGATCGAGCGGATTGCCACTGTTGGTGGACTGACTGCGCTATTCTTCGATTCGGCGAGTTTCCAGCGGCAAAAAGATCGTCATCACTTCACCTTGCTGCGGACGTTCGCGGACAATCAGCTTGCCGCCCAATGCCTGAAACAAATTTTTGGTGACGCTGAGGTTCAAGCTGAGATTTCCGGTTTCCGGCTGAAACATCAGCAGTTGGCCGATCGATTTCAGCGTCGGCGTCCACTTCGATTTGCCATTTGTCGTGGCGATATCAGGCTGCGACTGGAATTGCAGCTTTAACTGGTGTCCGGCCAAGGTTGCTTCAAGCTGAATGTGGCCGCCGGGCGGCTGCGTCTGCGTGATGCGATCGATCAGGCCAGTCAACACCTGATCCAGCATGGCGGAATCGCTGACCACGAGGGGCAGCTTTTGCGGCAGCGACACATCAAGCGTCAGGCCGCGCTGCATAGCGGTTTGCTGCCAGCGGGCGATGTTTTGCTCAAACACCTGCGTCAGCGAAATTGCACCGAGCGGCGCGATCGATTGTTTGTGAGGCGTGGTTTCCAGTTCGACGGCGCGGAAGATCAAGCCAAAGCGATCGATCTGCTTGGTGCATTCTTGATCGATCAGCTTGAGGCGCTTGAGGACATCGGGGCTGAGGTCTTGCCGCTTCAGCAAAAGGCGCGTCAGCGTGCGAATGGTAGCGAGCGGCGTGCGGACTTCGTGCGCGATCGCCTGCAACAGTTCGACATCAGCCGCCGAGTCGAGCGGATCGGAATTGGTTTCAACCGCAGGTGCGGCGGATGCTGGCGTTGATTCCCACTCGATCGCGTCGGGCAGGCAGGTCAGCAGCAAATGGCTAAAGCGCGTGACGAGTCGATAGTCGGGTGCGATCGGCTGAAACTGATCGACCAGCACATCAAGACGGCTGACGCTTTGCGGCTGGGCGAGCAGCAGGCGCGACCGCAGCGATCGCCATGCCTGCCACACCACATCTGGGTCAAACGAAAAGCGAAAAGCGGGCGCATTCGTCACTCCTTCCCCAAACGCCAGCGCGACGCTAAAGCTCGGTGTCAGAACGACGCAAAACTGTTCGCCTGCCTGCGGATCGTCGGCCAGCAGCGGCAGCGTTGCAGGGGTGGCGGCGACTTCTGAGCAGCGATCGGCGGGCGGCAAAAACGGCATCCAGGTCGCCAAGCTCAGCGGCTCAGGCGTGAATGTCCAGCACGAGAGGCGATCGAGCAAAGCACCCTGCTCCAAGATGGGAACGGGACCAGCCAGCAAAACGCCTGCTTGCGTTTCTTGCAGCAAAATATGCAGGGCAGCGATCGCGCTATACCAGCGGCGTTCGGCCTGCACCTGCTGCTGTAAAGCAGGCTTGACGGCGATCGACAGCGGTTCGCTTTGCTCGATCAGTTCACTTAGCGTTGGCAAATACCACTTGTACACAGCAAATTGCGCGATCGCGCAGGGCAGCTTGATATCTATGACGATACCGGGAGAACTCGATCGACGAACAGCTTAGAACCGTACCTTTTGGGTCGCGATGTCCGACAGGAGGGGTGATAAATGTCGGACATCGGCAGTTGAAGCTAAAAAGTAGCGTGTGGGAAAAGCGAACGAGGATCAAGTTGCTACCGCTGGTGTAAGCACCGCTGAATTTTCAACACTCAATCAGCAGGCAAACGACTGAGAGGAAAATTCACAATCAGGTTCGATCGCAGAAACGCACAGCGATCGAATCATGCTGACGCCGTTAATTTCGACATCGGCAGCGCCACGCACAGCAAGGGCAGCACTGACCAACCGCGCCATCAAGCGCGGACTGGCAATTTTGCCCACAATGACAACCACCGTTCCGCGCTGTGAAATTCGCAGGTGTGCAACTTCGGCTGGCTGAAACTGTTCGCTCAGCAAACGAGAAACTCGCTTAGCAAGGCCGCTGTGGTCATATTCTCCATGTAGGCCAACTCGTTCGGGGGGAATCGTTCCCAAAATTCTTAGCAGCGGCATCAACGCTGCCGGACTGGTGCTGAAGCAGTCTGAGGAAGCTGCGGCACTTTCCGCTTCAGCACGAATTTTCTGCGAAAAAGCGTTTGAGGAATCCATGTGCCCGTTCACCCCTTGTCACCAAAGACGATCGATCTCAAGTGTAATGATTTCTTAAAGTTTAAGCCGATCGATCTCAAGACAGTTGTGCTACCAACTACAGTAACTCCTGGTTCGGTTCACACAGTCTTCATCGATCGCCCGTCCTTCTTGATTACAACTTCATGTGTGACGATCGATCGGGCTGCCAAGTTCCATGAAATCCGAGGGGAATTTTTTCGGGCAGTCCAAGGCGGCAAATCGGCTCAGCACCCAGGCGGTTGTCGTCCCAAATCCACACTTCACTTTTATCTAACCGACCGTCATACACCAAGCTCAACACCCAAGTTTGAGCAGGATCGAGCATATCCGCAGCAAACAGCGCCTCACTCGGATAGCGATTTTCGCCGCAGTCTGCCTCAACGAGTTCGCCCGTGTTCAGATTCAGCCGCCCGATACAGCCAAACACATCGCGCTGCACGTCTGCGTTCGATCGATGCAGCGTCAAATACGTGAGCGGGTTCGCATTTGGGGCGATTTGCGTGACGGGAAATTCGCAGGGGCGATCGAGCAGCACTTCTTGCGATCGCAACTTTCCCGTATGCGGCTCGATGCACAGTCGCCACAGCGCTCCGGGTGCTTTCGTGCGCGTTTCTCCGGTCGCCACTTCCTGAAGATATTGATTCGTCGCGAAGTCGGCATAGCGCACCATCGTCAGAGCAATTTGTCCATCGCGATCGATTTCGGCATGACCAAAATGCCACTGATACCAGGCGGGCGCTTCGCTGCGGCTCACCAGCGTCAGCGTGTGGCGATCGACCACCAAAATTTGCGTCCCCAAATTCGGCTTCCACTCCAGCGCATCGCTAAAGCTGCTCATGCCCAGCAGAACGGGAATCGCGTTAAGACGGACGGGCGGCACACAGAAGACAAGATAGGAGCCTGCGATCGCGAAATCATGCACCAGCGGCACACCGTCCAGCGTAATTTCACCCTTTTGCAAAATTTTTCCATTCGGCGCACTGCGGTAGAGATGCAGAACCGCATTCACGCCCGGACTAACGCCAAAATTGAACCACTCGCCCGTCTGCGAATCCTGCTTTGGATGGGCGGAATAGCCCCAAGTCGGCTCCAATCCGTCCAAATTATCCACACCGATCGTCTTGAGACTGTGCAGATCGATCGCGTGTGGATTGCCACCTTCCCACAGGGCTAGGAGGCGATCGTCCAGGGCAATCACCGAGGTATTTGCGACATTTTTGATCGATCGCAACCACTGATTCCAAAACGCCCCCGGAGCCTTCATCCCATAATTGCCATACAGCAACTCACCCGCTTCCGACTCCGCCAAATACCCCGAAGTTTGCACGTAGCGATAGGTCGCCTGCGCCCCCGTCTCGCCAAAATGCACCGCCAAAATTGCTCCATCCCCATCAAACCAATGCCCGACCGACATGCCGCCGCGCCCCAACCGCCCCGGTCCATTGCGGTAAAGCGAGCCGCGCAATCCCGCAGGCAGTTGACCAGAGAGAATCGGTAGCGGTGTTAAGGGAAATTCAGCAGCAGGCTGAGCGATCGATCCAGCCCAAGCAGGAGCAGCAGTCATCACAAGCAGAAATTAATGCAACTCCTTTATTTAAGCGAGGTTTTGAGCGATCGAGTATTCGCCCAGGAGAGGAGTTCGCGATTGGGAGCAGGCACGAGCGACGAGTCGCACCAGAATTACTCCCTCACCCTCAATGATTCCAAAAATCGATCGTTAAACCGCCAGCTTCATCTGCTGCTGAAGTTTCTCCGGCTTCACCGCCCCTCGCTCCGTAATAATTGCCGTAATCAAATCCGCAGGCGTCACATCAAACGCCGGATTATAAAAATCCACTTCCGGCGGGCAAATCCGCGTTTCACCAATTTGGTAAACCTCGATCGCATCGCGCTCCTCGATCGGAATTTCACTGCCATCCTTGAGATTAAAATCTACAGTCGAAAGCGGAGCTGCCACAAAAAACGGAATGTTGTGTGCCTGAGCCACGATCGCCAAACTGTAAGTGCCAATCTTATTTGCCGTATCGCCATTTGCCGCAATGCGATCGGCTCCCACAACCACCACATCGATCAATCCCTGCCGCATACAGTGCGCCGCCATGCTGTCTGTAATCAGCGTCACGGGAATGCCTTCCTGCACACATTCCCATGCCGTCAGCTTTGCCCCCTGCAAGCGCGGTCGCGTTTCATCCGCATAGACGCGATCGAGCCGATGATCGCGCCAAGCCGATCGCACCACACCCAACGCCGTTCCATAGCCCGCCGTTGCCAATGCCCCCGCGTTGCAGTGAGTCAAAATCCGGAGGCGATCGGGCGAGGACGGCAGCGCAGCCAAACCGTGATCTCCGATCGCCCGACAAGTTTGCAAATCATCTTCCTGAATTTCCTGCGCCGTTGCCAGCAACGTTTGCTGCAAATATTCGACGGAACCGAGCGTTCGTCGAGCCGTTTTGAGCATTCGATCGATCGCCCAAAACAAATTCACCGCTGTCGGGCGCGTCTGCCGTAATTTCTGCGCCACGATGTCAAGCTGACTGAGAAATTCGTCTCGATCGTCCGTTTGAATTTCTCTCGCCCCCAAGTACATCCCGTAAGCCGCTGCCACCCCGATCGCTGGAGCACCCCGGACAATCATCGTCCGAATCGCCTCGGCCATATCGTCACAGCGGCTAATCTGCACCACATCGTATTCTTCAGGCAGGCGCGTTTGGTCAATCAGCACGGCATGATCGCGAAACCAACCGACAGGAAAAACCGGATTGCTAGGATTCATCGCTTTGGCGTGAAAGGAACTCGTTTTAAAGGTATCAGCTAGGGGTTAGGAATTGCGAGCTACAGGCAATATCGATCGAACTGCTCTGAAACCCCTTGTGGAAGCATGGCATGACGTGCCCCACACCAAATCATTCATCTGCAAACGGAGGAGGAGTTCAGCAAATGCAACTCCGCCTTGCTCACCCCGAACCCCTATGATCGAAAAATAGCGATCGATCGAATCCATCATGGCAACCACTTGGGAATTAGATTTTTATTCATGTCCGGTTTTAGACGAACAGCAAAAAAAGCTGTGGGAAGTTTTGATTTGTGAATCGCCGCTGGATATCAAAGCCGAAACGGATTCGCTGTTTCGCTATGCCCAGTTTTGCCCCAGCAATCAGGTAAATTCGGCCAGCTTACGCAAAGCGATCGAGGATGCGATCGAGCAGGCTCCGCAGCCGCCCGACAAAATCCGCTTCTTTCGCCGTCAGATGACCAACATGATTACTAAGGCTTGTGAAGATGCCGGAATTCCGGTTTACGGCAGTCGGCGCACCTTTGCCTTACACCAATGGATGCAAGAGCGCCAGCAAAATTACTACCCAACGCTGCCCAACTACCAGTCAACCGCTACGAATCCCTCGGTCGTCATGCCGTTTCCCAATCCTGCCCAACTGCCGGACGCACTCATTGGTCAGCGCTGGGCATTCGTAACGCTGGAAGCCAGCGCGTTTACGGATTTTTCCGAGTGGGACATTGGCTTTGGCGAATCGTTTCCGCTGGACATGGCAGGTGTAACGCCAGAGATGCGAATTCCGGGCGTGATTATTTTCTCGCCGCGTGCGTTGCCCCTAGCAGGCTGGATGTCTGGTCTGGATGTTGCTTATCTGCGGTTTGAAACCGAAAGCGGCGGCAATTCCTATCGCGCTCCGATTCCGCGTCTGCTGCTGGAAACTGGAGCAAGCGAGTCGTGGGTGCTGGCAAATCTGACGAGTGCCGCACAGCAAACCGAGGCAAAAAACTTCGAGCAGGCGAAGCGCGACGCGCAAAACGTTCATTTCCTGGCTGTGCAATCTGATCCCAACTCCGAATCGTTTGCAGGATTTTGGCTGCTGCAAGAGCTAAACCTGGCTTAATGTCCCCGCGATCCCCGAAGATAGGGAGGTCGAATCAAGTTTGTGTTTTGCGCTCAAGCAATTGAGTTCGATCGATCGTGACAGGCGATCGATTGGTTTTTGCACAAACTGCGTTAATGCCCTGCGCCTCCTCACATTTTGCACTTATGGGTTTGGACGATACCCTGGCAGCGCTGCCAGAGCAACTGCTGGATCTCGCGCTCAAGTCAGGAGCCGAAGCCGCCGAAATTTTTCAGTCCCAATCGCTGGCGCGGCCAGTTTTTTTTGAAGCCAATCGCCTCAAGCAGCTTGAAAGCTCACAGTCGGAAGGAACCGCCTTGCGACTGTGGCGCAGGGGGCGTCCTGGTTTGGCCGTTGCCTATGGTCCGGTTGACGCGCAAGCCTTGGTCGATCGTGCCCTTGCCCTGAGCGAACTGAATGCGCCCGAAACAATCGAACTAAGCGATCGCGGCCAGTTCGTTTACCCTGACCTGGGTGCTTCCGTTTCAGTCGAGCAACTGCTGGAATGGGGGCAAGCAGCGATCGCCCTTGTGCGCGATGCTTATCCTGACATTCTTTGCAGCGCCGAGTGGGAATGCGATGTTGAAACCACACGGCTGATCAATTCCTGCGGGCTGGACTGTCACCACACGGACACGACGCTAAGCTGCTTTCAGTCGGCGGAATGGGTGCGCGGCGAAGATTTTTTGAGCGTTGGAGATGGACAGATCGATCGCGATCGACTCGACCCCCACACCCTGGCTCAGCACATTTTGCAACGGTTGGACTGGGCACAGTCGAACACCACTGCCCCGGTGGGGCGCGTGCCCATTTTGTTTACGGCCAAAGCTGCCGATATGCTGTGGGACACGATTCAGGCGGCGATGAACGGCAAGCAGGTGATCGAACGGGCTTCGCCCTGGAGCGATCGACTGGGCGATCTCGTCACCTCAACGCATCTGACGCTCTCGCAACAGCCGGACGCAGGCCCGTTTAGCTGTCCGTTTGATGACGAAGGCACACCAACCCAGCGAATTACCTTCATCAAAGACGGCGTACTGCAATTGTTCTACACCGATCGCACGATCGGACGCTTGCTGACGAGCGGCACGACCGGAAACGGCTTTCGCCCCGGCTTGGGCAGCTATCCGACACCCGGACTGTTTAATCTCTTGGTTCAGCCGGGGTACAAATCACTAGACGACCTGATCGGCTCGATCGACTCTGGCCTGATTGTCGATCAAATGTTGGGTGGCGGCGCGGGCATATCGGGCGATTTTTCGGTCAATGTGGATTTGGGCTATCGGATCGATCGCGGTCAAGTTGTTGGGCGCGTCAAAGATACGATGGTTGCAGGCAATGTCTATACCGCACTGAAAAATCTGGTCGAGTTGGGCGGCGATGCAGACTGGAACGGCTCTTGCTATACACCTTCACTGATTGTTGAGGGCTTGTCGGTGACAGGTCGCAGTTGAGTCAGTCCCCTTGGTTAAATTTGAGCGGCGAAAACGGCTGGCTATACGGCTCGATCGCGCTCTTGAATCAAAGCAGGCTGGACGCGATCAACTTCTTGCAAAATGGCAGTGGCGATCGCTGCGGCTGTGGTGAGATCTTCAGTTTCGCCGAGCGTTTCAAGCTGCTGGCACAAATCGGCAAGTGCGGTTGCACCCAGCGAAGCGCTCATCGACTTGAGCGAATGAGCGGCGAGTTCCAAAGTGCGACTGTCGGATTGGGCGATCGCCTCGTTGATGTCGCTCAGCAGGCGGGGCGCAACTTCGCTGAAGGTTTCGACCATCTGGCGGACAAATCCGGTGACGCCTTTTGCTTCGACGCTGCGGAGGTTTTGCAGCACTTGCGGATTAAGCAGCGGCTCGATCGACGGGCGGCGCGGGTAGCGATCGAGCAGTTGGGCAAGGTCTTGCAGGCGAAATGGCTTTGCCAGATAGTCATTCATTCCCACTGCCAAGCATTTGTCGATATCGCTCTTGGTGGTGCTGGCAGTCAGGGCAACGATGATTGGGCGATGCGAGCAAAGCTGGTGAATCTGTTCGGTGGCGCGAAAGCCATCCATAATCGGCATTTTGATGTCCATCAGCACCAGATCATAAGGCTGCCGCTGCAACGCTTCGAGCACTTCAATTCCGTTGGTTGCAACATCGGCTCGATAGCCCAACACTTCAAGCATTTGCAGCGCCACCATCTGATTCATCGCATTGTCATCGGCCAGCAAAATCCGCAGTGAATTGGGCGCAGATTCCGGTTCGATCGCTGCTTCGGGCGCGAAATTGATCGCCTCGACAGGGGCGATCGCTTCCCTGAGCGCATCGGGCGATGGCGCGGACGGCACATCGTCGGCATAGGTGTAGCGGATGCTGAGATGTTCGGCTATTTTGTCGAGAACCAGCGTTTCTTCAAACGGTTTACGAATAAAATCATCACAGCCGATCGACAAAGCCACCAGCCGCTCTTCTTCAAACGCATTCGCGGTTAGCGCCAGAATAACAGGCGGATCGGCAGCAGAATTGGCTTTGATTTGGCGCGTCGCTTCATAGCCGTCCATCACGGGCATTCGCATATCCATCCAAATCAAATGCGGCTGCCAGCGCTGATAGATTGCGATCGCTTCTTGGCCGTTTTGTGCCGACTCGACCTGAAAGCCAACCGATTCGAGCAGTTTCACCAAAAGTTGACGATTTGCCCATTGATCTTCCACGACCAAAATTCGATAGCTCGGCTGGTCGGCAGCCAAGCCGACGACTCGATGCGCCGATCGCGGACAGGGCAGTTGCGGCGGCAGAGTCGATCGCGCTACCTCAATTTCAAACGCAAACACTGTCCCCACGCCGACTGTGCTGGAAACGGTAATGTCGCCGCCCATCAACTGCACAAAATTGCGGCTGATCGGCAGTCCCAGGCCTGATCCTTCCTGCGAATTGCGGCCAATCTCCGTTTGCGTAAACGCCTCGAACAAATCCGCAAGTTCGGTCGGGTGAATGCCAAGGCCAGTATCTTCAACTTCAAAGTGGAGGGTGAGAGATTGGGCGTCGGCTGTTTTTTGAACCTCTAGCTGCTGATGCTTCACTTCTACACGCAGCGTCACGCTGCCGGACATCGTGAACTTGATGCCGTTGCCCACGAGATTGATCAGGACTTGGCGGAGTTTGCTTTCGTCAGTGCGAATGAACTGCGGCAGATCCGGGGCGCGATCGAAAATCAGGTCAAGCTGTTTCGAGGCGGCTTTGAGGTTGAGCATCGCTTCGATCGAGTTGAGCAGGCGATAAAGATCAACGTCGCTTTCATTGAGGCTGCTTTGTCCGGCTTCGATTTTGGACATTTCCAGCACGTCGTTAATCAGCGTCAGCAAATGCTCACCGCTACGGCCAATGATGTCGAGATATTCGTGCTGGGCGACTGTGAGGCTGCGATCGCGGCTCATCAGTTGGGCAAAGCCCAAGATGGCGTTGAGCGGCGTTCTTAGTTCGTGGCTCATGTTGGCAAGAAACAAGCTTTTGGCTTGGTTGGCGCGATCGGCGGCTTCCTTGGCGATTTGCAGTTCTGCCGATTGCCGCTGCACCTGCGACAAAAATTCGGCTTGCTGCAAAGCGACGCCAAGCTGTGCGGCGATCTGCATGACAAATTCAATTTCCTGCACGCGCCACTGGCGCGGGGCGGCGCACTGGTGAATGCATAGCAAGCCCCACAGCAGTTCGCCCTGAAGCAGCGGCACAACCAGATTGGCGCGGACTTGAAACCGACTCAAGATCGAGATGTGGCAGTCGAGCAAATCGGCAGCGTAGATGTCTTCAACGACTTGTACGCGGCCTTTTTGGTACAGTTCCGCAAACTGATCGCCAAAGCAGTAGTCGTGAATTCGGGTGGCGATCGCCGAGTCATATCCGTCCAAAACGGCTTCCGAGACAAATTCGCCATCCTTCCAGTCCGAATCGGGATCAAAGCGAAAGACTGCCACGCGATCGGCTTCGAGCAACTGCCGCACTTCGGTTGTGGTGGTTTCAAAAATCGTTTGAATATCGAGCGTGCGGCGAATTTTGTCGATCACTTTGGCGATCGCTCGTTCGCGATCGGCTTCTTGTGCGAGTTCGCTGGCTCGCTGCCGCAGTTGCGTTTCCAGCGTTGATTGCAAAACGGTCGATTTGGCTTCAGCCTGAGTGAGCAGTTCTGCCTGCTGCACGGCGATTCCCAAGTGGCTGCTGATCTGCACAAGAAACTTGATATCTTCGTTGCACCACTGCCGAGGCCGATCGTTTTGATAGGCTCCGAGCAATCCCCAAAGCTGTTGGTTGCGATAGATCGCGACGATCGCATAGGCTTTGGCCTGAAGCAAACTGATTAAACGAAGATAGCACGGGGATAAATTCGCGCGATCGACATCGTTGACGACGCGAAACAGTTCGCCTCTGGTGAACGCGCCGCCCTTGGTGTCGCGCAGGTGCGTATCGGTGAGCTTGGGCGCAACTAACAGCTTGACGCTGCAATCAGTAATGTTTTCGTACAGATCGCGATAGTCCATGTGGGAATCGAGCATCGATCGCCAGCCAGCCGTTTTCGCTTCCACAACATATTCTCCGCTCCAGTCAGAATGAAAGCGAAATACCAAGACGCGATCGACTTGCAGCAAATGCAGCGCTTCATCGACTGTCGTTTGAAAGATCGTTTGGATGTCTTGCGATCGCCGAATTTTGTCGATAATTTCGGTAATTGTCTGCTCGCGCTCCAGTGCGCCCCGTAGCTGCTCGGACTGGACGCGCAACTGCATCACCGCGTTGACATGAGCGAGGGCAACGCCCAACTGAGCGCCAATTTGCCGCAGCAAGCTGATTTCGCTAGCTTCCCACTGGCGGGGGCGATCGTTTTGATAAGCACCCAACAGTCCCCACAGCGTTTCGCCCACCAAGATAGGCACGACGCAGTAAGCTCGCGCCTGAAATCGCTCTAGGCTTTCGATGTGGCAGGGCGACAGGTAGTTCCGATAGATGTCATGAATTGCATAGAAATCTTTGTAGCGATATTTGCCGCCGAAATTTTCTTGCAAATAGGTGTCGTTCCAGCTTGTGTTGCCCTCGCTCACCAATCGTTTCCAGCCATCGCCAACCGATTCATACACCAAATCGCCGCTCCAGTCGGAATTGAAGCGGTACAGCAGGACGCGATCGCATCCCAGCACATAGCGCAACTCTTGCGTTGTCGCACGAAAAATTGTGGGAATGTCGAGCGTTTGCCGAATGCGCTCGATCACGCTGGCAATGATGTGGCTGCCATCCCGCAAGGCTGCCGGAACGGACTCGCGCCCTGCTGCCTGGGGAGCGGCAAACAGCCGTAGGGCAATGCCAATGAGTTCTGCCGCCTGCATCACCATGTCAATTTCGGTCGGCAGCCAGCTTCGCTCGGTGCTGTGATGCGCCTCGATCAAGCCCCAAGCTGCCTGATTTGCAATGGGCACGGCCAGCCAAGCGCGGACGGTCTGAGACCGCGAACAGTTGGAAACGGCTTGATAGCTCGCTCCGGCGACAAGCTGCGACAGCGGCACGACTGCATCTGGCTGCGCTTGCGAATCAGCGATCGCATCGCTTTGCGCTTCCAAAACGATATCGATCGCTTTTTCTGTTCGCCAAATCAGGACGCGATCGACCTGCAAAAGCTGCTGTATCTGACTGGCAACATTGCTCAAAAATTCTGGCAAGCTTTGTGCTTCGCGCAGGCAGCGCAGCAAGTTCAAAGAAGAAAACGACGGTTCTGATGAAATTGAAGCGGGCGTTTGCTCTAGCTGGGCGACTCGCTGAGCAAGGCGGGCTAGCTCTTGGCGCAGCAGTTGATATTCACTCACGCGATCGGTGGAGGGAAAGCATCACTATATATTTCCCTTAATATAGGCTGGGATTGATCGCGCTTGCTGATGGAAATTTGCGATGATTCGATCGAACTGAGATTGCCCCAGATGCAAAGCCAAAAGGTAGAGCGCATCGAATAACAGGCGCTGACTTCATAACTTGTTGCCGTTTGACTCAACCTTCAGCACCACATCGCCTAAACTGAAGTAGATTAACGTTCCAGACTTGCTATGCGCGTGTATGTTTTGCTGTTTAATGCTCGCACCGACAATGAAGGAATTCACTCGCTGCACATGAACGATCGCGACGTGGTTTTGATGTTTGAGTCTGAAGACGACGCCACGCGCTTTGGCCTGATGCTGGAAGCTCAAGATTTTCCGACTCCCAGCGTCGAAGCGATCGACTCAGAAGAAATTGAAGAATTTTGCGAATCGGCAGGCTTTGACTGCAAGCTGGTTCCGATCGGTTCGCTGTTTATGCCGCCCGAAGCCACTGTCGAAGAAACCGACTGGCAAGTTGATCGTCCCGTCAATCCGGAAACTGCCGATTCAGAAACAGAAATCACGGAATTGACCAGCAGCGAACTCGATCGCATCCGCAAACAGCTTGAGGGACTACTTTAGGCGATGACTTCAATCGATCGCGGCCATCTGCTCACCGAGCAAATCAATCCCAACAGCATCAACCTTGATCAGCTTTCGACGCTGGAACTCGTCGAACTCTTTAACCGCGAAGATGCCCGCACGATCGAAGCGATCGCGGCTGTAAAATCCCAACTGGCCGAAGCGATCGATCGCACTGCTGCCGCGCTCAGCCAGGGCGGACGCTTGTTCTACATCGGGGCAGGAACCAGCGGACGCTTGGGCGTTTTGGATGCGGCAGAATGTCCGCCCACGTTTTGCACCGATCCCGACCTGGTGCAGGGCATTCTCGCGGGAGGAGCGGCGGCTTTAGTTCGCAGTTCAGAAGGGTTAGAAGATCGAGCCGATGACGGAGCACAGGCGATCGCAGATCGATCGATCGGCCAAACCGATGTTGTGGTGGGAATCACAGCGGGCGGCACAACGCCCTATGTGCATGGCGCACTGAAAGCTGCCCGTCAGCGTCAGGCAACCACGATTTTCATGGCCTGCGTCCCTGCCGATCAGGTGGCCGCTGAAGCGGATGTGGATATTCGCTTGATTGTTGGAGCAGAAGTGCTGGCAGGTTCAACGCGCCTCAAGGCGGGAACCGTCACCAAACTGGCACTGAATATTCTTTCAACAGGCGTGATGGTGAAGCTGGGCAAGGTTTACGGCAATCGCATGGTGGATGTTGCCGTCACCAATCAAAAGCTGCACGATCGCGCCCTCCGCATCCTGCAAGACCTCACCGACCTCGATCGCTCTGCTGCTGCTGAACTGCTGGAGAACAGCGATCGCCAAGTCAAACTCGCGCTGCTGATGCACTGGGCAAATGTCGATGCAAAAACGGGACGGCAACTGCTCAAGCAGCATTACGGACAGTTGCGATCGGCACTGCAAGCCGTCAATCCTTAGAAGTTGAGGCGGCCAGTTGTAATCAGCTTGTAGCCGCCAACAAGAGAAATAAACGCCAGGAAAAACGTCCATAGGCTGGTCGGTCGCAAAATAACGCTGCCGTTGATAAAGACGAGGGCAATTCCCAAAATCACGAGAATCCAGCCGAGTTCTCTGGTTCCGCGTCCGTGCAGCAGCATGAGGATTCCGGCGATCGTGGCGATGACTGCACCTGCGGCGGAAACATCGCGCCACCAGTAGCCGACAATTCGAGTGGTAAAAATAATGTTTTCACCTAGAAAATAAATTCCCGCTAGCACTAGCAGCAGACCAACCAATTTACCCAGTAGCCGCATCAAGTTACTCCCGATCGAGCATCAGTTACTCTTTTGTTCTACAGGCTGATTGGTCAATCTTCCCGGACACTGCGCGGAAATTGAAGCGGCTAGTGCAAAAATTTAAAGTGAACAGGCGGTTCGTGCAAATTTTTACCAAAAATTAATGATTACTATTTTAATTTTGCTGGTGGCGATCGCAATTTTGGGCTGGGGCTTTGTCCGCGCTCGATCGTTTGGCAAGCTTGGCATCCTCGCTTGGCTTCAGTCGGCTGTGCTGATGCTGCCCTGGCTGTTATTTTTCAGCTTGTTTGCAGCCGGAATCTACCTCAACTTGGCGGGCGCACTGCTGCTGATTGTCGTTTCGGCCAGCATTTACATCTTCCTCGGTCGGCAGTTGCGAATTGCTGCCCAAGATCCCGCTTTGGCAGAAAAATTCGCGGCGATGGCGGCTCAAAAAAGCGCGGCCAGCCAGCCAGTGGCGACTCAATCTCCGACCGAATCGATCGAAACTCCAGACGCGCCCGACGGCAGTAGCGCGATCGTGTCCTCCTCGCTGACCGATGCTGCGACCATTCCCGCTGAAGATTTGCAGGCGATGCGCTCCATTTTCGGCGTTGATACGTTTTTTAGTACCGAGTCGATTCCATACGGAAACGGCATGATTTTTAAGGGCAATTTGCGCGGCGATGCGGCGATCGTGCGCGATCGCTTGGCGGCAAGTTTGGCAACGAGTTTGGGCGATCGCTACCGTTTATTTCTGGTGCAAGACCCGACTGAAAAGCGTCCGGTTGTGATTATTTTGCCGAGCGTGGACGATCCTGCACCGACTTCGATCGCGCAGTGGATTTTGGCGGCAGGGCTGGCAGTGGCAACGATCGCGACTTGTCTGGAAACGGCAGGACTGTTGCAGGGATTTGACTTTTTTGGCGAACCGTCGCGCTGGCGAGAAACCACGTCGATCGCGCTCGGAATCTTAACGATCTTGGCCGCGCATGAAAGCGCCCATCGCGTTTTGGCACAGCGGCATCAGGTTCGCCTCAGTCCGCCGTTTTTCATTCCAACCTGGCAAATTGGCTCGTTTGGAGCGATTACGCGGATTCAGTCTTGGCTAAAAGATCGATCGGTGCTGTTCGACATTGCGTTTGCTGGGCCTGCTGCCAGCGGAATCGTTTCGGTCGTTATGCTGCTGTGGGGTTTATTATTATCTCATCAGGGAAGTCTCTTTCAACTGCGATCTGAATATTTTCAAGGATCGATTCTTGTGGCGGCGCTTGCTCGGATTGTTCTGGGCGATCAGCTTCAACAGCCGTTTGTTGGAATTCATCCGCTGGTGATGGTGGGCTGGCTGGGGCTGGTCGTCACAGCCATCAACCTGTTGCCTGCGGGACAGTTGGACGGAGGACGCATCGTTCAAGCCATTTATGGCCGCAACGTCGCGAGAGTTACGACGATCGCCACCCTCATCGTTTTGGGACTGGCTGCCCTCGTCAATCCGCTCGCGATCTATTGGGCGATCGTCATTTTGTTTTTGCAGCGTGACTTGGAGCGTCCTGCCCTCAATGAACTCACTGAGCCGGACGACACGCGAGCAGCACTAGCGCTATTAGCTTTGTTTCTAATGGCGGCGACGCTGCTTCCCTTGACTCCAAGTTTGGCTGGTCGCCTAGGAATTGGAGGATAAACATGACGGCGCTTCCCCCCGTCTCACTTGTATTAGATATCAGTGCGCTATCTGCCGCGTCTCCAAGAGAGTGGCTGGAGTTTTCGCGGGTCGGCACAAGTCATGTGCCGCAGGTGGTGTACGAAGAAATGAATTTTTTGTTCGATCGATCGCCCGATCCCGATCTAGAACGAGTTGCCCGCGCCTTTAAGCGCTTCTATGCAAACAGCGGCTGGCAGATCACCGACGAAACTGGACACCATCCCGCTTTACGAGCGGCAAGCGGTCAGGCGATGACCAAGCGCAGTCGAGTATCGCTTGCCGTTGCTCGCTGTGCGTATGGACTAGCTCAAAATCATCCGGCCAATCTTGTCGTGCTAGTCAGTTCCGATCGCGCCCTGCTTCAGCGGCTCTACGATATTCAGTTGCCCAATTTGTGCGGCATCACGGGGGCGGCCTTGCTGCAATGGTGTCGATCGGGTCAACGTCCGATCGCGGTCAGCCAAAAGCTTCAGCAGATGCGATCGACGGCAAAAGCCGAAGCCGCACCTGCCCGCAGCGCGATCGGCGGCAAAGCAACTGCCATCCAAACGAAAACTGCCATTCAGCAAACGACCAAAGGCCAATCCACGAAAGGGCAATTGACCAAAGGGCAATCGACGAAAATTCAACCGTCTGTGCCGTCCCTGAGCAAACGATCGATTCCGCTGTGGGGGGTCGCCGCGATCGCCGCTGCCGCCTTGCTGATCGTTTGGGCAATCTTGGCGCGACCCAACAACCAGCCCGCAGGCCAGCAGTCGAGTCAGCGCTCTTCGATCGCCGCTATTCGCCAGTAATCGACAGGTTCTCCACCCAGACGCGAGGGCAAACGCCCGAAGGCGTCAGTTCCGCTTCGGGTTCAACATACACGATCGACTTGAGCAAATCGCGAATGTCTCCGGCGATCGTGGCGGCGTCAACGCTCACTTTTTCGCCTTTGTTGACGAGCCAGCCGTCGAACGGAAGCGAGAACGATCCTTGCAGCGCGTTCACTCCGGCGTGAAGGGCAGAAAGATCGTCAATCAAAACGACATTCTCAGCCGTATCGAGGCTGAAGGTTTGATCTGGTTCTACTTCGCTAAAGACATGATAGAAATGCGGACTGACCGAGACTTTTGCGCCGATGCTGGCGTGTCCGGTCGGCTGAGCGTTGAGCCGCTTGGCCGTTCCCGCACTGTGCAGAAATCCGGCGAGTTTGCCTTGGCGAATCAGATCCACTCGGCGGGTCGGTGTACCTTCGCCGTCGAAGCGGACTTCGGCAACGTTGGCTTCGTGCATCGCGTCGTCTGCCAGCGAAAGGAGCGGCGAGGCGATCGCTTCACCGATCGATTCTGGCGTCGAAAGGCTCTGCCGATCGAGAATGCTTTGTGCGTTGAACAGATTTGAGAACGCACCCAGCAAGCTCAAAAATGCTTCTGCTGAAAAGACAACCAAATATTTACCCGACTTGATTTTCTGATAGTTCAAGTGGCTAATTGTCTTGTCAGCGGCTTCTTGAACGCAGCCTTGCAGATCGATGCGATCGAGACTGCGATCGATGCGGAACGCTCCGGCACTGCGCGGCTTTTTGCCTTCTTGCTCGGTTTTGCTGTAGAGATACAGCGACGTGTAGGCGCGGCCATCTGTGCGTTTTGCACCATCACTATTGACGTAGAACTGGTCGATGCTGCGCTGCGATAAGCCGTTGTAGGGAACGCCCACGATCGCCTCGTGGGAATCAAGCAGTTCGCGTTCGGCTCCGGCCAAGGTTTGAATCAGTTGGTCAACGGGAGCGAGGGGATCGCGGGTTGGATGGCGCGTCTCAGCGATCGGAGCGGTCGCCTCTGGGCTGAAGTCCGGAACATTTTCTTTTGCGCCAAAGTAGCTCGCTTCCAGAGCGGTTTTGAGCGCGAGTTCGATGCCTTTAGGATCAACGTCGGTTGTGGAAGTGACGCCCAGAGTGTTGTTTTCATTCCAGACGCGAACGATGACGCTGGCGCGGTTGGAAGCTTTCACCTGCTTGGGTTCGCCTGTATCGACTTGGACGCTGGTTTCGTCAACGGTCGAGCCGTAGATGTCGTATTTGGTGATGCCAAGCTGACGCGCGATCGACTCGGCAGAATTGGAAATTTCAGAAACGCTAGTCATAATTTTTCAGTTGCCGTCTCTTTCAATAATGAAGCTTTCTAAATTTTCTGGTGGAATTGCGCTGGTGAGAAGAAATCGCGATCGTCTAAGCTGCTTTCAGACACAGGTTGTTCGCCATTCACTGCAATGATCCGCCTTGAAATTGATTGGAATGTGAAGCTGCCGGACGCAGCAGGAGTGACCGAGATCACTGGGCGGCGATCGTGTTACCAGTAAAGTAACTACACCACAAGAGCGATTGTTAGTCATTTTTTAGCCGATCGCGCTAGGATTGAAGTATAAGCAGTAATAATCTGATTGATAACTTCCACTGTTATATCTGATTGCTGCTGAAGTACCCACGCTCGCTTTTGGGTGCTTGTTGTTTACCCCCCTTTTTTATGGAACCTGGTAGTAGTAGAGCCGCTCACTCATCGCAATCGAGCCGCCTAACTGTTTCAACTGTGATTGGTACGCTCATTGCGCTGCTCACGCTAACCCTTCCAATTTTTGCCACTACATATTTCCCTTCGGTTTCCAGTCTGCCTGCATCAGTCGGACAGGATAATAAATAGTCTGACTGGAGCCAGTGAAGTTTCAGCCTGGATTTCCCAGTACCGAACGGATTCGCATAAAATGCATTGCAGCAGGTCGATCGATCGCAACGTTCAGCGTTGCTCAATCGATTTGGCTGGCTGTTCTTTTTGGCTATTCTTTTCTTGGAGAGACGCTTGTGGATTTATCGCGCATTCCCGCCCAACCAAAACCCGGACTGATCAATGTTTTGGTCGAAATTCCGGCAGGCAGCAAGAACAAATACGAATTTGACAAGGATTTGCAGGCGATGGCGCTCGATCGCGTCTTGTCTTCTTCGGTGCAATATCCCTATGACTATGGCTTTGTGCCGAACACCTTGGCGGACGATGGCGACCCGCTCGACGGCATGGTGATCATGGATCAACCGACGTTTCCCGGCTGCGTCATTGCCGCCCGCCCGATCGGAATGCTGGAAATGATCGACGGGGGCGATCGCGATGAAAAAATCTTGTGCGTTCCCGATAAAGATCCGCGCTTTGCTCACGTCACTTCGCTGCAAAACATCGCTCCGCATCGGCTAGATGAAATTGCCGAATTCTTCAGAACTTACAAAAACCTGGAGAAAAAAGTAACCGAAATTCTCGGCTGGAAAGATGTCGATCACGTCATGCCCTTGGTGGAAGCCTGCATTCGAGCGGGTCAACCCGGACGCGACAGTCTTGCCGTTTAGTTCAACGGGGGTTGGATCGCTCTTCTAACCCCTGATTTGCAATCGTTCCCGAAAGAGTTCATTGCCAACGTATAAAGAAACGATGCAGGCCGTACAGGTTTGATTGGCACTCGATCGCGGGCACTCTCAGAGAGTTGCTTTGAGTCGATGAGTGCAGCGATCGCCTGTACCATTTTGAGTAAAAGCTGGCTGTTGCTAATCTCTGTCGATACAATAATTGCTAGACCAAAGGTTGATCCAGTGCGTGATGTCAAGCTTTGACGCTCCAATTTACCCCACTGACGATTCGCGACGGGTGAGCAGCGCGAGTCAGCCTGTCTTGCGGTTAGCGCCTGCTCCCGCCGCTCCGCCCGAATTCGCCGTTCGCTTTTGGGGCGTGCGCGGCAGCGTTCCTTCTCCAAGTCAAGCGACGATGCGCTATGGCGGCAACACAGCTTGCGTTGAACTGCGGGTCGGCGGCAAACGCTTAATCTTCGATGCCGGGACGGGTCTGCGTGTCCTAGGCGAGCATTTGGTGCAAGAGCAAAAGCCGATCGAAGCTCACCTATTCTTTACGCACACGCACTGGGATCGGATTCAAGGATTTCCGTTTTTCGTTCCAGCCTTTATGGAAGGCAACTGCTTTCACATCTACGGTGCAGCCAGCCTCAACAACGCTTCCATCAAGCAGCGGCTCTATGAGCAAATGCTGAGGCCAAATTTTCCAGTGCCGCTTCAGGCAATGCGATCGAACCTGAAATTTCACGATATCGCTCCGGGCAGCACGATCGCGATCGAAGATGTCGAAATTGAAACGGTTTTGCTCAACCGCCACAGTCGTGCCTTGGGCTATCGCGTCACCTGGAATCGCTGCACCGTCGTTTACGCTACCGATGCGGATTTGCACGATCCCCACGACCCGACGTTCTTGCACTTCGCCCAAGATGCCGATCTGCTGATTTTTGATACGGCATTTGCCAATCACGCCTATTTCGATCCGTGCGCGGCTGCCGAAACGCGCAATCCCGACACTTGGCGAGCCTGCGTCGATTTGGCGATCGAAGCGAAAGTTAAGCAGATGGTGATGTTTCATCACGACCCGACGCACGAAGACGATTTTCTCGATCAGATTGAGACGGAAGTGCAAGCCATTTATGCGAATGCACAGTTGGCTCGCGAAGGTATGGTGCTGAATTTGCCAGTGGGCGATCGCTAAATTCTTGCTAGGAAATTCTGTGCGGGCTAAGTTGGAGCTAAGACTGGTTCACCCGATCCGAAGCCGTCACGAAAAATTCGTAGGCCATCATCACAAACGGAAACAAAATTCCACCAATACCCAGCCAGCCGCCAATCTGCCCCAGCCGCATTCGCGAATTACGTTTAGCGCGATCGCTGCCGTCGTCTAAATCGGCGAGTCCCAGCAGCCGAGAGCTGACGGCCACCAGAAACGCGCCAATCACACCGAGCGGCACACTAATCCAAAACCAAGTGTTCAGGCGGGCGTTGGGTTCGATCAAACCCATGCGTGGAAACAAAACAAAGCAGGCAAATTCGATCACCAGCCAAATGCCCAAGCTTGTCAGAAAATCGCGCTTTGTCAGTTCATCAGCCGCAGACCTACGCATAGTTTCCGGTAGATAGAGAGGGTAGAAAACTTTTATCCTATCCTAGCCACAGCCGATCGAGCACAAACGCGATCGCCGCACTGCCGATCGGCACAGTGAGATTGTCTACGCCATACTTTGAGCAAGCTTCGAGTAAGGTAGCAATGATTGCGATCGGAATTGGAATCAGCCAGGTCGCTGGACTATTCCCCTGAAGCCCGAAAAAAATTAGACCGCTCATCGTGTAGCTCACCAAGGCCATCGCGATCGAGCCTTCCCAGCTTTTTTGCTCGTCCCACAGCTTGTAGCGGTGCTTGCCGAAGCGCTGCCCGACGATCGCCGCTAGTCCATCCCCCCAGGTCATCACCAGCAGACCCAACGCGGCATATTGCGGGCGATCGATCGACCAGAACCAAGCAATCAACACGCCAAAGCTAATCGCATAAAAGAAAGTACCGTAGCTTTTGCGTCCCACGCTGTTGACGCTCCGCAAAATGGTGAATCGGTAGGAGAGCAAGGCGATCGCACTTGCTAAAAGCGAGGCAATCACGCCCAGCCACAGCGGAATGTGCAGCCACCAAGCCAGCAAAATCACATTGCCAACGCCGATGTGAACAACTTTGCGGACAATTTCCGGTTCTGCTTTGACAAAGCGATCGAGACCTTCAGCCGCCAGCACGATCGCACCAAGCCACAAGGCAACAATGCCAATTTGCTGCCAAAGCGCAAAGGTCAATTCAGGCCAAGCTGCCGTCACGATCGCACCATTTCCAACGTTAATTTTCTTTCACTCTACTGGATTTTTCGAGTGCTCGGAGTGCGGTATGCCTGACTTTCATTCGGATCGATTCCTCCGGACAGCGCTTTGCGGCCAGCAAAGCTGATCCAGGACGGATTGCCCATTGACTTGAGTTGCACCAGCGGATGTGGTGGAATAATTGTAAAGGAATGTTGTTTAGCGCACGTAGGTGAAATCGATATGGCTGAAATTCAATTCGCGAGAGGCGTCACCGAAGATACGATTCCGGATGTGCGCTTGACGCGAGCAAAAGATGGCAGCAATGGGACAGCAACGTTTTTGTTCGAGTATCCAAAAGCGCTTGCCAACGATAGCACCGACGACATCACGGGCATGTACATGATCGACGAGGAAGGCGAAATCACCACTAGAGAAGTCAAGGCCAAATTCATCAACGGTCAGCCTGCCGCCCTCGAAGCGACCTACATCATGCGTAGTCCGCAAGAGTGGGATCGCTTCATGCGCTTTATGGATCGCTACGCTGAAGAAAACGACCTTGGCTTCAAAAAGTCCTGATGGCGCTTCCGCATCCAGATCGGGAAGCGACGATCGTGCGATGTGCGATCGTGACCGTCAGCGATACGCGCACAGCGGAAACCGATCGCAGCGGCCAACTGATTCGTCAACTGCTTGAAGCAGAAGGACACGCGATCGGTTTCTATCACATTCTGCCGGATGAATATGACCAGATTGGCGATCTGCTGCAAACGCTGGGTCAGCGACTCGATCTAGATGCGATCGTTTTCAACGGCGGCACAGGAATTGCACCGCGAGATACAACTTACGACGCGATCGAGCAGCTTTTAGAAAAAATCCTTCCTGGTTTTGGCGAACTGTTTCGCGCCCTGAGCTTTGAAGAAATTGGGTCGCGAGCGATGGCGTCGCGGGCGGTGGCAGGCGTGTATGCAGGCAAGCTGATCTTTTCGCTGCCGGGATCTTCTAATGCCGTTAAGCTGGCGATGGAGCGATTGATTTTGCCGGAACTGGTGCATCTGGTCAGCCAGATTCAAGGCCAGTAGGCTTGTGCCCAATTTGGCCGATCGCGAAAATTAAGTTCGGGTCGTCAGCCATGAAGTTCCTTTGAGCGATCGCAACGGCAGCTTAAACTCGTCGCGATCGCTTCGGTTCAAAGGAATGAAAGTGCGCCGTGCTGGAATCGAACCAGCCTGAAGGCGAATTATGAGTTCGCTACCTCCCCAATCGGTCAACGGCGCAAATGTTGCCGATGTAGATTGCTCCACATCAATAGCGTAGCGGCTGAATCACGATTTTGAGAATATGATGAGCGAAAATAATTGTGTTGAATAGTTTGGCAGGTAGGTCGATCGCTTGAACTTTGTTTGAATTGCTGCTGAGCGATCGACATTTCGCGCTATGGTGATTGGTCAATTGCCAACCTTGTCAGGCTTTGGCGAGGACTGCTAACTTTAAATTCTTCATTCTTTAGCTTGCTATGAAAGTCAACTCAACGCTCGCGCTCACTTTGGTATTGCTGACGGCGATGGTCGGAGCCGGAGTCGTCAGCGCAGCGTGGGGATATGCGGTCGGCGGTGAAGCGCTCAAAGGCGTCACGCAGCCGAATGGCCGAGTGGGACACAATTTAGCCGGACGCGACACGCCGCAGCGCCAGCCGATCGCCCTGCTCAAGGAAACAGATATCTTGCGGAGTGTGCGGGCGCAGATGTCAGGAGATGCCGAGCCAGAGCCGGATCGAAGCAGCAGCGAGCAGAACAAAGCGGCGATCGAAGTGGCGACGAATCCTGCTGCCGAGCCGTCTGCTGCTCCGACGGCTGGCTTTCCGCTCATGAGCCAAACAGAAGGCGTGACGCTGGCCGTGCAATCGACTCGCGAAGAAAACGGCTACCTGCTGCTTAACGTCAGCCTGCAAAATAGCAGTTCCAAAGCCGTGCAGTTTCTCTACAGCTTCATGAACGTCACGGACGACCAAGGCCGCGCTTTTAGTGCAAACACTGAGGGACTGCCCGGACAGTTGCCGTCCAATAGCGAATCGTTTACGGGAACGGTGAGCATCCCAACGGCACTGCTGGGCGATGCCAAGTCGTTGTCGTTGACGCTGACCGACTATCCCAATCAGCAGCTTCAGCTTCAAGTCACCAACATTCCGATCGCGAGGTGATCTTCCTTTTTGGCTTTTCGCGCATGTTTCCTTTTTTGGCCGCTGCTCCGGCTGCAACACTTCCGACTCAAGCCGTTTTGACGCGCATATTAGCCGTTCTGCTGCTGATTGCGATCAACGCTTTTTTTGTCACTGCGGAATTTTCGATCGTGTCTGTCCGCCAATCGCGGATCAATCAGCTTGCCGCCGAAGGCGATTTGCAGGCGAGTACTGTGCAGTCGCTTCAGCAGGGAATCGATCGCTTGCTTTCTACGACGCAGCTTGGCATCACGCTGTCGAGCTTAGCACTAGGCTGGATCGGTGAAAGTACGATGGCGGTTGTGCTTTCATCCTGGCTGGCTCAACTGCCGCTGCCGCCTAACGTGACGCAAATGCTGTCGCACTCTTTGTCTGTGCCGATCGCGTTCATTACGCTGGCCTACCTGCAAATTGTGCTGGGTGAACTGTGTCCCAAATCGGTTGCGCTCTTGTATCCCGAACAGCTTGCGCGAATTTTAGCGGAGCCAAGCTTGGCGATCGCTCGTCTGTTTAATCCGTTTATCTGGGTGTTGAATCAATCGACGCGCTGGCTGTTGCGCTTGGTGGGCGTGCAGTACACGGGTCAGGGCTGGTATAACCGCGTCACGCCAGAAGAACTGCAACTCATCATCAGCAACTCGACTGAGTCACCAGGACTGGAAGCCGAGGAGCGCGAACTGCTCAGCAACGTGCTGGAATTTTCGGAAGTCAGCGTCAGTGAAGTGATGACGCCGCGCACCAATATTGTCGGAATCGATCGCGATGCCACGTTTCAAACCTTGCTGACTGAAGTGGCCGATTCGGGTCATTCACGGTTTCCGGTGATCGGGGAATCGCTTGATGACGTGGTGGGAATTATCTATTTTAAGGAACTGGCCGAACCGCTTGCCAAAGGCGAACTTCGGCCAGAAACGGCGATCGCGCCTTACATGCGTCCGGCTCAGTTTGTGCCGGAATATGTGCCGCTGAAGGAATTGCTGCAACTGATGCAGCAGTCGGGTCAGGCGATGATGCTGGTTGTTGATGAGTTTGGCGGCACGGCAGGCTTGATTACGATCGAAGACTTGATCGTTGAGATTATTGGTGAGACGCACGAACCCGAAGATCTAGAAGATGCCGATGTGCAGCGACTTGATTTGCAAACTTACCTGGTGCAGGCACAGCTTGATCTCGATGAAGTCAACGAGCAGCTAAAAATCAATCTGCCAACTTCAGAAGACTACCAGACGATCGGCGGATTTCTCATCTATAAACTCCAAAAAATTCCGGCTGTGGGCGAACAGTTTCAGTACGGCAATTTAGACTTTACCGTTGTTTCAATGGAAGGGCCACGCCTGCACCAAATTCAAATTCATCGCCGCCAATCGATCGAAGAATCTGCCCGTTCTGCGATCGAAGAATCGCAATAGTCGCCCGTCAATTTGAACTTGTCGCCGAGCGCGATCAAATTTTATTCCAACGACGAAAAGCTGAGACATTACGGCATCATTGCCGCCCAAATTTTGTGATGGCTGCCAGATGCTCGCTTTGAGATGGTTGACGACGATTTGGCAGAGAGAGAGTGAAATGCCCGTTCGTGCGTCGATTCGCGTCGATTCGGCCTCCCTTGCCATTAAAATATGTGAAGGAACACAAAGCAGGAACGCTTGAATGAAAGTTGCGATCGTTGGGGCAGGATTGGCCGGATTAGCCGCTGCGGTGGAATTGGCCGATGCGGGTCATCAAGTTGAGATGTTTGAAGCGCGATCGTTTGTCGGCGGCAAGGTCGGCAGTTGGGTCGATGCCGACGGCAATCACATCGAAATGGGTCTGCATGTCTTCTTCAACAACTACTACAACCTGTTTGCCCTGTTGCGGCGCGTTGGCGCGTTTGATGGTCTGCTGCCCAAAGAACACGTCCACACCTTCGTCAACAAAGACGGCGAAATTGGCAAGCTCGACTTTCGCTTTTTGCTGGGTGCGCCGTTTCACGGGCTGAAGGCATTTTTCACAACCGAACAGCTTACCGTGATCGACAAGGTGAAAAACGCGATCGCTCTGGGCACAAGTCCGATCGTACCCGGACTGGTCAGCTACGACGTGGCGATGAAGTGGATTCGATCGCTCGATCGCGTCAGCTTTGCCGATTGGTTTCGCAGTCACGGCGGCTCGCAAAACAGCCTCGATCGCATGTGGAATCCGATCGCGCTGGCGCTGGGATTCATCGACACCGAGCAAATTTCGGCTCGCTGTATGCTGACGATCTTCATGATGTTCGCCTCGAAAACTGAGGCATCCCGCCTGAACATGCTGGCCGGATCGCCCGATGAGTTTTTGAGCAAGCCGATCGTCCGGTTCATTGAAGAACGAGGCGCAAAGGTTCATACTCGCCGTCAAACGCGCCGGATTGAGTTTGTGGAAAAGGACGGTCAGATCACGGTGACGGGCTTAGTGGTGGCAGATGGCGATCGCGAAGAAACGATCACGGCTGATGCCTACCTCGCCGCCTGTGACGTGCCCGGAATTCAGCGACTTCTGCCGTCCGAGTGGCGCAGCATCAAGGAATTTGACAATATCTATAAGCTCGAAGCCGTTCCAGTCGTGACTGTGCAGTTGCGCTTTGACGGCTGGGTGACGGAAATGCAGAACGAGGCAGAGCGCAAACAGCTAGACCATGCAGCCGGACTCGATAATCTGCTTTATAGCGCCGATGCAGACTTCTCCTGCTTTGCCGATCTCGCCTTGACTAGCCCGAAAGACTACTACCGCGAAGGGCAAGGCTCGCTGATGCAGGTGGTTTTGACTCCGGGCGATCCGTTCATCCGCATGAGCAACGAGGAAATCGTTGAACACGCCCTCAAGCAGCTTCACGATCTATTCCCCTCGTCTCGCGATCTCACCGTCACCTGGTCGAACGTCGTCAAGCTTGCCCAGTCGCTCTACCGCGAAAATCCCGGCATGGATCTCTACCGTCCTTCGCAAAAAACCCCTGTCCCCAACTTCTTCCTCGCCGGAAGCTACACCGCTCAGGACTACATCGACAGCATGGAAGGCGCAACCATCTCCGGCAAGCAAGCCGCCGCCGCCATTCTTGAACCCACAGGCTATCAAGTCCAAGGGCAAGGACTGTTCCGCTACTAATTCCCAATTCCTAACTCCGAATTCCTCATGTCCGACTGGCTCGAACACAGCGTTCAAATTGAAGTTCCGGTTCCGATCGATCGCGTTTGGAATCTTTGGGCAGACCTGGAACAGATGCCCCGCTGGATGAAGTGGATTGATTCAGTCAAAGTGTTAGAAGAAGATCCATCTTTGTCGCGGTGGAAGCTGTCAACAGGCGGTTTAGATTTTAGCTGGCAGTCTCGCATTCTGAAGCAAGTTCAGCATCAAATTATTCAGTGGGAATCGGTGGACGGACTGCCGAATCGGGGCGCAATTCGCTTTTACGATCGCGGCACAAACGGCAGCATCGTCAAACTCACGGTTGGCTATCTTCCGCCTGGTTTCCTGCGTCGCCTGCTCGATAATTCGTTCATCCGACGCGGCGTGGAGTCTTCGCTGCAAGCCGATATGGAGCGATTTCGCGACTATGCAACGCAAGCGAATTGAGTTTAGATTGTTGCAGGTTCGATCGCCAAAAACCGCCGCACGTGCTGAAGATAGGTATCCGGATCTTCCAACATTGGGAAATGCGAAGTTTTGGGCATCACGATATGTTCGACGATCGAATTCAACGCCGCTGCCTGCCGCCCCATCTCAGCCGGAATAATTTGATCGTACTGCCCTGAAATTAACAGCGTCGGCACTTGAAGCTGAGCGAATTCTTTGGGCATCACTTCAACCGCGCGTTCGCTAACCGCTGTGTAGATCGTGCCCATCGCAGCGTCGTAGTCGGCTACTAGAAAATCTTCCAGGAATGCCTGACGATCGCGCTGGGGAATCGATCGATGCAAAAACCGCGCCATAAAAATTCGATCGACAAACGGAATCCGACTCAGCCACTTTGGACGAAACGCCACGACATAGCCGCCAAATTTGTAGAATGCTTTGAACGCTTTCTCGTCGTACTCAAAAATGCCGCTACAGGTAAGGATGGCGCGATCGACTCGTTCGGGATAAAGGTTGAGAAAAAATACCGCGATCGAACTTCCAGTTGAATGCGCGTTCAGCACAATTTTCTGAATTCCAAGCGCATCCAACAGCAAGGCGAGATCTTCAGCGTAGGTTTCGAGTTCATAGCCGATCGCCTTGACTTCTTCGGGGATTGGTTTCGGGAGGGGCGATCGCCCAAAGCCGCGCAAATCGTACAGCAGACAGTCGAATTGCTGCTTGAGGGCTTGAGCGGTGCTTTCCCAGTAGCGGTCAGACCCACCCCAGCCGTGCATGAAGACCATGACGGGCTTTCCCGAAGGTTGCCCGCCGTCTGCTGTGACCCACTCGTAATAGTGGTCAACGCCGCGAATTGAAACGTAAGCCATGAATGCGATCGAACTTTGGTTTGCTACCCGATGAATTTTGCCCCTCATCCCCTAGCCCCTTCTCCCAAGATGGGAGAAGGGGAGCCGGATCTCAAAGTCCCTCTCCCTTGGGGAGAGGGATTTAGGGTGAGGGCAGACAAAACTCGCAACTAAGCAGATTCCGGTTTGGGAATCGAAGATGGGTGGAGGAGCAGTTCGGCAGTCGATCGCTTCTCGACCATTTCTCGCGTGATCGTGCAGCGCGTCACGTCCTTGCGCGACGGCAGTTCGTACATCACATCGAGCATCAGTTCTTCGACGATGCCTCGGAGAGCGCGAGCGCCAGTTTTGCGACGGTAGGCTTCTTTGGCGATCGCCCGCACTGCATCCGGCTTAAACTCCAGATGCACATTGTCCATCTTCAGCAGTTTTTGATACTGCTTGACGAGGGCGTTGCGCGGTTCGGTGAGAATTTCCGCCAGAGCGTCTTCATCGAGCGGATCAACGACGGCCACGACGGGGACGCGACCGATGAATTCGGGGATCATGCCGAACTTGACGAGATCGTCGGGTTCAAGGTGCTTCAGTACGTCGGCGGCGCGTTTTTCCTTCGGCTGATTTTCTCCGGGCTGGATGAAGCCCATTGATTTTTTGCCGATGCGCTGCTCGACGGATTTATCGAGTCCGACGAATGCGCCGCCGCAGATGAATAGGATGTTGCTGGTGTCGATTTGGATGCAGTCTTGGTAGGGATGCTTGCGTCCGCCTTGCGGGGGGACATTGGCGATCGTCCCCTCTAACATCTTCAGTAACGCCTGCTGTACGCCTTCACCCGAAACATCGCGAGTAATCGAGGGGTTTTCGCTCTTGCGGGCGATCTTGTCGATTTCATCAATGTAGATGATGCCGCGCTGGGCTTCTTCCACGTCGAGATCCGCGACTTGCAGGAGGCGCAAGAGAATATTTTCGACATCTTCCCCGACGTAGCCTGCTTCAGTCAGCGTCGTGGCATCCGCAACGGCAAACGGGACATCGAGCATTTCAGCCAGGGTTTGCGCCAGCAGGGTTTTGCCGCATCCGGTGGGACCGATTAGCAGAATGTTGGACTTTTGCAGTTCCACACTGTCGTCGAGCTTGCCGTTGCCTTTGCCCTGAAGGAAGCTCAGCCGCTTGTAGTGGTTGTAGACCGCGACGGACAGCACCTTTTTGGCTTCATCCTGGCCGATGACGTGTTCATCGAGGTGCTTTTTGATTTCGCGGGGTTTGGGGATTTGGTTGAGCGAGAGGGCGGGCGATCGCGCTGGACGCTGTTTTTCCGGCTGCTGTTCGCGGCGAGGGGACGGCTGAGGAACGGCAGCGCTTGAGTCAAACAACTCCTCATCCAAGATTTCGTTGCACAAGTCAACGCATTCGTCGCAAATGTAAACGCCTGGGCCAGCAATTAGCTTACGAACTTGCTCCTGAGACTTACCACAAAAAGAACACTTGAGATGGGAGTCGTACTTTGACATAGTTGCCCCTTATTGAGCGGCGGTGACAGGCTCTCCCGGCATCGGAAGATTCTGCCGTGAGATCACTTGGTCAATCAGTCCGTAGTTTTTGGCTTCCTCAGCCGACATAAAGAAGTCGCGCTCGGTATCTTCAGAAATTCGATCGAGCGGCTGTCCCGTATGATAAGCCAACAGTTCATTGAGATTGCGCTTGAGATAGAGAATTTCACGCGCTTGAATCTCAATGTCAACGGCTTGCCCCTGTGCGCCGCCGAGCGGCTGGTGAATCATGATTCGCGAAGAGGGCAGCGACATCCGCTTGCCTTTCGCGCCGCCTGCCAGCAAGAAGGCTCCCATGCTGGCCGCCAATCCGAAGCAGATCGTGGCGACATCCGGGCGCACCTGCTGCATGGTGTCATAGATTGCCATTCCAGCGTAAATCGAGCCGCCCGGAGAATTGATGTAAAGCTGAATGTCTTTTTCGGGATCTTCAGCGTCCAGATACAGCAGTTGCGCGACGATCGAATCGGCAACCTGGTCATTCACACCTGTTCCGAGGAACACAATCCGTTCGCGCAGAAGGCGAGAGTAGATATCGAAGGCGCGATCGCCCCGACCGGACTGCTCGACCACCATCGGAATCATGCTGTGGGGCTGCGTCGAAGCCAAATCAAATGAATTTGAATTCGGAAGCCAGAGAGAGGACTGGGAATGAATCATTAGAAATCGCGTCCTTTTGGAGGTCGATCGACAGGTGTTTGCCCACATCAAGCGGCCTTATGGAAACATTATGCCTCAACTCGTTTGGGAGTGCTGGCAAGTGCTTCCACCTTGTTACAAACACCTGTCGGTATTGTTCACTACTTTCATTCTAGCGATCGCCACTAGGTCGCTTGAATTTCCTCAGAAGAAGCCGTTGCGGGCGTCGTTCCCTCCTCCGCCTCCGCAGGTTCGCTTACCTTAGTGGAATCTTCAGTTGTGGCTTCCGCAGCAACATCGATCGCTTCTTCAGAGCTAGCTTCAGCGGATACGTCGATCGTGGCGTCTGTGGGATTGATCGCTTCCTCTTCCGACTCCTCTTCTTCAGGCGGCGTCAGTGAACCTTCGGGAACGAGTTCCACTGTTCCATGTTCTTCCAGCCAAGCGAGGATTTTTTCTTTGAGCAAATCTTCTTCGACCACTTGACGGAGGCGATCGCGATCGATATCTTCGTTCGCATATTCGGCCATCATTTCTTCCACTTTGGCGCTCACCTCGTCCGGCTCGACCTTGATCGATTCGCGCTTGGCAACTTCGCCTAGAGCCATCGTGCGCTTGAGGCGGTTGATCGCTTCGGGGCGCGATCGCTCTCGCAACGACTCGACCACATCGCGAGTAAATAGCTGCTTGATGTCCATGCCCTGCTGCTGAAGCTGCATTGCCGTCTGAGTCAGCATATAGTCCGCTTCGCGGCGCACCAGCGTTTCCGGCAGATCGACCGTCACGTGCTTGACGAGTTCTTCGAGCAAAGCTTGCTCTTTGTTCGCCTTGGTTTTCTGCTCGGCTTCAGTTTGGAAGCGATTTTCCAGCGATTCGCGCAGTTCTGCTAGAGTTTCAAATTCGCTGACTTCCTGAGCAAAATCGTCATCCAATTCCGGCAGTTCTTTCGCCTTCAATTCCTTCAGCGTGATCGAGAAGACGGCAGGCGCACCCGCCAAATCCGGTTGCGGATAATCTTCGGGGAACGTCACTTCGACTTCTTTGGTTTCACCGACATTCATGCCAAAGATGCCTTCGATGAAACCGGGAATGAACTTGCCTTCTTCGAGGTCAAGCTGAAAATCCGAGGCACTGCCGCCCGGAAATTCTTCGCCCGCTTCGCCGTCTTTGTCGGCATGGCGTCCGGTGAAATCGACGATCGCCACGTCGCCTTGCTGAGCCGCCCGACCTTCAACCGGAACTAAGGTGGCATTTTGATTGCGATAATTTTCGATCACCGTGTTGACGCGATCGGGGTCAGGCTTAATTTCTTCCGCCTGAACGGTCAAGCCCGTGTACGAATCAATCTCGACATCCGGCGGCACATCGACCGCAGCCGAAAAAGTCAGCGGCGATCCGGGTTCAAACTGGCTCACCAAATCTTCAAAGCTGGTCTTTAGCTCAAACTCACCGATCGCGTCGATTTTTTCCTGCTCAACGGCCTGCTTGAGACTGTCATTGATCAGCGTTTCCAGCACGGTCGCCTTGATGCGCGTCGAGCCAATGCGCTGAATCACGACTTGTCTTGGCACTTTGCCCTTGCGAAACCCAGGAATGTTGGCATTGCGCGTAAAGTCTTGCACTGTCTTCTCATACGCCTGCTTCGACATCTCAGGCGGAACTTCGATTTCTAAGCCAATCTGACTGGCGGGCAGCTTTTCCTGGGTAACTTTCATCGCTTCTCTCGTATTTTCCTTCTGGCGGCTGCCGCGTTCAGCATCACCGCAAATAGATATGTTAGCGGATTTGTGCTGCGGGCTGTGTCACTGCCTCGATCATGGCGCTAGGGAGGAGAAGCGATCGAGTGTGTCAATGTTTTTTCACAATTGGGGGAGAGGGGCGATCGGGTTCGAGTTTTGAGGCAAACCCAATTGCAAATATTGCTTGTTTTGATGTACTTGCGTAAACGACGTTTTGGACAAGGAGAAAATCAGGCCGTAAAAAGATTACAATTTATGCCGCCTCCTAGAGTGAAGTCGTGATCTAAATAGTATATGAAGTGTGAGAATGGTACTTTATGGAAATAGAAGAACTGCTCAAGCGGTACGCTAATGGGGAAAGAGATTTTTCTGGGGCTAGTCTTTCAAAAGCTAATTTGGAACAAGCAAATCTTACGGGCATTAATTTGAAAGAAGCCAATCTAAGTGATGCAAATCTCTCTAATGCTTGTTTCCTCGATGCAGATTTGAGTAAAGCGAATCTAGAGGGAGCGAACTTGTCTAGTACAAGCTTCCACCGTGCTAACCTCATGGGCGCTAACTTGATGAGGGCTAGTATGTACGATACGACTATCAGTTTTGCTGACTTAACTCAAGCCAATCTTAGAGATGCTAAGTTCTTTCAGGTTGGTCTAAAGAGCCATGATCAAGGAACTGTTTTTGAGGATACTATTATGCCAGATGGCACAGTAGAAACTCGTTATTGGGTTTAGTAAACGCTGTATAACGATTCCATTGTCTGCCGATCGTAAAAAATTTGATGAACTTCATTTGATAAACTTCAAAAGATTACTAGCGGCGGGTTAACCAGGACGCTATAAACATTGAGCATTCTCCAGATTGCTTCAGAAGTTGTTTGGTTTGGGGAGGTTTGGAAGGGGGTTCGTTGGTGGGAAGCGATCGCGCTTTTCGATTGTTGGGGGTTGTTGGGAGGCGATCGAGTTCTACGCTCATTTAAACTTTTCCAACAGCGATTGAATCAGCATCGGGGAGGCTCGGAAAGTGGTTTCCTGAAGAAGAGCGATCGCTTGCGGAAAATCTGCAATTTCTAGATTAGCTGCTGCCTCTAAAATACCGAGTACGCCAACCACTTTGATGTTTCTCGATCGAGCAACTTCTCTAGCCTGCCGCTCATCGACTAAAAGCAAATCTGCATTTAACTGTTCCACTAGCAAAATTGCCTGACGTTCACCCGGATCTAATTCTTCCAGCACTGCATCAGGTTCAACCGTAACGGTTTGAATTTCTAGCCAGTCAGGAGGAGTTTCTATCCATTGCTTGATGAGGTGGGGCGATCGATCATTTGTCAACTCATCGCGTACAGTTTGTGGAATGATGACTCGATCGTACAGCCGAGGCAGTAAATTAATTTGATTAATTAGCAGCAAATAGCAAAGCGGCGAAGTATCAGAAACAACCAGCATTAAATCTTTAGCTTTCCTTCCTGGCTGAGTTGCTCTACTGTTTGTCGGTCTTGTTCAAGATCAGCAATATCATAGTGCAAATACACCTCTCGCGCTTTGAAGAACGCATCGAGTTCAAGTCGAGTTGAAAATCCTAATAGTTCTCTTGCCTTTCCTCCGCCGATCAATTCACTGCGGTAAGCTTCAATGACCCAAAGTTCCAGCAGTTTGCGCTCTAGGTTCCCCCACTTTGCTTCTAATTCGTCAGCTAACGCATTGGGAATTTCAACTGTAATCTTCATGTGTTTATCCTGGTAGTGGCGCATTAAAGTCATCTGGCATAGTGAAGCGGCCTTGATCTTGACCTAAGCTATTACGGCGATTAGAAGAAGGGTGAAATAGAACGAGTTTGGCGATCGGAACACCTTGATTAGAAATAATCACTTCTTCTCCCAGTTCGACTCGTTCTAGAAGTTGCAAAAGATTAACTTTTGCTTGGTGAATGCTAACTGTCTCCATACTTCTACATCAGCATGAGGATTAAGCTCAGCTTAGTACAATTTATCAAACACAGCGCAAACCTTGAATGAGGTGGAGGCGCGGAAGGGGGTTTGTTAGAGGAGGGCGATCGCTTCTCTAACGATTGTTAGAGGATTGCTATGTATGCGATCGCGTGTGTCACTGTTTTTCGCAGTTACTAGTTTCCCTTCTAAAATTCATGCAATCTGTTCGAGCGGACGCATCAAACTCGATCGCTTTAACCATGTATTAGCGCACCCAGCACGACCAGCTTGAGGGGTTAGTGTTCATTAAGAGGAGACTATAACGACTCTTGAAGAAGGCGAAACTTCAATCTATGCCATCGGAAAGAGGCGACTTCTAACTTTTGATAGGGTCGAGGTGGCGATCGCGCTTGCTATTTTGACTGCATAGCAAAAAGGGAAGAAAAAAGCGGATAAGCAGCAAAAAGCCTCCAGTTGAAGGGTCTGGGGGCTTTTTGCTGTTTGGGCGATCGAGCCACGACCCTCATCTGCTAGAGCAGATCATTCAGCACGAAGCCCAACAATCCAAGTGGAACGGCACATATCTACATAAAAGCGCCAAGAACATTAAAGAAACTAAGTTTTTTTGTGGTGCTCATGCTGATAGCTTCGTCATTTTGGGCACTCTGTTGAAGAAACCCGATTTGGATTTGTGCGGCTAGAGAGCAGCCTTGTTGCTGCCTGCTCATTTTGCCTGTTCGTCTCGATCGCACCTGTGTCCTCTTCTTACTGCCGTTGATTCCGGCGATTTTGCTATGTCGCAATTTAGTCATCCTGCCACCTCTGATGTTCGCGTCAACGCTACACTGCCCGACGAGCAAACACTCGCAAGCAGTCGCCGATCGATCGCCATGCGAAGCACCGGGGAAGCGGTGGTTGTTTGGCAAAGCTTCGGCCAAGACGGAGATGCAGAAGGAATTTATGCACGGCTCCTGGATGCAGCCGGACAGCCGCAGGGCAGTGATATTTTGGTCAATCAAATCACCGGGGGCAAACAGCAAAATGCAGCGCTGGCGATCGATGCGCTGGGCAATTTCGTGGTCGTGTGGGAAAACTTCACGCTCGCTGCCGGATCGGACATTGTGGCTCGCCGCTTCAATGCAGACGGCACACCCAACGGCGATCAATTTCTGATCAACGTGCCGGACGATGCGCTGTATGACCAGCAGTTTCCCAACATCGCCATGAGCGCGGATGGCAACTTTGTCGTCACCTGGACAAGCAACAACCAAGACGCGATCGATTCAGAAGAAGAAGGCAGTTTGGGCGTTTATGCCCGTCGCTTTGATCCGGCTGGCACTCCGATCAGTGGCGAAATTCGGATCAACAACACGACGGTAGACGATCAGCAAGAGGCGAGCGTCGCGATCGCCGCAGACGGCAGCTTTGTCGTGGCTTGGACTAGCCAGGGACAAGTCGATGGCGCAGATGTTTTCTTGCGCCGCTTTCGCTCAAACGGCACACCGATCGATGGCGCGGATGTGGTTGTCAATCAGCAGACGATCGGCCAGCAGCAAGACGTGAGCATGGCGATCGCACCGGACGGCAGCTTTGTCGTGGCCTGGTCAAGTACGGGCGGTTTGGTGTTGGCGCGTCAGTTCAATGTCGACGGCACGCCAAAAGCGAATGAATTTTTGGTGGCGGATGTTGACAATGCTCGACCCGTTCCCAGCGTCGCGATCGATCCGCAAGGCGGATTTGTGATTACCTGGACGCGAACTAACACTCAGGGCAACGACGACATCTTTGCCAAACGCTTTAATGCCGCAGGAGTAGCGCAAGAGCAAGCCTTTCAGGTGAACGCAACCGCAGCGGGAAATCAGCGCAACGCCGCGATCGCGATCGATGCGGACGGCGATGCGGCGATCGTTTGGATGGATGTGGAAGCGACAGATGTGGAAACTCGTCGCTTTAACCTTGGCGATCTGCCCACGACAACGGGCATTCCAAATTCAACGCAGGTCGATACCGCTCCGGACTTGACGATCGACCTAAAGCCGCTGTTTGCCGATCGCCAAACGCCTGCTGCCAACTTGACCTACAGCGTTATGGAGGTTAGCAATAGCACGCTGTTTGAAGTGGGCGCACCCAGCATCGGCTCAAATGGCATCTTGACGCTCGATTTTGTGCAGCAGATTTGGGGCGAGAGCAATGTGACAATCCGCGCCACTGATGCTGATGGCTTCTCGGTCGAAACAACGTTCAAAGTGACGCGAACGGCCAGTGGAGCGCCGCCGATCGTTACGCCAATCACTGACGCGATTTCCTATGTGGAAAATGCCAGTCCCACGCAACTCGATCCAACGCTGGAGATTACTGATGCGGATAGCAACGATCTCGTCAGCGCGACGGTTACGATCGTCAATCCCCAAGTGGGCGATCAGTTCAGCGTCGATTCTGCTTTGGCACAAGGTTTGGGGCTGACGGTCACATCCAGCAGTAACGGCCTGACGATTACAGGACTTGCCACTGTCGAGCAATACCAATCGGTGCTGCGAACGCTGGCCTACAGCAGCAGCAGCGAAAATCCGATCGAGGGCGATCGCACTGTTCGCCTGCAAGTCAACGATGGCGCACTCAGCAGCAACATTGCCACCTGGACAGTGACGGTTTCAGCGGTCAACGATGCGCCCGCTGTTTCGATCGCCACTGCTCCACTCACCTACACCGAAGGCAACGCTGCGGTCGCGATCGATCCGCTGCTGACGGTTGCAGACATTGACAATCCACGCCTCGATCGAGCGACGGTGACGATCGCCACTAACTTTGCTGCCGATCAAGATGAACTCAGCGTTGATACTGATCTTGCTGCCAGCATTGGCCTGACGGTGACGAATGCAGGTGGCGTGCTGACCTTGAGCGGACAGGCGACGATCGCGCAGTATCAAACTGTCCTGCGAACGGTGGCCTACCGCAACACCAGCAGCAATCCGACGCTGGGCGATCGCACCATTCGGATTGTGGTTCGGGATGAAGCGCAAGCAGAAAGTGAACTGCGCGATCGCACGATTCAAGTTGCGCCTGTGAATGCGGCTCCGGTCGTGACGCTGAGCAATTCGCCGATCGCGTTCACGGAGGATCAGGCAGCTATCTCGATCGCCAGCGGACTCGGCATCACAGACGACGGCTCAACGCTAACGGGCGCGATCGTGGAGATTACGAATCTGGCCGCAGGTGATTTGCTGGAGGTCGCGATTGCGAACGGCTCGTCGGTTAGCCAAACCTTGAATAACGGCGTGCTGACCTTGAGCGGTACGGCCAGCCTTGCCGAGTACCAAACAATTTTGCGATCGCTCACCTTCCGCAACAGCAACCAAAATCCGACCGGAGGCGATCGGACGATTCGCATTCAGGTTCGCGATTCGTTGGCTCGATTCAGCGATGCAGTCGATCGCACGATCGCCGTTACGCCCGTCAACGATGCGCCCGTCGTTCGTCCGAGCGGTTCAGTTAGCTACACGGAAAATGATCTGCCCGTTGCGATCGCGTCTGACCTCCAGATCAGCGATGTGGACAGCACGACGATCAGCAGCGCCACGATTCGCCTGACAAACGTTGTGCCGGGCGAAGACGAACTCGCGTTTACCGCCAACTACGGCATCACAGGCAGCAGCAGCGGCGGCACACTCAGCTTGAGCGGCACCGCAACGATCGCGCAGTATGAAGAAGTGCTGCGATCGGTGACGTACTTCAACTCCAGCGACAACCCCGATCCGACAACGCGATCGATCGCATTTCAGGTCAACGACGGCTCAGACATCAGCACCGTGATTACCCGCACGGTCACGGTTGCCGCTCGCAACGATGCACCGCGCCTGACGTTCAATTCCCCCGTGCCGACCTACACCGAAAACGCAGCGGCGATCGCAGTCGATGCCAATTTGACGCTGAGCGATCCGGACAGCACGACAATTCGCAGCGCCACGATCGAAATTACCAACGCCGTCAGCGGCGATTTTCTCGATGCAACGGTTCCAGGCGGACTGCAAAAAACGTTTGCCAATGGCGTTCTGACCATCATCGGAGACGCGACGATCGCGCAGTACCAAGCGATGTTGCGATCGATTACCTTCCGCAATTCCAGCGACAATCCCGACGCCACACCGCGCATTTTGCGCTTCACCGTCAGCGACGGAGACAGTACGAGCGTCGATCGCACCGTGAATGTCGCACCCGTCAACGATGCCCCGATCGTCACGCCTTCGATCGGGGCGGCAAACTTCACCGAGGGCGGATCGCCTGCGATCGTCGATGCCAATCTTGCCGTCAGCGACATCGACAGTTTGACGATCGCCAGCGCAACGGTGACAATACGCAATTTTCAGGCGGGGCAAGATGTGCTGAGCGCGATCGAGGCCAGCGGCATCACCAGCAGCTACAGCAACGGCGTTCTCACCCTGACCGGAGTTGCCACGATCGCCCAATATGAAGCTGTCCTGCGATCGGTGGCTTATTCCAACACCAGCAGCAATCCCAATACGGCCTCGCGCATTTTGGAATTCAAAGTGAATGATGGCGAGGCCGACAGCGCAATTCGGACGCGCACCGTCAATGTGTTTGCCGCCAACGGTGCGCCGACGATCGCCATTTCCGACAGTGCTCGTACCTTTGTGGAAAACAACTCGGCAGTTGCGATCGCCCCCAACCTAGTCGTCAGCGATTCAGACAGCACGACTTTGACGGGCGCAACCGTGACGCTGCTGAATGTTGCCGTCGGGGACGCACTCAACTTCACAAATCAAAATGGCATTACAGGCAGCTTTACGAATGGCGTGCTGACCTTGACGGGGAGCGCATCGATCGCCAACTATCAAGCCGCCTTGCGATCGATTACCTACTCCAACTCCAGCGAAAATCCGGATTCGACCCGTCGCACCGTTGAGTTTCGCGTCACCGATGGAGGCAGCAGCGGAATTCCCGCCAGTCAATTCGTGCAGGTGCAGGCGGTCAACGATGCACCAACGATCGCAGGCAGCAGCGGCGCGATCGTTTATCAAGAGAACAATCCGGGGCTGGTGATTGACGGCAATCTACGGCTGGCCGATGTGGACAATTTGACGCTGAGCGGCGCGATCGTCCGCATCAGCAGCAACTACGCCGCAGGCCAAGATGTTCTCCGCTTCACCAATCAAAACGGGATCACAGGCACATTCGCAGATGGCGTGCTGACCTTGAGCGGAACAGCCAGTCTTGCCGACTATGAAACCGCGCTGCGATCGATCACCTACTCCAACAGCAGCGAAAATCCAACCCCAAGCGATCGCACAATCGAGTTTGAAATCAGCGACGGCGAATTCAGTGCCACCAGCCGCCGCACAATTCGAGTTTCTAGCACGCCCGACGCGCCGATCGTTTCTGTCTCCAGCACACCTCTGAGCTACAGCGAAGGGCAGGACGCGATCGCGGTTGACGATGCGATCGATCTGGACGATGTGGACAGCCCGACGCTGCAAAGCGCAACGGTTCGCATCGTCAATGTTGCGGCTGGCGATGCGCTCAACTTCACGGCTCCAGACGGCTTTAGCAGCAGTTTTAGCAACGGCACTTTAACGATTACCGGAGCCGGATCGATCGAGCAGTATGAAACGCTGTTGCGATCGATCACCTACCGCAACACCAGCGCCAATCCAAGCGCAACGCCAAGATCGATCGAGTTTGTCGTCAGCGATGGCGCACTGAGCAGTCAGCCCCAGACGCGCACAATCACGCTCACCACAACGAACAGCCCGCCCGTCTTAACGGCTTCAGCGGCAACCAGTTCCTACCGCGAAAATGCAGCGGGCGTCGCGATCGATTCGGGCTTGACGCTGACCGATCCCGACAGCAGCACGATCGATCGGGCGACGGTGACGATCGCCAATTCCTTGGCCGAAGATGTCTTAACCTTCACCAATCAAGCTGGAATCACAGGAACTTACAGCAATGGCGTCCTCACCTTGACAGGCCGCGCCACTGTCGCCCAGTATCAAGCGGCTTTGCGATCGATTACCTATTCCAACGCCAGCGAAAATCCCAATTCGGCCAATCGCACGATCGCGATTGTGGTCAACGATGGTTCGCAAGACAGTAATACAATTGAGCGCACCGTGACGATCGTTCCCGTCAACGATGCGCCGATCGTTACAACTTCGACGGGAACGGCAGTCTTCACTGAGGACGGTTCGGCGGTTGTGATTGATAGCGGTTTAGCGCTTGCCGATGCGGACAGTCTGACGATCGATCGCGCCACTGTCACGATCAGCAACTTTGTCGAAGGTCAGGATATCCTCAGCTTCACCAATAGCGGCGCAATCAGCAGCAGCTTTAATGCTCAGAGCGGCGTTCTCACCTTCAGCGGCAGAGCCTCGATCGCAGACTACCAAGCTGCTCTGCAACAGGTGGCTTACCGCAACACCAGCCAGAATCCGAACCAGCGCGATCGCATCATCACCTTTACGGCCACCGACACCGGGCAAGCGACGAGCCTTACCGCCACGCGCCGCCTTACGCTCGACACGCTCAATAGTCCGCCTGTAATTGCACCTGCAACCGGGGCGATTACCTATGCCGAAAATGCTCCGGCGATCGCGATCGCGCCAAATTTAACGCTGACCGACTCCGACAGCCGCACGATCGATCGAGCAACCGTGAGACTGAACGATTTCAACGCCGAAGATGTCCTCAGCTTCACGAATCAAAACGGGATCGCAGGCAGCTTTAGTAACGGTGTGCTGACTTTAAGCGGCACGGCGTCGATCGCTCAGTATCAAACGGCTTTGCGATCGATTACCTATCGGACGCTGAGCGACACGCCGATCGAAACCGCACGGGCGATCGAAATTGTCGTCAACGATGGCACTCGCGACAGCGCTCCTGTGACGCGCAGCCTGACGATTCGACCGACCAACGACGCGCCGATCGTGACGGCGACAGCGGGAAATACGGCTTATTCTGGCGAGGCAGTAGCGATCGATCCCACGTTGACTATTCGCGACCCGGATAGCGCAAACTTGAGCGGCGCAACCGTGCGGATTCGCAACTATTTTCGCCTTAGTCAAGATCAGCTTAGCTTCACGCCTCAAAACGGCATCACAGGCAGCTTTGACAGCAACACGGGCATTTTGCGATTCAGCGGTGTGGCTGCGGTCAGCGACTATCAAACCGTGCTGCGATCGATCACCTACCGCAGCTTGACGACCTTGCCGATCGCAGGCGATCGCGCGATCGAATTTAGCGTCAGCGATGGACAGGCCAGCAGCGCGATTGCCGTCCGCACTGTGCAATTTAACCGCAGCACCTCCACTCCACAAGCTCCACAGATTACCTTGGCAAGCGCACCTTTGACCTACACGGAAAATCAAACGGGCGTGGCGATCGATCCGGCCTTAACCTTGCGCGATGCCGATGGTTCGCCGATCGCTCGCGCCACTGTGCGGATTGTCGGCAATGTGGCGAGCGAAGATTTGCTCGAATTTCAAAATCGAAACGGCATCACAGGCAGCTTTGATTCCACCACCGGAACACTGACCCTACGCGGTTCGGCGTCGATCGCACAGTACGAAGCCGCCTTGCGATCGATCACCTACCTCAATCGCAGCGACAATCCGAATGCTGCCGATCGATCGATTGAACTGACGGTCAGCGACGACCGTTTCACCAGTACTCCGGTGACGCGATCGCTGCGCGTTGTTGCCGTCAACGATGCTCCGACGATTTCCCTAGCCAGCGAACCGATCGTCTTTGCGCCCAGCACGGGAGCCGCCCCAATTGCCGCAGGCGTTTTGCTCAGCGATGTCGATAGCGCGACTTTGCGCGGAGCAACCGTGACGATCGAAGGATTCACGACTCAAGATCAGCTTCGTTTCACCAGTCAAAACGGCATCACGGGCAGCTTCAATAACGGTGTGTTGACTTTGAGCGGACAAGCGACGATCGCCCAATATCAAACGGCACTCCAGTCGATCGTCTACAGCAATAGCGCTCCGAATGGGGCAACCCGAACGCTGCAAATTCAAGTTACGGACGGCACAACGCCAAGTGAAATCGTTTCGCGTCCGCTGCGAGCCGTCACCAACAATCGATCGCCCGTTTTGGATTTGAACGGTACTCCAGCGGGAACCGGATTTTCCGCTCTGTATCGGCTGGGCAGTCCGCCTGTGCGAATCGTTTCGCCGCAGCTCAGCTTACAGGATGTGGACAGTCCGACGATCGCCTTTGCAGTAGTTGCGATCGCCAATCCGCTCGACTGGCTGGGCGAACGGCTTGATGCAGTGACAGCGGGAACCGGAATTGCAGCCGAGTACAATTCGGCGGGCGGACGCTTAACCTTGATTGGCGTGGCGAGTCGATCGACTTATGAGCAGGTTTTACGCAGCATCACCTACCGCCATTCCAGCGATGCTGTCGATGTCACACCGCGCCAAATTGTCTTTACGGTGAATGATGGCGACTTCAGCAGCAACGTTGCTACCAGTCTGGTTTCCTTTGGCGAACGGCTGCCGCAGGGCACACCGGAAATTGATAGCCTTGTGACCACTCCTAACACGGATTCGATCGATGCGCTTGCCAGCAGCGATACCGTCACGTCCACGCTGGCACACCTCCAGCAAAACGACAGCATCAACGGCGGCGAAGGCAACGATACGCTAGTCATCACTGACGGTGGCGGCGATCTTGTCTTGGATCTGAACAGCGCTGCAAATCAGTTAAGAGGCGCGATTGCGTCGGGAACACGCATCTTCAACTTCGAGCGGTTTGACCTGCGGCAGTTTGGCGGCAGCACAACGCAAACAGGCAGCAGTAGAGACGACGTGCTGATCGGCGCGATCGGCAGCAACCGCTTCGCGGCGGGCGCAGGCAACGATGTGATCTTGGGCAATGTTGGCGATGATGTTCTCGATGGTGGCAGCGGCAGCGACACTCTGACTGGTGGTGCAGGCAACGATTTGTATCGCGTGGACAACAGCGGCGATCGCCTGATCGAAGCGGCAAATGCCGGAATCGATTCGATCGAAGCGTCAATCAGCTACAGCCTCGACAGCGACCTGGAAAACCTGACGCTGATCGAGCAAGCTGCGAGTGGAACAGGCAACGAAGCTAACAATCAGATTGTCGGCAATGCCCTCAGAAACACGATCGCCGGAGGTGCCGGACGCGACACGCTGATCGGCAACAGCGGCAACGATCGACTGATTGGCGATGCCGGAGATGATTTGCTCAATGGCGGCGACGGACGCGATCGACTGATGGGCGGAACAGGCAGCGACACCTTTGCATTGGGCTTGAGCCGCCGCAGCCGCGATCGCCTCCTTGACTTTAATCAGGCGGCCGATACGATCGCTGTTTCGGTGGGTCGCGTCCGGGGTATGAAAATGGGCAGCTTGTCGCGTCAGCAGTTTGCGTTCGGTCGAGCGGCGAGTGATGCGAGCGATCGCTTCATCTACAACCTAGGCAACGGGGCGCTGTTTTATGATGCCGATGGTCTGGGTGGACGAGCAGCCGTGCAGATTGCGACGATCGCCAATCGATCGCGCCTCGCCGCCGCCGATATTGTGATCACGGCCTAAGCTTCAGGAAGTGCTGAGGCCTGAAGTAGAGTTGTGTTCAGGCCTCAGCACTGCTAATCAAGGAATTGCAACCCGTCATCACGGCTGAAAATTGTCGCCCAGATAATACTGCCGCACGAGCGGATTGGTGTAGAGTTCTTCGGCACTGCCAGAGGCAAGAATCTGTCCGTCGCGCATGATGTAGGCGCGATCGGTAATTGCCAGGGTTTCGCGGACATTGTGATCGGTAATCAGAATTCCGATTTGGCGATCGCGCAGGCGGGCGATGATTTCTTGAATTTCGGCAACGGCGATCGGGTCTACTCCGGCAAACGGTTCGTCCAGCAGCAGAAATTTGGGACCATCCACGCCTGAGGCTAGAGCGCGAGCTAGTTCTGTGCGCCGTCGTTCACCGCCAGAAACTTGAATGCCCAGCGTGTTCGCAACTTTTTCCAACCGAAACTCTTTGAGAAGCTGATGCAGTCTGGCCGAATGATCGCGGCGGGGAACGCCCGTTTGCTGAAGGACGAGCAAAATGTTGTCCTCAACGGTCAGATGCCGAAAGATGCTCGGTTCCTGAGCGAGATAGCCGATGCCGAGCCGCGCCCGTGCGTACATCGGCAGCTTTGTAATCTCGGTGTCATCGAGCCAAACGCGCCCCTGATTTGGCTTCTCCAGACCTGTGGCGATGTAAAACGTGGTGGTTTTTCCGGCTCCGTTGGGTCCTAGCAATCCGACGACTTCGCCCCACGCCACCGAAAGATTGACGCGAGTGACGATCGATCGTTTGCCGTAGGACTTATGAATATTCTCCAGAACAATCTTCAAAACAATTTTCCAAGGGGCACGAAAAGCTGGACTCGATTTTAGCTTAGAGGTGACGCTCAAATCCAGGCAGCATTAGGGCGCAGTTGGCGGACTGATCGGCGTTTTGAAGTCGGGTTTGGGGTTGTAGGTTTCTTCAGCCGGAGCCGAAGCGGTGCTAGCAGGTGTTGCAGTCGGCGCATTCGGGTCGGGAACGAGGTAGATTGATTCGACCTGATTGCCATCCTGTGGCGTAGCAAAGAAGCGGCCTTCGTCTACCAAATAGGTAATGCGTTCACCGCGCAAACTGTTTCCCTGTTGCAGCACGTAAACATCGCCGCTGAGAATAATCCGGCGTTCGCGGCTGTAGTATTGCGCTTGGGCGGCGGTGGCCTGAAGCTGACGGGCAGGATAGAAGATTTGAACGTTGCCGCGAGCAGTGATGACGCCCGTAACGGCGTTGGCTTCTTGGATATCCGATCGCAAGGTTAGGGGCTGATTTGATCGCGCTCCTCCGGTTGCCTGAGCATTCGCCGGATTCAGCGTGGGCGTCGCGATCGCCCCCACCAGCGAACAGGCCGTCACCAGCGTTAAAGTTCCGCGCCGCAGCAGTGAAGAGAGGGAAACCATAGTGGTACGAGTGAAGGACGAGGCTTGAACGAGGAATCGACGCACTAATGCTTAACTGTAACTCTAGGAGATGGAGTTTGACTAGATTCAATCGAGGGGTTAGACCAGTTGGACGAAGTTGGAGCTTAGATGGTTTCGAGGCGGCGGACGATCGGAGGTTGAAGTTGAGCAGCAAGTTCGGCCACGCGATCGATCGGGGTTTGCTGAAAGGTGGCGAGCAGAGTGGAAGTTTGAGCCAGCAAATCGTCTACATCGATTTCGCCAAAGCTCGAATCGTATCGCCGCAAGCGATTTGAGCCTTCGCCCATCAAGATTGTTGCGCCGCGCAAATTGTGATTGCTCAGGTGATAGAGCGAAACGGCAACTTGCAAAATGCCCTGATAAAAGGTTTTTTCCGGCTCAAACGCTTCCATCCACAGCGCTTCGAGCGTGTCGTGACAGGCGTAATATTCACCCTGGTTAAACTCTTCAATTCCCTGCCAAAATTCCGGTGGCATCATGTGGCTAGCTCCGCTGAAGCTGAAGTAGAAGGGGTTCTTGGCGATCGATCACCTGCCCGTCCGTTTCAATTGCTTCCGGTCGATTGTGGCGTCCCGATACAGGATCGCTCCACAAAACCCAGCCGCTTCCGGCAGGTAGTTGATTTAGACTCGCCGGATTTGCACTCAGCCATACCAGCGGCAGATCTGGCGATCGCTCAACCACCGTTTGGCTTCGCGAAATCGCCGCCAAGGTTTCTAAAACCGCTTGCTGACCTCGGACGCTGCCCGTTGCACCCGTCCACAAGCTCACAGGCCGCTGCTGCCTAAATGCATAGAAATAGAGTGATGCAGCAGCGATGACGGCCTGCTCAAAATCTTCCGGTTGCCAAGCGGCAGCAAGATCCAGGGCGATCACGATCGTCTGTGTGCTGGTAAACGTTTCAAGCTCGCGCACCCGCAACTCGCCATAGCGGGCACTTGTGCGCCAGTGTACCAGCCTTGTTGGATCGCCCCAGCGATACGGGCGCAAGGTGCGCGTCACGCCTTCACTCGCTCCATGTGCGCTGATGTTGCCCTGCATTTGCATTGCCGATTCGCGTCCGGTGCGATCGAGCAGAGGACATCGCGCCAAGGGCAAAACGGTCGGGTAAACCACGAGTTTTGCCGGAAGCGAAAACATCTGCCGTGCCCAAAATAATCCCAGCGGTGCAGCCGTGCGTAGCTCAACCGATTCCCAGCGGTAAATGCCGCGCTTTTCTGGCCGCAGGCGAAACTGCCAGGAAAATTCGCTTTGAGCGGGAATGAGTTCGATCGCGCAGCGCTCCCGAAACGGTGTTGCGCCACTTGACGATTTCACCAGTTCGTCCGGAAAATTGTCGCGCACCTGAAGCAGCGATTTTGGCTGGGCAGTTGGATTGTTTAGCAATAGTTCGATCGCGCATTCTTCACCGACGCTAATCGGATCGATCGACTGTCGATGAATTTGTAAATTGCGAATCGATCGCATCGGCAACAGCGCTCCAATTGCAACGATCGCCAGCATCACGCCGCTAATCACATACAGCCATCCGGCTAGCGTATTGGTTGCTGCGGCAAAGAAAAAAATCGACAGTCCACCCAGCAGCCAACCGCTGTAGGCCGGAGCAATGCCGTTCCGGGAACGCTGCGCGATCGAACGATCAAGCCAGCGATTGAAGCGCTGCAATGGCATAAGTAGCTCCCCTCTAAAAACTAGATCCAACCAGAACCGCCTACGCAGCGGGCAGCTTTGGGTCTCATGGTTTCATATTAAATTGTGTCTACCTACTGAGAATTTCTAGAAGTTAAAGTTTGAAGCGAGAATTTGTTCAACTGAATACAGCCTTTTTGCAGAGAGCCAGCTTGCTGCTGCGTCCATTCAAATTCGTCGTCCCAACTGAGCAGCTTGCTAATTTTTCCGATTCAAGGCAATCCTATCTCGCTTCCAGTCCCGTTCAAGCTCGTATCATAGCGATCGCACCCTTCACAGCATTTTTCTGATGCAGACGATCGCAGAAATTAACGAGAAAATTCAGCGGCAGCAGGCGATCGTGTGGACGGCGGAGGAACTGAAGGCGCGAGTTGCCGACTTGGGGATCGATCGAGCGGCGGCAACCGTCGATGTCATCACCACTGGAACGTTTGAGCCGATGGAGTCGTCCGGTGCAATCTTGAACTTGGGACAGACCGACCCGCCGATCAAAATTCGGCAGTGCTGGATTGATGGCGTTCCGGCCTATGCCGGATTTGGAGCGGTGGATTTGTATCTTGGTGCGACGCAGGTGGCCGAGTATGCGAGCGATTTGCCAGAACTGGAGGAGCGGGAAGCGGCAGCGCGATCGCGCAGCACTCCCGGAACGGCATCGATCATTCGGGGCGGCGGTCATGTCATTTCGGATTTGATTGGCGGCAAGTCGGTTCAGCTTCGCGCATTGGGACAGCCGACCGACTGCTATCCGCGCACCTCGTTTGAAACGACAATTACGCGCGAGACGATCAATCAGTTTTATCTGTTTAATCCGCGCAATCTTTACCAAAACTTTATTGTTGGTGTGAATGGAGGCGATCGCCCTTTGTTCACCTACCTTGGTCCCTTGCAGCCGCGCTTGGGCAATGCCGTCTACTCGAACCCTGGTGCGATTTCACCGCTGTGGAACGATCCGGATTTGCAGCTTGTGGGCATTGGTACGCGCATTTTTCTAGGAGGCGGCGTTGGCTACATCGCCTGGGAAGGAACGCAGCATTTCCCGCTGCAAAAGCGTTTGTCAAACCGCACCCCGATCGGCCCTGCCGCCACCGTTGCCCTAATTGGCGACGCCAAGCAGATGAATTCGCAGTGGGTGCGCGGCTGCTATTTCAAAAGCTACGGCCCTTCACTGATGCTGGGTGTGGGCATTCCGCTGCCAGTTCTCAATGCAGAAACGATCGCCCGCTGTGCCGTGCAAGATAGCGATCTGGTTGCTCCGGTCGTGGATTTTTCAATTCCGCGCCGTGTCCGACCTACGTTTGGATTGGTGAGCTACGCGCAACTGAAGTCTGGCCGCATTTCGATCGAAGGTAAACCCGTTCGCGTTGCACCGCTTGCCAGCATCGCGCGATCGCGGCAGGTAGCAAGCGAACTGAAGCAGTGGATCGAGGCGGGCGAATTTTTGCTGAGCGAACCCGTTGCGCCTTTGCCGATCGATCGCCAGTTTCTCGCACAAGACCGCTGGGGCGCACAAATTACGCTGGACTATGACGAATGAGCAGGCGCTACGCAAACCCAGCATTGGAACAGTTTGGACAGCAAATGTAGTGCCCCTGCCAGCGAATTGGCCCCTCGCCACATTCAGGACAGAAAAACGTCAACGGGACGCGATCGCGCCGCGTCGGAACGGCATTGCCTCGCTTGCGCTGACCAGGTGCAATTGGTTCAGGCATGAGTTGCTCGCGATCGCCACGTGCCGCCATCTGCTGTGCTTGGTCAAATGTCCAGCGCGGCTGCGGCTTCAGGGTTGGCACTTGGCGAAACGCCGTCATGATGGTGCTGTCTTGGGTGAGCGTGGCGATCGTGCTGGCAATGACTTTACAGCAGCTTGCGGGCGACTTGATCACCTGCGCTTCACTTAGGCGAATTACGATCCAGCCGTTTGCCAGAAACCACTGGTTCCGCAGTTCATCTTTTGGACAGTCGCGGTAGTGCAGGGGCAAGCGCGTATCGTGCGTGTACGGTTCGTCAATCTCGATATCGATGTGGAGATTCGTCGCCGGATCGATGTAGGCAAAATCAGGGACGTAGGGCTGTGGCCGCTCAGGGTTGGGAACCATCAGCCCCGCGTGAATTTTGCCAGGGAAATAGCGGCAGAGTTCTTGCTCAAAAGCAGCCTCCGATCGCCCCCGACGCGGCTGGACGTGAACGCCGATCGGCTCGACTGCCGCAGACCAATCAGACGGAATTAAAACAGTTGGAAATCGCTCCATACTGTTCATTCTGGCAAACTAACTCGATCGCCTTGTGCGCCCGGAGAGACCGAAGCAAAACAAGCGCGATCGCAGCAGCTAGAATTCCGGCTCTTCGCACACGGTCAAGACGGTCGGCTGGCACTGGCGAATGTGTACTTGAATATCGCGAGCGCCTTCGCGCTGCAAATCTTCCACATAGCCAGAGTGCGCGTCTTGCGCTTCTTTCGATCGCACAAACGGGCCAAAATAGTAGGTGCAGCGCGGTTCGGCTGTGGTGATCTCAACCCACCACTGTTTGCCGATCGATTGCAGCAAGCCCGTGAAGAATTCTTTGGTAGCGGTTAACAGTTGCATCAGCAGTACGAGAGTATTGCGAGAAACCTGTCCTAGTATTCAACAAACTTAACAAATCAGCATAGAGCGATCGGCAGTAGAAAACCGCAATCGTCGCTACTGAATGTCAATTTGTGATGAATAATTTACAGAAAAGCCTGTAGAAGCACTGTTCTTGGTTGTAGCTTGCGATCGCTCCAACTGCTATCAATCTTCAGGAAAACATTGGGATCAAAAAAGGGACACACCGCAATGTGTCCCTCTTAACAGAATGGTTGGCCTTACGCTTCCGCTGCGGGCAACGCTGGCGCTGCACTGGGCGCAAGTCGATCGATCCCCTGCTTCACCAAGCCCTGCAAAAAAGCGAGTCGCTGATTAGCCTGGAAGACAAGCTTGAGCTTTTCGCCCAGTCGATCGAGTTGCAGTTCTTTGGCAGGCGTTGCCGTCCAGCTTTGCTCCTCGAAGTATTCCACCAGCGTCAAGCCTGCGATTCGCGTTAGGTAGGCAGCGCTGACACCTTGCAATGTTCCGCCCGCCACATAGGTCAAAGCGTGACTCTTGAGCAGCGGCGCGATCGCCTGGGAGGAAAGTTCCACCAGTCCCAGCTTGATCATGAGGCTGGCGATCGCGCTGGCGGCAGCTTTGGCTTGATCGATCGTGAACGACTGCTTGTAGATGCCACCAATGTCGGCAATCAGTTGCGCGTTGACGGCAGCAGTTGCCAGCAGATCCAGACTGGGCATCGGATTGGCAAAGGCGGCGGCGGCGGCGATCCACTGCGCCTGCTCGATCAGCGGCAGGGTGCGATCGCGACGCAGCAAGTTAAGCTCGGCAATCACAGACTGCTTGAGGGCGGTCGCCTGTCTCTGCACCGTCGTATACACCAAGGGTTGACCTTGAGCGGTGAGAACCTGCGCTAGTCGTGTTGTCAACGGGGCAAGATCCGGAGCGGGCTGTTCCTGCCGCTCGATCGTCGTTCCGTCCTCTTGTATCTGACGCACCTTAAACGGTGCAGGATTAGCGGCGATCGCCACGACATCTTCAGGCGCAAGAAAATCCTGGACGCGCTGGCGGAGCTGCTGAAGAACAGCGGGGCGATCGGTTGGCAAATACTGGTCTTGCTTGTTGAAAACGAGCAGGACGCGCTGCTTTTGATTGACCCACTGCTGAATCAGTTCAAATTCCGACAAGGTGAGGTCGCCTGCTGTCACAAACAGCAGCAGATCGGAATTTTGGGCGACTGGAGCAATGATGGCCTGAGCGCGATCGCTAGTTTCAGTAAACAGCGCAGGCGTATCGGAAATTGAAAACTGCGTCGGCAAATCTGCACCCTTGGGCAAGGCGGACGCGACAAGCTGCTGCTTCAGCGCAGTTTTGCCCGAACTCTTGCCGCCAACCAGGGCGAAGCGAATTTCATTGCGATCGAGTTCTTGCTGAAGCTGAGCCAGTTGCGATCGCAGCGGAGCAAGCTTGAGACTGTCGGCAGCTTCGGTATTGAGATGATCTAAAACGGTTTCGACTTGGGCAATTGCTTGTTCCACTGCTGTGCGATCGATCGGCTGGAGGCGAGCAGAGAAATCGATCGGCTTCTGAGTTTGCTGCTTGAGCCACCAGAAGCCAGACCCGATCGCCACTGCGCCCCAGGTAATCAGGCTGCTCCAGTGGCCGCTGGCTGGATGCAGAATTTCGAGTAGTCCAATGCTGAGGCTCAGCCCTAGTCCTCCCACCAAGATGGGTTTGCGTAATGTGAATGGCATAGTCGTTCCTACTAAGATCGTTCCCATTTGTGAGCTGCAAGCCGCCTAGACTGCCGAAAAAGCTTGCATTCAACTTTATTGTAATTTTTTGTGCTTCTACCAGGCTTTCGAGAAAGCCGAACGCAACAAAACAAAACCTCCAAGCCGTTTAGCTTGGAGGTTTGCGATTTGGTGGCGGGGAGCGGATTTGAACCACTGACCTTCGGGTTATGAGCCCGACGAGCTACCAGGCTGCTCTACCCCGCGTCACTTGTTCTAGTATAGCAAGCTTTTTTGAACTGTGTGCAGTTTGAGCAAGAAATTTCTGGAACTTTTCTAAGGAAGCGATCGCCCCCCTAGAGCATTGCCAGTTCTCCCATTACATCTAGCCGCTTAAATTTGCCTTGCGCCATAAAGGTTTCAGAAAGCGATTCAGACACGGCAGGTGTAATCCAGCCCATCTGCTTAAGAAGCTGAACGGCAGCAGCGTATTTGGCACGTTTCGCACCATCTACGACTTTAATTGCGAGTCCCAGTCCTTCCCCGACCCGCCCGATGCACTGCACGCCTTCGGCTCCCGACTTGCTGACCAGTTCGCCATCGGATAGGCGCATCAGTTCAGTATCGAATTCGCCTTCACCTGCGACCAGTTGCGGATGGTGTGTCATCGCCCGCACAATCCGCTCCATATCCAGACTGTCTCCAGAAGCAAGCTGGGCGTACAGCGTTGCCATCTGACCGATCTGCAAAAAATAAGTGGGTGCGCCGCAATCGTCGTGGGCACAGATGAATTCTTCAGCGGGCATCCGCAGCAGTTCTGCTGTTTTGTCGAGGATCAGCTTTTGAACCGGATGGTTGCGTTGAAGATAGCTGTTTAGGGGTAAGTTGCGCTGCTGACAGACCGCAAGCATTCCCGCATGTTTGCCAGAGCAGTTGTGCTGAAGCGGGCTGTGCTTGCCTGCCGGAATGGGACACTGCAAGGCAGACGGATCAACATCTGCCCGCCACAGAATGTTAAACACCTGCCGCACCTGCTCGATCGCCCCGTGATGTGAGCTGCACATGATCGCCAAGTCGCGATCGTTGAGTCCATAGCGCTCGATCGTTCCAGTCGTGGTGACGGCCAGGGCTTGAAACGGCTTGAGTGCCGATCGCACAAATGTCGCCGTTTCTGCGCTGCCTGCAACGGACAGCAGCCGCCCGCGATTGTCACAAACGGCAGCTTGCACCGAATGTTTCGATTCAACAATGCCTTCGCGCAGCAACCGGACTTCGAGTTCTGCGGCGGATGTACGTTTTCCCCTAGTCATGGCTAAGACTGTGCCATAGGTTCGGCACAGGAGGCAAGTGTGGTGAAGGTCAGAAGGTGTAGGTTCAGGAGTCGCCAGTTCCTATGCAAGGAGGTACCAGGCGGCAGCGACGCTGAAGAGCAGCAGAGTGAGAAAGCCGAAGGTGCGCTTGAGGCGAGCCAACAGCGGCTGAATTTCATAGGTGACGATGAGGCGATCGCGCTGAAGCACTTCGGCGGGTTTCGTCCAAATTTGACCGTCATACCAGCCCGACTCTTCGTAAAAAATGTTTTCCTTCAGCAGGCGATCGCGCACGTAGACCCAGCCGAGATACAAGCGCAGCAGTGCCAGCGTTGGCAGCAAGCTTGCACCCAAGGCAGCACTGAGCAAAAATTGCAGCGGATATTTGGCGTAGGGAAAGCTGGAGGCGGCGACGGGAGCGGCAACAACCCAGCTTAGCAGCCACAGAATCGCGATCGGCTTGATGTAGCTTGGCAGTTCCAGCGTTGCCCAGCGAAAAAACCAGGATTCTTTCAACCCCTGATATTCATTGAGCGGCTGCTGTTCAGCAGGAACCGGGCAGACAGGCGCAGAAGATTTCATGGTAGAACTGGCGAGAACCGAGCGTGTTTTCCTAATTTAGCGAAGGACGCTGCCAAAAAGATAGCGATCGTAACTTTCTTCGTATTGAACGGGTGTCGGAGATTGGCAAGAAGGCGATCGATCGGATTGCAACACTAACAAACTCAGCAGCTTCGTTTCGCGATCGGGTTGATGTATGAACGGATATGCTGATCTGTCCCCAGATTGAGGGAGCGATCAAGCTGTCTGACTACGCTAGACAATAGCTTTACAAACTTTTTTTCAAAACCTGCGGGTTCATTTACCCGTGCCAATTTTTACAAGCAGCGGAGTTTCCTATGGCAACGAACGGACAGTACGCCAAACCGCGTGTCGCCATCTTGATCGAACAGAAGGTCGAAGATGTCGAATTTCAAATGCCCTACAACGCCTTGAAGCAGGCGGGAGCCGAAGTTGTCGTCTTAGGTTCACGAGTCAACGAAGAATACAAAGGCAAGCAGGGCGATCTCAGCATCAAAGCTGACGCCACGCCAACCGAATCGCGAGCCAGCGATTTTGCTGCGGTCATTATTCCGGGCGGCATGGCTCCTGACAAAATGCGGACAAATCTGAAGACCGTCCGGTTTGTGCAGGACGCAATCGCGCAAAACATCCTTGTCGCCTCGATTTGTCACGGCCCCCAAGTTTTAATTGAAGGCGATCTACTGCGTGGCAAAAAAGCAACAGGCGTTCGGGCAATTCGCAAGGACATGCAAAACGCCGGGGCCGATTACGTCGATGCACCGATCGCGATCGACGGCAACCTGATCACCTCGCGTCGTCCGGGCGATCTACCGATTTTCACAACCGCCATTCTTCAGCACTTGGGCTTGAGCGTTCCAGATACCACGCTGCCGGACATCCAAAACTTGGATGCAGGCTGGTGGAAACTCGGAGAGCAGTGGGGCGGTTCATCCAAAAGCGAGATTGTATCGGGGATCAACACGGCACTTGCAGGCGAACGCTACGGCAGCGAAGCCTTTGAGCGCTACGCCGATCAGATTCAAAACGACGAGGCGCGAAACGTGCTGCGCGGCATTCGCACCAACAAACTGCGCCACGTGCAGATGCTCGAACAGCGTCTTTCCGTTCTTGGTGAATCTGAATCGCTTCCGGCAGCGGCCAGCGGAGCTTATGCAGCGCTGAAAAGCTGGCTGCAAAACAACAGCAGCGATACGGAAATTCTGCGGCGGGCGTTGGGCGATCTGCAAACGGGCATTGTTGATACGGACAATCTCGTCGTGAAATTCACCGATCCGGCGACCACTGAAATCTTTTCAGAAATGGAAGTGACGATCGCCCAAGACGAACAGCACATCGCAGATATCTACCATCGTTTGATCTCCAGCGGTGAAGTGCGATCGCCCAAGCCCAGCAGCAATCCTTCTGTCACTGCGTAAGGAGAATTACCGATGCAAAGCCGACAAGACTACTCGCCCTCAAGCTGCTATCCCAACTATGTCGGTTGGCAAGTTGTCTTGAGCTGTCCTACCCGAAAAGCTTTGAACTGCAAGGAAGCCGTTCATACTCCTGTCCATCACCGTTAACTGCTATGACAAGTTCTAACGTTCCCTCAAATCAACCAAACGACGCTGCTTCTGAAGGCTCGATGAGCGAGCAGGAAAAGTGGGCATCGATCGTGGGCGGCGGCGCAATGATGCTGCTTGGCCTCAGACAGCGATCGCTGCGCGGCCTTCTCACTGCGGTTGCAGGTGGCGGACTCGCCTACCGTGCGGCCACCAGCGAAAAAAGTTTGCCGGAGGCGGTTGCCGATGCAACAGGAATTAATCAGCCCGTGCGCGTCTCCAAAGCTGTCACGATCAGCAACAAGTCGCCCGAAGAACTGTACAGCTTTTGGCGCAAGCTGGAGAATCTGCCGACCTTCATGAAGCATCTAGAGTCCGTCACAGAGCTTGACCAGACGCGATCGCACTGGGTTGCCAAAGCGCCGCTGGGTCAGTCCGTTCAGTGGGATGCCGACATCATCGGAGATATTCCCAATCAGTTCATCGCCTGGGCATCGACGGAAAATGCGGATGTGGAAAATTCGGGCTTTGTGAAGTTTGTTCCGGCTCCGGGCGATCGCGGCACCGAGGTTCACGTCACGATGGAATATAAAATTCCAGGCGGACAAGTCGCGGCAACGCTGGCAAAGCTGACCGGTGAAGAACCGGAAGTTCAGCTTACCGATGAACTGCACCGCTTCAAACAACTGATGGAAGCAGGCGAAATTGCTACCACCGAAGGTCAACCTTCAGGACGCAAATAACTTCGACAGGTCATCTTTTTTGATGGCCTTCTCCCTTCTTTTCTATTACTTGAAATTCAAAATCATGATGATCAAAATGATTGACTGGGCAGAAAAAGCTTGCCGTGCGATCGCCACAATTGCCATTTCGATCGCTCTCGCGGTCGGATTTGCGATCGGCTATTTTGCTCCGGATGCCAGTGCCAAACCCGCCACGCCCGAAGCTGCTGAATACGATGTGCAGGGCGATGATTATCAGGTGAACATCCGCAGTGAACGCAGCGACGCGCCGATCGGCAGTCCGGATCTAAACCGCGATATTCAAAGCAATATTCAAGATGCGATCGACAACGTGCGCGAAAAGCTGAATCTCGATCAGCCACTTTATCCCGGTACGAAAGAAGTGATCGAAGATGTGCGCGAAGGCGTCAGCGATGCAGTTGAAAGCACGCAAGATGTGCTGACAGGCCAGCCCTAATTTCATGTGACAGGGGCGATTTGCAAATTGCCCCTACCGAAATTTCTATTCATTCAACTTCAAGAAATATGAAAGCAGTTTGCTGGCACGGTGCGAAAGATGTGCGGGTTGAGACCGTGCCCGACCCGAAGATTTTGAATCCACGTGATGCGATCGTTAAGATTACTTCAACCGCGATTTGTGGCTCGGATTTACATATTTATGACGGCTTCATTCCCTCGATGCTCTCTGGCGATATTTTGGGGCACGAGTTCATGGGTGAAATCGTTGAACTGGGCAGCGGAATTCAAAATAAACATTTGAAAGTAGGCGATCGCGTTGTCGTTCCGTTCACCATTTCTTGCGGCAATTGCTTCTTCTGCAATCGTGATTTGTGGTCGCTTTGCGATAACTCAAATCCAAACATTTATGCCGCTGAAAAAGTTGCAGGCTACTCTCCCGCCGGACTGTTTGGCTACTCACATTTGTTTGGCGGTTACGCAGGCGGACAAGCTGAATATGCTCGCGTTCCATTTGCCGACACTGGACTATTCAAAATTCCCGACCATCTCACCGACGATCAGGTTTTATTCCTGACTGACATTTTTCCCACAGGCTACATGGCAGCCGACAACTGCAACATCAAGCCTGGAGATATTGTGGCGGTTTGGGGCTGTGGTCCGGTTGGATTGTTTGCAATTAAAAGTGCAGTTTTGCTAGGAGCAGAACGGGTGTATGCGATCGATCGCTTCCCCGAACGATTGGAAAAGGCGAAGCAAGCAGGCGCAACTGAGGTTTTCAACTACGAAGAAGTCGAAGTGGGTGAAGTTTTAAAGGAACTCACGGGCGGACGTGGTCCCGACGCTTGCATTGATGCGGTTGGCATGGAAGCGCACGGAACTGACGTAATGGCGGCTTACGATCGCGTCAAGCAAGCGGTTCGACTGGAAACCGATCGCCCCACCGTTCTCCGTCAGGTGATTGTCGCCTGCCGTAAAGGTGGCGTTGTTTCACTTCCGGGCGTTTATGGCGGCATTTTGGACAAAATCCCGATGGGTGCAGCGTTTAACAAAGGCTTGACCTTTAAGATGGGACAAACCCACGTCCACAAATATCTCAAGCCGCTGCTTGATCACATCGAGAAAGGTGATGTTGATCCTTCGTTCATCATCACGCACCACATGCCGCTGGAAGAAGCACCTCACGGCTACGAAATCTTTAAGCACAAGAAAGATAACTGTGTGAAAGTGGTGCTGAAACCTGCTGCTTAGTGCGTTTGAAATGTAAGCAAAAAGGGGGCGATCGAAACATGCGATCGCCCCCTTTTTTAATCCGATAATGCCTTCCGAAAAGCTTGCCATGCTGCACGAGCTTCTGGATTAGAAGGACGGTCTTTTTGCAGCACAACAACGCCATCGCTAAAGCCGACAATTCCATATTGTTGCTGTCGCATGAAGCGCGGAATCAAACGCAAACTTGCCTCTAATAATTCTTGATCGCGATCGAACGCCACGCCATATTGCTGCAACTGCCACAAATCTGCGATCGCATATTCTACTGAAACGTCCTGCCGCTGATCGTTTCGATAGTTGAGAGCAGGAAATCGAATGATTGCGCGGCGTCCAGATAAGTGCGGAACCAGATAGGTTGTAGCTGAAACACTCGCATCCGGTGGAATCAGTTTCAGCATCGATCGAGCATGGGCAGCGTGGCTCCACTGCTGCGGTAGCGAAACATGAACCCAGGGATCGATCGAGTCAGGAATCAAAAAAGATAGCGTCCGATTTGGATTTGAAGTAATCGTAAAAATTAGCGACAAAATAATGCAGCCAATCCAAATCTTTTCAAGTCGAGGACGCAACAAATTTGGATGTCGTTTCCACCACAAAATCGTGCCGTAAGCCAAACCAGGAAAAACAGTCATCGCATAGCGAATGTTGATGCCGAACACCGATTCACCTTGTGCGAGAAACTGTTTGAGCAGCGGCGCACCTGCGGCTAACCATGCTTCTGGGGCGATCGCAGGTACAAACATAAGCGGCAACCACTGCCCCAAAAGATATCTCAACGTATCCCAAAACGGCGTGAAGATTTCAATTAAAACTAAACCGGGATTGCTGATAATTCCCCAGATAATTTCGATTGTTGAGGCTTCATCTCCTTCCGCATATTGACCGAAGCGTTCAATCATAAATCGCCGCGAAATATCTTCAGAGAAAATCGGCATGATCAGATTGGTCAGCACAATCATGTAGCCGAAACTCCAAATGCATACGAGTAATCCTAAGCGCGGAAAACGGCGAGTTACTGCTAGAAAAAAGCCGATACTAAATAGGATGACGCCAGAATCTTCGCGGACAAAAGGAATGAGAATAGCAAGAAGGGTGAACAGCCACCACCAGCGTTTTTCGATCGCCAGCAGCAGCCCAAACACATACAGCGGAATCTGACAAATATCATGAAAATTATTCAGCGTCGGTCCCAAAATTGTATTCGCGCCGTAATAGCTTGCCACGATCAAAGTAGACAGCCTTACCGATAAATGATGTCGCGCCAGAGCATACAAAACCAATCCTGCTGCCGTCACTAAAACAACTTGTAAAACTGTCAGCGTTACGGGTGCAGGAAACAGTGCATACAGCGGCAACCACAGCAGCAAAGCAGGTGTGAAATGCTGTCCTAAGCGGCGATAAAACACTTCAGGAATATCGCCATCATGCACGACGTTGGTAGACAAATTGGACGAAAGCGAACTTTGGAACCAGTTGCCGTGCAGATTATTCCAAAACACCTGATTGAAGATGCCTTGATCGTAAGACGCATAGAAGGTGTAGTAGCGATGCAGCGTCAAGATCAGCGCGATCGAACCAAACGCGATCGCCAGCCAAACCGCAACCGGAACGCCAATTTGTTTACGCCAAGTCATCGGAGAAAGGAAATGCAGCAGGTAGGAAGAACAAATCTTACTTTCCCATGTTCCCGCCTTTTTTGAAAACGATAACTGTAATCTTCATGTGAATAATCAAAAAATATGGCACGATTCGCAAATCGCTGGCACAGTTCTCTGAAGCCTGAACTTTCCTGCTGGTACAGCTTTCGGCGTTTTTAGCTTTTTTACTCCTAAATCTAGGCGATTCGCAAATTGATGGCGCAAAAATACTATTTTTTAGTAGAAAAATCGTTCCTGGCAAAAATTTTGGTGTTTCGGCGTTCGCAAATCGGTGGCGCAAAGTCTTCGATCGCTCAAACTTTTGTCCTGAAAGCTTTTCAAGCGTCGCTGTATTATGACTTTGACACAAATTTCGCAAAAGCCTGATTTTCGCAGAAATTGCTCTATCAAATTTTTATCAAATCAGTGAGGTGGAACCCTAAAACTGGACAGGTGAATAAGCTACACGCTTCCAACCCATGCTAGGAGTGGTTTATGAGCCAAAACAAACGCAAGCAGCATAGCGCCCAGTTCAAATCC
>NZ_JACJPO010000067.1 GCF_014696105.1 Microcoleus sp. FACHB-1515
AATACGACCATTCTTCACCGTTTGAGTCGAGGTGCAACTGGGACAAGCAAGCATCATAAAGAGTCCATCGAAATCTGTTGCTAACCTAGCATCATTACTTCTACACGACTACCAAAATTTGATGCTTGCTTTTTTTAAAAGCGTAGAAAATAAAGACGGCGGCGGCAGTGATGCTTGCTAAAACAAACGCTATAAAAAAGATATCAAGCCACCAATTGCTTTGAGCATTGTTGTTCTCGGAGGTCAGTATGATCAAGAGCATTAATGCTCCTGGTGAAAGACACAGAAGCCCAAGAACAACAGAGCGAAAAAAATCTTTTGATGCGGGTTTAGAGTGCCCAAGCAACTCACCGAAACCTTCTGATCGAGCGATCGCAGTGACTTTTTCTGAATCTTTTTGGCTCATCTATTGCATTCTCTAAAGAGTTGCTCGCTCTACGAGGTACTATTTATTATTTCTGAAACAGGTAAGCCTATGCAAGTCAATTGCTGATTTGCTTAATGCCCATTGCTGCTAGCGAGATTGGCTTAGAAGGCTGACCAACAAAAAGCGATCGCCCCACCCAAGAGCGATCGCTTTTCTGTTACTGAATCGAGAACTACACGACTTCCGTTTGCTGCACCACAGGTTGCGGTTGCGGCTGGAATTGGAAGAGCGAGTAGACGACATTGCGGCGAATGTCGGTCATCATGTCGAGGAAGATTTCGTAGCCTTCGCTTTTGTATTCAATCAGCGGGTCTTTTTGGCCGTAGCCGCGCAAGCCGACTGATTCGCGTAGACCGTCCATGCGCTGCAAGTGTTCGCGCCAGAGCGTGTCGATTTGCTGGAGGATGAAGAACCGTTCGGCTTGGCGCATCAGACCGGGAGAAATCTGATCGACTTGGCCTTCCTTGAGGTCGTAGGCGATCCGCACCTGTTCGTGCAGGAAGGTTTTAATTTCGCTCAACGAAAGGTCTTGGAGCTGATCGGGTTCAAGATCCTGAAGCAGATAGACGAACTCTTTCACCTTGGAAACGAGCTTATCAAGTTCCCATTCTTCCGGCGGCAAATCGGGATTGATGTAGGCTTCGGCGATGTCGTCCATCGTTTTTTCGGCGTACTTGATCACCTGCTCTTTCAGGTCTTGGCCTTCGAGGACGCGGCGGCGTTCGGCGTAGATGGCGCGGCGCTGGTTGTTCATCACCTCGTCATACTCGAACACCTGCTTGCGGATGTCGTAGTAGTAGGTTTCGACTTTCTTCTGTGCGCCTTCCAGAGAGCGAGTCAGCATTCCCGATTCGATCGGCATGTCTTCCTCGACGCGGAAGGCGTTCATCAGTCCGGCGACGCGATCGCCGCCAAAAATTCGCAGTAGGTTGTCTTGCAGACTGAGGAAGAACTTGGTCGAACCGGGGTCGCCCTGCCGTCCGGCTCGTCCGCGTAGCTGGTTGTCAATCCGGCGCGATTCGTGGCGTTCTGTGCCGATTACGTGGAGTCCGCCCAGCGACACGACTTCTTCATGCTCGGCACTGGTGAAGGCTTCGTATTCTTTGCGAATCAGGTTGTAGGCATCGCGCAGCTTCAGGATAACCGGATCGGGTGAAGGCGCTTTTTCGGCTGCGGTGGCGAGGCGGTCTTCAGCTTCGAGTTCCGGTAGCGATCGCTCGCCATATTGCTGCACCGCAAAGTCAACCGCTTCCTTGATCGCTCGTTCGGCTTCAGATGAAAGTGCAGTCGGGAAAATTTGCGGCGAAACTTTCCAGGTTTTGGCTTTCTTGGTGTCGGTCGGCGCGAAACCTTTGGCCGGAGCGCGATCGCGGAACATCGCTTCGGGAATCGCAAATTCGCCTTCGTCTTCCGGCTGCACGAGTCGCGGCATGAAGTATTCCCGCACTTTCAGACGCGCCATGTAGTCGGCATTCCCGCCCAGAATGATGTCGGTTCCGCGTCCGGCCATGTTGGTGGCGATCGTCACCTGGCCTTTACGTCCGGCCTGAGCGATAATTTCCGATTCACGCTCAACGTTTTCCGGCTTGGCGTTGAGCAGTTGATGCGGAACACCCAACTGGGCAAGTAGGCCGGAGAGCAGTTCGGATTTTTCGACGCTGGTTGTGCCCACCAAGACCGGACGACCGACTTCGTGCATTTCGGCGCATTCCTGGGCGATCGCTTTCCATTTGGCTTCTTCAGTCTTATAGACCACATCGGCCAAATTTTGCCGTTTGCTGACGCGGTTGGTGGGAATGATTGTGACTTCGAGCTTGTAAATTTTCTCGAATTCGGCTTCTTCGGTTTTGGCCGTTCCGGTCATGCCTGCCAGCTTAGGATAAAGCAGGAAGAAGTTTTGGTAGGTAATGGTGGCAAGAGTTTGGGTTTCCGGCTGAATTTCGACGCGCTCTTTGGCTTCGATCGCCTGATGCAAACCGTCGCTCCAACGGCGTCCCGGCATGACGCGCCCCGTGAATTCATCCACGATCACCACTTCACCGCCGCGCACGATGTAGTTCACGTCTTTGATGAACAGTTCTTTCGCCTTGATCGCGTTGAAAACATAGTGCGCCCAAGGATCTTGCGGGTCAAACAGATCCGTCACGCCCAAAATTTGTTCGGCCAAGATATAGCCTTCATCGGCCAGCAGCACGTTTCGAGCTTTCTCGTCTACCTCGTAATGGCCTTCGGGATCGTCTTCGTCCTTTTTGCGTTTCAATTGGGCGGCGACTTCAGCAGCTTTCAGGTATTTTTCGCTGGGGCGCTCGACCTGACCAGAGATGATCAGCGGCGTCCGAGCTTCGTCGATCAAAACCGAGTCTACTTCGTCAATGATGCAGTAGTTAAACGGACGCTGGACGACATCGCGCATATCGGTCGCCATGTTGTCGCGCAGATAGTCGAAGCCGAGTTCGCTGTTGGTTCCGTAGGTGATGTCGCACTCGTAGTTTTTCTTGCGATCGCTCGGCGTCATGTTCTGCTGAATCAGGCCGACGCTCAATCCCAAGAAGCGATGCACCTGTCCCATCCATTCGGCGTCGCGGCGGGCGAGGTAGTCGTTGACGGTAATGACGTGAACGCCTTTGCCTTCCAGCGCGTTTAGATAGGCGGGCAAGGTGGCGACGAGGGTTTTGCCTTCGCCCGTTTTCATTTCGGCAATCTGGCCGTTGTGCAGCACCATGCCGCCCAAAAGCTGCACATCAAAGTGGCGCAGACCGAGGACGCGCTTTCCGGCTTCGCGCACGACGGCAAAGGCTTCCGGCAAAATGTCGTCCAGGGTTTCGCCCTTGGCAAGCCGCTCTTTGAATTCGGCAGTTTTACCGCGTAGTTCTTCGTCTGAGAGCGCTTCCATTTCTTCGGCTAGCGCGTTTACATCGGCAATGTCGGGCTGGTATTTCTTGAGCTTACGGGCGTTCGGGTCGCCCAGCAAATTTTTCAACATGGCAGTGGCAGAAAGTAATAAGGGTCGATCGAGCCGTCAAATCGATCGCGCCAAAGCGTCAAAGCCAGTTGTGGCGACGCAGTTCGAGTTCCTTGATCGTATCATCCACGCTCATTTCATCTGAGGGCGGAAAATACCACTCCGAGAGGCGCGATCGCCCGTTTCACGGCGCGTTTTGCCATTCTGCACTGAGCGATCGAAAGTCATACGCACCCGCGCCTGGATGACAGGAAATGCAGCTTCCCAAGGTTGCAGGCTGCGGCAGGGGAACACGCGGATGCAGCGCTTTGAAATAGCGCGAATTGTGGATGCGGTAGGGAACGCTTTCGCCTTCCGCAAGGGGACGAGAGAAAGCTCTGAGGTAGTTCCAGATCAGAAGTCGGGGCGGATCGACGATCGGCGCAAGCTGAACGCCGTAGTGCTGCCTGTCCTGTAGCAGTTGTCGCCAAGTTTCATCCGGCATCACAGCAGGTGAAGGCACGATGTGACAGCCGCCGCAGGTTTGCAGATACAGCGATTGCCCAAGCTGCTGATTTTGCGGGACGGGATCAACAGTTCCCAGTGCGGTCGTGTCCATTGCCCGCGCCGCACTCCAACCGATCGCCGTGCAGCACAACACGACGATCGCCATCAGAAATGTAGTGGAGCGGCGAACCAGCGGGATCGACCTCATGCAGCTTGTACCGAGCAGTCTTGTATACAGCAGAAAAGCAAGTCAGCGAATGTCATGAATCTAACATTTTCTCGATCGAACCCACATCGATCGAAAACTTCTGGATCTATCCTAAATGGTTGGAGCTTAAGATAACGAAATATTACGGCTCGATCGCAAATTTAATGAGGAATACCGAGTTAATGACAGAAGACCGACAGATTCAGTTTCGCGTCCATGCAGATTGGCAGCCGGACGCAGCCACCTTTAACCAACTTTTAGAACTTTTTGAGCAAACGGCATTTTGGGCGAAGAATCGCCGTTCTGAAGATTGGCGGATTGCGATCGCCAACAGCAAACCGATCGTGACCGTGTGGGATCACGATCGGCTCATTGGGTTCGCCCGCGCTACGTCTGACGGCATTTTTCGCGCCACAATTTGGGACGTGGTGATTCACTCGGACTATCAAGGCGCAGGACTGGGGCGCAAGCTGGTGGAAACGGTGCTGATGCATCCGCACGTCAACTCGGTGGAGCGGGTTTACCTGATGACGACGCATCAGCAAAAATTCTATGAGCGCATCGGCTTTCAGCCCAACTCGACCACGACGATGGTGCTGCACAATCAGCCGATTTCGCAGGCGCATTTGCCTATGGCGATCGAGTCTCATCGAAGCACATTGAAAGGTTGCTAGTACTCGGCCACCGTAAAACCTCTCTCATTAGACAGATATTTGACTGGCTTGCACCCCTAAATCTGGGAAAAATGAGGACGCAAGAAAGTTTTTGACCCTTTAAATTGCGGTGGATGCAGGAATTGCATCGATCGAACCCGTATCTCAAATTATTGGCTCCCCTCAGTATCATGCAATACCGTTGAGGCCAATGTTTCTACTTACTCTGTTTATAAGCGGAAACAGAAACCGTTAGGTTTCCGTAGAATCACGGTTGAAATTCAAAACCGTCGTCATTTCCATGTCATCTAAAGCACAACTGAAGCCCAATCCCTTCACGACCTATCGTGATCCCGCCACTGGACGCTGGATCGTTGTTCAGCCTACTAAAGAGCTATTGCCCAATTCCGTGAATTTATCGATCGTTTCCCCTTCGATCGAAGGGCTGAAGCCTTGCTGCGTATAAATTCACCCGGATTTTCTTCGCGCCTGAGGTGAAAGACTGCGATCGATGTGAAGCGATCGAATCAAAAATGCTTGAATATTGAGGAGCCGCGATCGTGCATTGCGGGCGCTGACTTTAATTGGCTCTGGCTGTGAAAAAGCTTCCCTGGCTCTCGCTAGCGCTGCTGCTAGCTGCATACACGACGCTAAGCTGGCTGCTGTACCGCTTAAACGTCACTTGGCAACTGTGGGCGATCGTGCTGGGGCTGGCCTTGACGCAGGCATTTTTGCTCACGACATTCTCGCACGGCGTTCAGCAATTTTTGGAAAAATGGCTGCGGTCAGACCTGGGATATTTCTCAGTGATTTTGCTGCTGGCAATGCTCGGCGTGTTTTTTCTGGCGTGGTTTCACTTTTTCGGCCACCTGTTGGTTTTGCTGGCGGCTGAAATTTTGGCACGGCTCGATCTGCGTCGAGCAGGCTACACTCGTGTTCAAGCTTTGATGATTTTAGTGTTGGTTTCGCTGCTGGGCTTGGGAGTCGGCGGCACAGCTTACTACTACAAGTACAGCGTGCCAAACGCGATCGAGCAGTCTCAAGAAACAGATACCTCCAGCTTGACGCGGGCAGCACCGCTAGTTTCGATCGCCAAAATCGATCAAATTTCATAAAACCGAGCCAAATTCTGCTGGGACTCAGCATTTGGGAAGAGTAAATTTCCGGGGTTTTGTTTCTACCCTGAGTTTGCATTTTCTTAAATTTGGCGACCCATGAGACATTGGAAGCGATCGATGAATGTGTGGTTTGGCACAGTGCTGGTGTTGCTGCTGGTTGTAGCACAAGCCAAGTGGCAGCACGCGATCGCCCAGCCGCTCCCTGCCCCGATCGGCGGTTTGACGCAGCCAGCAGAACTGCCGCCCCTGCCTTATGCCTATGATGCCCTGGAGCCATACATTGATGCGGAAACCATGCGGCTGCATCACGACGCGCATCACGCGGCCTACGTCAACAATCTGAATGAAGCGGTGCAAAAGCATCCTGAACTGCAAGGTCAAACGGTTGAAGCGCTGCTCGGCAATCTCGAAGCACTGCCAGAAGATGTCCGCACGGCAATTCGCAACAACGGCGGCGGACACCTCAATCACACGATGTTTTGGCAGATTATGAAGCCGGATGGCGGCGGCGAACCAACGGGCGCGATCGCCACCGTCATCGAAGAGAATTTTGGCGGTTTTGAGACGTTCAAGGAGCAGTTTAATCAGGCGGGAGTCGATCGCTTTGGCAGCGGTTGGGTTTGGCTGGTACGCAACACCGCAGGTCAATTTGAAATTATCACTACGCCCAATCAAGATAGCCCCGTGATGGAAGGCGCATATCCGATCATGGGCAACGATGTGTGGGAACACGCTTACTATTTGACCTATCGCAATCGTCGGCCTGAATATCTCAGCAACTGGTGGAACGTCATCAACTGGGACGAGATCAATCGGCGTTTAGCGGCTGCAACCTAATCAAAAAACAGCGGCGAGAATTCCACCGCTGTTTGATCTTCTGAATTGAGACGGCTTAAATTGCTGCGCCGCTGGTGCGACGAATTGCAATTACAGCGGGTTTGGGCGGATCGTTTTCGCCCTTGGTCGGCCAGTTGGAGCCGATCGGCACTTCGCGAGTTTGCATAAACATTTCACCGTTCACCGTCTTCATTGCAAACTGGCGCGTTTCGATCGCCATGTTTTCGCGAACGCCGCCGATTTCACCCGGATGCTGAGCGGCAATAAACAGCGTTTGCTGATCCGGCGTGAAAAACGGTCCAGTCATTTCCGAATCCATTGGCCCATAGCCAAACAGATAGGCTTCTCCTGCGTTGGCTCCTGAAGTCGGAATGAACCAGATCGAATTATTGCCGAACAGTCCGCGCAAATCTGACTGGCTGACTGCCGAACCATCGGCCTTGGTGCGGCTGGGGATTGCGATGTTGTGCTTGTCGCTTGACATATCCGTGACGATCCACAGGTTGCCGCTGTTGTCGAAAGCGAGGTTGTCGGGATTGGAGAAGCCCAAGCCGCCTTCTGCGGGTTCGCCGCCCGTCGCAAAATTTTCCCAGCGGAAGGTCATTGCAGCCGGATCGTTGCCGTCTTCGATCAGATGGAAAATCCAGCCGTGTTCATAGGGCGTTTCGCCGTTGGGACCTTGAAACACGCGCTTGTCTGGGCTGCCGTCGCTGGAACTGGGTGAACCGGACGTGAAGGCGATGAAGACAGAACCATCTGCGGCCAGTTCCGTATCTTCTGGGCGTCCGGTGCAGGTGGCTCCCGCTGCGTTGGCGGCAAAGTGGGCGTCAATCAAAATTGCGCCTTGCTTTTCGCGATCGAATCCCGTGTACAAACTGCCCAACGTCGGAAACTGCCGCTTGTATGCTTCAACCGCTGCATCGTCGGTGTATTTCTCCACGCCGCCCGTCGGACGCTTCGGCAGCGTGATCATTCCGCCCGCATGAACGCTTGGCAGGTCAGGATTCACAGTTGTACTCGGCGCAAGCGCAATCCAGCGGCCTGTGCCGTCCGGGTTAAACTTAGCGGCGTAGAGCATTCCGGTTTCGAGCAGGCGCGAATTCGCCTTGGACTTGGGATCAGAGATTGTGACCTGGCTGACGAACTTATAAATATGTCCGCCGCGTCGATCGCACCCTGAATAGAACGCCAATTGCTTGCCTGCTTCTGCCCGCACAGCCACCGCTTCATGCCGAAAGCGACCGAGCCAAGTGTGCTTTGTGCCGTAGTCGTTCGGATTGGCCGGATCAACTTCGACCATCCAGCCGTATTTGTTTCCGGCCAGCCCGAACGGATTGCCCTTGCCGCCCATCTCGGTTTCAGTCAGGAAGAACGGCTTTTCGCTGGGATCGAGCGAGGTTCCGTCTGCATTCACAGGTTCCGGCACAAAATCCTGAAAATTTTCTTCCGCGCTGAACACGGTTCCCCAAGGCGTTGTGCCTCCGGCGCAGTTGTTGAACGTGCCAATGATTCGATCGCCCAACCCATCGACGTACCCAATGCCGCGCTGCTTGCGGAAAATTGCGACAGCCGGGCCAGTCGCTTTTAAGTAGCGGTTATCTTCCAGGCCGGAAATTCCTGTGATGCGGCGATCGGTGGGTGCCGCAACGCGCACCCACGAGCCATCGGCCTGCTTGCGGACGTAGATCACACTTAAGCCCAAATCGATCAGCGCTTCGCGGCTAATTTCTGCAATCTGACCTTTGAGCGTTTCATCTTCCAAGGCGGTCACGTCGATGCCATCTTCGCCTGCGGCTTCGGCAGCGGCAGTCACCGCTTCGATCGGCAGCGCTTTCCCTGTGACTTGTTCAAAGGTTTGCAGCCAAGGTTTAGCGCTGATGTATTCGTGATTAACCGTCAGATATCCCTCACCGGGGCGGACTTCAACATACGAAAGGTAGTCGTTGTTGTAGCCAAAGCGGGAATCGCCGACGCGATCGCCCCAAGCGGCAATCACATCGTAAGTAAATCCTTCTGGCAAAACGACATCATCGGCAACGGCGTAGCTGCTGTATGCGCTGGCCTGTTGAGCAGCGGTGACGCCATCGGTCGGAACGGGCATTGCGCCTTTAATGGGCACAAAGCTGAGGCCATTTGACGTGCTAGCGATCGCTGCCTTGCTCTGAAACGGCATGGAAAACTTGCTTGCAATCGGTGATAAAGCGATCGAACCTGCGCTCGCGCCCAGAAATGCCAAAAAATGTCTGCGTTTGAGGCTCATGACTTTCGTGTTCTCTCTCAATGTTGCTCGCGATCGATCGCAACACCCAATTAGATAGGTGTTTGCTTCACAAGAAAACGCTACCGACTTTGCTTTAAGAAGCGGTAATTAGAACATTAAGAAAATAGCCGAAGCGTTTACGGAACTGACACATTAACACCCGAAAATCAAGTTTCAACGCTCCAAGCCCAATTCCGTTGAAACAGTCTCAGCCTGTTACCCTAACCCATTTGAATGAGTTTGCGCTTTCAGCCGGAAATCAATTTCATAGCTTTTGCCGCTGTGCTGGTTTAATTTGCTACCGTAAACTGCCAGCAGATTGAGTACGGTTTAGCTGAGCGATCGCTACAGGAACGGTGTCAAAACTCAAATCTTAAAAAATTCTTAGATTCCGCCATTTTTTGCGGTTAAATCAGATTAGAGAAGCGATCGCTTCAGTGTTTCTCTAAAGAATGTATCAATCTAAACATCAAAATCCTTTAGCAAGTTGATAGACCAATTTCTATAAAGTTTGTTTAAGCCAAAAGCCAATCTGTTTGTAGTTTTCTATACTAAAATGAAGAAAGATGATGTGGGCAGTCCGTATGGCTGAACCGACCACCTGAACTTACTCGATCGCTCGGACGCTTTCCGAGATGCTTCGATCGCAGGTCGTAGTTACCAGCCAGTTCACCTTGAGCGATTCAGGCTGTCTACTGTGAAAAATCCTGACGATGGAAGGCAACATGTATCAGCATCCGCTTAGCCGCATGAAGCGCTACGACCAGAAGGCGATCGAGTCCTACTACCGCTGGCGAGTGTGGCGCACCGTCACTCGTGCCGTCCGCGTCCTCTGGCTGTTTGCCGGATTTGTTTTGGGTCTTAGGTGGGACGAGTGGCAAGGCAAATGCAGTCCGCGCCGACCCGCCCAACTGCGCCGCATCCTCACCAATCTTGGCCCCACCTTCATCAAAGTCGGTCAGGCACTTTCAACCCGTCCCGATTTGATTCGCAAAGACTTTTTGCCGGAACTTGAAAAGCTGCAAGACCAGCTACCGCCCGCGCCCACCTCGATCGCCTTTGCCATCATCGAAGCGGAACTCGGTCGCACGGTCGAAGAAATCTATCAGGAAATTACGCCCGCCCCGATCGCCGCTGCCAGCCTCGGCCAGGTCTATCGTGCCAAACTCCACACGGGCGAAGACGTAGCCGTGAAGGTGCAGCGTCCGCGCCTGCTGCCAACTTTGACGCTCGATCTGTATCTGATTCGTTGGGCAGCAAACTGGCTAGAGCCTTGGCTGCCGCTGAACTTGGGGCATGATTTGGTGTCGATCGTCGATGAATTTGGCGCAAAGCTGTTTGAAGAAATCGACTACCTCAACGAAGGCCGCAACGCCGAACGCTTTGCCGCCAACTTCCGCGACGACCCGACCGTGAAAGTTCCAACGATCTACTGGCGCTACACTAGCCAGCACGTTCTGACGCTAGAGTGGATTTCGGGCTTTAAACTTACCGACACGGCCAGCATTCAAGCCGCCAATCTCGACAGCAACGATCTAATTCAAATCGGCGTCACGGCCAGCCTGCGCCAACTGCTCGAATTTGGCTTTTTCCACGCCGACCCGCATCCGGGCAATCTGTTCGCCATGCCGGATGGCCGCATGGCCTACATCGACTTTGGCATGATGGATCAGCTTAGCCAAGAGATGAAGGAAACACTGGTCGATGCCGTCGTTCATTTGATCAATAAAGACTATTCGCTGCTGGCACAAGATTTCGTCAAGCTCGGATTTCTCGCGCCGCAAACGGACATCACGCCGATCGTCCCTGCCCTCGAAGCCGTGTTGGACAACGCGATCGGTGAAAGCGTCGGCGACTTCAACTTCAAAACGATCACCGACCACTTCTCGGAACTGATGTATGACTATCCGTTCCGCGTTCCGGCCAAGTTTGCCCTGATTATTCGATCGGTAATCACGCAAGAAGGCTTGGCGCTCAGCCTCAATCCCAACTTCAAGATTGTCGAAGTGGCCTATCCTTACGTGGCTCGTCGCCTCTTGATGGATGAATCGCCTGCTCTGCGTCGCCGCCTGATCGAAGTGCTGTTTAAAGATGGCAAGTTCCAGTGGGAGCGCCTGGAGAATTTGATTGCGATCGCCCGCTCTGACCAAAACTTTGATCTATTGCCCACCGCCCAACTCGGCTTACAATACCTCTTGTCGAGCGAAGGTCAATTTCTGCGGCGTCAGCTTGTCTTGGCTTTGGTGGAAGACGATCGCCTCCACACCGAGGAAGTCCAGCGCTTGTGGAACTTGATCAAGGCCGACCTAAAGCCGTCGCGCTTGCTGGATGCCGCCGTCGGTGCGTTCGGCGAATTTTCTGCCGAGCGAGCCGCCGCATTGCTGCCTAATATGGCCGCGATGTCGCTCTTTCCAGGACAAAAGCCTCGATAGCCGCCTTCATCCCTCATCCTTCATCCCTTCGCATGGACTATTATTTTGCTCCGCCCTACTTCCTGCTGTTCGCAGGATTGTTCATCAGCCTCACATCCGGCACGGCATTTCAGGCCATCTTGAAGCAGTCGGTGCAGGAATGGTCGCGCAATCGATCGACCCGCACCCTCGCCACGCTTCAGGGAATGCAGCTTTTCCTGCCGTTCATCGGCATCAGCACAGGCATCTGCATGTTCCTCGCCTCCGGTCTGATTATCTTTGGCTTCCCTGTTTGGCTGGGCTATGGTCTTGCAATTCCGTTGACGCTGGGAACAGGCTGGCTGCTGTGGACGCAACTCGGCCAGAATTTAAGCCAGCTTGAACGGGGCGGATCGCAAGCGCTAGATCTTGACTCTTGGGGTTAAGTTCGATCGCTCAGAAAATTCTCAAAATTCGGTAGCAGTCCCGACGATTTGTGGGACCTGCTACCGAATTTTGCTTCAATGATGGTCAAACATGAGCTAGCCATCCTCTTCGTTCTTGATGCGTTGCTCATCTAAACAGTCTTCATGGATATGATCCCTACAAAATTACGCAGTTAGCAGCATAATCATTTTCACTAACGTCTCTGGCTCCGCAGGTTTTGCCAGGTGTCGTTGAAATCCGGCTGCGATCGCTTGCCGCTGATCATACTCACCCGCATAGGCCGTCAGCGCGATCGCAGGAATTTGATGTTCTTGCTGGCGTGCTCGGACTTGCTGCATCAGCATGTAGCCGTCCATGTCGGGCATTCCAATGTCGCTGATGATCAGGTCAGGAGCCGACTGCTCGATCGCTTGCAGCGCCTCGATTCCCGATGCCGCGCTGGAGACGATCGCACCTGCCGCTTCCAGCACAAACGCGACAAACTCACGCGAATCCGGTTCATCATCCACGACCAAGATGTGCAAACCGCGCAAGTCGGCTGCTGAAGCGGCTGGCTGGGCGGGCGCAGGCGATTCGTCCAACGGAGCGGCCAGCGGAATCTGCACGGTAAAGGTTGCGCCCTGTCCTTCTCCCAAACTTTCCGCGCTGATTTGACCACCGTGCATCTCAACCAGTTGACGTGCGATCGCTAAGCCTAATCCCAGCCCACCAAATTTTCGCGTCGTCGTACCATCTTCCTGACGAAAATGCTCAAACACATACGGCAGAAACTCGCGTTTGATGCCTTTTCCCGTGTCAGCCACCTGAATTTGGGCATGAGTTTTCGTTTGAGTTAACGTCACTGTAACCTGTCCTGCTGGCGGCGTGAATTTGACGGCATTGGAGAGCAAATTCCACACGACCTGCTGCAATCGTCCGGCGTCCCCGCTGACTGAAACAGCGCTGGGCAACACCGTCCCAATCCGCAAAGATTTGGCCTTGGCGGACAGTTCAACCGTTTCCAGAGCGGCCAAGATCACAGCCCGCAGATCAACGAGCCGCACCTCCAGGCTCAATTTGCCGCGCAAAATGCGGGAGATATCGAGCAGGTCGCTGATCAGTTGGGATTGAAGTTGGGCATTGCGCTCGATCGCAGCTAGCGCCGTTTGCGTTTTGGCCGCATCCAGTTTTCCCTGCTGCAACAGCTTTGACCAGCCCAAAATCGGATTGAGCGGCGATCGCAATTCATGCGAGAGCACGGCTAAAAATTCATCTTTGACTCGATTGGCAGCCTCGGCAGATTCGCGTGCCGCCTGTTCGCGTGCCAACAGCGATCGAAGCCGCTCTTCCGATTCAAATAGCTTTTCCTCCGCTTGCTTTCTGGCCGTGATGTCTTGAACCGTGCCGCGCAAGCCAACGATCGCTCCGTTGGAATCGCGCAACACTTCGCTGCGGGTCGTTACCCAGATCAGTGTGCCGTTGCGATATGCCTGCACATCTAGTTCATAACCGAGTCCGGTTGCCAATGCTTGCTGCACCCCTTCATGAATGCGCTGCCAGCTTTCGTGCGGATATAGCCAGCCGTCTTGGTCGGCAAAGTTCGGGATTGTGTCGCGTTCTGGATCAAAGCCGTAGATTCGCAGCAGTTGATCCGAGCCAGTCGTGACATCAGTTTTTGCATCCCAATAACAACTGCCGATATTGCCGATGCGCTGTGCTTCTCTCAGTTCAGCTTCGCGATCGCGCAGTTGGGCTTCGGCTTGTCTGCGATCGGTAATGTTGTTGAGCAGAACGCCAACCTGTCGCAGTTCTGGCTCTCCTCGTCGAAATGCAAACACCTCATACCAAGCGTCAAATCCTTTCGCGTGATTTTCAAAACGGATCGCCTCGCCCGTCAAGGCAACTTTGCCGTATATTTCAAACCAGTATTCTTCATGGTCTGGCACCATTTCGCGGACTGTTTTGCCTTGTGCATTGCGAGTGCCCGTCTGCTGATCAAAGGCAGGATTGGTAATTAAAAATCGATAATCGATCGGTCGATCGTCCTGATCAAAGAGCATTTCGATCACGCAAAAGCCTTCGGCCATCGTCTCAAACAGCGTGCGGTATCTCTCCTCTGATTTGCGTAAAGCGGCTCCTGCCTCTCGCCGGAGTTGCGCCAGTTTGAGACTGGCTTCGACTCGCGCCAGCAGTTCACGCGCCGAGAAGGGCTTGATTAAATAATCATCTGCACCTGCTTCCAGTCCTTCAATTCGAGCTTCTTCTCCCGCGCGAGCAGACAAGAGAATCAACGGGATTTCTTGCGTGCCGGAATTTGCCCGCAGTTCACGCAGCAGCCCAAATCCATCCAGATTCGGCATCATCACGTCACTCAACACCAAATCCGGCAGTTGCTTGCGGATTGCAGCTAAGGCGGCAATGCCATCTGCGACCGCCTCGACCGTGTACTGTTGGCTTAACAGCCGCTTCACGTACTCGCGCATATCGGCATTGTCATCCACGAGCAAAATCCGGCCAGTGGGTGCAGCAACATCCGGAAACGAAGCCGAAACCGACAAAGAAAGTTCTGCATTGATCGACTCCGCACGATCGATCGTGCCACTTGATAGCCACCGCGAGGCTTCTTCCACATAAGCATCGGCTCCTAATGCGGTCGATGTCAGGGTGCGAGTTGCTTCAATGCGATCGGCGGGCAGATGTGAGACACCGAGGGGAATGGCGATCGTAAACTTCGTGCCGCGATCGACTTGACTGCTGATGTGAATCGTTCCGCCATGCAGTTTGACCAGTTCTTGCACAAACGCCAGCCCAATCCCCGATCCTTCATAGGTGCGAGCGCGAGTGCCACTGATGCGATGGAAGCGCTCAAACAGTCGGGGCAGTTCGGCTGCTGGGATGCCAACACCTGTATCGGTCACTTCCAGTTCAGCACAGCCATCCACTGCCCGAAGTCGAACGGTAATGCCGCCCTCAAACGTGAATTTGAACGCATTCGAGAGCAGATTGAGGACAATTTTCTCCCACAAATCGCGATCGACATACACAGGTTGCGGAAGCGGTGGACAGTCGATCGTCAAGGTCATCCCTGCCCGTTCAACCAGCGATCGAAACACACTGGCGAGTTCTGCGGTGAAGGTCGCCAGATCGATCGGTTCATACACGGCCTGCACTCGCCCCGCTTCGATGCGCGAAAAATCGAGCAATGTGTTGACCAGTTTTTGCAGTCGTAGACCGTTGCGCTGCACGAGCTGAAGCTGTTCGCGCTCCTCGTCCCGCAATCGTTGATCTAATGCGGTGGAAAGTTCTTCGAGCGGACTGAGCATCAGCGTCAGCGGTGTGCGGAACTCGTGCGAAACGTTGCTAAAGAAAATCGTTTTGGCGCGATCGAGTTCCGCCAACTGCTCTGCCCGCTCGCGCTCTTGCTCATAGGCACGGGCATTGGCGATCGCGAGGGCAATCTGTCCAGTAAGCTGCGTGAAGAAATCACGATACTGATCGTCCAGGCGGCGGCGAGGACTGGCAACGGCAACCAGCACGCCCGTTACCTTGTTTTGCCCAGTAGCGGCGATGGGCAAAACCATCGCTTCTTGGGGTGGCTCCGGCCAAGGACTGCCAGAAATAACGCCGAAGCGATCGACCAAATTGTTGACGATTTGCGGCTGGGCAGTGCGAGCAGCATGGGCGATCGGCCAGCCACCGTCATTCTGAGCGAGATCGATCGCTACGGGATTGATTGGACTGTCTGAGATGGAACTGTCTGAAGTGGACTCAGTGCTGCTGCAAAGGCGGGCATGTTTGCCATCTGCATCGAGCAAATAGAGCAGCGCAAACGGAATGTCGAGTCGATCGGACTTGAACGCTTCTGTGATGAGGGCGCAGGATGCTTCGGCAGTCTTGGCGACTCCGGTTTGAGAAGCGACTTCCCGCAGCAGTTGAGCGCGGCGATCGCTCAAAACGCGATACGTGGTTTCGCTCACGATATTCAAAACGCCATCAATGACGCCATCTTGTCCCTGGATTGGGTTGAAGGTGTACTCGAAGAAGCACTCCTCGGTATAGCCAAACCGACGCATGGACAATAGCTCGTCTTTGTGGAATGTGCCCTCGCCCGTTGCCAAAACGCCTGCCAACTCTGGCCCAATGTCAGCCCAAATTTCCGACCACACTTCACGGGCAGGACGCGCGATCGCCCAGGGATGTTTGTCCCCCACGATCGGTCGCCAGGCATCGTTGTAGAGCAGCAGGCAGTCTTGCCCCCAGTAGATCGCGATCGGGAAGCGAGAGTTGAGGCACGTCGATCGCAAGCTTTGCGGCCAAGTTTCCACAGCACCGAGCGCCGTTTGCGACCAGTCGAGTGATCGTAGGCGCTGTGCCATTTCGTCTGTGCCTGCAAAAAGCGATTCTGCCACCGATCGATCCTGAGTCATGCCTTCCTTTCACTCACAAACAGCTAGCACTCTCTACTATTTTTGCAAGGCAACGAGCCGATAGCCGTTCGCGTTTCGCTGCGTAGCTGCAAACCCAGAAGGGATGAAGTTCAAAATATACCTTTGGAAGTAGGGTTGACGATCGCAACATTAATAAAATACGGTAAATCTATCGGTTTACTGAAATATTGCGAATGCTCAATCAATCGCGATCGGCAGCAACCGAGTCAACCCCGACTCAGCCAGCCGCTCAAAGTCTGCTGCAACATCTCACTCAACTGCGCTGGCAAGACTTCAGCTTGAAGCGGATGCGCGGCGGTTTGCTCGTTGCGATCGGCTATTTGCTTTCGCCGCTGTGCTGGTGGAACGACTTGGTTTTCAATCTACCTGTTGCTTATGCCTTTGGCTATGTCTGTAGCTGGATTTCGGCGGATTGGCTGCTGCCGGGGGCGATCGTGGGCTACTGGCTCTCAAATTTGGTTGGCATTGTGATGATGCAGTTTGGGGCGATCGATGTCCTCGACAAAACTCGTAACTTCAAAAAAGATTTGTGGACGGGCTTTATCACTTCGACCGTTTACACGCTGGCAGTTTTGGCACTCGTGCAGTTCAAAATTCTCGATCTTGCCGCGCTGCTGCCGGATCTGAGCACGATCTTCTCGGCTGCCACAAAGTAGGCGATCGCCATGCATTATTTACTGTTGGCTGTCCTCAGTTTCGCGGTGGGCATTGTCGTTGGACTCACTGGAATTGGCGGCGCATCGCTGATTACACCGATGCTGATCTTTGTGTTTCAAGTGCCGCCGACTGTGGCCGTCAGTTCCGATGTAGTCGCAGCCACGCTGATGAAAATTGTCGGCGGCATCAAACACTGGCGGCAGCAGACGATCGATCCCCAAGCCGTCCGTTGGTTGGCAACAGGCAGCATTCCCGGTTCACTCTTGGGCGTGGCGATGCTGCATCAACTGCGCCACACCAATATCAACTTGGATGCGATTTTGCTGCGATCGATCGGCGGCGCAATTTTGCTGATTAGCGCGATCGCTTTGATTCAACTGCTGCTGATGATGTTTGCGCCCAAGCTGACCTTTCCCACGCCACCGAAGCTGAATTTAGAAACAGTAAAAGGGCGAAGTTTGGCGATCGCGATCGGGGCGATTTTAGGCTGCATGGTTGGCCTAACCAGCGTTTCTTCCGGTTCGCTGTTTGCCCTCGTGCTGATCGTGCTATTTCAGCTTGATGCTCAAAAGCTGGTTGGAACGGATTTGGCACAGGCGGCGATTTTGCTGTCGTTCACTGCGATCGCTCACCTGAGCTTAGGAACCGTAAACTGGAGTTTGGTGCTACCGATTTGGGCGGGTTCAATTCCCGGTGTGCTGATTGGCGCAAGGCTGTGTGAAATTGCCCCGCAGCGACTGTTGCGCTTTGGAATTTATCTGCTGCTCGTTGGTGTGAGTTGGAAGTTGGCGCATCCAATTTGAGGGGAGCGATCGATTGCGAAATATGAAGCAAGATTGGATTTTTGAAGAAAATCGATTCTCATGGTTAGAAATTGTTGCTTCATTTTGCGGGTATGCTTTTGAAGCTGGCGATCGTGATGCCTTTGAAGTTGGTATTCAGAATACGAATCATGAGCAGGAGCGCTGGTTTGATTACGAGTTTTCGAGTTTTAGCTCGCTCAAATTGCAACTCGCTCGTGATCTAGGATCATCCGTTATTTTTGCAAAAGCCCACTGCTCTCCAGATCTTCAACCTAAAATTGCGACAACAACACAGATCGCTCAGGAATATCGGCTCACAAGGCGATAACTTTCACAATGATAGTTCCCAACGCAGAAAATGCGATTGTCGATATTCGTAAACTGCGTGATTACTGCCTCAATCTCGAACATGAAGATGGAAAGCATAAAGCTCGACTGTTTTTATCAATGCTTGGGATGACTGCTGAAAATGCAGAGCAGCTACGCCAAATTCTGCTGGAGGCTGTTAAAACTCACGAAGCTCAACTTGGAAGACAAGATGAGTTTGGGCAACGCTACACAGTTGATTTTTCGATCGAATGGCAAAATAGACTTGCAACGCTCCGAAGTGGCTGGATAATTGAAAATAGTTCAGAAATTCCAAAGCTAACGACCTGTTATCCTCTCTAGTCAAGTCTGTCATGAGCATGATAACCCGTACAATCAAACTATTAGATGTTGTCGCCTTAATTGTTGATTTGCCTCAATATAACTTGTGGCGAGGACAAGTCGGCACAGTAGTAGAAACATTGGCAAATGGTGCAGCCTTTGAAGTTGAATTTAGCGATCGCCACGGACGCACGTACGAATCTTTAGGATTGCGTCCAGAGCAAATCATGGTGTTGCGTTTTGATCCAGTACCGCTAAATCGTTAAGCGAATGTTAGATTTTGAAATTTCTTTATTGTCTCGATTTTTTAGCTTTGCTAAGCAATTGCTATCTGCTCGCTGGCGCGGGTTGTTGCTGTTACTGCTAGGGGTTGGTTTGCCGCTGCTAGCCGTTGAGGAACTGGCGATCGCCATCTTCCAATCCGGCGGCTTTCTTTGGGATGAACCGTTACTACTGGCCGTTCATAGTGTTACGAATGCGAGGCTCGATCGCTTTGCCAAAATCTTCACCAAGTTCGGCGTTTATTTAGGGGTTTTTCCGGCTTCGGTTGCCCTTTCACTGCTGCTTTTACAGTTGCGAAAATGGCGATCGCTGCTTTACTTCAATGCGGTCATGATTGGCAGCATGATTTTGAATCGAACGGCAAAAGCGTACTGGCATCGATCGCGCCCTAGCCTGTGGGAGTGGCCTGTGTCCGAAATTGACTTCAGCTTTCCCAGCGGTCACGCGATGTCGAGCATGTCGTTTGTCGCTGCGCTGCTAATTTTGACTTGGGGATCGCGCTGGTTTGGCTTGACTTTGGCAGCGGGCAGCGTGTTTGTCGTCAGCATTGCTTGGACGCGCTTGTACTTGGGCGTTCACTTTCCCAGCGATATTCTTGCAGGCTGGCTCGTGTCGATCGCGTGGGCGATCGGGTTATGTGCGCTGATTCGTCCGCATCTGGTTGCGCCTGCCGCCTCGGAAACCGAGTTGACCACTCAGGAAGAGGAGTCGATCGCTACTCAATAATCACGGCGTTGAGCATTTCTAGCGGCACGGTGAAAACATAGTAAATCACGCCCAAACCGAGCAGGACGATCGCCAAACTGGACACAATTACCCAGCGATCGGGCGGCTCATAGCTGTCTTCGTCAATGTCATTTCGTACTGCGAAATAGTGCTGCGTTGAAAGCAAAACTGTTAGCAATCCAACGACGGCAAAGGCTAAGCCGAGTTTCCAACCAGCACCCGGAGCCTGTGGAGCCATTGGCGGACGAAGAATGCGGATTCGCACAATCAGGACACCGAAACCCATCAGGGCGATCGCGCTTCGCATCCAGGCCAAATAGGTGCGCTCATTCGCAAGATGGTCGCGGACTCGATCGGATGTGCGCTTGGGTTTTTCAGTTGTTTTTGTGGAAAATTTGAACCAGGACAGCATGAATAGATTAGTTGGAAATTGAAGCAGTAAAAATAACAGGAATCAGCGGAGAAAATAGTCTCTCCGCCGACATTTCAAGACCGCAATTAATCAACAGGTGCGTTCGGCGTTTGCGCGGCGATATCGGCCTGCGTCAAACTCGGAATATCCCAGCTAACATCACCTGCTTTGAATACTTTAGCAGGCGGAAGATTGAATTCCACTGCGCCCGTGTCAGGATTTGTGGTTGCAACAATTTGAGCGCCATCCAGAACTTTAAGCGCGATCGCTTCACCGAGTTCTTGAGGGGCGATCGAATTCACGCCTGCCACGTTCGTTCCCGCAGGCAAATAGAAGCCGTTGCAGTTCCAATCATCGTCCGTTTCTTCACTCACACCGAGATAGAACAAGGTGTTTGGCTGATCGGCGGTTGCTTTCTTCGGTTTGTTGGCGTAAACGGCGATCGTTTGTCCGGTTTGGTTGCGACACTGCGCCCAATCTTCTGAAGTTTCGAGAATGTATTTCTGAAGCTGCAATTGACCAATTTGCTGCTGAAGTTCTGCTTCAGTGTAATCGGTTTGATTGGGATCGGTGGCAGTTTTCAGCAAGCGGTTCAAGTTGTCTGTTAGTTCGGCGTAGGCTGGCGTTTTGGTGAGGTTTACGTCTGCCCAAGCGGGACGGACGATCGCAAAGTTCACCAGCAAAACGAGGACAACAACAGCGAGTTTGAGGAATTTCATTGGAATTTCTCCGAGTGAATTAGAGGGAGATCGATCGCGGCAGCAACAATTGATATGCGCCGCTTTCGTAGAGGATGTAGAGGCCGAGTGCAATCAGAACAAAGGGAACAACAATATGACCGTAGCGAGTCAAACTTTTGGCAATTAAAGGGTGGCGAGCAAGCTGAGCGGCGATCGAACACCAAACAATAATCATGATGGCAAAGACGCTCAAAATTACCGTCAGTTGAAAGGCGTTGCTGCTCGCAAAGAGAGGAAGATAAATGCCGACATTGTCTCCACCATTGGCGATCGTAACAGCAGCAACTTGAAGCGTTTGGGCAGGCAGCAGGCTCGATGAATTTGCCGCATTAATTGAGACATCTTGTGTATCGGAATCTCGATCGAACCAGGCTTTGATTCCAATTGCGATCGGCAGAAATCCCAGCAGTCCAATCACCGATTCAGGAAGTAGAAAACCGCCGAAAAATCCGGGTAGACTTGCAACAATCAAAACCACAAATCCTAAATACTGGCCGCTGATGATGTGCCGAGGACGAAAAATTGAATTGACCTGTGCGTAAAAGATCATCAGTACCACGATGTCATCAATGTTCGTTGCGGCAAATGCCGTTACTGCGGCGATCGCTGCCTCGATCAGTTCGCTCATGTCACCACCAAATTCACCTCCTTTAATCTTCGGATATTGAGGAAACTACTTCGATCGCGACGGTCGCATTTCGATAGGCCGAAATCAAACAGCAACCGCTAATCACCAGCGACAAAACGGCTAGACCGCGATTTTCTAACGTGCCGCTGTCATTCAAAATTAAAATGCCTAGACCGATGAGGACGAAGGGAACAAGCTGATTACCGTAGCGGGTGAGCGTGTTAGCGATCGCGGGAACCTGCGTCAGTCGAAATGCCGTGTAGCACCAAACGCCAACCAGCAAGAAAAACACGCCTAAAATCGCAATCAAACCTTCTAATGTGCAGTTAGCGAACAGCGGCACATAAATTCCAACATTGTCACCGCCATTCGCAAAAGTGACGGCGGCAACGCTGTAGGTTTGCGGTGACAAAAAGCTGGTGAACCAAGGCTTTTCAGATTGCATTTCGAGGTCAGCATTTTCGTCATCGCTATCGGAATTGAGGAAGCGGTTAATACCGATCGCGATCGGCAGAATTCCAAGCATTCCGATCCAGGGTCGCGGCAGCAGAACGCTTCCGAAAAAGCTGGGTAAACTCGTCAGAACTAAAGCAGAAAAACCGAGATATTGTCCCACGACAATGTGTTTGTGCTTGAGGATATGATTCACCTGAGAAAAGAACAGTAAAAGAATCACAACATCGTCAAGATTGGTCGCAGTAAAGGCAGTCAAACCAGTCGAAATTGCGGGTAGGAATTGAGTCATTTTTCGCTAGCTTAAAGGTCATCTTGACGAGAGACGGGGATTGCTTGCGGGGCGAATCGATCGTTCAAATCGCGCTGCATTTTACGAAGTATTTGAGGCGATCGCATCCGCTGAATCACAAAGAAGCCGCAGGCAATTATTAAGTACGCCAAGAACAAATAGGGGAACAGATTATAGGGTGCTTCAGGCGGCGGAAATAGTGTGCTGCCCGGAACACCAACGCTGCCCAAAACCGGAATCATCATGAAGGCGATCGCTAATGCTGAAAAGATGAGATGGCGAATCTTGAGCTTGCCAATTTTGTGCAAATAGACGGGGGCGGCGATCGAAATCAAAATGTAGACCGTCAAAAATCCGTAAGTACAAATCGCGCCCAAATAGCCCATGCTCTCGAACAATTTGATGTGACACATTGCGAGTCCAGCAGGAACCAAAAACATCAGCAGCGAACACACAGTTACAGCGATGTGCGGAGTTTTATTCGCACGATGCGCTTCACCTAAAGAAGAGGGAAACAGGCCGTGTCGTGCCATTGTAAAAAATACGCGAGCGGCGGGATTAATGCTGCCTAAAACGCAGGTGAAAAAGCTTAGCAAGGCACTCAGCGCAATGAGATCGCCCAGCCATCCGAGGCCGACTTGTCGAGATAGAAAACCGAGCGGTTCTTCCGATGTCGTAATTGAAACGCCCGTGTTGCTAAAGCCTAATACTTCAATATAGGTCATTACTACGAAGAACAAACCTGCCAAAACTGCGCTGCCAATTACGGCCTTGGGAATATTTTTCAGCGGTTTCTTTGCTTCATCGCCTAACGTTGTTGCGCTTTCAAAGCCAGAGAAACCGAAGACAACGAGTACCAAACCCATTGCCATGCCGCCCGGAGTTGCGCCTTTCAAAGTTAATTGCGTCAGGTCGATCGCAAAGTTGTGATGTGCCCAAATAATGCCGCCCAAAATGGCAATTAAAGCGATCGAAACGCCTTCCATCCACAGCATTGCGATCGCGGAAAGCTGAATGTCTTTGTAGGCGGCGTACCATGCAATTCCTGCACCGATCGCCAACATCGTAATGCTCGACGGATGAACGCCCAAATGTCCCAAAACTGCCGTACTAAAGTTAGCAAAGCCGCACAAAACCGACATTCCGGTAAATAAGTAGGCCAGCACCAAACTCCAACCGCAGACTACGCCCGCAGTCGCACCTAAACCTTTGGCGATGTAGGAATAGAGTGAACCGGGAGAAGCCGATCGACTGGCGAACTGATTGATATTCAGGCTGACAAAAACTAAACCAATCATGCCGATCACGAAGCTCAGCCAAGTTCCCGTTCCGGCGATCGCTACAATCAAACCGAGATTAGAAGCGGGGATCGTGGTTGGCGCAATTACGGCGACCGACTGCGCCAACACCTCCCCAAACGAAAGACAGTCGGGCTTCAAACCGTGCTTGCTGGGGACGCTTTGAAGTCGAATTTCACTGGTCATGTGTGCAAATTCCCCTGTAAATGGTTTTCGAGTTCTGGGGGAAGAACTCAAACAGGTGTCGTTTGCAAAGGCCGTTGCGTTAAACACAAGATCACTTTAGGTCTGAAGACAGATGCGATCAAACATTCTTTTTTGTCGATTGCATCACTTGAAGTTATCCATTCAAAGAATATCTGATAAACTACGGTAGTTCGATCGATTTAATGATGATAGTAAAATTGCGCCCAGAAAGCGATCGCCAACCCATATGACCTTAGAGCAGTTAAAAATTTTCTTAGCCGTCGTTGAACACATGCACTTCACCAGAGCAGCAGACGCGCTCTACATCACTCAACCCGCCGTTAGTGCCGCCATTCAAAGTTTGGAAGAAGAATTTGGTGTCAAACTCTTTCACCGCATCGGTAGAAGAATTGAAATCACAGATGCCGGAACTTTTCTGCAAGTTGAAGCACAAAACCTTCTCAAGCAAGTTGAACTGACAGAGCGAGGTTTGCGCGAACTAAATAATCTTCAGCGTGGCGAACTTCGCATCGGTTCCAGCTTGACGATCGGCAACTACTGGTTGCCTGATAAAATCAGCCAGTTCAAACAGCAATACCCCGGAATTCTAGTAAACTGCACCTTAGCAAACGCTGAGGAAATTTGCGAAGGAACCGCAACTGGACTGTTTGACCTTGGATTAGTTACAGGAGATGTTAAACCATCCCTACAGCAACATCTGGAGCAGGAAGCAGTGGGAAGCGATCGCCTGCAAATTATCGTGGGTCGATCGCATCCTTGGTTCGGCAAAACTCAGATTTCTGTGCAAGATTTGACAACTACAGATTGGGTGATGCGCGAATCCGGTTCTGGTGTTCAGCGCATGTTTGAACAAGCGGTTCAGCAATGGGACATTAATATCAATGAGCTAAATGTTGTCCTGACGTTGAACAGCAGTGAAATGGTGAAAGCTGTTGTTGAAAGCGGCGTCGGTGCGGCAGCAATTCCTGAAGTGATGGTACAAAAAGAGCGGCAGTTAAGTACACTTTGGGCGGTTCATGTTGTTCGATCCAGCAAAAAGACTGACAAAGTCCTCGAAATCATTCAACCTGTTTGGAAGCTGAAGCATCGCCGTCGATTTCAAACTCGCTTGGCGATCGCTTTTGAAGAAATGCTGCTTCCGCAAGCCGCTGCTTCTTACCGCTGACTGTATTTCATTAATTCCTGTAGTTCCAGCTCAAATAATTTGTTGTTTTCACCTCCCATAATCAAAGGTAGCTGACCGTTCCACCGATCGATCGCTTGTCGCTGCAAAAGTTCGATCGTCAAATTCTCTTTAAGCAACTGTTGTGCCTCGGCTTCTCCTCGCGCCAGATTTACTTTTGCCTCAGCTTCATTCAGTGCTTTTTGAGCAATAAATCCGGCTCGTTTGGCTTCTTGTTCAGCAATTTGTTTGGCTTCAACTGCGCTTCTAAATCGCTCTGAGAAATGCACGTGAACCAGTGAAATATCATCCACAGCAATGTGATAAGTCGAGAGGCGATCGCTCAACGATTCATCCACATTCCGTTTTACTTCACCTCGCCGCGTAATAATTTCTTCTGCCGTGTATTGTGCCATTACTGCTTTTAACACTTCTTCAACGGCAGGATTAATAATTCGATCGACGATCGCCTCTTGATTACCAACTTGTTGAAAAATTAAGTTCGTTTCTTCCGGTAAAATGTGCCAGTTTAACGCTACATCTGAATAGACATCCTGCAAATCTTTCGTGGATGCTTCTGCCGAAATTTCTTGATTTTGAACGCGGACGCTGAGCTTTTCAACTGTGTCTCGCAGCGGAATGACAAAGTGAAGTCCTTCACTCAAAATTCGGTCTTGAACTTGACCAAACTGCATCAAAACGCCGCGATCGCCCGCTTCCACAATCACAAAAAACTTGGTGCAAATCAGCAAGATCAGCAGTATGACAAGCACTCGAACAACGACATAGCCATCTGTGCGGGATTTGCGGCTGGACTCGATCGCCATGCTTCATCCGATGAGGGTTCGATCGCTAAATATAATACATCGGATTGATAAGCTGATGAGCATCGCGTTTTTGACACAAATCCTGGAGCGTGTATTGCTGCAAAACGGTTGATGATGCAGTGTGTTCTTCTTTCCAGACATCTTGTAGAACGCTTTTTTCCAAGCATCTGATTCGACTGATTGTCTTTTGAATTTGGCTCACCTTCGATCGCCTGAAAAATATCGACCAGCGTAATCTTCCAGGCTTCACGCGCCAGCACATATCCGCCCTTTGCGCCGCGCAAGCTTTGCACAATGCCACCGCGCCGCAGGCTCATCAACACCTGCTCAAGATAACGTTCAGGAATGTCTTGTTTCGCTGCAATTTCACTGACTTTAAGCGGGTCTTCTTTAATGGATTGAAATGGGCGAAATTTATGGACTGCGATCGCACGAATTGTTCTGGCAAATTATTTTACCAGGAGCGCTTCCGGGTATTCTTGTCGGCCTTCGCTATGCCCTCGGTTTGATGTGGCTAACGCTGATTGTGGCCGAAACGATCGCCGCCAATTCAGGCATCGGCTACATGGCAATGAACGCTAGAGAATTTATGCAAACCGATGTTGTTGTGCTGAGCATTTTGCTTTACGCCTTACTCGGTAAATTGGCCGATTCGATCGTGCGAATTCTAGAGCGCTGGTTACTTCCCTGGCATCCCAGCCAACATTTAGCTTAAAGGAGATTTCATGGTTACACTCAGTTCAAATCAAGCGCAGATCCAGCCGTAATACGGCACAGAAATTCGCCTGAAAAATCTCGGAAAATCGTTTGGTGATGTACAAGTTTTAAGCAACATCAACCTCGATATGCATTCTGGTGAATTTGTCGCGATCGTCGGACGAAGCGGCTGCGGCAAAAGTACATTGCTACGTTTGATTGCTGGATTAGAAACACCAACGAGTGGCGAAATTGCCATCCTGGAGATGCGGAATTTGCAAGGGTTAAATCACAAATTCTCGATCGAATTCTCCAGAAGTCGTAGCAACATCAAGCTGAAAAAGAACCCCGGCAGAGTACTATCTACCGGGGTTCTTTTCGTCAGTGAAATTAAGAGCGATTCGTTGTTGTCGGCTCCTGCTGACTGCTTGAATCTTGCGTTTCAGTTGGAGCGCAACTAATCAACTGTCCAGCGTTCAAGTGTCGATTTAGGCTCGTGGAAATAGACCCGATCGAAGCAAAAGCACTAAGAGAGAAAAGGGCGATCGCAAATTTCAAACTCATCATTTTCATCCTTCTAAATTAATAGAGATGCAACAGTATTTGCTGCATCTCTATTATCTCTAGTAACAGTAGCTATGCGCCTGCGCCAGTTTCAACGGGTAGTTCAGGATGAGAAGAATATTCGGTCCAAGAGCCTTCATAAACTCGCACTTTTGGATAGCCCAGCAGATGCTTCAGCACGTTGTACTGCAAGGTTGCTTCTCGTCCGGTGCTGCAAGTGACGATGATATCATCTTCGGGCGTAATTCCTCGATCGGCTAACAGTTGGCGAATCTCATCAAGCGGTTTAAGCTGATGAAAATTTGCCTCTCCAACTGTGAAGGTCGGCCAAGGAATGTTTTTCGCACCGGGAATATGTCCGTTCCGCACCCAAATGTCTTGAGTGCCTGCAAACACATCGGCAGGACGCGGATCGATAAAGGTAATTTCCGGTTTGCCGATGAACTGCCGCACCTGATCTAAAGTGACGCGAATCGAGTCATTATCCTGTGCAGTGAATCGTCCGGGCGTATAGCTGGGAAATGCTTTGGTTACAGGCAGATTTGCTGCTTTATAGCCTGCAAAACCGCCGTCCAAGATGGCGACGTTGCTGTGTCCAGTCCGCTCTAGCAAATAGGCAACCATCGTTGCGCCTAGAACGTCTCTTCCGTCTGAATAAATTAGCACGTTGCTGTCATCAGTTACGCCTGCTTGAGCAAAAAGCGAACTTAACTTTTGTGTATCCCAATATTGCACAGGCAAGACACCGTTGGGACCGCGAAAGGTATTATCAGCCACGTGAACGGCGTTGGGAAGATGGGCAGTGAAGTAGTCAAACGGGTTAATTCGCACATCTAAAACGCGCAAATTCGGATCATTGGCATGTTCAGCAACCCAGGAGGGCGAAACGAATTCAACGCGAGTCGAGGAGGCAGTTGTTGCGGTGACAGCGATCGACCACAGCGGAATTGCAACCACACAAACGAGTAAAGATGCAAAAAATGCTAGCACTTTCGATTGCCAATTTCGAGCGTGAAACAGTTGTCGTAAACGATTCAATTTCATTCGAGGCGCTCCTAAAAGATTGAAGATCGATCGCAATTGAGACTGGCTGATTGCAAGCTCTCAGCAGATTAGCAGCTTGTTTCCAGCGACTCCATCCGCTGCTAACCAAAATATTACAGTAATTTGACCAATTTACCGTAGTATACAGCAATAGTGACTGCTCAATCAAGCTGTAAAACTCTAAATCGGCCTCCAATAAGTTCCATTACTAGGAGCTGATTCAAACTTCCAATTGAAGTTCAGTTGAAGGCATATTCTGGAAACGTTTTGACCTGCTTCGGCTTCACGTAAACTTGCTGACGAGGTGTAAGCTGAAGCCTGTCGTAATCTTCGCGGCTCAGATGCGCGTTGACAATTTGACCTGATTCAAGCAGAAGTTCTACTTGAATTTCCCAGCCGAGATGAACAATGTGATTAATTTGAGCAGGAACCGCTTCTTCGATCGCCTCTGGTTGAATTAGGATGTCATGCGGTCGCAAAAAGACGCGATCGCTCGCCGCAACCTTTTCTTTAGGCAAAATTCCTGAAGCAGCAGGCAACACATTCACAGGTCCAATAAAGCTCATCACAAATGGCGTTGCAGGATGATCGTAGATATCTGCGGGCTTGCCAACCTGCTCAATTCGACCTTTGTTCATCACCACGACTTCATCGGAAACTTCCATTGCTTCCTCTTGATCGTGCGTCACAAAAACGGTTGTCACTTGCACTTCTTCATGCAGATGCCGCAGCCATTGCCTGAGATCTTTTCGCACTTTGGCATCAAGTGCGCCGAACGGTTCATCTAGCAGCAATACCTGCGGTTGAATCGCAAGTGCTCGTGCGAGGGCGACCCGCTGCCGCTGTCCTCCTGACAGTTGGGAGGGATAGCGATCGCCCAATCCGCCAAGCTGCACAAGCCCCAGCAGTTCTTCCACACGATTTTTTACTCGTGCTTTCGGCCACTTGTTAATCTCCAGCCCAAACGCAACATTTTCACGAATCGTCAAATGCTTGAATAAAGCGTAGTGCTGAAACACAAAGCCCATTCGTCGAGCCTGTACTGGGTCGTGAGTGGCATCGCGTCCTGACACATAAATGTTGCCGCTGTCGGGCTTTTCCAGTCCTGCAATGACGCGCAGCAGCGTAGATTTGCCTGAGCCAGATGGTCCTAACAGGGCAACGAGCGATCCGGTTTTGATTTCGAGATTGATGCGATCGAGCGCTTGGAAGCTACCGAAGTGTTTTGAGACGTTATCTACTGTAATACCCATGTGTTGATTTCCTAGCAAAATCGATCGGTGAAAGGAGTGAATACATCTGCGTAGCTTGGCCGTAAGCAGGCGTTTCAAACCCTACATGGCTGCATAATAGAGCAATACTACGGCAATTTGATCGATCTATCGTATTTTTATAGAATTCAGTTTGCGATCGTCTCAATCAGCAGTAAATACTTATTTTCGATTTACTTGCCGTAGTTTATTAGAACAACAGTGATGGCGATTCGCTTGATGATGAGCAGCAAAACGCAACTGCGATCGCGGATCTATATTCCCCACCACCATTTGCAAGAACCAGTTTTATCGAGCCTGATTGCCGACTACAGCCTGAGCGTAGCAATTGATTGGCAAAGCAAACCCCACAGGCGACGACTGGCACTGCTAAATCTCGTAGTGCCAAGTTTCCCATTCGTGCAGCAGAATTTGTCGCACCGATGAGCGCTCAATCAAACCTTGCGCTTCAAGCTGTTGCAGGCAGCGTGTAATCGTGACGCGAGTTGCGCCCAGCAGTTCAGCGATGTCTTGATGCGTCAGACGTAATTCAAGCAGTTGACCGCGATCGATCGTCCGTCCAAATCGGTTCGCAAGCCAACCCAAAAGTTTAATCAAGGCAGGTTCAATTCGCCGAATACTGCGAATAATCATTAGTTCTTCGGTCTGCTGAAGATGCGCGGCGAGAATGTCGTTCAGTTGTTTCGCATCGGCGATCGCAGCGGGCAAAACTTCAACTGTTGTTAGGCATTCGATGTGCTGATTCGATCGCGACACCCCGACAATATCACCTGTTCCCCACACGCCCAACGGCACAGTTGTTCCGTCTTCGAGATAGCTTAACGTGCGGACAAATCCGGTTTGAATCTGCCAGCCAGTCGGCGCAGCGGGAAGAAGCGATCGCGCAGCAAATTTCTTCGATTGCGGTTCAGCTTGAGCTGTTCCAAAGGTGGAAACATTCTGCGAATGAAAAGTCGAAAGCAGAGGGCGAAGTAACGAGGTTGACATAGTAAAAAATGACCAAAAGAACGATTAGGAAGGGAAAAGTTTTGATCGAGTCTGCCATCGGGCAAAAAGGCAGATCTCACCTCGATCGCTTGGGGAATGGCCTGAGCGTTACGAGACAAATTAGCGGCTTCTTGCTGAGCAGTTTGCGTTTCCACTGTCACGGGCTACACAATCCATCATCTTGAGGGCAGCCTGCACTCAAGAGCAGGCTCAAGCCGATTGGTCTTACCGAAACGGTTCTTCGCTTCAGACGCATTCGATCGTCCTCCAAAGTCAATCAGAACTATCAATCGCATCTCAAATCCAGTCAAATACGATAAGTCGATCGAGTTACCGTGTTTTATAGTCAAAACTATGACACAAGGCAGATTAAAAAGCAAGGTTGACTCTTGCCTAACTCACAAACCCCAAGTGATTCAGAAACTAGATCGCCGCAATTCGCGTCATCTGAAACATTTTCTTAAAACCGAATTGCACTCAAGCGCGATCGCCCGACAATTTCTTCTAAATTGGATCAAGATTTAGAGGCAAGGGAGGCTACTTATTGCTTAGCCGATCGGCTGCCCACAAAAAAGCCCCCCAAACCGGGGGGCTTTGGCTTTCTAAACCTGGAAGCCTACAAACTAGCCGAGCAGCGCTTTAGCCCGATTGACGACGTTATCGACGGTGTAGCCGAACTTCTCCATGCAAACGCCACCCGGAGCCGATGCGCCAAACCGCTCGATGCTGACCATGTCGCCCTCAAAACCGATGTAGCGATGCCAGCCGAAGCTGGTAGCTGCTTCCACAACAAGCCGCTTGGTGACGGATTTGGGCAGAACCGATTCTTGATATTCTGCCGATTGCGCTTCAAACAAATCGGTGCTGGGAATTGAGACGACGCGGACTTTATGTCCAGCTTCCGTCAGTTGCTTCGCCGCCTCGACGCAGAGCGACACTTCGCTGCCTGTGCCGATCAAAATCAGGTCGGGCGTACCGTCGCTGTCAGACAGAATGTAGCCGCCTTTGAGCGTGTTTTCGATCGAGCTTCCCGCCAGATTCGGCAAGTTCTGCCGCGACATCGCCAGCAAGGTCGGATAGTTGCGATTTTCAACCGCGAACTTGTACGCGCCCGATGTTTCGTTGCCATCAGCGGGACGGAAAACGGTCAGATTTGGAATGGCACGGAGCGAGGCTAAGGTTTCGATCGGCTGGTGCGTGGGGCCATCTTCACCTAACGCCACCGAGTCGTGCGTCATCACGTAGATCACCTGCGATTGCGACAGGGCAGACAGGCGAATCGCCGCCCGCATGTAGTCGGCAAACACAAGGAACGTCGCGCAGTAAGGCAAAATGCCGCCGTGCAGGTAGAGACCATTGCAGATCGCGCCCATGCCGTGTTCGCGGACGCCAAAGTGGAGGTTGCGATTTTCGTACTGGCCTTTTTGGAAATCGCCAAAGCCCTTCAGCAGCGTGTAGTTTGAGTGCGTCAGGTCAGCCGAGCCGCCGAACAGTTCGGGCAGGACGGGCGCGATCGCATTCAAGGTAATCTCCGACAGCTTCCGGGTTGCCAGCGGCTTATCGTCGGGCGTGTAGGTCGGCAGACAGTCCGCCCAGTTTTCCGGCAAGCGACCTTCCATCAAGCGCTCAAATTCCGCTGCGTCTTCGGCATATTTGGCTTTGTATTCTTCAAACTTTTTGTTCCACTCGGTTTCCAGATTTGCACCGCGATCGACTGCCTGCCGGAAATGTCCCAAAACGTCATCGGGAATTTCAAACGGTTCGTATTCCCAGCCGAGTTGCTTGCGGGTCGCTTCGATTTCCGCTGCTCCCAAGGCTGCGCCGTGAACGTCGGCAGTATTCGCTTTGTTGGGCGAGCCGTAGCCGATCGTGGTTGTCACCTTGATCATCGAAGGCTTGTCGGTGACAGATTTGGCATTAGCGATCGCTTCCGCAATGGCTTCCAGATTCGTGTTGCCTTCGGGAACGTGCTGAACGTGCCAGCCATAGGCTTCAAAGCGCTTGCTCACGTCTTCAGTGAAGGCGATATCGGTCGAGCCGTCGATCGAGATGTGGTTGTCGTCGTAGAGCGCAATCAGCTTACCCAATCCTTGGTGTCCAGCTAGCGAGCAGGCTTCGCCCGACACGCCTTCCATGTTGCAGCCGTCGCCCAAAATGACGTAGGTGTAGTGATCGACGATCGTGGCGTCGGGCTTGTTGAACTTGGCGGCGAGGTGCGCTTCGGCCATTGCCAAGCCGACCGCATTGGCGATGCCTTGACCGAGCGGACCTGTCGTGACTTCCACGCCTGCGGTTTCAAAGTTTTCCGGGTGTCCGGGCGTGCGCGATTCCCACTGGCGAAACTGCTTGATGTCGTCGATCGTGACGCTGTCGTAGCCCGTCAGATACAGCAGGGCGTACTGCAACATACAGCCGTGACCTGCTGACAGCACGAAGCGATCGCGATCGACCCACTTGGGATTTTTGGGATTGAAGCGCATGAACTGATCCCACAGCACAAACGCCATTGGCGCTGCACCCATTGGCAAACCGGGATGGCCGGATTTTGCTTTTTCAACGGCATCGATCGCCAAAAAGCGAATCGAATTAATACACAGTTCGGTGAGCGATTGGGTTGCAACAGCCATAATCTCTTTTACTCAATGACGGTTTGTGCTGGAGGAAGCCGGACAAGCGAACAAACTTCGATCATCCCATTGGGCGATCGAGGACGCAAGGCGTCTAGACGACAACCCTTGCGATTGGCCAATAGCGATAAGTAAATGTGCTTACCAACAACTCTATCGTTAATTGCGCGACAAATCTATAGCTTTTGCCAAATTCGATTCCTGCTGGTTAAGCCCGATACTTTTTCAATGCTAGCGTCACGTTATGGCCGCCGAATCCGAACGAGTTTGACAGCGCCACCTCAACGGGCATCTCACGGCTAACGTTGGGCACGTAATCGAGATCGCAGTCAGCATCGGGGTGGTCGAGGTTGATCGTGGGCGGGACGCGATCGGTGGCGATCGCCATTGCCGTTGCCACTGCTTCGATTCCGCCTGCCCCGCCGAGCAAATGTCCGGTCATTGATTTGGTCGAACTGACGGCAATTTTGTAAGCGCGATCGCCCAAGGTTTTCTTGATCGCCGCCGTTTCGGTCGGGTCGTTGAGCGGCGTACTTGTGCCGTGCGCGTTGATGTAGCTGACCTGTTCGGGCGTCAGGCTCCCATCCTTGAGCGCCATTGCCATTGCTCTAGCTGCGTGAACGCCTCCGGGAGCTTGACCCGTCATGTGATAGGCATCGCAGGTCATGCCGTAGCCGACGATTTCGGCGTAGATTTTTGCGCCGCGACTGAGGGCATGTTCGAGTTCTTCGATCAGCAAAATGCCTGCGCCTTCGCCCAGCACGAAGCCGTCGCGGTCTTTATCAAAGGGGCGACTGGCGTGCAGCGGATCGTCGTTGCGCGTCGAAACCGCTTTGCAGGCAGCAAATCCGGCGATCGATAGCGGGGTCACAGCCGCCTCAGTTCCGCCGCAGATCATCGCCTGCGCGTAGCCCTGCCGCACAATCCGAAACGCATCGCCGACCGCATTTGAGCCTGCCGCGCAAGCCGTAACCGGACAAGAGTTCGGTCCTTGTGCGCCAATGTGAATCGCCGTCAAGCCTGCCGCCATGTTTGCGATCATCATCGGTACCATGAACGGGCTACAGCGATCGGGGCCGCGCGTCAGGTTGATTTCCTGCTGCTCTTCCATCACCTTCAGGCCACCGATTCCAGTGCCGATCATCACGCCGACCTGTTCCGAGTTGAGGTCGTTGATCGTGAAATTGGCGTCTGCGAGTGCCATTTTGCTGGCGGCGATCGCAAACTGGGCAAAGCGATCCGTCCGCTTGGCCTCTTTGCGATCCATGTAGGCATGGGGATCAAACCCTTTGACTTCTCCGGCAATGCGACAGTCGTGCCGTGAGGCATCAAAGAGGGTAATCGGGCCGATGCCGTTGCGACCGCTCATCAAGCCTTCCCAATATTCAGCGAGGGTATTGCCGATCGGCGTAATCGCTCCCAGTCCGGTGACGACGACGCGCCGTCCAGAGTCAGTTGTCATGATGTCAATAAGGATTCAATCACCCAAACAGTAGTTTCAAGTCGCTCAAGCGGCGACCTTGCCGTTGATGTAGTCCACAGCCGCCTGCACAGTGGCGATGCCTTCCGCCGCTTCGTCGGGAATTTCAATGTCAAATTCTTCTTCCAAGGCCATGACTAGCTCAACCGTGTCGAGCGAATCGGCTCCCAAGTCGTTGGCAAAGCTGGCTTCCGGCTTGACTTCGCTTTCATCGACGCTAAGCTGTTCGGCCACAATTTGCTTGACTTTTTGATAAATTTCGTCCTGGCTCATAGCAGTTCCTTCGTTGCGTGCAGCAACTAAAATTCTAGATGGCATTGCGCCCAAATTTGTGCGATCGAACTGACTCGATCGCGCCTCAATCGGGCATCCCTTCATCTTATCTGAAAGCGTACCGGGGATAAGGGGTCGAGCCAGCAAAGACGCTCAACCTTCGTCGAGCAAACAGATTGAAGCATGAGAGAGGCAAGGAAAACCCGAATTTGCCGCAGCATGACGACCTCATAACGTTGTTTGATCCAAACTGACAACGCTCATCATTTTCACGTTTGAAATTGTCAGTTTGGATTTTGTTTGTTGAAATTTTCAGGCTCTCTATTTCGGTAGAGGTTTCGGGCACGATCGCCATACTCAAATGGAAGAACACAGAGTTTACGGTGAGGAACATGGCGATCGTATTGGGTGTTTTGGCCGCGCTAGCAATCATCTCGGCAGTCGGGTCGGCCTCGAAAGTTGCAAGGCAGCGTTCCCGTCAGCCTGGAAGCACATCCGCAGCCAAGGCGATACAGAAGTCGATCGAAACCGTGCAAAAAGCGATCGAAACGCCCGCCCTTCCTCCGGCTGAAGCGTCTTCTAAAGCATCCGAGCCAGTACAGGCCGAACCGCGATCGATCGAGCCAGAAGTTGAACCACCTGTTGAACCATCGATCGAACCACCTGCCGAATCTGAGTCGATCGAATCACCAGAACCGCAGTCGATCGAGCCACAATTGACCGAATCAGAACCCGTCGCGGCTGAGTCCACAGTGACAGAAGAACTGGTGGAATCGATTTTGGAAAGAATGCCAGATGTGCCGATGGCGGCTTCGCTGCTGGTGAGTGAAGTGGTGAACCCCGAAGGCAACGATTTGGGCGTGCAGCTCGATCGCCCCAACTTCCCGATCGATCCGCAAGAAACGCCGCCTACGCATCACGGCAACAATTTGATCGAGGAAATTGCCGAACTAGAGCAGGGCGATCGCATCTCGCAGCTCGCTTCAGCGGTAGAAGATCCTGACAGTGCAATGCGTGTTTCTGCCGCTTATGCCTTGGGCGATCTGGCAACGCGCACACAAGGAGCCGATCGCGACCAGATTATTGCGATTTTGATGCGGCTGAGTGAAGATGTTGACCCGCAAGTGCGCGTCCAAGCTGCCGCCGCGCTGGGCAGCATTGGAAATCCGGTGATTGGCGAGTAACGCGGTTTGCCTTCCAAATGCATACGGGGATTGCGATGAATATCAGCGTAGAAACCGACCTCGCTCCCACTTTGATTTTTGGTAGTTTACGATCGGAAATATACCAAATGGCTATGTGGGAGGCAGGCGGATGGCTGCAACCGACTTTAAGGATTATTACGCGCTGTTAGGCGTGAACAAAACGGCCAGCGCAGATGAAATCAAAAAGGCGTTTCGCAAACTGGCGCGGCAATATCACCCAGATATGAATCCTGGTGACAAAGCCGCAGAAGCCAGATTTAAGGAAGTCAACGAAGCCTATGAGGTGCTGTCTGACCCCGACAAACGCAAAAAATATGACCAGTTTGGGCAGTATTGGCGGCAGGCGGAAGGCTTCGGCGGCGCACGTTCCGGCGTCAACGTAGACGGCTTTGACTTTAACCAGTACGGCAGCTTCGACGACTTTATCAATGAACTGCTGGGACGCTTCGGCACGGGTGCAGGCGGCGCACGCGGCTATCGCACCAGTCCCAGCGGCTTCGGTGGCTTTAGCGGCTTCGACAACTTTGAGACGGGACAAACAACAGGCGCAGATCTTGAATCGACCTTGACACTTTCGCTCTCCGAAGCGTTTCGCGGCACACAAAAGCGCTTGAGCTTGGGCAGCGAATCGATCGAAGTGACGATTCCGCGCGGCGTCAAACCCGGAACCCGCATTCGCGTTAAAGGCAAAGGCCAGCCCAATCCCTATGGCGGACAGCGCGGCGATCTCTACCTAATTGTTGCGCTTCAGCCGCATCCGTTCTTTCACTTTGATGGCGATAGCTTGACCTGTGAACTGCCGATCGCGCCCGATGAAGCTGTTTTGGGCGGTTCCGTCGAAGTGCCCACGCCGGACGGCAGCGTGACAATGAACATTCCTGCCGGAATTCGATCGGGTCAAACCTTGCGGCTGCGGGGTAAAGGCTGGTCGAGTCCCAAGGGCGATCGCGGCGATCAGCTTGTGAAGATTGTGATCGTGCCGCCGCGTGAGCTGAGTGCGATCGAACGCGAAGCGTATGAAAAAATTCGCGACCATCGCAGCTTCGATCCGCGCGGCCACCTCAAGAACGTCCAGCTATAAGCATGTTTCAAGCGACTCGGCAGCGACTCGCCCTCTGGTATGGCGCTGTGACGGCGGTGTTGCTGCTGCTGTTTGCAACAGGTTTTTATCTGTATGTGCGGCACACCTTAGTTGAGCGGGTGGATGACACGCTCAATCATGTCGTCGAGGTGGTGCAGCGATCGATCGTTGTGGAATCCGTCAACGACCCCGCTCAGCCTCCCTTCCGCCTCAACCTGGAAGCCAGCTTTGGCAACAACGCCGTCACAGCGGAAGACGACCACATCGATCTCGAATGGTTCAGCCCAACCGGAGATCTGCTGTGGTCTACGCTCGACATGCCCCTAAACCTACCTGTGCATCCCAGCAGTGGCGAAACGGTGCATCAAACCGTTGATCTGCTGCTTCGGCAGGTGACGCAGCGGGTCGAAGTGGGGCGGCAGGTTTTGGGCTATTTGCGCGTCAGTCATCCCTGGTTTGAAGTCACGAAACCGAGCCGCCAACTGATTTTTGACCTCAGCTTAGGAATTGTGCTGATGGTCGCAATTGTCGGGGCGATCGGTTGGTTTTTGTCTGGGTTGGCAATGGCTCCTGTCCGCGATTCCTATCAGCGACTCAAGCAGTTCACCGCAGACGCATCGCACGAACTGCGAAATCCGATCGCCGTCATCCAAACCAATGTGCAGGTGGCGCTGGCCGATCCTGACCCGGATTTGCAGCATCAGCAGCTTGAAGTGGTCGAACGATTAACGCGCCGTTTAGGTCGATTGGTTGATGATTTGCTGTTTCTGGCACGTCAAGATAGCGCCATTGCACCGCGCCGCAGCGATCGCTTGAATCTGCAAGAATTACTTTCAGAAGTCGTGCAGGAACAGCAGTCGATCGCATTAGAAAAAAACATCACCTTTAGCTTAGAGATAAGTGGTGGATTAGAAATGCTGGGCGATCGCGATCAGTTGATTCGTCTCTTTACCAATCTGTTGAGCAACGCCGTTCAATACACACCATCTGGCGGCAAAGTTCAAGTCACTGCAACACCTCACAAGCACTTAGGACAGCTAGAAATTCAAGTGCAAGATACCGGAATTGGCATTCCGGCTGAGGCAATTCCCAACCTGTTCGATCGATTTTATCGAGTCGATTCAGCCCGCAGCCGAAAGCAGGCCGGAACCACCAGCGGATCGGGGTTGGGATTAGCAATTGCTAAAACAATTATCGAAGCCCATCAAGGCGAAATTCAAGTTGACAGCACTCCCAATCAAGGCACTTGCTTCACGGTGATGTTGCCCTCGCTTTAAGTGAGTGGGGTGGGGCGATCGATCTCTTTCAGCGACAATCAACTTTCTATTTTTGCAAGCAAACACTCTGGCACGTTGTAGGTACTTTCTAGAAGAAATGAATCGAGCGAAAATAATTTCTTCCAATCTAGAATCAATTCCTTGGTAATCCAGCGATCGACTGCTTCTCGAAACATACGAATGTTTTCGCTGGGAAGAAATTCTTTGTTATCGTTGTACTTCTCTATCAGGACGTAACTGGCTTCGAGTGAACCAGCACCAGAACCAAGCCCACGAGATTTCTGCCAAATTGCGGGAATTGCTTCTTCAATTTGAGAAGGAGTAATTACGAATTCATGCAGTAGGTCATAAATTCCTAATAACCACACCATCAATGCACCTCTCCAATAAGGATCGCGAATTGAGATGCACGAGTGCAACCACGATGAAATTTCCTGCGGCTTGAGATATTTCAAGCAGAAAAACATCATGGCTGAGAGATTACAGTCTGCTCTACCTGCGTCCCAGTTCATCTTGCGAATTCCACGTTTATTAGTCCAAATCTGAAACTTAAACTTAGAGTAAAAGTCTTTTGTCTTTTCATCTTCATAAGAGAACCATAGATCAGCACTCATTAAACACATTGACAGCGAATTAATCACATCTTCCCGAAATTCAGCATACTCCTGTGGAATTCCTTTCCAATAAACATTGATGAATGCCCTTACAACATCTTGAAGCAGCAACGCTGAGTAATCTGCCATCTCATGGCTGCGAACGATTAGATCAGGCAACAGATATTTGAACCATCCGTCCCACTCATCTCGATGACCAAAGCAAAAGATTCCAGATGATATTTCGGTCAATGCTTTCGACAATATTTTGACTGAAACTTCTTCGATCGGCTGCTCCATCAATTCGTGAAACATTCGCCTTTGTTCACCCATAAACCATGCTTCGCCCATTGGCTCTAGAGGCTTGCGAAAATGTGCACGCATTCTACTTACTGCCTCTAAATCAACTCCTCTCTTGGGCATCCATCGGTATTCAGACTGTTTGGACATAATTGATGGTTATTTGAGGGCAACTATTTCACAGTGTCATATTGTTTGATGCATGGAGGCAGTTAATATTAACATGATCAAACCTATGCAAAGTCGATCGTAACGCGACAGCAGGTATGAGGCGATCGCCCCCACGCCATCTGGAACAGGAGGTGATCGCCCAATTCAAACAGGTTGGCTTACGCTTCGACGCGACTGCGGGTCGATCGCGTCGTTTTCTTGCGCGGTTCGGGCAGAACGGCGGCAACCGCTTCGGAGAGCGTTGCTTCGGGTTCGGGTGCAGGCAAAGCAGCCAGCTTTTTCATTTTGCTAGCGAGGACGCGGAAGCTGCCGTACACGTCGAAGAGGCGAAAGGCAAGGCTGGGTTCGATCGCGCCGTCCAAATCTGCTTCGATCAGTTCGGTGACGGGTTCCTGCCAAAACAGCGTCAGGTTGGGATAGTCGGCAAAGAACGCTTCAATTTCCGGACGGAAGTAAAGGGCTGCGCCGCCCGACGCGACGACTTCATCGAGTTCATACAGGTCTTGGCCGAGCATGGTTTTCAGCCAGCTAAACAGGTTGTTGAGGTAGCGAGCTTCAGCCTGATCGATCGCCGCCTGAATTTGTGCTGCTTTGTGTTCCACCTCCAAATCGCCAACGACCATGCGGGCAATGCGGGCAACATAGGCGGGAGCCTGTCGCGCTTGAAACAGATATTCGGGCAGGCGAGCCATGTCGCGGACGCTGAGGTTGAGTGCCGATCGCCGCACCACATCGTCTTGAAACTCGACAAAGCCCAAGTGTTCGCCAATTCCTTGCTGCGGAGTGCCTTGCTTGAAGGGCAACAAGGACGCATCGCGCTGGCCGAGCATCAGCATCAGCATGTTTTGCTGAGCAAAAGCATTGGGATTGGCGCTGCGGTGGTTTTGGGCAAGTCCGGCTCCTTCCGGGCGCACATCGAGGCTATCGATCGTGACGCTGTAGCGCGTGCCGCGAAACTCGAAGCTGTTGAGGTGGCGCGTCAGCAGTTCCACGAAGCGGCTGCGGTCTTGATATTCGGCATACGGTAAAAGTGTGGAGAGGCAGACGGAAAAGGCGCTCGGTAGATTTGCGGTCTGAGCGATCGCCCCCACAACGGCCACAATCTTGTAAGCGGCGGGGACGTATTTCGACAGCTTGACGGGCGGTTTGCCGCGCAGCCCTTGCGCCTTCATCCCCAGCACGAACAGCTTACCGTCTGGCAGTTTGATGTAGGCGTCGTTTTCCGGTCTGCCGCCAGACAAGCCCATGTCCAGCAAATCGGCAGAAGAGACTTCCAGCACTTCTGCCCCCATTCGCATCAGTTCGATCGCGCCGTCGGGCAAGCGCTGCCACAAAATTTTGCTTTCGGACGTACCGTTGTCGATCGCGGCGATTAAATCTGGCATGGTTCGCTTGGGGGTAAAGGACAAGGTAAAATGCTGTGCAGGCAGAGGGCGTTAAAGCGTTTGGTACAAAAGTACTAGTTTCATGCCAAAAGCATATCGGAAAATTTGGGCAGCGTCTAGTTTTTTATAAAACTCAACGAAGAACGATCGAAAAAACGTGAAGCACCAGCTTTCATGCCGATCGCCTCAGGCCGATCGTGGCTAGGTCGAGGAATCTTTCAAATGGTTCGAGCGATCGCTGATCATCGCGTCGCTAAACGGAAGCGCCCGTTCCCGCGATGATGGCTCGAATTGCGCTCACCTGCTCGCTATAGGCGCGATCGCTCAAAACTTCGATCGCGCCTTCGGTCGAAAGTTCTTCCAGTTCAATCCACGATTTGCAGCCGCCATATTGCGATCGATACGGAACTTGGTGCGGCGTATCCAGCCGAAAAACGCGCAGCAGCAGGACATACAGCGGCTCACGAGCTTTCCAGCGCAGGCGATCGCGCACAAACGCTTCGTTCCAAACGTGAAAGGGCAGCAAGGCCGACACCACGTTTGGATCGCTGACCTGAAACACCTCGGTGATGTCTGCAAATGCCTGTATGGTCACGATTTCAGGATGCCAATCGATTTCGACAAGCTGAAGCTGATCGGCGTAAAACGGTTTGAGGAGTTGGGCTTGCTGATGCTCGTGGGTTGGATACAGCCACACTCGCGACTGCTCGATCGAAAAGCGTCCGCCGACTTCACGAATGCCGCCTTTACGCAGCAGCAGGATCGTTTCGCCGCGTGCGAGTGCTTCGGTTGCCACTGCCCATTCTTTGAGTGCTGATTTCAACATGGCTGTTTCGTGAATCGAGCTGAACTAATTGATGCCATCAATTTTAAGTAATGCTTACGGAAGTGGAACTCGATCGCATCCGCAAGCTAAAACAGCATTAATTGTCATGATTTGCAGAAATTATCGAAATGGCTAGAAAAATTTATCTTTCAGACGAAACTCTGCCCGAATCGCTTCAGGAGACGCTCAGCCAAGTTGCAGCTCAGGGCAGCGATCGCAAAGATGAAGTCGTCGAAGCGCTCAGCGACGAGCAGCCTGCCAAAAGCCGCTTTGTCGATTCGGAATATGTCGCCTGTACCTGGTGGGAAGGCTGCTACTACTGCCAAGACGACGATAAAACCTGGCATCGCGTCAAGTGCTTTAGATAAAGCATCCAAGACGAAGGGCGATCGAATATGTCGGGGCACGGCCTGCCGTGCCTGTCGCTCAAATGGCAGGGAATCTGCTGTAATCTGCTGTAATTTGATCAGCGACCGTCTCAACCCTTCACCTCCTGTCACTTTCTGATGCCCATCCTGCTTGTCATTAATCAAACCGAGCCGATCGTTACCTTTGCGCTGTTGCTGGCCGTCATTTTGATCGTGCCTTTGTGCTTTGAGCGAATCAAACTGCCGGGACTGCTCGGACTGTTGGCAGCAGGCGTCGTACTCGGACAAAACGGGCTAAATCTGCTCTCGACCGATTCCGAGACGATGAAGCTGCTCTCAGATATCGGTTTGGTGTATCTGATGTTTGTGGCAGGGCTGGAAGTTGATATTGAGCAGTTTCAGCACACCCGCAATCGATCGATCGGGTTTGGCTTTTTTACGTTCATTGTGCCGATGATTGTCGGCACGATCGTCGGGCGGATGTTCGGCTTTGGCTGGAACGCTTCGATTTTGATTGGGTCGCTGTTCGCCTCACATACGCTGCTGGCCTATCCGATCGTCAGCCGCATGGGATTGGTCAACAACGAAGCCGTCATGGTAACGATCGGCGCAACGATCTTCACCGATATCGGCGCACTGCTGGTTTTGGCCGTTTGCGTTGGCATTCATGCGGGCAACTTCACCACGTTCAGCTTGATTCGCCTGCTGCTGTCGCTGGCGATCTATTCAGCGATTATTTTGTTTGGCTTTAGCTGGCTGGGCAAAGAATTTTTTCGGCGATCGGGCAGTGAGGAAGGCAATCAGTTTTTGTTTATTTTGCTGGTTGTGTTTGTGTCGGCTTTGGGCGCAGAACTGATCGGCGTGGAAAAAATCGTGGGTGCGTTCTTGGCCGGACTTGCGGTCAACAGTGCGATCGGCGATGGTCCGGTCAAGGAAAAGGTCGTGTTTGTCGGCAGCGTGCTGTTCATTCCGATTTTCTTTGTGGATTTGGGACTGCTGATTAATATTCCTGCCTTCATCAGCAGTTTGGGCGCGATTAAAGTGACGATCGCGGTTGTCCTCGGCTTAGTCGGCAGCAAATTTGGCGCGGCACTGCTGGCAAAATTGGCCTACCGCTATAGCTGGCGCGAAATGATTGTGATGTGGTCGCTCTCACTGCCGCAGGTTGCTGCCACGCTTGCCGCGACGCTGGTGGGCTATCGCGTCGGTCTGCTGACTGAAGATATTTTGAACAGCGTAATTGTGCTGATGCTGGTGACGGCGACTGGAGGACCGCTGCTGACGGCTCGCAGCGCGATCGGTCTGACGGTTCCAGAAACGATCGCGTCGTCTGCGCCCGGAAGCAGCGGAGCCTTTGCGCTTGACTTGAGCGAAGAACCAGAAGCCGAACCTGTCGTGGTTGTGCCCGTTTACAATCCTGACACCGAGCAGTATTTGATCGAACTGGCCGCCTTGCTGGTGAAGCCGCATCCGGGCGGGCGCGTCATGCCCTTGGCGATCACGAATCCGCACACGCAAATGATGGATGCGCCACAGTTGCGCCATGCCTTGCAGCGATCGCAGCGCTTACTCAACCGCGCTAGCGAAATTTGTGAACAGTTTGGCGTTGCATCTGACCCGATCTTACGCATTGACGACGCGATCGCGCAGGGCATCAGCCACGCCAGCCGCGAGCAAAACGCCAGCTTCATCGTGCTGGGCTGGGGACGCACATCTGGCTTTCGCGCTCGTGCCTTTGGCAATTTAATTGACAGCGTGTTGTGGGCGGCACATTGTCCGGTTGCGGTTTCGCGCCTGTTAGCCGCTCCCAGCACAATTCGCCGCATTCTAGTGCCGATCGAAAACATGACGCAAGATGCGCTGCGTAGCGTCCGCTTTGCCGAAGCGCTGGCTGATACCAATCAGGCGCAAATTACGCTGCTGCATGTGGCCGATCGCCATCTGTCTCCGGTGCGGCTGGCGTGGCTGGAAAATCAGCTTGACCTGCTGGTGCACAAATATTCCTCGAATCGCACGTTTGATTTGCGTGTCGTCCGCAACGACGACATTCCCGGTACGATCGCTGAAACTGCACGAGCGCACGATCTGGTTGTGCTGCGATCGCGGCGACAGCGGCTCAGCCTGGGTGAACTGACGATCAGTAACGTCACTGAGCAAGTGACGCGCCAGCTTACCTGCTCGGTTGTGCTGCTGGGCGAACCGCAGCGATCGATGGTGATGATGCAGTCCGGTGGAACGACACAGCCTGTGCCGCTGCGCTGAAGTTCGATCAGCAAGTCACGAATTGTTGCAAAGAGAGGCGATTGCCAAGCAAACTAGAGGCAGCATAGAAGCATTATTTACTGCGCCAGATTGCGTAATGTATCAATCGATCGCTGCGCTGCCAGCTAACATTCTGGTCATCGATGACACGCCAGAAAATCTAGAGCTACTGTCGGCTTTACTGAGTACCCAGGGCTACAAGGTGCGAAGCGTCACCAAAGGCTCATCCGGTCTGCGAGGCGCACAGGCTGCACCGCCCGATTTGATTTTGCTCGATGTCAACATGCCGCAAATGGACGGCTACGAAGTGTGTCGGCGGCTCAAGGCAGACCAGCGCACTCGCCATATTCCCGTCATTTTCATTAGCGCGCTTGAAGATGTGCTCGACAAGGTCAAAGCGTTTGAAGTCGGTGGCGTGGACTACATTACCAAGCCGTTCCACGTTGAGGAAGTGCTCGCCCGGATCGAAACGCACCTGACCACGCAACTGCTTCAGCGACAGCTACAGGCGCAAAATCTCCGCTTGCAGCAGGAAATTCGCGACCATGAACTGGCCGAAGAAAAATTCGTCAAAGCTTTTCGCGCCAGTCCCAGCCCGATCGCCATTACCACGCTGGCAGAAGGCCGCTTTGTCGAAGTCAATCCCAGCTTTTCGCGCATCAGCGGCTACAGCAAAGCAGAACTGATCGATCGCACAACGGCAGAACTGAATCTTGGCATCGCTCCGGCTACCTATGCCACTGCCGTACAACTGCTGCTGAAGGATGGCGTCCTGCTGAATCAAGAATGTGAATTTCGCACCAAATCCGGCGAGGCCAAAACTGTTTTGCTGTCGCTAGAACGCATCGAACTGTCAGGATTACCCTGCACGCTCAACATCGTCAACGACATCACCGATCGCAAACGCCTCGAAAACGAATTTATCTCGCTGGTCAGCCACGAACTGCGAACGCCGCTCACTTCGCTGGTGGGAGCGCTCGATCTGCTGATTGCTGGCGAACTGGGAACCCTCAGCGAGCAGGGACAGCACATCCTCAAAATTGCCACCACCAACACGGAACGCTTGATGCGCTTGATTAACGACATCCTCGATCTAGAGCAGATGAAATCAGGCAAAATCACGATTCGCAAAAGCCGCTGCGATCTCGCCGATCTGCTTGCTTTGGCGATCGAAGCAATGCAGGTCATGGCCGATCGATCGCAAATCAAGCTGATTGCCGAACCGATCGATCTGGCAATCTGGGCGGATAGCGATCGGCTTTTGCAAACGCTCACCAATCTGTTGAGCAATGCGATCAAATTCTCGGAAGCCGGAAGCAGCATTCGGATCAGCGCTCAGGTGAAAGCAGGCAGCCCGGACGCTGTGCTAATTGCCGTTCAAGATCAAGGACGTGGCATTCCTGCTGACAAACTGCAAATTGTCTTCGATCGATTTCAACAGGTTGATGCTTCAGATTCCAGGCAAAAAGGCGGCACGGGCTTGGGGCTGGCGATTTGCCGCAGCATTGTTGAGCAGCACAATGGCAAAATTTGGGTCGAAAGCGTGCTGGGACAGGGCAGCACGTTCTACGTTTGGCTGCCGATCGCGTCGTGAGGCAGCGAATCGCAAAAGTTTGAACGAATGCGATCGCTGCGGTTTCAAAGCTGCTCCGTCCTGCGTCGAGGTGCAGCCGAGTCTAGACCTTTGTGCTACCCACCACAGCACAGCACTAGTGAGCTTGCTGACTGCGATTCACCATCGCTTGCAACCGCTCTAGCGGATACTCTGCCGCAAAGCTGTCCCAAGGTTTGGCTTGACCTGCGGCGTTGTAGACATAAAGCACTCCGTTCACCTTGCGACTGGCAATGACCAAATCAAGCGCTTTGGCAAGGTTAAAACACTGCGTAAACTCGTTCGGATTCATATCGGTTTCTAATTGTTCTCAATCAAAGAATTTGTAGTTTGTCAGCCTTTGCTTGCCAAGGCAACGAGCAGCAATTCTCAGCAGCGATCGATCGCCGTGAAAAGCGGCAGGTGGCGTTTCCATCTTCGTTCTAACCTTCGCTATTTGCTAATATGGCAGATTATTTTGATCTCAAGCGAGTTTGTATCGACTTGTAACTAAGCGTCCGCGATCGCGAGGCTGAAAGTACGAACGCGATCGTGACAAACCTTAAGAAATGCAGGACAAAGTAGGGTTTTGAGTTAGCTTGGTTCTGCATCTTTTGAGTCTTTCGGAGAAATTTCATGAAAATTCAGTTCATCCTGGCAATTGCCGCACTGACGCTTGGTGCAGCAACCAGCAGCATACCCACGATCGCACAAACATCCTCCCCCACAGAATTGACGGCTCAAGCCTCCGGTGCTGCCGCCACCGCGCAGTCGCTCATTTCGCTGCTCTCCAGCGGCGACTACGCTGCCGCCCGCAATCTGTATGACCCAGCCAATACCAGCGTCACGCCAGAAACGCTGCGCCAAACCTGGAGCGATGTAGTTGCGCTGCATGGCGACTTGCAGCAGGTCGGCGACACGCGCACCGTTCCGCTGGAAAATCCGGTTGGCGGCACGATGGCGATCGTTTCAGCACAATTTGCCAACGGGCGCAGAAGTATTTACGTCACGCTCAATCCTGCCGGACAAGCCGTCAGCTTTGATCTGGTGCAGGAAGAATAGCCGACGTCCGCCACCCATTCAATTCACATCTAATCAGCTAAAGGTGCTTCATTCGCTTGACTATGAAACGTTCTCTTCGCCGTTCATTGAAAACGATCGCTGCGGCAGCAGCCACTACGGGCGCGATCGTCACGACGGTTGCTGCCCTCGCTGCAACTTTTGGTCAGCAAGACCTTGACCAATCGCGCATTATTGCGATCGCCGCTCCGGTGGGCACAACGGGCAATCACCAGTTGCTGGTGGTTCAGCAGCTTACAGATGCGCGGCCTTGCTATGCCGAGTCGGGCAGCAATCCGGTGACGGTGACGCCGCTGCTGCTGGAGTTTGACTTTACTGGAATTTGCGGACGCGCCACCGACAGTAATGGCTACTCGATTCGGGTTGCAGGTCAAGACCTCGGCTTGCAGTACAGCCTGCGCGTCGCAAACCGCAATGGCGATCTGGTGCTGCTGGGCGCACCGAGCGATCGACGCACTCGTCGGGAACTCACGATCGCGCGTGCCAGCGGCGCTACTCCGGGCTTTGCCAAACTTGTCCTCGAACCGGGCTGGCGATTTACCCGTCGGACATTTAACGATCGCCCACTTGGTCACTTTTATCTAACGCACGACGCACCCCTTGATCTGGTTCAGTCGCCGTCACCCACACCCACGCCGACCCCAACTCGCACGCCCACGCCGACTCCCACTCCTTCTCCTAGCCCAACGCCCACACCAACTCCCACTCCGACACCAACTCCCACTCCGACCCCAACTCCCACCCCAATCAATCTACGGGACATTAATACAGACATCTACGCGAATGAAATTCGGCAGGCGGTGCAGAGCGGCTTTATCTCTGGCTTCCAGGACAACACCTTCCGTCCGCTAGAGTCGGTGACGCGAGAGCAGCTTGTTTCGATGGTGATCGATGCGCTGCGGCAAGTTCCCGGCGCGAGTTTGAACGTTCCCACCAGTGCCAGCAGCAACCCTTATCCGGATGTGCAGCGCGATCGCTGGAGTGCCGCCAAAATTCAGTTTGCTCGCCAAAACAACATCATCAGCGGCTATCAAGATGGTACATTCCGTCCGACACAGCCCGTCACTCGTGCAGAACTGCTGGCCGTGTTGCGACGAGCGGCAGAGTATGGAAATACGCTCAGGGGTCGATCGCCCGAACTGACGCAAACTCAAGCGCCGCGCACTTTTTCGGACACGGCAAGCCACTGGTCGGCCAGTTTGGTCACGCAAATGTCTGGCTACTGCGGTGTAGCCTCGCCTGTGAACGAACAGGGAACCGCGTTTGAGCCAAACAGTGCGGCGCGTCGCAACTATGCGGCGGCAGCAACGCTGCGAATGCTCAACTGCGTGCGTCGTTAGTACAGCGATCGCGACAGTTACCTAGCGAGATCGATCGCTTCACCCTACCTTTTTAGGGATGCTTGGAGCGATCGATTTCTCTCATTTGAAAGAAGATTTTGACGAATAGATTCTCTAAGCTAAAGCCATCAATTGAAGTATTGAATAAAGCAGGACTTTGATATGGCTACAGCCGATAGAGATTCGATGCCCAAACAAGAAGAAGGCCGGATTAATCAGCCGATGACGCCGGAAGAAGTTGATCCGGAACAAAAGCGGGCACAAAAAGAAGAACTGCTGCGCGAAGGTAATAATCTCACTGCCAATCCGGGCGATCGCATTGACGATTCAATGTCGATCGAAGAGAAAGCCAAGCAGGTTGCCGTAGACGCGCCGGACATCACAGGCGATCACATCACGGTTCCGACCTACTTTGTTGTGGATGAACCAGACGGTTCGCAAAAAGCGCTGCATCACGTTAAAGATGCAGAAGAAATTTCCGACGTAATTCGTATGGCGCGAGTCAACGAAGACGGCGAGCGCGAGTGGCGCTAATTTCTCTAGTTTAGTTTGATTTGCTTGGACGAAGGGGATACAGCAATGCTGTGTCCCTCTTCTTTGAATTTATCGATAAAAAACAGTTGAGAAAACAAATCATGGATATCACAAAACTTCAGCCACCCCAACATCAAGACCAGCAGCCTGGTGTGCAATCCGAAATGACACCGCAGCCGAAAAGCGGAGAATCCACCTACAAGGCAGCAGGCAAGCTTGAAAGCAAAGTCGCGCTGATTACCGGAGGCGACAGCGGCATCGGGCGATCGGTTGCGATCCTTTACGCTAAAGAAGGTGCAGACGTGGCGATCGCCTATCTCAACGAACATGAAGACGCCGAAGAAACCAAACGCCTGGTCGAAGCAGAAGGCCGCAAGTGCATCACAATGGCGGGTGACATCGGCGATGAGCAATTCTGTCAGCAGCTTGTGAAAGAAACGATCAGCCGCCTTGGAAAGCTTGACATTTTGGTTAATAATGCTGCCGAACAGCATCCGCAAAAAAGCTTGGAAGACATCACTGCCGAGCAGCTAGAGCGCACGTTTCGCACGAATATTTTCGGCATGTTCTTCTTAACCAAAGCTGCTTTGCCGCATCTCAAAGAAGGCAGCGCAATTATCAATACAACTTCCGTAACGGCCTACCAAGGCAATCCACAACTGCTGGATTATTCATCCACAAAAGGCGCAATCGTAGCCTTTACGCGATCGCTTTCGCAAGCCCTGATCGATAAGAAAATTCGCGTCAATGGAGTTGCTCCTGGTCCAATTTGGACACCGCTGATCCCCGCAACTTTTCCAGCAACGCAGGTGGCAACCTTTGGTCAGCAAGTGCCAATGAGCCGCGCCGGACAGCCGGAAGAAGTTGCACCGTCTTACGTTTTCTTGGCATCGAGTGATTCGTCCTACATGTCCGGTCAAATTCTGCACCCGAACGGCGGCGAAGTCGTGAACGGCTAAAATTGCAGTCGTGAAGAGGAGCGACACCGTTCCGCAAGCTTCGCGATCGCGAGCGGGTCGCCCCTTTTGCTTACAGCTTGCAGCAAGCTAGGATCAAGTCAACGCTTTTCTTTGGAACCGATGCCTGACTGTCCGCGCTGCCACCAGCCGATCGATGCCCAAGCGATCGCCTGTCCCTATTGCCGCACTTCGCTCAAAGCCTTTGGGCATCCGGGCATTCCGCTGCATCGCGCCGAAGGTGAAGCCTACTTGTGTCAAAGCTGCCAGTACGATGCAGACGACACCTGCAATTTTCCGCAGCGACCTTATGCCCGTGAATGTACGCTGTATGTCGATCGCAACCAGTCGATTGCTACGCCCGTCTACAAGCCGCGCTTCAGCCTTGGCGGTTGGCTACAGCGCAATGCGGCGTTGCTGGTGGTGATTGGTCTAATTGTGATTAGCTTGATGATTGCGCTGTAGGTTCGGTGGAACTCAGCGCGATGGCTTCGGCTTCGTTGCCGACGGACGCTTTGCGGGGCGGACGATCGATCGGGCAGGATTCTTCAAAGACTTTCAGATCAAACCAGAAGGTTGTGCCCACGCCGACTTCGCTGACGAGGTGGACAGCGCTTTGATGCTTTTCAATGATGTTGCGGACGATCGACAATCCTAAGCCTGTGCCTTCCAAGGTGTGGACGCGATTTTCCACGCGGAAGAAGCGATCGAAAATTGCTTCTTGGTCTTCAGGGTCGATGCCGATTCCCGTATCTGCAACTTCGATCCGCACATGCGATGGAATTTCAGGATTCAGCACATAGGCGCGGATGGCAACCTGCCCACCTGCGGGCGTGAACTTAAAGGCGTTGCCAACCAGATTCGTGAGAACTTGCAGCAGCAAATCATAATTGCCCCAAATCGTCGGCAGTTCCGGCTCGATGTCTTGAACGAGCGTGATGCCTTTGTCTTTGGCGTTGAGCTGGTAGGTGCGTAAGGTTTGCTCGATCGCCTGCGTCACTTCGACCGCTTCAAACTGATAGCGCTTGTTCGACTCTAGCCGCGACAAATCAAGGACATCGTTGACCAATCGCGTGAGGCGATCGGTTTCGCGATTGGCCGTTTCCAGAAAATCGCGTCGCTGTTTTTCCGTCAAATCTTCGTCGTATTCGTGCAGCGTTTCGATAAACGACTTGATGTTGAACAAAGGCGTGCGTAATTCGTGGGAAACGTTGCTGATGAAGTGGCTTTTGGCTTCGTTGAGTTCCACCTCGCGCGTGATGTCTTGAACCGTAATCGCGATGCCTCGGACGCTTTCGCGATACTGGTCAAACACGGTTGTGAGCAGAATGCGGACGGTGCGATTGGTCGGTTCAGGAATCGTAATCCGAAATTCCGTACCTTCCCGATAGCCGCCTGAGACGCTGTGTGTATCGTGGTGCGCGTCGATCGGTTCGCCTGCGGCAATTTGATAGAGCGGCTGCGCCAATTCTGACTTAACAGGTTCTGGCAGATGATAGAGGACGTTTTCACCTAAGATGTGGTTTTCATTTTCCCAACCGAACAAGCGGCGAGCGGTCGGATTCACTAGGACAATTTGCATCTGGTTGTCGAGCAGCACGGCTCCATCCGCGATCGTTGCCACCAAACTTTCCAGCTTGGCTTTTTCTGCCGTCAGTTCTTCGATGTTCTGCTCTTCATAGCGCTCTAGCTTTTCAGCCATTTCGTTGAAGTTAACGATCAGTTCGTCCAGTTCGCCACCAAGGGGAAGATCAATGCGCTGCTTGAAGTTTCCGGCAGCGATGTTTTTGACGCCAACCACGAGTTCTTTAATCGGCTGCGTGATTGTGAGGGCGTTGAAGACTGCGCCGAGAATTACCATCACCCAGATGGAGACGAAAACAGCGATCGTCACGTCCCTGGTTAAATGCGACGACGTGACGACAGTGGGATTCGGGTTGATGCCGATCGCCATTGTGCCGAGATGTTTGCCGTCGTGAACCAGCGGCACAAACACATCGGTAACTTCGCCATCGGGTGTGAGATGCTGACGCACCATCGGGTAGTCCGCATTTTGGGCGTAGTTGTCGGGCAGATTCATGCGGCGGCGAATCGTCAGTGAGTTTTGCACTTCCGATTCTGAGAAGGGAATGCCAAAGAAGATATTGCCGTCTTCATCGGCATAAAGCATGTAGCGAACGCTGGAGGTGCTGCTGTAGAAGCGATGGGAAAATCGCGCCAGCTCTGTGCGGTTGTCTTCGCTGATCAAGGGCGCGACGTTCGCCGCCAACAGCAAGCCCAAATCGCGCCCAAATCGCGTGTCGTTGAGGCGAGCGTCTTGCTGAATGGTATTGACTGCCCAAAAGGTGAGGCCGCTCATAATCAGCGACACAACCAAGGTTGCCGCTGCCATCAGGCGCGTTTGCAGGGCAAACTTTGACCACCAGCGGGCAATAAGTTCTCGCAGTTTGGCAAGCAGAGTGAGCAAGGCGAATCTTGAGTGACGAGTAACAACAGCGATCGCAATCTTTTGGCAGCAGCTGCCAAAAGATAGTTTGATCATAAATCTGCTTTCGATTGTGAACCTATTGTTACACTTTGTAAAGTTCGTTGCCTATTGTGAAGTCAGGCTGGATTGCCGCACTCGATAGCCAATGTCGGGACGGTAATATTTCCCTTCAAATTCGATCGAGTCAACTGCTCGATAGGCCGTTTCAAATGCTCGATCGAAACTTTCCCCAGTCGCCACCACGTTCAAAACGCGCCCGCCATCGGTCAGAAGCTGATTTTGCTTGAGAATCGTTCCGGCCTGAAACACGATCGCGCCTTGGTCTTCCGCCTGGGAAATTCCGGTAATCGGCAGTTTTTTCTGGTAGCGATCGGGATAGCCACCTGCGGCCATCACCACGCAAGCGCAGACTTCCGGCTTCCATTCTAGGGGAGGCAGCTTCTCTAGCTGCTGCTGAGCGCAGGCCAGCAGGACGCGATCGAGCGGAGTTTCCAGCAAGGGCAAAATCACTTGAGTTTCCGGGTCGCCAAACCGACAGTTAAACTCAATCACCTTCGGATCGCCTTCCGGTGTAATCATCAATCCGGCATAGAGAATGCCGCGATAGTCGATGCCACGATTGGTTAGGGCGGCGATCGCAGGCTCCAAAATCTCCTGCTGAACGCGCTGCATCATTTCGGGCGTGGCGATCGGAGCGGGAGCATAAGCACCCATGCCGCCTGTGTTGGCTCCGGTGTCGCCTGCGCCGATGCGTTTGTGGTCTTGGGCGGGCAACAGCGGGCGAATTGTTCGTCCGTCCGTGCAGGCGAGGATCGAAACTTCCTGGCCTGCAAGAAATTCTTCGATCACGATGCAGTTGCCCGCCGCGCCAAACTGACCGTCAAAGGCGGCAGCGATCGCAGCTTTGGCTTCCTCGATCGATTCGGCAACCGTTACGCCTTTGCCTGCCGCGAGTCCGTCTGCTTTGATGACGATCGGAGCGGTTTGCGTTTCGAGATAGCAAAGAGCAGCGGTGCGATCGGTAAAGGCGTTCGATCGAGCGGTGGGAATGTTCGCTGCTTGCATCAGCGCTTTTGCCCAAGCTTTGCTAGATTCAATTTGCGCTCCGGCCTGCGTCGGGCCAAAAACCGTAAGATTTTCCGATCGCAACGCATCCGTAATTCCCGCTGCGAGTGGCACTTCTGGCCCCACAACAATCAGTCCGATGTTGTTGACCAGGGCAAATCGCTTCATGCCTTCAAAATCCGTGACGGAAAGCGCCAAATTGCGACAGCGGGGCAGGCTAGCCGTGCCGCCATTGCCCGGAATGCAAAAAATTTCTTGCACGCGATCGGACTGCAAAAGCTTCCAAGCAAGGGCGTGTTCCCGTCCGCCATTGCCAACGACTAATACTTTCATGTCCCCACTCGTGCCGCTTCTACAGTAATTAATCCTTGCCCCATCATCTCACGCCTGCGCGATCGAGCAAGCATTCAGCCTTTTGCAGTTGAGTTTGCGTCAGCATTCGGCCTGTATCTCCAGGCAGATTTCAAAGTGGAAATACGGATACGGAGGTGAAAATTTACGATATCAGGGCAAAATAAAGAAAAAATTGCCTTTTGCAGAGGAAATCGACGGCTGACGCGATCGAATGCAATGGGCGCTATTGGTTCACTTATACAGTTGCTTGGGGGTGTGTGGTGTACAAACCCATTTTAGTTGCGATCGCGCTATCGGTTACGGGGGGGGCAGTAACGCTGGGCAGTGGCGCAGTGGCGCTGCGATCGCTTACTTGGACAGCAGCAGGAGCGACCGCTCAGCCGCGCGTCACCGACACTCAGCTTACCGCCTGTCGAAATTTTCTTCCGAGCGTTTTTCCGCAGGTTCCCGCCGCAGACATTACCGTCAGCAGTGGCGGCGATTTGGACAATCAAGGCAATGCCCGCGTCAACTGGCAGCTTAAAGACGGTACCGCAGGCTTTTGCGTCGTCAACGCCAGCAATCAAGTTGTGCGTTATGAAACGCAGTTCACGCCCAGTCCGAGTCCAAGTCCGTCCCCCAGCCCAACGCCCAGTCCAACGCCCAGTCCTTCTCCTTCGCCGTTCGATCCGCAATCGCTACGCGATCTAAACAAAGATGAAGCAATTAGTCTGGCTCAGCAAAACGGCTATGCGCTCACGGATGCCAGCGACCCCCAGCGCGTCAGAATGGCGAACAATCAGCAGCAGCTTATTTTGAACATTCGTCGCTTTTTCAATACCGTCAGTTCGGTGGAAGTGACGAGTTTGCCGACGCCTACCCCTTCGCCGTCACCCGGAGCGTTCAACCCGCTAACGCTGGTCGGGCTAGAGAAAAATCGAGCGATCGCCACTGCTCAGCAAAATGGCTACACGCTCAATCAAGACAGCGGCAATCAAGTATTTCTGTCCAACAATGTTCAAGGATTGATCCTCAATGTTGGGCAACCGCTCAATACGGTCACATCCGTTGCGATTAGCAGCAATCCCACGCCCACCCCGACACCTTCGCCGTCACCCGGAGGCGGACAAGCGACGATCGACCAGTTGCAAACCTGTCGCACTTTTGTCGCGGATGTATTTTCTCCGGCGAATGCAACTGTGTTTTCGGGGTCGCCCGACGTGGCAGGAAATGCGATCGTCGAGTGGCGCACCAGCAGCGGTGCATCCGGTTACTGCCGCATGGACAATTCCAACAACATCATCGATTTCATTGTTGAGAATCCCGGTGAGCAACCGGAGGCCGACTTTTCTCCGCGCCCGCCCGTCATCGGGCTGTGGTAGCCGGACGATACGCAACGCGAGCATCCAGTCCATTGTCGCGGAGCTGGCGTGACACTCGCTCGGCCAGCGATCGCTGGGCAAAAGCGCCAGCCCGAATGTATGCACCGCGATCGGAACGCGCCAAAAATGCCGCAGGCTGAAAGCGCCGGACTTGATTGAGCAAAACAGTGGTATTTCCGGGAACCACGACAACATAAGGGCTGCTGGTGCTGCCAGGAGGATTGCTACCATCCACAATCAAATCAGACAAGCCGAGTGCTCTGAGCGTGTCGGGACCAACAACGCCATCGACGGGCAAGCCGCGCCGCTGCTGAAAATCTCGCACGGCGCTTTCGGTTGCGGGTCCGTAGATGCCATCAATGCCGATGCCCAACCGCAACTGAATTCGCTCGACGGCCTCGCCCCGACTGCCCCGCTGATAAACCTGTGCGATCGCAGCAGGCGCAAATCCTAACATTAGCGCGATCACAATGGCAATTCGCACCCAAGCTTTCATCATTCACACTCCTCATCACACCAATAGTTGAATGTTTTCACTATAGAACTGTGAGAGAAGATAGAGTTGTTCCAGGTCAAGAATTTTGCTAGCGTGCAGGATGAGATATCGTATCGATATTGACCGTGCTGCACACTGCGATCGAGATTGAGAAAAATGAAAGGAATTTTTTGGACAGTCGCGCTGCTAGCGGCATCGATTCCCAATATGGCGATCGCTCAGGTTTTCTCGCCGCCGATTACGGCACCGACATCGCGTCCGGAGCGTCCGGCGCAGCGACCCAATCAGCCTGCGCCCGCTCAAAACGTGCGATCGGCGCAGCTTAGTGGCTGTCAAAACTGGGTGCTACGGCTTCAGAACGTATCGCAATCGCAAGTGATGGTTGCACCCGGAACGGCGAGAAGCGTAGAGGGCATTGCACAAGTGCTGTGGCAAATTCGCGATGGCGTCGATCGCGGCTACTGTTTGGTGCGGCGGGATGGTCGCGTCACGGCAGCAGTGCAGTACACCTCTGGCGGCACGCTGCACTACTTCCCAACCGAATCCGATGCGCTCGGCGGTCCGGTTCAATAACGGCTAGGTGGTCAGACCGATCGGGCAAGAGACGTTTGTGCCGCCCAAGCCGCAGTATCCACCGGGATTTTTGGCGAGATACTGCTGGTGATAGCCTTCGGCGTAATAGAATTCCGGCGCATCGAGAATTTCCGTCGCGATCGCTTGATATCCTGCCTGCTGAAGCGCTTGCTGGTAGGCGGCTCGTGAAGCTTCGGCACTGCGACGCTGTTCCTCAGAGTAGACATAAATGCCCGATCGATACTGCGTGCCAATGTCGTTGCCTTGACGCATCACCTGCGTCGGATCGTGGCCTTCCCAAAACACTTTGAGAATTTGCTCGAAGCGAATGATCTTCGGGTCAAATACGACTAGCACCACTTCGTTGTGTCCGGTCATGCCGCTACAGACTTCTTGGTAGGTGGGGTTGGGCGTGTAGCCTGCTGCATAGCCAACTGCCGTTACATACACGCCGTCTTGCTGCCAAAATTTGCGCTCTGCGCCCCAAAAGCAGCCCATGCCAACGATCACTTTTTCCATGCCGTCTGGAAACGGCGGTTTGATTGAGTGGCCGTTGACGAAGTGCTTGTCCGGCACGGGTAGCGGTTCGGCGCGTCCGGGTAGCGCTTCTTCTGGTTTCGGTAGAGAAAGTTTTTTACCAAATCCAAATAGCACCATGAGGCATTCCTACTTTGTAATGTTTCTTTACTAATTTTATCCTTGCTCGCAAGTTTCGGGCAGACGAGTTCCCAAGCGGTTGAGCAAAAATTTTATTAAGTTGGGTAGTGCGCCCAACTTCTACCTTTTGCTGTTGAACAACGGCAGCTTTTTCTGTCTAATTACCGATTTTGGTGCGATCGCCCTTCAGTAACTTCAGTAATAGATAACAAATGTGAAGTTAGGGATAAAGTCATGGTCGAAGACGATAAATACAAACCGTCGATGGCGGATTTTAGCGATGGCACGCCGGTAGCCGATGCAGACGAGGATGAAGAAATCATCAACGACGATGACATTCCCCAGGAATATACGGAGTCGCTGGGCACAGGCGTTCACGATTTGCCCGGATCGAACATTGGCGGACGAGTGATGCGCGATCGCGCCAGCGAAATGCACGAAGCCAGTCCGATTTTGACGGGTGGCGATATTGATGCCAACTGGGAACAAGCGAATGCGGTCGGCGATGAAGCGGTAGGCGGAACGGTGGCGACGCCGGATCAAGACATCGTCGATGAATTGGGTGCAGCGGTTGGATTGGAAATGGACGATCGAGCTTTTCTACGCACAACTGAAATTCTCGATCAGCGTGACGATCGCCGCTGGGAACTCGACCCAATGTCTTCGGATGATTACCGCGATCGCCGCCAAATGGCCGATGAAGACGACGCTGCTCTGAGCGACTACACAGACGAAACGGAAGTTTAATAAAAAGGATTAAATCAAATGCAGCTTAAGCCCATCCGGGATCAAGTCGCCGTCATTGTCGGCGCATCTAGTGGAATTGGTCGAATCACGGCCAAAAAATTTGCTCAGCAGGGCGCAAAGGTGGTTGCTGCCAGCCGCAGTATCGACGGTCTGACCACGTTGGTTGGCGAAATTCACGATTTTGGCGGCGAGGCGATCGCTGTTCCCGCTGATGTAGCTGAATATGAGCAGGTGGAAGCGATCGCCGCCAAAGCCGTGCAGGAATACGGACGCATCGATACATGGGTACATGCCGCCGCGACCGGAATCATTGCGCCGTTTGATCAGCTAACGCCGCAGGAATTCAAGCGCGTGATTGATGTCAACCTGAACGGACAGGCATACGGAGCGATGGCCGCTTTGCCGCACCTGAAGCGGGAAGGACAAGGATCGCTGATTCACATTACCTCGGTGGAAGCGCGGCGATCGCTGCCTTATCAAAGCGTCTACTCGGCCTCAAAGCACGGCGTTGAAGGCTTTCTTGACGCGATGCGGCTGGAACTGATGCACGAAGGCTACAACATCAACGTCGCTAACATTCTGCCCGCCGTAATCAACACGCCCTACTACAACAAGGTGCAGACCAAGCTGGGCGTGAAGCCAACCGGAGTGCCGCCCTACTATTCGCCGGAACTGGTGGCCGATTCGATTCTGTATGCGGCTGAGCATCCGACTCGCGACATGATTGTGGGGGATGTGGGTCGCGTGGTCGATTTGCTTCAGCGCATCGCGCCCAAAGTGGCCGATAGCTTGCTGCTGGCGATCGCTTTTCCCGGCCAGAAAACGCCCGAACCAAAATCGGCAGATTCACCTAGCAACGTGTTTGAAGCAGTTCCGCCAGAACTCGGATACGATCGCGTCGAAGGGGACTTCGGCCAGTTGACAATTCCGAGCTTCTTGGACTGGTTCGATCGCAATCCGATCGCCAAATGGGGCACAACTGCTGCTTTGGCCGCAACTGGAATCGCAGTTCTACTCAACAGCGCACTAGATAAGCCAATGTAAAGCTGAGAATTGCAAGCAAAAAGCGATCGCCTGAAGCGCGATCGCTTTTTGCTTTAACGGGAAACAGGTTCACGCTGAAGTGCAGTAGTGAGCATTCGCTTCAGGTCGCTCATTTCCGACTTGAGGTCGGCCACATCTGCACTGAGCTGATCGAGACGGGTGGTCAGTTGAGCGATGGCTTCGCCACTGAGTGCACTGGGTTCGATCGGCGTTTTGGTCTGCCACAGGGAGACATTGAGCGCCGACAGAATTTTTTGGACGGTGGAAAGAGTCGGGTCATAAGTGGGATCGTTGAGGATGCGGCTAATTTGCTGCGTGTAGCCGCTCGGACTGCCGCCGTGCTGTTCAGCAATGCGGGCAGAGACTTTGCGGACGCTCATCTGCTGAAGTTCCATCAGCTCGCGAATCGCTTCGGCTACCGTGTGCATTTTTCCTCACCCAGAATTGAATCAAACAGACGCGATCGGTTTTGTCTGCTTGCGGTTTAAGACTTTGCCCCTCATCCCTGGCAGCGTTTTAACAGGCATTGATCCTCCCCAACCCCACAACAAGGAGGGAGCCAAACCGCCCCTCAAAATCCTCCTTGTTAAGGGGACAGAGGGATCGATTCCTGCCAAGAGCGCTTCGCGGCTAGCGTTGCTGATCCCTATCGGATCGGGCACGAGGAGCATCGCTACCAATCGATCGCCCTACAGCCCGACTAGCTCACGCGATTCGAGGCCAACGAGCTTTTCGGCGATCGCCCAGCGTGCTTCGAGCTTGGCAACGCTGAACTGGTTGCGGAGATATTCAAGGTGAGAAAGGCCGTTCGATTTCTGTGAGGTGAGCATAACAAGCTTGCCGAGAAGCTGCTGATACTCATCGTTTTCTTGCAGAATTTCAAAGCGGCGGGCTTTGCGCTGATTGTCGTTCTTCAGCGTCGATTCAAACGCAACGATGACTTCGGCTTTGCCTTCTAGCGCGGCGATGTCCTGACGCAGATCGAGAATTTGGCGATCGAGGTCATTCACCGCTTGAGCGGCTTGGTCAATCAAAGCAGGATACTGGCTGAGCTTCATAACACTCCAACAAGTAATAAGCAATACAAAACGAGGCAACAGGTTATGACGCAATCAGCGCTTGGGCACGAGGCGCAATTGCGATCGGACTGGGCGGCAGGCTGGCGTTTTCTAAGACCGTGACTTCTACGTTGACCGAGAGCAGATAAGCACCAGCGGGAATATCGCCCAATGATTCGGCAACGAGCCTTGCCAAATCCGGACGTTCAGCGGTGATCGGGTCGCGCAACACGCAGCGATCCCATTCATATTCAGCGGACGGGTCAAGACTCAAAACGTAGTGCTTCGACATGATGATGGGGGAAGCAGTTGATGATTCTATTGTAGTGCAAATTCACAACAACTGCACGGGCTGCATCAAGCGGCAACAGGTGCGGTTTCAGGCGCAATAACCGTCAGCCTTTCAGGACGCGAAGCGATTTGACGTTCCCAGGCAGCAAGGGTGGAAGCAAGGTCGGGTCTATCGCGCACCACAACTTCATAGCTGGAGTTTTTGAACATCTGACTTTGCCGCAGTTCAACGCTCAAACCAGGATGAGCAAGCGATCGCAGAAATTTTTGCGCCTGCCGCAAGCTGCCAAATCCAATGCAGCAAAACTGGCTTGGTCCGGTTAAACTCGTGCGGCGAAAGGGCGATCGCACATTTAACACACGGGGAGAGAGGTACTGACCGACGCGGCCTTGTCCCAATGCAAAGAAGCGACCAATCTGCATAAAATCATTTCTACTCACTCTTCTATTGTAGTGCAAGCTCACTACATCTGGCGTCGAGATTCCCGATCGCTGCGGTTCGCCATGCTAGTACTAGTGTACTTATTATCGAGCGATTTTGCCAATTTGAAGGGCGATCGCTTCAGTTCACAAAGCTGCATGTTCTGTCCGAATGTCGATTCGAGGAGCGATCGCGTTTGGCTAAGCTCTTGCTCAGTTCTCAAAGCATTCCTTCGACCTGTGGATCTCGCTCAATTTGTTGATAAAAACCTTTACACACTTGATTTACTGCTGATCGGCTTGGTGCTGATGGGCGTAACGCTCGGATCAGGCTGGATTACGCGCCTGCCGATTTCCTATGCGCTGATTTACCTCGTCGTGGGGATTGCGCTGAGTCCTTACGGTCTAAATTTGGTGCGTGTTCGACCGGATGCGGAATTTCTAGAGCGGCTGACGGAAATTGTCGTCTTGGTGTCGCTGTTTAGCTGCGGGCTGAAGATGAATCGTCCGCTGAATCTGTGGGCGTGGCGATCGACCATCCGCCTGATCGGGCTGCTGATGCCACTGACGATTTTTGCCGTTGCTGCGATCGGCCACTATTTCCTAAAGTTCGATTGGGGCGAAGCCATTTTGCTGGGAGCGATTCTTGCACCAACCGATCCAGTGTTGGCCTCGGAGGTGCAGCTTTTTGACACAGAAGACCGTGACGAGTTGCGCTTTGGTTTAACTTCCGAAGGTGGACTCAACGACGCGCTGGCTTTTCCATTTGTCTACTTTGGAATTCACTGGCTGGAAAATGACCAGTGGCAAACGTGGTTTCCCAAGTGGGTGGGCGTGGATTTGATTTGGGCGATCGCTGCCGGATTGGTGATGGGCATTGTGGTTCCGCAAGCGATCGTATGGGTCGATCGACGGTTGCAGCGCATTCGTCCGGTTGACACGCTGATGGAAGAATTCATAGCGCTCAGTATCGTTTTAATTACCTACGCCGTCACAGAACTGGTTTATGGCTATGGCTTTATGGCCGTTTTTGTAGCGGGAATCGTGACGCAGCGCAGCTACCACAATCCCGATAAGCAACTGGCGCAGCTTGAATTTACCGAACGGATCGAAAAGCTGCTGGAAGTCGCGACGATTTTGCTACTCGGATCGCTACTGCGGGTCGAGCCGATCGCTCGCTTTGGCGTCGAGGGCTTGTTCATCGCCGGAATTTTGCTGTTTGTGATTCGACCTGTCAGCACGATGCTGTGTACTTGGGGTGAAAACACGCATATCGTGCGCCGCTTGCTGTTTGGCTGGTTTGGCGTGCGCGGCGTGGGGTCGCTCTACTACCTGTTTTATGCATTTGGCAACGGACTTGGCGACGAAACAGGCGAAGCGATCGCCTGGATCACGTTCATCACGATCGTCGTTTCCGTTGTGCTGCATGGCGTCACCTCCACGCCGATCATGAACTGGTACGAAAAGCACCTCGAAACCCGTCGGCAAAAGCTGGCAAACTCCGACTACATTCGACCTTGAGTTGCATTCGACTTTAGAAGCAAAGTTGCATGAGCCGTCCCAAACGGGTTAAGCGACTCAATTCGTCAGTCCTGCTCAAGCTCCTCCAGACGATTGGGTCAAGTCGGTATGGTTGCAATAGCTAGAGGTGTATACGGGTACACTACAAAGTGGTTCGGCTCTTCCAGGTCGCCCAGCTTTCGTTGATTTCGATCGTTCCGCAAATGATGCTCCTGGTTTGTCTGGTTGGAAGAATTTTGCTTCAACAATTCACTTCTCTTGTACAAGCCCAGCCTTCATTAACGCGCCATACCTTGATCAATTTATTGATCCGGATGGCCGGAATCTTCATCATTTCTGCTCTGCTGACCTACGGGCATATCGTGGGGCAGGCGCAGTTTGCCACTCAGGAGCAGCTTCAGAAATACGTTACTGAGCGAGGCAAGCGCGAAGAAGCCATTTTTCAACTGGCGATCGATCGCCACCGTTTGATTCAACAAGCCTTTGCCGTTATCGCCGCCCAAGCCTTGCCCGCTCAACCGCTGACCAAGCTGTTTGCCTGGTCAGATGGCACGCACCGCAACTTTCCAGAACAGCAGGATTTGCAGCAGTTCGAGGGTGAGTCAAAGTCCTCGGTTTTTGTCGGGCGAGATGTTGCTTTGACGCCAACGCTCCAGCAGCAGATTCGGCGGTTTGAACAGTTGCTCTTGCAGTATGCCCCAGCATGGCGCGATCGCTTCATCAATACCTGGATAGCATCTCCTGAAAATGTCGCTGTCACCTACTGGCCGGAAGTGCCTGGGCCATTGATGGTTGCAGGTGATTTTGATGTTCGCAACGAAAGGTTTTTCTACCTGTCCGATCGCCAGCATGACCCCCAGCGGCAAACGGTCTGGACGGATGCCTATCAAGATCCAGCCAGTCCCGATTGGGTCGTTTCTGTGGTCACACCGATCGACAATGCCGCAGGGCAGCACATCGCCAGCGTGGGGAATGACGTTGTGCTGAACCATTTGATCGATCGCACGAATGCCGATCGATTTCCCGGAACTTACAATTTGATCGTGCAAGAGGATGGCAACTTGATTGCTCATCCCAACTACACCACGCTGATCGCGGCAAAGCACAAAACGCTCAAGCTGCAAGAGTTGGCCGATGCCCATCTCAGCCGCATCTTTGCCTTGATTCAATCCACCGAACTGACCGATGCAGTTGCCGATCGATCGCCAAGCAGTGCGCGAGTGATTGAGAACAATCGCGATCGCGAATACATTGCTGTCACTCGACTGGCCGGGCCAAACTGGTATTTTGTCGCGGTTTATCCTCGCTCTTTAATGCAGGAAAGTGCCTGGAGCGCAGCGCGGTTCGTTTTGCTCTCTGGTGGCGTTGCGCTCGTGGTTGAAATGCTGTTCATCTACCGCGCCCTGAATGAGCAGGTTACTCAGCCACTCGCTCAACTTCTGCACTCGACTGAGCAGTTGGCTCAGGGCAACTTTCAGGTGCAGTTGCCCATCGGAAGGCAAGACGAGTTGGGGCAACTGTCGCAAGCATTCGTCCAAATGTCAGACCAGTTACAAACTCTGTTCGCCACCTTGGAAGAGCAGGTTGCCCATCGGACGGCTGAGCTAGAAGCTGCAAATCAAGAACTCCAACGCTTGTCACGCTTAGACGGGCTTACGCAAGTGGCGAACCGACGGTATTTTGACGAGTACCTGGCTCAGGAATGGCTGCGGCTGCGACGAGAACAGCAACCGCTGGGGCTGATTTTGTGCGATGTTGACTTTTTCAAACAGTACAACGACCACTATGGACACCTGGGAGGAGATGACTGTTTGCAGCAGGTGGCACAGCAAATTCAACTTGCACTTGCTCGTCCCGCCGATTTGGTTGCACGCTATGGGGGTGAAGAGTTTGCCGTCATTTTACCCAACACCTCGCTAGATGGAGCTATTGTCGTTGCCCAAAAAATTCAAGCCCAAATTCGGCAGGCTCAGATTCCGCATTCTGCCTCTAGCATTTGCTCATTTGTGACGCTGAGTCTCGGTGTCGTCAGTTTCATACCCGATCGAGAAACAACCTTTGTCTCGCTGATTAAGCAGGCAGACGAAGCACTCTACCAAGCAAAACAGCAGGGGCGCGATCGCCTCCAGATAGCTTGTCACCCGGAGGCGATCGCTGTGATTGAAAAGTAGAAAGCTTCCTGAAGCTTTTGCCACTCCAGCAATCGCCGCAGTAGAGGCAGTCGATCGCGCCCAACAATGATCGTTACAAGTGCCTTCCTTTTCACGACATCCTCCAAAAAATCTCTGGGCGAGGGTCGGTTTTCTGATAGCTTACTTACTGAGGGTCAGAAAAGCCGCTCTTGCTTTACTGGGAGGAAATTATCGATGTCGATTTTGTTTCAATTGGCGCTTGGCGCTTTGGTGTTGCTGTCGTTCGCAATGGTTGTTGGCGTTCCGGTTGCTTATGCTTCGCCGCGCAACTGGGATCAATCGAAGCGGTTGATTTTCTTGGGATCGATCGTCTGGGTCGTTCTGGTTTTCCTCGTCGGCGGGTTGAACTATCTGGTGGTTTAAGCTAGAAGAAACGTTCAATTTTTCGGGTTTAACATGGCCGTTTTTGAAGGCACTTTTACTCAAACCGAACCGCTTAGGTTTGCGATCGTCATCGGTCGCTTTAATGACTTGGTGACCAGCAAGCTGCTGGCAGGCTGCCAAGACTGTCTGAAGCGGCATGGGGTAGACGTTGACCCGCACGGCACTCAGGTCGATCAGTTTTGGGTTCCGGGCAGCTTTGAAATTCCGCTGATGGCGCGACAAGTTGCCCTGACGCATCGCTATGATGCTGTGATCTGCCTGGGTGCTGTGATTCGCGGACAAACGCCCCACTTTGATTATGTTTCGGCAGAAGTGTCCAAGGGTGTCGCTGCTGCCGGATTCCAAACGGGCGTTCCCGTCATCTTTGGCGTTCTGACCGTCGATACGATGCAGCAGGCTTTAGAGCGAGCAGGCATCAAGGCGAATCTCGGCTGGGAATACGCAATGAGCGCGATCGAAATGGCAAGCTTGATGCGTCAGGTGAGAACGATCGCCGCCGAACCGTTTCCACCCAACGGGCTGCCCGGTTCCACGCAGCTTCCGGCTTCGCTCAAAAGCGCAACGGCCAGCGAGAGCGATCGATTTGATGAGTCGGACGGCATGGGGGGTTGACAAGCCAGTGAAATTTCGCGATACTGGTTAAGCAATCAAGCAATGCGGGTATAGCTCAGTGGTAGAGCGCAACCTTGCCAAGGTTGATGTCGCGCGTTCGAATCGCGTTACCCGCTTCCGAAATTTACTTTTTACGTCTAAACCGTAGGAACACAACGCATCGTGTCCCTACGGTTTTTGCGCGTTGCTACGCTTCGACCACAACGCGATCGACCGGATAGGCAACACAGGCCAACACATAGCCCGCCTGCTGATCAGTCGCCGATAGCGCAGTTGGCAGCGAATCGTAGCGGACTTGGCCTTCGTGCGATCGCACCTTGCAAGCGCCACAGGCTCCAACCCGACAGCCCGATCGAATCGAAACACCCGACTGCTCTGCCAGTTCCAAAATTGAACTTGTGCCGTCGGCTGAAACTTCCTGACTGGAGCGTGTAAAGCTGACCGCAGGCGAGGCGGGGGCAGCTTTGCTTTGACGTGGCGGCAACACCTGCGGCTCAATGAACGGCAAGGCTTCCGCATGAACTTTGCCGTTGCCGTTGCCGTTGGTCGCTGGTAGCGGTGGCTTGGCGATCGTAGGCGTCGTTGGGCGCGGCGTTGCTTTTTTGCCGCCAAAGCTTTCTTCTTGGTAGTTTCGCATCGGGAAGTCCATCGCTTGCAGCGTGGATTTGATGCTTTGCATGAACTCGTTGGGACCGCAGACGAATACGGCGCGATCGAGCAAATCGGGCACAACCCAGTTCAACATCGCTTGTGAAATGCGTCCGGTCAAGCCCATCCAGGGCAGATTGACGGCAGGGCGAGTCAGCGTCACGGCCAAGTGGAAATTCGGCATCTGCGTCGCCATTGTTTCCAGTTCCGTCCGAAACACAATGTCGTTTGGCGTGCGGGCGCTGTGTAGAAACACGATGTCGCAGTTGGATAAGGTGTCTTGCACCCAGCGCGACATCGACATCATGGGCGTGATGCCGCTGCCTGCCGAAATCAAAAGCAGTTTTGGCGGCAGATTTGGCAGACAGGTGAAGTTTCCCATCGGGCGATCGAGCAGACGGACACGATCGCCTACATTGAGATGCTCGTGCAGCCAGTTGGACACCAAACCCGGAGGCAAACTGGCATCAGCAGCGGGGACGCGCTTCACCGTGATTGCCAAATGATAAGGACGAGTGGGCGAGGAGGAAATTGAGTAGGGGCGGATCGCAGGTTTGCCGTTGATTTCCACTTCCAGGTTGATGAACTGTCCTGGCTGAAAGTCGAACAAAACAGGCGGTTCCGCAATGAAACAGAAAGTTTTTACGTCTGGGGTTTCGTCGATGATGCGTAGGCAGCGGCAAACCAGTTCACCCGACATCCAGTTGCGATCGGACGGCGGAACCGGAGCGATCGCCGCTTCAAACACAGCAGGCGGCGTCACTTCCTCGACATGCAAAAACGTTTCGCCAATTTGCAGTAAGTCACCCGCTTGCAGTGGGCGCGTTTCATTTGGTGCGATGATTTCACCGTTGAGTACCGACCCGGACGTGCTGCCAACATCGGTGAAGTAGTACGCCTCGTCGCGATAAACGATTTGACCGTGAATGCGGCTCACTTCCAGGTTGGCAAGAACCACATCACAAGACGGATTGCGGCCAATCATCCATTCGAGGCGATCGGGCTGGGTGGCTTCAAGCTGGTGCGTTTGAAACTGCTGCTGCTCAAAGTTGACAGACTTGATTTTTAGCATTGTGGAAGGGTTAGGGGTTGGGGCTAGGGGTTTGAGGTTAAGGGAAATCCCTAGGGCGTGCTTTAAAAGTTCCGGAACGGTGGATTGCTTGCGCTTCGATCCCCCTGTCCCCTTGAGAAGGGGGACTTTGAGTCGTTTCGTTCCCTCCTTATGGGGTTAGGGAGGATCAATGCCTTTTAATACACACCCGCAGCGATCGAGCAGAATTAGCGGCGTCCAGCGGGAGGGCGGTTGCGTTTGAGATGTTTGCCGATCGTTTTGGCGGCGGTTTCAACATCGTGAATCGGAACGGCTCGCTGCAAATCGGGGGAAATCAAAATGTTGGGGTTTGTCGTGGCGATCGCTTCCAAGATGGCAAAGTGGTCTGCATCTTGAAGCTGAAATTCTTGGCGGAGCTTTTTGAAGAAATCGAAGCTGGAGGGGACAGAGATCACCTGCTGCTCTAGCGCATCCTGCACCATGCCTTTGTACATGTCGAGTCGCTGCTGCTGAGAAAATCCGGGCAGCACTTTGACGAGCGTGTAGGCTTCGTCAGGCGAAAGATCGTCGATCGATCGGCCTTCGAGCAGGCTGGAATCGAGGTTCAGCTTGTGAAGCTGCTTGCGTAAACTGGTTGCCATGCGTTCGCGTTCATACTGCGGGCGCGTCCGACCCAAGGTGCGATAGAGCCAAATGGCACCCACTAAAACGATTAGCGCGTTAAAGGCCAAGAGCGGATAGGTCGGCATTCGATTCAGCGTTGGGCGCGCGCCATAGCTGAAGAACGTCCAGAAGGAAGCGACGGTGAACAGCGTAAACATCACGTGCTGCGCTTGTTCTGCCGAAGCAGGGCGACCGCGCCAAACGGTAAAGCGGCGGTAGAGCTTTTCGAGGATGAGGCCGATCGTAAACGTTGCCATCGTAAACACGATGTACGTGATGTAGACTGCCGCAACCTTGGGAATGTAGATAATTTGGCCGTTGATGTAGAAACCCGGATCAAACAGCTTGGTGAGCAAATCTTCTTCGTGCGTCCAAGCGCCAGTGAAGTAGTAATCCCAGTTGCCAGAGTAAAGGAAGTAGTAGAAATAGAACGCGATCACCATGCCGATGTAGCCATACTGCACCAGCCGCCGCCCTGGTTTTTTCAGTTCTTCCCAGTAGGTTTTTTCGGCATCAATGTCGATACACGGACTTTTGCAGCTTACGCAGGCGCTTTTCTCTTGGCGCGTGGTGGGATCGATCGTGCGGCACATCGACTGGGTGATGGCTCCGGGCGTGGTGTGTGCCTGACTGCCAAGGAGCGATCGCGGCCCGGTGTAAACCATTTGTACCGGAGCCATCGGACAAAAATAGTTGCACCAGCTTTTTCCGGCATAAAGCCAGCCGACCAAAATCGCAGACAGAATCGTGAAGATCAAGAAGTAGCCGAGCGAGGCGCGATGCCCGTTGACAAACAGAATTCGCAGCCCCAAGCCGACGACAAACAGAAAATACTGCACATACAAGTGGTTGCGACCGAGCCAGGAATTTTCGCCGATCGTCACGACCTCATAGCGAACTTCTTGCGTGACCGGATCAACCACCTTGCGCCTGCGCTGAATCCCTAACGCTCTGGGAATTTGCGAAAAGAATGACAGCGGACAAATGCGTCGCCAAAACTCATGCCCCAAAACCAGCAAAATGAAAATTCCCGCCGGAACAATCATCGCCCACCACATCAGGACGGTCATCGAAAACGGCTGCTCTGGCACACACATCTCGCGAATTCGCACACAGCGAGTCGGGTCAAGATAAATCTCTGGGTTCAAGCTAAACGGCGTTCCACTTCCCGGTGCGGTAAACCTCGGCGTGATTGGGTCATAAAACATGGAAACAATGAGAACGAGCCAGCCGATCGCCAGCAACCAGCGAACTCGATGCATCGTCTTCTCAGAAACATTGTTCAGCATTGTCGTATCTCCAGTTCAGAGTGAAAGGGGGTTAGGGGTTAGGGTGAAAAGGCAAGAGCAGTAGGCGAGTAAAAAGCAGAGCACAACAGGGAAAAAACACTACTGAATCGCCGCCACCTGCCAGATCCGCAACTGCTGATCGGCACTCCAGCAAGCCAAATACCGCTGATCGGCACTCAGCGCCGCCTGCAAATTTCGCCATTGGCTCGCTGTTGTTCTGCTGAGCCATCCGCTTTCTCGCGTCCGCACCTCAACACTGCCGTTATCAAAAACGGTCAGCAGCCGTTGACCATCCAGAAACGCCGTCAGCGCTTGCCCTTGCTCATCCGCAAAAACGCGCAACAACTCCTCACGATCGAGATCCCACAAGAGCGATCGATCCTTCCCCACACTCAGCAGCGTTTGATCATCAACCATTTGCAGCGTGACGATCGCTTCGGTATGTCCGGCAAACGTGCGGCGCAGTTCGCCCGTCGCCAAATCCCACACCTGAAGCTGTTGCGTCGTCGCTTCACTGCTGCTCGCACTAATCAAACTCGTGCGGCCAAACGTTACTGCCGTCACCTCGCCATTTGGAACGTTCAGCGTTCTCACCAGCGTTCCAGTGTCCACATTCCACAATCGCACCGTGCCATCTTTGCTGCCGCTGGCGATCGTTTGTCCATCCGCACTAATGGCGATCGAAATCACCGCCTGTGGACTGCCGCGCAACTCTCGCAGCAGCTTACCCGACGCAATATCCCACAGGCGTACCGTTCGGTCTTCACTGCTGCTCACCAGCAGACGACTGTCGCGACTGACGCTCAGCGCCGTAATTCGATCGCCATGTCCCTCCAGCGTTTTCAGCGCCGATCCATTCGGCAGCGACCACAGCCGCAAGACATGATCGGCTCCAGCCGTCACAAGAACTTGATTATTGGGCGTGATTGCCATCTGCTCGATCGCCGACTGCATCGGTAAATCTCGCAGCAAGGTTAATTGCAGATTCGATCGGCGCGTCAAAGCGGAAACATGCGTGAATAGTGCATTGATCGACTGGCCGCGATCGATCACCATCCAGCCGCCCGTAAACGCCAGCAGTGCCACCGCAGCCGTTGGCTTCCAGGCTTGTTTGGCTTGCGCTCCAATCTGACTAAACGATCGCTGCCAGGCCGACATTGACCAGCGACGCTGCGCTCTGTGTTTGCCAAAGCCCGGAACCGCTTCGAGTGCGACCAAAACGTCTGTCGCCCGCGCAAATCGATCGCGAGCTTGCGGCTGCACCATGCGTTCGAGAATTGCGGTGAGTTTGGGGTCGATCATTTCATACAGATCAACTTGCCAGTCGAGCGTTCCCGTGATGCTGTCGTATTCCAACCGCAGCGGTGCTAATCCGGTCATCAGGTTGATAACCGACATTCCCAAAGCATAAAGATCGCTGCTGAAATCAACCTGACCCGCTTGCTGTTCGTCCGGCATAAATCCGGGTGTGCCGATCGCCAAGGCCGTTTCAGCATCGTGATCGGGCTGGGCGATCGCCTTCCAAAACGCCGCACCAAAATCGATTAAAACGATTCGGCCATCGCTGCGTCGCTGCATTAAGTTACTCGGCTTGATGTCGCGATGGATCACCTGATGGCTGTGAATAAACTCAAGCACCGGAAGCAGATCAAACAGCAAGGCGATCGCACCTTGAGCCGTTAACCGCCGTTTGCGAGCCGCCCAACTGCCTAAATTTTCGCCATCAATATAGTCTTGAACCTGATAGGTTTGATCAGAATCTTGACAGTAAGCGAGCAGCGTAGGAATTTGGTCGTGCTGCTGCCCCAAAGCATCAAGAATGCGAGCTTCAGCATCGAACAAGCGTTGAGCAGTGTCGAGCGAAATCGTACTTTTTGCAGATAGCTTGAGGCATTTAACGACGCAAAGTGGATGTTGTGGACGGTATTTGTCACGAGCGAGATAAGTCTCACTGAATCCGCCTGAACCGAGTTTTTTCACAACTAGGTATCGTTCAGCTAATAGTTGCCCAATCATGTGAATTCAAGTCCTCAGTGCAGTCGTGGCATTGCCACAGGATTTTTCAGCACTCCTGATGGTGTAAACCTTGACGATCGAAGCCTCTAGCCTCAGATGCCGCTTCAATCGCCGTTCCAATCACAAAATCGAAAAATCTAATTCCAAATCGGCAGATGCTGCGCCGTGAGTTGAGCCGATCGCTGAGCTTGGGAACGAAACGCGATCGAAGGCTCTATCTCTTATAACAGCAGAAACAAAAGTTGACTACTTTGATTCTGTGTTTTACAGGTAATTGGAATTGCGGCAGAATCCCTGTGTTCTAATTAAGCATGAATCTAGGCTTGCTGCCCATGCCTGTGCCAGTTTAGCAACTGTAAGGCAAAAGCGGACAGGTTGGAGTACGTTAATTTGCGGTTCTGACAGCTTCGATCGATCGCGCGACCCGTTGTTCTGTCTGCGTTCGGGTGTTGTCTGTGATATTCGAGCGAGTTCTAGTCCGGTCAGAAACTTTTGTGGCAGGAATTAAACTGTCATAGGTTGAACACCGATTTGCTGACACAATCGCATTTGCTACAGCAGGGTAATCAGCGATTCAGGAAGAAATGTATAAAGATTTGATGAAGTTGAGCGGGAAATTCAGGATCTTCCGGTTAAGGCCAGAATGTAGAAGCAGCATTTTCAGATAGGCTCTCAGCCAGAGCTAGCCTAAGCTTCGAAAAATGCTGCTTGAGCGCATTAATTAGCGCTTCCGAAGGACAGTTAATCGCGATCGCCTGTTGTCACTCTACTGGAACTCTACAAGGACTTGTTCAATGCTGAATCGATCGCTTCAACCTCCGGTTCTTCAAACTATCCAACGTGGGTTGTCACTTCGGTTTGTACAATTTTTGTGCCAGCGCCAAGCCGAATTTAATCATTCTAGAAATCATTGCTTGCAAGCGATCGCTTGGTAAAAGTCATCTCTACACCCACACCAATTCGCAGGCAAAGTTCGACTACTTTGTTGGATTGCTGCGTCTGACAAAATCTCTACACAAAATTCAAGACCTGGAAATATGATTTCGATGCTGTTGAACCAACTCAAAACTCAGCCCAAAAATCTATTGGAGTCTTTCAAAAACCTGTTTGGCTCAACGCAGGCTCGCAAGCTGGCTAAAGAATATGAGCAGACAATTCGATCGCTGTTTGAGCATCCGCTGATGGCGACGGCTCTGATCGATTTGAGCGGCAACTTGATTCAGAGCAATCGTCGTTTTTGCGACCTGTTGGGCGCAGAAACTCATGCAGAAGCGCAAGCAGAAATCGATCGACTCTCCAATCAAATTCTCGACCAAAATTTGCGACAAACGCTGCTCAGCGGCGGAGCAAATTTCTATTTCACTGAAAAGCAACTCACTAGCAGAGATCATGAAGTTGTCTGGGTAAAGCTCAGCGCTTCACTCGTCAGCTTGCCAACTGAGACGATCGCCCACCGAAAATGTTTCGCCATTCTGCTCGAAGACATTACAGAAAACAAAAAGATCTATAGTGCGCTGGTGCGAGCCGAAGAAAAATGGAAATCTTTTGTGCTAAACACGCCAAACTTGTTTATTCAAACCAGCAGCAGCGGACAGATCATCTACAGCAGTCCTTCAGTCAAACACATTTTGGGCTATCAGGATGAAGAACTGCTCGACGCTTACATTTGGAACTTCATTCATGTGGACGATCTGCACCGATTTGAGCTGGCGTTGCGGCTGTGGCAAAGCAATTTGGAACACAACAAAGTCGGAATCGAATGCAGATTCAAAGCGAAATCAAACCTGTGGATGTGCCTTTATCTGCAAGGACAGCAGTTTCCAATTTCTGCTGAAGCAAATGGGCTGATTATTGATGGATACAACATCACCGATCGCAAAATTCTGGAAGCACAGCTTCAAGATACTGAGAAGAAGTTCAACTCCTTGATTCTCAATATTCCTGGTGCTATCTTTCAGTGCGATTCGACCTACATGATGAAATCAATCAACAGCGAAATTGAGAACATTACAGGTTATTCGCCTTCTGATTTAATCTGCAATCGCATTCGATCGTATTTGAGCATTGTTCACCCAGACGATCGAGCACGGGTGAAAAATTCAGTTACGCAGCTTCAGTCCGGTCATCACAGCACCTCGCTTGAATATCGAATTATTCACGCGAATGGTGATATTCGCTGGGTGTGTGAGCGCAAACAAAAAGTGTTTAGCACGAGCGGTCAGGCTGTTTGGTTTGATGGCGTTCTGTTTGATATTAGCGATCGCAAACGCACAGAGGAAGATTTGTGGCGCAGCGAAGCGATCAACCGAGCCATGTTTCGAGTGCTGCCGGAGTGGTTAGCCCAGATATAACGTGGCAGCGAGCGACCGTCAGCTTTGGGCAATATAAAAGCGAAGTAACAAATCGCATAGTGTGCCAATATCTCCAAAGCTGCGGTCGCTTAAATTTATGGTATTTCTGAACTGCATTGTTATAAATTACACAGCCTAATGCTGAATTTGACTGCGGCTTGAACCATTAGAATTAAGGACGATCGGAACTTATTGCCGTGAGTCTGCATCATCTTCCTTGATCCTTCAAATTCCAGTTGAGCTTCGTGAAATCTTTCACGAAGCTTGCCCTTGTTCGCAGAGCAGAGCAGTAGAATAGCCTTATCTTGCTTGGTAAGCTGAAATTCTCGCTTCCTGACTAGAAGCAGCAAAAATCCTTTTTATCAATTTCATGTTTATGGACGGTAAGATTCCTGCTTTTGATTTCGGTAAACAGCAGCAAGCCAAGCAGAAGCAAGGAGAAACGGCGATCGCCCTGAACAGTAGCTCAAGCGATTCTGCTCAATTCGAGCTGATTGAGCAGCTTGGAGCCGAAGAGAAATTAGCATTCATTCGCGAACTTCTGCCGCAGCTCAGCGTGCTTGAACTGCGCTCGCTCATCGAACTTGCCCAGCAGGAAATCAGCGATCGCCAACGTCAAACGGCCACACCTACAGCGGCAACTCCGATTACTCGACTGCTGCTTAAGAAAGACTATACCTATCAAAGTCGTGGCCTCAAAGAACCGACTCAATACTTCGTGTATCTCAGGCGTGCAAAGCCAAAGCTCGATCGCTATATCGGTACACTTTTTTACATACCAACGGGCTGCACGCTCGCCTATTCACGCGACCCAGAAGGCCGAATTCTGTTTAACCCACCTCACAATATTTTTGCTCTTAAAGATGCGAATAATCCACTCGTGAATCAACTGGTGCGGCTCATTTGCCTGGAGCCTCCGCCTCCAGAATATACGTTTGATAAACAGCAAGATGATGTTCCAGAAATTCATTTGCAGCTAGAATATCTTGACCCGAAAACGCATCAGCCCATCACAAAAGCTTCGTATGCTTTTCCAGCCTGCATGTATGAAGGCGGCAAGCTCGATCGCTATCGTTGGGAAGTGTCTGCTTTCGATTTGCCAGCTCCTGTTCTTGCTGAACCAACCGTTGAAGTTTCCTCTGCCTCTTCTTCCCGTCGCATTCTTGAACTACCTGCAAAGGCGACAACTTTTTATCTAGAAAATTCTGCTGATGCGATCGCGATTCTAGAGCGGATGCGCCTTTGGGTCGAATGGAGCGAGAAAGCAACGCCGCATTCTAGATGGCAAATTATTCAAAATAAAACAGTTCACACGCTACAAAACACAAGTTCTCAGCGCAAGATCTTCAGCTTTTTTGCGGAGTCAGATGCGATCGGGCTGGAAAGTTCGCTTCCCGTTCTTGTGCGCTGGTTTCAAGACCTTGGCTTAGCTGTTTCTCAAACGCAAAATCCCAATCAATATCGTGCTGATGAGCTAAAGCTTGCCCGCAGCTTATTCATTGATATGAGCTTGCCGCCCACTGACCCGATCGTTGCGCTCAAACAGCTCTTTCACCTAAAGTTTGTCAAGTCAAAATAGATGATTGATGCAGAGTTTGAGATGAAGCTGAATAATTCATCCGGTAGATAGAGCTGCGCGACTTCATATAGTCTAAGTATTGTTTTGATTATTTCATGCACAATTTTCTTGTTTGGATTATGGCGATCGCCAGCGGTGCGACCGTTGCCAATTTGTATTACAATCAGCCGCTTCTAGCCGTCATCGCTCAGCATTTCCGCGCCTCAACGCATGAAGTCAGCTTGATTCCTACCCTGACGCAAATCGGATATGCAACGGGAATTCTGCTGATTGTGCCGCTCGGTGATTGCACAGAACGTCGCCGCCTGATCGTCGTAATGACCGTTTGCACAGCAATTGCCCTTGCCCTCGCCGCCGTTTCACCGAGTTTGCCTTGGTTGGCTACTGCCAGTTTTGCGATCGGCATGATGGCGATCGCAGCGCAGATTATCGTTCCATTTGCTGCTCAGTTGGCCGCCCCCGCAGCCAGAGGCAAAGTCGTCGGCATGGTGATGAGCGGCTTATTCATCGGGATTCTATTAGCAAGAACGATTAGCGGCTACTTAGGCGCGTTCTTGCCCTGGCAGACCGTTTACTGGCTGGGGAGCGGCCTCATGCTCGTGCTGGCGATCGTGCTGCTGCAAACGCTGCCCAAAAGTCAACCAACCCTCCAGCTTTCCTACCTGCGTCTGATGGCTTCTCTATGGCCGATCGCCAAGCAGCCCGCTCTACAAATGGCCTCGATCGTAGGGGCAATGTCATTTGGAGCCTTTAGCGCCTTCTGGACAACCTTGGTATTTCTACTGAAGCAGCCCCCTTACCACTACGGCAGCGAGGTTGCCGGACTGTTCGGACTTGTCGGCATTGTTGGTGCGCTGGCCGCACCACAAGTTGGAAAAATTACCGATCGCCGCAGCCCATTCTTCACCATGCGACTCGGCATTCTCACCAGCACGATCGCCTTTACCCTGTTTTGGATGGCTGGACACCACCTCGGCAGCTTAATCCTTGGCGTCATTCTGCTTGATTTGGGCGTCCAAACCACGCAAATTTCCAACCAAACCAGCATCTACCGTTTACCAACCGAACTGCACAGCCGCCTCAACGCCCTCTACATCATGCTCTACTTTGTCGGCGGCGCGATCGGCTCCTACCTCGGTGCATTTGGCTGGACAAACTGGCAGTGGAGCGGCGTTTGCGCCCTCAGCCTGGGAATGCTTGCGATCGGATTTGCAACCCTGATTTGGCGACAGCGTGCCTCTGCGCTCCCCCTGAGATAGTTCACAATTTTTAACCCGCAATCGCTCAGTTCGCTGCGACTAATCAGAGCGATCGCCCTCATTTCACAATGCCAAGACCACAGTGATACTCACGAATTGACACCCACAAACAAGACCTTTGAGAGTTTCAGGTGAAACCCTTGGGTCGGGGTTGGAGGTGTGTGGGGGGTGACCCTTGCCCCCACAGGCTCGGAAACCAAAAGTAATCCTAAACCTCTAAACCACCAACCGCTTCACACCTCCACACTCCGCCAAACACATCGAACTCTGCCCAAACTAACAATTTGTTTGTAACAGAGATCGATCGAATCCTACATCTTGCCGTTCTGCATCACCTGTTGCAGATGATGACGAATTTCCTGCGCCATCTCCATATCATGCTGCATCAGCTTTTGAAACAGCTCAACACAAGGCTGAGACTGCATTTCCTGTGCATCCTTGATGTAGGTATCGTAAGCCTTGATCGCTTCCGCTTTATTCTGCAAAACCGTGAGCAAATCATACTCAAGATTGCTCAAAGCACGATTGCTGCTGTTCATGGTGCTTGCCATAAATTTGTCTCCTGTCAGGATTTATTAACAACCTTTTCTTTAACGCTACTGACCGCTCACCGCAGTTCATCTATCTTTCTGAAGAGGCCAAAACTGTTCAACTCTCACGGCATCATAGAGGTAGATGAATTGGAGCGATCGATGGCGACTTGGGATTTGAATCGATTTGTTAAAACGCTGGCCTACTTCGGCACAATTCCAATCGTCAGCAGCATCGACTGGCTGCAACACCTGCTTGGCAGTCGCCCTGATCCAACCGTTCACTTCAACTTTACAAACATGACCGTGATTCTACTTATCGGTGCAAACAGCAGCATCGGCCAGCAGGTGATGCTGCTGTTACAGCAAGCAGGCTACGCTGTTCGCACTTCGTCATCTGGCGACGCTGAGACGATCGACTCGGACGTGAGCGCGATCGTTTGCTGCACAGACGCCGACCACGATCAACCCTCGATCGACACTGCACAAGTCCGCACTTCGCAACGGCTCTTCGACTTTCGCCAGCCCAGCACTGAAATTGGCGAAGTTTGGGGCGCACTCGACGATGTCGTTATGGGCGGCGTCAGTCAAAGCAGCCTCACTTTCGCTAGCGCCTCCGCTTTATTCTCCGGTGTGGTGTCAATCGACAATTCTGGCGGTTTTGCCTCGGTGAGAACCCGCAACTTTGAGCCAGCGATCGATCTATCCGACTTCACCGGAATCGAACTGCGCGTTAAAGGAGACGGAGCACGCTACAAATTCATGCTACGCAGCGAAACTCGTTGGGACGGCATCGCCTACTGCGCCTCGTTCGACACGATCGCCAACGAGTGGACAACGATCACCATTCCGTTTACCGATTTGATTCCAGTTTTCCGTGCCAAAACAGTTCGTGAGGCAGGCGCGATCGATGCGAGCCAGGTTCGATCGATGCAGTTGATGCTGAGCAAGTTTGAGTATGACGGCGCATTAAATCCGCATTTTACACCTGGATTTTTTCAGCTTCAGGTTGAATCGATCGCGGCCTACTGCTTCAAAACGCCGCTAATTCTTGTCAGCTCCACAGGCATTGTGCTTCCAGATTCGTCACCCGGAGCGATCGCTTTACGCCTGAAAGAAGTAATCAAGGAAATTCCTGCTTATCGCTTGAGTGCGAATCAGCCGTTTTACGATCAATGATTCACACGCTTGATTTTCTTCTATTATTTCGCTTCTCTTAATCATGCAAAATATCTTAACTCAACTGTTTGACTCTAGTTCATTCATTCCGCACGGTCACTGCTACCTTTGGCAACCCGGATTAATTTGGCTTCATCTCATGGTAGTCGTGTAGAAGTAATGATGCTAGGTTAGCAACAGATTTCGATGGACTCTTTATGATGCTTGCTTGTCCCAGTTGCACCTCGACTCAAACGGTGAAGAATGGTCGTATT
>NZ_JACJPO010000068.1 GCF_014696105.1 Microcoleus sp. FACHB-1515
CCGGAAATTTTCAACATTCGACACACATCAATTTTGCGCTCACCCCGCTCAACGGCCTCAATTGCTTTGCTACGCAGGTCATCGCTGTAAGGATCTGACATTGTTCGTTCTAAATGCTTTGCTACGCTAACTATAACGTCCTAGCCTAGCTTTGTATGGCTATATCTTCGACGAAGCTCACGAAGCCGGAGGCAGCACCAGCGATACCGCCTGGAAAAGCAGCAGCGCTGCACCCGATCGATCCGAATTCGTCCGCGAACTAGTCGATCGCTGTGCCGGAGCCGTCTTTATGAGCGCAACAGCGACGAAAGATCCAGCCGTGATGGACTTGTATGCTCGCCGTTCCGATGCAGCCGAGGCAGTATCGAACCTTGCCAGCCTGCAACGCACGCTCAAAGATGGTGGCATTCCGCTTCAGCAAATGATGGCGACGAAGTTTGTGGCCTCTGGTCAGTTGCTCAGGCGGGAGCGATCGTTTGAGGGCGTGGCGTTTGCGGCGAAAACGGTTGCCGTCAGTCGAGAAACCGCTGATAGTATCTCTGCAATCATGCGGGGCATCAGCCAGTTTGACATTGCCAAGCAGAAGGCCGTCAAAAAGCTCAGCCAGGAACTCAAGAAGGAGGCCAAGCAGCTTGGCGAGGACAATTCGATCGGGCAGGTGGGAGCGCGATCGACTAACTTCACTTCCCTGATGCACAACGCGATCGATCAGGGTTTGCTGTGTCAGAAGGCAGAAGCAACGGTGCAAGCGGCGATCGCTGCAATTCAAAGCGGCGAAAAACCCGTGATTGCGGTTGCTTCGACAATGGATGCCTTCATCGGCCAGTACGCCGAGGATCACAGGCTGACCCCAGGCGATCCGATCGACATCTCGTTTGGGGATGTGCTGGGACGGTACTTGGAGCGATCGCGGGATGTCGTGATCAAGAATTACGAGGGCATTCAAACCAGACGACGCCTGAGTGATGAAGAATTGGGAGACGATGCGCTGGCAGCCTACGATGAAGCCAGGGAACTGATTGATGGCACTGACCTTTCCAACATTCCGCTCAGCTCGATCGACTACATCCGCTGGCGGCTGACGCAGGAAGGCTATCGCGTTGATGAGATTACCGGGCGCGAGAACATCATTGACTATGCAGTGGATGGGTCGATTGGGTTCGATCGCCGCTCCAGCAAAGAGACAACCGCACAGGCAAAAGTCGATATCGTCAGCCGCTTCAACGCAGGCGATCTCAATGTGCTGATTCTCAACCGCTCAGGCGCAACGGGAATCAACCTTCATGCTTCCGAAAAATTCAACGACCAGCGGCAGCGACATTTGATCGTGGCGCAGGCCGAGCGCGACATCAATCAGGTGATGCAGATGCTCGGTCGGGTGAATCGGTTTGGACAGGTGATCGAACCCAAAATCACGCTCTTGATGTCCGACTTGCCCGCAGAAAAGCGATTGGGCGCAATTTTGTCAAAGAAGATGGCAATGCTCAACGCCAACACAACTGCCGATCGCGACTCTGCTTTGTCCATTTCCAACGTGGTGGACTTCATGAATGCCTACGGCGAGGAAGTGATTGGCGAACTGCTAGAGGACAATCCGGAATTGGACGCCAAGCTTGCCTATGCCACGCACAACATCCAGGGGGACTCAGAGATTGAACTGATTAGTCGAGTGACGGGGCGTATTCCGCTCCTGTCGGGGAAGGAGCAAGAAGACCTCTACACGCAAATTGAAACCGAAACCCTCGACCTGATTGCTCAAAAAGAAGCAATGGGTGAAAGTGTTCTTCGCGCCGAACAGCTTGACCTAGATGCCAAAGTCGTCGCCCGAATGGAAGTCATTGCCGACACTTCTGGCATTCAAAACGAGTTCACGGGTGCGGTCTACCTGGAGGTGACAGATACCAAAATTCCAGTCAAGCCGCTCACCCAGCTTCAGGTGATCAATATCGTGCGCGAACACCTGGAGCAGCCAGCCGTCCAGCGAGTGGATGATCACGATTTCGATCAAATTCGACGGGAAGCAAAGCAACAGGCTAGACAAACGATCGACCAGCTTCGGCAAGACTTGAAGGCGTATCGATCGCAGCTTCTAGACAGCAAGCTTGACCCTTACAGCCGGAGCAGGGCAACCGATCGGCTGAGAAAGCAATTTGGGCATGTCACCGCAGTTCTCTCGAAGTTTGTCCCCGGTCAAACCGTCCGCGTCGTCTCGCCGGAAGGCAATGTTACCTACGGCGTGGTTGCTCGCATTTGGCAAAAAGGGCAAGAGGGCAATCCTGCCGCTCCGACCAACTGGCGAGCGCAAATCCTGACGGACAATCAGGCCAGGATGATGACAATTCCGCTTACGCGCTTCAATCGCGGCAAAGACAGCCTCTGCACGATCGTGACGGCGCAAGAAACGAACTGGAGCGGCGAAAACATCTATGAGGCGTTCGACCTGCGGCAGACAGAGCAGCGGCGAGAAGCCCAAATTTTTAGTGGCAACCTGTTGAAAGCCTACGAGAAATTTCCCAGCGGCAAGTTCATCAACTACACGGACAATCAGGGCAGCATTCGGCAGGGTTTAATCATGCCTGCTAGCTTTGATATTCAAGAAGCGATTCGAGCAGAACCTGTTGCCTTCCACGCGCCCTATCAAGCCAAAGCATTTATCACCGACATTACGCAAAACCAAGGTGCGGTTAAAACGCTCGATGAAGTGCTGACGATCAAAACGCAGGCAGCCGCACGACTGGGAAGCGAAGCCGCCGGATTTGTTCTGCAAACGCCCAAGTCAGGAATTGGCGATCGATTCTCGCTCGATCCAGACATCATGCAGGCAGCAGGAGCCGAGTTCTATTCGGTGAGCGATCGCATGGAGCTAATCGTTGCGTCAGAACACATCGATCGCGTTCTGACGCTGATCATGCAGGAAAAAGGCCACACCCTCGCCGCCTTTGACTTCAAAGATCAGGCGCGAGACTACTTGGGGATTAAGCTGCCTGAACTCCAGCAAATTGCCTCAGAGCAATCAACAGCGCAAGCAGTTGATGTTACCCATTCGGCTGAATCTGCTTCTGAGCAGTTAGACGAGGCGATCGCAGACGACTTTCAAGAACCACAGCCAATACTTGAATTGCCTGGGCAAGTCACCCCAATTGCTCCTCCGGAATTGCATACGACAAGAGCGGAGAGAAATGTAGCGAAATTTCTACAAGAAGCGGGTTGCATTGAAGCCGTTGGGGAAGATTTCTATTTGGCGATCGAGAACGCGCCATACATTCCTCTGGTTATCGAACGGCACGGTGAAGAGTTGTATTTGACGCATTACCTGAGCCAGAACGGAGACACTTTTATCGACTCCGAAATGGTTTTTAGCATTCGAGAAGACGGACGGCTGCAACTCAAAGAAGTCGCAACTCAAAATCCATTTCAAGGCGGAGAGTCAAGAGGATACGATCGCCCCTTCGCTCATCTTTTCGCTCGCAATATTCTCGATCAAGGCTTTGCTGAAGCGGCAAGAATTCACTGGCAAAAACAATCAGCAACTCAGGAAGAACACGAACCTTCGCAACATGAGCAGTCTTTTCAAGACATAGCATCAATTGACGATCATCAACAGGCAATCTCTACTGTAGAACTTGACGAGCAATCAACCCTTTTCGCAATCGATTCCTATCAATCAGAAGTTCCGCCAGCCGAATCTGTCGCGATCGATCCAACCTGGAACGAAGTTGAGCAGCCGACTCAACCCGAACAATCTCCGCTACCAGAAGTTCCACCACAGCATACCGTTCAAGATTTGCGCGAGTGGTACAAGCAGGCGAGAGATGCTGGGCGATCGGATGGGCATCTCGCGAAAATTGAGCAGGTTGGCAAAGCGTTCATTCAAGGTGAGCCATTGAGCGATCGCGACCTCGCAGCGATGACGCAAGATCAAGCAATCTGGCGGGAGCAGGTTGAGGCGATCGCAGACCAAGCTAGAGTCATTCTCTCGGCTATTGGTGAACCGCTAGCAGGCGGAATCTGCTTTGAAGGCAGGAAGGACTACACCCTATTTGCCCGTGATGAGACACTATACGCGCTGGCAAGCGATCGGGGCGTTCAGCCTTCAGCGGAAGATCGAGCAATTTTACCTGAGCAAATTTTGGCCTCCGGGCGAGGCATCGTGTTGAAAATTGAGCAGGGTAAAATCTGTCGAGAAGCGACTAGAGTGACATCCGCCGATGCGGAACGGTTCGATCGATTTGTCAAGCTGGTAGAAACTAGACTGCATGAGCAAAATAGACTCGTTACAGCTAGTTATGAACAATCCAGCGGTGAAGCTGCAAGTTTTGAACTTGGTGAGTGAGGGGTAGAGGGCAATCGTCCTTACATCCCTCGTCCTGCTCACTCTCTTCTGCATACTCATTCGATATTTTCAAGCTTGTTCATAGTTATGGAATTGCCAGGTATCTGGTTCTCCTTCAGGAAGAGCAACACCCATTAAAGGAGCAAGACGACGCATCCGCTCTAATGTAGCGATTACTGGTTCGTTTAAGATATATGCAGCAGCAAGTATCCGGCTAGGATGGATGCTGCCCTTTAGGAAAAAATACTGCCCATTGAAGTTTTTTGAGAAAGGAATCAAGTCTTCTCGACTGAAAGTTAAATTCTCTAAGAACTCTAAACTTACCTCTGGTATCTTTACTCCTAAAGGTTCAAATCGTTTTGCTCTTTGAAAAACTTCAATCAGGGGTTTATTTAGCCTTATAGCAACGTCGAGCATATCAGGAAAAGAAATTTCATCCTCCTTCTTAGAAACCTCATCAAGAATCATGTTATCTTCTTGAGTCAAGTTCTCAAATTCTGTAATCGTAGGATGATCTATCCTTGGAACCTCTAACCCTAGAGATGTAAATCGTTGTAGCCGCTGAAGAATTCTTGCGATTGGTTCATTCAGTTTTGCGGCGGCTGAAACTACATGGGCAACTGATATGCGGTTCCATCTCCAGGCGTAAATTCCTTTTAGATCAGAAGATAGGATGATTAGATCCTCTGAGGTTATGACAATCTCTTTCATAACATTAGTATCATCTACTTTAGGTGTTGTTATTCCCAGCGGTGCAAATTTTTGAAACTGCTCAAAAACTTCTGCTAAAGGCTTGTTAAGTTTCGCAGCGGCTAAGACCATTTGAGCAACAGATATTTGCTTTGAAGACCAAGCAGATTCTCCAGTGAAACCGGATGAGAGAATAATAAGGTCTTCCTGAGTTACATTAAGATTGATTAAAGCCTGAGGCTCTGCTTCTGGTACATCCAAACCAAGGGGAGCTAATTTTTGGAATCGTTTTAATGTTGTAGCTATCGGTTCATTTAATCTTGCAGAAGCCAGAACTATGAAAGCAGGATGTACTCGATCTTTTTCTAATTCATATGAATAACTCAAATAATCCTTATCAGCATTAGAATTATCTGAAAAAGCAATTACGTCCTCCGGAGTGGGAGTGAAATCTTCCAAAGACTTAGAGTTTATTGATGGCATTTCTAATCCCAAAGGTGCAAATTTTTGAAGTCGAGCAAGAACTTTTGCTATTGATTCATTAAGCCTTGCAGCAACTAGTACTAGATGAGCAATTGGAATACGACCTGTCAAGCAACTGCCGGGACGCTCTGATCTTACATTTGTTGAGAAGAGGATCGCATCTCCAGGCTGTAAAAGTGGGCAGCAATCGGGACGTAGTTGCGATGGAAAGCAATCAAAAAACGTACTTTGCCTTTTAAGCAAACCACGTTGTATCCATACAGCAATTCGATAAGGCAGTATCAACCAGGGTATTTCACGGATGATTGGTCCGTAATAAGTAATTCCTGTGTCTATCAAAGCTCTATCACCTTGAAAGCAACCAACTTGGTTAAGTAGAACCTCCGCCTGGTCATATTCTGATCTTCCCACTCTCAGCCTTAAGTTGCTATTCAGAGCCAACTTCATAATATGCTCTGCGGCCTGTGGGTGTTGCCACCCAAATTCCCATAACCAGACAAGTGTTAGATGCTTCCAATCAAGCAAGGAAATTGCATTCTCTATCAAAACATCACGTCCCCATTGCCAATTCCAATCTATGACTTTCTTCCGATCAACAGTCAGCTTGGGGTAATGAGTACCACGCAGATTAATCACAACTCCAGATTGCTCTTCTTCAGTCCAAAGTCCATCGGCTAAAATACACCCTCGTTCAGATGGTACATAGTTAAGAAGATGTGTTTGTATCCACCACACGTCCTCTTCACCTCTAAGGACTTCCTCCTTTTCAAGACTTGGATGCTTTAATTCTCCTGGATTCCAAATCCCATACCTAGCTCCCTCCTGTACTTTAGTTGGAAATTCTGCAACCCATAGAAGTTGCTTTAAAATTTCAATACAAGAAACCAACTTACCTTTGTGGCTTGTCCGATTCAGGTAAAGCCTTACTCTTGTTCCAGCGCTTTTTCCAAACCCTACAGGACGTACTCGAAAAAGACCGCTACTGCCAGGAATCCGAACACGCAATTGCAGTCCGGGCTTACCTTGGCGATCTAACCGACAAGTTTCAACTTCTATCTCATCTGCCAGCATGAAATAGCTGAGGACACCCACCCCAAATTGGCTGTTTGGGTAGAGGCGAATGGGCGGATCACATTTTAACCAATCAGCTTGTTCTTCAATAAACTCTGGTAGATCGGCAAATCGACGGCCAGCACGGGCAAAGCATTGAGACAAATGCAGCATTCCCATGCCAATTCCATTGTCTTCGCACTCAATATAAACTCGCCCATTCTCATCAGCCATTTGACGAAAGACAATGCGCCCTTCCCAGTCATCTTGTCCTTCGTATTGTCCGGTTTGCTTCAGATATGCAAGCCTTGCTTGACGATAACGGCAGGCATCAAGAGCATTCTGATATAGCTCACGAACGGCTAGCATCGGGTCGCCATAAAGCTGTTCTCCCATTAGCAATTCACGCACTTCATCGTGAGCAAGCTGAAAGTTGACGTGGGGTGTTTGGTAGACAGGGACACCCTCTTGTTTGTCAGCAGTAATTCCATCTGGCAATAGGTGAGTTGGCAGACCATGCAATGCTTCCATTCCCCGCTGTTGCTCTGCTATCTGCCGAGCAATACGGCTCAAATTGGCATCGGCATCTTCAACGTGGCTGCCTAACGCAAAATCGATCGCTGGATGATCACAAGTCACCCGCAGCGTTCGCCCTCGCCCAGAAGGATTCCAACGAGCTTGATTCACGGCATTTTTCACCTGCTGAGGCGTGAGCGGATCAGACAGTCCGATGTGGTCAACGATCACCTCCGAGAGCATTTTGATATCGATCGCCAGTAAGCCCGCCAGCTTCAACAGGTAAGCCAGCATCTTCTCACGAACTTCCTGCTCTTCCCGATATCGGCCTACGGTTGTTCTAGCCTGCAATGCATCTGGGCGATCGTCTCGATCAATCCGTTCAAAGTCAGCAAGCATACAACGAGCAAGCTCAATCAGGCGTTTCCGGGTCAACGTCTCGGTCGCAAGGTTTGACCTGCGAGAATTTGGGCTACCCAATGCTTTGTATAAGGGTGCAGCAAGATATCCTCCTTCTGATTCAGGCAGCCAAATTGCCAAAGTTTTCAGCAAACAGCGGTGGAGCAGCCACGCCATGACAGCATCTTTCTCAACAATTTGTCCTTGCTCTTTGAGCCGCTGGGCTTTTCGCACAAAGCGAGGTTGAGCCTGATGTTCCTTCTCCAAAGCAGCACGACAACCCAGTTGAGAATTAATACCGTCCCACGCAAGCGGATTGGCGCTGGCCGCATAACTCACACCACTCGCTAAAACAGCCTCTCGAACAAAAGGCACTGCGATCGCTAAAGCCGTTTCAGCCAGCGTTAGCTCAACAGCCGGATCAGAGCGGAACACCAGCAACTCCAGGGCATCTAGCACTCGAATCGGCAAGTCCTCATCTCGCCAAGGGTCTTGGGGAAATGCTCGAATGGTGGTTTGCCACTGCTGCCAACAAGCCGCGACTATCTGAGCGACCTGCTGCTTGAGTTCCTTCACTAAAGGATCTTCGTCCACGCCTCGGTCTTTCCAAAGCGGTGACTGCAAAGCCGCTTCAGACCACGCATCAGTACTTCGTCCATTTTCGATCGCCTGCGTTAAGCCATCACAAATCACTCGCGAAAAAGTGTCATCCTCAACAGCACTTTCAAAAGCACGACGAATTTGTTGAGGCTGTTTTTGGTGTTGGGCAATGAGTTGATTGAGCCTTTCCTGGGTTGCTTGCAGTACCTCTTCTAAGGTGCAAGCGGGATATTGAGGATCAAGTACCTCCGCCAATGCTTGAGTGAAAAGGCTGAACCCATCGTCTGCTCCTACATATTGACTGACTTGGCCTGCTCCACAGGCAAAAACCATGACAAAACTACGCTGGGCTGCTTTACGGCGATCGCCCCTGCTCCACCCAGCTAAATAGGTATCTTTGAAGCCTAACGTCACCCCTTCACGGCAGGCATCCACAAAGAAAATAATCGTCTCTGCATCAGACTGATCAATGATGTCTCCCAAATCTGTCGAGACCAGATACTCCTCGATATATTCAGGATCGTCAAGAAAGGCATCTGAGGGAATGAGATAGTCCTTGCCGCGATAGTGCATTCCATGCCCAGAAAAGTAGAGCAGCAGTGCCTCTACGCCCTTTGCTTCCTTACACTCTCGTCTCAACTCCCGCAAGATTTTGTTGCGTCCTGTTTGCGATTCACCGTCAACTCCGATCGCACGAATCGCAAAACCAGACTTCTCTAGAGCCGCGTGAAGCGTTTCGATATCCTTGCGAACGATGGGTAAATTTGTGATTGCATCACTCTCATACTCAGGAATGCCAATCAGTAGTGCCCGACGCTTTCTCATCCGTTACTCCGCAAACGTTAGCGTGATTGCGCCTTTGCCACCCAGTTTGGCTGTTCCTACTAACTCAATACCGCCCTCAGCAGTCACTTCTACCTGAATCGTGACTTCCTTGAGCTTAAAATTGCCAACCTTCCTGACATCATCCAGCATCGAAGCGACCCCTTGGCATACCCTGTTTAGGTTCTCGCGGAGGCGATCGGTCGGCAAATCTCGTACAACAATTTCTGTTTCAGTTGAGAAAATGCCCTTTGTCTCCTCGTCTTCCTCAGGCAAACTCACCAAGAAGGGGATTGTTTCCATGCTTCAGCCTTGCTTCTTCAAAGACTCAAATTCGATTTCCTTCAAATATAAGCGATATGAAAGGTTACGAGCTTTCCGAATTGTCTTTGTCTAAATTAGTTTCAGTAGTGAGAGCAATCATGCAGCAGCCAGCTTTGCCAGCAACACTCTAAAAAATCGCCAGAGTCATACGAATATTCATTCAGTTCAACAGCAGGGTCAGATGCGACTCCTAAAGTTGCAGCACTCAGGTCAATTTCTCCATCCAGACCGATATGCTGCTGCGCTGGTTCAATCGCCTCACGGCAATTCTGCTCACTGGTCTGCTGCTGTTTGCGCTCCTCCTGCCACAAGCAGCGATCGCCCAAACTTGGGACGAGCAAATCCACTCAACCCCGTATCACGGTGCACCCGTTCCGGACTGGCGCAGGATTTCCCTGTCAGACCTGCCTGCTTTGCAAGCGGGTGGAACGCTCCAAATTCCAGACCGTCTAGCCGATCAGCTTGGCTACAATCCCTCGCGCATCTGGCAAGCAGGAGCCGCGATCGGCGATGTCTTCATGCTCGCTGATGTGCAGGACGCCTTCAGGCTTGAGACCTTTAGCCTCAGTCAGGTCGCTCAAATCGCTGGACTCAACCTTGACCGGATTAGCCTGAGCAATTTCCCGCTGATCCAGCGCCAGACGATCGCTGATTTGGTACGAGCGGTTCCGGGCTTGGGCAATCTCCGCTTGAGCCAAGTGCCACTCTTCCAAGACCTAATTGATCAAACTCTGGTCAACTCTGCCGTTGGGCAACTCAATCTCAACGACTGGGGCGGCCAGAGTCTTGCCTCGATCGCTACCGACGAAACCTTAGGCCAACTCTCGCTCGGAAATACGCCCCACCTGCTTGAGCAATACAGCCTTGCCGATATTCCCAATCTTGATCAAGTCAGGCTGGAGAATTTTCAGGGCTGGCAAGCGACTTTCATCAGCGAAGTGCCCGGACTCGATCGCGTCCCGATGTCCGAGTTTCCCAATACTCCCGCTGGCGAATTTCTCGGCTTTGTGGCGATCGACGACGTGACCTATGGCAACAAGGAACACCGTGTCAAAGCCACCACCCACTCAATTACTGGCAGTAACCGGGTAGGCTTCCACTACCAGTGTGCTCAAGAGCGCGGCTGCGCGTATCTGGAGCTAAATTCCCCCGTTTCCCTGGGTGAAGTTGGCGATCCGACCGGGCTACATGGAGCGCAGTGGATTCAAGGCGGGCGATCGCAGGGTGGGCAGATGGTTCCCGGTGGGGAAGGGATTCTCGGCGCGATCAATGGGGGATTAGAGCCAACAGGACGCCTGCCGTTTGGGGCTGTTTTCAAAGTGGTGCTGACGGGAACCGATGAGGCAACGGGCACAGGGCAGTTCGGCTTGTTCTTTCGCGTTTGCCATCGGGGAGTGGTGGATTTGGGCTGTACGCCTTACTTCATTGGCCCAGTGCCTTGGTTTTCCGTTCACGAAAAAGGGCTGGTGTTTGTAGGGGAAACGCCTGGAGAGCCACCAGCAGACGCACCTCAACCGCCACCGCTGCCGCCCGATGTTCAGCAGCAAATTGATGATCTAATTCGCGCCAACGATCCCAACGGCAATTCAACACCCGTTCAACTCGATCGCGATTGTCTAGCTCGCCTGATGGCTGCCGTTCCTGCCGCTCAGCAAACCAATGCTGCGAGAAATCTGCCGATTATCCTGGCGGAGGCGAAACGCGATGGCATTACCGACCCCGCTCAGCTTGCCTACATCTTGGCAACCGTTCAACATGAAAGCCTGTTTGCCCCCATTCGGGAATTCAACTCGTACTGCGGTCAGTATGGACCGGGATGCTACTACGGCAGAGGCTTTGTCCAACTGACCCTTGAATCCAATTATCGAGATTGGTCAAACCGCCTCGGCATTGATCTGGTTCACAACCCCGATCGCGTCTATGACCCGCAAATTGCCGCCCAAATTCTCGTCCAGGGAATGCGTGACGGCACGTTCACCCGTCGTCGGCTCGGCCAGTTTATTCACGGCTCGCAAATTGACTTCTTGAATGCTCGCAGCATTGTCAATGGCGATAAAAACTACGTCGATCGCCGCACGGGGCAGACGCATGGAGCGATCATCGCCAGCTATGCCCAGCGCTACCTGGAAGCCTTGAGTGGCTGCTCACCAACTTCCCCGCCCAGTGGCAGTGGCGGCAGCCAAGGTGCAGGTGTCGCAACTGGACATTTTGTTCATCCAGTGCCCGGTCACACGGCAATCAGCGGTCGATTTCACGATTATCGTCACGCCAGCGATCACGTCCGCGCTCACTATCACAGGGCAAACGCATCTAAATGAGGTTGGAGTAATTGGGGTAGGATGCAGGCTTACGCTAAATCTGCTCCATGTCATGGATGAATTGACGATTGCTCCGACCATTCTCAACCATTTTGCCAGCCTGGAAGATC
>NZ_JACJPO010000069.1 GCF_014696105.1 Microcoleus sp. FACHB-1515
GTGGAGCGTTCTCAAGAATTGGATGCGACAACGCTGGGATGAATTTGAGAACTTCCGTGATTGCGTCGATGCCGCTTTCAAACATTGTCCTAATGTGGTTTCGTAGAGCTATAAAAAATAAATTTTAGTAACTTTTCGCTGAAATCGATATCAAAAGATTGTGATTTAAATTATGCGGTGAACCTGCCGCTGGAATTATCCCAAATGGAAGTTGTAACGTTGATCTTCGCTTTTTACAATTAAAAGCATCTCGCTTCAAGTTTGCTTCCGAATATTTCCTCAGGAGTTTTGAATCATGTTTGCAGTTATCTCGTTGTTTGCCGGATACGCTTTTGCCTACTCGCTGTTTGTTTCACGGCTGGGTAACGATCGAGAACAAGTCAAGCTCGATCGCTAAATACCAGTGATTGCACGCTTTTCACTCTTGATTAACTTCTAAAATTACGCCAAGTTCTTCAAGTCAGTTCAACTGATTCTATACTCACTTAAGAATGCAGCCGTATTTGGATCAAACCCGTTGCTTAGTAAACAGTAAACACGACAAATTTACGTTGCGATAGTCAGATTATTTACGAGAGCGATCGAGGCTTGAACATCAAGCTATTTCCTAGAACAAACGCTACGTTCTGATGTTCTCAGCTTGAAATGCGCAATCGAATTTGTGATTTTGCGATTGTTCAATTCGCATCAAACTCTGCAAATTTTGCTTCATGGCAGTCATAAGCGCGATCGCTTAATGAGATCGCTCGGAACACTCGATCGAGTGCTGCGTCCAGCAGTAAAGAGAATATTGAGCCGCTTTTGTCTCCAGAAAGTGTGGTCTAATAATCTCGGTAGTTCTATAGTCAGAACTCAAGCAGCCGCTTCTGCACGCTGACTTGCTGCTTTGTGTTTGCGATCGTCTCCCTTTTTCCGAATGAGCGTTTTACTGCCCCTGCTGACCGCTTACGCGACCTACGCCAAGCAAAAATTGATTGGCAAGACCCGCCGAATTATTCAGGCGCAGGAGCGGTTTTTGCTCGAACTGCTGCGAGCACATCAAAACACAGCACTGGGTCGGCAGTTCGAGCTGAGCCAAATTCGATCGATCGAGCAGTTTCGCAAACAAATTCCCATCTGGCCGTATGAGCGCTACGAGCCGTATTGCGCTCGCATTAGCAACGGCGAACCCAACGTTCTCAATCCTGATCCGGTTGTCTATATCAGCTTCACCAGCGGCTCGACCGGACGCAAAAAACATATTCCTGTAACGCGCCGCTACCAGCGAACTTTGCGACGGGCTGATATTGCCGGATTAGGATTTGCCGTTGAAGGCTTGCACCAGCGCGGCTTGCAATACGGCCAGTCCATGATCACCAACTCGGTACGGATTGAAGGGCGGACTGAGAGCGGCATTGAGTATGGCCCTGTCAGCGTTGGCAGCATTCGCATGGGGCGATCGCTATTCGAGCATAATTTCGCCCATCCGTTTGAAGCGTTGGAAATTGCTGATACCCAGGCTCGACACTATGTTTGCCTGCTGTTTGCGCTCAAGAATGCTGAAATGCGCGGCATGATTGCCAATTTTCCGATGTTGCTGTTGCGTACCTGCGGCTATCTTGAACAGTTTGCTGAAAGTTTGATTGACGATCTAGAGCGCGGATCGATCGCGCCTGAAGTCCAAATCGAACCGGAAATTCGCACCTATCTTGAACGTCGCTGGCAGGCTGATCCTCAGCGGGCAGCGCAACTGCGCGAAATTTATCAGCGCGAAGGCCGCTTGACGCCGAAACTCGCTTGGCCGCAGCTTAGCTTTTTGCTGACGGCGCAGGGTGGCACATCTGACTTTTACTTTCAGCGATTTGGTGATTATTTTGGCGATACGCCGATTTTTGGCGGCGTATATGGTTCGGCAGAAGCCACTTTTGGCGTGTATCCAGAGTTCAACACGAGTGCTTGCATCCTAGCGATCGAAAGCGGCTTTTATGAATTTATTCCAGTCGATCAGTGGGAAGTGGAGCAGCCCAAAACGCTGCTGCCTTGGGAAGTAAAGGTGGGCGATCGCTATCGCATTCTCGTCACCAGCTACAGCGGCTTCTACCGCTATGACATTGGTGATGTGGTGGAAGTAGTAGGGTTTTACAATCAGACGCCGCTCATTACCTTTCGCTATCGACGCGGCGGGTTGCTTTCGTCCACGACCGAGAAAACAACGGAGTTTCACGCCACACAGGTGATGCAGCGTTTGCAGCAACAGATGAACCTGCGATTTGAAGATTTTTGCATCACGCTATCTGAGCAGGAATTTCCCGCCTGTTACCTGGTCAATATTGAGCTTGCCTCTGGTCAAGTTCTTGACGATCCGATCGCCTTGCTGACCCAATTTGAAGCGCTGATGTCCGATGTCAACGTCCGCTACGGAATTGTCCGCAAAGGTCAAGTGCCACCTCCGCGTCTGCGATTGCTGGCTCCGGGCAGCTTTGCGATCGTGCGGCAGCGACAGCTTGCCAAAGGCATGTTCGACTCGCAGCTTAAATTTCCGCACATCAGCGAAGACCGTCAGTTTCTGGCAGGATTAACGATCGAGCAGGAAGTTGAACTTCCCACATTGGCGCAGCGGTAGAGACAGCACTGACGAGCTGCTGGCGCGACAAAATAATTCCTTCTGGCCGCTGCTCACAATAGCAAGTTGAGATCCAGCTTTCCTGCGGTTGGCTCTAATTCTGCCGAATCCGGTCTGCAAGTTTGTGAAGGCTTCGTCAAGAACTGTACTTGTAAAGTCACGAGTCGCGATCGCCCAGTGCATACTTGCTAGGCTGTTTTTATACTTCTGTCCCTTTGTATTCAATGGACTCTGATACTTCACCGCAGCCGCTCAAAGTTTTAGTGGCTGAAGATGACGTGTTCAATCAAAAGCTGATGGTTCAAATGCTCGATCGCCTCGGCTTTTCGGCAGATTGCGTCAGCGATGGGCGAGAAGCACTTCAGGCATTGCGCCATCAAGCCTATCGCGCAGTGCTGATGGACGTGCAGATGCTGAAAATGGACGGAATCAGCGCTGCTCGCCAAATTCGTCAAGATTCGCTGATGTGCCAGCAGCCCTATATTATTGCGCTAACGGGACGTGCGCTGCCAGAAGAGCAAGCAGAATGTTTGCAGGCAGGCATGAACGATTGTCTAACCAAGCCGATTCGTCTTGAGACGCTATCAGAAGCGTTGAGCCACTGCAAACCGATCGCGTCATGAAAATGCTTTGACTCCGGTTTTTGCAGCTTTTTGAAAGCCTGATTTCCTCAGGTCGGGGTCTGCTCGATCGCATTCATCCGTTCCCACCAGCGATTTAGCGGATAGTACACGGCAGGTGCCCAAAGGCTGCTTAAGATTGCAGAGCTGAGGGCGATCCGCTGATGGTAAAGCCAAATTTCTGAGAGTGTGCGAAACGTGCCGTTGCGAAAGAAGCCGAATCCCGGCAGGCTGAATTGAAGTGCCGTAATCGTTTCGGCAACAACTGCCATGCCGAAGACAATCAGCGCAACAGAGACAAAATCTTCTTGAATGTAGCGCTGCTTTTGAATGCGTGCCGTCAGCAAGCCAACGATCGCCAAGCTCAGCGCGTGTGTTGGTTGCGGAGCGGTCATGCCGTCCTGAATCATCCCAAGCGTCAAGCCTGCGATCGCACCTTGCAGCGCGGTTCGCTTGACGCTCCAAGAGACGACCCAAATCAGCAGCCAGTTGGGAGCAACGCCTAACAGTTCCAATCCTGGCAGACGTATCGGCAAAATCAGCAGGCACAGCAAAACTGAACCAGCGGTAACAGCAGCGTTCACAAGCTGACGTTGGATGTGATTCCACTGTTTGAGCGTACTGTTCACGGTGTTGTCTCGTCTCCGCTTTCTGCGGCGGCGTCCGCTTTGACGTTGGGCGTGACGATCACCCATTCCAGAACGTTGACCGGAGCCGAAAACTGAATTACCGCTTCGGGAGCCGGAGTTTTGTTCATGTCGATCGATTCCACCCGACCAACGGGCAATCCGGCAGGAAACAAGCGGCTAAACGACGAAGTGGAAACAACATCGCCCGGACGCACATCGGGCACTTTGTCAAAAAATTCCATGATGGCGCGGTTGCCAGCTTGACCACGCAGATAGCCCATCGATCGCGATCGACTAATCGTCACACCGACCTGACTACTCGGATCGCTAATCAGCAACACGCGACTGGTATTCGGTGTGACTCGCACAACGCGACCAATCAACCCACCTGTTCCAGATACGATCGCTCCTTCTTCGATGCCGTCTCGACTGCCGCGCCCCAATGTGATTTGCTGCCACCAGTGATCGGCACTGCGACCAATAATCGGTGCAGCAATTGCTTCTCCAGGCTGCGTGCTGGTGTAGTTGAGCAACTGCTGCAAGCGCTGATTTTGGCTTTCCAGCTCGACAAGCCGCTGCTGAAGTTCTTGCGTTTGTGCATTCTCGATCTGCTGGGCAGCGGTGGGGCCAGTCTGAAACGGACGCGAAATGACCTGGTAGATTTCAGCCACCATTGCGCCTTGCGTTTGCCGCACCAGCCAAGCAGATGCGATCGCTAGGCTTGTCAGCCCAACGCGCAGTCCGTTTCGTTCCCACCAGCGACGCAGCGTGTACATTCAGTTCCAGAAATCCGTAACAAGGTAAATTTGTGCTCAGCAAGCAATTGCGGTTGACCGGGGCAGACCATCCGGCAACCGCAATTACGCGATCAATTTCTACATGTTGCGCGATCGACCGCTAAAGACGCGCTCAAGCTGCTTAAAGTTTTCCAACACGCGGCCAGTGCCCAAGACGACACAGCTTAGAGGATCAGCCGCGACGTGAACGACAATTCCAGTTTCGTGGCTGATTAGCGTATCCAAACCTTTGAGCAGTGCGCCACCGCCTGCCAGCATAATGCCGCGATCGATAATGTCCGCTGCAAGTTCTGGAGGAGTTCGTTCCAGAGTGCGCTTGACCGCTTCAATGATCACAGAGAGCGGTTCAGACATTGCTTCCCGAATTTCTGGTCCCTTGACCGTGACGGTTCTTGGCAAGCCAGAGAGCAAGTGCAATCCGCGCACATCCATCATGGCGTCGTCTTCACCTGTCGGATAGGCTGAACCGATGACAATTTTGATTTCTTCTGCGGTGCGCTCCCCAATCACGAGGTTGTGCACTTTTTTCATGTACTGCGTGATCGCTTCGCTTAGCTCGTCGCCTGCCACACGCACGGATTCGCTCAAGACCGTTCCTTGCAAGCTCAAAACGGCAACTTCCGTTGTGCCGCCGCCGATGTCAATGATCATGTTTCCGGTCGGTTCGGCAACAGGCAGTCCCGCGCCGATCGCAGCCGCCACAGGTTCATCAATCAGGTAAACATCTCGCGCTCCCGCTTGTGAAGCTGCTTCCATAACGGCACGTCGCTCCACGCCCGTCACACCGCTGGGAATTCCAATCACAATGCGCGGCGAAACGAGGGCACGGCCTTCATGCACTCGGCGGATGAAGTGCTTCAGCATCAGCTCGGCAGTGTCAAAGTCAGCAATCACGCCGTCTCGCAAAGGGCGCAGCGCAACGACGTTGCCTGGTGTGCGTCCCAGCATCTTCTTGGCGTCTTCGCCAACGGCCAGAGGCGTCTTTGTCTCATGATCCATTGCGACAACCGACGGCTCTTGAAGGACAATGCCTTTGCCAGAGACATAAACGAGCGTGTTTGCAGTACCGAGATCGATACCCATGTCACGCGAGAACGAGAAGCGATTGAGAAGAGCCACTAGCCTACTAAGCCCCCAAATGATGCTTTGGTTTGCAATCTCTGTATAACCGGGATACACAGTCGAAGCGAATTCTATTACGTTTTGCAGCGAGAGTCTAGTCATTTTGGCAGACTTGCTGCTTGAATCGATGCGAATTCACTTAATTTGGCAACAATGTTGTGATGCTATCGTTGCTGATTTGGAATAACTGTATGGTTGCCATTGTCAATTGTTCCGTCTACCCGGAATAATCGTCAGGACTATCTGCATACCATCTGTATTGGGTAGAATGAATAGAGTACTATTGTACTAAATTCAGCTTCGCGATCGCTGATCAATCCTCAAGGAGCACTATGAGCCTAAACGTTGTAACGCTGGTGGGTCGCTGCGGTGGTGACCCAGATGTGAAATATTTTGAGTCGGGGTCGGTCAAGTGCAGTTTGACGCTGGCTGTAAATCGTCGTACCCGCAACAGCGAAGAACCCGACTGGTTTAACCTGGAAATCTGGGGCAAAACAGCTGAAGTTGCGGCCAACTATGTACGCAAAGGCAGCTTGATCGGCATCAGCGGTTCGCTCAAGTTTGACCACTGGCAAGACCGCAGCACCGGAGTTGAGCGCACCAAGCCGATTATCAAGGTCGATCGCCTAGAACTGCTCGGTTCAAAGCGCGACAACGAAGCGGACATGAGCTATAGCCCCAGCGACGAATTTTAGTTGAGTGTCAGGATTGGGGTTAGGTGTCGGCGAGCGGTCAGCAGCCGACATTTTTTATAGCAACTTAATCGTGAGGTGAAAGCGATCGCTTGGTTGCTCCTGAATCAATATTGTGATGGCATAAGCTGAATTGGAACTGTAATAAATGAGAGCAGAGTCCTACTAGATAGTCAATTGAGATGGAGAGTTGCTGCTAAAAATTTATACAAAATTTGCTGACGATCGCTGTATTTTTCTCGCAAGTTGAGCCGCTAATCCTGAAAGCTTTTGAGCGATTAGCTCTTGCTTTGAAAGTCTGTAGCCGACATTCTGAGCGATCGATTAGAATTTTTAAGAAGAATGATAATTCCTTCTTATGCATCACTCCACATGCTTGTAATTTTGTCAAGTTAAGTTTTTAAAAAACTACTTAAAGCAGTCACTTTTGTATTAGTCAAGCTTTGTAAAAAAATATCTCGGTTTTTTTATCAAATTGTGTCGGATCGCCCGTGAATTCAGATTTGAGCCGCTTTTTCTGATACAAAAACTCATGTAGTCTTTTTGCGTTTTGCCCTGACGCATCAGCCGAATCGCCCTTTTTTGCTCCTCACAGGCGATCGACTGCTGCGCCCAGTCGTGTTCAATTTAGGAGTCTCGCCGCATGTTCACTCACGTCAAGCCCACGATCAGGCATATCGTCCCCGAACACCTGAACGGGCGATCGCTGGTCAAGGTGGTCTATGTCGTGCTAGAGCCACAGTACCAAAGCGCTCTGTCTGGAGCTGTGCGATCAATTAACAAAACAAATCCAAATCTGGCGATCGAAATTAGCGGCTATCTGCTCGAAGAACTCCGCAGCCCGGAAAACTACGAAGCGTTTTCTCAAGATGTTGCTCAAGCCAATATCTTCATTGCTTCGCTGATTTTCATCGAAGAACTCGCTGATAAGGTAGTTGCTGCGGTTGAACCACATCGTGACAGGCTAGATGCGGCAATTGTGTTTCCCTCGATGCCGCAGGTGATGCGTCTAAACAAGCTCGGCACGTTCTCAATGGCGCAACTGGGACAGTCGAAAAGCGCGATCGCCCAGTTTATGCGTAAGCGCAAAGAAAAATCGGGTTCGTCGTTTCAAGACGGAATGCTGAAGCTTTTGCAAACTTTGCCGAAGGTGCTGAAGTATTTGCCGATCGATAAAGCCCAAGACGCACGAAACTTCATGCTCAGCTTTCAGTATTGGCTGGGCGGTTCCTCCGAGAACCTAGAAAACTTGCTGCTGATGCTGATCGACAAGTATGTAGACGAGGCCAGCGCTGGCGACAAGCCGCAGTACCGCGATCCCGTCACCTATCCAGATATGGGCATTTGGCATCCGCTCGCGCCGCAGATGTTTGAGGATGTCAAGGAATATCTCAACTGGTTCAGCAGTCGCACTGATATTTCCCGCGACCTTAAAGATCCGCTTGCGCCCTGTATTGGCTTGGTCTTGCAGCGGACGCATCTGGTGACGGGAGACGATGCCCACTATGTAGCAATGGTGCAAGAGCTTGAAAGCATGGGCGCGAAAGTGATCCCCGTGTTTGCAGCCGGACTTGATTTCTCAAAGCCTGTCGATGCTTTCTTCTGGGAATCGAATGCGACTCCACTGGTTGATGTGGTAATTTCGCTGACCGGATTTGCCTTGGTTGGCGGTCCTGCACGGCAAGATCATCCCAAGGCGATCGACGCCCTCAAGCGCCTCAACCGTCCCTACATGGTTGCCCTGCCGCTCGTCTTTCAAACCACTGAGGAATGGCAAGATAGCGATCTCGGTCTGCATCCGATTCAAGTCGCGCTTCAAATTGCGATCCCCGAACTGGATGGCGCGATCGAGCCGATCATCCTTTCCGGTCGCGACGGGACGACGGGACGCGCGATCGCGCTGCAAGATCGCGTGGAGGCGATCGCACAGCGGGCGATGAAGTGGGCAAATCTCCGCCGCAAGCCAAAGCTCGACAAAAAATTGGCGATCACAGTCTTCAGCTTTCCACCCGACAAAGGCAACGTGGGAACCGCAGCCTATCTTGACGTATTCGGCTCGATCTTCGAGGTGCTGCAAGCAATGAAGCACAACGGCTACGACGTGCAAGACGTGCCGGATACGGCTGAAGAGCTGATGCTGACTGTGATTCACGATGCTCAGGCGCAGTACAACAGCCCGGAACTCAACATTGCTTACAAAATGTCGGTTCCCGAATATGAAGCTTTGACTCCATATCATAAGAAGCTGGAAGAATCTTGGGGTGCCGCGCCTGGACATCTCAACACTGACGGTCAGAATTTGCTGATTTATGGCAAGCAGTTTGGCAACGTCTTCATCGGGATTCAGCCGACGTTTGGTTACGAGGGCGACCCGATGCGTTTGCTGTTTTCGCGATCGGCCAGTCCGCATCATGGCTTCGCCGCCTACTACACCTACCTGGAACACATCTGGCAGGCTGACGCCGTTCTGCACTTCGGTACGCACGGATCGCTGGAGTTCATGCCCGGAAAGCAAATGGGCATGTCCAACGACTGCTATCCCGATTCGCTAATCGGCATGATCCCGAACCTGTACTACTACGCGGCAAACAACCCGTCTGAAGCGACGATCGCCAAGCGCCGCTCTTATGCCGAAACGATCAGCTACCTGACGCCGCCTGCGGAGAACGCCGGACTCTACAAAGGTTTGAAGGAACTGAGCGAGCTAATCGCCTCCTATCAAACGCTGAAGGAATCCGGTCGCGCCGTGCCGATCGTCAACGCGATTATCGACAAGTGCCGCATCGTCAATCTGGACAAAGACATCGAACTTCCCGAAACGGCAGATGATCTCAGTGCTGACGATCGCGACACCCTCGTTGGCAAGGTCTACATTCGCCTGATGGAAATCGAATCGCGCCTGCTGCCCTGCGGTCTGCACGTGATCGGCAAGCCACCGACCGCCGAAGAAGCGATCGCCACGCTGGTCAACATTGCCAATCTCGATCGCCCTGAAGAAGAAATCATGAGTCTGCCGCGCATCATCGCCAGCAGCATCGGGCGGAACATTGATGACATTTACAAAAGCAGCGATCGCGGCAATTTAGCCGACGTGCAGTTGCTTTACGACATCAATCAAGCGGTTCGTGATGCGGTCAGCGCAATGGTGAAGGAGCAAACCGACGCCGATGGGCGCGTAGCTCGCGTCACCAAGCTCAACTTCTTCAACATGGGCAAAAAAGCGCCTTGGGTGGAAGCCTTGCATCAAGCGGGATACGACAAGGTAGACACCGATCTGCTCAAGCCGCTGTTTGAGTATCTGGAATTTTGCCTGAAGCAAGTCGTCGCGGATAACGAACTCGGTGCGCTCTTGAAAGCTTTGGAAGGCGAATATGTTCTGCCGGGACCGGGAGGCGATCCGATTCGCAACCCTGATGTTTTGCCGACTGGAAAGAACATTCACGCGCTTGATCCCCAATCGATCCCGACTACTGCCGCTGTGCAGTCGGCTCAGATTGTGGTCGATCGCCTCCTTGCCCGTCAAGCTGCCGAAAATGGTGGACAGTACCCGGAATCGATCGCTTTCGTCCTTTGGGGAACCGACAACATCAAAACCTACGGCGAATCCCTAGCGCAGGTGATGCTGCTGGTCGGCGTTCGCCCCGTGCCCGATGCGCTCGGACGGGTGAACAAGCTGGAACTGATCTCGCTGTCGGAATTGGGACGGCCTCGGATCGATGTCGTTGTCAACTGTTCGGGTGTGTTCCGTGACCTGTTCATTAATCAAATGGCGTTGCTCGATCGCGCTATCAAAATGGCAGCAGAAGCGGATGAACCTCTGGAAATGAACTTTGTTCGCAAACACGCGCTCAAGCAGGCAGAAGACATGGGAATCAACCTGCGCCAAGCAGCAACTCGCGTTTTCTCTAACGCCAGCGGTTCGTATTCTTCTAACATTAACCTTGCCGTCGAAAACAGCACTTGGGAAAGCGAATCAGAGCTGCAAGACATGTATTTGTCTCGCAAGTCCTTTGCCTTCAGTTCTGATAATCCGGGCACAATGGAGCAGTCACGAGAAATCTTTGAAACAACTTTGAAGACGGTTGATGTGACGTTCCAAAATCTCGATTCGTCTGAGATTTCGCTCACCGACGTGTCGCACTACTTCGACTCTGATCCGACGAAAGTTGTTGCAACGCTGCGCGGTGACGGCAAACAACCTGCTTCATTCATTGCCGATACAACAACGGCAAATGCTCAGGTGCGATCGCTCTCCGAAACCGTTCGCCTTGATGCTCGTACCAAAATGCTCAATCCTAAATGGTACGAAGGAATGCTCTCTCACGGCTACGAAGGTGTGCGGGAACTCTCAAAGCGATTGGTGAACACGATGGGCTGGTCAGCCACAGCGGGAGCCGTCGATAACTGGATTTACGAAGACACCAACACAACGTTCATCCAAGACGAGCAAATGCGCCAGCGCTTGCTGAACCTCAATCCACACTCATTCCGAAAAATTGTCGGAACGCTGCTAGAGGTAAACGGTCGCGGCTATTGGGAAACTAGCGAAAGCAATCTTCAAATGCTGCGTGAACTCTATCAAGAAGTGGAAGATCGAATCGAAGGAATCGAATAGGCTCAACTTCTATTGTTGAAAGAGAAATGCTGTAGGGAAGTTTAATCTCTACAGCATTTTCTGTTAGCGCGATCGATACTGCTGCACCTCACGCTGCACGCTAACGCCAATTTCTAAGGCTTCTTGCAGGAGTTGCTGGTAATCATTGGCGCGATCGCTCACTGACAGCGATTCGATCGCCGCCAAATTGCGTTCAATATTCGCCACTAAATCATGGCTGCGAGACAGCAAACCACGACTGTCTCGCAGAATTTTCTCGGTTGTTAAACCTGCAATTAGCGTATCTCTGGTGAGGTTTAATGCAGACAAAACCTGCTGACGATCGAACTGCTGCTGCGAACTTTGGGCTGCATGGAGGCGATCGATCACGTCAATCGCGCCCAGTATTTGATTAAACTGATCAACTTCGTCCAGCAGGCGCAACAGCGGTTTCATTTGTTGCACTCGCCGCCACATGTACAAATTCCAAGCAGCTAAAAGCACGATCGCGCTGCCAAGCGTCACTTGAAAAAACAAAATCACAACCGAAAGCTGATCGAACGAATTAACCGAATTGCGAGTAGCAGCTAATCCAATCGGCAAGGTGAAGATAAATAGCAGCGCAAACACCAAAACTTCAGTGATGAAAAATTGCAGCGATCGCGATTTGCTGCAAAAAATCGAGGGACGGTAGAAGCCGCCAAAGATGCCACCGACAAACAGGTTGCTGACATCAAAGCCGCTAATGCGTTCGAGTTCGCGATCGCTAATCTTGAGGTCTTCCAAATTAGAATCCATCGGTTGAATCCTAGCCTAGAAGGTTTAGCAGTGCATTCCAGACTCCACTAAAGAAGCTGCCTTCACGAGACCGAAATAGCTCAAACTGACCCGCCGAACCAAAGAAGGGGCGGAGTGTCCAGCCAAGCTGACTACCCACAAACCCATACAGAATCAGCCAAAACCGAAGAATGCTGCGACGAACTTTTGCACCCTGTTCACCATCCGCGATCGGCTTCATCACCTGATAGAGAAACGACACTCCCAAAATTCCAGTTAGGGCAAAGATTGCCACGTTTAACAGCAGAAAAAAGCTGTAGTCATTTACCGTGATTAAGAAAAACAGCGTCACAGGTGCAAAGCCGCAAAGCAAAATGGAAATGACCGCTACGGCGGTAAGCAAATAGGTAAAATGCTGTGCGATCGTTTGCTTGGAGCCAAACAGCGCATTAAAAATATACAGCGTTGGTAAGCAAACCAGCAGCGTAATGAGGTAAAGAGCAGGCAGTTTCACTGCGGAGGAAATTGCTTGCAGTGGGCTATGAAATGTTCCAATAATTGCGCCATAAACGGCGAAGAAACAAAAGCTTGACAGCATCAGCGCTGAGATTTTGCTTTTCAGTCGCACCCCGTCGTGAACTTCTTCTAAAAATGATTGACGATCGCGCAGTAAAGTGACGACGGTTGAAAAATAGTTCATGACGCTTCTCCTTTCAAGATATTCGGTTGACGCGAACTAAACTTAAGATTCCCATCTCGTGCCAGGGGCGAAGCAAGCGAGAAGTCTTGGTTCCTACATCACCGCTCGCTTAAATTTCGGAAGGGCGGTTGCGATCGTTCAACAATTACTCAGTCAGGGATTGCTACGATCGAGCTATTAAAATGATTGAGGCGATCGCCACATGACTTCTTCCGCCGCATTTCCGTTGACCGTTCAGGTACAGGGCAGCGGCTACCCAATTCTTTGCCTGCACGGTCATCCCGGTTCCGCTGCAAGCATGTCGGTTTTTACCGAGCATTTGTCTAAGCGATTTCAAACAATTGCGCCTGACCTACGCGGCTACGGTCGCAGTCAGACGAACGCAGCGTTCACGATGCAAGACCATCTCATCGACCTCGAAGCGCTGCTCGATCGACTGGGGATCGATCGCGCTTTGATTTTAGGTTGGTCACTGGGCGGCATTCTGGCAATGGAACTTGCGCTGAAGCTACCCGATCGCATCAGCGGCTTGATCTTGGTTGCAACGGCGGCGCGTCCGGTCGGCAATCATCCGCCGATTGACTGGCAAGACAATTTCTACACGGGGATCGCGTCGCTGATCAATCGCATCCGACCGAGCTGGAAGTGGAATATCGAAACGTTTGGGCGGCGATCGCTATACCGCTACCTGTTACAGCAGCACAACGCTCACGCCTACGAGCGACTGGCGCACGAGGGCATGAGCGCATTTTTGCAAACTTCCGCGACGGCGAATCAGGCTTTGCAGCAAGCGATCGCCACGCGGTACAACCGACTAGCCGATCTTGCTCTAGTCGAGTGTCCATGTTTGATGCTGGCTGGCGCTTGCGATCGCCACATTACCGCTGCGGCCAGTCAGGAAACGGCCTGCCATTTACCGAAATGTGATTGGCAGTGCTATCCTGACACAGCGCACCTGTTTCCTTGGGAAATTCCTGATCGCGTCCGGCAAGATATCGATCGCTGGCTGGCGAATCATCCAGAAGCGATCGATTTCACGGTGAACCAAGCGACGAGCTAGGCGCGGCTACTCATCAGGGACGGCGGCTTTCCCGATCGGGTTGCCTCGGCTTCGTGTTCGATCGTCAAGCTAGCAGGCTTGCAGCGTCTCACAACAGCGCGGATATTCTGCGCGTTTTCCTGCTCTAAATCTTGAACGTAACCACTTTTGGCTGCTTCGGCTTCGCTAGCACTGGCAAACGGCCCAAAGTAGTAGGTGCAGCGAGGTGCTTCGGTGACAACCTCAACCCACCAAGCTTGACCGAGTGCCTCCAGGAGTGTGATCCAAATTTCTTTCATGCTCTGCTGCAATTGCGACGTAAATGACCCGGATGTCTCCAGACGTTAAAAAGATTCAAGTTTCGTTATACTCTGTTGCACTTTGTTTTGCAAAGTCCTCAAAGGTAGAGCTTGGGCTTGTCTTTGGCGGAAAACTTCATACAGCACCATTCCCGCTGCCACCGATGCATTTAGACTAGGCGTTTTGCCGCGCAGCGGAATCGACACGAGCGCGTCACAGTTTTTCTGCGTCAGCAAGCTGAGGCCATCCCCTTCAGAACCAACCACAATTGCCGTTGCGCCTGTGAACTGCGTGGTGTGCAGGGGTTGACTGCCATCTGTCGCCGTTCCGTAGATCCAAAATCCAGCCGCTTTTAGCGCTTCAAGCGCGCGGCTGAGGTTGACAACACGAGCGATCGGCAAATTCTCCAGCGCACCTGCCGCCACTTTGACCACTGTTGACGTGATCCCCACTGCGCGACGCTGCGGGATCACCATGCCCTGAGCGCCCAGTGCTTCAGCCGTGCGAGCGATCGCGCCCAAATTATGAGGATCAGTCATGCTGTCCACAATCACCAGCACCGGATTTTCACTGGCAGCTTTCGCCTGCTCGATCAAATCCTCAAGCTCGACATACGCATAGGCGGCAACTTGGGCAGCAATGCCCTGGTGGTTCGCTCCGTCGGTGATTTGAGTAAGGCGTTTCGGTTCCACTTCATCGATGACCGTGCCATTCACTTTGGCGGCTTGCAGCAAGCCATGAAAGCGGGGATCATAGCGTAAGCGCGGCAGCACCCAAATGCGATTTAAGGTGCGATCGCTCTCCAACGCTGCTAACACCGTGTGGCGTCCATAAATCAAATCTGAATCATTCTGCTCAGTCGGAGTGGAATCAACTGCAGCAGGTTCATCCGTTTGAGGTTGGTCATCACTCGCTTCAACCTCAACAGAAATTGCTGTTTCTTGATCCACATCCGGCAGCACGATCGCCTTCCGAATTGGGGCAACGTCTACCTCAGTGTGTCCGTTTTTAAGAATCGGTGCGGAAATTTCAATGTCCGATCGATCGCGGGATCGAGCTGAGCGGCGATCGTCGAATTGCTCATGACGCGAACGCTCAGACGAATACTCGGAACGAACCCGCTTGGGTGCGCCCCGATCCTCTCGATGCGATTGTCCCGATCGATGGTCATCGCGATTTCGGTAGGGACGCCTCGATTGATCGCGGTCATCTTGCCGGGAATCGTTTGTTCGATCGCGGTAGCCCTCTGACTTTTTGCGATCCCGATAGGGGCGATCAGATTGCGGGCGTTCGTCGCGGCGGAATCGATCGGGTCGTGCTTCAAAGCGGTCGCGGCGCTTTGGAGCACTCTCGTCGCGGTAAGAGCGTTCTGGACGATCGCTGCGGTCTTCGCGGTGCGGACGGTCTGGACGGCGATCGCCGCCGTATTCATCTGGTGTGGGATGGTAGCTGCCTTCTTTGGAATGATGGCCGCCGTCACGCTTGCGGTCTGTGCGGTACTGTTTACGCTCGCCACCTTCGGGGCGCGAAGATTGAGTGCGGGGACGAGAAAATTTAGCGGCCATAGGTCATGCTCCAGAAAAAGAATCGCCGCGCACTCGATCGAAGCACGCGCCGCTGAATCACAAGAAAACTCTACGGTTCTACCGAAGAATCAAAAGGCAGATGCGCGAGCAACTGCGCTAAACGTTGGGGATCGCACAAATAAAGATAGCCAACCAGGGTTTCGAGGCTGCTAGCTCTCTGGTAGGTTTCTGCATCACGTCGGTTCGATCGACTAGAAGCAGCGTTGCGCCCGCGTCGAACAATATCAAGTTCGGTTGAGGTGAGGTGCGGCTCTAGCAGCTTGAGATGAGCCGATTGGGTCTCGGCTCGCACCTGGGCGACAACCCTATCATGATAGCGCTGGAGACGCTGTGGCGGCAGCAAGTACGCAGCGCGAATGTAAAGTTCAAAGACAGCATCACCCAGATAGGCCAGTGCCGCTGGAGAAAGCTGCTGCACCGAAGCAGGATCAAGCGGCAGTTGCGCCCGGTCAACGGTCAAACAGGCGCTCGCGATCGCAGATGTAACTTGTTGTTGCTCCAACCTAAACCCCATTGACAGTAGCAGTTTCGCTAAGGCGATCACGAAGCTAGTTGCATCATACTGCTGCAATGCCGGAGCAGATTTGCTCTTTCTGCCACAGGTTCTTTCTGCTGCAAGAAGAAGCAAACCTGCTCTAAGATTTCTTGAGGTTCTCTAGCGCAATCTCAACAGAGGGCTGAAGCGCAAGAAACTGTTCTAGGCGAACCATTTTCACAGTTTGCGTCACACGCGGATTGGTAACAACTTGCAGCGAGCCGCCTGCGCCTTGCGCTTTTTTGGCAAGCTGCACGAGTGCGCCCAATCCAGAGCTATCGACAAAATCGATTTGGGAAAGATCCAGGACGAAATTTGGTGGCCCTTCTTCCACGAATTTGTCGATCGCCTTGCGGAAGGTTGGTTCAGAGAAGGCATCCAACAGTCCTGCGAGGCGAAAAAGTTGGCAGTTCTCCCTGACTTCGCGAGTGCCTCTCAAGCTAACGGTCAGGGTTAGTGGTTCAGGAATAGAACCCTCCTCGCAGTTTCTTACTCATAATTCGAGGCTCCATTGTACGGCAGTAAATTGTCGCGTGCAACCCCTTTCAAGATGAGTATTGAACGCGGGGATCGCTGATCCTTTACAGACCGCTTTGTCACCACGCTGCACTTGCGTTTGAGTCTTTGAGCGATCGCGGGAGCATGATCTGCACATCGCGTCTCCCGCGATCGTCCACCTACGATGCGTTGGCAGCCAGCTCTGGCTCTGCCATTTCGGGCGGCACACCATCTTGCACCAAGTTTGGCAGTTGACCGCTCTTCTGCACGAGGTTAGTTACCATCGACACCATCGCATTTACCTTGCGGGTGCGCCACTCGTCTACAATCTGCGACACTTCCACAGGCGACAAATAGCGGTGCATTGCTTCAAGCAAGTAGGCAGCGTGCCCCTTCTCATCGTTCGCGATCGCCAGCATTCCTTTTTTCAGATTGGCGCTGGCCGTGTCCGTGTCGGGCAAAGCATTTGCCATGCGTGCAAAGTCTTTGCTGGCATCGACTTCAAGGGTGTAGGTGCTGGCAAAGAACATCGGCCAGCTAATATTTTCCGGCTTCATGTCTTCGCGGGTGTAGCCCTCAAAATAAGTTTCAAAAAACGGACTGCGCTGCTGCTCCTGACTAGTTTTCTTGGGCAGCTTGGTGAAATCAATCACCTGCTTATCTAACTGCTTAAGGGCGTGCGCGAAAATTTGGCCGTGTCGCTTTTCGTCTTGGGCGTGGCGAGCAAGGCGATCGCTCAACCAGACATCGCCTTCTTCGGCAGCTCGCTGGCTCAAAGCTTCAAGCAAGGGCACAGAGCCGGATTCAGCAAGCTGAAAGCCTGCTAGCATGTTCGGACGAGTTTGAGTATCGCGGATGTTGCGAGCGGTGATGTAGGCGACCGCACCCGAACCCGCGAGGTGAAGAATTTGCGTGAGGAGATTCATAGCTCGAAGCGTGAAGAGCAATGGTGATCATGCTAGCGGCTTTTTCCGAACTGAGCAGGCGATCGCAAGTAGCTCTGTCAATTTTGCGATTTGATCGCTGTCTACGACCTCATCAGTTGTCCGGAAATCCCAAATTAAGTTAAATTTAGTTAAGATTCCTCAGCAAAACGACTATTGCGTTCTCAGCAATCGCACCAATCGGGCGATCGAGGTGGACGTAGACTTCTTGTTAAAAACTCGGCTTTGAAGCATTTCAGTTTGCACGGGGTTTTTGCTGCCATTTTCTGTATCAAGAGGCGAATTAAACTATGAAACTTTCCTGGAGAGTGATTCTTCTCTGGACTCTGCCCGCTCTGATCATTGGTTTTTTCTTTTGGCAGGGCGCGTTTTCTTCCGCCCCAGCAGACATGGGCAGAAACACCGCTAGCACTCGCATGACCTACGGACGCTTTCTGGAATATCTCGATGCAGGTCGCGTCACAAGTGTCGATCTGTACGAAGGCGGACGGACGGCGATCGTTGAGGCGATCGACCCCGAACTTGACAATCGCATTCAGCGCTTGCGCGTCGATCTTCCTGGCAATGCGCCCGACCTGATTACTCGCTTGCGAAGCGATAATATCAGCTTCGACTCGCATCCGATCCGCAACGATGGCGCACTGTGGGGACTGTTGGGCAACTTGATTTTCCCTGTGCTGCTGATTGGCGGCTTGTTCTTTTTGTTCCGGCGATCGAGCAATGTTCCCGGAGGTCCTGGTCAGGCGATGCAGTTTGGCAAATCTCGCGCCCGCTTTTCAATGGAAGCCAAAACGGGCGTGATGTTCGATGATGTCGCTGGCATCGAAGAAGCCAAAGAAGAACTGCAAGAAGTCGTCACGTTCCTCAAAAAACCCGAACGCTTCACCGCTGTCGGCGCCAAGATTCCCAAAGGTGTGCTGCTGGTTGGCCCGCCGGGAACCGGGAAAACCCTGCTCGCCAAAGCGATCGCCGGAGAAGCCGGAGTTCCGTTCTTCTCGATTAGCGGTTCCGAATTTGTCGAAATGTTCGTCGGTGTCGGCGCATCTCGCGTCCGCGATTTGTTCAAGAAGGCGAAAGAGAACGCGCCCTGCATCATTTTCATCGATGAAATTGATGCGGTGGGTCGTCAACGTGGCGCAGGCATCGGTGGCGGCAACGACGAGCGCGAGCAGACGTTGAACCAGCTCTTGACCGAGATGGACGGCTTCGAGGGCAACACGGGCATCATCATCATCGCGGCGACGAACCGCCCGGACGTGCTCGACTCTGCCCTGTTGCGTCCGGGTCGTTTCGATCGCCAAGTCACCGTAGACGCGCCGGACATCAAAGGTCGCTTGGAAGTTCTCAACGTCCATGCCCGCAACAAAAAGATTGCGCCGGAGGTATCGCTGGAGGCGATCGCTCGACGCACGCCGGGATTCACGGGTGCTGACCTGGCGAACCTGCTGAACGAAGCCGCAATTCTCACCGCTCGTCGTCGCAAAGATGCGATTACGATGCTGGAAATTGATGATGCGGTCGATCGCGTCGTCGCAGGCATGGAAGGTACGCCTCTCGTTGATAGCAAGAGCAAGCGTCTAATCGCTTACCACGAAATCGGACATGCGATCATCGGGACGCTGTTGAAGGATCACGATCCCGTTCAGAAAGTAACCCTAATCCCGCGTGGACAAGCGCAGGGTTTGACCTGGTTTACGCCGAATGAAGAGCAAGGCTTGATTTCGCGATCGCAAATTCTCGCTCGCATTTCTGGCGCGTTAGGTGGTCGGGCGGCTGAGCAGGAAATTTTTGGTGATGCCGAGGTGACAACTGGAGCAGGTGGCGACTTGCAGCAGGTGTCGAGCATGGCGCGGCAAATGGTGACGCGATTTGGCATGTCGGACTTAGGACCGTTGTCGTTGGAAAGTCAGCAGGGCGAAGTCTTTCTGGGTCGCGACTGGATGACGAAATCGGAGTACTCAGAGCAGATTGCTTCGCGCATTGACGCGCAAGTGCGATCGATCGTCGAACACTGCTATGACACTTCTCTTCGCATCATCCGAGACAATCGCGCTGTGATCGATCGACTTGTCGATTTACTGATCGAAAAAGAAACGATCGACGGTGACGAATTCCGCCAAATCGTCTCTGAGTACGCAGAAGTTCCCGAAAAGGAACAGTTCGTTCCGCAAATTTAGACAACTGCCTTGAATTGATACAGGTGGGGGCGATCGCCCCCATTTTTGTTTTGCGTCTTGGTTAGTCATGTGAAATTTGCGCCGCTGCTTCGTAGAAACCGTAAGCGCAGATGTGTTACGACTGATGGCACAGCCACGCTGCAATTGACTAAGCTAGAAGAAGCAAGCCTCAGGCCAATCGCCAATCCATCCACAGCCAAAGGGAAAGAGTCATGGGATTATTTGACCGTGTTAGCCGGGTCGTCCGGTCGAATCTCAACGCTGCCGTGAGCGCGGCTGAAGATCCAGAGAAGATCTTGGAGCAAGCGCTGATCGACATGCAAGAAGACCTGATTCAGCTACGTCAGGCCGTTGCCAGCGCGATCGCCAGCCAAAAGCGAATGCAGCAGCAATACAATCAGGCACAGGCTGAATCGAACAACTGGCAGCAGCGAGCCGCGCTTGCCCTGCAAAAAGGTGACGAGAACTTGGCACGTGAAGCACTCAACCGCAAGAAAGTTCAGCTTGACACTGCCAATGCACTCAAAGCGCAGCTCGATCAGCAAACTGGAACTGTTGATACGCTCAAGCGCAATCTGATCGCGCTGGAAGGCAAGATTTCCGAGGCCAAAACCAAGAAAGACATGCTCAGAGCGCGGGCAAGTGCCGCCAAAGCGAACGAGCAGCTTCAGGGCACAATGGGACGCTTGGGCACGAGCAGTTCAATGGCCGCTTTTGAGCGGATGGAAGAAAAAGTGCTGCAAATGGAAGCGCGATCGCAAGCTGCCGCTGAACTGGCAGGCGCAGACCTCGAAAGCCAATTTGCTCAGCTCGAATCGGGAACCGATGTTGATGCGGAACTCGAAGCGATGAAGGCGCAGCTAGCGGGCGCACCTGCGAACCAAGCGCAGCTACCCTCTTCGCAGACCAGCACAGGCGACACACAGCCCAACAAAGCAACGACCCAGCCGCAAGATCAGGTCGATGCGGAACTCGAAGCGCTCAAGAATCAGCTTGATCAGCTTTAAGTCAGCCGCTTAGCGCCGAACTCTTCTTACGCTTAGCCCAGCGGAGGTAACGAATTCGCTGGGCTATTCTCATGTGTGTATGAAAATAAACCTGTAGAAGTTCGATCGCGCCATTTGCTAACTGCCTCAAATCAAGGAACTTGGTAATCTAGAGACAGTTTGCTTTCTTTTCTATTTGATGCGCTTATGACTGGCTCCTTCCTCGATCGCCTCCACAGTGAAACCCGTCCGGTTATCGTGTTCGATGGCGCAATGGGCACATCGCTTCAGCTCCAAAACTTGACGGCTGAAGATTTTGGAGGAGCCGAATATGAAGGCTGCAACGAATATCTCATCTTTACCAAACCCGAAGCCGTTGCCAAAGTGCATCGCGATTTCCTCGCTGTCGGCGCGGATGTGATCGAAACGGATACGTTTGGCGCAACCTCGATCGTGTTGGCCGAGTATGACCTGGCCGATCGCGCTTACGACCTCAACAAAGCAGCGGCAGAACTAGCAAAACAGTGTGCAGCAGAATTCTCAACGCCAGAGAAACCGCGATTTGTGGCGGGATCGATCGGCCCCACCACCAAGCTGCCGACTTTGGGACATATCGACTACGACACAATGAAAGCTTCGTTTGCTGAACAGGCACGGGGGCTGTATGACGGCGGCGTGGATTTGTTCATCGTCGAAACCTGCCAGGATGTTTTGCAAATTAAGGCAGCACTGAACGGAATTGAGGAAGTATTTGCCGAGAAGGGCGATCGCCGTCCGCTGATGGTGTCGGTGACGATGGAAATTCAAGGCACGATGCTGGTTGGCTCGGACGTAGCAGCGATGCTGAGCATTCTAGAGCCATACTCGATCGACATCCTCGGCCTCAACTGCGCGACGGGTCCCGATCGCATGGCCGATCACATCAAATATCTTGCTCAGCATTCGCCCTTCGTCATCTCCTGCATTCCCAATGCTGGAATTCCTGAAAATGTCGGCGGTCACGCGCACTACAAGCTGACCCCGACCGAACTGCAAATGGCTCTGCTGCACTTCGTTGAGGATTTGGGCGTGCAGGTGATTGGGGGCTGCTGCGGCACAAAGCCGGAACATATTGAGCAACTGGCGGCGATCGCCCCTACCCTCACTCCCAAGCCTCGCCCCGTCCGCATTCCCCACTGGGAATTGAACGGCGCTGCTCCAGCGAACAATCCCCGTCCGGCGTTGGACTACACGCCGTCTGCCGCCTCGATCTATTCTGCTCAGCCTTACGATCAGGACAATTCATTTTTGATTATTGGCGAACGCTTGAACGCCAGCGGCTCAAAGAAAGTGCGCGAACTGCTGAATGCCGAAGATTGGGATGGATTGGTGTCGGTGGCGCGATCGCAGGTCAAAGAAGGCGCACATATTCTTGACGTGAATGTGGATTACGTTGGGCGCGATGGCGAGAAAGACATGCACGAACTCGTTTCGCGGCTGGTCACAAACGTCAACTTGCCTCTGATGCTCGACTCGACCGAGTGGCAAAAGATGGAGGCAGGGCTAAAAGTGGCGGGCGGCAAATGCCTCCTCAACTCCACCAATTACGAAGACGGAGACGATCGCTTTTTCAAAGTCCTTGCACTGGCAAAAGCTTATGGCGCGGGCGTGGTCGTCGGTACGATCGACGAAGACGGCATGGCGCGAACGGCTGACAAAAAATTCCAGATTGCCCAACGCGCTTATCGAGATGCGATCGAATTCGGCATTCCGGCTCACGAAATCTTTTACGATCCGCTGGCTTTGCCGCTATCAACTGGAATTGAGGAAGATCGATCGAACGGCAAAGCCACGATCGAAGCAATTCGCCGCATTCGCGAAAATCTACCAGGCGTTCACATTATTCTCGGTGTCTCGAACATTTCGTTTGGCCTCAGTCCTGCCGCTCGAATTGTCTTGAACTCGATGTTTCTGCATGAAGCAGTGGCAGCGGGAATGGACGGAGCGATCGTCAGTGCCGCGAAAATTGTGCCGATCGCCAAGATCGATCCCCGCCATCAAGAAGTTTGCCGTCAACTGATCTACGATCAGCGGCAGTTTGAAGGCGATGTCTGCGTCTACGATCCCTTAACGGAATTAACCAAGCTGTTTGAAGGGGTTTCTACCAAAGAGGCGCGATCGCACGGTTCACTGGCCGATCTTCCGGTTGAGGAACGGCTGAAGCAGCACATCATTGACGGAGAACGAATTGGCCTAGAGGACGGGCTGTCGATCGCCTTGGAAAAATACAAACCCCTCGACATCATCAACACTTTTTTGCTCGACGGCATGAAAGTCGTCGGCGAACTTTTCGGTTCAGGTCAAATGCAGCTTCCATTCGTCTTGCAGTCGGCAGAAACGATGAAGGCAGCAGTTGCCTATCTTGAACCATTCATGGAAAAAGAAGATGCCAGCCAAGCGAAGGGAACAGTAATTATCGCCACCGTCAAAGGCGACGTTCACGACATCGGCAAAAATCTCGTTGATATCATCCTGACAAACAACGGCTACCGCGTTATCAATTTGGGAATTAAGCAGCCAGTAGACAGCATCATCGACGCCTATAACGAGCACAAAGCAGACTGCATCGCGATGAGTGGCCTGCTGGTGAAATCGACCGCGTTTATGAAAGAAAACCTAGAAGTCTTCAATCAACGAGGAATCACCGTTCCCGTAATTTTGGGGGGTGCTGCACTGACGCCAAAATTTGTCTATGAAGATTGCCAAAATGCCTACAGCGGTCGAGTCATCTATGGCAAAGACGCCTTCTCAGACTTACATTTCATGGACAAGCTGATGCCCGCCAAAATGGGTGGAAATTGGAACGATCGCCAAGGTTTCCTCGACGAACAGCACCAAGAACAGAAAGAACCAATTGCTCATCTCGAAGTCAATCGAATTGCCGCAGCACCCGCTCCAACAGCAGAAGACACAATCCGATCTGAAGCCGTGACGCTGGAAATCGATCGACCTCATCCGCCCTTTTGGGGAACGAAATTATTACAGCCTAAAGAAGTTTCGATCGAAGAAGTCTTCGCGTATCTCGATCTACAAGCGTTGATCGCTGGGCAGTGGCAGTTCCGCAAGCCAAAAGAGCAATCTCGCGAAGACTACGGCGCCTTTTTGCAGGAAAAAGTGTATCCAATTTTAGAAAACTGGAAGCAGCGGGTCATCCGCGAAAATTTGCTACAGCCTCAGGTGGTTTATGGCTATTTTCCCTGTTTGTCAGAGGGAAATATGCTGCACATTTATGATCCGGCGATCGCAAATGAAAAGCTGGGGATTAGTGAGCGATCGATTGCCACATTTACTTTTCCGCGCCAAAAATCGCTACGTCGTCTTTGCATTGCCGACTTCTTCTTGCCCAAAGCCGACGCCCCTAGATTTGATGTGTTTCCCATGCAGGCAGTTACGGTGGGTGAGGTTGCAACTCAGTTTGCGAAGAAGCTGTTTGAGGCGAATCAGTACACCGACTATCTGTATTTTCACGGGCTAGCCGTGCAGGTTGCGGAAGCCCTGGCGGAATGGACACACGCTCGCATTCGTTGCGAACTTGGCTTTGGGGATCAAGAACCTGAAAGTATTCGTGACATTCTTGCTCAGCGCTATCAAGGATCGCGCTACAGCTTCGGCTATCCAGCCTGCCCGAATATTCAAGACCAATTCAAGCAGCTTGAGCTACTAGGTGCAGAGCGAATTGGCCTGCATATGGATGAAAGCGAGCAGCTTTACCCAGAGCAATCGACAACCGCGATCGTTGTTTACCATCCGGCAGCTAAGTACTTTAGCGCTTAACGCTCGAAGTTCGATCGCTAAATTGTATTAGATGTCGCTTGTGGAAATTGCGGTTAAGCCGATACAGTCATAATTAGAATAAGAGCAAAGACTGGTATTGAAGTTGACTTGTCAGGAGCATCCACCAAAGCAAGCGCGGCGGCTTACGAAAGGGCATTTCTTGCAAGCGTTGCGATCGCTATGAGCGCCAAAATCTAGATCGTGAGTTTCAAGCTAGATTTTGGGTACTGTTTGGGTTGAATCCACCTCTACGAACTGCGGATGCAACAATGACCGCTTCACCTTTTTCGTTGTCGGGTACGGGTGCTGCTAGTGATAGGGTGATCGATATCGCCAGCCGCCCTGCTGATTTTGTTTCCACTGATGGCGATTTTATGCATGAGCCGACCAGCGCGATCGAGCGACGAAAAAGCAGTCTGGCAGAGCAGCGCGGCTCATTTTCGGCCTTTCTTGCACCGCTGACGCAAGATTCATTTCGGCAGGTGGTCAGCGATGTTGAGGACAAGCTGCGCGTTGTCAATCAAACTTTATCGCTGCTCGATAATGTCCTTGACTCGCGCGGATTTGAAGCGATTTTGAGCGAGATGCTGCAATCGATCACGCTCAAAACCGGAGAACTGCTGAATGCCGATCGCACGACAATCTTTTTGCTCGACGAAGACAAAGATGAACTGTGGTCGATCGTGGCCGAAGACGATCGAGACAATACGTTAGAGTTGCGCTTTCCCAAAACCGTTGGGATCGCAGGCGAAGTCGCGACGCAAAAATCTGTCATCAACATTCCCTACGATTTCTACAGCGATCCTCGATCGAAAGCGGCACAGGAGTTCGATCGCAAGAATCACTACCGCACCTACACGATGCTTGCTCTGCCGCTGCTCAGCGAATCGGGCGATCTAGTTGCAGTCGTGCAGCTGATCAACAAGCTAAAAACCGTTTACGATCCCAATGCTTCCCTGGAAGACAAAATTGATCTCGATGGCTTCAGTTCGCACGATGAGCAGGTGTTTGAGGAGTTTGCGCCGTCAATTCGCTTAATTCTAGAGTCATCGCGATCGTTTTATAAAGCAACTCAGCAGCAACGCGCTGCTTCTGCCTTGATGAAGGCAACCAAAGCGCTTAGCCACAGCAGCCTTGATTTGGAGGAAACCTTGGCGCGAGTGATGGAAGAAGCCAAGGAACTGATGAACGCCGATCGATCGACGCTGTGGCTGATCGATCGCGATCGGGAAGAACTGTGGACGAAACTTCCGATCGACGGCGTGCTGAAGGAAGTGCGAATTTCGATGGGCGCAGGCTTTGCCGGACAGGTTGCGATGACAGGTGAGCCTGTGTTGATCCCGTTTGATTTGTATGAGCATCCCAACGCCGACACCGCCAAGGAAACTGACCAGAAGACGCACTACCGCACGTGCAGCATGTTGTGTATGCCCGTCTTCAACGCCAATGACGAGTTGATCGCGGTCACACAACTGATCAACAAGAAAAAGCAGGGCGATTTTCCGCCCTACAATCCGGCGAACTGGCCGCAAGCTCCGGAATGCTGGCGAGCGAGCTTCAACCGCAACGACCAAGAATTCATGAAGGCGTTCAACATTCAAGCAGGCGTCGCGCTGCAAAACGCCAAGCTGTTCGCCACTGTGAAGCAGCAAGAGCAAATGCAGCACGATATTTTGCGATCGCTCTCGAACGCTGTCCTTTCAACTGACAAAAGTGGCAAAATCCTCGCTGCGAACGAAAGCGCCAAAAATCTGCTTGGCTTTGGCGAGAGCGATCGGCTTGAAGGTCGTCCGATTACCGAAGTGGTGCAGATCAAAGAAGGTAACTTTGGCGAGCGATTTCGCAGTGCGCTGACTGGAACTGATGAAAAGAGTCGTCAGCAGTATTATCCTGACCAAACGCTGCTGCCTGCGATCGGTGAAGAACTGCACAGCGTTCATCTGTCAATTAATTCGATCGCGGATGCGAATGACGATCGCAACGTCTACGGCGCACTGGTCGTGATGGACGATATCAGCCAGGAAAAGCGCTTCAAAAATACGCTCTACCGCTACATGGCGCAGGAATTGGCCGAGCGGCTGTACAGCAGTGGTGAAGTTAAACTTGGCGGCGAACGGCGCGAAGCTTCCGTTTTGTTTTCGGATATTCGCGGCTACACAACGCTGACCGAAACGATGCAGGCTGAAGAAGTTGTGCAGTTGCTCAACGAATATTTCGAGACGATGGTGGATGCGGTCGCCGCTCACAAAGGCATTTTGGATAAGTACATCGGCGATGCGATCATGGCCGTGTTTGGCTCGTCACTGCTGCCCCTGCAAGACCACGCTTGGATGGCCGTTCAAACGGCGATCGATATGCGATCGCGGCTGGCTCACTTCAACGCTTCGAGGCCGGAAAATAAAAAAATCCGCATTGGCATCGGCATCAACTCGGACAGCGTGATCAGCGGCAATATCGGCTCATCGCGGCGAATGGAATTTACGGCGATCGGCGATGGCGTCAATGTGGGTTCACGGCTTGAAGGCGCAAGCAAGCAGTATGGCTGCGATATTGTGATCAGCGAAAGCACATACAAGCCTTGCGCCGATCGCATTCGAGTCCGCGAACTTGATCTAATCCGCGTCAAAGGAAAAAATCGTCCCGTCAATGTCTACGAACTTGTTGGACTGAGCAGTGAATCGATTTCAGCCGAGAAGCAGCGGGCGATCGACCTCTATCAGGAAGGCCGCAGATATTATCTCGATCGCAAATTCACCAAGGCAATGACTTCGTTTGGCACGATTCTTGAAGAAATCGATCCGCATGACAAAGCTGCCTTGATGCATCTCAACCGCTGCCAGCACTGGCTCAGCCATCCGCCCAGCGAATCAGATTGGGCAGACGGCGTGTGGACGCTGACCGAGAAATAATTTGGAGTTCGCAGTGATGGGCGCTGCCTGAAACAACAAACTCCGAATGACGAATGTTCAAAGTTTCGCGTTGATGTGAATGGCGATCGCGTCCATTGCGGCAACGCTGACGGTCACTTGTCCGGTTGAATTCACGGTGATCGCTGAATCACCGCAGCGATCGAGTTCGGCGTGAATGACATCGCAGTAAGTGCCCGCAGGCAAACTGGTTTGAAAGGTGCGATCGAGCGGTTGAGATTCACGATTGATGATTACAAAGCCACGATCGCCTCGGCCAAACGCAATTTGATTGCTGCCATTGCTCCACCAGTCGCTTAGGTAAAAGGTGGGATCAGTAGCGTTGCGGAAGGCGACCATGTTGGCGATCGATCGATGCCGATGCTCGCATACCCAGCCTTGGTCGCAGGTAGCTGGATTGCGACTGTGAACGCTGCGCGTTCGGCCTTGCGCGTCGGCGGGCGGCCCTTGATCAGCATTGTCGAACGCAAAGCTCGACATTACCTGCGGGTAGCCGTAGGGAAAAGCGAGCATAAACACGTTTGCCAAATCATAAAGCTTGCCGTTTTTGTAGGTGAGGTAGCTGCCACCGCCGCCGTGTCCGCGCTGCTTGTCGTGATTGTCGATGAAGACCAAGGCTTTCTCGCTGGGCGCAAATCCCCAGCTTTCGCCTAAGCTTTCGAGCTGCGCCAAGGTTTGACCGTCGATTCCCAAAAACTTTTCGGAAACTTTGCGGCCATATTCAAACTCGATCACATCGCCATTCGGATAATACTCACTCTTTTTAACGGCTTCATTGCCGGGATCAATCACTTCCTGGTAGATGTATGGGTCAGGTTCCACGCTGGCATGGAGGCGATCGAGAATTGCCGCAATGTCATTGGTGTGGATATGTTTTGCGGCATCAATGCGAAAGCCACGCACGCCCAAACTCACCAAATCACGCAGGTAAGCAGCGAGTCGATCGCGCACATACTCTGATCCCGTAGCGAGATCCGGCAGGCTAACCAGTTCGCAGTTGGTGACTTCTTCATGATTGTTGTAGTCGGTGATGTCGCGGCGACAGGTGTGAAAGTCTCGCGACTGATAGAGATTTGGATAGAAATATTTTGTAAAGCGTGTTCCGGCGCTGCCGACACCTTGCGCCTCGCCGGACATGTGGTTAATCACGGCATCGGCATAAACCTCGACACCCGATCGACGGCAGCGATCGATCATGCCCCTGAACTGAGTGCGATCGCCGCTGCGACTGTTGATCTGATAGCTCACAGGCTGATAGCGTTGCCACCAAGGATAGTCTTCGTGAGCAATCACGGCATGTTCGCTGGCAGGAGAAATTTGCACAGCAGCGAAACCTTTTGGCCCCAAAAACGTTTCGCATTCTTGGGCAACATCGTTCCACTTCCACTCAAACAGATGGACATAAGCAGTGCGCGGTGAACGGGTGGCGATCGCCGAAGTAAATTGGCGACTGTCGCTCAGCAGCACCAAGACAAAAATGGTCAGCAGCGCTAGAAATAAACGATTTCGCATAGGGGCGATGAAGGGTCGAACGATTTTCAGGGGCGATCGATCAGCGAGTTGCGCTAAATCTCATTTGAGCTTAAAACGAGCACGTTAAGATTAAGCCTTTGCGTTTGCAATACCGAGTTAGGATGCCCGGATTGCGATTGATTTACAAAACTTGTTCATTCGTGAAACGTTGTGTCTACCGAATCTTCGATCGATGCTTTTCTCTTTCAGCAGCGCTTTTGGCGACTTGCAGGCATCAATATTCTTTCAAACCTGATGGTTCCGCTAGCAGGTTTAGCCGATGTCGCGTTTTTGGGACATCTTGAAGATATTCGCCATTTGGCAGGCGTCGCACTGGCAACCGTGTTGTTTAACTATCTCTACTGGACGTTTGGCTTTCTGCGGATGGCGACAACGGGAATGACGGCGCAGGCCGTCGGACGCCAAGATGCAGACGGTATCATGCTCGTTGGCTTGCGAAATGGCCTGCTCGCGATCGCGATCGGACTGGCGATCGTGCTGCTGCAAACGCCAATTCAAGCGATCGGCTTTGCGCTGCTTAGCGCCACGCCCGAAGTTGAAGCGGCAGGCTTAGACTACTATCGCGCTTTGATTTGGGGCGCACCTGCAACGCTGCTGAATTTTGTGCTGATCGGTTGGCTATTAGGACGGGAACAGGGTAGCCGCGTGCTGATTTTATCGATCGTTGGCAATGGCGTTGATGTGACGCTGAACTATTTGATGATTGTGCGTTGGGGTTGGGGTAGCGTGGGCGCGGGTGCAAGTACGGCACTGAGTCAATATGCAATGCTGATTGTCGGTTTAGCTTTAATTTTTCCCGTCACGCTGCCGCAGAGATGGCAAAATCAACTGCTCGATCGAACTGCGCTCCAAGCTGCCTTCCGGTTAAATGGTGATATTTTAATTCGTACCTTTGCCTTGATTTCGACGTTTGCTTTATTTACAAATCTCAGTTCCAGCCTTGGAACGCTGATTTTGGCAACAAACAGTTTGCTGCTGCAAGTTGTGACGCTAGCAGCCTACTTTATCGACGGGATTGCTTTTGCAACCGAAAGCTTCGCCGGACAGTTTCACGGACAGCAAGATCGATCGCAACTCACTCGCCTGCTGCAAGTTGCAGGAATTTCCAGCCTGCTGCTCGGTTTAACGTTTGGCATTTTGTTTGCCATTCAGCCGATCGCCCTGTTTCGCTTGCTGACCAATCACGATGACATTCTCGCTGAGGTTCCGCGTTTTGCTGCCTGGCTGATTCCCGTTTTAGGCTTTGGCGGCATTGCTTATATGCTTGACGGCTATTTTCTCGGATTGACGGCAGGTGCGACTTTGCGGCGATCGTCCCTGATTGCGTCCCTGATTGGATTCGCCCCGATCGCGCTGCTGGCGTGGAACTTTCACAGTCCGCATCTGCTCTGGCTTGCTCTGAGCGGCTTCATGGCTGGACGAGCAATGAGCTTGGCATTGCGTGTTCCTGCGACCTTACGGGAGTAATCAGGTCGATCGCAAATGGCAATGATAGAGTCATAGAGTCACCTGTTTTTTGCCTACAATGACGGCTGCTGTTTCGCTGCAAAATGTTCACAAAGTCTATGACCAGCGCGAAGTTGTAAATGGTTTGTCGCTGTCGATCGCGCCCGGTGAAGTGTTTGGCCTGCTGGGACCAAACGGAGCCGGAAAATCCACTACGATTCGGATGTTAACGACGCTGACGCGCCCGACGCAAGGCCGCATCAAAGTTGCTGGATTCGACGTGGTGCGCCAGTCCTATCTGGTCAAGCAGCACATTGGCGTTGTGCTTCAACAAACAAGCGTTGATGTGGATCTCACGGTTTGGGAAAATATGGAGTTTCACGGGCGGATGCACCATATTCCCAACCCGCAGCGACAGCGCGACATCGATCGCTGGCTGGAGTATGTGGAACTGAGCGATCGCCGCAACGATCTGGTCAAAACGCTTTCCGGCGGCATGAAGCGACGGTTGCAAATTGCTCGCGCTCTGCTTCACCAGCCGCAAATTTTGTTTCTTGATGAACCGACCGTCGGCCTTGATCCGCAGACGCGCCGCCGCCTGTGGGAAATCATTCGCGGCCTCAATCAGCAAGGCATGACGATCGTACTGACGACGCACTACATGGAAGAAGTCGAATATTTGTGCGATCGCATCGGCATTGTGGACGCAGGCAAGCTAATCGAAATTGGCACACTCGCGGAACTGCGGCAAAAACACGGTGAAGGCTTGGTCGTCAAGCAAGATGGCGATCGCTGGCACTACAAATTCTTTCCTTCGATCGAGCAGGCCAACGCTTATCTGGACGCTCAGCCCGACAAAACCGGAATGATGACTCGTCCTTCTAATTTGGAAGATATTTTTGTTGAACTAACTGGACGAAATTTAGATTAAGTAGTTAAAGCATGAAAGCACGATTTCAACTACTGCGGATAGCGCATTTGAATTTCGATCGATTGCGCTCCTGCTAACAGAAATACTGCGTCTTGAAAGCGAGCAGGTCCTGTCACTGCTGGCGCATCATTCGAGAAGCCGTAGCCTTCTAAAGGCATTCCAAATGCGCCACGATCGAGAACTTCATTGCTGTTGCGATCGTGATAGACGGCGACTGCATACGATCCCGCAGGCAAATTTGCAAACGAATAAGTGAAGGGTTGAGCAGCAGTTGTGATCGGAACGCAGGTGCGAGCAATTGCGCTTTCATTGTCGTTAGGAAAGCCCTGTGCCGCATCAAACAGCTTTAGGCAAACGTTGCCTTCTTGTCCTTCAATTCCATTAATTTGCAGCGTGAGATTTGCGGTAAGCTGTGCATTTGCAGGCAGCGCGATCGCACTCAACAGCAAAATTCCCAATCCAATTCGCTTCATTCTTTTCCTCTTCATTCATTTGTAACGGATGCTCGCCACTGCATCTGCGGCAGTTCGGTTGAAGCAAGCAGGTTGCCTTGCGAGATGACATAGCGAACGGTCGATCGACGGCGTAAAGCGTCGAAGCGATCGATCGCATCCAGCACAATGAAACTCGCTGGTTTGCCAACTTCAACGCCGTATTGGTCTTCAACATTCAGCGTTTTTGCACCGTTCCACGTCACCATGTTGTAGCAGGCATCCATCTCCGACCGCCCTGTCATTTGCGAAACGTGAATCAGCATAAAGGCAACATCCAGCATATTACCTGTACCCAATGAGTACCAGCAATCTTGTACGCAGTCGTGCCCCAAGCTGATATTTGTGCCTTGCTGCCAAAGTTCTTTCACTCTAGTTAAACCGCGCCGTTTTGGATAGGAATCAAGCCGACCTTGTAGCGTGATATTAATCAGCGGATTGACGATGAAATTAATTTGGCTGCGACGCAGAAAGCCTAGCAATTTGTAAGCATAAGCATTGTTATAGGAGCCAAATGCTGTTGTGTGGCTAGCAGAAACTCGTGAACCGTAGCTCGATCGAATCGCACAGGCATTTACCACTTCTAAAAAGCGCGAATTGTCATCGTCAATTTCGTCGCAGTGAATGTCAATCAGGCGCTCGTATTTTTGCGCTAGTTCAAAAATGCGATGAATCGATCGCACTCCGTCTTCGCGGGTCAGCTCGTAATGGGGAATGCCGCCAATTACGTCTGCGCCCAAGCGCATTGCTTCTTCGATCAAGCCTTCATTTTGCGAACTGCCGTAGATGCCGTCTTGCGGAAAGGCGACGACTTGCAGCGTCATCCAGTCTTTGACGGCTTCACGCACTTCCAGCAAGCCTTGCAGCGCAATTAGATTCGCCTCGCTCACGTCCGCATGAGAGCGCACGAAGAGAACGCCCTGCATCGCCTGCTGCTTGAGCGTTTCGATCGCCCGCCGCTTTACGTCTTCCAGCGTCAAATCCTGCTTGCGATCGCGCCAAATCTCAATCCCTTCAAACAACGTGCCGCTTTCGTTCCAGCGTGGTTCACCTGCCGTCAATGCCGAATCCAGATGCACATGCGACTCGACAAATGGCGGACTGACCAACTTGCCTTCCAGGTCGAGTTCGAGCTGCGCTGTGCCCGGAAGATTCGGAGCGATCGCGGCGATTTTTCTGTTTGCGATCGCAATATCGACGGCGATCGGGTTGGGATCATCCGCTTGCAGCAAGCGACCGTTGCGTAACAGCAGCGCGTAAGCAGGCGTTGACATAGTGAGACGCAATCAAGTTGTGAACTGATCAACGGTAGCACTGATTTTTGCTGCAATTCGTGGTCTGATACACCTTGCAAACTTTTCGATCGCATCTTGCGAATTACATTTCAATTTTGGGCAGCTTTAAACTTAGAAGCCCAGTGCATTCAGTTTAAGTTTGTCCGCGATCGCCGCCGTCGCATGATTGACCTTTTCTTCAATTTCTTTTTTCACTACTTTCAACAATGACGAAAAGCAAAGCATTTCCACTCCTAGAAACATCACGAACAGAGAATTCATCGAGTCTGATTCGCTGGCTGATCATTCTTGCCTCGATCGGATTAGTGAGCAGTTTGGCGATCGGGCTGCTGCTCAAGCGTCAAACTGCAAAGGCTCAATCTGCTGATTGCGGTAGCTCAATTCAAATGGTGGCGATCGCAGGTCAAACGACTCGCATCTGAATGGGCAGATACTTGAAATTCTGTCGTCCCTGTGAAGAAAATTTGGAGCAAGCAGCAGTCCGGCTGTTCGGCTAACGCCATTTGGAAATTGACGCTGTGGCTCAATCCGCTAGAATGCACGTCTTAGTGATTGAAAGCTGAATTAGCTCACTCTAATTACACTCATCACGCAGGAGCATTCGATCGATTCATGAGCGCTTCGCCTTTTTGCAACAGCCTTTTTCTTTGGAACAGCCGACGGTCTTGGCGGCGATTTGCTGCCATGCTGCTCGCGACCACCTTGACCAGTCCGCTGTGGATCAAACCTGCTACCGCCCAATCTGCGTTCGGAGCAAACTGCCAGCTTTCTGCCGACGCGATCGCCCAGAAAAATTCGCTGCGCCAAGCCGCCCAAAGCGGCGATCGCACGGCTCAATCCCGCTATCAAACTTTGCTAAGGCAGCACGCCGAACAGCTTCGCACCTGCCGCAATCGCACTTGGCCGCAGACTCAAGGCATTTGGCTCAGGCTCTATCCTTGCGATGCACGTCCCGGTTCACTCGATGAACTGTTCGATCGCATCGTCAACAAAGGCTACAGCGAGGTTTATGTCGAAGCTTTCTATAACGGTCAAGTGCTGCTTCCGGCTGCACAAAACAACACGGCTTGGCCTTCTGTACTACGCAATGCCGGATATGAAAATCGTGATTTGCTAGCAGAAGCGATCGCCAAAGGTCGCGAGCGCGGCATCAAGGTCTATGCCTGGATGTTCACAATGAATTTCGGCTATACCTACGCCCAACGTTCAACTTCCGCTCCAGCCCTGGCTCGCAATGGCTTCGGTCAAACCAGCCTGACGTTTAGCAGCACACCGGGACCCAATACTGATCCGGCTAATGGCAACAACAGCGAAGAAACCTTTGCCGATCCCTACAGCCTGCAAGCCAAACGCGACTACTACAATATGGCGCAGGCGATCGCCCAGCGTCGCCCAGATGGAATGCTGTTTGACTACATCCGCTATCCCAGAGGCAGCGGCACAGCTTCGATCGCCAGTCGTGTGCAGGATTTGTGGATTTATGGTGCTTCGGCTCAGCAGGCATTGCTCGATCGCGCCACGAATCAAAAAGGCCGCGAACTGATTCGCCGTTTTCTCGATCGTGGCTATGTTACCGCAGGCGATCTCACTGCTGTCAACAGCCTCTATCCCCAAGAAGGCGAACCGATGTGGCAAGGCCGAATTCCCCCCAACTTTCCTGTCGGAACGACTGCCGCCCAGCAGCAACCTTATTTGCAGTCTGAACTATGGCGGCTCAGTGTTGCCCACGCCGTCCAAGGCATTCTCGACTTTCTGAATCTCGCCCTCGTCCCGGCGCAGCGACAAGGCATTCCGGGTGGTGCAGTCTTCTTTCCTGAAGGCAACCAGCCGATCGGCCAGGGCTATGATTCACGCCTGCAACCCTGGGATCGCTTTCCCAATTCGATTGAATGGCATCCCATGTCCTACGCGACTTGCGGCGCGAACAACGCAAGCTGCATTGCTGCCCAAGTTCAGCGCGTCGTCAGCATGGCGCGACCTGGTACGCAGGTAAAGCCTGTGATTGCTGGAGTCTGGGGACGAGCAATCAGCAATCGCGCCTCGCTAGAAACACAGATGCAGGCAATTCGGCAGGCAAACCCGCAAATTAACTCGGTCAGCCACTTTGCTTACTCGTGGCAAGAACCCCAGTCGGATAACGAACGCAAGTTCTGTCAGCTACGCTAAACGCAAAGTGATCGCCTTTGGCAAAGTGGACTTTACCTGTGTCTTTTCTCAATCCTCCAGAAGACCCTCAGCAAAAAGTACTCAGCGTCCACGCTCGCCTGTGTGCTGAGTATGGCTGCCCCATTCCCTTTTTCCACAATCTTGATCCGCTCAGCGAACTTGTCTCGTCGCTGCTGTCTCACCGCACTAAAAATGCCGATTCTGCTCACGCCTTCAAACGCTTGAAGACAGATTTTGCAGATTGGGCAGCGGTGCGCGATGCACCTGCTGAAGCGGTTGAGCGATCGATCGCAAGCTGCACCTGGCCGGAGCAAAAAGCGCCTCGCCTTCAGCAAGTCTTACGCTGCATCAGCGAGCAACGCGGTGAGTTGGCGATCGATTTCCTTGCCGACCTACCTGTCCTCGAAGCAAGAGCTTGGCTAGAATCACTTCCTGGTGTTGGCCCCAAGACGAGTGCCGCAGTCTTACTATTTAGCCGCCTACGTCGCCCTGCCTTGCCTGTTGACAGCCATCACCATCGCGTCGCAATTCGTCTAGGACTCATTCCTGCCAACGTTGCTGTTGGTCCTGCTCACGCCCTTCTCTCCGCTCAGCTACCGCCAAATTGGTCAGCCCAACAGGTTTACGATAATCACGAAGTTCTGATGCTACATGGGCAGCGGTGCTGTTTTTATCGAAGGCCGGAGTGCGATCGGTGCGTGGTGCTGGAGCTTTGTCCTTATGGGTTAGAGAAGGGGCGATCGCACTCTTAAAGAAGCTTTACAAAATTTCTTTCCAAAATAGTTGACACCTTTTGCCTTTTCTCGTTATATTGGTCAAGCGGTCGAGAGGAGAGCCAAGCGAGCCGAGCGAAAGCGAAGCGGTGCGGCAGTCTTTGAAGGCCAAGCCTGAACCTAGACAATGACATACG
>NZ_JACJPO010000007.1 GCF_014696105.1 Microcoleus sp. FACHB-1515
GCTGCTGCGGCGAAAATAGTGGGTAGGTGACTGCCTGTGAAGATAGCTCAGTGCCAGGATGTTATTAGCTGCATACAGGGGGGAAGATTGCTCAACCAATCTTCCCCCCTGTGTCTTAGGTTTATTGTTAAGTGCAGTGCATGAACTATAGTAGCAAGGTTAGTTTGAGCAGCTTTTGCTCTAAGTTGCAATAATAAATGCAATGGCAAAATCGACAACCGCTTGTTCAATAGATCTCCTGCATGACTCAAGCAAAGTGTGCCAGTTCGTAGTTGAGTAAGCCTGCAATCAAGTTCAAGCGCAAGCCAAACCGCCTTCTACGATTACGATAGCGTCCCGAAAAGATGCGAGAAATCTTGAAGCGGTGAATCGCGTGTTCCACTCGCACCCGCAGTCGAGCGAATGCCCGATTATGCTGTTTCTCCGCATCAGGTAACAGTTGTTTGCGTGGTTTCTTCGCAGGCGTACAAGTTCCCGCGTGACGTTTGGCAAAGCCTTGATAACCTCGATCAGCTAAACACAATTGTGACGAGATAAACGGGATGCGACTGCGTTTGAGCAGCTTGAAATCATGGGTTCTACTCGTGTCGATGGCGGTGCAAATGATTTGCCTAGTTTCATAGTCCCCCACCGGTTGCGGCTTTAGCGTGTGACATTTATGTTTGCCACTGTAGTAACGTTTCTGGTTTTTTTGAGTCGTTTAATTTCCATCTCGCTCACGTCCACCATCATCACCTTCCACTCCCATCTCGGTTGGTACATCTGGCGCTGGTTCGGCAGGCAGAACTTGCCGCACTTAACCAACAGATCTTCGACTTTCTTGACAATGCGCCCCACTGTCGTTTCATGTACCCCCCAACTGACGCCAATGTGGAACTGGCTACGATACTCGCGCCAGTACTCCAGGGTAATGAGCAGTTGATCCTCGACATCCAGCTTGTTCTGTCCGCCGGGCTGTCCTTGTCGCTCCAGGTGAGGACGCGAAACTTCCACCATCTCGCCAAAAGTGCTACGGCTCACTCCACACAAGCGTTTGAACTCGGTTTCGCCCAATGAGTTCAGTTCCTTGTAGCGCATGATGCTCCTCCCAGATGCAATGCTTCCATTGTGCAAGCGAGCGCCCGAAGGCAGCGAAGCATACCCTAAACTGGCACATTCCTTAATTAGTCATGCAGGAGGTCTTTTGTGTGCTTTGACCTGATTCTTCACACACGGCTTCTTGCGACTGATCTCATGCAGCGCAATCTCACGGCCTTGCTCGTAAAGCTGCTTGAAGCGGTAGAAGCCGTCACGAGAGTAGACCATCACTTTGCAAGCCTGCAAGACACTACCAAGTCTTTCAGCGAGTTTGAGGATGCCCAGTTTGTTTTTGATAATCTTTTTGTCTTGTGTGGTCGTCATCTAACATGCCTTGCTTGTGTTGAGTGTACCAGGTTCCAAAAAGGTTGGGTCGCGTCAAACTCGATCGCACACAATAACAGGAAAGGGTTTTAGAGCTGATTTATGAAAGTAAATCTTAAGCTGCTAAACGTCTCACCAGCCGCCGAATTAAAGGATAGGTATGGCCCCTTTACGAATGAAGAACTGGTGCAAAGCGATTCGCGATCGCCGCAATCAGGTCATTCTCGCCACCAAATTCGGCAACGTCCGCAGCCACGACGGTCAGTTTTTGGGCGTGAGCGGCAAACCAAAGTATGTGCGTCAGGCGTGTGATGCTTCATTGCAGCGCTTGGGCGTGGATGTGATTGACCTGTACTATCAGCATCGGGTTGATCCGACTGTGCCGATCGAAGAGACGATCGGGGCAATGGCCGAACTGGTGAAGCAAGGCAAAGTCCGCTATCTGGGTATGTCTGAGGCGGCTCCGGCCACGATTCGACGGGCACACGCGGTTCATCCGATTACCGCCCTGCAAACCGAGTACTCACTGTGGAGCCGTGAGCCAGAAGATGAACTGTTGCCCCCTGTGCGCGAGTTAGGCATTGGCTACGTGGCGTACAGCCTGCTCGGTCGCGGCTTTCTCTCCGGGCAGTTCACCAGCCCCGACGATTTTGCCCCCGACGACTATCGCCGCAATTCACCGCGCTTTCAGGGCGAGAACTTCTACAAGAATCTGCAACTGGCCGAGCAGGTGAAGGCAATTGCATCCGAAAAAGGCGTAACACCGAGTCAGCTTGCTTTGGCGTGGCTACTGGCACAGGGCGATGATATCGTGCCGATTCCCGGTACAAAGCGGCGGCGGTATCTGGAAGAAAACATTGCCGCCACTGAGATTACGTTGACGGAGGGAGAGTTGAGCCGAATTGAAGCAGTGGTTCCCAAAGGCATCGCGGCTGGATCTCGCTACGCGGAAGCGCACATGAAGGCGCTCAATCACTAAAGCCTTCATCACCGGAGTCAAACAAAGGACTCGGTTTAGAGGTTGCGCGTCAACTAGCTTAACAGGGCTGTACGGTGCTGCTCGATGCCCGCGATCGAACTTGTCAGCTTGCGACCGTTGCCGCCTTTGCTGCCGCTGGCGAATCTGCCGCAATTGAAGATTCATGCGGGCTATGCGCTCAGACTCGGCGTGATGCAGGACGAACTCAAAGAAATCATTTAATACGGCTCAATCGCGCCGAGTGCCCGCAACGTGGCTTTTTGAGCATCGCTCACGCCGACAACACCTGTAACGTTCATCCCCTCGTAGGGGCGGGGTGTCCGAATGGTGTGTAGTGCTTTTCCCGTCGCGATGTCCCAAAATCGAATGGTTTCGTCAAAACTGCCACTCATGAGTATTGCAGATGCATCGACATGGGCATCGATCGCGCCAGGCTGAAAGCTGACCGCCGAAACCAGTCCAGCATGACCGTAGAAGGTGCGGCAACACTGCCTTGTTTCAAGATCCCAAAGTTTGACGGTGCGATCGAAACTGCCGCTGGCGAGGTACTGTCCATCCGGACTGAAGGCGATCGCCACAACCGGAGCGAGATGCCCTGCAAAGGTGTGAATGCACTCGCCTGTTTCGACATCCCAGAGTTTAAGCGTGTGGTCATAGCTGCTGCTTGCCAAAATGCCGTTGGGACTCCAATCGATCGCCCAAACGCTGTTGCTGTGGCCTTTGAGGATTTGAATGCAGGTTCCCTGATCCCAGATGCGAATCGTCGTATCGAAACTGCTGCTGGCAAGCAGACCATCCGCCCGAAACCGGATCGAGACGATCGGAGCGGAATGACCTTCAAGCGTTTGCAGGCATTCCCGCGTTTCCACATCCCACAGCTTAATGGTTTGATCGTAGCTGCCGCTTGCCAAGCGCTTGCCATCCGGTTGAAACGCGACTGACCATACCCAGCTTGCATGACCTGTCAAGGTTGCCAAACACTGTCCGGTCTGAAAATTCCACAGCTTGATGGTGCGATCGGCACTGCCGCTGGCAAGCACAGGCAACTCCGGCGCAAACGCCACTGACCAAACGCGATCGCGATGTCCCTGTAGCGATCGAACTAGTTGCTGGCGATCGAGATTCCACAGGCGAATGGCTTGATCTTCATGTCCGACTGCTAGAAGGGAAGATTGCGGACTGGAAGCGATCGCCAAAATGCCGTTTGTGTGGCCTTTCCAAGCTTTGGCACAGTGTCCGGTTTTGAGGTTCCACAGGCGCGTGGCGTGATCGTCGCCGCCGCTGGCAAGCAGTTGACCGTCGGGACTGAAGGCGACTGACCAAACGCGATTGCGATGTTCATGCAGGGTTTGGACGCACTGGCCTGTGTTGACATTCCACAGTTTCACCGTCTCGTCATAGCTGCCACTGGCGATCGCTGCTCCGCTCGATCGAAACGTTACGCTGGTGACGGTGGCGCGATGACCGTGCAGGGTCTTGAGGCATTCTCCGGTTTCGACCGACCAAAGTTTGATGCTGCCGTTGAAGCTGCCGCTGGCAATCACACGACTATCTGGACTGATGGCAACGGCTTTGACCCAGTGTGAATGAGCGGCGATCGAGCGGCGACAGGTGTATGTTGGGATGTCCCACACTTTAACCGTGCAGTCTTCCGATCCGCTAACTAGGATTTGACTATCAGTGCTAAAAGCGATCGACCACACACGCGCCGAATGCTCAGACAAAACGGCCTCGCAGGTGAAAGCTGGCAGCGACCACAAGCGAATTTCTTCAGCGCAGCTTGCCAGCAGTTGCCCGTTTGGAGAAAACGCGATCGCGTTGATCGTGTGCGTGTGGCCGCTGAGAATTTGGATACACTCACCCGTTGCTACGTCCCACAGCTTCACCTGACGGTCATCGCCTCCGGTTGCCAGTCGCGTTCCATCTGGGCTGAAGGCGATCGCCCAAGTCCAAACCGTGTCAGCTTTGAAGGCAATTTGCTGTTTGCCGCTGCCCAAGTGCCAAATTTGCACTTCCCCGCTGGTATCGCTGGTTGCCAGCAGTTCTCCGTTCGGACTGAAGGCCACACAACACACGCCACCAAAGGTTTCAGCAAACACGGATTTACTCAGGTCAGCATAGGCAAAGTTCACCTGCTGAAGCGAAACATCAGCCACATATGCCTGCCAAACGGGAAAATGCGAAAAGTCCGAGCCAGTCAGGTCAATGTCAAGATGACACAGCAGATTGATCACATTGCCGATCGCATAGCCTGCTTTGTACTCAGCTTGGCGATACTGCCAGAGCAGATGACTCAGTTGATCGGCCAAATCGCGATCGCTGCCGAGTTGCGCGATCGCCTGCTCCACCAAGGGCTGCAAAATCACGCGCACCTGACTGTCGCGGATGTAGTCTCGTGCGGTTGCCTTGATCAGGGCAAAAGCGTTGAGAAACGAGTGATGCGGCTGAAAGTGAAGCAGTTCAGCGCAGACCTGTTCGATCAATCGCTCGATCAGATATTCCATCACAACGGGCTGCTGCGTGAAGCCGCTCGGCGATCGCTCAATTAGCGATCGAGCCTTTAGCGATTCGAGTGCTTCCACCACTTTGATTGGCGACACGGGCGGAACAAGGTCGTCTTGTAGCTCGATCGCGCTGATTGGTTCGCGGTTAATCGCCAGCCAGTACATCAGCTTAATTTCCAAGTCCGAGAGGCGATCGATCTGTTCGCGGATCAACTGCCGAATGCCGTCAAACACAATCATTTCCGTTTGCAAAAACGGCTCGATTTGCCCTGCAAAAATGTCGTGAATGATCGCGGCTGTAATCTTGAGGGCGAGCGGATTTCCCTGATAGCGCGTGGTCAGCATTTGCACCTGAGCCGATGAGCCTTGCAGGTTTTTATCAACCAGCAGTTGTTCGGCAGCGATCGCGCTCAAACCCGTCAGCGGTAGAACTTTAACGGCAGCGTGTTCCCCCTGCAAAATGCTCACCTCGATCGGCTGTTCGCGACTGGTCAAGACGAGACAGCTTGGATGGCGCGTTTCACCCACACGCCTGAGCAGTTCGCCATAGCCTGCATCGCCCTCGCGATACACGCCGACCCGCTGACCCGCCTGAAACAAAGCATCGAAGTTATCCAGCACAATCAGGCAGCGCTTTTGCCGCAGACATTCCAGCAGTTGAGTCAGCTTGCCGCCGTCACTATCGGGCAGTTGTAAATCCGGCTCAGCCAAACCGCGAATCAGCGTCGTCAGCAGTTCACTCAGGGGCGGCGCATCCCGCAGCGATCGCCAAATCAACCCGTCAAATTCAGTCTGTACCTGTTCCGCCAGCTTTACCGAAAGCGCGGTTTTGCCAATGCCGCCCATGCCGACAATCCCGATCAAGCGACACCGATTGCGAATCCAACTGCTCAAGGTTTCTAGTTCGCTCGATCGATCGTAGAAGCCGGAAACATCGATCGCATCGCCCCAATCTTGATGCATTCGCGCAGGTTCGATCGCCTGTTGCGCCTGTTGTTGCGCCTGTTGTTGCAAAATCACGCGAAAGTTAAACTTCGTTACCTTCACGTTTAATGCCTCAGAGAGCGATCGCCACAGCTTTGATCCGGTGTCTTTGATATAGCCCAATCCGTAGCCGGATGCTTTGGCAATTTCTTGATAAGACTGGCCTTCCCAAGTTTGCCGAAACACCAGTTCTTCCACTTTATTCAGGCGTTGCTGCGGTAATAATTGGGCGGCGATCGCCAAGGCTTCTTCAACGGACATAACAGCTTAGACCAGGTGAATGAACAGGCGCAATCTCAACGACTGCTTTGCAAAAACACAGAGATGGAAGACACACTACTTAATACATTGGCAACAGCGATACGGAGAATAAAACACTGCTTGGAGCGATCGCACTCCCTCTAAGAATTCAAAGAAAACCTGTATTTTCCATCAATTTTGACCTATTTCTTAACCGAAACAGACCTTTATCAGACTTTTTCCAGACTTTCTTCGGCTGTCAAATCGATGACGGGCTGGCTAATTTAGTTTCATCACCTGAAAAGCAGCATCAACCCCCGAAATTTGTTCACCAAACTTCACATCAGTCCTGCTTGTTCAAGCCGTATTTTCTGATGCTGCAAGTAACAAATTAGACACAAAGTTTTGTTGCAGCCTGCATTCATTCACCTGCTTGGAGTTAAACGCAATCATGCTGAACTATCACTCTGTTCGCAAGCTGGCGATCGCGATCGCTCTGACTGGAACGACATTTGCGCTACTTGTCCCGAAAGCGATCGCTCAAGTCTTCAGCGACGCTGGATTTCTTGATGTGGGCGAAACCGTTGACCACACCTTTCAAGGCACGGCGGGTCAAGAAGTTACGATCTCCGTTGAAAGCGGCGATTTCGATCCCTACATGACCATCTATGGGCCAGGTGGCCGCTTTTTGGTTGAAAACGATGACGCCAACGGCACACTCAATTCGATGGCAACTGTGACGCTGCCGCGATCGGGAACCTACCGCATCGTCGTCGGTGGATACGACATGGATGCGGACAATGGCCGCTATTTCGTTCGCGTCGATGAAGCGTTTGTGCCGCCTGCCGCACTGGTGAATGACACCAATTTCCTCAGTCCCGGTCGCTTCCAACAGTATTTCATTGACGGCACCCAAGGCCAAACGCTTAACGTTGCGCTCGAAAGCAGCGAGTTCGATCCGCTCTTGCGAGTTTACGACGCCAGCAATCGCCGCATCGCTGAAGTCGATGATACAAACAACTCAACCAACGTCTATACAGCAATCACCCTGCCGCGATCGGGTCGCTACCGCATCGTTGTTCAAGGCTTTTCCAACAGCGATTCGGGTCAATACACCTTGTCGATTACCGAGTAGGAAATTCGTCCACTGGCCGAAAACAGAATTGGATCAGCCTTTGATCCAAAACAAATCGCGATCGCACACTGCTAGAAAAAGTGTGCGATCGCATCACGACAAAACAAATTCATCCAACAATTTGGCACACATCTATGGCGACTGCTCGCACTGAACGCTTCACAGCCAGACAAGATTTGCTGCAAGCATCTGTCAACTTCCGAAATGCGATTGGCGGTAAAAATTCAACGGATTTAATAACTTTTTCGATCGGCAAACGCAGCAGTGTTGCGATCGCGCTGACTGGCTTGAAGGCGGATGCAAATCTATCACTGCCAACCAACCAAGGAACTTTTTCTTCTCGTAGACGTGGAAAGCAAAATGAAAATCTAGCACTTACATTAGAGGCTGGCACTTACACCGTTAAAGTTTTCACAGGTCGCACGACTGCGAAAACCAAGTATCGTCTTAGTCTTCAAGCGACTGCAATCAATACGATTCCCGACCCAATTCCTAACCCAATCAACACGGCTCCTAGCCTCACTGCAAACGCACTGTTTAATGCAAATCGCAACAATGCTTCGGTGATTAATGCTAGCTTTTTGAAGTCAATCGACGCTGAGCAATCCTCTGGACAGCTTACCTATCGCCTGACCCGATTGCCTACCAATGGCTCCCTTCTCTTCAACAACGCACCCCTTGCACTGAACAGCACGTTCACGCAAGCAGACATCGACAGTGGCCGAATTTCTTATCGCAATCAAAGCACCAAAGAAATTCCCAACAGCAATTCAAGTTCCGCTTTTGTATACACATCGGGTAACAATGCAGCCTGGATTAGCGGTAGCGGCAGTAATGCTGAAATTTATTTCTACAACGGTGCAACAGGTCAAACCAAACGACTCACGACAAACAGCGTTGAAGACAGCAGCCTCGCAATTTCTGGCAGCAACGCTGCTTGGATTAGCGGTACGGGTACGAATGCCGAAATTTATTTCTACAACGGCACAACGGACGCTACAACTCGCGTCACAACAAACTCTAGACGGGATAGGGAGTTATCCTTGGATGGAGAACTTGTGGCTTGGAGAACTGATTATTCTGATGAGTCAGATGTACAATACTCCATCAACGGCGGGTCTGTAGCCGCAGTCGATTCAAGCACTAGCCACAGCGACTTCAACCCGATCGTTTCTGGCTCTTACATTTCATTCGATCGCTCATTTGGTTCTAACACCACCAATCCTGCAAGGGGTATCTACCTATTCAACACAAACACGAGGGCATCTGCAATTAAATTGCCGTTTAGTGATGTCGGACGAGTCTTCAACCGAAAGATGTTTGGCTCTAAGGTCGCTTGGAACATTCTTCCTGATAATACTGACCTGTACGACATCTACTTTTATGACGGCTCCAACACTTTTTCGATCGACAATAGCAACACGATCGATGATTATCTAACTTCAATTTCTGGTTCTGGAGCGATCGCTTTCACCCGAAAAACTTCTTCAACCGACAGTAAACAGGTATTTTGGGCACCTGCGATTTCTAACCCAATGGACTTAAGATCGGTTGGCTCGAATGTATTCGGTTTGCCAGAAGCATCTGGTACTTATCTAACCTGGGATACCAGATACGGCTCTGACAAAAATGTCGAGTACTACAACGGCTCAACAACTTACTCGATCGATAACGGCACTCGCTACAACGACGATTTCTCCCGAATCTCCGGATCGAACATTGCTTTCCGCAGAGATGATACTTTGGGTGCAGCGGATGATGGTTGGTATTTATTTGACCTGGAAGCAGTGACGACTAGACGCATTACATCGGACATTACCAATCTCTCCGTTGTTGGGATGAATGGTAAGAATGTGTTCCTGCACAACACAGCAAACTCGCGTCTGTTGTTCTACAACGGCACAACCAATGCGGATAGTTTCGGCTTCACCGTCAGCGATGGTTCAGTTTCAACCAGCGGAACATTCAACATTGGGCTGAATGGCTAATTGCTCAGAATTAAACAAAAGCTGACTGCTCAATCGTGCGATCGCTTTTTGACCTGCATATAGGAGGATTCAGGTTGAGCGTCCGCCTGATTGTCTTCAGGTTTTTCCTGGGTTTCTGGGTGAGCCGTGAGTGTTCTCGATCGAGCGAAAAGGCGGCTCTAGCACTTCCAATTACAAAATAATATCAAATCCGGTTGATTGCCCATGATTAAGTGCCACTGCTAATCAGCCAACCGCCGCTGCCCACCAATGAAAGCTGGTTAGCCCCTTGATCAGATCACGCCGCTTGAGCAGCACTCGACAGCGGTGGGCAG
>NZ_JACJPO010000070.1 GCF_014696105.1 Microcoleus sp. FACHB-1515
TCTCAAATTCATTGAGTACTTCAATTGCACGAGTGCAAAACCGTTCAACTGGAAGTTTGAAGGCTTCAAGGATGGCTAACAAGCTGGCTGCTTACTTTTGCCAGCTTGCACTAGGAGCTTCCCTGCTTCAGGTTGATTGCCCACAGCAGATTCGACAGTATATCGGGAGTTGCATCCGTGCCACCACCCCGCATCAACAAGGCTAGCGCTGGCAGCACTCATCACTCAACTCACTTTTAGGATCACCCATCGCGATCGATACGCGCTGGCGGAGAATGTTCGCTTTTGCTTTACCTTCTGCCGCCTCCTAACCTTCAATGCTGAAACAGAATGCAGGGCACGATCGCGCTACCCTAGATGAATTCCATCTATCGTTGCTGGTGTTATGTCGAAGCTGTTTTTTGATGGCGAGAGCGATCGCAATTTTGAACTGCCCGGAGCGCGTCCGCACTACAATCCCGATCGCCCTGGACAGGTTGAGCATATTTTTCTCGATTTGGATCTCGACATTCCCAACCAGCGCTATCGAGGAACCTGCACGACGCGAATCAATCCGGTGCGGAGTGGAATCGATCGCCTCACCCTCGATGCGGTGAATTTGGCGATCGAGTCGGTGAAAGTGGGCGGCAACGATCAGAAGTTTGACTATGACGGCGAACAGCTTTCGGTGAAGTTGAATCCGGTGAGTGAGGCGGGACAGGCGATCGAGCTTGAGATTGCGTATGCAGTCGATCGACCGCAGCGCGGCTTATATTTCATTGCGCCAACCGAACACTATCCGAACAAGCCCGTTCAAGTTTGGACGCAGGGCGAAGATGAAGATTCGCGCTTTTGGTTTCCCTGCTTCGACTATCCCGGTCAGCTTAGCTCGTCAGAAATTCGCGTCCGCGTTCCGAAAAATCTGCTGGCGATCTCGAATGGCGAATTAGTTGAAACGCAGGAAGATGGCGACAGCAAAATCTACCACTGGCTGCAAAAAGACATTCACCCGACATACTTAATGACGCTGGCGGTCGGAGATTTTGCTGAATTACGCGACGAGTGGCAAGGCATTCCCGTGACCTATTACGTTGAGAAAGGACGCGAGGACGAAGCGCGGCGATCGATGGGCAAAACGCCTGAGATGATCGAGTTTTTCACGCAGACATTTGGCTATCGCTATCCATTTCCGAAATACGCGCAGGTTTGCGTTGGTGACTTTATTTTTGGCGGCATGGAAAACACTTCCACGACGCTGCTGACCGATCGCTGTTTGCTTGATGAACGAGCGGCGATCGACAACCGCAGTTCCGAAAGCTTGGTCGCCCATGAACTCGCTCACCAGTGGTTTGGCGATCTCGTGGTGATCAAACATTGGTCACACGCTTGGATTAAAGAAGGCATGGCGTCCTATTCAGAAGTGCTGTGGACGAATCATGAATACGGCGCGGATGAAGCGGCCTACTATATGTTGGGTGAAGCTCGCAGCTATTTGGACGAAGATGCGTCGCGCTATCGCCGTCCGATCGTCACGCATGTTTATCGAGAAGCGATCGAACTTTACGATCGTCACCTTTACGAAAAAGGCGCGTGTGTCTATCACATGATTCGCGCTGAATTGGGGGATGAACTGTTTTTCAAAGCGGTTCATACCTTCGTCAATGACAACGCGCATCGAACCGTCGAGACGATCGATTTGCTCAGGGCGATCGAAAAATCGACGGGACGCAATTTGCAATTTCTCTTCGATCAATATGTCTTTCGAGGCGGACATCCTGACTTCAAAGTTGCCTATTCATGGGACGGGGACAGCAATCTTGCAAAAGTTACGGTGACACAAACGCAAGCGAAAGAAGGCGAAACCGGACTCAAAAGCGAACTGTTTGATCTAAAAATTCCGATCGCGTTTGGCTACGAAAATGGCGAACCGAAAATTTTTACCGTGCGGGTTCACGATCGCGAGCAAAGCTTCTATTTTCCCCTTTCAGAAAAGCCGTCGTTTGTCAGTTTTGATGTTGGCAACAAGTTCCTGAAAACCGTAACGCTGGAATATCCGATCGCGGAACTGAAAGCGCAACTGCAACACGATCCTGACCCGATTTCGCGTCTTTATGCAGCCGAAGCGATCGCCAAAAAAGGCGGACTTGAAGCCGTCAAAGCGCTCGCCAAGGCACTCAAAGACGATTCGTTCTGGGGCGTTCGCCGCGAAGTCGCTCAACAGCTTGCCACCGTCAAACTCGATCAGGCATTCGAGGAACTGCTAGCCGGACTTCAAGATCCAGAAGCTCGCGTTCGCCGCGCTACTGTGGAAGCGCTGATGGAACTAAAAACGCCCGCCAGCTACGAGGCTTTGAAGGCGATCGCTTCCCAAGGAGACGCCAGCTATTACGTCGAAGCCGCCGCAATCCGAGGTGTCGCAACCGTCGCCGCAGGCAACGAAGAACAAGAAAGCGAAGTGCTGGACTTGCTGCGATCGATTCTCGAAACTCGCGCTGGATGGAATGAAGTGATTCGGGCTGGTGCGATCGCAGGCCTCAGCCAAATGAAAACTTCCGAGTCCGCGCTGAATTTGATTTTGGAATACACGGCGATCGGCACTCCACAACCGTTACGATTGGCAGCAATTCGCGCTTTAGGCACAATTTCTAGCGGCCAAACGAAGGCGAATATCGAGCGAATTCTGAATCGATTGAAAGAGCTTTCGATCGAATCTTTCTTCCTCACCCAAGTTTCCACCGTCGTTGCGCTCGGCCAGATGGAAACGATGAAAGCCGTTGGCATCCTGCAATCGCTGGCCGATCATACGCCGGATGGTCGCGTTCGCCGCTTAGCTGAAGAATCTGTCAAAAAAGTTCTCAAATCGGCTGGAAAAGATCAGGCGGTGCAGAAACTTCAGCAGGAATTGGATCAGTTGAAAAAGGACAATCAAGAGTTGAAGAGTCGGCTGGAGGCGATCGAAGCGAAATCGAAATAGATCGATCGGCGGGAGGAACAGCCGCCCTCACCCTAAATCCCTCTCCCTGTGGGAGAGGGACTTTGAAGGTTCGGTTCCCCTTCTCCACTAGGGAGAAGGGGTTAGGGGATGAGGGTGGCTGTTCGATCGATCGCCAGTTTTGCAGGCCATAATCGTTGCAGACGGATTTGAGCGCTGCTGAATGGAACCTGTTTCATCAATTTTGGGCGGATGGCTGGTTGGGAAAGTTGCCGATGCGGTGTGGAGCGGGGCGGGAAGCGAGATTCAAAGTCGGCTGAAAAAAAGTGATTTGGCCGAGGCGATCGAATCCGCCAAGCAAGCGATTCAAGAATGGGAAAAATCGCAGTCTCCTCCAGAGCATCTGTTTTATCGGAGTGAAGAGAAGGACACACGAGATTATCTGACGCAGGCGTTTACCGATTCGACTGTGCAGGGGGAATTGCAGCGACCGCTGAAGCAGGATGGCGATCGACCAGATTTAGACGTGATTTGTGCAGCGTTTCAACAGTTGGCAAAACCGGGATTGAAGCTGAATGGCGATCGCCTCAAGCCTTGGCTGGAAGTCTTCCTAGAAGCGTATGTGGTGCGAACCAGCTACTTCGTGAAGGTGCGAGTCGCACAGCAGGATTATCTGACGCAGCTAGCAAACTGGTTTGATGATGTGCGGTTTTTGGGCGTGGCGGTTGAGAGCGGCGAGATTGAGCAGGCGGAAAAGCTAGCACAAATTTTTGTGATGCAGGACGTTTTGGAGGAGCGATCGACGTTTGGAGCAGATTTTTTCCTGCGCTTCAGTGAAGCAAACGATCGACAATCGCAACTTTTGCAAGAACAGCAGTTTCGATCGCAACTCGATCGCACAGGCCGACGGTTTTCCGTAGATCAGCTATTGAAGCAGACTCGATCGAAAGCCGTTTTGCTGGGTGCGCCCGGTTCAGGAAAGACGACGCTGATGAGCTATTTTGCGGTGACGTTGGCACGGGAAGCGATCGCAAAAGCAATGTCATCCCATCCAGAAGCAATGCAGGCCAATCCAAAGGCAATGCGAAGCGATGCAAAAGCAATGCAGGCGGATACAGAAGCATTGCAACACGATACAAAAGGAATGCGGCGTGATGCAGAAGGATTGCAGGCTAATACAGAAGAATTGCTGCTGCCGATTTTGATTCGGATTCGCGATTGGGCGTTGCATCCAGAGATGTCGATCGCGGAGTTTGCCAGATTTCACGCTGAGAAAACGATGTCGGTCAAGCCGCTGCCTGCGGGATTTTTTGAGTATTGGCTCGATCGCGGACAGGCGTTAATTTTGCTCGATGGGCTGGATGAAGTGGTGGAGGAGACGAAGCGATCGCATCTGGTGCAGTGCATCGAGAATTTTTTGGGGCAGTATCGGTTGAATCGGGCGATCGTGACTTCGCGTCCGGCGGGCTATCGGCGCGACTTTTTTCGGACGGAGGAGTTTCCGCACTATGAGCTTCAGCCGTTTAACGATGAGCAGATGAATCTGTTTATCGACAAGTGGTATGACAGTCGCGTCCCGGACAAGGCGGAGGCGGAACGGCGCAAAGACAGCCTCAAGAAAGCGTTCGAGGGAAACGATCGCATCAAGCTTCTCGCCCGTAATCCGCTGTTGCTGACGATCGTCGCCCTGATTCATCGCTATCAGGCCGTATTGCCAAAGCAGCGGCATAAGCTGTATGACAAAGCGGTGGATACGCTGCTACTGAACTGGGATCGAAACAAGGAACTGACCAATCATGAAGCGCTGAAATATTTGGAGCTTGATGATCTGCGGCGGCTGATGGAAAGCGTGGCGTATTGGGTGCATTCGCAGGGCAACACGGGAGACAGCGAAGGCGGCACGGTGATCGATCGCGACGAACTCCTCAATCAACTAAGCAAAATGATTAAGAAACAGAAGTCGATTGAGCTTTATCAGGCGAGAGAAGAGGCAGAACGTTTTCTGCTGTTCATTCGAGACAGAACTGGACTGATAAACGAGCAAGGCCAAGACTGTTATGCTTTTACCCACAAAACTTTTCAAGAATATTTAACTGCTGAAGAAATTAACTATCAACATGACAACGAAGATGACTTCGAGAGCGTTTTGAACCATATTGACCAACACCTTCACGATCCTCATTGGACTGAAGTGCTGTTATTGCTTATTGCTCAGCAAAAGCCTAAGAAAGCAGCGAAAGCCATCCGTAAAATTCTAAAAGCTAACAGTCGATATGAGCAATGGCTCCATCACGACTTGTTTTTTTCTAGTCGTTGTTTAGCAGAAGATATTAAAAATCTAGCAGAAGCAGATTTAAGTTTAATATCAGAGATTTTAGAGGGTTTGGCTAAGCTGGAATCATCCGAAGCAACCCAAGTTGGAAGTCAGGTTCACTCTCAGACGTTCCAGAGTATTTGCAGCTTAGGTGGAACAAGCTTTGAGTTGCAATTACTTGATCTTCTAATACCTTCGGTGAGAGATAGCGAAAGACTACAACAGTATCGTATTGCACTAGGCTACAGAGAAAAAGCCCTTGATTCATTGAAGAAGCAAGTTTTAACTGAAGCAGTAAAAGTACCTGCCAAAGTACTCAAAACACTGTTTGATCTTGAATACTTGAGCGACGATGTGATAAATGGTTTGAGTTTCATGTTGATGTTATATGAAGATGAAGGCGTCCGCTCCAATATTGTTGATGTTTTACTTGCAATAAATAGTTATTCTACCACTGTGTCTCCTGCTCTTTCATACCTTTTAGCGCATCAAGAAAGTCATATACGCATATGGACAGCTTCACTTGTAGGAGAACTGAGGATTCCTTTAGAGAAGAAAGAAGAATACCTGTTACCTTTAATGCAAGATGAAGATTCTTCTGTGAGTTCTCAAGCTACTCTCTCATTGGGTAGAGCAGGCTATATTGATGTATCGATGTTCCATAAGCTTACTCGTCTAGCAACTAATCTTGATGATATTGATGGCTGGTATGCCATTGAGTTGCTTGGGAAGATAGCAGATACTTCTAACGATTTAATGCAAGAGCTTCTTGAATTGCTGCAAGGAAAGCATCTTATGATTAAGGAGATGCGCGAAGCTGTTCCACAAGAAGAGGAGATAGATGAATATGCAGAGCACGAGTATTGGCAGTGTGAAGAATATATTCTGAATCTGCGTCAAGCTGCTGCGTGGGCATTGGTAGAATTAAGTGAACCTCCTGAATCAGTGTCTCAAAGTCTTTTAGCAGTACTTCAAAGCCGAAATACTGATTTAAGCCCATGTGCTGCACGCGTATTAGGCGAACTAAACACTTCATCAGAACAAGTGATTCAAGCACTATCTGAAATCGCGTCTGAAGAACTTAGTACCGTATCCGATCCATTCGATTTTTCCTTGCAAGGACGTTTAGAACAACGCCTAAGCGCTACTCTAGCCCTAGTTAAAAAGAGCGAATTTGAGCCATCAATTGGTGAGCTTCTGAAGTTAGCACAAGACGAGAAATTTTCTGTACAAGCAGCAGCAGTTGAAATCTTAGGTGAGTTGAATTTTGTTTCAAGTGAGATCATTGAAACACTTCTCAAGCTAGTTGAAGGCAATAAAGCGCCTAGCAATACATTTAATGCGTTGGTTAAGCTGAGCAAAATATCAGAAGAAATTGAGCGCAGTTTAGCGCAATGGATCGAGCAGCATCAGGACTCGGAGTATATGGGGAGGGCGATCGATGCGCTCTGGCAAGTTGTTGAAGGTTAGCGGGGCGATCGATCTTCCCATCAAGCTGATCGATCGATTACTCTTCTGAAAACAACGCTTCTAAATCTCGATAGCCGCTGACGACTCGGATAATTTCAACACCATTATCGATCGCTCTGTAAAAGATTAAATAGTCATCGATCGGCAGGCTTCGCAGTGAAGGAGCAAGTTCATTGCGGCTGCGTCCCATGTTTGGAAAGTTGGCGATCGATTGGCACTTAGCGTTGATTTTTTGCAGGTAGCGATCGGCGGCATCAAAGCCTTGGCGATCGGCAATTTGGTCAATAATATCTTCAATATCTCGACTGGCCGAAACTGTAAACCTGCAAATGCTCATTCATTCGCCTCAGCCCGTCGCTGTTGCAGTTTCGCCTGAAGACTTTGGAAAACAATATCTGCATCGATGACTTCACCCGCCTCAGACTCTGCCAGCCCGATCGAAATCTCCTGCCGCAGTTCTTCAAATCTGCCTTTGTAAATTTGCTCTTGATCTCTAAGCAGTTGCAGTCCGGCAAGAATTACCTCGATCGCTGATGAATAGCGACCGCTCTGAATTTGCGCTTGAATGAACTGTTCAACTTCTGGGGCGAGAGTAATTTCCATCAGAGGATTGGTTGACTCGATGGTTTCATTTTAGGGCGATAATTTGATGAGGTAGGAGCGATCGACTCACCACAAAATCGATCGCCCCAACGGGTTATTCGATGCGGAAATAGCGGATCAGCGTGCTGATTACATCACCCGGAGCGGGCGCGATCGATAGCGGTTCCCCAATTGCCAGCGGCCTTGCCCAAGTGTTTGCATCGGCATAGCGCAGTTGTTGCAGATGCAGGATCGTGCGATCGACTGCGATCGGCTGACCGATCAGGACGTGCTTGATCACATAGCGCGGGTCTTGCGGCAGGATGAAAGCCGAGGGAATTTGCAGCAGCGGAGTGTCGCCGCGATCGCGAAGCGCTCCCGGAACGGTATCGTTGGGTCGCGACATGAAGTCGTTTCTCATTGGGTCTTCCTTTTGTAAGCGGGCAGGAAAACCCAAAAACTCAGCCGACCCCAAAAGTCAAAGCAAGACAATCGGGGCGGCTGGGAGAGTAAAATCTCCGTAGCCCGCTCAGGCTGCCTAGATCAGTTTGACGGGTTAGCGATCCGTTGTTGGCTGGAATCAACTTCGGGTCGCGTCGGCTCAGCTTTTGGGCACAACGCTGGGAGCAGCGTTAAGGCAAAAGAGTATCGCACTGATTTTTCGCTGTCAAGCAAATTTCTGAGGCGAGGTGTGGAGCGATCGCCAAACGGCTGATTCTGCCGGAGTTTTACGGATTTGGGTGTGAGGAAGTCAAGATCGATCGCGCTCAGATTTTGTAGCTTTTATTACAAAAATTGTGATTTCTCAGTTTTGCTGCACGTTCAGCGACGAAGAATTTTGCCCTGCTGGATAGCCCCAAATCGGCAACTGCTCGATCGCCCGCAGCGTCAAATCCACATACATCACATCCTCTTGAACCTGCTCCTCACCAAAATAGCCCTGTCCGCCATCGTGTTTGTGATTTCCCGTCCGCACCACGTCATATTCGCCCGATCGCAACGCCTGATTGAACGGCGACCCGACCACCCAAGCCCAGCGCGACGGAAAAATCCAGCCCAGGTCTTCAATCCAGTCGCGATCGCCTTCCATGTGATAAACGCGCTGCGCCGCCTCAAAGCCGCGATCGCCGGAAAAGACGCCACCCACCGAAACGACCGTAAGCTGCGACGGATCGATCCACTCACGCAAATAGGGAGCCGCCCCCAGTGCGACCTGCGCCCCGCCGCTCGTTCCCACCAGCACAATTTTCATTCGGCTAAGCTGCACTTCACCCAGCGGATGCGCGGCATTCATGCGATCGACAATTGCCGTTGCAATGCCCTGGTTGTAAACCGTGCCGTAGCGATCGTCGGTCGAAAGCGCAAACCGCCAAAGGTTGCGAATTTTGATATACAGGCTGGCAATTTCCTGAGTTTGCTGGCCGCGCTCCGCAAATTTCTGGAGCGGTTCAAACCATCTGCGCCCGACCAAATCCTGATTGGCTGCCGAGTAGGGAAATACATCGCTCACCGTGACGCAGTTCGGGTGCTGCTCCACCAGTCGATCGAGAAAATAGCTTTCCCCCTCAGTCAACTGGTCGGTCGAAAAATCTCCGACGCCCGGAAGAAAAACGATGTAGCAGTTGATTTCTTGAGCGTTGGAACGATCGCTTGGCGGCAGCGATCGCGGACGACCCAGCACATCCAGTCCCAGCCGCTCCGCACCTTCGCTCAGCCACCAGACCAGCGTTCCGACTGGCGCGAGCGTTCCCCAAGCCAGCAGCACCAGTCCCGCTGTTCCCACCAGCCGCAAACTGCCGCCGCGCAATTCGCGCCAAAGCTGTCCGAGTCGATCGAGCATCTGCCTTTTGTTAGGTGTGAGCGATCGTGATCAAATCGTATGGTGAGAGGCAGTGTCATCGATCGCGAGCGATAGTTTTGTCGGGTAATTCTCCCTCTTTGGTGCAAACGCTCAAGCGTGCCTTGTCTCTTGACGGCCATTTCTACGAATACACGCCCAACACGGGGCGAACCCGCCGACAGGCACGGACGATCGTGCTGCTGGCCGCTTTGTCATATGGCTTGGGAAACGCTTTAATTTTGGTGATCAACCGTGCCCCGCTGTGGATTTTTCTGGTGGGCGTGGTGCTGGTGGCGATCGCCGTTGTCGCAGGCTATTACTTTTGGACTCTGACAATCTGGCTGATCGGCCAGCAGCTTAAGCGCTATCGCCTCACCTACAGCGATTTGCTCGTGCCGATCGGCTTTGCCTATGCGCCCCAGATCCTCAATTTTCTAACGCTGATTCCTCTTCTGGGTCGCCCGATCGATCTTGGCCTCGCTGCCTGGACGCTCCTCGCGATCATCGTGGCCGTTCGCCAAGGACTCGACATCCACACGCGCTGGGCAGTCGCGATCGCCTTGATCGGCTGGATTCCCGTGCAGACGGCGATCGGGTCGGTGCAGGTGCTGTTGCAGGTGTTGATTGAGGCAACGAGTTAGACGCGATAGGATTGATTGAGTCGCAACTTGGTTTGATTGGCCGCAGCATTCAAATCGAGAAAAAACGCATTTGAGCGGAGTGCTGTCATGAATTCTTCGGCCAAGCTCGATCGCAGTTGGGATATCGCGCAGCTACCCGGACTTTGTGAAGCAGACCAGGCAAAGCTCAGGCAGTGCGGCATTCACACGACACAGGATTTGCTGAAGCAGGGGCGATCGATCGGCGATCGTCAAGCCCTCGCGACGCGCCTCCAACTGCATGTGCAGCACATCAACAAGTGGGTGGCGCTGGCAGATTTGGCTCGCGTTCCGGCTGTGGGCTGTCAGCACTGCGGCCTGCTGCTTCATGCCGGAATTGGGTCGCCTCACCAGCTTGCTCAAACGCCTTTGCCGCGACTGCATCAGCAGATTTTGAAGCTGCAAGTCGCCACGCTGCAACGCCGCGATTTGTGTCCGAGTTTGGGCGAGGTCGATCGCTGGATTGAGCAGGCCAAATGGATCGATAACCGTTCCCGGACGCCACAATACCGTTCTGGGAGCGCAAAGCGATCGCACTGACACACAGCCGATACACCGCTAAAATCCGGCGATCGAGAGAGGAACAATTCAGCGTTTCTCGACAGCATAAACAAGCATTCTTGAATCGAAATGATGTCTAAATTCACGACGCAACTGCGCGTCCGGCACTACGAAATGGATGCGCTGGGGCATGTCAACAACGCCGTCTATCAGCACTATCTGGAACAAGCGGCGATCGAACATTCCGAGCAGGTCGGCTTCACACTCGATCGCTATCAAGAATTAGGTGGCGCGTTTGTGCTGCGGCGAATTGCGATCGAGTATCTGCGTCCCGCTGTGGCAGGCGACACGCTCACCGTTTCAACCTGGCTGGAAAATATGCGCGGCACCAGAGCGACGCGCCACTATGAGATCTACGGCCAGAAGGAAGAACTGCTCGTAACGGCAGAAGCGCTTTGGGTATGGGTCGCTACCGAAGGTCTGCGAAGCAACCGAACTTCGATGCGTCCGCGCCCGATTCCAACCGAATTACTAAACGCATTCACTGCCCGGTAGTCGTGTAGAAGTAATGATGCTAGGTTAGCAACAGATTTCGATGGACTCTTTATGATGCTTGCTTGTCCCAGTTGCACCTCGACTCAAACGGTGAAGAATGGTCGTATT
>NZ_JACJPO010000071.1 GCF_014696105.1 Microcoleus sp. FACHB-1515
GTGGAGCGTTCTCAAGAATTGGATGCGACAACGCTGGGATGAATTTGAGAACTTCCGTGATTGCGTCGATGCCGCTTTCAAACATTGTCCTAATGTGGTTTCGTAGAGCTATATTTGGCACAACTCGTTCGGGTAAGTCGGTGCTGGTGTCCGGCATGATGACGCAGTTTTTGGCCGAAGGCTACCCGATCGTCTGCCTGGACTACCCCCGACAGGACGGCACTTCCACGTTCACCGACTATGCCGACTTCCTCAAACCCAACGCCGCCTACTTCGACATCCGCAAGGAAAGCAACAATCTGATGGAAATGCCGGACTTGCGGCGGCTGTCGGAAGAGCAGCAGCAAGAACGCTTTGAGGACTATCGAGCGTTCCTGGAAGGCGCACTGGTGACAATGGTGCTGCCCACGACTCAGCAGGATGTCTTACTAGAGCAGACGGTGCGATCGCTGATCGGTCGAGCCTTGACGAACTTCTTCAAAGATGACGCGATCCAGCGCCGTTATGACGCAGCGCTAGAGGCAGGTTTCGGCTCTGCTGCCTGGAAACAAATGCCGACGCTAGAGGATTTCTTGCAGTTCTGTACCCCTGAGAAGCTGAACGTCGATAGCGAGATTGGCTTAATTCGCAACGCTCAATCGCAAATTCACCTGCAACTCGACTACTGGCTCAACTCCAGCATCGGTCGAGCGATCGGGCGTCCCAGTTCATTTCCGACCGATGTGCAGCTACTGGTGTTTGCGCTGCGGGGACTCTCGAACGAAAACGAAGCGGCTGTGTTGTCGCTCAGCGCCTACTCTGCTTCTTTGCGGCGGGCGCTGGCGTTTCCAAAATCCTTGTTTTTCATCGACGAGTCGCCAATTTTGTTCAAGTTCCCGACGATCGCTCAACTGATCGGGCGACAGTGCGCGAACGGTGCAAAGGCAGGCATTCGAGTCGCTTTATCTGCTCAAGACCCAGACACGATCGTCAACTCGGTTGCAGGCTCGCAGATCATGCAGAACATGAACACTCGCCTGATTGGGCGGATTCAGCCGATCGCGATCGAGTCGTTCGTCAAATACCTCTCCTACGATCGCAGCATTATCGCCCGCAACGCCAGCGAATTCTTTTTCCCGAAACGCTCAGAACTTTACTCCAACTGGCTGCTCGACATCGACGGCAGCTACACCTACTGCCGCTACTACCCCAGCGCCATCCAAATCGCTGCCGTCGCCAACAACATGGACGAGCAGTTCGCTCGCGCCCGCATCTTGGCGCAGCACCCCGACAACAAGCTGCTGGGAATGGCAAAGTTTGCCGAGCAGTATGTGACTGCAATTCGCAGCGGAACCAGCTTGGAAGCGATCGGCGCAGTTTTCAGCTCTGCAAACCTGATGAAGGAACTTACCCATGTCGCATAACCTTGACAAGCCAAAACCCTTTCCTCAAATTGCGTTCAAGCGCAAAGTCTTCACCCTCACCATTGCCGCTCTGATTCTCACGCTGTTTCCATTCCTGGCAAAAGCGGCTCCACTCGACGAACTGAGCGGAACGCTGAACCAAACCATTACCAACGTCACTAATTCTGCTCTCAATCCCATTCATCAAGTAGGAAACACGATCGAGCATGGCGTTGATCAGGTGGAAGGTGCGATCGGCAATACCATTGATCAAGTGACAAGGCCAATTGACAACGTGATTGGCGGCATTAACGACGCGATTGATTCTTTTCTCAGACCGTTTGAGCAGCAGCTACAGCGATATATCCAGGCATTTAATGCCTTCTTTCAACGAGAATTTCAAAGAATTCTAGGCGGCATTTTTGGCAGCTCAAACGATTCAAATCAATCAGCAAGCTCTGGCGACTCCGGTTCAACCGAATCGGGACAACCTGAGGGTAGTGGACAGCCAATTCCGATCGAAACCGGGGCGATGGGCATCCCAGATTTTGAGGCAAATCATGCGGCGATCGATCAGCAGGTTGTCGAAGGAGCGCAGAACGGTTTTGCACCGCCTAGACTTCAGCAATCTGACTTATTCAACCTCAACCCCGTTCCACTCGCGCAATCGATGAAAGCGGAGCAAGATCGAGCTGAAAATCGCGGATTTGCGGCATCTGTTGTGGGGCGAGAGGGACAAGAAGCCATGCGACAGGAAGCCGAAGCCGCCACTCACACGCTTCAAGCAATTCAGGCGAAAGCACAAGAAGCGCAGAGTATGGATGTCACCCAGGACGTGATGAAAAACTTGACCGCAATGGCAAGTCAGCAATCCGCTCTGCAAGCAGGAACCTACGCCAATTTGATGGCTTTGCGCCAGCAGGAAGCCGCCAACAGCCTCGTCACCGCCAACATTTCTGAAGGGGTGGATGAAGGCAACCGAGTACATCATGCCGAGTCAATGGCGGGTGCAATCAGCGTCATGCGCGGATCGGCCAACGTTTACCTTCCAGGCGCGGATGCACATTAATCACACCAATTCCCAGCCATTTCTACACGGCAGTCACACGCATTCTTTACGGTAAGTGGAAATCGCTCGATCCAAACCGATGTTCAACTCAACCTATTTTCTTCCAGTTGCTGTTATCGGAGCCGACAGCATTCTTCAAAACGGATTAACCGCAGCTAGCGGAATTGCTGCAACCTGGAATCGACAATGGCTCAATATTTTTCAGAGTGAACTGTATCACTCGATTGTGTTTACCTCAGGGCTATTTGCCGCTGGAGCGCTGGTCTTCTTCATGATTCAATTTATTCGCCGCATGGTGCTAGAAGAAGACTGGGCAGCCGGATTGCAAAGCTTGATTTTACCCTTGATTATTGTCTGTTTGCTCGCGAATAACGGCTATATGCTAGCTCGCGGCACATTGGCAATGCGCGGCGTCATTCATGGACTGTCTAATCAGATCATGTCAATGACGCTGATGGAAGTAAAACTTCAAGATGCCGTTCAAGCTTCTGTGGATAAAGGTGCAGTGGCTAGCCAGATCAACGCCTTGCTCAGTCAGTGTCAGGGCATGGTGGGTGACAAGCAGCAAGAATGCTTCAAAGCGGCGAATCAGCAGGCAGAAGCGATCGTCCAAGATTACCAATCCACACATCCGGTCTCTAGTGCCTTTGCGGACTTTCTCAACAGCATGAAGCAGGGTGTTCTGGGGCAAGGCATTACTGGAGCGATCGAAACGGGCGGTGCAGAAGTCAACTCCTCTCAAGGCATTCCTGGCGTGGTGCAATCGCTGCCGTCCGCAGGGGCGTTTGGCATCTTGGGCTTTGCAGGCGGCATGATGGGGGCGCTGTCTGAATCGCTGGTCAAAACGGTTTTGCTGGCGATGCAGTGGGCGTTTGCCAACATCCTCGAAATCGCCATGCTGCTCAGCGGCTTGATGGGACCGTTTGCGATTGCAGGCGCGATCGCGTTTGACGGCAAATCCCTGTGGGCTTGGCTGACCGGATTTTTTGCTCTGGGCATGGCGCAGATTTCCTACAACATCATCGTTGGCTTGGCCGCAGTGGTCGTTGTAAATGCCGATGTCACCGATACGCTCGGCTTCCTGGTCATCATTGCCGTGCTTGCACCTGCCCTCGCGCTTGCCCTGGCTGCGGGTGGTGGCATGGCCGTCTTCCATGTGGTCAGCAGTGGCGTTGCGGGTTTTGCAACCACCTTGGCAGGTGGCTCTCCCAAAGTTCCTTTGTGGCGCGATCGATCTCTATTTGGCAACGACTAACTCCAATTCACCAACACAATCATGAAATTGCTCAACAACAAGCGACGACTCAATTCGTCGGACATTCTTCCGCTGTTTGCAGTGGGAACCCTTGGCCTTCAAGTGGTGAACTTGTGCCTCAATAGCGGCAGCACGATCGGCGTGTGGTCAATTGCCCATAAACCCGCTCCCGCAATGGTGCAGCTTCTCGATGGTCGCTCGGTCGCAATGGAGCCTGTTGACCACAATGCGCGATCGCCCGAATTGATCCGCCAGTTCATCAAAAATGCCCTGGGGCTGATGTTCAAGTGGAGCAGCACCCTTCCCGCCAGTCAGGACAATACTTCGGTGCGCGATCCGGGTGTGGCGATCGACGGCAGGCGCATTACGACCGCCAGTTGGCAAGCTAGCCCCGTGTTCAGTGAAGACTTCCGAACTGCCTTCCTTGATGAGTTCGCCAAATTAACGAAGGTTTTTGGCAAAAGCTAGAGCTTTCTTCCGGATAGTAGAATTAACCTAACGTGAGTTCTGGATAAGGAAAGGCGGGGGCAGTAGGCTGAACACTACCACAGAGTTTAGCCACCCCCACCTATGCTCAGCTTAGAGGAACTTTTCTGTAGAGTCGATGAC
>NZ_JACJPO010000072.1 GCF_014696105.1 Microcoleus sp. FACHB-1515
AAGACACTCTCGTTCTCAAAGAAGCTTGCTAACCATATTGGAGCAATTTGGTACTTCATCCACCACTACAATGCGAGTTTACAACCCTGAATCATTACTTCTACATCTCTACCCACTGCCCTTCAACAAACCGAAGTTACTGCTTAGAAGCAACCTCATAAAATGCAACACGAATACATCACCACCAACGGCATCAAACTTCACTACGTCACCGAAGGCAGCGGATCGCTGATCATCTTTCTGCACGGCTTTCCGGAATTTTGGTATTCCTGGCGCAAGCAGATTCCGGCTTTTTCGTCTGATCACAAAGTTGTTGTTCCCGACTTGCGCGGCTACAACGACAGCGACAAACCGATCGCTCAATCGGCCTATGTGATGGCGGAATTTGTGCAGGATTTGAAAGGTTTAATCGAAGGCTTGGGATATGATCGCTGCATTTTGGTCGGCCACGATTGGGGCGGCGCGATCGCCTGGAATTTCGCCTATTCCTATCCGCAAATGCTCGAAAAGTTGATCATTTTGAATCTGCCGCATCCGGCTCGATTTGGACAAGGCTTGCTGATGCCGCAGCAGCTTTTAAAAAGTTCGTACATCTTCTTTTTCCAAATTCCTTTGCTACCGGAATTGCTGTTGCAGGCAAATAACTATGGCGCGATCGAAACCGCTTTCAAAGGCATGGCGGTTGATAAATCTGCAATCACTGAAGCCGATATTGAGCAGTACAAGGCGGCAATGGCGAAACCCGGAGCGCTCACCGCATCGCTCAACTACTACCGCAACATTTTGTCGCAGGGCATGGTGTCACAAGACTGGAGCGTGTTGGAAGTGCCGACGCTGATGATTTGGGGCGAGGAAGATACCGCACTCGGCAAAGAATTGAGCTACGGCACGGAAAAGTATGTGCGCCATTTTCGCATCCGCTACATTCCCCAGTGCAGTCATTGGGTGCAGCAGGAACAGCCAGATTTGGTGAATCAGTACATTCGCGAGTTTATCGAAGGACGAATTTAAGAGGCAGAAACGGGATCGGGAAAGATCGATCGCAAATCTGGCTGCTGCCACGCCTGCCCATCCAGCGCCATCTGCTCAATCAAACTCGCAAGACGCAAAGCTTTCAGCGCTTGTTCACCGCCGACTGAGGGCTGATTGCCGCCGCGCACGCAGCTTACAAAGTGTTCCAGTTCGGCGTGTAGCGGTTCAATGTTGCTGGTGGAAACTTTTTCGATCAGCCCGTCTTGCCGATACAGCACTTGGCCGTAGTCGGTGCGATAGTTGGCGGTTGTTTGACGGTGAATCAAAATTTCGTGGTTGAGGAAGTCCGCTTCGGTGAGCGAGTTTTTGCAGTGGGCGGCAATGCGGCGGATTTTGCGATGCGTGACTTTGCTGGCCGTTAGCGTGGCGACGATGCCGTTGGCAAAGCCCAAGGTGGCCGTCACGTAGTCGAGGTAGCCGGAATCAGCCGCACGTGAACCGCTGGCCGTCAGCTTGACGACGGCAGAACCGACCAGTTCCAGCAGCAAATCGATGTCGTGGATCATCAGATCGAGAACGACCGAAACATCGTTGGCGCGATCGATATACGGACTCATCCGATGCGCTTCGATCGCCAGCAGTTCCTCGGTCTTCAATACCTTATTGAGTTCCTGAAAAGCCGGATTAAACCGCTCGATATGCCCGACTTGCAAAATGCAGCCAGATTGGGCGGCAGCGTTGACGAGCGATTCGGCTTCGGCAATGCTGGCGGCGATCGGTTTTTCAATCAAAACGTGAACGCCCGCTTGCAGGCAGGTCATGCCGACGCTGTGATGGAGCCTAGTCGGAACGGCAATGCAGACGGCATCGACGTGGTTGAGCAAATCGCGATAGTCTTCAAAGAAGCGGACGCGATATTTGCCTGCGGTGTCCAGCCCGCGATCGACATTCACATCCGCCACGCCGACGAGTTCCACATCTTTGAGCAGGCTGAGGATGCGCGTATGGTGCTGACCCATGTTGCCCACGCCGATCACACCGATGCGAATCGGCTCTAGCTGGTTGCGCTGCAACAGTGAACTCGAAATTTCTTGCACTCCTGCTGTCTCCTACACCACAGTTACGGCTTGAGCATTTTTAACTAGACTTCAGCCACCCAGATAGTAGCATGGCGGCTTGGAACATGAAGAATGTTGAAGTGGGGGCGATCGATTCGTAAAGACTTCTTGTCTGATGGATAACTTTCTTTTTGTCGATCGAGTGGAGGCTGGTGTGGTGGTGCTCGCTTTTTCGACAGTCGCACTCTATCAACCATCCTCAAAGTCCCTCACGAGTGGGGAATCTAAAGTCTTTCCATCCGATCGCTCTCCTTGCTGACACCCTATTCCTTTGACCCCTATTCCTCCTGCTTTGTTTCGCAGTCTGTAACAATGGAGGGGTGATTTGATGCGTGATCGATCGAATTGCAGTGTTGCGCGAACCTGCTATGCCCCTGACAATTCTGGTGGTGGATGATGATTTTGGCACTCGGCTGGCAATTCAAGATTTTCTTGAACTGTCGGGCTATTTTGTTGTAGCTGCGGCAGATGGGCGATCGGGACTTGAAGCGGTCAAGCAGTATCAGCCGCATCTGATTGTGACGGATGTAACGATGCCGGAGATGGATGGCTACGAGTTTGTGCGGCAGGTGCGATCGCAGCCTGCGTTTCGTCTGCTGCCTGTTATTTTTTTAACGGCACGGACGGAGATCGAAGACCGCATTCGCGGCTACCAAACCGGAGGCGATGTCTATTTGGCGAAGCCGTTTGAACTGGCGGAACTGGGCGCAGTGACTCGCAATCTGCTCGATCGATCGCAGCTCATTCAGTCGGAACTGCATCGACAACTGCACAGCCCGATCGCAACACCAGAACCAGAAGAGGCAGCAGAAATTGCGCCAGATGTCCTGCACCACTTCACCGATCGCGAACATGATGTCTTGATGCTGCTGGTTCAGGGACTTTCAAACGCGCAAATTGGCGATCGCCTCCACCTCAGCGCCCGCACGATCGAAAAATATGTCAGCAGCCTGCTTCGCAAAACCGACAGCCACAACCGCGCCGATTTGGTACGCTACGCCCTAGAGCATCATTTGGTGTAGCGGCAAGTTTGACTAGGGTGATAGCGGCTCTGATCCAGGAAGATTGAAACAGCCAAGCGATCTAGAGGCATCATTTGAACCGCGCTCGAAGGCCGCTGTCATCAGTTTTGCGAGTCGATCGCCCTCATCGTCTTCAAATCCTACAAACAAGCTAATCTCGGCATCGACTCCCGCTTGTTGCTGCGCTTGGAAGCCTTCGCAATAATATTTCAGATACTCTGTGACAATCTCCGACTCATGCTGTTGGGCAATTTCGGTGGCGATCGCCACAAGCTGTTCGCGAGCAACCCCAGCACATTCAAACTCGATCGCGTCAGCTTGTTTTTGCGGTTCAGAATAATTCATCAGCAGCAAAGCGAAAGTGAGCGGAATGAATGCAAATTGACGGCTAAACATTGTTGTATTCTTTCAATTTAACTTTGGTGAATCGATCGCGGGTCGATGCTGCTGCCAGGGACGAGTGGCCTCGATTTGTGCCGCCAGCGAAATCAACGTGGCTTCATCGGCAGGTCGCCCGATTAGCTGAACGCCGACGGGTAAACCATTGGGGGCAAATCCGGTAGGAATGGCGATCGCAGGCTGTCCGGTCGCGTTGAACGGCGGACTTGGCGCAACCCAATTCACAATCTTTTCAAACGCCTTTACAGGTCGCAGATTTGCCCATTCCCCAACGCGAATCGTCTGGTGCAGAAATGGCGTCAGGACGAGAACATCAAATGGATCAAGCTGAGCGACGATTTTGCGAGCGCAAGCCTGCATCTGCATCACGGCTCTCAGATACATTCCGCGACGGCGCGATCGCTTCCTCAACCAGCGATTGAGCGGATCGAGAAAAATCGGCGGAACGCCAACATCGACTCCGGCCTGCCAAACGGCGATCAGCGGTTCCATCAAATCGGAAAAGTCGAGCGCGATCGATTCCACCGAATGCCCCATTTCTTCTAGTAGCTGCACGGTTGACTCGATCACCTGCGTACAAACGGGATCGAACACTCCGATCGGCTGAATTTCGGTGGCGTAGGCGATGCGAAGCGATCGCGGCGCTCGGTCTGCCGCCGACAAAAACGAGGATTCAGGGTCGGGCAGCCAGTACGGATCGCCCAAAATGTGGCCGGACATCGCGTCCAGCAGAGCGGCGGCATCGCGGACGGTGCGGGCGATCGCGCCATCGGTTGCCAGCCCGCTCACCTTGTCACCAACGGGAGCATGAGAAACGCGACCGCGAGCAGGCTTGATCCCGACCAGGCCGCAGCAGAAAGCGGGGCCGCGAATCGAGCCGCCGCCATCGGAGCCGTGTGCGATCGCTCCCAACCCTGCCGCCACTGCTGCCGCCGCCCCGCCGCTCGATCCGCCCGGCGTGTAATCGAGATTCCAAGGATTGCGAGCCGGAGGAAAGCCTTTGGGTTCGGTAAACGGCGTTGAGCCAAGCTGCGAGGTGGCGGTTTTGCCCAGCACAATGCAGCCCGCTTTGCGAATGCGCGTCACAACTCCGGCTTCGGGATCGATGCGATTTCGCAAAATCTTGACGCCATAGCTACAGGGCACGTCTGCCACCGGAGCTAAATCTTTAATCGAAATTGGGACGCCAAACAGCGGGGGCAAATCGGTTGCGGTCGCAAGCTGTTCGGTTTTGGCTTTGGCGTCGTCGATCGCTCGATCGCTCATGACGGTAAAAAACGCGCCCAACTGCGGATTGAGTCGATCGATCCGCTCCAAATACAGTTCCGTCAATTCCAGCGGCGAAATTTCCTTTTGGCGAATTAGTCGCGCCTGATCGAGCGCAGAAGTAAAGGCAAGATCGACGGCATCCATACGCAAAACTCAGGCAACCACTGATCCTAGTATGGCGATCGATCTCGACAAATCATCAAAAGATTACTGAGCATCACTGTTCGCAGAATTGAGATGTCGATCGCCGCCTGTAGCAACAGTTGGGACAACGGCATTCCCCGCGCTTCTGCGATCGCCCTCAGTTGCTCTGCGATCGGTTTTGGGGCAGTAATTTTAATTTGAACCGTTTTAGTGGGAGCGATCGGCATGATTGCAAGCAGTCAGAGTCTTATTCAGGATCATCGAGATAGCGATCGATCGCCGCTTGCAAAAATAGCTGAGACAGCGGAATTCCTCTGGCTTGGGCAACTTCTTTGAGTCGCTCAGCAACAGGTTTGGGAGCAGTGATGCGAATTTGAACGGTTTTGGTGGGATCGATCGGCATAGACAACAGCAACTTGCAGAAATATCGTAGCAGGTAGGCTGCAAGTTGCTGTCAGGAGATCGACTCGATGCACTCGATCTCCTGCATCAATCAATCTTTGTCCATAAAGCTATCCAGCATCAAGCTTCAAAGTCCCCCACTCGTGGGGAATTTAGCAAGAGACATTCATGCAACCGTCTACTATTCAATACTCAAGCCGCGAATGGTTCTTGGGCGAGTTTGACCGAGAACGGGGGCTTGTTCGATTTGACGCGATCGCACCCGATGCGCCTGAAAATGGTCTTGCCACATCTGCGGCGCGTTCAGCGTTTCGCCACCGTGAACCGTGCGTCGCTGCCGGACTTGACACAAAACAGGCGTATTCACGCAAGCTCCCGCGATGATCACTTGTCCTTTGGTGAGGGCGGGCAGTTCCTTGAGCAGATCGCGCCCTGCCGCTTCGACGCCATACTTGAGACTGTCCTGATCGACCGGATTGACGATTCGCATGATGAACTGACTCATGCACTGCGACAGCACATCCGAATCGAGCTTTCCGGGTCGCTGCGTAATCAGGCCGACACCTAAGCCGAACTTGCGGCCTTCACTCAGAATTGTGCGGAGAATCATTTTGCAGCGCGACGGCTCATGCGCGGGCGCGAAACGGTGCGCTTCTTCGATCAAAATGAAGACCGGATAGGGCAGATAGTTCTCGTCGCCCACCGTGATGATTTCCTTTTGCGTGTTCATCCGCGCCAAATTCGCCTGCCGCAGAACTGCCGCGCAAATCACCTGCTGCTCTTCCTGGCTAATCTCGTTCATCTGCAAAATCGTCACCTGCCCCGGTTCAAACAAATCGCCCGGAGCGAGGTGATCGTAAGCGTGGAAGTAGGGCGATCGCGCCAATTTCTCCAATTTCCACGCCAAAGCCGGAGCCGACGAGCCGATTTTCTCATTCCCGTCCTCGTCCTCGGTGCGATCGGCATCGTAAACCGCTTCGATCAAATCGTTCACGCCCCAGCGGGCATCTTTTTGGCGACGGGCTTTCAGCAGGGCGAAGCCTTTGCTGAGGATCGACTGCTGGCGATCGCTCATTTCCGGCAGCAGCATCAAAATATCGTAGTAGTCCAGCGACGAGATCCGAATGCGAATATCTTCCGGTGCGAGTACCTGCACCTTGGGCGCATAGCCGTCTGCATCCGCGAAGGCCGGATGGCCGCGCATTTCTGAGAGCGTTCCGTACTCGCCATGCGGATCGAAAATCAACACGGCGGCGCGATTGTGCGGTGAGAGCAGTTCCTCAACCAAAACGCCTGCCGTGTAGGATTTGCCCGATCCGGTTCCCGCCAAAATTGCCATGTGCGTACTGACGAGTTCCTTCACATCGAGCGCGACGGGCACGGCTTCCGGGTCGCGCAAAAGCAGAGAGCCAATGAAAGCGGAACCGATGTCTCCGGGCTGCTTTTTGCTGATCACCTGCCGCAGACCGACATCGCTGGCGAGATACACCTTTGCACCGGGATCAGGCGCTTTGCGTGGATTCATGAAGCCCAGCGATCGATGAAAATGTCCAATCACATCCACCGTCACTTCATAAATTTCTGGGTTCGGATGCACAAACCCGACCAGGGCGGCGATCGCTTCCGGACTAATCTCGGTATCGGCAAAGATGCGATCGGGCAAATGATCGATCAGCGATCGCGCCGAAATTTTCCCCAAAATTTGCAGCGTGGGATTCTGACCGTTCGCGGCTTCTACTTTCGTTTCGTAGTAAACAAATTCGCCAATCTTGACGTGGCGATTGTCTGCCGTGATGAAAACGTACTGGTTGCCGTTTTCACCGGGGCCTTTCACCGTACCGATCGTATGCAGCGAAGCCAAAGAAACCGAAGCTGAAGTCATGGCGGTAAGCGGCGAGAGAATGAAGACGCGCAGTCAAATTAATAAAAGTGTACTAGTGCAGTCCTAGCGGCGCAAGCAACTTTGGATATTACCGCACAAATGGCTGAACGTCTTATTCTGCTATGCAGCGTTGTCAGTACAATTGAGTCAGCATGACGAAACAAAGTGCGTGGCGGATCTCACTGGCTCACAACCTTGCGCCTGCTTTTACTGCTAATTCCAATGTCGAAGCAGCATTTGTGTTTGGCTCAGCAGCATTGGGCGTTTCCGACCAGTATTCTGATTTGGAATTGGCCTTAATTTGGGCAGAACTGCCGTCCCCTGAAGCATTGCAGGCCACAGCACGAAGGGTCGGCCTTGGATGTTGGAAGCTTGAACCTTATGGAGAAGCGCAACAGGCATGGTTGGAGCAGTTTTATTGGGACGAGATGAAAGTTGAAGCGGCACACTGGGCAGGAGGTACGATCGATCGCATCGTGACGGATGTTGTTGAGCATTACGATGTGTCGCAAAATGGCCTGCTGTTTGAGAAGCAGACGATCGTATCCCATCTTCAACACGCAGTCATTCTTTACGGCGAAGACCTGGTCAGACAGTGGCAGAAGCGACTTTCTCCCTATCCCGAAGAACTTGCCGTTGCAATGGTGCAAAAGCATCTCAAATTTCGCCCGTTCGACGGTCAAACAATCTTGGCCGAGCGCAATGAAATTCCCTTACTTTACGAAAATCACTGCGCGATCGTGCGATGGTTGTTGAATTTACTATTCGGGCTAAACCGTATCTACCATCCTGGCTTTAAGTGGACACGCTATTGGGCTGAACAAATGAGCATCAAACCGCCCAGGTTTTTCGATCGGCTGGAGCAGGTTTTTCAAGCTGATGCCGTCAGCGGAACCCATGAGCTACGTCAACTTGTTGAGGAAACTTTTGACCTTGTGAAGCGGAACTTACCCCAGGTTGACCTCAAGCCGCAGCGCGAAGCATTCAATCGACTCTACCCCAAGTGGCAATTGCCCGTTGAAGACTGAAACGCGAGCAAGAACCATTTCCAGCAAGCCTAATCGATCGCTCCAGCTTCCGTAGTCATTCGGTCAGAATTCGATCGCCTCAGACGAGACAGGCGCGATCGATCGGGAGATTACGGTTACTGTTAGCGATCGCCGCTGAGTAACCTGGAGCCAATCGCCTGTTTGAGGCGAAATCGCATCGGTTTTGAACGGTGGGCTTGTTGCCGCCTTCACTGTTTTCGGAGTGCTTGCCATGCTGCCGTCATCAGGAGTGGATCAAATTCGAGCGGTGGAGTTGCGATCGTCTCATGAGGATTGCAACTCTACGCCGCCCAACTTGCCCGCCGCCATGCTGGAACTTCAGTCTGCCCATTCCAATTGCCATTCGATCGATCGAACCTTGCAGGCGATCGCAACCGCACTGGGAACCGCCTGCGAAGCCGACTGCTGTGTGATTAGCGCAATCGATCGCTGGAGCGGCTATCCGACCCAGGCTGATTTTGCCTGCCTACTGGCGCATCCTGCCCTGTCTGTTGATCGACAGGCGATCGAGCAGGTGGAGTTGCCGGACGCGATCGCAGTTGGAAATCTATCGCTGCGATCGCTCTTGGTGCTGCGCGTTCAGCGTGACGATCGCACGTTGGGAATGGTGATTCTAGGGCACACCACTCCGACCGATTGGCAGAGCGCGATCGAACAGTGGCAGCACTTTGATCCAATTGTTGAACTGGCGATCGCCCAAATCCGGCTTCAGCAACAGCTTCAGCAGCAAACCAGCTACCAAACTTGGACGCAGCAACTCAGCGAAGCGATTCGCACGACCAGTCAAATTGACCCAATTTTTGCGCTGGCGATCGAAGCAACGACTTCGGCTTTGGCGATCGATCAGGGCGCGATTTTGCTGTTGAAATACAGTCATCTGAAATACAGTCAGCCGCGCCTGAACCGCCGGACTCATCACCTGCCGATCGCCACTGTGACGCTGGCCTGTGCGAAGCAGGAGCGATCGATCCCCGCTGCCTTTCAGCTTGCCGACTGCGAACTTTGTCAGCAGGCGTTTTTGGAGCAGCCCGAACCCGTTCTGATTACGGACAATGCAGCGTTTGGATCGCCGCTGCACCTCTCAGAGTTTCCGGCTTTGCTGCTAATGCCCTTGACGCATCAAAAAACCGTGTTGGGATTTTTGGCGCTTCAGCATCGACAGGCGATCGCATGGTCGTCTGAGGCGATCGCGTGGGTGAAGCTAATCGCGACGCAGCTCAGCACCGCAATTATTCAAACTCGCGCCTTTCAGCAAATTCACGCTCTGGTGGACGATCGCACCGCTCAGCTTCAGCGCAGCCTGGAAGTGCAAGCCAAGCTCTACGAAAAAACGCGCCAGCAGGTCGATCAGCTTCGCCACATGAACCAGCTTAAAGATGAATTTCTAAGCACGATGAGCCACGAGCTACGCACACCGCTCACCAGCATGACCTTGGCGATTCGGATGCTCAGACAGTCCAACTTGCCGTTCGATCGCCAGCAGCGCTATCTCGATATTTTGGAGCAGCAGTGTACGCAGGAAACCAATTTGATTAACGATCTGCTCGCCCTGCAAAAGCTCGATTCCCGTCAGACGCCGCTGCAAATTCGCAAGGTTGACCTCAAGCTGCTGATTGGCGATCGCACCACCCCGTTTGAAACCGACTGGACACACAAAAATTTGACGCTGGCGATCGATCTGCCCGACGATCCGCTGACGCTCTACACCAACCTCGACGGACTCGATCGAATTTTGCTGGAACTGCTGACGAACGCCGGAAAATACGCCGCACCTGACAGCACGATCGATCTGCAAGTGCGCCAGTCCGATGATGCTGTCACGCTGCAACTCGCGAATTTGGGAGCGGCGATCGTCCCCGAAGAACTGCCGTTTATTTTCGACAAGTTTCGGCGCGGCAGCGGCATCACGCAGCAGGCGATTCCCGGTACAGGGCTGGGTTTAGCCTTGGTGAAAAGCTTGGTGTCGCATCTCAAGGGCGCGATCGCAGCAACCAGCGAGCCGCAGTCGAACGGATTGTGGCGCACCTGCTTGACGCTGACGCTGCCAAAAAAAATCACTCGTGAAGGAGAAGCCTGATTCGGGCATACTGGGTATGAATATCTATTGTGATGTGAACGGATCGATCGCTGTGACAGAAGCCAACGCTGAATCTTTAGTGACGGTACGCGCCGAACCGCTCGAAGGCCGGACGCGGCGAATTTCGGCCAGCATTTTGATTGAGCAGTCGATCGATCGCGTTTGGCAAATTATCACCGACTACGACCATTTGGCCGATTTTATTCCCAACCTGGCAAAAAGCCGCCGCATCGTCCATCCCGCGCAGGGCATTCGCATCGAGCAAATTGGCGCACAAAATTTTTTGAACTTCAAGTTTTGCGCTCGCGTCGTGCTAGACATGATCGAGCAGTTTCCCAACCGCCTCGATTTTCAAATGGTCGAAGGTGATTTCAAATCGTTCGGCGGCAGTTGGCAGCTTGAAGAAGTTCCTGCCTCCGCTACGAAGTTAATCTACACCGTCACCGTTCTGCCGCCGCGCACCATGCCGATCGCCCTGATCGAACGCCGCCTCAGCAGCAGCATGGTGGTGAACCTGGAAGCGATTCGGCAGCGGGCAGTGGCGATCGCCTCCTGACTGTCGCGCTCATTCTAGGAATCCCGACCGCCACTCGACTATCCTGGAAAAGACTGTAAGTTCCGGATAGAGGTTAATCGGCCTTGAAGGATGGATGGCGTCGGTGGTTTCATGTCCTGCTGTTGCTCGGCTGGATGCTGCTGGGTGCAGGATTTCGCTTTGCTCATCTCAGCGCCAAACCGCCTTGGACAGACGAATTTTCAACCTTGGTGTTTAGCCTCGGTCAAAGCTACAGCACGGTTCCGATCGATCAGGTCATCTCGCTCGAAACGCTGCTGCTGCCTTTGCACTTCAACGCCCAAGCAGGCATCGGCGCGATCGCCCAAGGCTTGCTAGTCGATAACGTGCATCCGCCGCTTTATTTCATGCTGGCGCACGAGTGGATGCGCTTATTTTTGCCGGATGGCGCACTCGCCTCGATTTGGCTAGCGCGATCGCTGCCTGCCCTGCTTGGTGTCGCTTCAATTCCGGCAGTTTACGGCTTAAGCTGGCTGGCGTTTCGATCGAAACTGGTCGCTCAGCTTTCAGCGGGCATGATGACGCTTTCACCCTATGCGCTATTTTTGGCGCAGGAAGCTCGGCACTACACGCTGGCAATTTTGTGGGTGATTGCTGCGCTTGCGCTGCTGGTTGTTGCCGTGCAGCGGATTGAGCAGCAGCGTCCGATCGCCTACTGGCAAGTGGTGTTGTGGATTGTTGTGAATGCGCTGGCGATCGCCACGCACTATCTATTTTTGATTACGATCGCCGCCTGTGCTTTTGTCCTGCTGCAACGCCTGATCGCGCAAGCCCGAAAAGGCCGCCAAACTTTGCTGCAACCGCACTGGCAGCGGATTTACCTTGTGGCGATCGGGACGGCGGCAGTTTGCCTCGCTTGGCTTCCGATTTGGCTGCGAATTCCCGACAGCAATTTGACGCAGTGGATTCAAGACGACGGCAATTTCGGCATCATGACCCTGCTTAATCCGATCTTTCAGTCGCTTGCCACCTGGATCGCCATGTTCGCCCTGCTGCCCGTCGAATCGGCTTCGCTGCCCGTTGTGCTGATTTCGGGCGCATTGATGATTGCCTATTTCGTCTGGGCAGTGCCGCTACTCAAGCGTGGCCTTCAGCAGCATCCCGCTCAAGCTGCGGTACGGCTGTTTGTGAATTTTTTGGTGATCGCGATCGCCCTGTTTTTCCTAATCACGTATGCAGGCTCCGACCTGACGCGAGGCGCTCGCTACAACTTCGTGTACTTTCCGGCTGTGGTCGTTCTCATCGGCGCAAGCTTAGCCGTTTGGTGGCGATTGCCTGAAAAAATCCGCTTCCAACGATTTCAGCCGAAACAAGCCGTTTTGCTGGTAGGAATCGTCGGCCTGCTGAGTGCCCTGACAGTGGTGAACAATTTGGGCTACCGCAAATATTACCGACCGGATCTGCTGGTTCCCCTGATGGTGCGATCGCCCCTGCCCATCCTTGTTGCCACCACGCACAACACCTCAATTCAAGTCGGAGAGATCATGGGTGTAGGCTGGCAGCTTCCTGAAGAAATGCGATCGCGGGTTCAGTTTTTGTTTGCTCATGCGGACGGTTCGGAAGGGCAAACTTTGGAGGCGGCGATCGCGCAATTCCCCCGTCCTTTTGACTTATGGCTGGTGAACTTCCACTCGCCCACGCAGCCAAACGCGCAACGCTGCCGCCTAGATGACAAACCGCCAGAGCCAATCAACGGCTATCAATATCAGCAGTATCACTGCTTCTGAAGCAGAGTTTGGGCAAACTGCTGATTCCCTGCCCCTTCTCCTAACTCTGTGCCCTCTGCCGTCTGCCCTGACATCTGCCCTTACAATGGATGAGAATAAGCCCAGGATCGGCAGGTTAGGAGAGGGGACGTGGCATCGGCAAAATATCTTTTAGTTGGCTCCACAGAAGCGCACAGCGGCAAGTCGGCAACCGTGTTGGGACTGGCACACCAGCTTTTAGAAAAAGGGCTAGACATTGCTTATGGCAAGCCACTGGGAACTTTTTGGAGCGCGATCGACCACATTGATGAAGATGTCCGCTTTCTGGCCGAAACCCTGAACCTACCTCCTCAGCGGCTCTGCCCGACGTTGGCCGCACTCGACGACGACTCGATCGATCGCCGGATTTCTGGCGAGGATGGAATCGACTATGCCGCTCGTCTGCGCGATTCGGTGCAAACGCCCACTGGTGATTTGGTGCTGCTTGAAGCCGCTGGCACATTGGAAGAAGGTCGCCTGTTTAATCTGTCGCTCTCGCAGATTGCCGAGGCGATCGATGCTACTGTTGTGCTGGTGGCTCGCTGCCATTCGCTTCAGGTGGCCGACAGTTTGCTGTGGGCAAAATCCTGTTTGGGCGATCGCTTGGTGGGCGTGTTGCTCAACGACATTCCGCCTGATCAGCAGGAAAAAGTCGTCAGTCAGCTTCAGCCATTTCTAGAGCGACAAGGCATTCCCGTTCTTGCCAGACTGCCGCGCAATAATTTGTTACGCAGCGTCAGCGTCCGCGAACTGGTCAATCAGCTTCAGGCCGAAGTGCTGTGCCGTCCCGATCGTCTCGATCTGATGGTAGAGAGCTTGACGATCGGCGCAATGAACGTCAATTCTGCCCTGAAGTATTTCCGCAAAGCGCACAACATGGCGGTTGTCACCGGAGGCGATCGCGCTGATCTTCAGCTTGCCGCCCTGGAAACTTCAACGCAGTGTTTGATCTTGACCGGACATATTCCGCCAATGGCAACGATTCTCACTCGCGCTGAAGATCTCGAAATTCCAATTCTCTCGGTTGATCTCGATACGCTGACAACGGTTGAAATTGTCGATCGCGCCTTTGGTCAGGTGCGCCTGCACGAGCCAATCAAAGTCCACTGCGTTTATCAAATGATGGAAAAATATCTGGATGTCGATCGCCTCATGCAGCAGCTTGGGCTTGAGCCTGCTGTACGTGCTTAGCGCATTCTCGATCGCTGCTCCGCTTCACCTCGCAGAGGCAACTTGAGGGTAGGATTGGTTGCCACAATCTTTAAGTTTGTCTATGCAAATGGTTAGTGTCGAGTGTTTTGGCGTATTGTGGCGATCGCTCTGCGTAAGAATACGAGCTAAAAACGATGCGTACTCGTCAGATTAAAATTATTTTTGCTGCTGTGCTGGGACTGCTGATGTTTGGGACAGCGATCGCCCTGCCAATGCGAACTTGGGCGCAGTCCACGCCAACGCGAATCTGTGCGTATGATCCCACTTCAGGCCGCCCGAATCCCTTGGGAGCACGAGCTTTCATTACGGCGATCGAGCAAGACGGCAGCACAACTTTTCAGTTTGATCAGTTTCCCTCAACGGTTGCTGGCGATCGACCCGTCACGATCGAATCGCGCCGTCGGTTGTTTTTTGAAGGCTTGGGTGTCGATGAAGCGCGGCGAGTGCTGCGGGAAAATCTTTCATACTATTCTGAGCTGATTGGCGACGATGTGAACGAGGGCTTTGCAGCCGTTGATGACGTGCTGGTGTGTCGATCGGGCAGTACACCTTCTCCTAGCCCAACGCCTAGCCCCAGTCCCACGCCGACACCCAGTCCCACGCCTAGCCCCAGCCCCACTGCGCGAATTAGCGATCTGCCAAACGGCGTCTATCGCTTTTGGAGTGCTCAGCCCGCTCGTCCAAATGCCAGCGTCACGGATGAAGAACTGCTCAGACGCGGCGGTGCGCTGTTTCTCTTCCGCAAAACAGGCAATCAGGTCGAGGGCAACTTTGGCTATATCGACAATGTTGGCATTTGCGTTCGCGGAGCCGTCAACGGCAACACAATCAGCGGACAGGCCTTTCCATATGACCGATCGATCGAAAACACAGGCGAAACCTTTACCAACTGGGGGCCTGCAAATTACCTGCGAGTCCGACGCGGCGTGCGAGCGGGCACTCAAACTCGCTACAACAGCGCCATCCTAAATTTGGCTAGCTTCTACCGCATCAATGCCGGAGAGCGCTTGCCGCCGACCTGCCCTCGCTAGGGTGTCTTTCCAAACCTTCTGGTGGTTTGATTTCCTGGCCGAGATCCCCCTAAATCCCCCTTTTCAAGGGGGACTGTTGAGCGGTGGTTCGGCTCCCTCCTTAACAAGGAGGGTTGGGGAGGATCAAGCGGTTTGAAAACACGGCCTAATAAGAGTGGCCGTATATAGCCCTACGTAATAGGGGTAGGACAGTTCTATAAGGGAGAGAAGAGAGTTGAGGAATGCTCATGTCCGCCCCCTACAGCTACGACCTCGCCCCAAAGCAATTGAGGCACTCAAACGCGGTGAACGCAAAATCGCTGTGTGCACACTGTTCAACATCAGTCGCAATACCTTAGACCTGTGGCTCAAACGCGAGGAACAAACGGGAGACTATCAAGCCATCACGGGCTTCCAAACGGGGAATCGGCATAAAATCACCGATTGGAAACGCTTTGAGGAATTTGTCGAAGAGCATGGCAGCAAGACCCAAGGGGAGAGGGCAAAGTTGTGGGGAGACCACGTGACTCAACAAAACATCAGCGATGCTTTGATCAAGCTTGGGTTGAGTCGTAACAAAAGACCTAGGGGTCTGTAGAACCGGATGAACTCAAGCGCGAGGAGTTTGAGGAACGATTGCACAGCAAGATGGCGCATCAGCTTGTCCCCTATTGTCCAGATTTGAACGAGATTGAACACGGGTGGAGTGTGCTCAAGCATTGGATGTGACAACGGTGGGATGAGTTTGAGACCTTTCGTGATTGGGTCGATGCTGCCAAAAACCGTCCTAACCTGTCTGCGTAGCGCTATAAATTTGGCAGGCGCACCCGGACGAGCAGCATCACTTAAGCGCTCACACTGTGGCACTTCACTGTGGGCTAGCTCCAGCCAACGGGTGCGCTACAACCGCGCCATATCCAAACTGATATTCAGTTCACGGGCAATCTGGGCATGGTTTTTGCCATCGTCGGCTTTGAGAATGATGCGTCCTCTTTGGGCAAGTTGTTGAGTGGTGCTGGGCCGTTTGACCAGCTGCTCTAGGGCAGTTCGTTCGGTTGCAGTTAAGCTCAAAGTGTGAGGGCGGCGTCCAGGCATCGCTTAGCCGAGGGAATGCGACCCCCTAATCATAGGTCTACTTCAGCTGCCGAGTACTAGTCATTTCAACTATTACAAAACCTTCCGCCTCATCTCCTCCAAAGTCATCTTTTTACCCGCCTTAAATTTTTCTCTGGCATTTTGATTGATGGCTAGAAGTTCAGAACTCATGCTGAGAGAAGATGATTCTCGATCGATATCTTTGATCGCAGTCACGATCGCGATCGCCCTCCCATTCATGGTTAAAACGATCGATTCGTTCGCAAATTCTGCTGCATAAGCTGAAAGCGGTTTTGTTGCGGTGGAGAGTTCGATCGATTTCATTCTGTGTTTTTCCGAAATGTAGTGAACTTGTTAATGTATTATATTGTAGTATAGATTGTAATTGCAGTAGTTCGATCGCTCTTTTGGAAGGTGAAAGCGATGAGCAATGTGAAGAGAGCGTATAACGTGTCCGCGATCGCAGGAAGACATTATGACCGACATTCGCAAGCTCTTAACCGAGATAGCTGATGCAGAAGCGCAACTGCGATCGACTCAATTTCTTGCACCTTGCGTTAAAGGTGGACAAGTTCGCACAAAAGTTTCAGGCATGGTTTACACCTTCACGTTAAAGCAAAAATTTGAAGGCTGGGGCATTTTTCAGCCTGTGAACGAACAGCAAGCAACGCTGATTGAAACAGCTAATTTGCCACAAATTGTCGCCTATTTGCAGCAGTTTTCGATCGCCCGTTTGCGCCTCGCCAGTCGCTTGCAGCATCAAACTTGGCTGGCGTATCCGGTGAATGAAGCAGATATGCGACAGCGCTTCAAAACTGTCAAACCTGTTGCGGTGCATTTGGTGACGGAAGGCGTTGCGTTTGAGCAAATTATCGCTCGGTGGAACGGTAATTCTTGCTGGTTTGAGGAAGTCGATCGCCGCGCCGATCCTGCGATTGCTGAAACGTTGCAATTGGCTTTGAAGCAGCAAATTTCAGTTGAGGAATTACGCTTCAAGGGACTGATACCAGAAATGCGATCGCTCTATCAGCTTGTGGCCGATCGAACCGAGGGTTTTTCTCAGCCGCAGCGCGATCAAAAGCGGTTAAATCAAGCTTTGAAACTCGGCGGCGGCGAACTTCAGCAGTTTCACGATCGCGGCGACTATTGGACAGTTGACTGGACGACCGCAGACGGAACTCGGCATACGAGCGCGATCGCTAAAACTGATTTAACGGTTGTCAGTTCAGGAATTTGTTTGAGTGGACGCGATCGCGATTTCGATCTGCAATCGTTGGTTGGCGTGATGGAATATCGGGAGTGATGAAATGAGCATTTTCTTTCACGAACAGCTTTACCGGACGGATGCGGTGATGGCAAAGCTGAAGGATCATTCTGTGACGATTTGCGGGGCGGGAGCGTTGGGTGCAAACTTAGCTGAAAATCTTGCTCGTGCAGGTTTTGGCAAGCTAAAAGTGATCGATCGCGATCGCATTGAAGAACGAAATCTTTCGACTCAGCCCTACTATCGATCAGATGTGGGAGCGTTCAAGGCAAAGATTTTGGCAAACAATTTGTATCGGGCGATCGGCACATCGATCGAAACGGAAACCAAAGAATTATCTGTAACAAATGCGGTTCAACTGCTCAAGCATAGCCGTCTGATTGTGGATGTTTTTGACAACAGCATTTCGCGGCAGGTAGTTAAGAATTACGCCGAGCGAACTGGAATTCCTTGTCTTCATGCGGGGCTGGCTGCTGACTATGCAGAAGTGATTTGGAATGAGGTTTATCAGGTTCCTTCAGATGCCAATGATGACGTTTGTGATTATCCGCTGGCGCGAAATTTAGTGATGTTAACCGTTGCAGTGGCTTGTGAGGCGATCGTCTCTTTCCTTGCCACCGAAGAACAGCGGAGTTTCACGATTACGCTCAAGGATTTAGCTGTTCAACCTCTATTTTTTTAGGTTCAATTGTTCTCCTAAATTCCAAGCCAATCATAAAACCCAGAGCAAATCGCCCTGGGTTTTATGGCTTTCTGTTGATCTGTTTACTCGCTGAGTAAACAATCGAAATTAGGCTTCTCGGCTGGGAGCGCGATCGAGATTCAGCACCCATTCGCGCAGCAGGGAATTCACCTGATCGGGTACTTCATCGTGAGGGCAGTGACCCGCCTGCAAGAAGTGTTCCTGCAACTGCGGGTAGTGCTGGCGAAACTGTTCGGCACGCGATCGCGCATTCATCCAGGGGTCGCCTTCGCCCCACAGCAGCAGCAGCGGGCAGCGCATTCGCTCCAGCAGCGCATCGATTTTTTCCCCTTGCGGCGACTTGAACACATTGGCGAAAACCGTTGGTGCACCAGGATCGCACGAAGGCCGATAGATTTCCTCAACCAGTTCATCGGTGACGGCGGTTTGGTCAAGGTAGACACTTTCGAGCGTTCTGCGAATCAGCCATTTTTGTCGCACCCACTGAAACAGCAGCCAGCTTGGAAGCGGTTGCAGCAAAAGCGACTGCGCGAATTTTGCAAAGGTCGATCGCGCCGGATCAGGGCGAGATTCGACTTTCAGGTCGGTAAATGGCCCCGCACTGTTGAGCAGCACCAACCCCTCGACGGCTTCGGGTCGCTGTGCCGCCACGCACAAGGCTGAATAGCCGCCGAGCGAATTGCCCGCCAGCACAGTCGGACGCTGAATCATCGTTTGAATGAAGTCATAAAGCTGGTCGCGCCACAGATCGCCGCCGTATTCGAGATCCGGCTTGCTCGATCGCCCAAAGCCCAACAGATCGATCGCCCAAACTTCAAATTCACGACTCAAGGGAAGAATGTTTTTGCGCCAGTGATCCGTCGATGCGCCAAAGCCGTGAATCAGCAGCAGCGGCGGATTGCTTTGATTATCACCTGCTTTCACGTAGTAAATTTTTTGGCCGCGCCACTCCCAGTAAGCGCCAGTTGCCGCAGCAGTTGCCGTTTGCATATCACAAATTGTTAAGTGTTCTTCATATATTCTATCTTGGCGATCGCGCCGACTCGAACGCTCTAACTCTAGGATGAAAAAGCGGTTAGGAGATGAACGGCTATGCTCAAGCGGATGCAGCAACAAAGAATTCAGCCTCATCGAGGCTTGTGGCTGGAGCGATCGATGGCGATCGTCGCTTCCATTAACTTATTGCTAGTTGCTTTTGATCTAAGCTATATTCCCTGGCGAGATTTTTATCTACGTCATCTTCCTGCTTTGACCATTTGGTATGGCGAGCAATTTAAAGGGATTGAACCGCATCGTGACACGGAAGCCTATTTGGATGCAGTCGATCAGTTGGAACAAGCTGGATTGCAATCGCCGCAGGCCGATCGACTGCTTGCAGATTTACGCTCACGCAGCGAGCAAATCATCGATGAAAATCCGTTTCAGGTTGCCAATAAAAGCGGCACATTAGAGCGAATTAAAAATCGAATGCGCGATCGTGTTTCGCAGCAAACTGGAGAGCGAATTGATTCTTCTCGCGCTGCTTTTGATACGTTTTGGAGTGCGAATTATTTAAGCCGGAATGGAGTGCAAGAGCTTGAATTTTTCGATCGCGAAATCCGCCCGCTGATTGAAACCAACTACTATCGAAATATTGGTGAGAACGGCCAGTTTATCGATCGATTCTGGCGAATTGATGCGCCGTTTATTGCTTTATTTGCGATCGAATTTTTGATGCGAACCTATGTGCTGAGCCGCCGCCATCGTCGCACAACTTGGTTTGATACGATGCTGTGGCGCTGGTATGATGTGCTGCTGCTGCTGCCGTTTTTGCGCTGGCTACGAATTATTCCGGTCACGATTCGACTGCAACATGCTCATCTAATTAATCTTGAACCCATTCGGATTCGGATCGTGCGCGGCCTGGTCACGCATCTAGCCGCTGAAATCACCGAAACGGTATTTTTAAGATTGATTGGTGAACTGCAAGATCTAATTCGAGAAGGCGCAGTGTCGCGCTGGTTATTGCAGCCGCAGCCGCAGTATATTGACATCAATAATGTTAACGAAGTTGAAGTCATCACGCGACGTTTATTCGCGCTGACAGTGCAAGATGTCATGCCAAAAGTGCGGCCAGAAGTTGAAGCGTTAATTAATCACAGTGTCGATCGCGCCCTTCAGCAAAATCCAATCTACATGAGCCTCCGCAGCGTTCCCGGTTTGGGAAATCTGCCAGTTCAGCTTGCCCAACAGCTTGTTTCACAACTCTACGCGCTGGCCTCCAGTGCCGCCAAAGATACGCTCAATGACGAGGAAGGTCAACAGCGATTGCATCAGCTTGTCACAAAGCTAGGCGACACTTTTAAGGCAGAACTGCGGCAAAAGAAAACGCTGACCGAGATTGAAATTTTGCTGACTGAACTGTTAGAAGAAATCAAAGCAAACTATGTCGGTCGAATCTCCAGGCAAGATATCGATCGCCTCCGCCAAAAAAATCAGCAGCTCTACGAAATTGTGCAGGGTCGTCCGCATCAGCTAAGGGGAGAAGGGAAAGGGCAGACGGCAGAGCGCAGGAGGTGAACAGCCGCCTGCCTCTGAAAATTTACACGATCGTCAGTGGTTCACCAGCAAGCAACTTGGCAAACACATCCACACACTCGATTTTCTGACTGATTGCAGCAACTTTCGATCGGTGTTCGGCCTCAAAAGGCCGCGCCTCGGTTTCAGGGTTGTTTTTGCCATGCGAAAGATGGGTCGTGTAGGACTCGAACCTACAACCAATTGATTAAGAGTCAACTGCTCTACCATTGAGCTAACGACCCGCAGTAGCGCAAATCTTGAAAAAATGGGTCGCCTGGGATTCGAACCCAGGACCAATCGGTTAAAAGCCGAGTGCTCTACCGCTGAGCTAGCGACCCGCGCTGTTTGCGCCTTATCTACAATAGCACGGGTTTTGCGCTTGTGTGCCGTAAATTTCAGCGATCGACACCCGACACTACAGGAAGGTCGCAATGACGCGGACGGGCAGTTCGAGGCTCGCACCAGGATCGAGCCAGAGGAGGCGATCGCCCGTATTCAAGCTATTTCGCGGAGCTGTCCAGGGTTCCAGGCAGTAGTAATCTTTACCTTTGACCGTCCAAAAAACGAGAGTCGAAAAGGCCGGATCAAATTCGACTTTGAGGCGCAGGCGGCGATCGAGGTCGGTGGCAGATGCATCAAAGCGAGAGAGCGATCGAAACGCCACGTCAATTTCGTCTTGCTCAAAGTCAAACTGGCCGCTGAAGTCGTGAATCGTTTGCTCAATTTGGTTTTGATACTGGCTGGCGGGAATGTCGAACTGAAGCGATGACTTGTTGTGAACGAGAAAATAGGGATGCAGCCCGATCGAAAACGGCATTGGCTCCAGTGAACGATTGGCGATCGAGTGGTGAATTTCGAGCGCGTTGCCCTGCAAGAAGTAGCTAATTTGTAGCTCAAAATCAAACGGGTAGACGCTGCGCGTTTGAGCGTTGCTTTCCAGCGCGAGCGTGATGCCGACGCGATCGTGCGTGATCCGATCGATCACCTGCCAGGGCAGATCGCGAGCGAAGCCGTGCTGCTTGAGCATGTAGGTTTGGCCGCTGTAGCTGTAGCGATTGTCGGGCAGGTTGCCACAGATCGGAAACAGAATGGGAACGCCGCCGCGAATGCTTAATTCTGGATTGGCGAACCGATCGCGATCGAGATACAGCATTTCTTGTCCACGTAGCTGCCAGCCCGTGACGATGCCGCCGCGTTCGGGCACAACGGTCAGTCTAGCTTGGGCAAGCTGGTCTGAGAGAATGTAGGTTTTGTACTGCTGCTGTTCCACTGCGATCGCAAACACATTGCCCTCCCATTTCCGCATCCGCTAGCGACTACACTACCTCAGTTTGCTTCCGGTTCAGCAGATTCTTCGGAAGCAGTCGCAGGTTGAGGCGCAGGCGCAATTTCGGTGGTAGGTGCAGCTTCCGCGAGTGCCGCCTCAATCGGCTTGGGCGATTCGATCGCAGGCTTAGGCGCATCGGGCAAGCTTGCCACCGAATCGATCGTCACCTCGATCGGAATGGGTTTTGGAGAGGCCGCAGGTGCAGGCTCGATCGATTCTGCCGGAGCTTGATAGCGAGTTGGTTCCGCCGAGGGCGGCGCGAGATGGCGATCGTCTGCCGTTTGCGCGGCGGGGGGCTTTACCTGGTCTTGGCGAATTTCTCGCGTGCGAGTTGAAGGCAGCGGGTCGGGCGTGAAGGAATTGGGCTGAGCCGCTGGTGCATCGGGAGGGGCAATAAACGAATCGCTGGGTGAAGCAGGTGCATCGGGTGACTCGATCACTGGTGCAGTCGGAACCGGATTTGCTGGAGACAGTTCGATCGCAGGTGACTCGATCGCTGGTGGCTCGTAGCCGGAGGGCTGTGGAACACTCGTAGGGGCATCCGCCGATCGCAAATCCAAAATGGTCGGCGACTGAAGCGGCTTTTCAAACAGGCCGGACGCCTGCCGCATGTATTGCGTAATTCGACGGGCATTTTCACCCACTGCGATCGCGGGCTGCGACTGCCGCACCTGAATTGGCACAAATTCGACGCGCATCTGCTTGGTTGCGCTGCTGTTCGACTCGCGCAGCGACACTTTCAAGACAGCAGTGTCGTAGTCGGTTTCAGAATTGGTTTGACTGTCGGCAAACACAAAATTGCCGATCGAATAGGCGATCGCTCGACCTTTATAAATTTCTGCGCCTTGCAGCACGTTGGGATGATGCCCGACAACCAGATCCGCACCTTCATCGATCGCAAATCGTGCCAGCTTCACCTGATTGTCGTCTGGATATTCCGCTAAATCCTGGTTCCAGCAGTAGTTGACCACGACCCAATCCACCTGCGGACGAATCGCCTGAATGTCTTCGCGAATACGCCGATCGATCGCCGGATTCAATCCGGCATTCCAGCTTCCTGCCACCTGAAGATCCGAATCGGAATAGCCCAGATAGGCAATCCGCTGGCCTTTGACTTCAAGAATTTGTGGGCGGCGTGCTTCGCGCCGATTGCGTCCCGCCCCGATCGATCCGATTCCTGCTTCATTCAACTGATCAATTGTTTGCTCGATCGCTCTGCCCTTGAGTCGATCGCTTGCCAAATTTACCAGATCGACATGCTCGACACTCAGCGGCGCAACGGTGGCCGACTCGTTTGGCGCGTCCAGGTTTGCCAGCGCAATATCCGATCGCATGTTGCTAAAAGCCGACGCTTCCGCACGAGGCGCAATTAAATCGCTGCTGAAGGTCAAAGTCACTGTAGGGTCGAGCGGATTTTGAGCCGTGTGCTCGGTGACGGTGACGCGATCATCTGCGGTGGTAACGGTTTCCGATCGCGCACCGTTTCGTCCAGTGGTTGAAGCGGAATAGTGCTGCATCAGTTCAAAGCCGCCACCCACCACGAATGCGGCGGCTGCCGAACTGCCCAAAACGATCGCGCGTCGCCGTCGATTGCGCTGGGCGATGGTGAAGCTTGGAGTTTGACGCAGCACGATCGCACTTGTTGTTGCCGATGGAGCGGGTTGCAGGGTGGGCGGTTTGATCTGGCGCGATACCGTTCCGGGAGCGCTTCGCGGTCGCGCTGCGAGTCGTACTGACTGTGACCAAATGATTTTGCGACTGCCGACGGGTCGCGCGGCAATGCAAACCTTGCCAATTAAATTCGATCGCAACTGACAAAGCCGATTGCAGACGAATCGCACCAGTCGATCGCGATTGGGCTGTCGCTGAAATTCAATCAGCAAATGCAGTCCCACTCGCGATCGCCCGACGCGCACCTGAATTCCCTGCGGTGCTAAAAAACCGTTGAGCCAATAGGCAATCGCTTTGAGGTCTCCTGCCTGCGCCAGTGCCCGCACACTCGGTTGATACGATATCGTCATCCTGTCACACTCCTCCACAACACCAGGCGAATCGATCGCCTACGACAATCACCAGTGATACAAACTAAATGTAGAGTTGTTCACAAGCAATAGCGCTGCTGATAGCGGTTATACCGCATCAGGCTATGTAATTATCACATTTTCAGGACATTTTCAAATCTTTACGCGCTTTGTCCCATGAATCTGTGTAACTCCTGCAAAAAGTAGCTCCCCGCTTCGATCGAAGCAGGGGGGAGCAACCTACCCCTTTCAAAGTTTTAGCAACGGGTACTTAAGCGATCGCGAACTGCTCCACAAGCTGAGTGCTGCTGTAGGTTTGCGCCCCAATCGTGAACTGCTCCACGTTGAAAATCTTTTGCGTCCAAGCGTTCGCTGCGCTCAAGCTGCCAATGCTGCGGCGAGTAATTTCGATCGCACCGTTGCTCATCAGCAGGGTCATCGTGGTGGCGTCGAAGAAGTCGAGCTTGATGCGATCGATGCCTGTGCCACCATCAATCGTGCCGCTACCCGAGCCTGTGTTAAAGAAGTCGTTGCCGCTACCTCCAGTAATCAGTGAATCTTGGATAGCATCTGTGGAAATACTATCGTCACCCTCTCCACCATCAATGCTCGATCGAAAAACCGCATAGCTTGTGATTTCACCCGGATATCCAACAGCAAAAGAACTGGTGGAAGCTGTACTGGAAACGCTGATAATGTCATTGCCACTGCCGCCCGCCACAGAGGATTCAAACATTCCATAGCTGGTAGTACTACCGAAGCCCTCGCTATGGCTGTTGATGCTGATGCTGTCGTCACCCGCACCACCCTCTATTCGTGCGTTAGACAGACCGTAGCTTGTCGGTGGAATAAAGGTTTGGACACCACGACTAAAAGCGCTAACGGCGATCGTGTCATTTCCTGCGCCGCCGAGAAGTAAGCCATTCGAGATGCCATAGCTTAAGGCACTGCCTACAAAGGCAAAGCGATCGAACAAGTTTCCGGTTGTGATGCCTTGTCCTGCGATCGTAATTTGGTCGTCACCCTCACCCCCATCGACTGAACCTTCCAAAACGCCATAGCCTGCATTCGTGTCAAACTGTTGTCCTTCCGTTCCAATGCCTGTGATGGTCATGACATCATTGCCGCTGCCGCCCGTTATGGCCGCTTGATAGACACCCTGTCCCCTGCTGTTTGAAGCAGTGCCACCACCAGCACCGCTGCCGCTGCCCGTGCCCGTAATCGCGATCGTGTCATTGCCGCTGCCGCCATCAACTGAGCCATTTGCAACGCCGTAGCCTACGCCTGAGCCGAATCCTCCGCTAAATCCTCCACTGTTGACACCGTTGCCCGACCCACTCACGGTAATCACATCATTGCCGCTGCCGCCCAGCACCGATGCTGCAAAGACACCATAGCCGATGCTCTTCGCGCCTCTTGCAGTGCTGCTGCCAGAGGCAGTAATTTCATCGTTTCCATCGCCGCCGTCCATCGTGCTGCTCGCAACGCCGTAGGCAAGAGCATCCGTGTCAGGCCGACCTGAAGAGCTGATGGATGCGGGCGACAAATTAACACTGTTGACCGCGATCGCATCGTTGCCCCTGCCACCCGTCACCCTCGCTTGAAAGACACCATAGCTGCTGCTGTCGTTACGGCTATCTAACTCAGTGCTGGTACTGGCGGAAACTTGAATTTCATCGTTTCCATCGCCGCTGTCCACCGTGCTGCTCGCAACACCGTAGGCAAGGATAGTGTCTTTCTGGGAAAAGCTTTCTCCTAGTGAACTGACAGCTTCGATCGCAAGCGCATCATCGCCATCGCCACTCGCTACCAGCGATTGAAACAGACCGTAGCTAGTAGAGGTGAATTCCTTTGAACTGTCAAAGCTGTTGCTGAAGCTACCACTGCTCAGGCTGGAAATTGCGATCGCATCGTTGCCGCCGCCGCCCGTCACGCTTGCTTGAAAGACACCATAGCTGCTGCTGTTTCCCCCAAAGCTAATGCTTTTGGCAAAAATTGTGATCGCATCATCTTCGTCGCCACCGTCCACTGCACTACTCGCGATGCCATAGGCTAAGCCGTCCCCTGGACTTGAAGAAGCGTTGGCAGAGAGCGAACTGGTCGCGTTGATCGCGATCGTATCCTTGCCGCCGCCTCCCAACATTGCGGATTGAAAAACACCATATGCTCTAGCAGCACTTCTAAATTCAAGAGGGGCAGTCAATTCACCAGAGGCCGCAATGTAGTCATCACCCTGCCCCAGGTCAACCATACTGTTCGCTAATCCAAAAGCTGTAGGGGTAGTTTCAAGGCTCACCAGGTTGAGAGTGATGGTTCCTGCGGCAGATACAACGTCTGCACCCTCACCCGTAAGGACGGTGGAGGACGAGATGCCGTAGGCTTGCACTTGTGAACGAAGTAGAGTTCTGAAAACAGTTACCGTTCCTGCGGCAGATACAACATCTGCACCCTCACCCGTAAGGATTTTGGAAGACAAAATACCATCGGCTTGAATCCGCAAATCGAGGGAACTGGTGTCAGGTGAGGATAGGAAGGCGACGATCGCTTCTCCTTCGACTTGATCATCGCCTGCAAACGTCTCGATCGAAGCATCCAAAACGCCTGCTGTCAAAAGGTTTCCGGAGGAACTGCTGGCCGAAACACTGCCCAAGAATTGGTCGGCTTGGTTGGTTCCTTGAAGATTGCCAGTAAGCTGTGTCATTGCAATTTCCTAAAAATTGATATTTTGAATACTTTTGATTATCGATCGCTGTGCTATGTGCACCGTGAAGATACGGTTTAGCGATCGCGTTGGCTGTGAAGTTTTCGTGAAAGCAAATCGTAGAAATACAAATTGAAATGATGTCCTCCGCGCAAATCTGCTGAGATAGCTGGCAGGCGCAGATGCGATCGTCCTTCTGTTTCGCGCTAAATTGGAAGATCCAAGGTTTTTCGATCGAGCAGCATGACAGGGCAGCAGACAGTGAATCGCCGTCAAAACGAGTGGGCTTGGCGGTTTTGGCCGCTGGTGCCGCTTTACCCTTACGGCCAGCGACAAACCCTTTGTCGCGAAATTGTGCCCGATTCAATTTGGGTGTTTGAGCAGATTCAAGGATTTCTCTACATCGTCGTGCCGATTCGGATGACGATCGTGAAATTGGCGGCAGGCGGCTTGCTCGTGTATGCACCGATCGCCCCGACAGCCGAATGTCTGCGGCTGGTGCGCGAACTGGTTGCCCTGCATGGCGACGTGCGCTACATCATCCTGCCGACCGCTTCGGGTCTGGAACATAAAGTGTTTGTTGGCCCGTTTGCGCGACAGTTTCAAGCGGCTCAGGTGTTTGTTGCGCCGACGCAGTGGAGCTTTCCCGTCAATTTGCCTTTAAGCTGGCTGGGCTTTCCGGCAAAGCGCACGCAGGTTTTACCGCTCGACAGTGCGATCGCACCGTTCGCAGATGAATTCGACTATGCCATTCTTGGCCCAATCAAGCTTGGTTTAGGTCAGTTTGAGGAAGTCGCGTTTTTCCACAAGCGATCGCGCACGCTGCTGGTGACAGACACAGTTCTTTCGATTCCGGCTGACCCGCCTGCTGTCGTGCAGCTTGATCCGTTTCCGCTCTTGTTCTACGCCAAAGAGGACGAATCCGAGCAGACGATCGACACTTCCTCGAATCGCCGCAAAGGATGGGAGCGAATTTGTCTGTTTGCGTTTTACTTTGCGCCGAGCGCTCTGGAAGTTGTGCCGTTTGGTCAATCTATTCGCAATGCGGCTCAGGCGGCAGATCGATCGCGCCGTGCCTACTTTGGCTGGTTTCCCTTCCGCTGGAAACCGAACTGGCTTGACACATTCAATCAACTACGCAATCAGGGTCGCCTCTTGGTTGCGCCAATTTTGCGAACGCTCATTCTTAATCGCGCACCAACCGAAACGCTGGCCTGGGTCGATCGCGTCTGCCAATGGAATTTTCAGCGTGTGATTCCGGCGCACTTTGACGCGCCGATCGCTGCTGACCCGCAGCAGTTTCGATCGGCCTTTGCCTTTTTGCGCTATGCCTCAGAACTACCGATCGCGGATGTAGAACTGTTGCAGTCGATCGATGCTGGCCTCAGCAAGCTTGGCATTCTACCGCCTGCAAAAGTCGATTAGCTCGCCACAGGCTGTTGCTTACCATAAGCTGCACTGTCCCTGCTGCCTCAGCAAGTGATCGCACAGGACAAGTGCCACCATCGCCTCAACCATTGGCACGGCTCTGGGCAAGACACAAGGGTCGTGTCGGCCTTTGGCCGCAAGCAGCGTTTCCTCACCGTCTTTGGTGACGGTGCGCTGCTCTTTGCGAATGGTAGCTGTGGGCTTGAAGGCAACGCGCAGCACAATATTTTCACCGTTTGAGATGCCGCCTTGAATGCCACCCGATCGATTAGTCACGGTTCGAGTTTCACCCTGCTCATCCACATAAAATTCGTCATTATGCTCGATTCCCGTCAACAGCGTCCCGGCAAATCCCGACCCAATTTCAAACCCTTTGCTAGCTGGCAGTGACATCACCGCTTTGGCAAGGTCAGCTTCGAGCTTGTCAAATACAGGTTCACCCAGTCCTTTGGGAACGTGCCGCGCTACGCACTCAACAACCCCACCGATCGAATCGCCCGATCGCCCAATTTGCTCAATCAGTTCGATCATCTGCTCCGCCCGTTCAGCATCCGGACAGCGGACAATGTTGCTCTCGACCTGCTCCAGCGTTACGGTACTCGCATCCACGACGCCTTCAAGGTCTTTGATCCGCTGCACGTAGCCGATGATCTCGACATTGGCAGCCTGACGCAGAATCTTTTTGGCGATCGCACCTGCCGCGACTCGCCCGATCGTTTCGCGTGCCGAAGATCGTCCGCCGCCCTGCCAGTTGCGAATGCCGTACTTAGCGTCATAAGTCGCATCAGCGTGAGATGGCCGATACTTTAGCGCCACGTCGTCATAATCTTGCGATCGCGCATCCTGGTTCCGCACCAAAATGGCGATCGGCGTCCCGGTTGTTTTGCCCTCAAAGACGCCAGAGAGGATTTCGCAGCGATCGGCTTCCTTGCGCGGCGTCGTAATCTTGCTTTGACCGGGACGACGGCGATCGAGTTCAACCTGAATTTCTTCGGTAGAAATTTCAAGACGGGGCGGACAGCCGTCAATCACAACACCAACACCGCCCCCATGCGATTCACCAAACGTCGTGACTCGAAATAAATGCCCGAATGTGCTGCCCATCTTGTCGAATTGTTTGCTTGCAGCCCTCGATCTTATCGCACTTCCCACTGCTGCATGATCAACCGGAAGAAACCTGAGCGGCAATTTGAGCAATAGAATGTTGGAGCATTGCTAAGGCGATCGCGCCAATGCAAAAAACTAGCGCCCCGGTGAGGGCGCTAGTTCTGCTAATCGATCGAAGCTGGAATCAGCTCAAGTCGAGAACTAGCCGTTGATGTCGGGCGCTTGCACTGCGGCCAGGTCAAGCGGGAAGTTGTGAGCATTGCGCTCGTGCATCACTTCCATCCCCAGGTTCGCTCGGTTC
>NZ_JACJPO010000073.1 GCF_014696105.1 Microcoleus sp. FACHB-1515
AAGATTTGGGTCGGTCAAGTTTCTGTTTCAATTAGTCACACATTGTCAAACCTTTGCTTTTGCCAAAGCATTTATGTACGGCTACTGTTCATCTCCTATTTAGGATTGCTGTAACAGGTTGTCGGGGTCAACTGACTCGATCGAGCTTTGCGCCGGATAGGTTGCGTGTGCAGATGCCATGTGATCCGCGATCGAGCCAACTACCAGCATTTTCTGTTGAGCGGTTAAACGTTCCAAGAAAACACCGCAGCGCTGTGTAAGCGCGTTGATTGCGGGCGTTTCAATGAAATAGGAAACGGGTTGAGCCATGATGAAAGAGTCTCCTGAATTTACGGTTTAGCGGGACACTAGCCAGCCTCAAGCTTTGGTCGGTGAGGGGCTGGCTTTACAGTTCGATCGATTCGCTGAAACTGAAATCGGTAGATGCACTCTGCGGCGTGGGCGCGGCTGCGGGAACGGGTGAATCTGCGGCAGATGGTAGATATCGCTCTGGCGGCGGCTCCGGGCATCGAGCGGGGCAAACTTCCCACGTTTCGAGTAGATGCCGTCCGTAGCGGCTGACCATCAGCGCGATTGCAGCGCTAGGGGAAGTCGATCGCGTCTTCTCCTGAATCGCGTCAACCGTCGATCGGGTATCGGCATCCAAAACAATGCGGCTAATCGTCATAGCGCGGCCATCCCCACGATCGAAATCGTTTGCGGGTTAGGGGCGATTTTGAAGCGTCCTTTTGTCACTTCCGACAGCGGAGCGGCGATCGGCGCGGAACCGCCAATGATAAGAACTTCACCCAGATTTGATAACCACTGTCCCCACCGCGTTTTGATCTCGGCGCGGATATCAGCCAGCCATTCAGCACGGGCAGATTCAAACGCAGGTGCAAAGCTGTATCCGGTTGTTCCCAATTGGTGATCGCCCGCTTCAATGCCGTCCATGATTAAGCTCAGGTCGGGACTGCTGGGAAGGTCGCGAGCAATGCGGGCGGCGATGCGGCGGGCTAGGTCGAACGTTCCTGGTAAAACGATGTCAGCTTCGCGCATCAGCGAGCCTGAAACCGAGTAGAGGCGGGCGATCGACGTGCCGCCACCCAGATCGAGAATGCCATTTACCTGCTTCCGACTGAGGAATAGACCGTGCTGCATGGCGTGGGCATAGGCGGCTTTGGTTTCGTCAATCGGCTCAACTTTGCGGACGGTCGCGACGATCGCTTGTCCGTTCCGCGTGTATTCGTATGTGCCCTCAATACCTTTGAGCAGCGCGGTAGAAGCATTGCGGCTATTGGGCAGAGCAATCAGCAAGCGCTCGATTCTCAGGGCATCGTTGCCGGGGTTCGGCTCCAGTGCAGCCAGCACCAAACGGCGGGCAAGTTCGATTTTGTCACCCTGAAATGTGGGCAAGCCTCCCATATCTTTCGCGACTTGCCCGATCGCAAACGTCTCACCTTCAAACTCAATCACGATGCTGTTTGCGTCCGGTTCAACTTCCTCCCAAGTGGGATCGATCGGCTTCAAATAGCTGGGAATCTGGCGAATATTGCCAGCAGGGTCGCGCCATTGAATCGATCGATTGCCACCATCGAAGCAGACAACGGGGCGGATTAGGGGACTGTTCTCAATCTGTTCGCTAGCAATCCGCGTTAAGGATAGCGAGTCTGCAAGAATCATCCGCTGATTTCTCCTGTCGAAGTGGGTAAATGCTTTGCTCTGTCTAGGCTTGAGCGCTTTGGAAGCGGGCGGAAGGGCGATCGTAGCTGCGATCGGCGTGTGTCCTTGCTTCGTCCGTTCCCTGTTCGCTGCATGAACGTAATAGTAGCACAAGGTAGATTACTTTTGTCTACTTAAGGTAGACTTGTACCAAGTAAAGAAAAATGGAGGGGAAATACATTGTTTGACGTTCAAATGCCGACCGATAAGGCGCGGGTCGCAGCCTACATCCCTCATGAACTGAAGGAAAAGCTTGAGAAGCTGGCAGAGGTAGAGGATCGAACTGTCAGCAAAATTCTTGAACGTCTGATCAAACAAGCTGTTGCTGAAGCCGAAGAAAAAGGCTTGCTCTAAATCATGTGAATTTGAAGCTTACGCTTAAGCGTGAGTTGAATTTGTGTAGTCAAATTCAAACAAAAAAGCGACCGCTCAAGGGAACGATCGCCGCGATGATTTCAGTGTCATCAACTCAAGCTTACGCGAAAGTGCGAATTCAATTTTGCTTTGCAACTTACAAGAAAGCTGCAAGTTGCTGTTAAAAGCGTAGCGAGAAAATCAAGAAGCGTAGCGAGTTTTAGCTAAAAGCTAAGGAAAATCTGTCAGCAGGTTCCCGGTTCTTTTGACTTACGCTAGGATGTTTTTCAAGGAGATCAAAACCATGCCAAGAAAAGGACTTCGCAACGTTGTCAACGTCAAACTTACTGACGCTGACTTACAGAAAACCGATGCACTAGCTGAGCGGTTGAATCAGCCTCGTGGCGCACTGCTTCGTCAAGCTTGGTTGGAGTTCCTAGACAAGCAAATCTCCCAAAACGGAGAATCCCCAGCAGCGTAGTTACGGACTACAACACTGGGGATTTGATGTTATTTGTTCAGTTCTGACAAGGCTTTCTAGGTCGCCAAACTTTGAAGAAGCCTTGTCAGGGCACTAGCCCTTCCCTCTTTCGAGGGCGGATTCAGCCATGCCAATAAAGATTGTATGCACTGTTTGCGAATTCGTCGCGAGTGTTTCTGTAAGAATTGAATCTCAACTTGAGTCCATTGTATCGCAATCTGAAGTTGAGTCGCTACTGAATCAACCCTGGAGTCGCGAGGCATCGCTGAAGGTCGATCGCTGGCTTGCAAGTCAAGAGGGGAGCGCGAAATGAAGCCGTCTCTCTTGGTTCACAACCGCTTGACGCTCTCAGATTTTGCCAACAGGATTGAGCGAGAATTCACCGTCAAGAGCGCGATCGACGCTGACCTATTTGCTGCTACGGTTCGCATTGTTGCGGATGTCGAGATGCTACCAGGTGGCGATGTTGTCAGCCCGATTCACGACGCGCTGAACTGGCGATACACGCGATTCGGAAATCAGGCGCGACCGACGCTCTATGCTGCCTTGCTGCTGAATGAAGACGGCTCCTGCTGGCAAGCGAAGCTCAGCACTCCGCTCAAAGATGGCAAGGGCAAAGATCGCAAGTATGAAGCACCCGTAGGCGGCGGTTCACGATCGTTCCTGCCTGAGATTCCTACTGCAATTCGGCAACGAATCAGCGATCGTCACGGGGTTGAAGTGCCGCTCGATGGCTCATTCTGGAACTGGCTTACCGCTCATCCTGAAATCCCGATCGTCTTCACCGAGGGCGGCAAAAAAGCGCTGGCTCTGCTGAGTCTGGGCTATGTCGCGATTGCTCTGTATGGGGTGAATGGGGGCTACCGAAATATTGGCGGCGATCGTTTCCTGACTGCTGATGTGGAGCGCTTCGCAGGTGCAGGGCGAAAGGTCTTGCTGGCATTTGACCAGGATGCGGAACTCAAAACACAGCGGCGGGTGAATGCCGCTCTCATCCGTTTCGGACGGCTGCTGAAGCAAGCGGGCGCAGAGGCGGCGATCGTTTCTTGGGACGGTCGCGACGGGAAGGGCGCGGATGATTTGATTGTGTGGCACGGATACCTTTCACGCTGCCTACACTGCCGCGCTGTCGCTGGAACACTGGCAGATTTGGCGGCGGCTTGAGAATCGTTTGACCTATCCCACAGCGGTTAGAGTCAATCGGGCTGACCTGTCTACGCTCGATGTCGATCGCCTCACATCCGAGGACATCATCGCCATTGCAGCCGCGAAAGGCACAGGCAAAACTAAGCTTCTGTCTGCGGCTGTCAGCTTGAGCGAATCGGTTCTCTCCGCAGGGCACAGAATCGCGCTGATGCGGAATCTGTGTGAACGGTTGAAGCTCGACTATCGCGGCGATCTCGACAAGGTAAACGGGCGCTTCATCAACGGCTCTGGCTACGCGCTACGAATCGGCTTTTGTGTTGATGCGCTGTTGGCGATCGACCTCAGCCAGTTTGCCGGATGCGACTTAATTCTTGATGAAGTCGTGCAAGTGCTGCGGCATCTGCTGACCAGTTCCACCTGCAATAAAGAGGGAATGCGCCCGTTGCTGCTGGCAAGGTTCGCTGAACTGGTGCGGACGGCGCGGCGGGTGATTGTGGCGGATGCTGACCTCGATAATGCGACGCTGCATTACTTGCGACAGCTTCGCGGCGGCGATGCGCCTGTCTTCCTGATTCGTAACGACTACCAGGCAGCAGGCTACTCAGTGCGCTTCATCGAATCGCGAGACTCTAGCGCGGCAATTGCTCAACTGCTAGCGGATGTCGGCAGCTTGCGATCGGGGAAGGTGCTGTTTGTCGCTACTGACAGCAAGCGCACCAGTGCCAGCATCAATCGCTTGATTCAGCAGCAGTATCCCGGTAAGCGCGTCCTGCTGCTGAACTCTGACACCAGCGGCGGCGAAATCGAGCAAGCTTTCATCCGAACGCCTGACGCTGAACTCCAAAACTATGACGTGGTGATTGCATCGCCCTCGCTGGCTACCGGGGTCAGCATCGAAGCTCAGGGCATTGTCGATCGCGTCTACGGTATCTTCAGCGGCGGCTCATCCACTGATGCAGACATGACGCAAGCACTCGGTAGGGTTCGCGAACCCGTCGATCGCGTCGTCTGGTGCGCCAAGCGCGGAACCAACTTCAGCAAGGCCAGCCGCTCTACCAATCCGATCGAACTCAAGAGCCATCTTCAGCAGCAGACCAGCGTAGCGGCCAGCCTCGTCAAGCTCAGTTTGACCGACACCACGCAGAGCGCAATCGCGGCTTACGACTGGACGGGCGATGCTCACCTCAATCTCTACTGTCATTTCGCGGCTGAGCAGAACCGCTCGATGCTAACCCTGAGAGATGCCCTGCTGGTGCGGCTGAGACATGAAGGCCATCACGTCTTGATTGAGAAGGCGGAGCCGGATGCAGCGATGAAGCTGTTGCTGAGGACAGCGAAAGAGGAACTACGACAGTTTGACGCTGAAGCAATCGCCGCTGCTGAAGACCTGACATACATCGAGGTTGCAGCGCTGGAGAAAAAGGAATCCCGATCGCCTGATGAAGAATTGGCGATTATCAAATTCCGCCTGAAAGATGATTACTGCCTTGATAGCCTAACGCTCGCAGACATTCTCGCAGACAAGGACGGGCAACGACGCGCTGAACTGCTCAGCCTGGAAGCTCAGCTTTACCCGGACGTGGCGATCGACCGGACAGCACGAGGGCTAGAGAAGCAAGCGGGCTGGAATTCCGGGAATTGTCCTTGGGATCTCAGCGGTGCAGCGGTGCGGCAGGCGATTCGCAGCAAGCTAGGGCTAGATGACTTCCTCACAGTCGATCGCGAGTGGACGAAATACGACATCGAGCCGTATGCAGCCAAAGCGCGGCAGTATGCAGCCGAAATCAAAATGGTGCTGCACTTCACCATTACACCGGGAATGAGCGACGTGCAGATCATTCACCAGCTTCTCTCGCAGTTGGGCGTGAAAGTCGGCTCTCGGCAGTCAAGAGCAGTTCCAGGGCATGAGGGCGAAAAGCTGCGGGTGTACTCGCTAGATGTGGGAACGTGGGAAGCGGCGATCGAGGTACTAGAGCGGCGAAAAGCTAGGCGAGACAAGCTTCAGCGCGATTTAGGGGATTCCGTCATTTCTGGTTCACCCCCTCATATTTTGAGTAGGAATAGGGGGGGTGAACCAAGCTGTACTAATTCCCCAAACCTTGATGAATGGCTTACTCCAGAGTCCCTAGCCGATGTGCGCTGGATGTGGGGAAGCGCTGAGTCTGAGGAGGTGCGAGCGGAACTGCAAGCGTTTATTCCGCCCGATGTGTTGAGGAGGGCACTAACGGCATGAAAACTCCCTTTGTGTTGCAACCGAACTGGCAGCAAATGAGCGCAGACGATCTGTTGCGATACCTCGAACGCGCCCGCTTGGAGTTTGGCGATCGAGTGCTGTTTGTGTTGAATCGCCAGAATCATCGGCATGTTCAAAAACTGCTGCGAAAAATCAAGAAATCCGGGCGAAATTTACCCGTTACTGTTCGCATCGAGAGAGCATCATGAGTAGCGACACGATCGATTCACTGCGGCGAGAATGCCACGTTCTGATTGATGCCGTTGCGAGAAAACCAGGTTGTATGAAATGGTTGCTCGCTGTCAGGAGTCAGCTTTTACTGTTTTCAGGTTACAAGGCAAACCGACAAATCGACTTTTCTAGGAGACAAAAATGAACGAGCATGAAATCCAACAGTTTGCAGAAGCCGTCACGAAAGGCATCTTTGCAAACACTCAGCCACAAAAATCGCCCGAAGAAATTCTGCTCGATGAATTGTGCTCCAAACATTGCGCGGCAGAGTTGCATAGCCTTTGGCGCGTCGCTCAACTGGTACGAAATGCCGGATTCGAGATTTGGTAGTCGTGTAGAAGTAATGATGCTAGGTTAGCAACAGATTTCGATGGACTCTTTATGATGCTTGCTTGTCCCAGTTGCACCTCGACTCAAACGGTGAAGAATGGTCGTATT
>NZ_JACJPO010000074.1 GCF_014696105.1 Microcoleus sp. FACHB-1515
CTTGTGCGACGGTCATGGCCTGGTTAACGCGGCCATCTTGCGGACAATTGCGCTCAACCTCCTGCGTCAACACGGATTTGCCTCACTCACCACTGCCATTCGACAACTCGCGCACGACGTCCACCGTCTATTTTCCTTCTGCCAATGAATCAGCCCTGCCCTTCAAAAGGGGGATTCAGGGGGATCCACACCGGGAAATCCATCCGAGCAGAAGGTTTTCAAACACACCCTAAAGCTACTCTTGGCGAATCGCGGCAGAAATATTCATCCGACCAAGACGAAAAGCTGGGTAGATTCCGGCCAGCAGAGCCGCAACGATCGCCACCAGCAACGCCTGCCAAAAATATTTGCCTTCGATCGCCATTTGCAGCGTCCAGCCAAACGATCGCACGTTGATCACGTAAATTAAGATCCAGGCCAGCGCGAAGCCGAGCGGGAGGGCGAACACTCCGGCCATCGTGCCCATCAATCCGGTTTCCAGCAGGGTGAGCGTTCCGAGTTGGCGCGGGGTCATGCCCGTAGCGCGAAGAATGCCGAGTTCGCGGGTGCGCTCAAGCTGCAAGCTCATCAAGGTGCTGAGAACGCCGATGAAGGCAACGACGACGGCAAGTAGACGGAGGGCGTTTGTGATCGCAAAGGTGCGATCGAAAATTTCTAGCGAACCTTGCCTGAGACTGCGATTCGACTGAACGGACAGACTTTGTTGACCTTTGAACGTTTCCTTAATTGCCTGCACAGTTTGCTCGACATCCACACCGGGAGCGACGAACAAGCCGAGCGAGGCAATGCGATCGTCGTGCCAGAATTGCTGATAGAGATTGTCGTCGAGAATAATTGTGCCGCGATCGGATGAGTAGTCGTAGAAGACGGCAATGACCGGAAAGGTGCGATCGCCTTCGGGTGTTTCTAACGTTACAGTCTGCGGGATTTCGCTGACACCTTCGCGCAGGTACAGCGCTTCCGAGATGATTGCACCTTCACCGCGATCGAGCGCATCCCAAGGATCAGACCCCAAGTCCGGGCGAATCCAACCGTAAGGACGCTTGCCTTGTGAGACATCGCCATCGGCAGAAATCAGCTTCACGGACTTGTCAAAATCGCGGACGGTCACTTCGGCATCGTTGTAGGTGACGGCTTTGGCGATGCCCGGAAAACTGCGGAGCGACTGGGCGATCGCAGGCTCCACTTTTCCTAGAACACGATTCGCCGTCGTCGTTGGTGGCGAAACGTAAATATCCGCCTGCAACGTCTGATCGAGCCACTGAACGACCGTGCCACGAAACGACCCGACCATAATCGACACGCCGACGATCACCGAAACGGACACCATCAGGGCGGCAACCGCAACCGAGGTGCGGCTGAGCGATCGCAAAATATCTCTCGGTGCAATTCGTCCCAACACACCGATCGAATCGGCGATCGGGGCGATGCCGCGCATGACGCTGACAATTAGCGGGGGTGTCAGCAAAGCCGCTCCCAGCAAAACGGCGAACAGTCCGGCAAACGCGGCCACCAGTCCAGCAGACTGCCAGCGGAGCAGTAAAATTCCCGCTCCGGTCAGGGCAAGCCATGCGATCGCCAGTTTTGGCAAAAGCTGAAGGACTTTGTTTTCCAGGGTCGATCGCTGCAAGGTCATGCTGGGCGTTGTGTTCATCGCTTCGAGGGCGGGCAGGCTGGAGGCAAACAGGGCGGAAGCGATGCCAATGATTAAACCTTTGGCGATCGTGCTGTTCGACAGCGTCACCTGCTTAACGTTCACCACAAAGTAGAAATCGTTGATCGTCTGCGTAATCAGCCCGACAATGCTGCGACCGAGAACAATTCCCAGCCCAACGCCCAGCAGTGAACCGATGATGCTGAAGATGAACGCCTCGCCCAAAATTAAGGTAAATAGCTGACCTTGCGTCACGCCCAAACAGCGCAAAATTCCAAAAATTGGACGACGCTGCACGACGCTAAACGTCACGGTGTTATAAATCAAAAACATCCCGACGACCAAGGCCAGCAAACTCAAAGCGGTGAGATTGAGTTCAAAAGCCGCTGTCATTTGCTGAACAGCGTTCTTTTGCGCTTCAGCGGTTTCCAGCTTGACACCTTCGGGCAAGAGGGCAGTAATTGCCTCCACATCCGCTGCCTGCCGCACAATTAAATCTACTTCACTCAGATAGCCCACCTGCCCCAAAATCTCCTGAGCAGTGGCAATGTCGGCAAACATAAAGCTGGTCAATGCCCGTCGATTCAACGTATCCGCGACTGAGAGAATGCCGACCAGCGTCGTCGATCGCGCCTGTCCCGCCACATCGAGATGCAGCGTATCGCCCAGCCTAACGCCATACTGATCCGCTGTTTCCTTCGACAGCACGATCGTATCCGGCTCAGTCAAAAACTGAACAAAGCCTGTGCCCTGACTGTTCACATCCTCGAAATAGCTGCGAAACGGAGCTTCGGCAAACAAATCCACGCCCACCAGTCGCAACGGCTGATCGCCCAATTCACTGACTCGCGCATAACCCTCAACGATCGGCGCAGACGGAACCGCATCAAACTCCCGCTTCAGCTTCGCGTAAACCGACTCGTCCACACCCGTCGGCGAAACCGCCACAATTCGATGCGTTGCCCGTCCCGTAATCGCATCGGTGGAAAGCGAAAATGCCCGCTGTGCTGAGCCATTGGCGAGATCGATCGACACCATCATCGCCACCCCCAGCGCGATCCCCAAAATGCACAGCACATACTGCAACGGTCGCTGCCGAATCCGCTGCCAAGCAAGCTGCCACAGCGGACGATTTGAGGTAATGGGCGCACTGGTGATCATAACGAAGGCGATTGCAGGTCAACCTTCAGACTAGCAAGTTACGGATTGTAAAGCTATGGTTTGGCGGGTGTCAGCAAAGAGCAGGGGCAGGAGACGAAGCGAGCGACACGAGGGTCGCGGACGGCACAGCCAATGCGAAGCGCTACATTGACCACCCACAGATACGCCCTTGCGTAGGGTGCATGGGAGGACTCTCCCTGCTGGGGTTGGAGGTGTGGAGGAGGGGTGGCCCTAGCCTCCACTGGCTCGGATCAAAAGAGCAATTCAGAAAGCGATCGCTTCCTCACCCTCCAAAAATCCGACCCTACTTTCCTCTCACTGTTTCATAATTCTGCTGAAACCACTCATACGTCACCTCAATTCCTTTCTTCAAAGAAGTTTTTGGATACCAGCCAAGCGCATTAATCTTCGAGGTATCTAACAGCTTGCGCGGCGTTCCATCCGGCTTAGAAGAATCAAACTGCAAATCACCTTCATAGCCAACAACAGCTTGAATCATCAACGCTAATTCTCGAATCGAAACTTCATCGCCTGTGCCGACATTGATAAAGTCGCGATCGCGATAATTTTGCATCAAGAAAATCAACGCATCCGCCAAATCATCCACAAACAAAAATTCCCGCAGCGCCGAACCCGTTCCCCAAATTTCCACAGCCGGAGCGTTTGATAGCTTCGCCTCATGAAACTTGCGAATCAACGCAGGCAAAACATGAGAATTGGCAATATCAAAATTGTCATTGATGCCATACAGATTCGTTGGCATTGCCGAAATAAAATCGACCCCATACTGACGCGAATAATTTTCACAGAGCTTGAGTCCGGCAATTTTGGCGATCGCATACGGCTCATTCGTCGGCTCCAATTCACCTGTCAGCAGATGTTCTTCTCGCATCGGCTGCGGGCAAAATTTCGGATAGATGCAAGAGGAACCCAAAAACAGCAGCTTCTTCACCTGACTGAGATAAGCGCTGTGAATGATGTTCGTTTCAATTACTAAATTGTCGTAGATAAATTCTGCTCGATAGATATTATTTGCTTGAATTCCACCGACTTTTGCCGCTGCTAAAAAGACATACTCCGGCTGTTCTTTTGCAAAAAAATCTTCAACCTCAGCTTGTCTACGCAAATCGAGTTCTCGGCTCGTTTTTAGGACAAGATTTTCGTATCCCTGCTGACGCAACACCTTGACGATCGCACTTCCCACCAATCCTTGATGACCCGCCACATAAATTTTTGAGTTGGCTTTCATGAAGATTTCCTAGCAAAAAAACTCAGTCGATCTCTACTAATATCCGACCTGCGCCGCCCAAAACGGGAAATCTCAGCGGCTTCATCAAACTATTGCACAGGCGATCGCACTGCGGGTGAGGAACTGAGGTTTGCTGGAAATGCTTAAGCGGCGGAAGGCAGCGATCGAGCCAAAACCGACTGATAGTAGCGCTGTAGCTGACGAGTCGCCGCCGCCCAGCCCCAGCGTTCCGCCTCCTGACGGGCATTTTGGCGCAAAGTCGATCGCGCTTCCGGCTGAGATAATAGCCGTTGTGTCGCGGCGATCGCGCCCCGTTCATCAGTCGGGTCAAACAGATAGCCATTCACGCCGTCCGTGACGATATCCGGAATTCCACCTGCATTCGCGGCAATGACCGGACAGCCCGCCGCCATCGCTTCGAGCAGGACGAGTCCTAACGTTTCCGTGCGCGAGGGGAAGACGAACGCATCGGCGGAAGCAAACGCGGCAGCCAAATCCGTTCCGGTCAGATAGCCAACAAAGTTTGTGGGCGTGTTGGCAAAGATTTTTTCAAGTTCTTGCCGATAGGGACCATCGCCAACGAGGGCAAGTCTCGCCTTGGGAATCGCTTCGAGGACAGGCTTGATGCGATCGATTTCCTTTTCCGCCGACAGTCGCCCCACATACAGCAGCAGCGGATCGTCCGGATTGCCTTGCGTGAGGCGCGATCGCATTTCCTGACTTGCCAGATGCGGCTGAAACAGTTCCACATCCACGCCGCGCTGCCACAGTTCGACGCGCTCAATGCCGTGACTGGTTAGCTCTTCCTGCATCGCCGTTGACGTACACAAATTCAGCAACGCCTGATTGTGCATCGCCTTAAGCAGTTCCCACAACACACCTTCCAGCATTCCCAAGCCGTAATGCTCTAGATATTTCGGCAGATGTGTATGGTATGAGGCTACAAGCGGGACGCGATGCAGCTTGCTGTAGTAGATTCCCGCTAGACCAAGAACGGCGGGATTGACGACATGGACGAGATCCGGCTGAAACGCATCCAACGCCTGACCGATCGACGGACGCGGCAAGGCCAGCTTCAACTCTGGATACAAGGGCAGCGGAAATCCCGAAACGCCATGAATCTTCGCCCCTTTGTATTCGCGCAATCCGCCATCCGGCGAAAACACCAAGACCTGATTGCCCGATCGCTGCAAATGGTCAACCGTGTGACTCAAGCGCGTCACAATGCCATCAACTTTCGGCAAAAAAGTTTCGGTGAAAAGAGCAATCCGCATAGAGGCGTTAGGTTTTTAGGGGTTAGAGACAACAAAGGCAGGAATATCAGCAGGTATAGAGCAAGAATTGAGGGCTAGTCACCACGTGCTTGCAAACACCTAAACCCTCAATTCTTAACCCCTAAAACCTATCCTTTCCACTTCACCTGAGGCAGAATTTGCTTTTCGTCAACACGCCCTTTGTACTTGATGCTGAAGTTCAACAGCGAATCGAGCAGCGAATCAGACAGGTAGTGCGGCTGCAAGCCCAAGTCGAGCAGGTTGGTGTTCTTGGCGTTGAAGTAGTGTTCTTCTTTTTCGACTCTGGGATTTTCCAGGTGGTTGATTTCGACCTTCATGCCCAGTGCGCTTCCGGCTTTTTGCACCATGTTCGCCAAATCGCCAACGCTAAACATCTCGGTGAACTGGTTGAAGACGCGGAATTCTCCAGCATTGGCAGGATTCGCGATCGCCAACTCCACACAGCGAACCGTGTCGCGAATATCGAGAAAGCCGCGAGTCTGTCCGCCCGATCCGTAGACGGTGAGCGGGTGATCGATCGCTGCCTGAATACAGAATCGGTTCAGAGCCGTTCCGAACACGCCGTCATAGTCCAAACGGTTAATCAGCAACTCGTCCATTCCGGTTTCTTCGGTCAACACGCCGTAAACCACGCCCTGATTGAGGTCGGTGGCGCGGAGTCCCCAGATCCGACAGGCGAAATGGATGTTGTGCGAATCGTGAACTTTGCTGAGGTGATAGAACGATCCGGGCTGCTTCGGATAGGGAAGCGTGTCTTTGCGCCCGTTGTGTTCGATCGTGATGTAGCCTTCTTCGATGTCAATGTTTGGCGTTCCGTATTCGCCCATCGTGCCAAGTTTCACGAGATGGCAGTCGGGGAACTGCTCGCGCATCACGTAAAGCAGGTTGAGCGTTCCGACGACGTTGTTGACCTGTGTCAAGACGGCGTGTTCGCGATCGATCATCGAAAAAGGAGCCGATCGCTGTTCGCCAAAATGCACGACGCTATCTGGCTGGAAGACAGCCATCGCATTGCTGAGGAAGCTGTAGTTGTTGATATCGCCAACGAATAGATCGATTTCTTTGCCCGTAAGGTCTTTCCAGCGCTGAATGCGATGCTGAATCGGGGCGATCGGCGTTAGCGTTTCGATGCAAAGCTCGGCGTCCCAGTGGCGGCGCACCAGGCTATCTAAAATTCCCACTTCGTAGCCACGATTGGACAGGTAGAGCGCGGTTGCCCAACCGCAATAGCCATCGCCACCAATTACTAGGACTCTCATCTTGCTAAATCTTGTTTGGGGAATACTCGTCCAAATCTATCAGGTTTGGGCGCACTTCAGAGCATCAGGGTGTGAGAGTTCGTAGAGCATCTACCGTCCGATAGAGCGAATCGCGTTCATCTGCTCGATCGCGAAGCTTGCGGAACGGTATCGCGCCACTAGAAGCAGGAACGTTAGAATAAACGATTGGTGAAGACAAACGCGAACTCGATAGGTTAGGAGCAAAAACTTTATGCCAAAAGCGATTTGGAACGGAGTGGTTTTAGCCGAAAGCGATCGCACTGAGGTCGTGGAAGGCAATCAGTATTTTCCACCGGATGCCATCAAAAGCGAATACTTCAAGCCCAGCGATACGCATACGACCTGTCCCTGGAAAGGCGTAGCAAGCTACTACAGCATTGAAGTTGATGGACAGGTGAATAAAGATGCCGCCTGGTACTATCCGACCACAAAAGATGCAGCGAAAAATATCGAAGGCTACGTTGCTTTTTGGCGCGGTGTCAAAGTTGAAGCGTAAGCTTACGGAAGTTGAGCGCGGCTGCTTGAAGTAAGCAATGGCACTGATGCAGCAAGGCGGAGCGCGGGCACACTGAAAGGCGATCGATCGTCATCGAATTCAGTGAAACCGACTTGCTCCGCTGTGCAGAGTCGGCTTTGCCGTTGTTTATCGCTGGTTCTGATAAAATTCTGCTGAATCTTTCCCCTAGGGTAATGCAAGTACAAAGTCCACCCGCCCCGATTCCTCTCATTCTTGAAACGCTGCCGAATCCAGACATTGCGGATGGCGAGTGTCCGCGTCGGGCACGGGTGCAGATTGATTTGCTGCTGCTGGCGATCGAAGCGCTCGACTTGGGCGGCTCCGAAGCGATCTTGGCAACAGTGGATGAACTCGACCTCAAAAGCGTGATTCGCAATCGCGTTTCGCTTTGGCGGATGCGTAGCACCAATCCTTGGCGGCAACGCTTCAATCCGCGCCGCCCACTCAGCCTCACTGAAGCAAAAGCGCTGGTGACGATCGCTTGTCACCTCGCTCGCCGCCTCACGGTTTTGATTCGGCAACTGCTAATGGTTGAACAGCAATTGCGCGAAAAGGAATTGCCGCTCGATCAGCACTATTTACTGAGCCAATATCTAGAGCGATTTCGCGCTCACTTTCGCGCTCGCATGAATCCTCGTCGCGCCTTGGTGACGGCTTACAGCAGCACAGATGAGCAGTTGAACGATTTGGCGATCGATCTGCTCGGCCAACTGTTATTTTGCACCGGAACGGCAGGCTCGCAGCGACTTTGGAGCAGCTTGTTTGATGGAGAAGTAGCATGACGATTCTGCGCCAATACAGCCTGCCCAACTGCAAACTGATTTTGCAAGGACTCGGCGATCCTGCCGTTCCGCTCGATCCAATTCGTCCGCTCCTCTCCGTTTTGGTGAACGCCGAGTGTCACTTCAGCGGCTACGAACAGCCCATCCAAGGCGGACGCGAATTTTTTGAAAACCTTGCGGCCTGCGTCTCGCAATACGCTCAAGAATTTCTAAGCAGCATTCAGCATCCGATCGCTCAGGGCATCGTGCAGCTTCAAAAACTCGACGCCAATCACCATCGCCTCACTGTTTTGCCGCAAACAGACGGCCAGCAAGCACAAGCGATCGATCTGGGCACGGTGCAGCTTTTTGATTTAGTCGAAGCGATCGATCAGTTTGTGGCTGATCCGCAAACGCTGCCCGATTTCAAGCTTGGCTTAGCGCCGCTCTCAAAGCGATATGTGGCAAGCAGTGAACCGATCGCCCAGCGAGCCGCGCCCGTTGCGATCGGACTGTCGAGCTTGGCAGCAGCAGCGGCTTTGCTGTTCTTCATTCCGATTCCCGAAGTGCGCCGCCCTGAACCTGCGGGCGCAAATGGTTCACCAGATGCCGTCAGCGCGTCGCCCACGCCTGCAACGGCGGCAGGCAGTCCGCCCGAAATTGCCGCTAGCCCAACTGACCCTCCGACTGCCTCAGAAACGCCTTCGCCCAGTCCAACCACCAGTCCGATCGCAGCCGCCAGTCCGGGCGCAACACCCAGCGAAGCCGAAGTTACCGCGCTGCTGAACAACACGCCGGAAATTACCGACCCGGAAACGATTCGACAGCTCAAGCTGAGTTTGCGCGACCAGCTCGATCGCGAGTGGACGCAGCAGCCGCCCGCCTTTGATGAACCACTAGAGTATCGTGTTGCCGTTTCCAGAGAAGGCGACATTTTGGGCTTCAAGTTTGTCAATGACGCTTCGATCGCGCATGTCCGCGAAACGCCTCTGCTCGACAAAAGCTATCAGCCGATCGATCCGAATGCACCTAACCGCGAGCCGATCGCCCAGATGCGCGTTGTCTTCACGCCGAACGGTGTCGTTCAAGTGAGTCCTTGGCACGGCAAACCCAATTCTTAGCGAAACGCTCGCTTTGCTGGCAGCTTTTGGTCACAAACGGGTGAGAGGGCGGCGGTTCGTGGCTACTCAAGTCAATGGGGTTGATTCTGATCTAGAGTTAAAAATCTATCCTCACATCGCTCTTGGGAGTAGCAGCGTGGACATTCAGATTGGCAGGGGCAAAACCGCTCGCAGAGCATACGGATTTGATGAGATTGCGCTCGTTCCTGGCCCACGAACGCTTGATCCGAGTTTGGCCGATACAAGCTGGCGAATTGGCGGCATCGATCGCGAAATTCCGATCATCGCTAGCGCAATGGATGGCGTAGTGGATGTAAAAATGGCGGTGCGCCTGTCGGAGTTGGGAGCGCTCGGCGTCCTGAATCTAGAAGGCGTTCAAACGCGATACGTTGATCCAGAACCGATTCTCGATCGCATCGCCTCAGTTGGCACGACCGAATTTGTGCCGCTGATGCAGGAACTTTATGCCGAACCGATTAAGCCGGAACTAATCGAGCAGCGCATCCAAGAAATTAAGCAGGCAGGCGGCATTGCTGCCGTGAGCGCGACGCCTGCCGCAGCCTTGCGGTTTGGTGCAACCGTTGCCAAAGCCGGAGCCGATTTGTTTTTTGTGCAGGCGACTGTCGTTTCCACTGCCCACCTGTCGCCCGAATCGATCGCCCCGCTGGATCTGGCGGAATTCTGCCAAGAAATGCCGATTCCGGTAATTTTGGGCAACTGCGTCACCTATGAAGTTGCCTTGAATTTGATGAAAGCAGGCGCGGCAGGCGTCCTAGTCGGCATTGGCCCCGGTGCAGCCTGCACGTCGCGGGGCGTCCTTGGGGTAGGCGTACCGCAAGCGACCGCCGTTGCGGATTGTGCCGCTGCCCGCGACGATTATTTTCAGGAAACTGGAAACTATGTGCCCGTCATTGCGGATGGCGGCTTGGTGACGGGCGGCGACATCTGCAAGTGCATTGCCTGCGGTGCAGATGGCGTAATGATTGGATCACCGTTTGCGCGATCGCAAGAAGCTCCCGGTCGCGGTTTTCACTGGGGCATGGCAACGCCGAGTCCCGTTTTGCCGCGCGGAACGCGCATTCGAGTTGGCACCACCGGAACGCTTGAGCAGATTTTGCGCGGTCCGGCTGGACTAGACGACGGCACACACAACTTCTTGGGCGCACTCAAAACCAGCATGGGCACGCTGGGAGCAAAAGACATTCGCGAAATGCAGCAGGTCGAAGTCGTGATCGCGCCCTCACTGCTGACCGAAGGCAAAGTCTACCAAAAGGCACAGCAGCTTGGCATGGGTAAATAAGCTTATCCTGTCAAGGGGTGAGTGATAAGTTTATCTCAATTGGCACGGGGCGATCGGACAAAACTGATAACGTTCGCCTAAAATAAGGTAAGCGGAGACGCAAGTTTCCGTTCACTCCTCACACCACACTCCGCTCGAACTTCGGTTCGGGCGGTTCCTCTTTTGGAGCATGGGTCACGAGTCAGGCAGTGTTCACGAGCGCTGGTGACTCGATCGCCTGCTGCTTATGCCTGGTTTGCACCACTCCAGCGCCAGTTATAGCGGTTCCACTCGTAAACCCCTTGAATTTCATATTCTGACCCGTTCTCAAAGCGAATCGTGCAGGTCGTATAGCACTGGTAGCTGGTGGGTATGCTGGCCGCCGTGTCGCAGGCCGCAGAGACGCTAACGACGCGACAGGTAATCCATTCGCGCTGGCAAGGACCATCCTCTTGCACCCACTCCCACAGGCTGTTAGAAACTTCGATGCGATCGCCCACCTTCAGCGTCAATGTTTCCTCGGCATAAGCGGCGAGATGATGCGTCTGAATGCGATCGAGCCACTGCAAGCCGTACTGGTCGCGCACAAACTGCATTTCGCCTGAAGATTGACCTTGCAGCCAATCATTGAGCAGTTGCGTTTTCCAGGGGCGACCCTGCTGCTCTTGCTCTCGCACAAACGCCAGAAGTGTGCTGCGCTGATCGGGCGTGAGTTGATCGAGCGGATTGGAATCTGCCGGAGTCAAAAAGGCACTCAGTAAGATTTGCTGCTGCTGCGGATCGAGCGGCAGACCTGCGGCCTCACATCGGGCAAAGGCGGCTTGCAGCGCTGCTTCAAATGCGGAATCCATGAGGCCGATCGACCCTGCCAAAGAAGAAAAAAGTGTCTTCCATTATGCCAAACGGTTGAACCGATGGCGATCGCACTGTGGGTAGAAAATCGCGGTAAGCTGGGAAAGGCTTGTCGCTGATGGATGCTTGTGATGATTGCGCTTCAAAAAATTCGCCGCAGCTTAATTTGTATGTCGATCGCGTGCGGCCTGTGGCTGCTGAGCTTGGCGATCGCGCCGACCGCCTCTGCGCTGACGCAAATCAAGCTCAGCGACTTGTCATATGAAACTTGCCCTGAAGAAATCGGTGCGGGAACCGTGACTCCCGGCGGCTCAAGCTTAGCGGCAAACTGCTTTTTGATTACGGGAAAAGCGACTAACGAGACCAACAAACCCGTTTTGAATGCCGATATTTTTGGCCGAATCTACGACGCCAACAATAACTCGGTGATGCAAAACCGCACTCGGCTCGGTTCGATCGAAGCAGTGCCACCGGGAGTCAGCGATTTTAGCTTGCGAATTTCGGTTCCGGCCAATCAGCCGACGCCGTTGAAGCTGGAACAGTTCAAGGCGTCTGGCTTTGCCGGAAAAGTGCGGCGCTAGGCAACACCGAGCGGAGCGAGTGCCTGAGTGAGCACTTGCAGCAGAAGGATTGCCAGCATCGGCGAAAAATCGATTCCGCCCAGCGGAGGAATAATCGATCGAAACAGATTCAAGTAAGGATCGGTAAGCTGACTAATCGTCGCGAAAATCGGGTTGCTCCAGTCCACAGTCGGAAACCAGGTGAGCAACACGCGAACTAGCAGCAGCACAAAATAGAAATTCAGAAAAATTACCAGCGACCTGGCAATCATCGCAACCGGATCGACAGCAGAAAACTCGTTCATGCGCTTGGGAATCAAAGGTTAGCTTCAGTTTAGACGATTCTACAAAAGATTCGCGCTGCGTCTGAATGGCGCGAGCGACCCTCAGGCTGCTGCTTGAGAAACAGCCTTCACCCCTTCTACAAAGTTCAAGCAGCCCTAAGGATCGCGGGTAATGATGCGATCGGTTTCGGTCGGGCGAGTGCCATTCACGCCGCCAAGCTGTTCGCGCACATCGTCGATCGCATCGTTGAGCTGCGCGATTTTATCTTCTAGTCCGCGCCGTGCAAGTTCAATGCTTTGCTCGGTTGGCGGCTTGAGCGATCGGCGTTTGCGCGAAGGGCGATCGTCGATCTTTGAGAATTCTTCTGTTGGATTCTCAGTCAGCCGCGAGGCGACCAGAACGCCAATCACACCGCCAACCACACCACCGCAGATAGCACCTGCAATAAATCCACCCACAAAATTATCTTGCTGACTCATGATTGCTCAACTCGCTTAGGTTCCAAAGGTGCGATCGCCTGCGTCTCCCAGACCGGGAACAATAAAGCCGCGACTGTTTAAGCCTTCATCGATCGCAGCCGAATAAATGCTCACAGCGGGATACGCTCCACTCAATTTTTGCAAAGCAGGCGGTGCCGCGACAACGCAAATAATTCGCACCAGTCCCGGATCGATGCCGCGCTTGCTTAATTCATTCAGCGTTGCGAGAATGCTGCCGCCCGTTGCCAACATCGGATCGGTGATTAGCACTCGCGTTTCCGGATCGAAGCGATCGGGCAGGCGATTAAGATAGCAGTTGGGTTCAAGGGTTTCCTCGTCGCGCACCAGTCCCAAATGATAGATCGAAGCGAGCGGCAGCAGAGCTTGTGCGCCTTCGAGCAGCGAAAGACCAGCCCGCAAAATTGGCACAACGGCGATCGGCACTTCTGGATTGATGAACGTTGCTGCCGAAGGTGCGAGCGGCGTTTGCACCGTTGTGTCCATCGTTGGCAACCATTCGCGAGTTGCTTCATAGGTCAGCCAGCGGCCTAGCTCGGTCATGGCGCTGCGAAACAAAACCGAAGGCGTTGCTTCGTCACGGGCAACCGCCAGCCAGTGCTTGATCAGCGGATGGGGCGGAACATAAACACGCAGTTGGGAAACCATTGACGCAGATGAATGAAAAGACTGGGTGCAAATTCTGACTTATCATACTCTCTCGCGGCATGAGTGGCATGAAATGTCGATCGAGGGCGGCAAGCTGCTCAATTTTTCACAGTTTGATGTAGCAACGATGAACATTGACCGATCGATCGACCTTTCTCATGTTGATCACTTCGTCCTGACGGTGCGCGACATTCCAACCACCTGCGAATTTTATGCGCGGCTGGGAATGGAGGTGGTGACGTTTGGCGATCGCAAAGCGCTCCAGTTCGGCCAGCAGAAAATCAATCTGCATCAAGCTGGACAAGAAATCGAGCCAAAAGCGCAACGCCCCACTCCGGGTTCTGCTGATTTCTGTCTGCTGGTACGCACGCCGATCGAAGCTGTTGTGACCTACCTCGAATCTGAGGGAATTGCGATCGAATCTGACATTGTGTCGCGCACCGGAGCAACCGGAAAGCTGCGATCGATCTACATTCGCGACCCAGACGGAAATTTGCTGGAACTGTCAAATTCTGATGATTAAAAAGGCGCGATCGCCAATTAAAAGCGATCGCGCCTCTCAAACTACGATGTGCCTCTAGCGAGCGTTGCGCTCAGTCTTAGCTTGGCCTTTGTCCATCGTGCCGATCTTGTCATCCACATTGGGATTGTTGATCGCGCCTTTTTGACGAGCATTTAGCTCGATCGTTTCAGGAATTTTTTTGCCCAGTTCGCGAATATTTTCCAGTCCCGTATCTCCGATCGGACGTTCTTCACTGTCGCCGAAATCTTCAGCTTTCTGCTGGACGCGCTCGATCGTGCCTTTGTCTGGCGTGTCTTGATCGGCCTGAATCACAGGCAGTCCAACGCCTTGTGAATCCGCGCTAGCAGCAGTCGTAAACAGCGGAGCAAACAAAACGGTCAGTGTACAAAGCAAAACAATAACAGCACGGCGAATCGTGTTCAAAGCCAGTTTCGACATAAGTTTTTTCATTTGGAACCTCCATAGAATTTGCGGCAGCGCTGCTGAGGAAGCGATCGCCGCCGACTCATCCTCGACAGTAATCGCAGACCGAAAACTGCTTCTTCTCCCTTCGGTAAGAGAGTTGCAGGCAGGAAGGGCTGAATTTGCCTGAGAAGCACTTGCCAAATTGTTAATTTTTAGTTACATTACTTTACATGAAGTTACAAAAGGAGCGATCGATGGTGAAAGGACTCGTGACCGAAGAACAAGGCAGACTGAACAACTATGCGATCGAACCCAAGGTTGTCGTTGTGGAATCGCAGTTTGGCTTCAGCGAATACGCCGAAAAGCTGAACGGTCGCCTCGCAATGATCGGATTTGTGGCGCTTGTGGCGCTCGAAGCAGTGACGGGTCACGGCATCATCGGATTTTTCCAAAATCTCTAGAACCAATATCGGAGTCAAAAATTATGAGAACAGATTTAGATTTTCGCGATCGTTCCCTGTTCGGATCAGTTGTTTTTCGTTCCACGTTCAACCGCTTTGAGCCGATTACCGCAACGCAAGCTTGGTCTTTGTTTTTCACCGCTAGCCGCGAAGACAAAGCCCTCGGTTTCAATCCCGAACTTGGTCGCTTCTTTAATTATTTGCTGCTGGCGATCGTCACGACCGGAATTTTGTGGAGCGTCTGGTTTCGCCCGCTCTAACTCATTTTGCAATCGACAATATATCTGGAGGGGGCATGACACATCGTGCCCCCTCTTGCCGTTTGCCGACCCGCCACACAAGCCGAATCCAATCTACGGCAGAATGAAAGGATAAAGCTTGGAACGGTAAATTTAGCGATATGGATATCAAAAACGGCTTTGTGGAGGCGATCGGCAACACGCCGCTGATTCGACTCAACAGCTTTAGCGACGAGACGGGCTGCGAAATTTTGGGCAAAGCCGAATTTCTCAATCCAGGCGGGTCAGTGAAAGACCGCGCCGCGCTCTACATCATCAAAGAAGCCGAAGAAAAAGGATTATTGAAACCGGGTGGAACCGTTGTCGAAGGAACCGCAGGCAATACGGGAATCGGGCTGGCGCACATCTGCAACGCAAAGGGCTACAAATGCCTGATCATCATTCCCGAAACGCAGTCGCAAGAAAAAATTGATTTGCTCAGAACCTTGGGCGCCGAAGTTCGCACGGTTCCCGCCGTTCCCTACAAAGACCCGAACAACTACGTTCGTCTGTCAGGTCGCATCGCTTCCGAAATGGAGAACGCAATTTGGGCGAATCAGTTTGATAATTTGGCAAATCGTCGCGCGCACTACGAAACGACAGCAAAGGAAATTTGGGAGCAGACCGGAGGATCGATCGATGTGTGGACAGCCGCTACAGGCACAGGCGGAACCTATGCAGGCGTTTCAATGTTCCTGAAAGAGAAAAATCCAAACGTCAAGTGCATCCTGGCCGACCCAATGGGCAGCGCACTCTACAGCTACGCCAAAACGGGAGAAACCAAAAGCGAAGGCAATTCGATCACTGAGGGCATCGGCAACAGCCGCGTCACGGCCAACATGGAAGGCGTGCCGATCGATGACGCGATCCGCATTGAAGACCCTGAAGCCCTGCGCGTGATCTATCAGCTTTTGCACCAAGACGGATTGTTCATGGGCGGCTCGGTTGGCATCAACGTGGCGGCAGCAGTGGCGATCGCCAAGCAGCTTGGGGCGGGACATACGATCGTCACGATTCTTTGCGACGGTGGCGCACGCTATCAGTCACGATTGTTTAATCCCGAATGGCTCGCTTCCAAAGGGCTATCGCTTAGCTAAGGTAATCGATGGACGCGATCCGCAATAATCTCCCCTTTTCACAGGGAAATTTCGATATACAATCGCATCACTGCATCACCAAACACAGCGCTTCTTTACACTAGGGAATTTCTATGAAATCACTTCGTCGCCTGCTCATCCTGCCGCTGCTGGCGCTGTTGATCGCAGTCACCGTGATTGCCTGTGCGGGCGGCGGTGGCGGTGGCAGCACAAACAGTTCTTCTAACACTCCTGTCAAGGTCGGCTCCAAAGACTTCACCGAAGCTTTCATTATTGGCGAAATGTATGCGCTTGCTTTGGAAAATGCCGGACTCGAAGTAGAGCGCAAGCTGAATTTGGGCGGCACTCCGGTCGCGCAAGCAGGCTTGGTGAGTGGCGAAATTGATTTGTATCCTGAATACACCGGAACGGCACTGCTCGATGTCCTCAAGCAGCCCAGCCAAAGCGATCGCCAAGCCGTGTTCGACAAAGTATCAGAAGGCTACAAACAGCAGTTCAATTTGGTTTGGCTCGATCCGTCTCCGATGAACAACACGCAAGCCTTGGCGATGACAAAGGAAAAATCTGACGCGCTCGGCATTAAAACAATTTCTGACATGGTTGCCAAAGCCGACCAGCTTATCCTGATTGGCGCACCGGAATTTCAAGAGCGACCCGACGGCATTCCTGGCTTGCGAAGAGTTTACGGTGAGTTCGAGCTAAAAGAATTCAAAGCGGTTGATTCGGGCTTGCGCTACAAAGGTTTGGTCGATGGCGAGGCTGATGTCACTGTTGCCTACAGTACAGACGGCGAAATTAGCGCCTTCAACCTTGTTGTTCTCGAAGATGACAAGAATCTGTTTCCGCCTTATCAAGTGGCTCCGGTTGTGCGGCAGGAAGCCCTCGATGCCAATCCTGCTATTCGCGACGCGCTCAATGCTCTTGCGCCAAAGCTGACTGACGAAGTGATGCGACGACTCAATAATGAAGTCAGCGGCAAGCAGCGCGAACCGGAAGAGGTCGCCAAGGAATTTTTGACGCAAGAAGGCTTGATTAAAAGCTAGGTTGTCGGCGATCGACTTAGCTGCCACCCCCAAAACAAGGAGAATTGAGTGAGCGCCATTCGATTTGAGCAGGTGAGTTTGCGATATTCGGGTGCAGCGAGGCCAGCGGTCGATCGCGTCAGTTGCGAAGTCGAAGCAGGCAACCTCGTTGTGATTTTGGGGCCATCGGGCTGCGGCAAAACCACTCTACTCAAGATGGTCAACCGCCTGTATGAACCAACATCCGGCACGATCTTCGTCAACGATACGGACGTGCGCCGCCTGAAAGTGACGACGCTGCGGCAGCAAATTGGCTATGTGATTCAGCAGTCCGGCTTATTTCCGCACATGACGATCGCCCAAAATATTGCCGTCGTCCCTAAGCTGCTCGGCTGGTCAAAACCGCGTATCAACGCGCGAATTGACGAACTGCTGCTGCTGGTTCAGCTTGATCCTGAAACGTATCGCGATCGCTTTCCGGCTCAGCTATCGGGCGGCCAGCAGCAGCGCATCGGACTGGCTCGTGCTTTGGCAGGCGATCCGAACGTTTTGCTGATGGATGAACCGTTTGGAGCGATCGACGCCATTACCCGAACGGCCTTACAGGACGAAATTCTCCGCCTCCAGCGGCAACTGCGAAAAACCATCCTGTTTGTTTCGCACGATGTCGAAGAAGCGCTGAGGCTGGCCGATCGCATTCTCATCCTCAAGGAAGGCCAAATCGTCCAGTACGACACGCCGTTCAACATCCTCACCAAGCCCGCTAACGCCTTTGTTCACGATTTGATGGGCACAGACGACATGGTGCGACAGCTTGGCCTGTTGCGCGTTGAAACCGCGATGACCGCTCCGCCCGCCGACTATGCCAGCAACGGCCAGCCGACGATTGCCCGCAACGACAGCCTGCGCGATGCCCTCTCGCTCATCCTCCGCACAGGCGCACCGAATCTTACGGTTCTCGATAATGGCTCAGCAGTCGGCGTTTTGACGCTCGATCACATCCGCAATTCCGCCAGTCTCGCCGCCAGTTAAGGCATCTCATGACCTACATCCTCAGAAATCCCAATGTCGTCTGGGAGCTAGTGCTGGAGCATTTGCAGATGACAAGTTTGACTTTGGCGATCGCCGTCCTGCTCGCCCTGCCGATCGCCCTCCTTGTCACCCGCTATCGTGCGCTCAATGTTCCAGTTCTGGGAATTCTTGGCATTCTCTACACCGTGCCAAGCTTGGCGCTGATTATTCTGCTCGTTCCGCTGTTTGGGCTGAATCAGCGATCGGTAATCGCTGCAATGGTGATTTATACGCAGGTGATTTTGGTACGCAATCTCGTCGTCGGCTTGCAGTCAATTAAGCCTGTCATCATCGAGGCGGCGAAGGGCATGGGCATGAATGCGTGGCAGCGCTGGTGGCAAATTCAAGTGCCGCTGATTACGCCTGTTTTTCTGGCAGGTCTGCGACTGGCGGCGATCGTCGCCGTTGCGATCGCCACAATTGGCGCAAAATTCGGCGCGGGCGGTTTAGGCAAACTTTTGTTTGATGGCGTGTCGCAAAATCGCTATGACAAAATTTGGGCAGGCGCGATCGCGGTTGCGCTCCTTGCTTTTGCCATCAATGGCGCACTGTTGGCGTTGGAATGGGCGGCAAATCCGACTCGAAGAATGAAGCGATCGCGGGTGGGGCGATCGCTTTCCATTGAGAACCAGTCGCCTACAATTTAACTAAAGATTCAGTACGGCCATGACTGCCCTGATTCAGCCTCCCTTCAACCTTGAACAGCGCGTTGTTTTGCCGAGTGCGACTTGGCAGCAGTACGAAAATTTGTTGGCAACGCTGGGCGACTATCCAGGATTGCGCTTGATTTATCTGGAAGGAATGCTCGAAATTTTCATGCCCTCGCCGGAACACGAACTGCTGAAAAAAACGATCGCCCGACTGATCGAACGCTACGCCGAAGAAGTTGATATTCCGCTACATGGCTGCGGCTCAGCAACGTTTCGACGAGAAGCAAAAGCGCGAGGATTAGAACCGGATGAATGCTATTGCGTCGGAGTGTTGAAAGATTTGCCGGATTTTGCGATCGAAATCAGTTTAACCAGCGGCATCAACAAACTTGCAGTCTATCAAGGACTCGGTGTTTCTGAAGTTTTAATTTGGCAAGACGATCGACTCACGCTGTATCAACTGCAAGCAGAACACTATCAAGAAACATCCAGCAGTCAGTTTTTCCCAGGTCTCGACCTCCAACTGTTTGCCCAATTTATTCGACCGCAGGAGCAACCGCAAGCCGTGAAAGATTTTTTGCAGGCAGTTCGCTCATCTCAAAATTGAGACAAAAATCCGGATTCACGAACCAATAACAGAATCTAACAATCCAGCGATCGCTCCTAATCAAAAAATTTGCGCTTTTTGTCACACATGACTAATTCAATTTCCGCTCAGACAAACGATCGAATTACTCATATCATCGCGACGCTTTGGCAGGATTTGCCGACGCTGTTTGAACGGGATATTTCCTACGATATTTACAGCCAAGACATCTTTTTCAAAGATCCGGTGAATACGTTCAAGTGGAAATTCAACTATCGGATTATTTTCTGGACGTTGCGCTTTCATGCTCGCTTATTTTTCACCGAAATCCATTTCGACGTTCACGAAATTACCCATCCCGAACCCGATCGCATCTTTGTCACTTGGACAGTACGCGGAACTCTGCGCGTTCCTTGGCGATCGAAACTTTTATTTAACGGCAACTCCAACTACACGCTGAATGAAAAACAACAGATTTATCGGCATATTGATTCCTGGGATCGATCGCCTCAAGAAATTTTGCGACAGTTTTTTCGTCCCGCTTCGCAGCCGCCCACTTAACATTTTGCTGGGCATTTTGCTGGCGTTTATCTGCCTGTGGCTGACCCTGATTCCGCCCGCTTTTGCTGCCGATCTTGCCAACGGTGCAGCCGTGTTTGAAGCTCGCTGCGTTGGCTGTCACGTCAACGGTGGCAACATTGTTCGACGCAACAAAACGCTGAAGCAAAAAGCGCTGCAAAAATTCGGCATGGATTCGATCGAAGCCGTTGAAGCGATCGTCACCAACGGCAAAAACAATATGTCCGCATACAAAGACAAATTAACTGAAGAGCAAATTCACGATGTTGCGGCTTACGTTCTCGATCGAGCGGCAGCAGATTGGCGTTCATGACGCTTTTTGCGCGACTGTTTTCCATTCTTGAATAACAAACGGCGGCACAGTTAATTTCAGGGGTTCGGCAGTCGGAAGATATAGTTCGATCGCTGGATTGCCGTTTAGCTCAAACATAACCGGACGCAAATCATACTCGCCTGCTGTGTTTGGAAGTGGTGTATCGGTGACAGGAAAAGCCGTCCAAGTTTGACCATCTCGCGTTGAAATGGTGAGCGGTTGTCTGGTCAATTCTGCGCCACCCGGAAAGCCGACTAATCGCAGATTCAAACTATCAGTTTCACCCGCTTTCATGCGCTTGTAAAACACAATTTGCCAAGCGGTTTGATGCTCGTCGCGCAGCGTTTGCAGCGATCGCCACAGGACGCGATCGCCCGCTTCAGAATAGCGATGAGTTGAGGCAGAAGCAGCCGAGGGTGAACCGAATAGCAAGAGAGCGATCGCCAACCATCCACACAGCCAAACGCGGCAGCGCTGCTTGTCAAGATGTGCGGGAGAGAACCGATAATAGAAGCCTGTACGAATCCGAGACATTCAATGCGCTGTGCGATTTCGAGCCGATCGGGGCAAATTTTAGCAGAAGGTGAGCTTTTTATCGATCAAGATGAAAGCGGCAACTTGCGCCTTAACCTGCGTACCGATCGCGGACGATTGATTCAAGGCGGCGCGATCGATGCAGACGGCAGCATGACAGAAGCCAGTCGCGTTCTGTTTCGCCAGTTTTTCGAGGTTTGGGGCATGAGCGATCTAACGCTGATCGCCAAGGTGAAGTAAGGCTGTTCTAGCGAAGTTCCTAATTTTAAATTGTTACAAATCTTCACAATTATCAGAGATTTCCCCAACCTTTCCACAGTCTTTCCACAGAGTCAGCAAATGTTTTCCACAGGTCAATTGAAGTTTTCCACAACCCTCCACGCAGCAATGCGGGCTGAGTTGCTGCCTGTGGAGAACTTCGATCGCCTGCAAAATCCTTGTTACAGGCCATCAAGCTTTGAAGTAATGTAACGAAAATCAGCTTCAAACCCGCATTCCTTCGTGAAGTTGAATTTTATCTAAAGGCAGTCTTAACTTTTCGCAACGTTGACACCTTTGCCCGCCTAGCCGCAGAATGTGCCCACTGAGGAAACGAGCGCACAGCGAACTGCACTTCAACCCTCGATCGACTGCGATCGACGCTGCAATTCATCTAGTGCAGTCCTAGCGTTGCCGTCTCAAATTCCATTCACCCCCGCAGAGGTTTCCATGTACGCAACCGTCAGCATTCTGGCCGAAATCCCCGAAGAACTGCATGAATCACTCACGGGCTATCTCGAAACGCACCCCGACTGGGATTTCGATCGCGTCCTCGCCGCCTCTTTGTCGCTGTTTCTGCTGCAAAACGGCACAGGCGAAACGCCCGAAACTTCGCGCAACTATCGCCGTGCGGCTCGCGTGTATCTCGACAGTTTGTTTAATCACGCGGTCTAGCTTGTTTGCTAGCAAGTTTGCAGTTCTGTAAACCTTGTCCTGTGGCCGCGATCGAACTTGATAGGATCGAACAGAAAAATAGTCGAGAAATCCTTAAATTCATGGCTTATCTCTGGTTCAAAGCGTTTCACATTGTCGGCATTGTGGCTTGGTTTGCCGGATTGTTCTACCTGCCTCGGCTGTTTGTCTATCACGCCGAAGCCAACGAGCAGCCCGAACCCGCTCGATCGATTTTGCAAAATCAATATCAGGTGATGGAAAAGCGGCTGTATCGGCTGATCATGACGCCTGCTTTGGTACTGACCTTGACAATGGCGATCGCAATGGTGATCGCTGCCCCCGACCTGCTCAAACAGCGCTGGCTGCACATCAAAATCGCGCTTGTCGTCTGTATGCTGATCTACGACCACTACTGCTTGCGTCTGATGAAGCAGATGGCACGAGGCGAATTTCGCTTCACCGGACAGCAGTTCCGCTGGTTCAACGAAATTCCCACCGTGTTTTTTGTGACGATTATTATGCTGGCCGTGTTCAAGAACAATTTCCCCACCAATGCAGCTTCCTGGGCGATCGTGGCGATGGTGGTTGCGATGGCGGCGATCATTCAGCTTTATGCCCGCAAGCGGCGGCTCGATCGCGAACGGGACGCTGCAATTCCCACCAGCGAAGTCGAAGCGGGTGCATCTTAAGAATCGACGGCTGAAATGTCAAGATTCGCCGAAATCGATCGAATTCGGTTTTCCCCCTTGACCCGAAGCGATGCAAAGTCGCTAAAATGATCGACAGGTGTAGCTGCGACGTTGGTGACTGCCAATAATGTTTTATGATCTATGCCTTGTTTACGACGGGACTCAAGATGTCTCAGTGGCAGTAGACCAAGCTTGTACTTGGAAACTTTAAACTGAGGCCACGATTCCCACCCTGGATTATTCCAGGTCAAAAGCTGAGGTAAGACGGCGTTGCGGTGAACCTTTGAGAAGTCCTTCCCTTGCGAAGGGCTTTTTGCTTTCTGGGTTGGTTACGCGATCGACCTCCGGTGAAAATCACGACGCTGCCTGAGTGCGAAACTGCGTCGGGGTTTGTCGCATCGGCTGAGATGGATTCCAAATGCCCTGACCGAGAATGCGAGCTTTTTCTTGAGCATGGGCAAGGCGATCGTCGTAAGGAGACAGCACGTTCGATCGAACCAAGACCAATCCTTCTTCAATCAACTGTTCATTCACGAAGGCGCGATCGAGCCACACCAAAGCCGAACGATAGCTTGTTGATTCGATCGGCGCAAACTCCAACCGGACTATCTGCCCTTCGATCAATTCTTGCAGGCGCTGTTTGGCTTGATTTGCCCAAGGTTGCTGACGCGGATCGGGAGCTTCAACGCCGAGCAGACTGACCGTTTGGATTTGCGAATTGAGGCGAACTTCGATCGTTTGGCCGCTCGTGACGCGCGTGACCAGTCCGGTTTCGATCGATCGCGGTGCTGCCTGACAGCTTGTCAGCAGCATCGCGATCAGAACGAAGCTAATCTTCATCCAGCGGCAAACCGCGCCGGACTTTTCCTTTACCAAAGTGTTGACCGAACTGAAGCTCATACACTTCGTCTTCGTTTTGCGTTTCAACTTTGAGATCCGAACAGGCATAGCTGACGCACAGCAAAGCATAGGTTTCTTGCAGCTTGGGCGACAAGCCCATCGCTTCCGGCTGATAGATGTCGCCGGACAAAACCCGAACCGCGCAGGTCGTGCAGGCTCCATTTCGGCAGGCAAACGGCAACTTGACGCCTTGGGCTTCAGCGCTGTGCAGGATGTAGCGATCGCCTGGAACTTCGACCAGATGGCGCTTTCCGGTTTGGCGATCGAAAATTTCAATGGTGTGGTAAGGCATGAATCACGCGAAAAGGTCGTACAGACTTTGATCATAAAGCGATCGACACCACCACAGGCCGAACGAAACAAGCCGCGCTTTCAGTGTGCCCGGATTTCTGCTAACATAGCCACTTGCGTGGGTAGAGTTTTCTACCGCCATCGGGAGAGATGGCCGAGTGGTTGAAGGCGCAGCACTGGAAATGCTGTTTAGGGGTAACTCTAACGAGGGTTCGAATCCCTCTCTCTCCGTTCTTTTCTCAAGACAAAAGCGATCGAGTCTCGATAAGTTTGGTGGCGGTGGTTCGATCGATCGCTAACAGGAGTTACGCAGGAGAAATCTTAAACTGGAGAAATGAGCTTCACTAAAGTGGACTACTGCCAGTACCTGCTGAGCAGTCCCATTAACTACACGGTGACGAATTTGGCCGACCCTCTAGAGGGCAGCAGTCACGACCGCATCAACCTTGGATGGCCGCCCTGCAAGCAGGATGCTTGTTGGCTCCAATGACGTTTTTGATGCAACCGAGACTTGTTTGAGTTGTGGTTGGAGGCGTGCTCAGTGCCGCAATTGCAGCCGGGGGGTGTCATCGTGATTGACAATGCCAGTTTTCATCTGGGTCAAGCCATTGAAGAGATTGTGGCGCCAGCAGGATGTGAGATTGGGTACTTGCCCTCCTATTGTCCAGATTGGAACAAGATTGAACACGGGTGGAGTGTGCTCAAGCATTGGATGCGACAACGGTGGGATGAGTTTGAGACCTTTCGTGATTGGGTCGATGCTGCCAAAAACCGTCCTAACCTGTCTGCGTAGCGCTATATTTCTAGCTACATAGTTCTAAAAGAGGCGATCGACCTTGTTCAGGGTCGATCGCCTTTTCCGTTTCTTGAGCAGCCGCAGTGTCACCCTCAACGAACTACGAGGACGCTGAGTTCAGGCAAATTTGCATTGAGAACTACGAAGATTGGCGATCGAATGCTTTCCAGCGCGATTCAGAAACCTGGAGTTTTATAGAATCGTCAAAGCAGTCAGTGATAGGCGATCGCAATGCCCTTCCCCCAATTCTCCCGCCTCAATCCCCCAATCTGTGTCGTCGCACTTCTGATCGCGATCGCTGTTCTGCCGAGTGGAAACGCGATCGCTCAGTCCCCTAGCTTGGATGAGACAACGCTGTTGCTGCTGACTGATCCGCTCGATCCGAACTTGCTGGAACCGGGAGCCACGCCTGCGGACGGATCGATCGTTACAGCAGAAACGGTTGAGCAAAATCCACCTGCGGGTCTGACGCTGCCGAGCCTGTGGTGGACACAAGAGCAGTTTGGCGGAAAGCTGCTTGCCACCTGGATTGCAAACGCTGGCTTAGATGGCACACCGCCGCGTGTTGATTTGATCGTCAACCAGCAGATTTGGAGCAGCTACAGCTACCTAGAGCGCTATACGTTTCTCAATCAGTTCGGCACAGCAGCGCAGGATTTTGGCTACAGCACTCGCATTTTTAACCGTCAGCAAGAACTGTTGGCCGCCTACATTTGTCCTGATGCGGCAGATGGTTCATGCAGCGTGTTTCTCGATTCGTCCGGGCCTGGCGGCTTTCAGGGCGGCTTTACGATCTCACCGTTTCCCACAAGCGGCGGTACTGGTCAACCGTAGTTTTGGGCAACGGCTGCAAAAATTCGCTGCGATCGAGCAGTTCCTTGGCCGGAAGCTTCAGCCCATCCTCGCGCAAAGCGTCGGGCAAATTGGCGCGATCGGCTTCTAGAACTGGAGAAGCCGCATCGCTCAGCAGCGAAATTGCCGTTGCCACTTCGGGCTGCCAGCAAAATTCGATCAGTTGATTTAAGAGCGGATTGGCGGGTCGATCGCTTTTGGGACGCACCCACAAATCGGCGTTCAGCAGCGTTCCTGAAGGCGGAATCACAGCACCAAGCTTGTAGTTCCGCTCCAAGACTGGCAAAATCTCGAACGACCAGCCGATCGCCGCCCAAATTTGACCCAGCAAAAGCGGCTGCAAATACGCTTCGGAACTATAGAACCTGAGTTGCTGATGGAGCGATCGCAGTTCGGCTTCGAGAGTCGGAACGCTGCTGAGATTGTCTAAATTGAACGACCGTCCCAATTTCTTCAGCGTCACGCCGACCGCCACACGCGGACTGTCAATCAAGCCCAGCTTGCCTTGCAGCGGCGATCGCCACAAATCCGCCCAGTCTTGAATTTTCCAGTCGAGGCGATCGAACGCATCGCGCCGATAAACGATCATCAGCGTTCCCCAGCGGTAGGGAGCCGCCCAGATTTGACCGTTGCGCTGAGCCAGATCGCGCCATCGCTGCGGCAGGTTTTGCCACGCGGCAGAGTCTTGTAGTTCAAGCGGCTGAATTAGGTTTTGGGCGATCGCTGCATTCAACCAACTATCGCCCAGGCTGACGAGATCCGCAGCAGGTGGCGATCGACGGAGCAAGCCACCTTGCGGTTGTTGCGCGGTTTGCAGCAGCTTGTAGAGGTTGGCGAGCTGCGCTTGAGAATTGACGGCGATTTTGGTATTTGCCTGCTGCTGAAATTGACCAAGAAGCTGCGGCGGCAAGGAATCTTTGAGCAACTGCACACGCAACGTTGAATCGTTCGGACGATTGCAACTCGACAGCAGCGCGGCGATCGACACGCTTCCCATTCCCACCAGCAGCGATCGACGGTTGATCATGAAGCTTGGTCTTTTTTCTCAACGCCAAAGCCGATTAAGGTAATTACGCTGGGCGGTTCGCCTGCGGGCGGACGCTGGTAGGTGACGATCGTTCTCAGCCGCACATCGGGCGCAACCAGTCGCATCTGATCAACGGCCACCGATCGCTTGTAATACGTCGTCATTTCCAGCGTTTGGCGAATCGGCTGATAGGTGAAGCGTCCGGCGATCGCACCGGATTCCGAGTAGCCTTCATCGCGCAAATAAAATCCGGCGATCGCGTCGGCATCGGCCACTTCAGCAGCGGCAGGCTGCGGCTGCGGCTCGAATTCAGCGGCGGCAGCATCCACATAGCGATCGGGCACAAACAAAGCGTTGAGCTGCATCGAGACTTCTTCACCCGTTTCGGATTTGGTGTCAAAGGCGATCGCAAAGCCGGGGCAGGCGTTTTCCTGCACCAAAGCGGCCACATCCAGCTTGATCCCAGAAAAGTCACCACCGCTCAAAATTCGCTGTTTTTCGACTTCGGCCAGCGTGTCAGCGCGAAATTCGGTGTATGACCGCTCAATCTCGCCCGATCGAATGGAGTGATAGGTGCGATCGGTTCGCCACAATCCTGCACAGGCGACAAAAAAATCTTGAAAGCTGAGCATCGCAAAAGAAACCCGAATGAACGTGCCGCTTACTCATTCTGACAGCTTTTTTTGTGAGCTGAGCGCAGCCAGTGCGAGATAGATGATTTTCAATGTCAGTTTGAAGTGCAATAGGTTTTTATTGAATAAGACCACGAATTATTGGAACTTGGAGTGCGACAAAATTTGGGAATTGAGATTTGAAATAATCGTCCATCAATTAATTGAGTAATAATACACAGAATTGAAACAGTTCGCCTCCAGATTCGATCGAATAATCTGCCACAAAATCTGAAAGGCTTCCGGACAATTCTCGCTGTGCAAATTGCGACGAGCAATCTAGCAGTGGATCGATCGCAATGTGGCCGAGAAGCCGCGAACTTGCTAGAGTTCAGCCAAAGTTAATGTGTGGATTTTTTCAGAATTTCAGATTGATACAGCACTAAGAATCTGTAACAATTCTTACATAAAGAAAATCGTTAAATGATTCAGGAATTCTCGATCATTTTCAATGAAGTTATTTAGGATAAAGAAGTTGATTTTCTCAAGCGAAAGGCGTCAAATGGACTCTCTTCAAAATCAAGTCGCTTCACTCAATACCAGGGTTGACGCACTCCAACGATCGATCGATCAGCTCAACGACAAAACGGTTGAAGTTCTCTCAGAAGTTCGTGCCAACACCAGCGTCAGCGAGTATGGAAGCGCTTCGGTTTCGCGGCGCTATGGCAACACAGGCTTTGGCGTTGATGCAACGCTGACTCACAAAGATGTGCTGGTTGATTCGGACTATCAAGACGCTGAACTGCAAAGCGGCGATCGCGGCTTGTCACCTGAAATTCAAATTCAGCGCCTCACCGCTCAGCTCACCGCTGCCTACAATCGCATCGCTGCCCTCGAAGAACAACTGCTCGCCCAGCGCATTCAGTAGCTTGCCTTAGCCGTGTCGCTCCGCATACTCTGCCGCCAACGCCTCGATCGCCTGGAGCAGTTCGGTCTGCTGCCAGCCTTGGTAGAGATGGGCTGCGATCGCCATACCGCCCGCTCCGACGCCTTCTTTCACAAAGCCTTGCTCATAGGCGCGAAGCTGATCAAACCGAGAATTTGCAAAGCTGAGTCGCGTTGCCACTAAAGGTGCATCCAGCAGTTTTGCCAATCCCACCGTGTCGCCTGTTGGATCTTCAGCGACCCAGCGCGTCGTGCCCACCACAACGCGATCGCCCTGCCACGCCAGCGATCGACAATGTGCAATCGCCCGAAGCAGCGCATACACCGCTAGCATTTGCGTTCCGCCTGCCAGCAACACGCCGATCGATCGACTCGCTGCGATCGCCATGCCCGCCACAGCAATCTGCATCGGATCGCCCACTGCCGCCACAACTTTCAGGGGATCGCTTCCGGCTGGCAACTGTTGCAATCCCGCCTGCACGATGTCCCACTTCTGCGAGTGATTGCAGTGCGGATGGCTGCTGTTGACTTTTCCTGCTGCGTCCCAGCCCAAGCCTGTCAGGACGGCCAGCGCCGTTGTGGTGCCACCGACGACGCATTCACCCAAAATTAAATAGTCGGTTTGAGCTGCGATCGCTTCACCCCAGCGCAAGCCCTGCTGCAATAAATGTTCGACCGTTGCCAGATCGATCGCCTTTCCGGTTGACACGCAGTTCGCCGCTTCGCCGCCCAAATCGATGCAGGGAACAGACGGGGCAAGGCGCAATCCCGCATTAAAAAGCTGAACAGGAATTGCTTGAGACTGAGCGATCGCTCGTGAAATCAAAGTCGGAGACGCGCCTGCTGTCAGCGGTGGCAGCGGATAGCGCGGATGAGGCTGCACACCGCCATAGAGAAATTCGGCATCGGCAAGGGCGGTGAACTGGCGATCGCGTGGTGTCCGGCCTGCCGCAGAAATGTGGGGAATCAAGCCTGTGTCGGTGAAGCCCAAGACGCAGGCAAAGTAGGGCTGCATTGAACAGAAGCGATCGATCCACGCTTGACACAACTGCGGCTGCGAGTAAATGCCGATCACCGCTCAGGCGTCCTCCATCAACACCTGCACCCAGCGCGGCGGATCGGGAATGGGATTGCCCACGCGCTCTAACAGCAGCCAAGCCGCCAAATGCACGGTGAACAAATAAACCAAATCACTCAGCAAAATCATTGCCACTGTGACAATCTGCACGATCGTCAAATCCGGCTGGCCTAACATGCCGATGCCCAAAAGCCCCCAGTCAACCAAGCGGGTCGTTGCCCACTCGATCAAATCTGTAATGCGATTGGTGATGTAGAGCCAAAGATCTTCGCCCAAAAAGGTGGAAAGAATCCAGACGCGCAGAAAAAAGCCAAACGTCGAGATCAACGTGCCCGTAAGGATCGAGGGAAACCAAGGTGAGCCTTTGCGCCACATTGCGCCAAGCTGCACACCGATCAGACCGTAGGGAATCAAAAATAGCAGACTCAAATATGGTCCCGTCAGCACACCCAACAGCAGCGTCGTCACGATCGTACACATCCAGGCGGCTCGCTGTCCCCAACGTAGATAGATCAGCGCGATCGGCGTGGGAAACACAATCCGCATCCAGGGGCCGACGCTGAGATAGTAGCTCACCATCCACAGCAAACTCGCCGTACTTGCCAAAAACGCCGTTTCCACCAAGCTCAGCGGCGGCGTTGCCGTTGTCACATGCGGAATTTCCAAAGGCGGTTCTGCTTCCTCTGCACTCCGAGGAAGCGCATCATCTTGATCATTGACAGAACCACTCATGAGACAAAGGCGATCGAATTAGCAGATCTACTGTATCGAGAAAGCGGGGCGGTTGGCGGAATTCGATCGCATGGTGCAGTTGAAGCGTTCGGCTTTGCTCCGAATGTGACCGGGGCTGCGGCGATTTTTCAGCATTTTTGTTTGGCTCGATCGACTCAAGCTTCATCTTCTTGGAGTTCATAGACTGCTTGTGGTTCTTCACTGCTGAAATCCACTTTGTCATAAAGGTCAGCCAGTGAAATTTGAAATACGACAGAAGCCAGCGTCAAGATTGAATCTTCGCCGTCGTATTCACAAAAAATCCACTTTCGAGATTCAGCTTTTGCATAATGCTCAACATGCATGGCGTACTGATCAATCAACACATATTCTTGAAGGCTGGAAATCGATCGATAGGCCGCAAATTTTTGAGCGCGATCGTAACTTTCTGTTGAGTTTGACAGTATTTCTGCAATGATTAGCGGATTAGTGAGCGTGTCTTTTCGCCCTTCCATCAGTTCGATCGGCTGAGCAATCACCATTACATCTGGGTAGGTAAAGCTTCGCAAGTTTGGAACCCAAAGTCGCTGATCCGTGATAAACCCCTGAAAAGGTTGCCGCTTCAATGCAAAATTCAGTGATGCATAGAGATTTCCTGCGATTTGGTTGTGATTTGGAGTTCCACCTGGCATTTCAATAATTTCACCATCCATGTAAATATGTCGTTCTTTGGCGTTGACTTCTAACGCGAGATATTCTTCTGGTGAGTAGTAGCGTTGCTTTTGTGCTTGCATGACCATCGGGTAAAATCCCTCAAGCGATCGAACTGATTTTCTGCATTCTATCAAGCCGCAATTTCAACACCAAGCGAATTGAAGCGGATTGGTATAATTGGTATAGATAAAGATTGAGAAAATACGATGACGACCTCCAAAAACGAATCGTTTGAAGTAGCCAAAACCGAAGCAGAATGGCGCGAAATTTTAACGCCAGAACAGTTTCATGTGTTGCGTAAACACGGCACAGAACGCGCTGGAACCAGCCCGCTTGACAAGAATTACGAGACGGGAACTTATGTTTGTGCTGGCTGCGGAACGCCGCTATTTACCTCAGAGACAAAGTTCAACAGCCGCACAGGTTGGCCGAGCTTCTATGCCCCGATCGAAGGCGCGATCGAAACAACCGTTGATCGATCGCTGTTCATGACGCGCACTGAAGTTCACTGTCGTCGCTGCGGCGGACATCTCGGTCACGTCTTCAAAGACGGTCCCGCCCCAACAGGCGATCGCTACTGCATGAACGGCGTTGCCCTTGAGTTCACGCCGTCCACAGATGCTACGTCGTAGCGATCGAGCTTCACCACCGTTTAGTAATTCGCATCGCGGAGGGACATGGCGCTGCCGTGCCCCTCTCAACGTTTTGCCCTAATCCGGTAGAACTGAGGGAGAATATCGATCGATTAACTTCTGCATCTGCGGATGCTCGATTAGCGCTTCAGTACGGCAGTAGTGGTGAAAAATGCGAATGAGTTCGCTTTCGTTGTGGTCAAAATAGTCTTGCAGCTCTGGCGCTTTCCAGGCGCGATCGTTTCCCAGATGAAACGTGGCGTGCCAGTCGCGAAATTCAAAGAACTTTTCACTATGAACCATCAAATTGAGGAGCATTACCTTTCCAATTTTGGCGGCTCCAATACAGGCATTTCCTAACTGATACTTCGGATAAACATTGCGTCGAAACACAAAGCAGTCGTGTCCGCCTTGGGGTGTGCCAACCTCAGCAAACATTAAGGGAATTTCTGATAGATTCGAGTAGGTTTTGGAAATTGTGCGACGATTGATTGCGAATGCGTCGTAGCCCTGATCGATCGCCCCCTTGACAGTTAGATAAAAACTGGGCATCAAGGCAATATCAACGTTGGTATAAATGAAGTAGTCTGCATCGGTTGCTGCATAAAGTCGATCGAGAATATCGACAATCAGCGGCAGTTTTCTGGGCTTCTGAAAAAAACCAACATCTTGAACGGATCGATCGAGATTTGGCGTTTGCTGAAAATCATCAGGAACGATCGATTGATCTTCAAGATACTGCGCGGAGAAGAGCGAAATCGAAACGCAATTGGCAGCGAATGCTTGAGCAATCCGCATCGTTTCAAAAGTGATGGGCTGAGCAATGTAGAGGCCGGAACTGGGCGAAACAATGACGGGATTAACAATATGAGCAAGCTTGATCACTGCGGTAGCTGACGAAAGGTTTGTTCAATCAGATGCTTGGCTTTTTGGTCAAGTAGAAACCAATCCACTTCGCCATCTTCGTCGAGTAAATCCGTGTCAACGGCAATGAGATCATCGGGCGTTCCGGGATGATAGTCGCGGAAGCAAACCTGATAGCACAACTGCCACAGATCAAGTTTGATTTGGCGATCGCTTTGCGCTCCCGGAACGGTATCGCTTGCTTGCGGAACGGTATCGCTTTGTGCTTCCGGAATGGTATCGCTTGCTTGCGGAACGGTATCGCCTGGTTCGAGCCAAAGCTCATATCCGGGCTGAAAACGCGGCAGTTGTGCCAGCGTGTGTTCGATTTCGGCAATTTCGTGATCGTCAGAAGCGCGAATCAGTTGCTGATGCAAATCAAGAACTTGCGCTTTGATGTCGTCTGTGACACCATCCGGCCAAGTTTGTGTGTCGTGATAGGTTCCTTTCCAGGTGGTTTGTTCAAGCTGCTTACGCAGATTGTCGATGATGCGAATGAACACAGGCTGCATCAAAATTTCGGCTTGCTGCCAGGCGATCGCGTCCGCAAATTTCGGAGTCATAGCCATCAAAGCGAATTGTTATGTTCACAGCTTAGCGAAATTGCCTTTTCGGAAACCTGCAAAAAATCTGTCAATTCTCGGCATTGTGCTCGCCTCGTGCTTCAGTAAAACTATGCTCGGCAGTCAGAATTGCAACCTCGATCGATTTAACATCTCGGTGCTTCAAGGAAATTTATAGATGTCAAATGCAGCCTTTGATCTGATTGGCTTGACGCAACTGCGGAACGATCCGCGCTTTGCAGGAATTGACGGCAGCGGCATGAGCGTTGCTGTGATTGATACCGGACTCGATCGCACGCATCCCCTCCTGCAACCGAACTATATTGCGGGCGTGGATTTTGTCAATGGTGGCGACAATCCGATCGATCGCGACGATCACGGCACGCATGTTTCGGGCACGATCGGCGCTCGCAATGGCGATATTGGCGTAGCGCCGGATGTGCGGCTGATTGGTCTTCAGGTGTTTGAACCGTCAGGCTTCACGAACTTTACGACCGTTGAAGACGCGCTGGAATGGGTGCTTGCCAACCGCCAGCGCTACAACATTGTGGCCGTTAATATGTCGTTGGGCAGCGGCTTTTATCAATCGCCCTCAGAAGTGACAGGCGATATTCTTTCAGATGACATTCGCCGTCTCGAAGCGGCGGGAGTTACGGTCGTTTCAGCGGCGGGAAATTCCTACAAAAACAACGAATATCAAAACGTCGGTGCTCCAGCGATCTACAGTACGCTTTCGGTCGGCGCTGTGTGGAAAGACGGAATAAACCGCGACCAATGGTGGGGGCCAGAAGGCGCAACGGCGATCGATTTCACGACCGGAGCCGATCGCATCACCAGCTTTAGCCAGCGGCTCGCGGCCAACAACATGCTGTTTGCGCCTGGTGCATTAATCACCAGTACAGTTCCGGGCGGCGGTTTGAGGGACATGGCCGGAACCAGCATGGCCTCGCCGATCGTTGCAGGTGCGGTGGCGTTGCTTCAGGAAGCCGCGCAGCAGTTTGGCGGACGCTTGCTCACGCCTGCCGAAGTGGTAGAAATTTTGCGATCGACTGCTGATTCGCTGTTTGATGGCGATGATGAAGACGACAACGTGACCAACACGCAGGTCAACTATCCGCGCCTCGATGTTTACGCTGCCGTTCAAGAAGTGCAGCGCCGCTTTCAATCATCTGCACCGAGCGGCGATTCAAACGGCACAATTCAAGGGGCGATCGTTGCGCCGACGCTCACAGGCGAAGCGGTTGCGCCGATTTTTGGTTCGATCGGTATTGACGGTCAAAGTACGCAGATTGGCGGCAGCGATGTGGATATGTATCGCTTTGTCGTCGCAGCACCGGGCGATGTGTCGATCGAACTCAGTGGCAATCCGAACAATCCGGCAAATTTCGATTCTTATCTGCGCCTGTTTGATGCCAACGGCAATCAAATCACGTTCAGCGACGATATCAGCGACGCCAATTTCTTCTCCAAGATCACAACAAGGCTCAATCCCGGTACGTACTACGCTGGCGTTAGCGGTTTTAACAACTCAACTTACAATCCCACTGTGGCAGGCAGCGGCATTGCGGGCGCAACCGGAAACTATGCGCTGCAACTTTCGCTGGTCAGTCCCGACCCGAACGGCTTGATTAGCGGCGCAGTCGCCGTGAACCTGGGAACCGATCGCGAACCTTTGTTTTTCAACGGCTCGATCGGCGCAGACTACGGGCGGTCTGTGGGCGTGTCGGATGTGGACTTGTTCAAGATTGTCATTCCGGACAACGGAATTTTATCGATCGATATCGACACGCCGTTTGACAGTGGATTTGTCGATTCCTATTTGCGTTTGTTTGATGCAGATGGCAACGAGCTATTTTTCCCGGATGGCGATCCGTTTGCCAGCGATGATGACCTGGCCTTCAATGCCGATAACGAATTCACCGAATTTACCGATTCACGCTTTCCAAACTTGGTGTTTGAAAGTCCAACCGATCGCCAGTCCTTTCAAGGCCACACGACTGATAGCTTTTTGGGCGCGATCGTCGAGCGCGGCGAAACCTACTACATCGGCGTGTCCGACTTCTTCAATCAAAGCTACAACGCCACCAATCTTGACAACCGTCCCGCATCGGGAACAGGCGGGCTGTACAATCTCACTGTTTCGTTCGTCAGCAACGACCAGAACGGCAGCATTACACAGGCACTCGACAGTTCTGTCATTCCGCTTCCGGTCAGCGGTCAGCGCGGCGTGATTGGGCAAGACACCAACTTCCGCACGGGACAGTTGATCGAGGTGGGCAATCGCGATGTGGATTTTGTCCGCATCAATTCGCCCACCGCAGGCATTCTTGACATCGACATCGACTCCACCACCAACGCAACTGTCGGCACTTCAGTCGATACGGTGGCCTTGCTGTTCGACGCGAACGGCAATCTGCTCGCCTCCAATGACGACACGGACGCGCTCGATCCGCGCTTGCAGTACGAAATCACCGCCAATACCGATTACTTCGTGGCGATCGCAGGCTACGGCAACAGCAGCTTCAATCCGTTTCAGTTGGGCAGCGGTTCGGCAGGCGACACAGGCGAATATATCTTCAACAGTCGCGTGCTGCCGCAATCGCAGGCGGTTGTGCTGTCAAACGATCGCGTCAGCAATGGTGCTGTCCAAACCATCAGCCTCGGCCAAACGATTCAGGCGAACATCGGGCAGGACAACGGCTTCGTCAGCGGTGCGGATGACATCGACATCTATCGGTTTGTGGCGAGCGAAACCGGACGAATTGATGTGCGAGCGATCGCCACTGCTGCCTTTAGTGCCGATACGTTCCTCCGCATCTTCGACGCCAACGGCAACCAGATCGCGATTAACGATGACGAAGACAGCACGACGCGAGGCAGCTTTGCCCAAATTGCCGTCACAGCGGGCACAACCTACTACATCGGCGTCAATGCGTCGAGTCCGCAAGCCGCCAATTACAATCCGTTCACCGGAGCGGGCGCGGCTCCCGGTCGGCAGGGCGATTACGGTCTGCGGGTGACGGCGGCCACCGCAATCATCAATCCGCCACCGACAGAACTCAACCTGATTGGCACAGATGCAGGCGAAACGCTGACAGGCGGCGAATTCAACGACACGATCGATGGCTTGGCAGGCAATGACACGCTGGTTGGACTCGGCGGCAACGACATCCTCACAGGCGGAGCCGGAGCCGATAGGATGACGGGCGGAGCCGGAGCCGATCGCTTTGTGATCAGCGCCAGACAATCGCGAATTGACGAAATCGATCGCATCACCGACCTCAAATTTGGGCAAGGCGATCGCATCTCGCTCGATCGCGACGGCAATCTGTCCACCATCGAGCGACCCAGAGCGCTGTTTAATGCTGGAAATCGCACGGCTCGCAGCTTAACCGGAGCGATTCGATCGGTGTTTGGCGATCGCAATGCGCGATCGCGGGGCAACCAGGCGCTCAAAGGCAACGAAGCCGCTATCCTCCGCTGGCGCGGCAGTGCCTACATGGTGATTAATGACGGCAACCGCAGATTTTCGCCGAGCAGCGATTGGGTGATCAACGTCAGCGGGCTGGAACTCAAGCCGAGAGATGCAAGAGCCACCGTTCTCTCGGTGGGGAACTACTTCAGCTAAGCGATCAAACCGTTCTAAATAGCAGTAGGGGCACGATCGATCGTGCCCCTACAAACGGTGATGCATCCTAATCGGCTTCAGGCAGGTTTGGCTTCAGCGAGCCGCTGTGCGATCGAAGCTTTTTCCAGCAGGCCGACGAGCGTACCGTTCTCGCCCACTACTGCCAAGACCGACAGTTTCTTGTCTTCCAGCAGGTTCACCACGTCTAGCAGCGATCGATCCGGCGCGACCGTCTCCAGATTTGCGATCGGCTGCATGACTTGCGCGATCGTCACGTTCCACCAGTCATTCGTCGGAATTGCTTTGAGCGCATCGAGCGACAGTTCACCCACCAGTTTGCCTTCCGCATCCACAACGAGAAACTTTGTCCAGGGCAGATCGCGACCGATAACCGAACTGTTGACGAACTCGCGCACCGAACTGTCCGCTTGAGCGATCGGACTGTCAGTTGCCACCACATCAGCCGCCGTCAGGCCAGCCAGTTTCGCTTGCAGCGTCGCAACCTGATTCGATCGCTGCGCGTTTTGCAGCAAAAATCCGCCAATCAAAATCAGCCAAAAGCTGCCAAACGGAATTAGCCCCAACAGCGAACCAAAGCCGATCGCGATCGCCGCCCAGCCAATGATTTGACCGACCACGCTGGCAAACGCCACTCCTTTGTAGGGTTTGCCTGTGATCTTCCAGACGATCGCTTTCAGGACGTTGCCACCATCCAGCGGCAAACCGGGAATCAAGTTAAATAGCGCCAGGGCAAGATTAATGTAGGCCAGCAGACCGACGATCGCGCTGGCAACAGGCGGCAGGGCAACAAAGGCATCCAGTGCCGTGAACGAGCCAAATAAAATCAGACTGACGAGCGGGCCAGCGATCGCGACCTGAAAGGCTTGTCCGGGCGTTTTCGATTCTTCACCCAGCGCTGCGAGTCCGCCGAAAATAAACAGCGTAATCGAATTCACGCTGATGCCTTGCCAGCGAGCCACAAAGCTGTGGCCGAGTTCATGCGCCAAAACCGAGGCAAACAGCAGCAGTGCGGCGACAAATCCCAGCAGCCACGCACCTGTGCCCAAAGCGGGAAACTCGATCGATAGCCCGTTGCCGTAGCTCCAAGTCACCAGCGCGAGAACGACAAACCAAGACGGATTGACGTAAAACGGAATGCCAAATAGATTGCCAATTTTGAGGTTGCTGTTCATGCCACGATGAAGCGAGTCATACTTCGATCGTACCGGAGCAGCGAAATCGCGCTACTCTTTCGAGCGGGGGAATGTCCGCCCCCATCAGGAGAGGTTTTACCCCTATGCCGAATTTGTATCCGGCGATCGAACCCTACAGGACGGGGATGCTGTCCGTTTCCGATCTGCACACGCTTTATTTTGAGCAGGTTGGCAATCCGAACGGCAAGCCGATCGTGTTTCTGCACGGCGGGCCGGGAGGCGGCTGCGAACCGTTCTATCGTCAATTTTTCGATCCGCAAAAGTGGCGTGTCGTTTTGTTTGAGCAGCGCGGCTGTGGACGCAGTACGCCTCATGCGGAACTGCGAGAAAATACAACTTGGGATTTGGTCAGCGACATTGAGAAACTGCGATCGCACCTGGAAATCGATTCCTGGACGGTATTTGGCGGCAGTTGGGGCAGCACCTTGGCGCTAGCCTACAGTCAGACGCATCCCGATCGCTGCACGGGCTTGATTTTGCGCGGAATCTTTCTGCTGCGATCGAAAGAACTGCGCTGGTTTTACCAGGAAGGCGCGAGCTATTTGTTTCCCGACGCTTGGGAAGATTATCTCAAGCCAATTCCACCCGAAGAACGACAGGACTTGATCGCGGCGTACTACCAGCGCTTGACAAGTAATGATCCTTCGGTGCGGCAGGAAGCGGCGCAGGCTTGGTCAGTCTGGGAAGGCCGGACGAGCAAATTGATGATCGATCCTGCTCTAGAGCGGCGATTTGGAATGGAAGATTTTGCGGATGCGTTTGCGCGAATCGAGTGCCACTACTTTGTGAATCGCGGCTTTCTGCCCACCGATAACTATTTAATTGAGCAGATCGATCGCATCCGTCACATTCCCGCTGCAATCGTGCAGGGTCGCTATGACGTGGTTTGTCCGACAGTTTCTGCTTGGGAACTGCATCGCGCTTGGCCGGAAGCCGAACTGTTCATCATTCCAGATGCAGGCCACTCGGCAACGGAACCGGGAGTTCGTAGCGCCTTGGTCAGCCTCACCGATCGATTTGCCGACCTGAAATAAAAAAACGGGGACACCGAAGCATCCCCGATCGCTGGTCAAACTTTTATTTCCCTCCGTCGGGCGCGATCGAACAGGGTTCGCACAAATTGGCTGTTACTGCAAACGGACGGCCACTCCAAACGAACGGTTACTGCAAATTCGTTTGGCAGCTTGCCAAAATCCGCTGGTCGTTTTCGCTGACGGTATCAATCCGGTGAAAGCCTTCGATCTGCACGGGCGTAATTGTCATGTTGCCGACCGTTGCCACTGCGTCGCTTTGCTCCAGGCCAATTTCATAGGGGTAAGATGCCTGCTCATAGCTGTCAATCACGTTGAGCGCCAAGCGATTCGATTCGATCGCACCGTTGAAGCAGTCGAACGACGAATAGGGCATGTAGAACGCTCCGGTGATTTGGCGATCGCGCACTTCAAACACCATGTAGGCAGAACCAAGCTGCTCCGCTTCCGGTGACTGACCGTAGAGATACACACCATTGGCAAGCGGCTGGCTGGCCGTTTGTTCTGCCGTTTGTTCTGCTGTTTGCTCCACACTGGCTGCTTGCTTGACGATCGATCGCTGCGACGCTTCGGCGGCATAAGTAGGCGTAGCGATCGCCATTCCGGTGGCCAGAGCTAGACCTGTAGCAGCTTGGGCAAGCGATCGAGCGCTTTGGAACAGAGGACGCACAGAAAAATGATTTGAAGAAAAGTAACGCATCGCATCCCCCTATAACAGCAACGATTAAAAAGAAATTTCAGTAATCCAACCTTACTGGAGAATATTTGCTCAACCATTCAGCCAAGCGAAATACTTTACAGTTCACTAGAGGCTGAGCTTTATCGCCTGCTCATACCAGCAGGTTATCTGCCGAAAGACGAGCAAGCAGTGATCCACCCGCGAACCATCGGTGATCTACAACAACATCGGATGTGATTCCAGAAACTTGAAAAAGAAATTTTTGTGCTCTTTTCGGCAGCATCCGCGCAAAAGCCAGGACAGCGATCGCCTGTTGGAAGCGGCGATTCCCAACAATGCACCCCGTCCTAAATTAGGAGTACCCAATTTTTGTGACTGAACTCACACCAAGCAGTGATTGCCGAGACGGAAAACTCGATCATCGATACTCAGCTAGGGTATGTTCTAAACCTTTCTGGTGGTGAGATTGCCTAAAGAAGATCCCCCTAAATCCCCCTTCTCAAGGGGGACTTTGAAAACTCACCCTAGATTCAGGAGAAACCGCTTGACTTTGCCGAATAATTCCGCTAGTGTTGCTTGCTAATGCTGCCAAATGACAGCAAAGACCGATCGCTTAGACCCAAGGTCTAGCCACGCGACCCGAAGCTGCTCGCAACAGACTTCGAGCCGCTGACCCACCAAACTGAACAGGGCAGTTGATAGGCTAACTGGGATCATACCCTTCTAGCCGTCTCGATTGCTGCGTCTTGCGTCGGGGCGGCTAGACTTTTGGGTTTTCCTACCCACCTAACACAAGGAAAACTCATGGAATACTTCGATTGCTCGTCCACTAACGGCGGCTCAGATTTGCCTGCCCCCAAGCCGCAAGTTTCTTCGGTGATTCGTCTGCCGCAAGATCCTCGACTGCCCATCAAGCACATCTTGCTTGGTGCGCCGATCGCGGTGCGGCAAACGACAATGCGCCTGCATCAGCTTGGCTATGCCGATGTACACGACTGGGCAGAACCGCTCAAGCTGCGCGATGAAATTTGCTTTACGCCGCAGCCCGAAGACGTGATGAGTATGCTGGTGCGCTATCTCTTCATCGAGTAGACCACAGGGGCGATCGCTCATTAATCGATCGCCCCGAAAAGCAGCGCGATCACCGCTGAGTGATATTCCCCTAGGCTAATGCTTTAAAGCCCTTTGATCCTCCCCAACCCCATAAACAAGGAGGGATCTGAACCACCCTTCAAAGTCCCCCTTCTCAAGGGGGATTTAGGGGGATTAACCAACGGCCATGCGATTCACCAGAAGCGTTTAATACACACCTTAGAACAGTCTTTCGGTTCGATCGAACTTGACTACATCACCGAGGAAAGTTCATCTACGACTTTCAGGCGACCTCGACAGACTGCCCGAAGCACCCGATCGATCGCCCGTCGTTCTTCGTCGCTGAGCGATTCATCCAACACTGCCGCCAGTAGACCATATCGATCGGCCAGCGTCACCACTCCCGTGTAGCTCACCTGTGCAAACATGTCTGCAATAGCGGATTGAATCAAAAACACCTGCATCACGCCAGCAACAACTCGATAGCACTAGTATCTTGTTTCTAGGCAAAAATACCTGTGATGCTACGGAGATTTTTGTGTGATTCGATCGCGCTTTTGATGTGATCGCCATCACTTTCACAGAACGTTACTTTAGCGCTGAGTATTGCTTCACACCCAGGCTTTAAACTCGATCACATTACCCTTGAAACTTAACTCGCGCCTGCTGCTATGTACCCCAACATTCGTCCTCGTCGCCTCCGCAACCATCCTCAACTGCGGCGCATGGTGCGAGAAAACACGTTAACCACCAACGATTTAATCTATCCGCTGTTTGCCGTTCCGGGCGAAGGCATTGCCCAAGAAGTGCGATCGATGCCCGGAGTGTATCAATTGTCGATCGACAAAATTGTTGAAGAAGCCAAAGAAGTTTATGACCTGGGCATTCCTGCGATCATTCTCTTTGGCATTCCTGCCGATAAAGATATCGATGCCACCGGAGCATGGCACGATCACGGCATTGTGCAGCAGGCGGCCACTCGCGTCAAAGCAGCCGTCCCCGATCTGCTTGTCATCGTGGATACCTGCCTGTGCGAATACACGTCACACGGACACTGTGGCTATCTTGAAGTTGGCGACCTGACTGGACGAGTCCTCAACGATCCGACACTGGAACTGTTGAAGAAAACCGCCGTTTCGCAAGCGCAAGCGGGAGCCGACATCATCGCACCTTCCGGCATGATGGACGGCTTTGTGCAGGCGATTCGATCGGGTCTAGATGAAGCCGGATTTCAAGACATCCCGATCCTGTCCTATGCTGCCAAATATGCCTCGGCCTACTATGGCCCGTTCCGCGATGCGGCAGAATCGGCTCCGCAGTTTGGCGATCGCCGCACCTATCAGATGGATCCGGGCAACGGTCGCGAAGCTCTCAAAGAAATCGCCCTCGACATCACCGAGGGCGCAGACATGCTGATGGTCAAGCCTGCTTTGGCCTACATGGACATCATCTGGCGCGTCAAAGAAGCTACTCAGCTTCCTGTCGCTGCCTACAACGTTTCGGGCGAATACGCAATGGTGAAAGCCGCCGCCCTCAACGGCTGGATCGACGAAGAGCGTGTGGTGCTGGAAACGCTGCTTGGCTTCAAGCGAGCAGGAACAGACATGATCTTGACCTACCACGCTAAAGATGCAGCCCGCTGGCTGGCAAAAAGCTAACGCATTCGCGAGAACATCGTGAAACCGCAGGAAGAATTATTTGCTTCCTGCGGCTTGTTTTTTCAAGCGCAATTTCCAGCAATGGCTCGTTTACTGACGCTGCTGACAGATTTTGGAACACGCGATAGCTATGTGGCCGCGATGAAAGGCGTGATCGCCCAGATCGATCGCACCCTCCAGTCGATCGACCTCACGCACGACATCGAACCCCAAGATGTTTACAGCGCTCGCTTTTGCCTGATGACCGCTTATCCGTACTTTCCGCCTGAAACCGTTCATGTTGCCGTTGTTGATCCGGGCGTAGGCAGTTCGCGGCGGGCGATCGCCGTTCAACTCGAAAACGGCTTCTTGGTCGCACCCGACAACGGACTGGTCAGCGGCGTTCTCAGTCAGTTTTCCGCTGTAGCGGCTGTGGAACTGACGAATTCCGCTTACTGGCGCGTTGCCAAAACAAGCTGCACTTTTCACGGACGCGATATTTTTGCTCCGGTGGGTGCACATCTGGCGCGAGGCGTTCCCCTAGCCGAACTGGGAAACCCGATCGATCTCCACAGCCTGATCCAGCTTTCACTTCCGAATCCCGCATCCACAAAAGACGGTTGGACAGGCTGCATCCAGGCGATCGATCGCTTTGGCAATTTGATCACCAACATTCCCGCTGATGTTTTGCCGCCACGCTGGTTCGTGTCGATCGCTCAAACCCGAATCGCTGGCAGCTTCACCTATGCCGATCGTCCGGTCGGAGAACTGCTTGCCCTCGTTGGCAGTCACGGCTTTGTCGAAATCGCGATCAACTGCGGCAGCGCTCAAGCCGCGTTGAAGTTGGCGATCGGTACGCCAATCAAAATCCAAAACGATATCCTGTAAACAACACGCCGCAGCCGACTCGCCATGACCAACGCCGAACCGACGATCGAAATCTATCAAGGCCAATTTGGAGAATTCACCATCACCCCAAGCGATCGCCAAGGCGTGATTGTCTATCGGCTGAGTTTGTTTGTCGCTGCTGTGTGTTTTGCGATCGGCAGCGGATTTGTTTTGTGGAAAGGGGCAGCGATCGCGCCGCTCCTGACGCCGCTGTTTACCGTGTTTGCGATCGCGCTGGGTATCAGCCTGCTGACGATTCACATCTACATGGCCGCGCTGCATCGCACTTTGCAGGCATTTTGGCTGATTGGCAGTTTGGCCGCTTTGGGCGTGGCGCATTTGTATCCTGAACCGTTCGCCGTGAGCGTTTACGCGCATCCACAGACGATTTGGGGCGTGGGCTTTATGTTTGCCGCGCTGAGCGGAATCTTCTTCAAGGAAGCGTTTTGCTTCGATCGCCTCGAAACCAAGCTGCTAACGCCGATCGTTCCGCTTTTGCTGCTCGGCCATTTGTTTGGCGTGCTGTCGATCGACTGGGAGCGAATTTTGCTGATCGTCTGGTCGATCGCTTTCCTTATTTTCGCGGTACGCAAGCTGATTCAAGCTATTCCACCGGACATTGGCGACAAAAGCGTGTTCGCCTACCTGAAGCAAGCGCGATCGTGACGCTGCTGCTGATTGGACAGTTCTTTGTCCTCGCGCTCAGCTATATCGGAATTGGATTGGGCTATCTGCCCGGATTGCGCTTGAATCGAGCCGCAATCGCTTTTGTGGGAGCCGTCTTGCTGATCGGGCTGGGCATGGATCTGGAAACGGCATGGCAGGCGATCGATGCAAACACGATTTGTTTTCTGCTCGGCATGATGATCGTCAATGCCAATCTTGCATCTGCCGGAGTTTTCTCGCTGTCGCTGTCGGTTTTGCTGCAAATGACGCAAAGTCCGTTCGGGCTGATGGTTGTCTTATCGATCGCCAGCGGTGTTCTGTCCGCGTTTTTCCTGAATGACACGCTGGTCATGGTATTTACGCCGCTGACTATCAGCCTGACGCAAACGCTGAATTTGTCGCCTGTTCCTTATCTGCTCGCGATCGCGGCGGCCACCAATATCGGTTCAGTCGCCACGCTCAGCGGCAATCCGCAAAATATTTTGGTTGGTTCGTTTTCGGGCATTCACTATTTAGACTTTGCCCGATCGCTCACGCCAATTGCGATCGCTGGATTAGTTTTGCAAATCGGCTGGCTGTGGCTGCTGTATCCCGACGTGCGATCGATCGAGCCACTTGCCGTTCCCAAACTGCGCGTCCGCTTGTTCAAGCCGCTGCTGCTCAAAAGCCTCATCGTGACGGCAGGGCTGCTGGTGGCGTTTGTGGCAGGTGCACCGCTGGGTAAATCGGCACTGCTGGCGGCAACGCTGCTGCTGGTGACGCGCCGATTGCGATCGCAGCGATCGCTAGAGCGAGTGGACTGGAATTTGCTGCTGATGTTTTCCAGCTTGTTTGTGCTGACTCGCGCAACCGAGCAGCTTAATTTACTGCAAGGCTTGACGGACTGGGTGGCAAATTCGATCGGCTTGCTCAGCGTGACGGCAGTTCTGTCGAATTTGATCTCGAACGTGCCTGCTGTTTTGGTTTTGCACCCGCTGATTGCCGCCGAGAATTCATCAGAATGGTTAATGCTCGCCGCTGCATCCACATTAGCGGGTAATCTAACACTGTTGGGATCGATCGCAAACTTAATTGTGGTCGAAGCCGCTGCAACGCTCGGATATCAGCTCAGCTTTTGGGAACATCTACGATTCGGTCTGCCGCTGACTTTGTTAACGCTGGGATTCGCTTATTTTTGGCTGCGCTAGCGGCTCGATCGAGTTTGATTTCTTCATTTGTTCGACGGTGCAACGATGTCAAAAGAACGTGCATTTTGGCTGGCGTGGTCGCGCATCTCCGGAATGGGAGCCATTTCACAAAAGCGGCTCTATCAGCATTTTGGTAGCCTCGAAGCTGCCTGGGAAGCGGATGTCAACGAACTCGCGCAGGTCGAGGGCATCGGCGAAATGACGGCAACGCTGCTGGTGAGCGATCGATCGCACCTCAACCCGACGCAGCTTTTGCGCCAGCACGAGCAGGACAATCCCAAATTCTGGACGCCTGCCGATCCCGACTATCCGCGCTTGCTGCTGGAAATTCCTGATCCCCCTCCGCTGCTGTACTACCGAGGCGAAGTGCAGCGATCGGAAAATATTGGGGAAACGCCATGCATTGCGATCGTTGGGACGCGCGATCCGTCTGATTATGGCCGCCGCTGGACTCAAAAAATTAGCGCGGCGCTTGCCCGTGAAGGGTTCACCGTTGTTTCTGGCTTGGCGGCAGGTGTAGATACCGAGGCGCATCTCACCTGCTTACGCACCGGAGGAAGAACGATCGCCGTGCTGGGAACCGGAGTCGATCTGGTTTATCCCTGGTCGAATCGGGCACTCGCAAGAGAAATCGCGGAGCGCGGCTTGATGCTGAGCGAATATCCCGCCGGAACGCAGCCCGATCGCGTCCACTTTCCCCGCCGCAACCGAATCATCGCTGGACTTTGCCGCGCCGTTCTTGTCCTGGAAGCGCCGCACAAATCGGGCGCACTGATCACCGCTCGACTTGCCAACGACTACTGCCGCGATGTTTATGCTTTGCCTGGATCGCTCGACAGTCCTCGATCGAAAGGCTGTCTAGAACTGCTCAATCACGGCGCTCATGTGATTCTTGGTGAAGGTCATTTGATGGAGCTTTTGGGCGCAATGCCGCATATTCAGCTTGTGCATTCAACGCCCAAACAGCTTGGCTTGCTGCCGCCAGATGCGATCGATCTTGACCCGGAACTGGAGCAGGTTTTGCAGGCCGTAACGCTGGAGCCTGTTGCGCTCGATCGAATTGTGCAGCAGGTCGATCTGGCAACCGGAGCCGTTCTGAGTGCTCTGTCGCAGCTAGAAATCTTAGGACTTGTCGCTGCCCTGCCCGGAACGCGCTATCAGCGCTGTTGAGTTCCGCTTTGCGATAGATGATCGTCCTGCCCTGCCGACGCAATCTAGAAATAGAATTGTCAAAAGCCGCAGGAGGGCTATGTTTTTACAGGATAAAGAAACTGGAACGATGGTCGAGGTGCTAGACCCGGAAGCGCTGTTTAGCCCGACCGAAACTGAGGTTCCAGGACGGACGCAAGCAGGTCAAGAAGAGCAAGACCCCGAAAAGTTTGCCAAGGCCAATCTGAAATTCCCCTCGGGTGAAGAACTGCCGCGCTGCTGGGTGGATGCTGACTACCGCAACGCTGATGCACCTGCACCCGCCTAATCAGAGGCGATCGCTGCCAAGCAGCAAGAGCCATTCTGATCGAGTGTGTTTTGACAGGCAAAGATCCTCCCCCGCCCTCCTTATTAAGGAGGGAGTCGCCCTCAAAGTCCCCCTTCTCAAGGGGGATTTAGGGGATCGAAGCACAAGCAATCCACCGTTCCGGAACTTTTAGAGCGCGCCCTAGAATTCATGAACGTGGATAAGTTTGCAGCAGTTGCATCAGTCGCGATCGATCGAAGCTGCGGGGGTCAAGGCGCGTTCCCGATCGATCGACGGCTTGATGCGTGGTGATTCGATCGTTCGGCACACGAGTTTGAGCGATCAGCCAAGCTAGCGATCGATACTGCGCGTCGGTGTAGCCACTGTGCGATCGCTGATTGCCGCGACCATCCGGAGGTGTTTCAAGCGAAGTGTGATAGGCGAAATTGTTGACCGAGGGCGGAAAGCCTGCCAGTAGCCGAACGGTTTCCGCACCGTTCGCACCGACAAAGACTGAGTTTCCGGCTCCGAACGCTCGCATTTCGGGCGGCACAAGATAAACGATTGTGCCGTCGCGCCGAATCAAACTGTGATAGCTGACCTGATCGGCGTCGTTTGGGTGCGGCGTTTGAAAGGTATTGATCGCGCTTTGGGCGGAACCGACGGTTTCATGCATGACCACAATCAGCGCATTGTTGACTGGATTGCCGTTGATGTCGGTGGCAAATCGCGGGCCATAGTTGGATGGATCAACCAGTGCTCGTTCTTGACGTGGAGCAGGAAGCGGCGACTGAGCGGCGGCAGGTGGAGTCGTTTGTTTGGGTTGTGAGAGAACCGGGATGTGGGTCGGCCAGCTTTGCTGATCCGGCACGGATCGCGCCAGTCCGCTATAAAGCTGGCTTGCGCCTGTTTTGTTTGCAAAAAACACTATGGCTAGCGCTGCAACCGAGAGAATTACCATTCGCCCAATGCCGCTATTGAGCTTTGTAAACGACCACCATCGACTCCGCATACTCGTCGCCCAAAGATTGAGATTTGTTGAGATGCCAGAATTATAACCTCGCAAAATCCGTGTGGCGATCGCGTCTGGAAAGCGTGACAAATGGCACAAGCAGCAATCGATCGCCAAAATCCGCAGCCGAGAATACAAAAGCCGTCCGTCTAAAGGTTAAGATCTTTGATCGAACTGAACATCTTCTCTCAACCGTAGTAATGGCAGAAACCCTTTTGTTTAACGCTTTGCGCGAAGCGATCGATGAAGAAATGGCGCGTGACTCTTCGGTGTTTGTGCTGGGGGAAGATGTCGGTCACTACGGCGGCTCCTACAAAGTCACCAAAGATTTGTACAAAAAGTACGGTGAACTGCGCGTTCTGGACACGCCGATCGCCGAAAACAGCTTTACTGGAATGGCCGTCGGAGCCGCAATGCTCGGTTTACGTCCGATTATCGAAGGCATGAACATGGGCTTTTTGCTGCTCGCCTTCAACCAAATCGCTAACAACGCCGGAATGTTGCGCTACACATCGGGCGGCAACTTCAAAATTCCAATGGTGATTCGTGGCCCCGGTGGAGTCGGGCGACAGTTGGGCGCAGAACACTCGCAGCGGCTCGAAGCCTATTTTCAAGGCGTTCCCGGCTTGAAGCTTGTCGCCTGCTCCACGCCCTACAATGCCAAAGGACTGCTTAAATCCGCAATTCGCGACAACAATCCGGTTTTGTTCTTCGAGCATGTCTTGCTCTACAACCTGAAAGAAGATTTGCCCGAAGAAGAATATCTCGTGCCGCTGGACAAAGCCGAAGTGGTGCGATCGGGCAAAGATGTCACAATTCTCACTTACTCACGGATGCGGCATCACGTCATGCAGGCGGTCAAACCGCTGGAGCAGCAAGGCTTTGATCCCGAAGTGATCGACCTGATTTCCCTCAAGCCGCTGGACTTTGAGACGATCGGCGCATCGATTCGCAAAACGCATCGCGTCATCATCGTCGAGGAATGCATGAAATCCGGCGGCATCGGCGCAGAACTGACCGCCTCGATCAACGATCGCCTCTTCGATGAACTCGATGCGCCCGTCCTCCGCCTCGCCTCGCAAGATATTCCCACGCCCTACAACGGCAAACTGGAAAATCTGACGATCGTGCAGCCGCAGCAAATTATTGAAGCGGTCGAAAAAATGGTCAGCCTGCGCGTTTAGGCTGGTCAATTTGAAATGAAATCCGGCGTTCAGGAAATGAATTGAACGCCGGATTTTTGCTGCGGTTAATCGTCGTTGGAGAGGTAGGTGTAGCGGCGGAGCGATCGTTCGTAATTCTGCAACAGCAGTTGCGCTTCCGGCAGCTTAATTTGCTTATCCTGCAAGGCTTGCTCGGTCTGACGGCGCATCTGCTCGATTAGATCTTCCGCGTCGTACTGCACATAGCTCAGCACCTCGGTCATCGTGTCGCCCTTCACGACATGCTCGATCTGATAGCCCTTCGGCGTCAGCTTGATGTGAACGGTATTCGTATCGCCAAACAGATTGTGCAGATTGCCCATCGTTTCCTGATATGCGCCGCACAGAAAGAGGCCAAGATAGTAGGGTTCGTGGGACTGCTTCAGCGGATGGAGTTCCAGCACCGATTTCACATCGCGCAGATCAATGAACTGATCGATTTTGCCGTCGCTGTCGCAGGTCAAATCCGCGAGTGTACCGCGCTCGGTTGGTTCTTCGTCGAGTCGGTGGATGGGCATGATCGGGAAAAGTTGATCGATCGCCCAGCTATCCGGTGCAGACTGAAATACCGACAGATTAATGTAGTAGATCGAGGCCATGATCTTTTCAAGATCTTCCAAGTCGTCCGGCACATAGTCCTGCTGACGAGCGATCGCCAAAATCTTTCGACAGCAAGCCCAATACAGCCGTTCGGCTCTCGCACGTTCGACCAAACTTAGATAGCCGAAATTAAACAGGCTGAGCGCTTCTTCCTTGAACTGCGTGGCGTCGTGAAACGCTTCCTGATAATTTTCGGAATCGATCGATCCATAGGTTTCTGACAGATTGCGGATGATCAAATGCTCTTTTTCTTGCAGCGGTTCGGGCACTTCAGACGGCACTTCGCTCGTTCCCAAAACGTCGAAAATCAAGACGGACTGATGCGCGGCGAGGGCAGTGCCGCTTTCGCTGACGATCGTGGGCGCATCGACCTGACGTTCTTCGCAGGCTTCTTTGATCTCGGCCACGATGTCGTAGGCGTAGTTCTGCATACTGTAGTTTTTCGAGGCGTGAAAGTTCGTCTTGGAGCCGTCATAATCGACCGCCAAGCCGCCGCCCACGTCGAGGAATTTCATGTTCGCACCGAGTTTCGCCAGTTCCACGTAAATTTGGCTGGCTTCGCGAATCGCGTCTTTGATCACGCCGATCGCGCAAATTTGCGTGCCGATGTGATAGTGCAAAAGCTGAAGCGAATCGAGCAATTTGGCTGCTCTCAGGCGATCGACCGCATGAATAATTTCAGGAATCGTCAGGCCGAACTTGGCGCGATCGCCTGCCGATGTGCCCCAGCGTCCGGTTCCCTTGCTGCTCAGCTTCGCCCGAACGCCCAAAATCGGCTGAATGTCGAGCTTTTGGCTGGCCGCAATTACCAGATCGACTTCTTCAATCTGCTCCAGCACGATAATCGGCGTATGGCCGAGCCGCTGCGCCAGCATTGCCGTTTCGATATATTCTCGGTCTTTGTAGCCGTTGCAAACCAGCAGAGCGTCGGGCGTTCTCAGCGTGGCAAGCGCAATCAGCAACTCCGGCTTCGATCCGGCTTCGAGTCCGAACTGATGCGGCTTGCCAAAGCGCACCAAATCTTCGACCAGATGCCGCTGCTGATTCGTCTTGACGGGAAACACGCCGCGATACACGCCCGGATAGCTATAGCGCGTGATGGCGCGGCTGAAGCAGGCATTCAAGCGCTCTAGACGATTTTCAAGAATGTCAGAAAAGCGAATCAGCAGGGGCAAATTCAAATTGCGCTGCCGCAGGGCGTTCACCAGTTCAAACAAATCGATCGAGCCGCCGCGATCGCCCTGCGGAGAAACCGTCACGTGCCCAGCCGCGTTAATCGAAAAGTACGGCTCACCCCAACCGTTAATCCGATAGAGTTCTTCGCTTTGCTCGATCGTCCAGTTTGACCTAGGTTCGGGCGATCGAACTAGCCCGTTTTGTGCCTGCACTGCTGCACCGCTTTTTTCCATCAAGAGTTGCCTCAAAAAACTTTACAAGACGACTAGTCTAGCGGAATCTTGAGGGATTTGCAGGAGCTTTCAGGTTAAGGATAGGTGAAGGACGATCGCTTGAGTTTCTTCAAGAGCTACCAAGAATGAGCAGCAAGCATCGCATTGATATGAGTAAGAATGCGATCTAGCTCTGCGATCGCGTCAAGTTCAGCAACTTCATCTACATTTAACTGGTTAGCCTTTTTCTTCTCCAAAAGACTCTCCATCCGAAGCTGAAGAGAGTCGCTGAACTTAAACAAATTTCACTCACCAACTTTCTCAAGCTGAATTTCATGAATCATTGATGATGGTGCATTGAGAATTGCAATCATTTTTACCTCATATATTTGGCTCTAGGGAAGCATGGTAGTTAGGCTGAACTAGAGGTACTATCACGCTTCTGGATTGCGCTTCTGGCATTTTCTGGAAGCCGACTATACAGAGCTTGAATCTGATTAGGTCTTGTAATTCTATCTTCAACAATGAAGTTGATCATATCGAAAAGACTGGCAGCTACATCGGGTGAATCATTAATATTAATCTCGCCAGGGTGAACAGAGTTGTTTCCAATAACTCTGCAATAATCAAGCGCTTGCTGAACTAAAATAGGAAGACCCTTTTCTACAAGTTCTTTGATGTCAGCATTAATATTTTTCCCACTACCTCCTAGATGCAGAAGAAGCTTTTGAACACATAATCTTAGTAATGCAGCCGAGGCTCTAGGAGAAGCAGCAAAAATACTACGTGCTTCCTCGTAATCCAATTTGCAGTCTTCTGGCAAATCTTCATGAGGTGGAACCACTGATACTTCTGGAGGGTCTACGAGGTTTTGCTTATACCAATATGATCTCTGCCCGCAATGACTACATACACAAATATCAAACCGCTCATCTCTCTTCAAGTTATCTTGTGATACACCAGAAAGAACTCTTAACCATTTTTGAGATGCATAAACTCCACAATGTGGACAATGAAATCCTTCTTGCCTATGTTTCGGTGGGTAGTATTTCATAAGTGTTGTGCAAGTAGCTTAGCGGTCTTTAAAATACCTTAGCCTTCAACTGCTGGAAGTATTACCAATTCTCTAACCGAATTTACCTAACTGCTCGATCGCCCCACAAGTCCCTATTGACTTCCCCGCGCAAATCCGCTAACGTTTCTCTTCAATGCTGCTCATTTGCAGCGTTAGCCCGAAAGTTTAGCCGTCGCGACTGGCGTTGTGTCACCAACAACCAGCCGCTGACCCGTCAAACTGAAAGCGCCAGTTGTGGCGGGCTAGGGAAATTTTACTCCCTGCCGCCCTAATTGCGTTTGACTTTCGCAAGGGGGCGGCTAGATTTTTGGGTTTTCCGCCCAATTCAACACAGGAAAACCCAACTCATGAATATCGAAGATTCGCGCTCAAATGAGCGCTCCGATTCGCCTACGCCGGAAATCCGTTCCACTACCAAAATCAAAGGCGACAAACGCACTCCGATCAAGCACATCTTGATTGGAACGCCGGAAATTGTGGAATTTACGACTCGACGGCTCGATCAGCTTGGTTATGCTGAGGCGATCGAATGGGCGCGACCGCTTAACCTCAATGAACCTCTTAACATCGTTCCTGATCCCGGAGATGTGATTAGTTTGCTGGTGCGCTATTTGTCGATCGGCAAATAGTTGAAATCCAAGCGATCGCTGCATCATCGAGTGTGGCGATCGCCCTGTGGAGAAACCGTCACATGCCCCACTGCGTTAATGGCAAAGTACGGTTCGCCCCAACCGTTAATCCGACGCCTATCAAAACTTTTGTCGTTTGTTGACAAATCGATCGAATTTGTTGAAGAGACTTGCTAAGAAGTTACCAGCTTGAGGAGCGAAAACAGTAGCCAAGAGTTGCCAGTGATCGCGCTTTAATCAAGTCGTTAAAAAATGTTTTTCAGCCTGCTGCACGAATCCAACAAGGCGGCTAGAAAAGCCAAGAATCTAATGCTTTAGCAGTAGCGTTAAGAGATGTTTCATTCCTGCGATAGTTTTCTGCTGGCGACGATCGTAGGCACGATAGACAAAAATAATTCAGCAAGATTGCGATGAGCTTAGAACCTGATCCGTACAAGCAGCAAGAACTGAGATACAAAAGTATTGAGGCGCGATCGAGAGTCGTTACGGCAGTTGCCGCGATCGCCTCGGCAGTTACCGCTTTTCTAGCCTTACGCAGCGCCACAGCGCCCGATCAGCCCGTTCAAACTGCCCCAACCGCATTGCCTGCTTCACCTGTGCAGTCTGCTCCTGCCAATTCGCCAGCGGCAATCACTGTTCCGCCTGCTGCCCCTCCATCTCAGCAAGCGATTCCGCCTCAGCCTGCCGCTCCACCACAACAGGCCGCTCCAACTGCTCCAAGCACTCCGACTGGACAAGCGGATGACGATGAAGACCAGGATGACGACGGGCAAGATGATGGTTAGATGTCGGTGGCGATCGACTTCAGCGCGATCGCTCCAGTCCAACTTACTTAGCAGGATGAGCGCGACGCTCTAGCCAGAAGGAAAATCCGATCCAGGCAACGACGATGAGCAAGGTGGCGATCGCAAACTGCGACATCCAGGCCAGCAAGTCTTCCAGCGGAATGATTCTGCCCGCAAAATACGCCAAGCTCACCATTGCCGAAGCCCAAGTTGCGGCTCCGGCTAAGTTGCACAGGAAAAATTTGTAGTAAGGCATCCGGGCAATTCCCGCCAACGGCCCGGCAAAGATTCGCAACAGCGCAATGAAGCGACCGAGGAAAACAGCCTTCGCCGCGTTCTGGCTGAACTGATCGCGCACTTCTTCAAGCTGAGTCTCGGAGATCCGAAAGAAGGAACCCAATCGCGTCAGCAGTGTCCAACCGCCGATCGTGCCCAGCCAATACCCAAAGCTGTCGCCCAATACGGCTCCAGCGATCGCACTGACCCAGACGCCCCAATAGTTCAGTTCACCGCTGCCTGCGAGAAAACCGCCGACGATCGTAATCGTTTCACCGGGAAGCGGAACGCCTGCATTTTCCAGCATGATTCCCAAGAAAACTGCACCATAGCCGTATTCCTGTGCCAAGTGCTGAATCGTTTCTAATGACACAAATTCCATAAATTCGGCAATGCAGTGTTTAATAAACTTTACATTATTCTCACTTGATATTGCCCTATTTGTATCGAAGGTGTCAATCTGCTGGGCAGCTAGTTCTGCGTCAGCGCTTCTGAAAGATAGTCGGCGGTGGCTTCCACAAGGGCGATCGCATCTTCATACACCATCCGCGTGGGTCCCAACATGCCCACGCTGCCGACCGGAACATCACCGCGCTGATAGGTCGCGGAAATTAAAGCGCACGATCGCATCGGCTCTAGGGGATTTTCTGACCCAATGCGGACGCTGACGCGCTTTCCGGTTTCACCTTCCGGTGCGGTGAAAATCAGCGACCAAAGCTGGTCTTGTTCTTCTTCAAGGAGCTGCATGATCATTTGCACTTGCTGAAGTTCCGAGAACTCCGGCTGGCGACGCAGCACTTCGGCCACTCCGCTAATTAAAATGTGCGTTGAAACGGGCGTTTGGGTGCGGCGATCGAGTTCGGCCAGCGACGATCGCAGCAGATTCGTATATCGCTCAAATTCGCGCCCCAGTTCGCTCCAGTCAAGGGTGGCGATTTCGGAGAGCGATCGCCCGCGCAAATGCGTGTTGAGGAAGTTGGAAAGCACCTGCAACTCGCGCTCTAGCAAGTCGGATTCGGTTGCTTCCGGCGCGGCAGGCAAATTCATCAAAACCGATTGTGTTTGATAGGAATCGAGAACGACAATCAGCATGACGCGATCGGGATCAATCTGCACAAGCTGCAAATGCCGCAAAGTGGTCACGCTGGTTTGCGGCAGCGTCACCATTGCAATGTAGCCGCTCAGCGTTGAGAGAATTTGCGCCGCCCCGCGCATCACGGCTTCAAAGCTCCAGCCTTCCCAGTTCAACTGGTCAGTCAGCATTTGATCGACCTGTCGGGCGACGGCTTCGGACGGCGTGATTAGCTGATCGACATAAATTCGATAGCCGGAATCCGAGGGAACGCGACCCGCTGAGGTGTGCGGCTGATAGAGCAGGCCGGATTTTTCCAGGTAGCCCATTGCGTTGCGAATCGTCGCCGGACTCACTTTCGGATTGAATTCGCCGACGATCGCTTCTGATCCGACAGGCTTGGCCGTTGCGATGTAGTGGCGCACTGTAGCCCACAAAACTTGCTGCTGGCGATCGTTGAGCTTAATTTGCATAACCGCTTGTTAAACTTTCGTGATTCTAATCTAACTTTTGTTGCGGCTGTCGATCGTCAATTTTAATACTGTGACTTAATACTGGGGTACAGACGGATCGACGATTTGCGAATAGGCCGCGATGCCGCCCGCCAAATTCTTGACATTCGTGAAGCCCTGACTGGCGAGCCACTGGCACATCTGCATCGATCGCATTCCGTGATGACACATGACGATCGTTTCCGCATCCGGGTCGAGGCGCGATCGAATCTCACTCGACCACTCGCCATACTGACTCAGCGGCAGATTAAGGAAGCCGTCAAGCTGAGCGAGTTCAAGTTCTTCCGGTTCGCGCACATCGACAAGCTGCAAGTTCGGTTCAGCCTGTCGCTGCGCGAATTCTTCCACACGAAGCTGAGCGATCGGAGGGGGAGCGGCGGTCATGGGTTCAAGGGAGAAACTGCTTAGCCGTTTATTGTACGAGTTGGAGATGGTGAAGGGCAAAAGGCATGAGATATTGCACTGCGCTCAAGGATGCCAGGAAATCAATTTCCTGCCTGAAAGCTGAAACCCATTGAAATAGGTTTCAACCCATAGATCGCTCGGCAGATCGCTCGGCTTTGAGTCCGTTTGAACGGACTTGCGCTTTTAGCCCGAATTTTAATTCAGGGCTACAGGAGGCTGGCACAATCCCTAAAAATCTTCAATTTTGGCGATCGAGATACTGCCGAAGCTGCGTCAAACTCGCCGTCTGTCCCAAACTCAGCGGCAGCAGGGAAACGCCCGCCAGATCCGACTGCACCCAGCCATCGCCCCAGCGCCAATCTTGATAGCCATCGATTCCCTGACTCATCAGCAGGCGCAAATGATTGTCTCCGACTTGTTCGACGCGATGGGCGATCGCCACTGGTCCCAGCCAGCTTGTAAAGGTTGTGCCTTCAGTCAGCACTTCGGGCAGTCCTTCCGAAAAGCGCTGCCACCACATCCACTGCTTGAGCGCATTGGGACGCAGCAGACTTTGGGCGATCGCCTCTCTTGAAGCTGCCAATTCAATCCGCAGTTGACTTTGCTGAAACGTCCCCAACATATCCGTAAACCTCGTGCAACTCTTTCAGTATGGCAAACCGTACTTGGCGTCGGCGATCGCAGCCAAAGCCGCCCTCTACAATAGAAATAGAGCGATTAAGAAATGTGTAGGTTTTCATGGCGGATCAGTTAATTCGAGCCACAGCAGCAGAAGGCGGCATTCGCGCTGTGGGCGTGATCACGACGCGCCTGACCGAAGAAGCAAGGCAGCGTCATCAGCTTTCCTATGTTGCCACTGCTGCCCTCGGTCGCACCATGTCAGCGGGCTTGCTGCTAGCTTCCAGCATGAAGCGGCCAGAGTCGCGAGTCAATATTCGGATTCGGGGCGATGGTCCGTTGGGTGGCGTGATGGTGGATGCCGGATTGGATGGCACGGTGCGCGGCTATGTAGACGACCCTTCGATCGAACTTCCCCCGAACGCCAAAGGCAAACTGGATGTCGGCGGCGCAGTCGGACACAACGGCTATGTCTACGTCGTTCACGATGTTGGCTACGGCTATCCCTATTCCAGCACGGTCGAACTCGTCTCCGGTGAAATTGGCGAAGACATCACGTACTACCTCGCTGCTTCTGAGCAAACGCCCTCAGCCTTGCAGCTTGGCGTATTCGTTGGCGCGGAAGGCGTGACGGCGGCAGGTGGCTTGCTGATTCAGGTTTTGCCGAAAGCAGCACGAGATGAAGCCTTGGTCGAAAAGCTGGAATCTCGCGTCGCGGCACTGGCTGGATTTACGCCGCTGTTGCAGGCTGGAAAAACGCTGCCGCAAATTTTTGAGCAGCTTTTGGGCGATATGGGTCTGGAAATTTTGCCGGAAACGCAGCTTGTCCGCTTTCACTGCGGCTGCTCGTTCGATCGCGTCATGGGCGCACTCAAAATTCTCGGTCAAGCTGAACTGCGCGACATGATCGAAAAAGATCACGGCGCAGAAGCAACCTGCCACTTTTGCAATCAGGTTTATCGCGCTGACATTGACCAGCTTGAAGGCTTGATTCAAGAGCTACAGGCCGAGTCGGTTTAGTGTGAGCGATCGCCCCCATTCATTAGACTTCTTGCACGAATGGTCGATCGCCCCCTAAATCCCCCATTCATGGGGGACTTTGAAGCTCAATCTGGGCAATTTCAAGGAGCAAAATTTGATTCATGCAAGCGGTCTATTTAAAAAACTCCGTGCTGTGCTTCAATCAGCGGCGCGGAGTTTTATCGTAATCCAGTTCAAAAGGAAGTACAAATATGCGAGCGTGAGCGTCAATTATTTTGGCTAAATTACGCGAACGGAGTAAGCACGAATCGCTGGATCAATACTAGCGATCGTTAGATTTTGCTGTAGCGCTTGGCAGATCAAAATTCGGTCAAACGGATCACGGTGCAACAGCGGCAGGTGGATCAATTGAGCAACACTACTCTCGCTTAAATCGAGTGAATCGATCTGGTGAAGATCGCGTTGCTTTGGCAGATAAGTTTCAGGTGATTCTGGCAAAGGCAGCTTGCCTAGCTGATATTTGATAATGCACTCCCAAATTGAAATCACGCTCAAGTAAATCTTGTTATTTGGATCGCGAATGCTATCTCGAACATCGATCGATAGCCGACGATCGCCACTAATAAACCATAAAAAGATATGCGTATCTAGCAAAATCTTCATCGCTCTTCAAATGCATCGAGAATATCTTCTGGCAAGGGCGCATCAAAATCATCGGGAACCGTAAATTCTCCAGTACACAAACCAAAGGGGCGCAGCGGTTGATGGTTTGCGACGATAGGTCGAAGCTCTGCGATCGGTTCACCTGCCAACAAAATCACAAAAGTTTCGCCTGCTTCCACCTGTCGCAAATACTTCAAGGGATCGCGCTGAATCTCATCGATCGTGACATTCAACATGTGAAATACCTCAATTTCAACTCTGCCTATTGTTTAATTTACGTGTTTAATTCACATTGAGTCATACCCTGCGTCTAGATTACCCTTGTACTCAACAGAGAATACTTCAATCTCTGAGCGTCCCGCATGTAAGAAAATAGTGACAGTGTTCTTCTTGCGATCGCCATGAGCCAGCCCAAAATTATCGTTCTAGATGACGACCCGACCGGATCGCAAACGGTGCATAGCTGTTTGCTGCTGACGCGCTGGGATGTCGAAACATTGCGGCTGGGATTGGCGGATGACTCACCGATTTTCTTTGTGCTGACGAATACTCGCGCTTTGACCGGATTGCAGGCAGACGCGATCGTGCGGGGAGTGTGTCAAAACCTGAAGGAAGCGATCGCCCTGGAAGGAATCGAAGATTTTCTCGTCGTCAGCCGATCGGATTCAACGCTGCGCGGCCACTATCCGATCGAGACGGATGCGATCGCGGCGGAATTGGGTTCGTTTGACGCGCATTTTCTCACGCCTGCCTTTTTCGAGGGCGGACGGTTTACGCGAGACAGCATTCACTATCTGGTCGTCAATGGTGTGCCGACTCCGGTTCACGAAACGGAATTTGCGCGAGATTCCGTGTTCGCCTACAGCTACAGCTATTTGCCGGATTATGTCGAGGAAAAGACGCAGGGGCGGATTCCAGCCGATCGAGTCGAGCGCTTTGTGCTGGAAGATGTGCGGTGGGGAGTGCAAGACCGATTGCTGAAGCTTCATGACAATCAGTGCGTGGTTGTGGATGCGGAAACGCAGGCGGATATGAATCAGTTTGCCGCTGATGTGCTGGCAGTGGCGGCTCAGGGCAAGCGGTTTTTGTTTCGCAGTGCGGCGAGCTTGCTGACGGCTTTGGCGAATTTGCCGCCGCAGCCGATCGCCCCGGAAGATATGGCAGCCTACACGCGCAACGGCAAACCCGGAGCCGTGATCGTCGGGTCGCATGTCCGCAAAACGACGGAGCAGCTAGAAGGCTTGCTGGAAGCAGCGGGAACAGTGGGGGTTGAGGTAGATGTGTCTCACCTGCTGAATGATTCGGTCGATCAGCGAAATGCCCTGCTCGATTCCATTTTGGAACAGGTGCGATCGATTCACAAGGAAGGCAAAACGCCTGTGATTTTCACGAGTCGGCAAGAGCTAGCCTTCACCGATACGCAGACGCGCCTCAACTTCGGTGTGGCGGTTTCTTCGCTGCTGATGGATATTGTGCGTGGATTGCCCGACGAGATTGGATTTTTGATTAGTAAAGGCGGAATTACCTCAAATGATGTGCTGAGTAGCGGGCTGGCGCTGACTTCGGCGCGGCTGTTGGGGCAAATTTTGCCCGGAGTTTCGGTTGTGAGAACGCCAGATGATCATTCGCAGTTTCCGAATTTGCCTGTGGTGTTGTTTCCGGGAAATGTGGGCGATCGCAGTTCGCTGGCAGCAGCCTACTTACGTTTGGCTGTGGGCAGTTAACGGATCGATCGCCTTGCAGCCTACTTGCTGTTTCCGAACCAGTGGAGGCTAGGGGCGTTGCCCCTCCTCCAAACCTCCAACCCCAGCAGAGGACGATTGCATCTCCTCTGCACTCCTACGCAAGGGCGTATCTGTGAGATGGCACCCTACGCAAGGGCGTATCTGTGAGATGCGTTAAAGCGCTTCGCATTGGCTGTGCTGACCGCGACCCTCGTTTCCGAGCCTCCTGCCTCTTGCCCTCTGACTTCAATCGCATCCAGGCCGAATCTTGCCGTCTTCGACATAGGTGACGCGATCGGCCACATCCACGATGCGCGGATCGTGCGTCACCATCAGGACGGTGCGCTGGCTTTCTTTGGCGAGGCGGCGCAGTAGGTTGATGACGGCGTGGCCGCTGTGGGAGTCGAGGGCGGCGGTGGGTTCGTCGGCGAGGATGAGTTGGGGATTTCCGGCGAGGGCGCGGGCGATCGCAACGCGCTGTTTCTGCCCGCCGGACAAGTCTTTGGGCAAGCTGTTGGCTTTGGTTTCGAGGCCGACCTGTTCAAGCAGGGCGATCGCTTCTCGTCGGGCAGTTTGGCGGCGGATGCCTTTCAGGTTGAGGGCAACTTCGACGTTTTCCACTGCGGTGAGGGCAGGAAACAAGTTGCCTTCCTGGAAGATGAAGCCGATGTGGTTCAGCCGGAAGCGGGCAAGTTGGGATTTGGAAAGCTTGGTGATTTCTTGCCCCAACAGCCGGACGCTGCCGCCAGTCGGCGTCAAGATTCCACCGAGAATCGAGAGCAGTGTGGTTTTGCCGGAGCCAGATGGCCCCATCAGAAGTTGGACATCACCCTCGTTCACTTCGAGGTCGATATCATAGAGGGCTTGGTAGCGCTGGCTGCCGCTTTGGTAGACCATCTCAACTTGTGAAGCGGCGATCGCTTGCGATCGAATTTTGCTAGGGATGCCAACGGATGCACCCGACTGAGTGGTTGTGAGGCCAGCAATGTTAATTTGAGCAGTCATTCGTCTTAAGGGGGTTAGTGCAAGCGGTGATTAAAAGCGTGGTTCCGGGCGATCGCAGGTCTTGACCTGGAGTCGAGTTGAGCCGATCGGCCAATCCCGGACTTTGTCAACGATGACGCTGACTTCAGCGCTGGCGAACGAATCAAGAAAGCAACCAGCAGTTCATCGGAAAGCAGCCCTTCAGTGAATTGACTGCACTACCTGCCATTTAGATCCATCTCGGCTAGGATTAAATCCAGACAGAGGCAGATCGCCACGCTTCCATCCTCTAATAAAGGCTTGACGACGGTTTGACGAGCTTGTTGCATTGCTGATTCTCACTTCACACCACGATCGCAAATCTATCTCTAGTATGTAGTCTAGTGAGCAGTGGCAGATCGACTGCGTAGCAGGCTACACAAAAGATTGATTGAATGCTCCACTTCTATCAAGCAAAATCAAGCAAATCTCACCGTAGGAATACCTTGATGTTAGGCTTTGAAGACAATGGCCGGGTCGACGTGCGTGATTTTCTGGATGGCGAACAGGGCAGAACCGACGCACATCACGATCGTCAGTCCCAACAGTCCGGTTGCGGTTAAGGGCGTAATCAAAATCGTGATCCCCTGGGTGGCAAACGTCCAAGCACCGAGTCCAAGGCACAATCCGAGGCTGGGAATGTAGCCCAAAATCGCCATCCACAACGCCTGCTCAACGATGATCCGGTAAATTACCCAATTTGACGCGCCCATCGCCTTGAGCGTACCAAATTCCTTCAGGTGGTCGGAAACGGAGGAATACAAAATTTGGCCGACGATCACCATACCGACAATCACGCCGACCGCTGCGCCCAAGCCGAGAATAAAGCCAACTCCGGTGCGCTGTTGCCAATAGGTGCGGGTGCGATCGCTCATTTCGCTGCGCGTATAGACGCGAGTACCGGGCAGGGTGGATTCGATTCGCTGCTTCAGAGTGTTTAGATCTTCTCCGGCTCCCGCTTTTACCAAAATGTAGGTAATCGGATCGGTAGCGCTAAGCGGTTTGGGCGGCTGAATCTGTGGCGATCGATCGCTGCTCGCAGGCGGACGATCGAACACCGTCGTACACAGCAAATTTCCGCCTCCGGTCGGCACATCACAATTCACTCGCGAAGTTAGACCCGCACTGGCGTATGCGTTGGCGTTCTCGACCGAGGTGAAGATGAACGAGCTTGAGGCGATCGACTGGGTGCGTTCAGTCAGCGCGACGAGCTTGGCAGGCGCACTGTTGATCGTGCTGGTGTCGCCAATTTGATTGAGGTGGAGCGAGTCGAAGTTGGCTTTGTCGATCGCGATCGTGTAGGGCTGCGTCAGATCGCGCTGGCGACCACCGGAAATTGGCAGGTTAAACAGTTGGCCGCGTGTGTCAAATCCAATGATTCGGACTGAGGAAATTTCTGGCGCATTTGGTGAGTCCCAGCGTCCGCCTTGCAAAACCAGCGGTTCTGCTCGCTCCACGCCGCTCATTTCTTGCACCTGCGTCAGTTGTCCGGCGGCAAGCGGCTTGGTTAGCTCGAAATACACCATTTCTTCATCCGCCACCCACAAATCAGCGCGGGACTGGTCAATCAGCAGGGCAGTCGATCGCGTAAAGCCGCTCAAAATTCCCGTCTGAATGCTGACCAAACTGACGGCAAACATCACGCCCGCTTGCGCGACCAGAAAGCGAGGAATATCTTCAAACAAATTCTTGCGAGCGATCGAAGCCATAACCCAATGCAGCGTGAGGAAGTTCTTACTACTTTAGTGTGTGGCTGGGCAATCGAACGGCTTTGCAATAAATTTCAGAAAACGATAATTCGATCAAAAGCGTACAGATGCAAAACTTTAATATCTGATGCGCTGTACGCTTGCTGCTGATCACGCTAGACCCCATTGGTCAAGCAGAAACGCATATTCAAACGCGATTTCTTTGAGGCGATCGTAACGCCCGGATGCCCCGCCATGTCCGGCTCCCATATTCGTTTTTAATAGCAAAATGTGATCGTCTGTTTTGAGCGATCGCAGTTTGGCTGTCCACTTGGCAGGCTCCCAATAAGACACACGCGGATCGTTTAAACCTGCGGTAATCAGCAAGGCCGGGTAGTCTTTTGGCTGGACATTATCGTAAGGCGAATAGGCTTTCATGTAGTCATAAAACTCTTTGTCGTTAGGATTGCCCCACTCTTCCCATTCGGTTGCCGAAAGCGGCAAAGAAGTATCCAGAATTGTTGTTACCACATCAACGAATGGCACTTGCGCGATCGCTGCTCGAAACAAATCTGGCCGCTGATTAATTACTGCTCCAACCAATAAGCCGCCTGCACTGCCGCCGGAAATGGCAAGCTGATTGGAAGAAGTCCAACCTGCTTGAATTAAGAATTCTGCACAGGCAATAAAATCGGAAAAGGTGTTTTGTTTGTGCAGAAACTTGCCGTTTTCATACCAGTTGCGACCGAGTTCTGAACCGCCGCGAATGTGAGCGATCGCCAACACGACACCGCGATCGAGCAGCGACAATCTGCCCGATGAAAATGAATCGGGATAGCTATAGCCATACGAACCATATCCGGTCAGCAACAAGGGATTCCTACCATTTCGCTCAGTACCAACTTTGTAAAGAATGGATAGCGGAACTGCTGTACCGTCTGGAGCGATCGCCTGTACTCGTTCGCTTTTGTATTGCGTGCGATCGTATCCTCCTAGAACTGGAGTTTCTTTTTTCAATTCTCGCATTTGATTGTCAAGATCATAGTCGAAGATCGACAGCGGTGTGATTAGCGAAGTGTAAGCAAATCGAAGGATTTTTGTGTTGAATTCAGGATTGACGGATTCTGAAACTTCATAAGTTGGTTCAGGAAATTCGATCGCATGTTCTTCTTGTGTTGAAAGCTTGCGGACGCGCACAGTGGGCAGTCCAGCCTCGCGATTATAGATGACAAGATGGTCAGCAAATGCGCTTATGCCTTCCAAGAATACCGTTTCATCAGGAGGAATTACAGTTTCCCAATGCTCGATCGCAGGATTGGCGATCGGCGCTCTCATTAACTTGAAATTCAGGGCATCTTCATTCGTAACAATGTAGAAATAATCAGTGTGATGCTCGATGCTGTATTCAATTCCGGTTGTGCGCGGACGAATAACTTGAAACTCGCCCATCGGAGCGTCTGCATCAAGATAGTGGACTTCAGATGTAATTTTACTAGCCAATCCTAGCAGGATAAATTTTTGGCTGCGCGTTTTAACAACAAACAGAAAATAAGCGTCATCCGGCTCATGAAAAATCAGTTGGTCGGTGTCGATCGCTGTTCCCAACTGATGCCGAAACAGCTTATCAGGCCGATGTGCATCATCGACTTTGGTATAGAAAACTGTTCGATTGTCGTTGCCCCATTCAAACGAAGCATAAGTGTCGGTAATTTTCTCTGGATAGAGTTCACGAGTTTCTAAATTCAGGAAAAACAGCGTGTAGCGCTCTGCGCCTGTCGTATCGATCGCATACGCTAATAGCTGATGATTTGGACTCACTTCAAACACGCCTAAGCGGAAATATTCCTGTCCTTCTGCCAGCTCATTTTGGTCAAGCAAAATTTCTTCTGGTGCATCCAAGCTGCCTTGTTTGCGGCAGTGGATCGGATATGATTTTCCAGTTTCAGTGCGCGTGTAATAGTAAAATTCACCGTCGCGATATGGCACCGATAAATCATCTTCTTGAATGCGCGAGAGCATCTCCTTGTAAAGTGTTTCTTGCAGCGATCGCGTGTGCTGCATCATGATTTCGGTGTAGGTGTTTTCGGCTTCGAGGTAAGCAATCACTTCAGGATTATCGCGATCGCGCAGCCAAAAGTACGGGTCAGGGCGTTCGTCTCCATGCAGCCGATGAATGTGGAGATGTTGAGGAGCGATCGGCGGTTTTGTAGCGGCAAGAGAATCATGTTGCGACATAGCGGCGAAGCGTGGAGGGTGCAATCACCTATGGTCATCTGCCATAAGTGCCTATGTAAATCCCTATTTTGGCAGGGAATTTTTACCGTCTACTTTACCTAGTCGCTTTAAATGACCGACAATTGCGCTCGCTTCTCCAGCCCTCAGCACTTCAAACAAAGCAAGACCCAGTGCTGCCTGCTCTCTACAGCCTCAGCACTGGGTCTTGGTAAATAATGACGACTGACAATATGTAGTCTATGTCAGAGAATTTTCTGGATTTGGTATCCGTGAATCTAAGTAGGGAACACTGCTAATAAGCAGATAGACCGCTTGCTGTTCACCTCCTCGATCGCAACATGCGTAAACTTAAACCACAAGGTATCGTTTATCACGGCTGGCAAATTCAAGTGGTGCGGCATAAAGCCAGCTTTCGCTTCCACTGCTACCCGCCCAAGCTGACAGACTGCTGTGACGATGCGGCTGAATATTCCAGCTTTCGAGCCGCGATTACAGCCGCTTGTCGATTTGTCGATCGCGAAGTTGCCATCCTTGCCCTGCTCGATCGCGTGGGCGACTGGCTTGCCTCCGGCAAAATCACAGAAGATGAATACTGGAACTTGACCAGCTTTGACTAGTTCGCCTCCGCAGCTTCAAGCGGCTGAAGGGTTGTCACCATCTGCTGAATGCCGCGTTGAATTCGGCGCGTCACCGTCATCGGACTGACACCAATGCACTCGCTGACTTCTTTGCGCGACATATCGCGATAGTAGACATATTCGATCGCGTCTCTGGTTTTTTCTTCAAGCTGACTCATGGCCGCTTGCAGTTGGTGGCGATCTTCTTCCCAGCTTTGCATTGTTTGCATGTGCAAATCCGGCAGCGTGTCGCCCAAGGTCAGCGGCGAATCAGCTTGATGGCTAATGGTGGCGTCTAGACTGAGCAGCGATCGATTTTGGCTTGATAGGCGAATGTCTTGCCACTCGCTCACCGAAATGTTGAGCGCTTCGGCAATTTCGCGATCGTTCGGCTGCCGTCCCAAGGATTTTGTCAGCTTTTCGCGCACGCGCTGGCCTTGCTTTTGCAACTCCTGCCAGCGACGGGGAATCTTCACCGTACCGCTGCGATCGCGCAGGTAGTGCAAAATTTCGCCGCGAATGTAGGGAACCGCGAACGAGCTAAAGGCACAGCCATGAGAAGGATCGAAGCGCTCGATCGCTCGAATTAATCCGAGGTAGCCGATTTGTTCGAGGTCTTCATACGGCTCAGAACACTGGTGACTTAATCGATGTGCAATTTTACGCACTAAACCCGTATTAATTTGCACAATTTGATTGCGGACAGCTATGGAAGGATTCTGGTGATATCCCACTAGCAGAGCCATTGCTGAATAGCGAGGCGAAGGAATTGCAGTCATCGTCAGCACACCTTGGATGAAGATGTGCTTATTGTGCAGAGTGCAGCGTGGATTCGAGGATCGTTAATTTACGGGTTTATTCGGCTCGGTTTCTTTTTCGCCTCGCAAAAATACGGAATTACGACTTTCAGTAATTGCAATTTTGAGCTGAAATTGACAGGAGTTTGCCTGTTAGAGATTGCGAATTTGTTTGTTCTAGCTTGCGATCGAACCTGTTGAAAATTCAAGACGAATCGTTTATTCTGCAACGCTTTCGACGCTCAGCACTTTCACCAAGAATGCCCAGCGATCGCTTGCCTCTTCAATCACTTTTGCAGTCGGTTTTCCGGCTCCATGTCCAGCTTTCGTCTCGATGCGAATCAGCACGGGGGCATCGCCTGCGTGGGCAGCTTGCAGGGCAGCAGCAAACTTGAAGCTGTGGGCAGGGACAACGCGATCGTCATGATCTGCCGTTGTGATCAGCGTCGCTGGATAAGCGGTTCCGGGTTTGAGATTGTGCAGCGGCGAATAGGCGTAGAGCGCTTGAAATTCGTCTTCATTTTCGGGCGAGCCGTAGTCCGAACACCACGCCCAGCCAATCGTAAATAGATGAAATCTGAGCATGTCGAGGACGCCAACCGCAGGAAGCGCAGCAGCAAATAGATCGGGTCGTTGCGTCATGCAGGCTCCGACGAGCAAACCGCCATTGCTGCCGCCGCCGATCGCCAACTTCTGCGGCGACGTGTATTTGTGGTCGATCAGCCATTCCGCCGCGCCGATGAAGTCGTCAAACACATTTTGCTTGTTCAGCTTGGTTCCAGCTTGATGCCAGGCCTCGCCGTATTCACCACCCCCGCGCAAATTTGCCACTGCATACACGCCGCCCAATTCCATCCAGACTAGATTGCTGGGTGAAAATGCGGGTGTGATTGAAATGCTGAAGCCACCATAGCCATAGAGATATGTGGGGTTGCTGCCGTCGAGCGTCAAGCCTTTTTTGTGCGTGATGAACATGGGAACTTGCGTTCCGTCTTTGCTTGCGTAAAAAATCTGAGTCGTTTCGTAGTCTGCCGGATTGAAATCAACTTGCGGCTGACGAAAGATCGTACTTTCTCCGGTTGTCAGGTCGTAGCGATAGATCGTCGTGGGCGTGGTGAAACTGGTGAAGCTGTAGAAGGTTTCTGTATCCGTCCGCTTGCCGCCAAAGCCGCCCGCCGAGCCAACTCCGGGAAGCTGAACGTTACCTGCGGGTGTACCGTCGATCGCAAACAGTTTCACCTCAGTCCGCGCATCTTTCAGATATGTCGCCAAAAAGCGATCCCCGAACAAACTGACGCCTTCCAAAGTTTCCTCGGCTTCGGGGATCACCGATTGCAAACTCGATCGCCAATTGCTGGGTTGGGCAATGTCGATCGCCACCACGCGACCTCTTGAAGCTTCATAATCGGTTTGAAACCAGAAAGTTGTGCCTTCGCTGTCGATTAAATCGAAACTTGCGACAAACTCTGAAATCAGTTCGATGATTTCACCGTTGGGATTGGCTAGATCTTTGTAGAAGACGAGATTTTTGCGATCGGTGCTTTGCGACACGAAAATCAGCAGATAGCATCCGTCTTCCGTGACGGTTGTGCCAAACATCCATTCTTTTTGATCGGGGCGATCGTAAATCAGCAAGTCTTCGCTTTGCGGAGTGCCAATGCGGTGATAGTAAAGCTTTTGGAAATAATTGGTGTCTTCCAGCTTGGTTGATTCATTCGGTTCATCAAAGCGAGCGTAGAAAAATCCTTGTCCGTCGTGCGTCCATTCCGCACCGGAAAATTTTACCCAGCGCAAATGATCTTCTAAATCTTCGCCTGTTTCAACATCGCGGACTTTCCACTCTTGCCAGTCTGATCCTGATCCCGACAAGCCGTAAGCCATTCGCTTTGCGTCTTCGCTAATCGCCAAGCCGGATAGAGCGATCGTGCCATCTTCAGACAGTTTGTTCGGGTCGAGCAAAATGCGCGGTTCCGCATCCAAGCTGGGCAGCGTATAGAGGACGCTTTGATTTTGTAACCCGTCATTTTTGAAGAAGAAATAGCGATCGCCCCGACGAAAGGGTGAACTGTATTTCTCGTAGTTCCACAGTTGCGTCAATCGATCTTTGAGGCGATCGCGAATGCCAATTTTGCCAAGAAAGCCGAACGTCACCTGATTTTGCGCCTCGATCCAAGCTTGACTTTCTGCACTGGTGGGATCTTCCAGCCAGCGATACGGATCAGCGACTTTGACTCCGTGATATTCATCAGATTGCTCGACGGTTTTGCTTTGCGGATAAGACAGCTTTGACATGACTGGCGGCGATCGCGACAGTTCTCACTCTAGCGCGTCCACGCGAGTCAGGCAGAACCGATCGAGGTTTGGGTCGCCGTGAAAATTGCGATCGAATCTTTACTAAATACCTGAAAGATTTACTGAAACTTATCGGTGTATCACTTTGGACAAGTCGATCGCCGTGCCTATAATGTGGAGTGGATTTGCCTGTAACTTCCGGGTGTATGCTGCCGCTGTGTTCTCAATCCTGGAGCAGGTTCTTAATGAGCAGTTTTCCGCTACGGCAGTTGATTTTGCCTGCTGTAATTGTCGCAAGTGGTGTGTTTTCGATTTTGACGCTGCCGCTCGTGCTGTATCGGCCAGACTCGGTGGACATCAAGGTGCCATTTTCTGAAGACGAGCTGCATTTTGTGTTTGAAGGCGGCAATCGCGATTTGGCAATTCGCTACGTGGGCGTGGCGATCGTGACCAGCGTGGCAGCTGGCGTGACGACCGTTGAGCTAAAGCGGCGATCGCACAATCGCAAAGAAGCTGCCCTTGAAGCCGCGCTGCAACGGTCTGAAGCGGTGCTGGATGTCGCTGCGCCAGAGGTCGTTGCCAGCTTTTCCTCACCCGCTGTTTATGATTCTGTCGATGAATACTTTGCGGCAGCGGCGGTAGCCATCGAGCCGGAACCCGCGATCGAGCCGGACAAGCTAGAAATCTTAACCAATAGCAATCGCTACGAAACCTGTCGCATTCAAGTTCCCAATACCGATCGCCGCTTTTTTGCGATTCTCGTCAACGGTGAATATTACCGTTTGTTTCGCGCTCGCAAAACCAAGGAAAAAGCGATCGAAATGGCCGACCGACTGCGAGAACGCGGCGATCGCGTCATGATTACCGAAATGTCTCAAGGTCATGCGCTCTGGATTTGGGAGCCACAAGCCTACATTATCTTGGGGTAACAGGTTTGGGGGGCACAGGAAGCGATCGCACCACAGGAAAGCGGGGCGATCGCGGCTCAACCCTATTCGTGAATCCAGGGCATGATCGTCGGTTGCCAGGAGACGAGTTCTTCGTCCTTGAACCACAAGCTGACTTCTTGCTGCGCCGTTTCGGGAGCATCCGAGCCGTGAATGATGTTGCGGCCAATGTTTGCACCAAAGTCACCGCGAATGGTTCCGGGTTCAGCCGTCAGCGGATTCGTTGCGCCGATCACTTTACGCGCCGCCGCGATCACGCCATCACCTTCCCACACCATCGCCACAACCGGGCCAGAGGTGATGAAGTCCACAAGGCTTGCAAAGAAGGGGCGTTCGCGATGTACGCCGTAGTGCTGTTCGGCCAGTTCGCGGCTGACGCTCATGAACTTGAGACCCACGAGGGTGAAGCCTTTGGTTTCAAAGCGGCTGATGATTTCGCCGACCAAACCGCGCTGCACGCCGTCCGGCTTGATTGCTAAAAAAGTGCGTTCCACAGAAAATTGCTCCTAACTGATGTGCCGAGCTTGAGGGCACAGCCAATACTGCGCTCAAACCTTCTCTATGCTCAGAAAAATATGACCGTTTGTAAAGTGCCTTTTTGATTTCTTGATTTCTGGCGGCAGTTGGAGCGATCGCCTTGCAAAATTACTGATATAGAAACAGTCGCTTTGCCGCACGAGTGACGGCAACATAAAGCAGTTGATTTCGCTCACGCACATTGCGATTAATCTGCACGTTCGGCACATCTACAAATACATGCTGAAACGTTGAACCCTGCGACTTGTGAATCGTCAAACAATAAGCATAATTCACATCAGCAAACAGATTTTTTAGCTCCCAAAATTCCATCCAGCGCTTTTCCTCTGCATAAACTGCCAGCTTTTGCATATAGACTTCCTGACTCAATTCATGCAAAACCGTTAAATTGCGAAGCTTACCTTCATCAGTGAGGACATGTAAATACCACACATGCCAATCGCCATCTTTTCCTGTGTGAATATCAATGACTTCACATTCACTTGCGTTCTGCAAAATTAGCGAATCATTTACCATAAACGGCGAGTTTGCTACTAGGCGTTCACCAATGACGAAGCGGGGAACTTGTGATCCGTAGATGGTCGATCGAATCTTCCGATTCAAATAGTCTACTCGCGCATTCGTGTAAGCCAACGCTCTCACATAATCTGGATCACCCTGGTAGGCTTTGCTTTGAAATGCTTTTACAAGCAGCTTTTCCCAAGACGCACCATCGACCACAAGAACGCCTTCAGTTTTGTCATCATTGACATCCGTTGTGAACTTCGGTAGGCGTGAACTGGTTAAGTTATTACGAATGGACTCGGCTAGGAGGGCGATCGATCCGCCATAGCGGACAACTTCAGTCAGATCCGATCGCTCATAAATTTGGCTAAAAACCAGCGATTCGCGCTCATTGATCGGCGGCAGTTGTGCGACATCTCCGACAAACAAAATTTGATTTTTCTTATGTAAATCTGTCACTGCCTGTGTCAGCAAAAGCCACATTTCTTCATTGATCATCGAAGCTTCATCAACGACAATCAGGCGATATTTGTCGAACTTGTTCTCGCTGTTTAGATCCGGCTTAAAGATTTGTCGTCCGGTCGTCGGATCAAGTTCGGGTTTGAGTCCAAGCAGCTTACAGCAGGTCATGCAGTCGATGCCCAAATCCCACTGAGAAGACATATTTTCTAATACTTTGGTGGCCTTGTTGCTGAAGGCGGTGAAGACGATCGATCGCAAATCATTCTTCTCGCGCAGCCGCTTGATTAGCGCTTGCAGCAAAGTCGTTTTTCCCGTTCCTGCAAAGCCCGTCAGCAGATGCAGCTTCTCCCGACTTTTGACGAATTTTTCCATTTCCTGCAACGCTTGCCACTGCTGCGGATTCAGCGTGATTCCAGGCAGCACAGCGGGAATGGATTTTGTCGTTTTGCGCGGCACAGGCATCGAAAATGAAAAGGCCAATCTCTAAGGTATCAATTTCGATCGCACCTGCGCCAATTCCAATCAAAAATGCTGCACAACCGAAGTCATGCAGCATCAATTCAACACCGAATCTAAGCGAGCAATTCACCCGTTTCCTGCAAGCGATGCAGACGATGATAAATGCCGCCGTGATTGAGCAGTTCATCGTGGCTTCCGACTTCAAGAATGCGGCCTTGGTCGAGAACGACAATCTTGTCAGCTTCGCGGACGGTGCTGAGGCGGTGGGCGATGATAATCGTGGTGCGCGTACCGAGAATCGATCGCATGGCTAGCTGAATCGATCGCTCCGACTCATAATCGAGGCTAGACGTGGCTTCATCGAAAATCAGCACGTCTGGATTCACGAGCAGGGCGCGAGCAATGCCCAAGCGCTGCCGCTGCCCGCCCGACAGCCGAACGCCGCGCTCACCAACAACCGTGTAGTAACCTTGTGGAAACAGATGGATGAACTCATCGACGCGAGCAATGCGGCAGGCTTCTTCGATTTGCGCCATTGTTGCGGTCGGATTGCCGTAAGTTAAGTTGTCAAGAAGTGTGCCGTTGAAGACATCGACTTCCTGATGGACGATCGCCAACCTGCGTCGATATCCGGCGACATCGAGCGATCGAATATCCTGTCCATCAATCCGAATGCAGCCGGAATTCGGCTCGAAATAGCGAAACAATAGCTTCACCAAAGTTGATTTTCCTGACCCCGATCGACCGACTAAAGCTACTGTTTGATAAGGCTCAATCAGCAAATCAATATCTTGCAAAACCGATCGACTTTCTTCATAGCCAAACGTGACGCGATCGAAGTGAACTTTGCCCGTGAACTGATAGCGCGGTGTTTGTTCGGGCGGGACGATTGCCGCTGCATCAACACCCGTTGGCAGCGCCATAAATTCCTGAAATCGCTGCATGGAGGCATAGCGACGGGCAAATACTTCGGCGATCGTGCTGAGCGGTTCTAGTTCCGCATAAGCCATGCTAGAAATCGTCAGCGTGGTAATAAAATGGCCGATCGAAATATGACCGCTGACTGTTGCCCACAACGTTAAAGCCAGAATGCCAAACACGCAGGATTCCACGAAAACTCGCTCCTGCGTTAACAGCTTCACGTAACTGAGGTGAATGTTGTAATCTACAACTTTGAATTCGCGATCGATTCTTTGCTGATAGCGCTTCAGTTCTTTGGCTTCAGTTGCAAATGCCTTGACCGTCTTGATATTCGTGACAATTTCAGACACGCGACTGTCGGTATTTTCCATGTAGCGATCGAGCTTTTCTTCCTCTTTGATAATTCGTCCTAGCTCTCGCATATTGAGCCAGAGAATCGTTAGAAAGGAAATCAGAAAGACGATCGCAATTCGCCACTCAATCAGCAAAATCATCACGAAAATTCCCAGAACGCGAAACAGTTTGGGAATAAACTGTCCGGCCACTTCAGGATAAGTCCAGGTGTAGTTTTCGAGTCCTTTCGCAACCCGACCTGCAATTCTGCCCGGATTATTTTCGTCGTAAAATTCCAGCGGCAAAGCCAGAATTTTCTGAGCCGTTCGCTTTTTGTGATCGCGACGGGCACGGAGCGCAATATCCCAGTGAAACCAGGACGATATCCAAGGCTGAATCGGCGCACGAACAACCGTGACGACAAACACGATCGCCAGCAAAATTGCGATCGCCAAACCGCGCTCATTGCCATAATTCAACGCAGAACCGATCGCCGTAATGCCTTGTTGTAAAGCTCGATCGAGCGGTTGATTTGAGATGACGTTCAGAAGTTGTCCGATCGCGTAAGGAACAGTTAAGTCAATAATTTCAAATAGGCTACTGGATGCAATACTGAAAATCGCGACTTTTTTATAGTCACGAAAATAACTCGCGACTTCGCGGAGCGTTGCCATAATTCCCCCTAACTGGTCGATCGCCTGAATTTCCGCAGCACAAAAGCCGCTTTGAGGAGCGATCGAGCCAATGCTTCACTTTAAATCAGTGAATTTTCTACAACTACAAAATTGTAGCGCATTTGTAGTATGTTGTGCCAACTTCAGCGAAAATTTTTCGGCTGAACGGTGAAGTTGTGCGGCGGCAGATAACCTTGATCTTCCATTGGTAACTTCGATTCTATCCACGCCAACGCAGAGTTAGGCTGCTGGCTTCTGTCACCTCCGATGAAATTTAGGCAGCTTCAAGCTGTTTTTCAATTGCATCAGATGCCGCATTCACTCCATCTTCTGCTCGGATGATAGCTCCAATTTCTGCGGCTTTAGCTGCGTAACTTGGATTTTCTAATAATTCATTCAATTGCCTAGCAACTCGTTCTGCTCCATATTGCTTGCGAGGAATCGTCCGTGAAGTTTCCAAGCGTTCAACTCTAGCCGCATTGTCAGGCTGATCATGGCTGTACGGCATGATTAAAGTTGGGCGACCTGCCCGTAATGCCTGTGCTGTTGTACCAATGCCACCTTGGTGTACGATCGCACAAGCACAAGGAAAAATTTGAGAATACGGCGCGTAATTCACTGCTAAAACATTAGCTGGCAAGTTCTCCAACGGCGGGTTATTGCCCATAAGAAAAACAGCGCGGCGATTGAGTTGTTCGACGGCTTGAAGACTTTCTTGGTAAAAGTTTCCCGCATTCATCACCGCAGCAGAGCCAAGCGTGAAGACGATCGGAGGGTCGCCCGCTTCTAAAAACTGCTTCAGTTCTGGAACGAGTTCTGCGCCTTCCTGCGCCCCATCGTAAAAGGTGAAGCCTGCAACGATTGTGTTGGCAGGCCAATCGGGTTGAGGTTGCCCAAACACTGAAGAAAATAAAGCAACAACGAGGTAAGGCGAAAAGCGATTCTCAAGAAAAGGATTATAGTCGATCGGGGATAAGCCAAGTTCTTGTCGCAGTTGTCGAATCGGCTCTGCCCAGGAGTTACTGACAATTTTGGCAAAATTAAGAACACCTCGATTCACCAATGGCCCAAGTTTGTATAGCTTTGCTAAAGCCGGAAACGGAGCTAAAACCGGAGGATCATAGATTGAGAAAAACGAGAGGGGAACCATTGCGCTAGAAGCCCATTGCATTCCGAGTTTTTCTGCCACAAGCGGCGTTGCGATCACGCCTTCGCCCGAAAAGATGAAGTCTGCACTCTTGGCAACATTGAGTAAATCTGTATACATTTCGCGCAAATGTGGGTTCACCCACTGACGCACCATGTATTCTTGTCCGGTCTTCAAATCCATCATTTGCGCCATTTCTTGTGGGTCGTTCATTGCTGTGAAATCCGGGCGCATGGCATGAAACTCAAAGCCCAAAGCTTGCAGCTTCGATCGATAAACTTCGTGCGTGACAAACACAACACTATGACCTCGCTGCCGTAGCTCTAGCGCGATCGCGATCATCGGATGCAGATCGCCCAATGTTCCTAATGTCGTCACAGCAATTCGACTCATTCTCTTGTCTCTTGCTCCATAGCATTCGCCTTATGCTATCGCTTTGAATTGTTTTCCAACAACTTCAATCGACTGCCATCCTCTGCAAACGAAGCAGCCCAACTTGTTTTTTAGCCGCTTGATTAATTCTTAACCGCCGCTTTACAAATGAGCTTGCAAAATTAGCCGAGCGGTATTGAGATAAATCAGAACGCCCAGCACATCAACAGCAGTCGTGATGAAGGGAGCAGACATCAAGGCTGGATCAAGCTTGAGTGCTTGAAACAAAAAGGGCAGGGTTGATCCGGCGATCGAAGCCAAAATCGAAATCGCAACTAGGCTGATCCCGACGGCGATCGAAACCACCCAATTTCCTTGCAGCAAATAAGCCCAAAACAGCACAATCACACCCAACATCACGCCCAACAGTGCGCCTGCCATTGCTTCACGGCGAATCACTTCAAAGGCTTTGCTCGATCGCAACTCATCGGTATTTAAGCCGCGAATGACAACGGTTGAGGATTGCGCTCCGACGTTGCCGCCTGTGCCGATCAGCAGCGGAATAAAGGCGGCAAGCGCAACCACCTGTTCTAGAATGCCTTGTTGCGATCGAATCACGGCACTCGTCATCGTATTGGTAATCAGCAGCACAAACAGCCAAACCACGCGCCGCCGTGCCACTGTCAGCAAATTCGTCTGGAAATAGCTATCTTCACCGGACTGCACGCCGCCCAAGGTGTAAATGTCCTTTGTCGTTTCTTCTTCCAAAATGTCGATCACGTCATCGACCGTGACAATTCCCACAAGGCGATCTTCCGCATCCACAACGGGAATCGCTAAAAAGTCATAGCGCTGAATTAGTCGGGCGACTTCTTCTTGTGGCGTTTGCGTCTGCACATGAACGACATCGCGCACCAAAATTTCGCGAATGAGTTGCTGCGGCTGAGCAATGACCAAGGCACGGAGCGACAAAATTCCGATTAATCGACGAGCGCCATCGGTGATGTAGAGGTAGTAGATCGTTTCGCTGGCATAGGCAAGCGTGCGGATGCGATCGAGTGCCTGCGCGACCGTCCAGTGTTCCTTGAGCGAAATATACTCGGTCGTCATGATTCGCCCGGCTGTGCCTGCTTCGTAGCCCAGCAGCAAAGCCGTTGCCTGCCGTTCGCTCGGACTAAGCTGCTCTAGCAGGCGCGTCACGACTTTGGCCGGAAGTTCGTCAAATAAACGAGCGCGATCGTCCGGCGACATTTGCTCGACAATTTCCAGTACGTCCTGTCGCTTAAAGTCTTCTAAAAGCGCTTGCTGAATCGACGAATCAAGGTGTTCATAAACTTCGGTCGCCTCGCTTTTGGACAAGAGACGAAACGCGATCGCCTGCATTTGTTCGGGCAAACCATCGATCGCTTCAGCAATGTCGGCAGGCTGAACCGGAACCAGCAGCGCTTTTGCGCCCTGATAGTTTTGCTGCTCTAGCAAGGCTTGAAGCTGCATCCGCACCAGTTCTCGCAATTCGCGCCGAGAAATCGTTTGTACTGCCGATGTGTCTTCGCTAAATGCCACGCCAGTTGCTTTTTGTTAAGGGGGATGCTTTGTAGTGTAAACTGCGCGATTCCGCTTAGATGCGATCGCCCCAAACATTCTTTCCACAGTGGTAGATCAAGAATTTGTGAGATGGATGGCGTGGAATAGAACGATCGTCTTGCTGGGCTAATGTAATCGAAATTACAGAAGATCAAGCTTTAGCTCCATTTGAATATTACAGCGCTTGTAGGGTGAAGGTTGTCCGACAATTTTACGAAATCCCAACTTTTGGTAGAGATTGATCGCAGGTTCTAGAACAGTATTGCTCTCTAAGTAAACTGTTTTTGCTCCAAATTCACGCGCTTTTTGAATTGCAGCTTGTCCAAGTAGCCAACCGATGCCTTTGCCCCTTGCTTTTTCTGTAACCGCCATTTTTGCAAGTTCATAAGTATCGTCATTCATTTTGATTAAGGCGCAAGTTCCAACCGCTTCACCGTTGCTCAAGGCCATGTGAATGTGTCCACCTGAATTCAAGATTTTTTGCTCGGGGCGATCGAGTGATTGATGGTCGGCTTCCTCTAGCTTGAAATAGTTCTCAATCCATTCGTAATTCAAGCGCTTGAAGTCATCGTGAAATGCTGGTGAGTAGTCAATGATCTCTATGCTTTGACATTCACGCGCTTTTCGCACGGCTTGGACTCGATCGAAAAAGCGTTGGTTGCCAAGAAGAAATTCAGTTTCTTCGATCGCCTTCCACAAGTCATACTGCGCTTCTGATAAAAGTTCTTCAACCGCTCGATCGACATCAACAAGCTGCTTTTCAAGCTTTGGAATAAGCTGCTTTCCAACATCAGAAAGTTTCACCACGCTCACTCTAGCATCGCTGGAATCTTTTGCTGTTGTTGTGAGTCCTCGCTTGCTCATTTCCTTCACAATCTGACTGACAGAAGGATGCGAATGTCCAATAATCTGAGCAATTTCAGTAATGGACACGCTTTCTTTTTGGAAGAGAACGTAAAAAACAGGAAACCATTTTGGATCAAGCGCAACGTCATACAGCGCGAAGATTTTAGCTGCATCTTCGGTCAAGCTTTCGCTCAATCGCCGTAAGCGGCTACCCAGCGCAACTTTGCCCGTTTGAGAGTAGAAATCCATACCTGTGTAAGTACTTATGTAAACGCTTACATACTACTACTGTCAAAGGAAATGTAAATTAAGAATTGATGCGATTGGTATCTTTCGTTTAGCAGTTCGATCGCTTCTCACAAACCTGCTAAATGCAATTCTCAATTGGATGTACCGAGCTTAGCAATCTTGAGCAGCAATGTATTAGATAATTTCGATCGGCTAGTTTGAGGAACTTTGATGAGCTATCGCATGGATCGCCGCGCTTATGCTGAAACGTTTGGGCCGACAGTGGGCGATCGCGTCCGCTTGGCCGATACGGAACTGATCATCGAAGTTGAGCAGGACTACACGACCTACGGCGATGAAGTCAAATTTGGTGGCGGCAAAGTCATTCGCGATGGCATGGGGCAGTCACCAATCACCAATGCCGACGGCGCAGTCGATGCCGTGATCACGAATGCGCTCATCCTGGACTGGTGGGGCATTGTCAAAGCAGATGTCGGTATCAAGGACGGCAAGATTTTTGCGATCGGCAAAGCTGGAAATCCCTACATTCAAGACAACATCGACATCATCATCGGACCCGGAACGGAGGCGATCGCTGGAGAAGGCATGATCCTGACAGCAGGCGGCATCGATACGCACATTCACTTCATCTGTCCACAGCAAATTGAAGTGGCGATCGCCGCCGGAATCACCACGATGATCGGCGGCGGCACGGGTCCAGCAGCAGGAACAAGCGCCACAACCTGCACTCCCGGTCCTTGGAATATGTACCGAATGCTGCAAGCTGCCGATGCGTTCCCGATGAATCTGGGATTTTTGGGTAAAGGCAACAGCGCCAAATCGGAAGGATTAGTGGAGCAGGTGGAAGCGGGCGCGATCGGTCTGAAGCTGCATGAAGACTGGGGCACAACTCCGGCCACGATCGACACCTGCCTTGCGGTCGCAGACGAGTACGATGTTCAGGTCGCAATTCACACCGACACACTCAACGAAGCGGGATTCGTTGAAGATACGATCGCCGCCTTCAAAAATCGCGTCATCCACACCTACCACACCGAGGGAGCTGGAGGCGGCCATGCCCCCGACATTATCAAAGTCTGCGGCGAAACCAACGTTCTGCCGTCTTCCACCAACCCGACTCGCCCCTACACGGTCAACACGCTGGAAGAACACCTCGACATGCTGATGGTGTGTCACCACCTCGATCGCAGCATTCCCGAAGATGTCGCCTTTGCCGAATCGCGGATCAGACGGGAAACGATCGCCGCTGAAGACATCCTGCACGACTTGGGCGCGTTCAGCATGATCTCGTCCGATTCGCAGGCGATGGGGCGAATTGGCGAAGTCATTATCCGCACCTGGCAAACCGGACACAAGATGAAAGTGCAGCGCGGCAAACTGGCAGAAGATAGCGATCGCAACGACAACACCCGCGCCAAACGCTACATCGCCAAATACACGATCAATCCAGCAATCACGCACGGGATCGCGGACTATGTGGGATCGATCGAGCCAGGAAAGCTGGCTGACCTATGTCTTTGGCGACCTGCAATGTTTGGCGTCAAACCAGAAATGGTGCTGAAGGGCGGTTTGATTGCCTGGGCACAAATGGGCGATGCGAATGCCAGCATTCCGACCCCACAACCGATTCACATGCGCCCAATGTTTGCCAGCTTTGGCGGCGCGATGCACCGCACTTCTCTAACGTTTTTGTCGCAGGTGGCAATCAACAATGGCATTCCTGATTTGCTTCATCTACACAAGCCTACTGTTGCTGTATCGAACATTCGCCAGCTTACCAAGCGCGACATGAAGTTGAACGATGCCCTACCGCAAATAGAGGTTGATGCAGAAGCCTACGAAGTTCGGGCTGACGGGGAACTTTTGACCTGCGAACCTGCAACCGTATTGCCAATGGCGCAGCGCTATTTCTTGTTCTAATAGGAATACAACCATAATGCAAAAAACTAGCGCCCCGGTGAGGGCGCTAGTTCTGCTAATCGATCGAAGCTGGAATCAGCTCAAGTCGAGAACTAGCCGTTGATGTCGGGCGCTTGCACTGCGGCCAGGTCAAGCGGGAAGTTGTGAGCATTGCGCTCGTGCATCACTTCCATCCCCAGGTTCGCTCGGTTC
>NZ_JACJPO010000075.1 GCF_014696105.1 Microcoleus sp. FACHB-1515
CGCAATGGCGATCGACACGGCTGTAGGTGTAGTCGTCTGCTCCGGCTGGCGGAATCGGGCTGATGGCATCGGCTGCGATGATCGCGCTGGCAACGGTGCAAACGGCGATCGATTTCAACACTGCCGGATGATCCGGCTTCAGAATTTGTTTCACTTGAATTAGCTCCTTAGTGAGTCACGGCCAGGGGGTGAAGTTGGAAGCTCTGAACCCTGGCCGTAACCGTGTTTAGTAGTCGCTGAGTTGACGCAGTTGGTTGAGCGTTCGGGTTTTGGCCTCTAGCTCAATCTCAAATTCGTCCAGAGCGGCATTGATGCCACGCTGTTCAGCGATTTCGCGGCGCGACTGGCTGAGGTTGCCTTCAGCCGATCGATTTTGCTCAATCATTCTGAGCAGCCGCGCTTTCCGCTCCTCCCCGGTTTGGGTGAGGGTCGAAACTTGGACGCTCGCAAGGGCAAGCGTTCCGCCCACTTCGGGCGGCAAAACTTCAGCCTCGATCACGCCTGCGCTCTGCCACTCTTGGGAGTAGCGAGCTTTGGCGGATTCCACCCAGCTTGTCGGGGTCATGCCGTCTCTCTTGACATGCTGGGCATAGTCGGCAAACAGCGATCGCGCCAGTTCGGTGAAGCCCTGCTCAGTTTTCAGCAGCGGTTCCGGTGCAACTTTGGCGATCCAGGGATACCAGCGCGTCCGAATTGTGACTTCTTTGGCAAGGTCGGAATGTTCAGCGGCGATCGCTTGTGCGGTGTAGTGCGCCGAGTGTGCGCCTGGTGTGCGCTCGATGTGCGTTTCAATGTGCTGCATTTGTGCGTCTCCGGTTTGTGAATTGGCTCAAACTCAGTCTGTGTATGCGTTCAAGAGTGTGCGGCTGCTGTGCGGAACTTGTGCGATCGATGTGCGGACAGTGTGCGGTTACTGTGCGGTTAGCGATCGCGTCTCATCTCCTCAATCAAGTCGCGGATTGCATTTTGATTGTTTTGAGCAAGAACAGTTGCAGCCTCAGCAGCTTGTGCGGCCCGTCGGCTCGATTCGATGATGTCGTTGCTGTTGCGGGTTTGGTCTGCGATCGCTCGTCCCATTTCACCCACAACGCTGACAAAGCGGTTGATGGTGTCTTGCTGAAGTCGAGCGGTGCGGGCTTGCTCTTCGGCAGTCCGCCGCAGCTCCCGCAACTCTCGTATCGTCATATCGTGCAGTTCCCGCTGCTGCTCAACGAGCCGCTGTAGCGTCTCTGCATTCTGAGCTTGAATTTGCAGGGTTTGGGCAATCACTGACTGAAGCAGCGAATCGCTTCCCTCCGGTGGATTCGTGGTCATATAGTCGTAGCCTCCTTTCCTACTGAGCTTTAGGGAATGGGGTTAGCAACTGGCGATCGTTAGCTGCGATCGTCAGTCGCGCTTCAGTCAGCCGCTATTCGACCGAAATCGATGGGCAAATCGTAAACAGAGCAATCTAACAATCTGCACAAAGCTTGAGTTTGCGCGATTGTTAGGCGCGGCTCACGACTTCCAGCAATCCAGTAGTAAACCGCTCTAGGCGAGACTCCTAGCGCTTCTGCTACTTCTTCTGGTGACTTGTTTTTGTCTTTGAGCAGGTTCATGAACGGTGATTCATGAGGATGTTGATTCATCTTACACTGAACGCTTGTTCATGAACAGCAGTTCAGTGTAGAATTCACTACAAGCTGAACTGCTGTTCAGTTGGGGACAGAAATGTAGGGCGGTTCGATCGTGAGAAATTGATGCCGCCCTGCATCCCCTAATTCTCTTCGCAACGGGTCAACACACGGACGTACACCCGATCGAAGACACCGGATAGCGCCAAGCGATTCGCCGCAGTGGGGCGATCGCATCTACCCAGGAATCCAGAAATGCACACAATCCCGTAACCGCAAGCGCTGCTTAACCCCTCGGTTACAGCGTGATTTTCATTGCTCAAAATTGCAGGTCAAGCCAGCGGTAAGGAGTCGAATCGTTTGCCCAGTGCAGAGGTTGGCTAATCGATCGATTCACCTGCTCCAGTTCCACAAACGACAGAAGGGCGATCGCCCCATACGCCGGAATGCGATCGCCCTTCCAAAAAATTCACAAGGAGGTTTGAACAACTAGGCAACTTGCAGCGGGGTCTGCGGAAACACACGCGGCTCAGGCAGCGGTTTCCCCTCTTCCTGGAGCCACTCCAACAGCGACTCGATCACCTCCTGGCCGCGTTTTGCAGCCTCCTCATAGGTTGCGCCATGCGTACAGGGCTGCATCACCAGTTCGCCAAAGTCCGGCAAAAACACCACATAGCAACCATCTTCTGTAGACCACTGAATCACCATGCTGTATTGCGGATTCATTCGCCTTCCTCCAATTGCCGAATCGCCTTGCTCACCTGCTTTTCCAAATAACGTGGCGCGTCATCTCCATCCGCTCCGGCGATCGTGATCGACTGCGCCAGCCGGGGATGACTCCAAAGCGAGTGACTTCCCTTCGCAGGTCGCCAAGTAAAGCCCGCCTTCAGCAAAACCGCCTTAACTTCCCGAATTTTCCGAGGCATCCACCCTCACTCAGTCCATAAATCCATTGTCCGCGACAAAAGGGCGATCGCCCCTTAGCACAGTTCGCGATCGCCCTTTTTGCCAGTTTTCTCAACCAATCAGGAGTCTAGCTTATGAAATTTGTTCGATTTGAAAACAGGCTGATCAATTTGGAGGCGATCGCCAACGTCCACTTTGAACTCGAACCAGTCCCGCAGGTGTGGATCGACTACATCGGAGATGGACTGGTGCAAATCGAGGGCGATCGCGCAACCGAGCTTTGGGAACTGCTCTTGCAGCATTCCAGCGGCGCGATCGAAAAGATTGACCTGCTCACAGCGGTCGCTCAGGACGACCTGCTTCAGTGCGTTGGGATGCACCTGGCCGCGCTGACAATCGCCGCCGATCTGATAGCCGACGATACCCAGATCGATTCGCAAGTCATTTTGATGCGACTGCTCAAGCAGGGCAAAGCGCGATTCGACAAACAATCGCCCGAAGAATTAAGCGCTGTACTGGCCGAACTCGATCGCAACCTCGCCACCTGGGAGGCCGCTGGTGATGACTAACCGCTATCGCCCTGCTTCCGTCGTCACGGAGCCGCGCATCGTGGTTTGTGGCTGCTGCTTTCAGCCGCGACTGGCGATCGTCCGTTCCTGCCCAACCTGTTCGCTACTGCGGCGGAAATATCCCCGCTAACTGAAAAGCCCGATCGCTTTGTGTGGCGATCGGGCTTCTGCTGTTCTACTCACGAGGTTAATCATGAACTGTCAAAACTGCAAATTCAATGGCGATCGCGGCTGCGCTGTGAATCCGAGCTACTGGAATGCCTGCAAAGCGATCGAACAGAGCGATGAAAAGTTCAGGGACAAGATTTTGCCGTTTTTCGAGACGTGCCCAGAGTGGAATGAAGACCCGCCTGAAACCCTGTCCTTGACGCTCGGTTCCGCCGAATGGCGTTTTCTCCTGAGCAGCAGTGGCAGCTACGAACGCCGCCGCCAAGTCGGACTACGGCTGTTCGCTGAAATTCGACGTGCTACGAACTGGCAGCCGCCGAAAGACGGCTCGGAGGTTGACGACATTCCGTTCTGACATTGAAAAGCCCGATCGCGGTCTTTCCCCACTGCGATCGGGCTTTATGGTTTTGCCCCTGACCCAGAGGCGAATTTATGAATCCCAACAAATCAGGAGATCCAACGATGTACCCAGATAATACGAATTATGAACCGCTCACGCTAGAGCAAATTCGCGAATTGCAGCAGCTTACACCTGAGCAGCAGCAGGAGTGGCGCGATCGGCAGGTTGAGAAGTTGAACCGGGAAATTTACCAGCAGGGAGAAACCGCGTCGATCGCCACTGCCGTTCTGACCGCCAAACGCGACCCGCTGAGGGAAAAGTCAGAGAGGGAATTGAAGACCGACATCCTCACTGCCGTCAAAGATTCCGAATTTCTCCGCGCCTCCCTGTCCCAAATCGCCCGCTACAACGGTATGTCGATCGACGTGATCGAAACCGTTGCCCAACAGGTTGCCAGCGAATTTCTCAACCGCGACCTGGAGGCGATCGAGTTTGAAGAAATGACCAAGCGAATCCAGAAAATCGAAAACAGCGAAAAGGATGCGGGCATCCGCGACCTGAAACTACATCGGCTTGCCCGTCGGCACGGGCTGAACCGTCGCACGATGATGGAGTGCTACAGCAAATCGGTGTGCAGTGCCTCCCACATTCGCGCCAAACCGATCGGAGAGTTCCTAGACGAGCATTTGCAAGCTGAAGTGAAATACCTCGTTCAAGGCTGGATTCCGCAGGGTGTGACGATGATGCTGCATGGTGACGGCGGCGCTGGTAAAACGCTCTGGCTTTACGAACTGATGGAGCGAATCTTGAAAGGGCACGCTTGGAGCGGCTACCCCTGCACCAAGGCCGAAGTTTTGCTGGTGCAGGTGGATGAACCCGAAACGATCACGGCAGAGCGAATCGACATTCGCGGCATTGACCGCTCTATGCCACTCAAGGTCATGTCTGACTGGCAAGTCGAGCAAATGCCCAAACTTGAAGCCGAAGCCGCCGCGATGCCCCCAGGGTCGCTAATCCTGGTTGACTCGCTCACCGCCATTAACCGCAACTGCTTCTACTCCGAAAACGACACCGAGTACGCCCGTCCCGTTCTCCAGATGCGAGATATCGCCCGCAAATACGGTCACACCGTCATTCTGGTTCACCATTCCAACGCAGACGGCAGAGCCAGAGGGACGCGGGCGATTCACAACTCGGTTGATGTCGTTTGGGCACTCAGCGCCACAGACTACAACGAACGCCTGTTGCGAATCGAGAAAATGCGACGGGGAATGCCCGTCGGACGCTACCGACTCGCTTTCGATGATGAAACATTTCGATTCACGTACCGGGGTGAAGAATTCGAGTCTGACGAAGATTTTGAAAAGGCACAAACCTACATCGAAAAAATTCGCCTGTGGCTGAGTGATGACGCCCAGCGCGGACGGCCATTTGAACCGATCGAAGTATCTGAAGCACTGGGAGGAAGCAAGGCATCAACCCGTCGCTGTCTGCAAGAACTGGCAATGCGAGGTCAGGTGGAAACCAAGCGCAAACCCGGCACTCCGTACTACTTGTACTTTGTAAAGAAAAAACAGGAAAGCGATCGGGCGATCGGAAGCGATCGTTTAAAAGCGATCGCCACTTTGCCCAGTCAGGGAGCGGGATTCGAGCCAAGCGATCGGGCGATCGCCAAAAAAAGTGAAAACGAACGCGAAAAAACAGGCGATCGCCCCGATCGCTTTGCAAAAAATGTGCCTCAAACGCAGACTGAGAGCGAGCAAAATGGCGATCGCTTTCTCAATAAAAGCGATCGTCCTGTCAACAACGGCGATCGCCCGATCGCTTTGCGTAACAATCCGTTACCTGAAAAAATTGCGGTTGGCGACACTGTACTAGTCACCGCAACCGCTCAATGGATTCGATCGGGTAGCGATAAACTCCCCTGGAGAGAAGTGCCGCAGTCGCAACGCAACACCCCGCAAATTCCGATCAACGTCTTGGGTCAACCCCTGTTTGATGAGCTAATTGAAGGCGGAAAGGTAATCGAAATTCGCGGCGATCGTAGCCGCGTCCGCCATCAAAAGACAGGTAGAACATCGATGTTTCTAAACACAGATTTGCGAGTGTTGCGATCGGAGGACAAAAGCTGATGGCGAAAAAAAATCAAGGCTTTCAAGGGGTTCAGCTACAAATTCAATTCAAGGAGATCAAAATGACTAAAAACGCAATCACCGCACAATTCGCCCCCACTGCGACGCGACTTCATGGTGCAAATCATAGTTCCGACCAACTTGACGACAGGCGAATCCAAGAGACTGCGGGCTTTTCTGCTGTCACTTGCCCAGCCAGAAGAAACGAGAGGCGATCGTGATGGCTAAACGAGGCAGACCCCTCAGCAGCGAATGGGTAGACAGCAACACTGCCGCCGCCGAACTGGGCATTCAGCCGCGTCAACTGCGGAAGCTGAGGAAAGAGAATTTTTTCCGGCTGGGAATGCACTATCGCATCATCAGCAAGCCGGGAGCCGACAAACCGCGCTATGTGTGGCATGTCGATCGCTGTGCCGCTGCACTCGAAATCCCACAGGAGGAACGCTAATGGTTTCAGTTGATAAATCATGGAGCGGTGATTTGCACGAAATCACATTGCCTAGCTTGAGAAAAGCTTATTTGTTTCTTCCTACTCCGCTATCCGAGGAAGATAAACAAGTGCTGTTCCATCTCATCTCGCTATCAGTAACGCCTGAAATGATGCAGGAATACGATCGCCGTGCAGCCGCGCTAAAAGCTCCATTGGAGGAACGATGAAAACTTGGTTTGGATGCCCTTACTGCGAGAGTTCAGACTATCGGGAATCTCCGGGAAAGGGTGACGATCAAGAGATTGCTACCAGGTATCGCTGTAATGCCTGTAGTCGAGAGTTCATCTGGATTCGGTATAAAGCTAAGGAGGAAGTGGGCGATCGCTCCGCAACATCAACGCCTCAAACGCCCGCTGATGTTCCCCCTGACTAATCCAGTGGTGATAAATGTCGCTGTGAACCTGCCGGGAGTGCCCCATCTGCTGAGCCGCCAGCGCGTCATGCAGTCCAAACAGCATCGTTCGCACTGCCCAAGCGTGACGCAAATCATAAGGGTGAAACGGCACGTTCCGCCGTCGAAACATCTGCGTTACGCGATGGCCTAAATCCGAGTGCGATCGCCCGCTCACATCTGGCAGAACGGGCGATCGCAAATCAAACTGCTCAATCCATTCGGGATAGCACGGCCAAACCGTCCGCATCCCCGTTTTGCCTTCTGTCACGCTGACGAACCAGCCGCCGCGCTGCAATTCGATCGTGTTGAGATAGAACACCTCATGATTTCGCAACCCGTAGCAGGCCATCACGCCATACACCCACCGCCACATCTGCGGCACTTCCCCAAACCAGGCTGCGATCGTCTCGTCACTCGGAAGCGATCGCGGATCGACCGACCGAGCCGAATACCTCCCCCTCAGTTCGTCAAAATTGACAGACAAGCCAGCAAACTCAGCCAGCTTCCCCAGCGAGATGCAAAACCGCTTACGTTGACGAGAATCCGCCGCAACCGCTTCGATCGCCGCCCTTAGTGCCTCGATCGTCAGCGGTTGGCTCCAGTCCAAAGCAGAGAAGACGTTTTGATACTCGGTTTTCCAAGTAATGCTAGAAACTTTTGGCTGATAAGCCGCTGTAAATTTCTCAATATAAAAACCGATCGCCTCAGTTTCAGTCGGGCGATCGCCCAGATACGGCTGCCAATCAAACTGCCACAGTCGATCAACGCGCCGATCTTCCGTGCTTCCTTTTCAGCCAGCGACACGCCGTAGGGATTTGCCCGATAGTGCAGGGCGATTCGCTGCTGATAGGCGCGTTGCTGACTACTGCCCGGACGCGGCGGCAGTGTCGCCCGCAGGTAGAGGCGATCGCCTTTCGCTTCGATCCTCACTCCCACAGCGGCAGTCTTTAGCCGTCCGTTCGCTTGAGAAATTTTGCCCTCGATCATGGCCGTGCCTAAAACTTGCCTAAAAATGCAGGTACATCTAGGTATATGTGAGTACATCCAGGTACATTGAAGGGTTTCAAGCCAAGCTCGAAACCCTTTCCAGTTCTGCATTCTATGCAATTTTCAGGCGAGACAAAAATGCCAGGAACCAGACTTGAACTGGTGACACGAGGATTTTCAGTCCTCTGCTCTACCAACTGAGCTATCCCGGCGTAAGAAGGCGAGGTGCGTCGCGCTTCAGCGCTTAATTAAGTTAGCAAACTTGCTGGGAATTTGGCAAGTCTTTTGCGCGATCGATTCAAAACGGGTGCTAAATTCGCATCAGCACCCGCACCAGCAGGCCTAAACAGGCCGCAAGCGAGTGAGCTTAAGGTTGAAGCTGCCAACACCTTGTCCACCAAACGGACGAACGCGCAGCACATAGCTACCTGGATTAGTAACGCGAAAAAACAACATTGAATTGGTAGTTCCGTCAGGACCGTCGTCGTTTTCACCGACTGCCGCGCCGTCTGGTCCGATCAGCGTGATGATTGTGTCAAATTCATCCGACGTCAAATCGATCACTATGTTGTCACCTTCCTCAAGCGTGACCACGTAGTCACGGGCAAAACCGCCAAAGCCTGTGGGAATGTCGCGATCGCTCAAGCTATCCGTGACCTCATTGCTGGCAGGCAGACGAATCGGGTTGTACATGGCGCTTTGGGCGGTCGCCGCGATCGCGCTCATCCCCAGCGTTACTGCCGCCAGCGGCACGACCAGCGCTTGCTTCAAAAATTTACTCATATCACTCCTAGATTCACACCGTCTTGCGGTTGCGTTTATTATGCACCATTGGCTGAGCGATCGTCTCACCAGAACTACGGGCAAACCCGCATGGCTCCAAACTTTTACCAAGCGCTCGATGTAAAATGAAGAAATATTGCTGAGGGCACTGCGATGTCTGCAACCGTTGAAATCTACACCTGGCGCACCTGTCCATTCTGCATTCGGGCAAAAGCGCTGCTTGACAAAAAAGGCGTTGAATACACTGAGTATGCGATCGATGGTGACGAAGCCGCTCGATCGAAAATGGCTCAGCGGGCAAACGGGCGGCGATCGGTTCCGCAAATTTTCATCAACGATCAGCACATCGGCGGCTGCGATGACATCTACGCGCTGAACGCGCAAGGTAGACTAGACCCGCTCTTGCAGGGGTGAAGCGTTCAATCACATGGCGATCGCACAAGAGAGGTTTTGCGGTGAAGTTCGCATTCATTATTGACCCGATCGCCAAGCTCGATCCGGGGCACGATACCAGTGTTGCCTTGATGGAAGCGGCGCAAACGCTGGGTCACGAAGTTTGGATTACCGAAGCCAGTTCGCTCGGCGTCACGGATGGAAAAGCGTTCGCCACGCTTGCACCATTGAAGCTGACGCCCGTTGAACTGCAAGGCGGCAAATGGATTGCAGTGCGAGACTGGTTCACAGTGGGCGATCGATCGCTCCTGCCGCTGGAAGCGATGGATGCCGTGTTCATGCGTACCGATCCGCCCGTAAACGTGCCGTACCTCTACGCAACGTACATTTTGGATTATGTGAATCCGGCGAAAACGCTGGTGGTGAATTCACCGAACGGGCTGCGGGCAGCAAACGAAAAAATGTATGCGCTGCAATTCGCCAGTGTGATCCCGGAAACGATCGTTTCCCAAAACAAACAGGTGATTCGCGAATTTGTCGATCGACATGGCCGCGCCGTGATGAAACCTTTGGGCGGCAAGGGTGGCGAAGGCATTTTGTTTATGGAGTCGGGCGATCGCAACTGCAATTCGCTGATCGAAATCAGCACGCACCAATACACTGAGCCTGTGATGGTGCAGATCTATTTGCCCGAAGCGAAAGACGGCGACAAGCGCGTGATCATGCTGAATGGCGAACCGATCGGCGCGGTGAATCGGATTCCGACAGGCAGTGAGTTTCGCGGCAATATGGCAGTGGGCGGACGAGTGGCAGCAGCGGAAGTGACCGATCGCGACCGCGAAATTTGTGCCGTCCTCGCGCCCACTTTGAAACGTGACGGCTTGATGTTTGTGGGAATTGACGTGATTGGCGGGTATCTTACCGAAGTGAATGTCACCAGTCCAACGGGAATTCGCGAGATCGATCGATTGAGCAATCTGCGGCTCGGTGAACAGGTGATGCGCTGGGTGGAGCAGCGGATCGCTGTCTAGACGAATGCCGTAGCAGCCAATACAATCTCTAACAAAAGCTTTGTAGTAGCTTCAACAGTAGCGCGTAGTTTTAGGAGCAGTGCCATGAGTGAACGCGATTCGCGACGGGGAATCTACGGAATCAATCGTCGCAAATTTATCCAGTACGGCACGATCGCGGCTGGAACTGGAATTCTCAGTGCTTGCGCCAGCCAGACCGCTTCCAACGATACGGCTTCTCCCGATGCCGCCAGCCCTTCAGTGGCCGCCAGCCCCACCGGAGAACTCACCAAAGTCACCTATGGCACAAACTGGTATGCCCAAGCTGAACATGGCGGCTTCTACCAAGCCGTCGCCAAAGGCATCTACCGCGATCACGGGCTGGATGTGACGGTGAAGATGGGCGGGCCACAGGTGAACGGCACCCAGCTTTTGATGGGCGGTGCGATCGATTTCTTCATGGGCTACGGCTCTGATGCGATTAAGTCGATTCAAGAAGGCATTCCCAAAATTACAGTTGCCTCAATGTTCCAAAAAGACCCGCAGGTCTTGATCGCGCATCCCAATACCGGAGCCGACTCGATCGAAGACCTCAAAGGTCGCCCCACCTTCATTTCGGCTGCCGCCAACGTCACCTACTGGCCGTTTCTCAAAGCCAAGTTCGGTTTTGAGGACAGCCAAAAGCGCCCCTACAACTTCAATCCTGGTCCGTTCCTGGCCGACAAAAACTCGGTTCAGCAGGGCTATCTGAGTTCTGAGCCGCTGTCGATCGAAAAAGAAGGCGGCTTCACGCCCGTCGTTTTCCTGATGGCCGACTATGGCTACACGCCCTACTCGACGACGATCGAGTGCAAGCGCGAACTGGTCGAGCAAAATCCTGACCTCGTGCAGCGCTTTGTCGATGCTTCAATCAAAGGCTGGTACAGCTACCTCAACGAAGATCCGACTCCGGGCAACGAACTGATCAAAAAAGACAACCCGGAAATGACCGACGAGCAAATCAAGTACGGCATCGAAAAGATGAAAGAGTACGGCATCGTCGATTCGGGCGACGCGCAAACGCAAGGCATTGGCGCGATGACCGAATCTCGCTGGAAAGAATTTTTTGACACAATGGTAGGGCAAAAAGTTTTCAACAGCGACACCGACTACACCAAGGCGTTTACGCTTCAGTTTGTCAACAAAGGCGTTCAGTACTACCAAAGCTAAAGCGTGTCTGGAATTGCGTGACGGGGATCAGCCGAAACGTTGATCCCGGCTACCTGTTTTGTTCGACACTCGACCCCCGACCCCTCCTAATGAGCGCAATTCGACTCACCAACGTCAGCAAAACCTATTCCAACGGCACGATCGCGCTGCAAGACCTTAATCTGGACATTGGCGAAGCGCAGTTTGTCAGCTTGTTGGGGCCATCTGGCTGTGGCAAAAGTACGGTCTTGCGAATCATCGCCGGATTGGGACAGATGAGTACAGGCAGCATTCACTGGAGCGGCGGCGTTCGATCAAGGCGATTGGCGTTTGTCTTCCAAGAAGCAGCCTTGATGCCTTGGGCAACCGTGCAGGATAATGTGCGCTTGCCGTTGAAGCTAGCGGGCATGAATCGCAATCAGGTGGATGCTGCTGTTGCCGAAGCGCTGGAGATGGTCGATCTGCGCGGCTGTGAACGGGCGTATCCGCGTGAACTGTCGGGCGGGATGAAAATGCGGGTGTCGATCGCGCGTGCCCTTGTCACCAAGCCGGAATTTCTGCTGATGGACGAACCGTTTGGCGCACTGGACGAAATGACCCGCAGCCGACTCAACAGCGATCTACTGAATCTGTGGCGACAGAAACAGTGGACAGTCCTGTTTGTGACGCACAATATCTATGAAGCGGTGTATTTGTCACAGCGGGTGATTGTGATGGCGGCTCGTCCGGGTCGGGTGATTGCAGATGTCGCAATCGATGCTACCTACCCGCGAACCGAAGATTTCCGCACCACGCCCTTGTTCAACGAATACTGTCGCGACATCTCACACGCCCTCGCACGAGCGGCAGGCCGTGACCCGCTCGATCGCACCCAAGTCGCCTAAATGCCCTTGCAACTCATGAATCAACTCCTGGCTTTATTGAACCTGATTGGCCGCTGGAACTTCAGCATGGCTGGCGCGGTTCGCAGCGGCGGCAGGCGATCGAAATCTAGCGCGATGCTACCCACACTCCAGCAAATCATTTCACCGGAAATTGCGGCTCCGCTGGTGGTGGGTCTGCTGGCGATCATCGGTTGGGAAATAGGCGTCCGCATCAGCGGCATTCCACCTTACCTGCTGCCGGGGCCACTTTTGGTGGTGCAAACGTTGGTGCAGGAGTGGGGATCGCTGTTTCCCTCGCTGCTGATCACGCTCAAAATTACGGTTGTGGCGTTTATTGCGGCGATCGTCTCTGGCCTGCTGGTCGCCATTTTGTTTACGCAAAGTAAATGGATCGAGCGTAGCTTTTTTCCCTATGCGGTGATTTTGCAGACCACGCCGATCGTGGCGATCGCGCCGCTGATCATTCTTTGGGTGCGGCAAATAGTTCCGGGCGATAGCTCAACCTTCATCTCCCTCGTGATTTGCGCTTGGATTGTCGCCTTCTTCCCCATCTTGTCCAATACAACGCTCGGCCTCAACAGCGCTGACCACAATTTGATTAATCTGTTTCAGCTTTACAACGCCTCACGCTGGCAAACCCTGCTGTATCTACGCTTGCCAAGCGCCTTGCCCTACTTCCTAGGCGGATTGCGGATCAGCGGTGGCTTAGCGCTAATTGGTGCAGTCGTGGCAGAATTCGTGGCAGGAACGGGCGGTACGCAATCGGGCATCGCCTATCAAATCTTAATGTCCAGCTTTAACTTGCAGATTCCCCGTATGTTCGCCGCGCTGCTGATGACGACGGTTTTGGGCGTTGCGATTTTTGCCCTTCTAACGCTGCTGTCGGATTTACTTTTGCGGCACTGGCACGAGAGCGCCATTAAGCGCGAGAATTAAGCATTCCCTGTCCGTAGCACGTGATGTTTCCCCCCGCTGCATCTCCATTTCGCCTGAAAAACGCGCACGTTCCTCGATCGCTCCTTCCCAATCGCAACTGGCCTGACCCTGACCCATTTGCTGCCCGCGAAAATCTTGTCTTAGTCGATCTTGAAATTGTCGATGGCCGGGTTCGATCGCTTTGCGCTGCCGGAACAAACTCGATCGAACCGAGCAGCCCAACGACAACAGACATCGACCTCAAGCGCGGCATTGTTCTTCCCTGCTTTGCCGATCTGCATACGCATCTAGACAAAGGCCACTTTTGGGCGCGATCGCCAAACCGCAGCGGCTCGTTTGAGGAAGCGCTGGCTCAAGTCGCAGCCGATAGCAGCCAACACTGGAACGGCGAAGATGTCTATCGCCGCATGGAATTTAGCCTCAAGTGCGCTTACGCACAGGGCACACAGGCGATTCGCACCCACATCGATTCGTATGGTGAGCAGGCAGCAATCAGCCTTGGCGCACTCAAAACGCTACAGGCTCAATGGCGCGATCGCCTCACGATTCAAGCCGTCTCGCTGATTCCGATTGACTACTTCATGACGCCAGCAGGCGAAAAGCTTGCCGATTTATTTGCTCAATTCGACGGCGGCAAACTCGGCGGTCTCACGCTCATGAACGCTGATCTCACCGCGCAACTCGATCGCCTCTTCGCACTCGCGAAAGACCGAGATCTGGACTTGGATTTTCACGTCGATGAAAGCGGCAATCCCAACGACATCACCTTGCAATACATCGCTGAAGCGACATTGCGACATGGCTATGAAGGTCGAGTCGTGTGCGGTCATTGCTGTAGCTTGGCTGTGCAGTCGCACGACGTGGCGCAGCGATCGATCGCTCTGGTTCGTCAAGCTCAAATTGGCATCGTTAGCCTGCCGATGTGTAACTTGTATTTGCAAGACCGCAACCAAGCAGCCTCCAGCCAATTCACCCAAAACGGTGAGAAGCTGCATCGCTCCAATTTTCCGACGCACACTCCCCGCTGGCGCGGCATCACCTTAATTCACGAATTCAAGCATTCCGGCGTTCCGGTTGCCGTTGCCAGCGACAACTGCCGCGACCCGTTCTACACCTTTGGCAATCTAGACGGGCTAGAAGTGCTGACGCAAGCAACTCGCATTGCCCACCTCGAATCGCCCTATGGAGATTGGTGTCGCACCATCACCCAGACGCCTGCCGACCTGATGAAACTGCCCACAATAGGCCGCATTGATGTTGGACTAGGCGCAGATTTGGTTTTGTGCAAGGCGAGATACTTCAGCGAACTCTTTTCGCGCCCACAGTCCGATCGCGTCGTCTTACGGCAAGGCAAAGCGATCGACACAGCGCTGCCTGACTATGCAGAACTCGATGACCTGCTCCTGCCCGCTCAGCGATCGACCGCCTAACGATCGATTGACCTGGAAGCGCAATTAGATGGATGGGCTGTAGGGGCGGTTCGCAAACTGCTAACGACGGAGGTAGCTTGCCAGATTTGGCACGTCAATCCAAGTTCCGGTTTCGTTGGACTGGTGCGTCAAATCCATCAAAAATTGCGAGTAGACGCCTTCTTGCAGCGAAGGGCTGAGCGACTGGCCGCGATCGATGCCTTCGACCCAGCGATCGACCACGCGAATGAACGGCGCAAGTCGGCCATCGGGATAGGTGCGATCGAACTCCAAACGCGGCGGAACTGCCTGCTCGGTGAGTGCTGCACCCGCCTCGGCAGACCACAGCCGAAAACCGTGAACATAGTCTTGCTGATTATCGCTCCCTAAAATCAGCGTGCCGCGATCGCCATACACCTCAACCCAGTGGCCGCGCCCCTGATAGGTGACGGCACTCAAAACAATTTGAACGGGTGTGCCGTCTGCCAGTTCCAGCAGGATTGAACAGGTGTCGTCGGCATCAACCGGACGCGGTTCTCCGGTCGTGGGATCGGGGCGAGTAGCGATCGATGTACTGAGGCGTCCGCAGAGGCGATCGATTCGGCCAAACAGCCAGGAAATGTAATCAAACGTATGCGAGCCGAGTGCGCCAAGTGCGCCGCCGCCTTGGTCTTTACAGGCATACCAGTTCCAGGGGCGATTGGCATCGGCGCGACCAGAAACGAGCCAGTCAATCTTGATCAGCCGCTTGTTGCCAACCGCGCCATCAAAAAGCAGTTCGGCGAATCGCTGCCAGGCAGGAACATAGCGAAACTCAAAATCTAAGCTGGTCACGCAGTTGCGCTGCTGGGCAAGCTGCTGGAGTGCAGCGGCTTCTTCAACCGAAAGCGCGGTGGGCTTTTCGAGCAGCAAATGCTTTCCGGCTTCTAGCACGATTTTCGCCATTTCATGATGCAAAAATGGCGGCGTGGAAATGCTGACTGCTTCGACTTCTGGCAGGGCGACAATTTCTTCAATGGTTTGACAGGCATGGGGAATATTGTGTGCCTGAGCGATCGATCGAGCCTTCTCCAAATTGCGATGATGCACAGCAACGACCTGAGTACGCGGATGCGCCTGCAAACCGGGAATGTGAATTTTCTGGCCGAATCCTGTGCCTACGACGGCTACACCGATCATTGCAACGCTCCAACCTCTGCTAGTTCATCTTGCCATGTTAGGGGGCGGATTGCGGTGAGTCAGGATTTGAGCCAAAAAGCGATCGATTCTGCTGGTGCAAATCAAACAGCGGATGCTTGAAACACACGCTCAATATTATTTAAAGGTTCAGTGCAAGAGTAAACGATTCACTTTAATTTGACGCGAGCGAATCGTTGAAACGTAAAACCAATTCTTTATTAAACCAGGTTAAGCTTGAGTGCCGTGACGATCGCTTGCGATCGATTTTTGACGCCGAGTTTCTCAAAAATTGAAGTGAGATGCGCCTTTACCGTTGCGACTGTAATATAGAGTTGTTCGGCAATTCGGGCATTTGGCTCGCCTTCAACCAGCAGCGATAAAACTTCGCGTTCGCGATCGCTGAGGTGAATCTTTTGTTCGGTGAGTGCTGCTTGATCATAGTGCGATCGAAAGCTGCGAAAAAACTGCGTCATGCCTTCTGAAGTGAGATAAACCTGATTGGCAAGAATGACGCTGATGGCAATGCAAAGCTGAGCCGCCATTCGCTCTTTCACAATGTATCCTGATGCGCCAGCCTGCATTGCTTGAAACACCAAATCGTCTTCTCGATGTTCCGACAAGACCAACACTTTGCCCTGATAAAATTCGCGCAGTCGCCTCATCATGGCAATGCTATTTTCTTGTGCTTTTAACTCTAAATTCAGCAGAATTAGCGTGGGCTGATCGGCTGCAAGCTTGAGCGCATCGGCATAAGTTGAAGCTTCCCCTGCGATCGAAAATTGAATTGAACTGCCGCGACTGTAAAACTCTAGCAGTGTGTGCAATCCCTGACAAACCTGCGGCTGATCGTCCACAATCAGCACTGAAACACGCTGCGTCTGTACCAGCCGAGAGGCGGGGCAGATGGGCGAAGCATAAGTCGAACTCGAACGAGGGGCAGTGTGAAAAGAAGCGACCATGCAGAATCTCCGAAGCGCAGTAGTAATCGACGGCCTAGATTTGAATCCAAAATAAGGCGATCGCTGCGTCAACAAATTGATAGAAACACCGAGGTTTCACGGGGCGATCGAAGAACAAACCGTAGAAGCACGCAAATTTAGAGAATTTGTTCTCAATTTAATTTCTCTGAATCAGTTTTCTGGTGCTAGCGTTGCGGAGTTTACGCAAGTGGCGATCGATCTTCATCTTTGCTAGAAGCATTAAATTCGTGAATCCGCTGTCGATTGCAAGTTGCAGCAGGCAAAAGAAGCAGTTCTTTTGCCTGCTGCTCCGTTAAAAGGCGTAGCGGATGCGGCAGTAAGGGAGGCGATCGCGCAGCAGAGTCGTGAATTCACTCACAAGCTTTCCCTTAAATCCGTAGCGATAGCGGAGGTTTTCGCCACCCGTTTGCGATCGCTTGGCTTCCTGCAAATCCGGTCGCCACAGTAATTCTTCACCCTTGGGATGCCAGCCCATGTTGACTTCATGCAGCTCGTCGTTGTGCGTCAGAAAAATCACTTCACAGGCCAACTGCGCTTTAGCTTGCGGTGAAAGTGCGTCGTCAATTTGCTCGAATAGCTGCTCGTAATCCTGATGCCAAGTTTCGGTATAGATGACTGGAGAAAAGTTGAGATGCACTTCATATCCGGCCTCAACAAAATCATTGATTGCGGCAATGCGATCGCCAATTGGTGAAGTGCGAATATCGACAATTTGCGCCGTTTTTTCTGGCATCAAGCTGAAGCGAATCCGCGTCTTATTTTGCGGATCGTAATCGAGCAGCGATCGATTGACGCGCTTGGTGGCAAAGGTAGCTTTTGCATTAGGAAGAGTGCGAAATAGCGTGATCAAATCCTTCACGTTGTCGCAAATTGCCGCATCTACTGAGCAATCACTATTCTCGCCAATGTCATACACCCAATCGTGTGGATCGACCTGATTTGGCTCTAACTTATTGCCCTGTTTGGTCGCGTGTCGCTTGATGTAAGCGGTGATGCGATCGATGTTCACAAACGTCGTAATTGGATTGGCGTAACCCTTGCGCCGAGCAGCATAGCAATAGGAGCAAGCCATTGCACAACCGTTTGCGTGAGAAGGTGCGACAAAATCAGAACTACGAGTGTTGGGACGCGCTTGAATTGACTTTTTTACACCTAAAACAAGAACCGTGCGCTTAATGCGATTCCAGTCGCTCACGTTGTCAGCATCGCCATGAAGTTCGGGGATTTTCCAGTGTGATTCGACCTCAATTCGATCGGCCTCTGGATATTGATCCAAAATGGCACGACCGCGATCGAAGTACAGCACTTCCGGCTCAAAATAAATTTGCTTAATGTTGAGCAATCGCGCTAGAGAATCGGGTGCATGCGTTGAAGCGAAGGACATATCAACCCTTGAATGAACTCCTTAGTGTATCGCGATTGACAGAAGCGATCGATCCAGAAAACCGCCCTTGTAAAAGTACAAAAATCCGATCGCAATTTGACAATAGCAATTAGAATTTGTGAGTAGATCACTCAAGAGCCATGAAATCGATCGAACTGCACACCGATCGCTTGTGGATGCGTCCGTATGCGATCGAAGATGTTGACGCGCTGCATCAGCTTTGGTGTGACCCAAACGTGCGACGGCATCTGTTTGATGACAAAATTGTGCCGCGCGAATTCGTGGTGGAAGAAGTGAACGACACGCAGAACGATTTTGCGGTTCACGGTTGGGGACAGTGCAGCGTGTTTCTGCGTGAAACCAACGAGCTGATCGGCTTTTGCGGCTTTCGGATCATGGAGGGTTCACCTGCGCCTCAGTTAATCTACGGTGTAGCGCCGTCCTGCTGGGGGCAAGGCTTGGCAACCGAGATGACACTGCGGATGATCGAGTTTGGCTTTGAGGATTGCGGCTTTAAGCAGATTCTGGGCAGCACGGACTTTGCCAATGCTGCCTCGCGGCGCGTGTTGGAAAAAGCGGGAATGCGATTTCAGCAGCGCGTTCACCAGGACGGGCTGGATCTCGTTTACTTCGCGATCGCCCTTTGACTGTAGGCCGCCATTGGCTCTTTGATCAATCGAATATAAAGATGCTTGAACGTGGATTTGATCACGCGAGGCGCACCAAAATCAATCGGATGCAGTCGATCGGGCAATTTCCAGTCCGTCACGCGCAGTTCATCTGGCGTTTGTAAAGGAAAGTCGATCGCCTCCGGATTTAGCCCTAGCCTTTCTGCCGCAGCGATCGTAGGAACCGCATCTGCGGAAACATTGAGCAGTTCAGCCAAGGCGCGATCGAGCGCAAACACATCCGCAGAAGCCGCCAAAACTCCCAAATGACGCGGTTCACCGTTGCTGGGACCGTTACCTTGATGGCCGATGATGCCGTCTGCAATTGTCAAGTTGGGTTGAATCGCCCGTGCGGTTTCCACCAGCATTGTCGCAAACCGATCCCCATCTTTTCCAGCTTCCATGTGCCACCAGGCTTTCATTTTGCCGGGGACGCAGCCGAACAGATTCTTGACACCCAAGGTCAGCGTCAGTTGCGAGTGCGATTTCACTTTCGGCAGGTTGATGACGACATCGGCCTCGATCGCTTCTTTGCTCAACAGCAGATGATTGAATTCTGCGCTGCCTGTGTCGAATCGCTGGCCGTGCAGTTCCACAACCGGAACGCCCAATTCTTCTAGCCAGGTGCTGTAGCCGTTGGCTCTGGCGACGCCCGCCGCGCTGCCAAAAGCCGGACTGTCACCTAAAAACGGTTGGCCGCCTGCGGCCTGCACGAGTTTAGCGACAGCGTAGACCAGTTCGGGGCGCGTGGTGCAGTCTTTGTTGGGTTTCGCTCCGGTGAGCAAATTCGGCTTGAGCAGGACGCGATCGCCCGCTTTCACAAAGGCCAACATTCCGCCCAGCGGAGCAAGAAGCGCCTCAAGGTTGGCGGCGATCGAGTCGCGATCGTAGGATTCGGCTCGCAACAAGCTGACGACTGGCGGCATCACGATTGGGATTAGAAACAACGGTTTGATTTTATTCTGGACTGACGCACTGAGAGCTAGCAAGTTGACTTGCAAAAGATGTGAATCTTACCAGAAGTTGACCCTGTTGGGTTGATCTGCTGGGTAACTTCAAGAAAACCTGAATTTTTGCCAGGAACATTGAGCTTAGAAAAATTGGAATGAAATTCAGAAATTTTGCAGTGAAGCAAGCTGAAGTTGATACAGGATGCGAACACCACAAATTCCAAAAAGCGAAGCATTCCTACCAAAACCCTGCATACACTGATATCATTTTTATTTTGTTTAATAGACTACAAAATGCTGAATTATATGTGAAGTTTTCATGAAGTTTATATGAATATCCTTGTATTCACCGACTTTTTGTCAATAATTGATGATGAAAGCAAGAAGTTTCCAGCTTTCTCCAACCAGCCCTTGTCAGGTTACTTTGGTTCACGATTTCAAGTCATGGGCTGGCGCGATCGAGAGTTCTAGAATCGTCGTCACTCCAATTCACATCCATCGAGCTTCATTTGATGTGAATCCGCACCACGTTCGGCTTGCGTAGGAAATTTTTCACTCAGATACCTGTTCAGCTTGCGATCGATCGCAAAGCTGTCGCTCAACCCAGAAACCGATTTGGGCTTTGAGTGAATTGGTTCAGCCGATTTTTAAGGAAGTTGCGAGCAGCTTTCCCAGGCTGGTATTTGAGTTGAATTCAAACTTCTTGCGATCGACTGCTCCACATTTGCATTCACTTCTCAATCGGAGTCAGGATCATGTCTACATCGAACAACGACTTGTTTGCAAATCGCATTCTGCTCACCCCGCAATCGACCGACGCCCTCACGCCCGTCGTCACCGCAACGGGAACGGGAAATAATTTCGGGTATGGTGGAGAGCCAGGTGAGCCAAATCATGCGGGCGTTTCTGTGCCGCTGGCATCGGCCTGGTGGACTTGGACGGCTCCCGCCGCTGGACAGGTAACGATCGACACCAATGGCAGCGGCAACAATCCCGCCAACACATTTGGTTTTGACACCACGCTGGGCGTTTACACGGGCGGCGCGGTCAACAGCCTCACGACGATCGCCAGCAACGATGATTTCAACGGCTTCCTTAGCCTTGTCCAGTTCAATGCTAATGCTGGCGCGACCTACCAAATTGCCGTTGACACGTTCCTCGATAGAAGCGGACAACCGATTCGGCTGAATCTCACTCAATCGCTCACCTTCACTCAGTCGGGCACTGCGGGTGCAGATTTCCTCAACGGTTCCGGCGCAAATGATGTCATCCGAGGGCTGGGCGGCAATGACACCATCAACGGCAACGGCGGCACCGATGCACTGTTTGGCGGTGCGGGCAACGACACAGTTGCCGGAACTTCTGGCAAAGACTACATTGACGGCGGCAGCGGCAACGACACGCTGTTTGGCAATGGCGGGCTGGATACTCTCGTAGGCGGCGGTGGAAATGATGCGATCTATGGTGCGAGCGGCAGAGACATCATTTTTGCAGGGGATGGCGATGACACGATCTACAGCAACGGCGGCGGCGACTTGATCGACAGCGGCAGCGGCACCGATACCGTGTGGCTGGGCGGTGCAGCCAACATTGTGCTGCGGGGCAGTTCTGGCTTTGATGCGATTAAAAACTTCCAGGTCGGCCAGAACAAGTTTCATCTCGACGGCATCACCTTTGCTCAGTTGAGCTTCAGCAATAGTGCGGAGGGTGTGCGGATTGTTGGCCCTGGCAATGACCTGTTGGCGGTTGTTGCGTGGCAGCAAGCCAGCGTCATCGGTCAAGCTTCTAACTTCAGCTAGGCGATCGCCAAAGTCCAAGCCCTCTTCAAATCCGGAGAGGGCTTGCGGTTGAAGCGATATCCGCTGGCTACACCGAACCGATCGCCTGCTGCCAAACCGCATAGCCGCTTTGACTCAGGTGCAATCCGTCGGTTGTCAGTTCAGTCCGCAAATTGCCGCTAGAGTCGGCAAAAGACGTTTGCAGATCGAGGAAGCTGACGCGCTCTTGCTGAGCGAGCGCCGCGATCTGTCCGTTGAGTCGATAAATTCGCGTTGCGGGCAGGCTTGCTAGTCGCGTTGGCAAAATCGACTGGACAACAATTTGCGCCTGCGGATGATTGGCGCGAAGCTGGCGCATGATTTGCCGCAGATTTGTTAAAACTTCGGCATCCGATGCACCGCGCCTGAGATCGTTGATGCCTACCATCACCTGAATGCGATCGGGTCGCGTTTGCGAAAAGGCCGACAGCCTGCGTAACACGCCTGCTGTTGTATCGCCCGAAATGCCTTGATTGAGCCACAAGCGATCGCGCGTCATTTGCTCTGGCGGATACCACAGATAGAGCGAGTCGCCCAGCAAAACCGTGAGCCGATTGGAGCCTTGGCCGCGAGCGATCGCGCCCGCTTCCGATCGCAGCAAACTCACCCACTGCTCGTAAGTTGGTTGGCGCGTCGCGTTGCGCCAAGTTTCCGCATAGCTGCTGACCGGAAGGCGCGTGTAAAGCCGTCCCGATCGCAAGGCGGCCAAACGCTGCACAAACAACTGACTGCCCGAAGCCGGACGCACGATCGCAGGCATCGGCAGATAAGCGCTTCCGGCTGGGTCAAGTCCGGGCAAGGCAGGGCGTGAAGTGTTTGTAGGGCGGAGGGCAGTCGCTCTGCTCACCGCAGGTATCGATTCGGGTGACTGGACGGCAGCAGTTGCCACCTCGATCGGCTGACAGCGCTGTTGTGGCGTAACGACAACGGGCGATCGCGGCGTGGCAAGTTTCCATCCGGGCGTTTGACCTTGCGTAATGAGGCTGGCGGCTAAAAGACAAAAATCGCTCATTTGGCTTCCTGATCCCTTTGTTTTCTAAAAGCAGCGATCGATCGGTGGATCAGGAATTTTGCGCTCGTAAAATTTATTTGCCAATGCTATCCACCAAGCCTATTTACCAATACAGAAGCGGCTGAAGATGCGATCGAGAACAGACTCGGTCACTTCTTCCCCGGTAATTTCACCCAAAGCTTGAATGGCTGCGCGTAGATCGATTGTCCAAAAATCCAGCGGCAACTGGTCAGCGATCGCGCCCTGCACCAGTTCGAGGGACGCTTGAGCGCGAGTCAGAGCAGCAGCTTGACGCTGATTGATTGCAACATCCAGATTGGCAGCTTGCAGCCCAGCTTGCGCGATCGCCAAAATTGCTTGCTCTAGGGCGTCAATGCCTTGCTGTTTGGCGGCGGCGGTTTTGACGATCGCCTGCTCAACTGGAATTGGCGGCGGCAGATCCACCAGATCGATTTTGTTGAGAACGACAATCAGCGGACGCTGCCGAACCGAATCATAGATTTCCTGATCGCCGGCTGTCCATCCCACCTGAGCATCGATCGCCAGCAAAATCAGATCTGCCGCTTGTGCCGCCTGCCGCGATCGCTCCACGCCCATGCGCTCAACTCGATCGGTCGCTTCGCGAATGCCTGCCGTGTCGAGGACTTGAATCGGAATGCCGCCGACCACAAGCTGTGATTCAACCACATCGCGGGTGGTTCCAGGCAGGTCAGTGACAATGGCGCGATCGCTGCGGCTCCAAGCATTGAGCAAGCTGGATTTGCCGACATTCGGGCGACCGACGATCGCAACCTTCAGTCCGGTTCGCAGCAGTTCTCCTTGATCGGCAGTTGCGAGAATTTGCTCAACTTCAGCCAGAACCGCATCCAAACGCGATCGCACCTCGGCTTCATCCAGCGCAGGCAAATCTTCCTCAAAATCAATCCGCGCTTCAACTTCTGCCAAAATGTCCAGACAGGTCGATCGCAACTGACGAATTGGCTGCGCGAGTTTGCCTTGCACTCCAGCCAAAGCAGTTTGGGCAGCTTGGGGCGATCGCGCTCCCACCAAGTCCGCGATGCTTTCTGCCTGCGTCAAATCAATTCGGCCATTCAAAAACGCCCGCAGCGTAAATTCTCCCGGTTCCGCCAGCCTTGCACCCTGCGCGATGCAAAGCTGAAGCACCTCCTGAACGGCCATGATTCCACCGTGACAGTGAAACTCCACGACATCTTCACGAGTAAACGATCGCGGCGACAGCATAATCAGCATCAACGCTTCATCAATCGATTGCCCGTTGGGATAGCGAATGTAGCCATAGAGAATTCGGTGGCTTTCCCAAACCTGCGAACCAGGCGCATAAAAAATTTGCTTGGCGATCGACAAAGCTTGTGAGCCGGACAGCCGCACAATGCCGACGCTGCCCTGCTGCGGCACAATGGCCGTCGCGATCGCCGCGATCGTTGTTTTGTCCAGGCTGCTCATCTTTACAAAAATTCCTACAGTCGTTGCTAGCCAATCATTTCAGCGTTATCTCCGTACAATCTCCAGCAATTTTGGAGCTTAAGATAAAGACAGCGCAGTTGTTTAGGTACTTTCATGCAAGTTCGTCCGCCAACGGTGACGCCTCGCCGTCGATCGCGCCGAAGCTGGCAGCGACAATTCCGCTATTTCTATTATCGCTTGATGCGTCTGGAAGGCAGCACCGAAGCGATCGCCAGAGGCTTTGCCGTCGGCGTCTTCGCTGGCCTGTTTCCTCTGTTCGGCCTGCAAACCATTATCGGCATTGCCCTCGCCATCCTGGTGCGCGGCAACAAAATCATGGCCGCTGCGGGAACCTGGATCAGCAACCCAATCACCAACCTGCCAATCTTCTTCTTCAATTTCAAAGTCGGAAGCTGGCTGTTTGACGCCAACCACTTATCGATCGACTTCACCACCCTCCACAACTGGGAAACCTTAAGTACGATCGGCATTGAACTGATCGCTGTCTGGCTGGCAGGCTGCCTCCTCGTCGCCTCGATCAGCGCCATTATCAGCTACTTCCTCAGCCTACGCCTCGTTCATCGCTGGCGAATGCGGCGAGTGCGGCGGTATCGAGTGCTGATCGGATATCGGCAGGAAGAATAAGGTTGTTCACTCCTAAGTTCAACGGAGATTTAGGGATCGATTCCTGCGGACAGCGCTTCGCGATCGCACACCCTCCACTCGTTCTAGAGCTTCTGAAAACACGCCCTAGCTTCTACTAGCTCGGAAACCGAGAGTAGGCTGAAAGGCGATCCGTTCCGGATCGCCTTTGCTGGCCGCGAAGCGCTGTCCACAGAAATCGCGAAGCGCCTTTCCAAAAATCCCTACGAAGACGCCAACACCGCCTTCACCTGATTTTGCAACAGCAATCCATACTCCAACGCCTCCACAACCGCTTGATAAGACGCCTCAATAATATTCTCGGAAACACCCACCGTCGTCCACCGCTGATAGCCATTGCTCGACTCGACCAGGACGCGAATTTTGGCTGACGCCCCCGCCGCACTATCGAGAATCCGCACCTTATAATCCGTCAGATGAAACTCTCCAATGATCGGAAAGAAATTCGTCAACGCCTTCCGCAACGCCGCATCCAAAGCTGAAACTGGCCCATTTCCCTCAGCAGCTTCCAGAATATCTTGCCCGTTCACCGCCACCTTCACCGTTGCCAGCGAATCAGTTCCGCTTCCGGGCGCAGCCATTGTGCAGTGAACCTGAAAGCCCTTCACCTCAAAGAAATCCTGCCGCTGTCCCAACGCTTCACGCATCAGCAAATCAAAGCTCGCCTCTGCCGCCTCAAACTGATAGCCTTCATTTTCCAGCGTCTTCAATCGCTGCAAAATTTGCCGACAGGCCGGATCTTGCTTATCCAAATTGATGCCAAAGCTGCGAGCCTTGACCAGAACGTTGCTCAAACCTGCCTGATCCGAAATGACGATGCGCCGCTGATTACCAATGCTCTCCGGCGCAATGTGTTCATAGGTGAGCGGATTGCGCTCAACCGCGCTGACATGAATGCCGCCCTTGTGCGCGAAGGCCGATTGACCGACAAACGGCGCATGATCATCTGGTGCAAGATTGACAATTTCACTGATCAAACGGCTCGATCCGGTCAGTTGCGCCAACTGCTCATCCTGCACGCAGCGATAGCCAAGCTTGAGTTGAAAGTTGGGGATCAGCGTACATAAATTGGCGTTGCCGCAGCGTTCGCCGTAGCCGTTGATTGTGCCTTGAACCATGCGTGCGCCTTGTAAGACAGCCGCGATCGCATTTGCCACTGCCGTTCCCGAATCATTGTGCGTGTGAATGCCAATTTGCGGAGTCGGATGTTCACTCTTCACTGCTTGAACGACATCTTGCACGATCGCTCCAATTTCATGCGGCAGCGTTCCGCCGTTCGTGTCGCACAAAACCAGCCATTCTGCGCCGCCTCGGATCGCCGCTTTGAGCGTTTCGATCGCGTAGCTGGGATTGTGCTTGTAGCCGTCGAACCAGTGTTCCGCATCGTAAATGACGCGACGATCTTGGCTGCGGAGGTAGGCGATCGTATCTTCGATCATCGCCAAATTTTCTTCCAGCGTCGTTTGCAAACCTTCGATCACGTGCAGATCCCACGATTTGCCAAACAGCGTCACCCAGCGCGTTCCCGCTGCGAGAATCGGCTGGAGCATCGGATCTTCAGCCGCCGATCGCCCCGGTCGTCGAGTCGAGCAAAAGGCAACAATTTCCGCTTGCGTCAGCGGTTCTTCGCGCAACTGCCAGAAAAACTGCACATCTTTGGGATTCGCCCCCGGCCAGCCGCCTTCGATAAACGGAATTCCCAAGCGATCGAGCTGACGGGCAATTCGCAGCTTGTCTTCGATCGACAAAGACAATCCTTCGCGCTGAGCGCCATCGCGCAGCGTCGTGTCGTAGATCCAAAGCGGGGCAGCAGGCTCAGTCATAACGCTCAATCGATGAGGAATGGAAGTGAAAAAATTGCCAAGCGAATTCGATCGCCATTAGATCACTTTAAGCTAGACGCAGCGATCTTGTGATATCGCCTCGATATCAAAATGACGTAGCCTCGATATCGAACACTCGATATTGAACGATTGAGAACTGCAACATGCCGACAATCATCGCTCAAGGCAAAGTGTTTGACTGTCCGATCGGCGCAATGCGACCAGTCCTGCTTCAGCACGAAATTGATTTGCATAACAGCGACAACGTGATCAACTGTCGCGGCAGGGGCACTTGTGAAACCTGCGCCGTTTAGATTGAAGGAACTATTTCAGAAGCCAATTGGCACGATCGATCGCGGCGATCGCTTCTCCTCATTCTTCCGATCAAAATCGTCGCCTAGCCTGTTAGAGCACAGTGCTCGACGATCTGCGAGTAACAAAATTTGATCGCTTTTGGGGCCAAGGTGAAAATTCAATTTGGACACCAGAAGGTCAGCAAAATTCAAATCGAGATTGAACCGATCGATCGCGGGCGACCCATCCCAAGCCATTTGCAATTGGTTGTTCAATTTGGAGTTTCGATCGCCGCTTTCATCGGCTGCAAAAGCTGAAATTGATTGCTCGATCGAATTGACCTAAGCTCAATAAATTGCGATAGTTGCAGTAGGTTTCACCGCAGAAAGATGGCCGTGAAAATTTCACGAACTGAAGCAATCTATCGTGCGCTAGAGGCCAAGCAATCGATTTGTTGCTCAAGCTTGAATTTAGCAAAGTGAAGCTGGCGCTTTGGGCTTTCGCGATCCGCCGCTGACCTCAATTTTTGTCCTTTCGATTCGGTGTTTTGGAGTTGAAATGAATCTAGTTACTTTTCTACTGATTACGGCCATTGTTGGAGCGATCGTTGCAGCATTTGTGCAGGGAACGGCTCGCACCATCAGCTTAATTACTGCACTGCTGGCCTTTGTCTTGCTCGTTGGCACGCCCGGCTCGCAAGGCACCAGCAACTTCTTTAGCAATCTGTTTGGTGGCAACCGCACCGACACCGCCACCACCCAAACCTTTGACACCACAACTGGAGTTACCACAACCGGAACGACTGGCGCAACTGGCACAACCGGAGTCGGTGGCGGCACAGGAACCACAGCGCAGGGCGGCACAGGTACAGCCCAGCAAACCGGACAGCCCACCACGCCCGGAAATTTACCTGCCAGCCCGCTTCCAGGCATCACAGGCGACAATGGCAGAAGCGGCACAACGCCCGCCCGCAGCTTCACAACGACCAATGGAGGCACAACCACAGGCGGCACGGCGGCAACGCGATCGACCAGCAGAACCTTCCCCAGCGGATTCACCACTGAGAACACACAAACCCGCAGATTCCGCGCCCTTTGGTAGGGTGGAAATAGTCGTTCACCCTTTTGTGTCATGAATCGATCGACCGATGTGTTGGTCGTGGGCGGCGGCATCGTTGGATTGGCGATCGCCGTCGAACTCAAACTGCGCGGTGCAGCCGTCACCGTGCTGAGCCGCGATTTTGCTCAGGCCGCAACGCACGCCGCAGCGGGAATGCTCGCTCCCGAAGCAGAACACCTAACTTCACCCGCGATGCGATCGCTGTGCCTCCGCAGCCGCGATTTATATCCCGACTGGATTCGCAAGCTGGAAAGCATCGCCGGACAAAATGCTGGATATTGGGCTTGCGGCATTCTCGCTCCGGTTTTTCAAGAACCAAAAGCGGCGATCGCTGCTCAGTGGCTTGACGCAACCGCGATCCACTACGCCCAACCGGGATTAAGTCCAGATGTCGTTGGCGGTTGGTGGTTTCCCGAAGACGCACAGGTAGACAATCGGCGGCTGGCGCAAACGTTGCGATCGGTGGCGGCATCGATCGGCGTGGAGTTGCAAGAAGGCGTTGAGGTCGAAGCGATTTGCTACGCGAGTCTGAAGAGCGATCGGCGGGGCGATCGAGTGACCGCTGTTAAAACAGCAAACGCCGACTGGCAAGCGGAGCACTACATTTTGGCAACCGGAGCTTGGTCTGCTGCGCTGCTGCCGATTCCCACACAGCCGCGCAAAGGTCAAATGCTGTCGGTGCGCGTTCCAAATTTGGCGGCGGGCTTGCCCCTCCAGCGCGTTCTCTATGGCGAATCGGCCTACATTGTGCCGCGCCGGGATGGGCAAATTGTGATTGGGGCAACAAGTGAAGCCGCCGGATTTACACCCGGAAATACAGTTGAGGGCATTCATTCGCTGCTGCATGAAGCGTTGCGGCTGTTTCCGGTTTTGAAGGAATTTGCGATCGCCGAACAGTGGTGGGGCTTTCGACCCGAAACGCCTGACGAAATGCCGATTTTGGGCAAAACCCACTGTGAAAATTTAACCGTCGCAACTGGACACTATCGCAACGGCATTCTGCTCGCACCGATTACGGCTCAGCTCATTGCCGATGCAGTTTGGGATCGGCGCATCGATCCGCTACTGCCGGAATTTTCCTGGCGGCGCTTTCAGCAGCCTCGCACCTTCGCTACAATGGTTTCCCCTACTCCTGCTGAAACTCCTGTGCAAACGCTTGATGTTGTTCAAACCGCTCCACAAGTTGACGATCGCCCCTTGACGATCGCCGGACGCACTTTTCGATCGCGCCTGATGACCGGAACTGGAAAGTACCGCAATTTTGACGAAATGCAGCAGGCGATCGAATCGAGCGGCTGCGAAATCATCACGGTTGCCGTCCGCCGAGTCCAAACGAACGCGCCTGGACATCAAGGCTTGGCAGAAGCGATCGACTGGCAAAAGCTGTGGATGCTGCCGAATACCGCAGGCTGTCAGACTGCCGAAGACGCAATTCGTGTTGCTCGCTTGGGGCGCGAAATGGCAAAGCTGCTCGGCCAGGAAGACAACAATTTCGTCAAGCTCGAAGTGATCCCGGACGCAAAATATCTCTTGCCTGACCCGATCGGCACGCTGCAAGCCGCCGAACAACTCGTCAAAGAAGGCTTTGCCGTGCTGCCCTACATCAACGCCGATCCGCTGCTGGCGAAACGACTGGAAGAAGTCGGCTGTGCGACGGTCATGCCCTTGGGTTCGCCGATCGGGTCGGGACAAGGTATTCGCAATCAGGCCAACATCGAAATCATCATCGAGAACGCCAACATTCCCGTCGTGGTGGATGCGGGAATCGGCACACCCAGCGAAGCAGCGCAGGCGATGGAAATGGGAGCCGATGCGCTGTTGATTAACACGGCGATCGCGCAAGCACAAAATCCCGCTTTGATGGGTCGGGCAATGGGCATGGCGGCGATCGCGGGGCGCATGGCGTATTTGGCAGGACGCATTCCGGTGAAGTCGATCGCCAGTCCAAGTTCACCGACGACAGGCACGATCGCTTAGCGAGAAAATCTAAAGCTTTCCTTAATATTGCGTTTTGTAACCAAAGTTAGAGAGTACATACTCCTATTCTTTGTTAAACTGTGGTGAACAAGATTATTGAGGTTTTATCATGCCCTACACCACTGAAGAAGGCGGTCGCTTAAACAACTTTGCCAGCGAGCCAAAGATGTATCAGGCAGAGCCGCTGACCAAAGGGCAAGTCCGCAACTACATCATTTTGGGTGTCGGTGCGATCGCCTTGGTTGGAGGTTTGCTGTACGTTGCAGTAGCCGTTTCTTCACTTGGGTAAGCACAAAATTTTTGAAAATTGAATATACCTTGCTTCACGGCTTCTCGATCGAGGAGCCGTGTTTTTGTTGTGCTTTATCAGAAATGCTGAGTCGTTCGCTCAGTTCCTCACCGCTCAGGCTGCCAGTCGGTTCCAAGCTGAATCGTCACGTCTGAGTCAAGGCTGCCTGTGCTTTCGATCCGAACTTCGCCCAGCCCGATCGCTTCCTGCACGGCGTCGGCGCTGTGGGTGTCGCCCTGCTGTGCAATCACGCGAGTCGTTGCCAGCGGTTCGCTCCAAGGGCGATCAACCGACACGTTGCTGTAACCTGCTGCTTGCAGTTGGTTGACCAGTTGATCAACGGCATCCGGGCGATCGCTGCTGTCTTGAATCGCGATTCGCACCGAACGGGCAGATTCCTCAGCGCTGCTGTCCACATCAAGGCCAAAATAGCGCCCCATCATCGTTTCAATGCGCGATCGACTCGGCAGCCAATAGCTGAGCGAATACTGATCGGGGGTGCTGAAGCGTCCGGGCAGCATCAGCATTTCGACGTTCGATCGACTTGTTTGCGCCGCGAAGCCGACCAGCGCCACCAGTTCCTCCACGCTCAAATTCGTATCGATGTTCGACTGAATGACCGAGAGAATCTGCGGCAGGCGCGTCAGCGTGGCCGGACTGAGCGCTTGCTCTTGCAGTGCCCGCATCATCATTTGCTGTCGCTGAATGCGGCCAATGTCGCCATTTTGGTCGTAGCGAAAGCGCAAAAACTGCAATGCCTGATTGCCATCAAGGTGCTGCTCGCCCTGCTTAAGGTCAATATAAAGGTGCTGGCTGTCGTCCTGATATTGCATGTCTTTGGGGACGTAGACCGTGACGCCACCCAGCGCATCGATCAGCTTTTCCACGCCTTGAACGTTGATGCGGACGTAGCGATCGATCTTCACGCCGCCTAACAATTCCGTTGTCGTGGTTGCGGCTAGCGCAGGGCCGCCGTGCACATTCGCCTCGTTCAGCTTTGTTTCACCAACGCCTTCAACCCAAGTGCGCGTGTCGCGAGGCAAAGACAAAACCGATAACTGCTTGTGTTCTGGATCAAACCGGAGCAGCAGCATTGTATCGGACAAACCATCGAACGAATTAACCAGCGCGTGATAGCCCTGATTGCGACTGGATTCAGGCAAATCATCGAGATCCGAAGTCAACACCTTGATGCCCAACACCAAAATGTTTACAGGGCGCGTCAATTGCGGCAGGCGAAAGTTCGTGTCGCTGGAAATACTTTCACCTTCGTTAAAAACATCGGCATCTTCTGGACTAAGCTGACTCTGCAACAGCGGCGTACTGGTCAGCGACATGGCGAGCAGTGCGCCTGCGGTTGCCGAAGAAATTGCCACTGCACCCAACCCCAACATCAGCCAAACCATGCGTCGTTTTGAGCGGGGCGATTTCTTCGGCTGGAATGGGTACGATCGAGCTTTTGAAGGTCTGGAAGTAGCCACGAAGTTCCTCACACACGGAAGCAGAAATTCATTACTGCACAGTTCAACAAAAAGAACTGGAAGTCACTATAGACGCTTTTGGGCAAAATGCATGAATTTAACAAATTAAATCCGCAAAAATGCGCGAAAACCGTCAATCGTTTCTGGCAGCTTAACCCCTGAATGTTTTGCAATGCACGAGTAGAAACTCGGAGGCTCACCCAAAAACCCAAGGTGAGCAACACGATCGCCACTGCAAAGAACAGTAATTTTGCTCAAAATCCTAACAGAAAATTGCGAATTGTCATCCACTTGATTCCGCGAATTTTACTAGTTTGATTCGACTGCTTCAAAAAGCAATCTTCAAGTTCTTTTTGCTGAAATCATTTCTTATAGAACTTTTGTTCTATTAATTTGCTCAAGCTCGATCGAACTCAATTTTCGCCACTGTCCGGGCTGAAGTCCATCCAGCCGCAAAGACCCGATCGCCACGCGCACTAATCGCAACGTTGGAAATCCGATCGCTGCCGTCATCCGCCGCACCTGACGATTTTTTCCTTCCGTTAGAATCAGTTCGATCCAACTGGTTGGAACAGATTTGCGAAAGCGAATGGGCGGATCGCGCAGCGGCAAATTCGGTTCTTCAATCAAGCGGACGATCGCAGGACGAGTGTGATAATCCTTCAGGTCAATGCCGCGCCGGAGCGGTTCAAGGTCGGCCTCAGTGGGAATGCGATCGACCTGTGCCCAGTAGGTGCGCGGATGATGAAATTTCGGATCGCTGAGGCGATGCTGAAGCCGTCCGTCACTGGTCAGCAGCAGCAGACCTTCGCTGTCGCGATCGAGCCTGCCGACCGGATAAACGTTGGGAATGGGTATGAAATCTTTAAGAGTGCGGCGATCGGCTGCATCGGTAAACTGAGTGAGCACATCGTATGGCTTGTAAAACAGCAGGTGGCAATGGTCGGAAGAGCGAGATTGAGTGGATTTCGATCGCAACATTGTAAAGAAAAGTCTCAACCCTTTTAAAAAGATTTAGGAGCGTGACCAAATCCAAGATTCCGCTTTACGCTGTATTTCTAAGGGATTTGGGGTCAAGAAAATCATGGAAAAACAACGATATCGCTTTGTCTGCACGCTGGCATTTGGCGACATCTATGGACAAATTATTGTCTGGCTGCTGGTCATTTTCCTCAGCTTAGCCGCAGCGCTCGCCTTGATGGGAGCCAGCCGCCCGATCTATGCGCTTGCCACTGTCGGATTGATTTTGGTGCTGTCGCTGCCGTTCCTGCTGTTTGCCTTCGTTACAACGCTGCTCAACCACATTGAATTTGCCGCCGTTGAGCCAAAAACGCAAACGAATACTGCATCCACCACGCCGCCTGCTCAGCAGCCCGCTCAAGCCGCCAGCTAGCCACCAGGGAAACCATCGATTGAAATCAACAAACTGCCTGCGATCGATTTGCTTGAATTGCAGGCAGTTTGTTGATCGCAATTGGTTTGCGAATCGATCGCTCTCGCTTGACAGACCAATTCGCTTGACAGATCCAAGCGACCGCAGCCGAAACCGCGCGGCTTTCATTCTAGTGAACCGATCTCAAACGATCGCTCCGGCTCTCAAGCCTTCTCCAGCGGAGCCATCGTCAGTCCAGCGCGGCTAAGCTGCTGGTGATACATTTCTGCCTGTTCCAGTGCGCCCGTCCAGACGATCGCCTGCCCTTCATTGTGAATCTTGTGGGTCAAGTCCCAAGCGCGATCGCTAGTCATGTTGGGAATGTATTTCATCAAGCATTCCGCCACATGCTGAAACGTGTTGAAATCGTCGTTGAGAACAATGACGTTGTAGTTGGGGTAAGTTTTTTTGATGGTTTGAGCCGATCGCTCTGGCGTCACTGTGGGCGCAGTCGCCATCGATCGAGGCGCTACAAGTTCGGTCATAAGCGCAGCTAGGGTGTGGTGAATGTTAAAAATTTCTTTGTTATTGTAGCAGCCTCGATTTTATCTGTATCTGATTCAGGCGATTGATGCCGAGCAAGCGATCGCCTGCCACAAAAAAGGAGTTAGCTTTGACCAACTCCTTGCATTGCAAAATCAATTAAGCAAGCTGAATTAGCGGCTTAGCGTCAATGTGTCGCGGATGATCAGGAAAATTCCCAGACCCAGCAGCAGCATCAGTCCCGTTTGCATCACGTTTTCCTGAATGCGGTTGGGCAGCGGTTTGCCGCCGCGCAGCGCTTCAACCAGGAGAAATGCAAGCTGTCCGCCATCGAGCGCAGGCAGCGGCAAAATGTTGATGATTGCCAGGTTGATGCTGATGATTGCCGTGAAGGGAAACAGGTTGAGCAAATCGTTGTTTGCCAAATCTGCACCCTGCTTGACGATTCCAACCGGGCCAGAAACCTGATTTGCCATCTGCGAGAAGTTGGTAATCAGCGAGGCGAAGCCCTGAACCGTGCGGACAAACATATCTTGGAACGATCGAGCGGCGAGCGTCAAAACTTCCCCGATGCCCTCGGCGCGGCGATATTCAGGTTTGCCGTTGGCAAGCAGTTGAACGCCGATGCGGGCTTTGCCGTCGCTGTTGTCGCCAATTTGCGGCGTCACGTTGACTTCAAGCTGGCGATCGCCCCGCTGCACGGTGAACTCGATCGGCTGGTTCGGACTCGTATTGATCGCCTCGGTCAGCGTTTTGAGAGCGGCATCTCCTGATCCCAAGCTGCGATCGTCTACGGCGAGAATGACGTCTCCCGCTTTGATGCCAGCTTGGGCAGCAGGCGATTCTGCCGAAAGCACTTGCGGAATCAGCACGCCGGGCTGATAGTTGATGCCGTCGGGAACGCCGATCGCGCCAAACTGCACCACGAAAACCAGGTAGGCAAAAATCAAGTTGGCAATTACGCCCGCGCTGATCACAATAGCGCGATCGAGAATTGGACGATTTTGCAGACGATCTGGATCATCCAGCGGAATTTCGCTTTCCGGGTCGTCATCGGGGAAACCCACATAGCCACCGAGCGGAATGGCGCGAATCGCGTATTCAGTTTGTGGCCCTTGAATTTTGAAGAGGGCGGGGCCAAATCCGATCGAAAAGCGGTTGACGTGAATGCCCTGGAGCCTTGCTGCGAAGAAGTGCCCCATCTCGTGAACCACAATCAAGATCGCTAGCACAGCGATCGGAGCCAATACTGACATAGACTCAGAGGTTGTTGAATATCTTCATATTCTAAGTCGCCGTTTGGCTGTGCGGCGGAATTGGCGATCGGGTTTCCCGCTTGAGGCGTAGAACATAACACGTAGCTTCATCCGTGTGCTTGTATGGAACAACTAGGGAAATGCAAAGGGTCAAGGCGAAGCAGGCAGCCGATCGAACGCTGAGTAACTTGATTACAAGAAAAATTACGGGTGGACGATCGCCTTTATCCCAAACAGCAGGTTGAATGTGGCGAAGTGAACTGGCAAGCAGCAGATTTCGTCGTTAGCCTGGAAGAAGACTGGGTGAATCTGCCAAGTTGTTGCTTGAAACATGGGAGAAAGATTCATGCTGCACCGCGATCGATTCCGCTGGATGATGTTGCCGCTGCTGACCGGAGCAATGCTGGCGACAGGCCATCCTGCCCAAGCAGACATCGTGATTTATAACGGCAGTTTGTCGATCGGCATGGAGTCGATCGATCGCGATTCGTTCTACAGTCCGTATCGCCATCGTCGCCCAACGCAAATTTTTACTAACCGCATCGAAGATTCCACCTTGATCAATCCTGTTGTGATTGGCGTGCCGATCGAAGACTCGACCTTGATCAATCCGGTGATTGTGCCGCCCTCGCGGGGAGGAACCGTCGTGATCGATCGTGGCAGTCGCCGCACAACGATGACGCCTCAGTTAGGCGCACCGTATAACGGCAATCCGGCCTGCACTGCGTTTGTGCATTTGCGTCCGGCCTGCTGGTAGGTTATTTGCGGCTGGTGGATTTGGGCGTGAACAGTGCGGCCAGTTGCCCCGAAGCGCGATCGCCCAAATTCAAGGAACCGATCGCTTTGGCAACCGTTTCGCCCTGCCGAGTGCGATCGACGATGCCTTGCAGCTCGCTTCCGGTCAATTCGCTTTCATTAAAGCTGCGGACGATCGCCGCCAGCAGCGTTTGATAGTTGTCGCTGTCGGCCAGCGTCAGCATCTTGTGCGGCAGTTCATCAAGCTGCTCAAAACGGCAGTACCACGATCGCGGCTGCGACCGCACGGCAAAATCAAAACACTGGCGCGTTTCGTCATCGCCCAATCCGCTCGAAATCAAAAAAACCGGAGCGATCGGAACCTGCTGCACTTGCTGCATCACCGTTTCCCCCATTTGCAGCAGCGGTTGCAGGGTACGCAAGGCAAATCCGCTGTAGCCAGTTGGATACACAGGCGGCTCTGGCTCCAGCCATTCACAGTAAGACGCGATCGATCGCACGAACAAATCCACCACCTGCCGACTCTGGCCGAGATACGGATCGATCAAAATCGCGCGATCGATCGCGTGCACCTGCTCCAAAGCCAACCATGCTGCTAAGGTTGCGCCCGCTCCCAAGCCTGCCACAATGACGCGATCGCTAATCGCCTGTGCCTGCTGAATCCAGGCCAGCGCAAACCGCTCATAATCTTCTACCTGAGTCGGCAGCGGCGGCGGATTGCCCTGCCACCAAGTTCCTGCCTGAGCATGACCGGGAAGGCGCGGTGCCACAATGTTGTAGCCCGCCTGAAACAGTGATTCTGCCGCTGCCTGCCACTGAAACGGAGCAGCCGTAAACCCGTGAAACAGCAAACAAACCGGATGCTTGGGCGGCTGAAATTGCAGGAGCGATCGACACTCTTCGGCTCGAATCGGCAGCAAATCTTCGCGCGATCGAGCCGTATCCACAAGAGTCTGAGTAATGTCCGCGTAGCTAGCCATGCGATCGAACCGTTAAGTAGTGATTGCAATCCTCAGTCTAATGGCTGTTGGGGCATCGCATTCGAGGGGATCATTGGTGCTGCCAGCAAGTTTGCCAAATACTTCGCCCGTACCATTTCAGGATGATTCCAGATCGATCGCTCCATTCACGTAGTAAATAATTGCCAAAAAGCGAATCGGCAGTTCGATTAATTTTTCTGGCCCATGCGGAATATCGCCTGCAAACGTCAACGAATCACCGGGTTCTAGCAGATAGGTCGATTGGCCGTGACGATATTCCAATTTGCCTTCCAGCACATAAATAAATTCAGTTCCCGGATGCTCAAAGGTCGGGAAAACTTCTGAGGCATCGTCCATTGTGATCAAAAACGGCTCAAACTGTTTAGTTGAACCGCGATCGTAAGCCAATAAATGATAAGTATGTCCGCGCTTGGTTCCCCGCCTGACGACTTCCATCCCTTCACCGGATTTGACTAGCTGGGCGCTTCCATCTGGCATGTTGTAGTTGCGAAATAAGGTTGAAAGTGAAACGCCTAAAGCACTGGCGAGCTTTCCGATCGTCTCCAGACTCGTTGCCGTCTGTGCGTTCTCGATCTTGGACAACATGCCGCGAGAAATGCCGACCTGCTCGGCAACTTCGGCGATCGTCAGCCCGTGCCGCAATCGCAGTTCGCGAATTGCATTGCCCAAATAGCGCTCAAGTGATTCGGCCTGTATGGAGACTTCTGGCATCGCTTCGGCTGAATGTGACTAGAATTGCATCATATCAAGCAGGGCAAACGCATCTAAATGAGGTTGGAGTAATTGGGGTAGGATGCAGGCTTACGCTAAATCTGCTCCATGTCATGGATGAATTGACGATTGCTCCGACCATTCTCAACCATTTTGCCAGCCTGGAAGATC
>NZ_JACJPO010000076.1 GCF_014696105.1 Microcoleus sp. FACHB-1515
TTAACGGTCGAACAAACAGCGGTGGGTACATGATCAAAAGCATCTTTGGGATAAGTAATAGCTTATCGATTGGCTGCTGCTTGTGCAAAATAGGTCTCTTAAGACTGCACTAGGTTGGCTAGGCGGCTGAAACTGCAACTGTAGTAAGAGCGACAGTGTGCCAGAGCAATTCATCTCGCCCATTCTTTCGACTCAAACTGCAACTGTTATGGTGGGGTTGAAAACTGCGCCAACCCGGAGGTGAGTGAATGAAACTGGTTCACAACGTTCTAGCAGCAGGTTTGATAGCGGTCACTACTGCATTTTTGGGATTGCCCGCCCAAGCGATCGAGACGGCTGCCCCCAATGCAGCGCAAACGCAATACGCTCAGGGAGCCGATCGCCTCAATCAAGGCGATGTCGAAGGCGCGATCGAATCCTTCACTGAAGCGATCGAACTCGATCCGCGATTCGTCGATGCCTACTGCGATCGCGCCTTGGCCTACGCGATTACCGGAGACACACCCGCCGCAATCGCGGGATTTGAGCAGGCGATCGAGCTTGATCCCAATCACGCCGATGCCTATGCCCGTTGGGGAACCGCGCTGGCAATGCAGAACGATCTTCCAGGCGCGATCGCAAAACTCGACCAAGCCCTGGAAATTGATCCAAACCTCGTTGACGCCTATTTCAATCGCGGCCTCGCCCACTACAGCCTGAATGATCACCGAGAGGCGATCGCAGACTTTACAGCGGTGATCGATCGCGATGCCTCATTTGCCGAAGCATTTGGGCGGCGCGGCCTAGCGTACTATGCGGCGGGTGATTCAACTCGTGCGATCGCTGATTTGCAACAGGCCGCCGCGCTGTTTCAGCAGCAGGGCGATCAGGTGGGATATCAGCAATCGCTTGACATCATGCAAGAAATTCGGCAGTAGCGCGATCCACCGCTTTTAAGCCAGTAAGAAAGGGATGCTGCAAGCCTGCTGCGTCCCCTGCTGGTCATTTCGATCGAGTCAGCGACGGCGGTTAGCCGATCGTGCCCATGTTCAACTGCACAAATGTTGTCAGTAGGTCACCCGCTGTGCTGACTGACGTGTCGCTATTGCTGATCGTAAACGTTAGCCCCGGTGCGGGTGTGCTGCTTGTAGTCCTCAAACCGCTGCCCGTTCAGAAGAGCGGACAGATTGCTAAAAACTTTAGATTTGATGAGGCGCTCTATGCTACTCAGCGACTTTCAAAAATCGCTCAGCGGTGAGTTGTAGAAACGAAGTTAGCGATTTACAAATTAGCGCAAGAGCGAGAATGATTTTCAATGTTTCGCACAAAGAGCAGCAAGACTGATAATCATTTTAGTTTACGCTGTCAGATGAAATTAAGTTGGAGAAAACGAATTTCATTTTGATTTCATCCTCGTGGTGAGAAACTAGAATGCGTTGTAACACTCCTCAGCCTTATTTCAATAGAAGATAGGGCTGTTGTGTGCTGCGCTTCTTGCAAACAAATTCAGCTTTTGCGATCGCCCTAACCCTCAACCAATCTCCTTCTGCATGACTTTGATTGATTTTTCCACTCGAACTGCTAATTCGGCTCGCTTCCGCTCGGCTCGTACAGTTGGCAGGCAAAAACAGGCTTTGATGCTTGTCGTTTTCATTACATTCACCTTCCTATTGGGATTAGGTAGTCGCCTTTTCTATTTGCAAATTGGAGAAGGAGAACGCAATCGTCAGCTTGCGGATGAAAATCGAATTCGGCTGATTCCCAAGCAGGCAGAACGCGGTGAAATTCTCGATCGCAACAATCGAATTTTGGCGGGCAGTCGCCTTTCCTATTCAGTTTTCCTGTATCCGATCGCTGTTGAAAAATCAAACTGGACAAACGCTCGCAAACAGTTAGCGCAACTCCTCAATCTTTCAGAAGCGGAGATTCAAAAGCGGCTAGACCAATCTGGAAATAATTCTGCAACTTTGGTTCGGCTGGCACGAGGATTAAATCCGGCGCAAATTACGGCGCTCAAAGAACATAAGAGCGAACTGCCTGGAATTGAGGTGGACATTGAACCGATTCGCTATTACCCCAACGGTGATTTAGCGGCTCATGTTTTGGGCTACACCGGGGAAATTACAGACGAAGCATTTCCCAAGCTCAAAGATCAAGGCTACAGCTTGGGAGACATCGTTGGGCAAGCAGGAATCGAAGCCGTCTCTGAAGAGCAATTGCGCGGGGAGCGAGGCGGGCAGCAAGTTGAAGTCGATGGTTCTGGTCAAATCGATCGAATTCTCGGTGAAAAGCCTGTTCAAGCGGGTCAAGATGTGCGCTTGACGCTCGACCTCGATTT
>NZ_JACJPO010000077.1 GCF_014696105.1 Microcoleus sp. FACHB-1515
TTTGTTGAGAATTCGGGTGGCGGTGGCGGTTCAGTGGCGGCTCCAATGGTGCGACAAGTCCTCGAAACTTACTTCAACGGCACTCAAGCGACTGGAGCAGCGCAGGCTGAATCTATTGTTTCAGATTAGTAGAGGACGGCTTCAGTTCGATCGAACTTTCGTTGTTTCCTCTTAGTTCATTGTAAAAAATTCTTCGCCAATAGAAGGATGAATGCCAATCATTTGATCAAGACGTGTTTTTGTCAGTCCAGCTTTCATTGCTAAAGCAACCATTTGAATAATTTCGCTAGCATACTCGCCCATCATGTGAACTCCCAGGATTCGATCGGACGATGGATCAACGACTATCTTGAGAAATGTTGACTGCTTTGATTCTCCCATCAGATTAAATAGCGGCTGAAATGTTTTGCGATAGCATTGAACAGCATTACCAAACTGATTGCGGGCTTGCGTTTCAGATAAGCCAACGGTTGCAGCTTCAGGTTGCGTTGAGACAACAGCCGGAATACTTTCATCGCTTACGATGTGAGGTTGATTGCCAAACTCGGCGTCTGCAAAAGCGCGACCAGATGCGATCGCCACTGGCGTCCAGTGAGGGCGAAGGGTACAATCACCGATCGCAAAAATATTTGGTTGTGAAGTGCGACTATAGGTATCGACTGCGATCGCATCTTGCTCAAGGCGGACACCCGCTTGCTCTAGATTCAATCCGTCTAAATTGGGAATTCGCTTTTCGATCCACACCACAACGCTGGCGGAAATCGAACTGGAAGGATCGCTCGATAGCGTCAGCTTCACACAAGATTGTTGACGCTCAAGCCGTTGCACCTGAGATCGACAGATCAGTTGAACACCTGATTTAGAAAGCTCGGCTTGAATGGTGGCGCTCAAATCATCGTCGTAGCCTGGAAGGATCTGATTTTCCAAGGTAATCAGCGTCACCTTTGGAACTAAAGCATTCATCATGCCCGCCGCCTTCACTGCAATGTGATTGCTGCCCACGATGACAAGATGATCGGGTCGATCAGGAAGCTCCAACAATTCACGAGTTGTAATTGCCTGTTCACTACCGGAAAGATTCGGCTTCACCGCAGTTCCGCCGACTGCAATCAAAATTTTGTTGGCGGTGAGGCGATCGCCACCAATTTGCAGCGTGTGAGCATCAACAAACTGAGCATGACCCTCTAGCAGTTTGACCCTGGCTTTCTGCAGATGGTCTCGATGAACCTGACTTAGATGCTTAATGTGCTGAGCTTTAACCTTCATAAATTGAGACCAATCAAACTGACAAGAAACGCTTCCCCAACCGTACTCATCCGCATTCTGAAAAAACTGCATGAAGCTCGCGGCGTAGGCCATCAGTTTCTCAGGAATACAGCCGTGAACGACACAAGTACCACCGACCTGATCGCGCTCAACGATCGCTACGTTTGCTCCATAACTAGCTGCTCGTTGAGCGGCAGCAAGGCCGCCTGGACCCGCTCCAATCACAACCAAATCATAGTCAAAATTCATAAGCTTACATTTATCCTTTATAGAAGAGAAGTAGGATTCTATTAATTATTTTTCAATTCAATTATGAAATTAGAATGAAATCAGTCGTATTAATGACAATCATGGTTTTTAACCTTCTTAGTTTGAGAAGGCAAGATTCTTACTTTGAAACAACGTAAAACGTCTTGAAATTTTTATCTTTCTCTTATTAAACTGCATAAGGTTTCAATAAAGCTGGATAGTTTCAATTTAGTATTGTGCTGTTAACATCTGCGCTTCGTTTGAAGAACGAATCAGAGTCCGATCGCAATTTCATCCTGATTTCACAATCGTCTGCGAAGCTAGTTGGTTGACTCCGTGTTATGGGTTCGATCGACTGTGTTTTGCCGCAAGGAAATTTTGTAAATGCAGCACGACCATCATCACAATCAGGGTGATCACGGTGCGAATGGTCATCATCCGCACCATTCCCCGCGTTCTCATGCATCTACTCACGCTGGACATGGCAATCACGCTGGACATGATCCCCAGATCTTTAAGCGGCGCTTTTTCATCTGCCTGCTCCTGACGCTGCCAATTCTTTACTTTGCGTCGCATTTTCAAGACTGGTTTGGCTACCAAGCGATTCAGTTTCCAGGGGCGCAATGGGTCAGCCCAATTCTGTCGGCCATCATCTACTTTTACGGCGGCTGGGTGTTCCTGCGCGGTGCGTGGGGTGAACTGCACAGCAAGATTGGCATGATGACCTTGGTGGCACTGGCGATTACGGTGGCGTTTGTCTATAGCGTGGCCGTGTCGCTGGGGCTAGAGGGTGAACCGTTCTATTGGGAACTGGCAACCCTGGTAGACATCATGCTGCTGGGGCACTGGATTGAAATGGCCTCGGTGCAAGGAGCCAGTCGCGCTCTCGAAAATTTAGCCGAACTTGTGCCAGCCGTTGCCCATCGACTCAGCCAGGGGCAATCAGAAGATGTACCAGTGGGTGAACTGCGGCAGGGCGATCGCATCTTGATTCGTCCGGGCGAACAGGTGCCGATCGATGGAGCAGTCGTCGAGGGTGCATCCAGCCTCAACGAAGCATTCCTCACTGGAGAATCGCGCCCCGTTCTCAAGCAGGTCAAAGATGAGGTGGTGGCGGGTTCGGTCAACAGCGAGGGGGCGTTGACGGTGGAAGTGACGCGCACAGGCGATCAAACCACGCTCAGCCAGATCATGCGGCTGGTGGAAGAGGCGCAGAACTCCCGCAGTCGCTATCAGGCACTCGCCGACCAGATTGCCTACTGGCTAACGCTGGTGGCGATCGCGGTTGGTACACTCACGCTCATCGTCTGGCTCGCGGTCGGTGGCGGTTTGGTGTTTGCCGTCAATCGCGCCGTAACCGTTCTGGTGATTGCCTGTCCTCATGCGCTGGGATTGGCAATTCCCCTGGTGATCGTCAATGCCACCGCCATGTCTGCCAAACACGGCATTCTCGTTCGCAGCCGCGAGGCGTTTGAGCGGGCGAGGAACATCAAAGCGATCGCCTTTGACAAAACTGGAACCCTGACTGAGGGCAAGTTTGGTGTTCAGCGCATTTTTGTCGAAGGAATTGACGAGTCAAACGCGATCGCCATTGCTGCCGCCCTCGAATCGCGATCCGAACATCCACTGGCACAAGCGATCGTGCAGGCCGCCGCTGATCGAAGGCTTACGCCTCCCCAAGCGGATAACTTTCAATCCGTGACGGGTAAAGGCGTCGAGGGATCGATCGCGGGCAAGCGCTATCGCGTCGGGCGACCGGAATGGGTGGAGGAACTGCACCTCGACTTTCAGCCGCGTCTGCGATCAGGCTTGCAGCAGATCGAAGTGCAGGGTGCAAGTGCGATCGCGCTGTTCGATGAGGCGCGGATGCTGGCGCTGTTTGGACTCGCCGATCAGGTGCGACAATCCGCCCGTGAAGCGGTCGCGCAACTGCGGAAGATGGGCGTGGACGTGGTGATGATTACCGGAGATGCCGAAGCCGTCGCGAAAACGGTCGCGGCAGAGCTAGGGATCAATCAATACTTTGCTCGTGTCCTACCACAAGACAAAGCCGCGCTGATTACGAAACTCAAGCGCGATCGCCCCACTGCCTTTGTCGGTGACGGCATCAACGACGCGCCTGCCCTGACTGAGGCTGATTTAGGACTGGCGATCGGGGCGGGAACGAATGTGGCGATCGAATCGGCAGATCTTGTTTTGGTCAACAGTAATCCGCTTGATGCCGTCTACGCGCTCAAGCTAGCGAAAGCCACCTACGACAAGATGATCCAAAACTTGTTTTGGGCAACGGGCTACAACGTGATCGCGATCCCGCTGGCTGCGGGCGTTGCGGCTCCGCTGGGTATTCTGCTGTCGCCTGCGATCGGAGCCGTGCTGATGAGCCTCTCGACGGTGATCGTCTCAATCAATGCCGTGCTGCTGCGGCGCGTTCGGCTGACCTAGTGCCTCCCCTTGACACTCCAGCCGACTGGAGAATCTAGCATGAATTGTAACAACGAGTACACAACCTGACAAAATCATGAAACTGAGAAACCCCCTATTGGCGATCGTCTTCACTGGCGCTTTGGCGTTGACCGCTTGCGCGGGTCAATCCACGACGCAATCGACCACTGAAGGCCAATCGCCCACGACTGAAACGGCGCAAAGTCCAGGAATGTCATCCATGCCTGGAATGAATCATGGCGGTCAATCACCAATGGCAGGCATGGATCACGGCTCGATGGGGTCGATGAGCATGGACTTGGGGCCAAAAAACGAAACGTTTGATTTGCGCTTCATCGACGGCATGATCCCGCACCATGAGGGCGCGGTAGTGATGGCGCAAGAAGCGCTGCAAAAATCGAATCGCCCGGAAATCAAGCAGTTGGCTCAAGAAATCATCGATGCTCAAGAGCGCGAAATTGCTGAACTTAAATCTTGGCGACAATCTTGGTATCCGGACGCTCCGACTGAACCCGTCATGTTCGACGCCCAGATGGGGCACGATATGCCGATGTCCCAGGAAATGGAAGCGAGCATGAGGATGGAGGGCAGCTTGGGTGCCGCCGATGACCAGTTCGATCTGCGCTTCATTAATGCGATGGTTCCACACCACGAGGGCGCTGTAACGATGGCGCAGCAGGCATTGCAAAACAGCGATCGCCCGGAAATTAAGCAGCTAGCGCAGAGCATCATCGACAGCCAGCAGCAAGAGATCAACCAGATGAAGCAGTGGAAGCAGCAGTGGTACAACCAGTAAGCCGCGATTGCTCACCCTAGCTTCAGCGCCCCAGTGTAGCCTGTCTGCACTGGGGCAATCCTGCCCGAACTCATCTGCATCTCATGACCACTCAATCCCTCAAATCCTTCAAGCTAAGTCGATCGAAGGTCTTAACCAACTGGCTGACGATCGTGGCGATCACCGCCTGGGGCTTGCTGATGTTCAAATATCGCCTCACCGGAGAACTCGCCTTACTGGTGCATCCCCGGTTCTTTGGAATTGTGGTGGGCACGGGACTGGCGCTGCTGGTGATCAGCGGCGTTAAAACTCGACAACTGCTGCAAAGGCGATCGTTTCCAACTGCTCCGCACACCACCTCACTGCCCGCAGGTTTCGCTAGCGGACTCTTGGCGGCAACGGCACTGCTCGGACTGCTGACGGCTCCGCAAGTGCTGGGCAGTGCAGCGGCAACGCAGCAAGGCATTACCGAAGCGCTGATTTCAACGCGCATTCAGCCGCAGGCGTTTCGGGGTACGGTCAACTCGGAGGAGCGAACCATTTTGCAGTGGGCAAGAACGCTCACCGTCTACCCAGAACCGGATATGTACGCAGGGCAAAAGGCAAAAGTGCAAGGCTTTGTCGTCCATTCTCCCAACTTGCCAGACCACTATTTTGCAATTACTCGCTTCGTGATTGCCCATTGTGCGCTGGATGCCTATCCGGTCGGCATGATTGTCAAACTCAACGAAAGTCGTCAAGCTTATGCGCCCGACACTTGGCTTGAAGTGCGCGGTGATTTGATGACCGAAACCTTTAACGGCCAGCGCGAACTGGTGATTCAGGCGCGATCGCTCACGCCAATTCCTCAACCGAAGGAGCCTTACGAATACAACTAAGCTGCACTTTATTTCTCTCAAGATTTACGAGTAACCCCGTGAAGTTTGATGCTCGAATTCCAATGAAGATTCCACCCAGACCACCGCATTCGCCTCTACAAGATTCCATCCTCGCGCTGCTGCAAGAAGCTCCTCGAACCAAGCAGGAGCTAAGTGAAATTTTGGATCGTCCCGCCTCCAGAATCACCAGAGCTTTGCGCTCCCTGCTTGTCTACGAAAAAATTGAGCAGCAGATTGGTCAGGAAATGCGCTATCGATTGCCCGCTTCAAATTCTTCTGAAACTGTTTCTTCGGTCAGTAAATTACCGTAATTCTCCTGAATCAATTAACAGATTCACAGCGATCGCGATCGACTGATTTCACTACAAAGCAAAACAAATGCAAACAGATCAAATTCTCGCAGTAATGATGATTACCGCTCTAATTCTCTTCGCGGGTTACGCAATCTCGCGAGTCGATACTTGTCGGCAACAGGGAAACAAAACTATCCTTTGCGCGATCGGTTTTGAATAGATTCTTGCAGTTGCACTGTTGCTGAGGGCAGAGCATAAAACGCTCGTTGGGATTAGCTGGTCTCCTAATTCAGCATTAGCCTAGAAACAACAACCTAATGTCGTAATGTGCCACAACTTCACAACTGCGTTATTAACAACAGATTATCTATGCCCGTGATGATGCATCTCAGCATAGAGATGAACATGACGAAAGGCGGCATGTTGATGAGGATGCGTGTGCGGCTCACTTGCTAAGATGCCGGGATGATGTTTGTGCTGATGAGACTCATCGTGACGATGCTCGTGATCGTGCCAGTAGCTTTCATGCCGATGGACTGGCTCCGGATGTGAAAGCGTCAGTTGGACAGTGACGAGAAGAACCAAGCCGATCAAGCTACCGTAGAAAAACATTTGAGTGGGCTGATGACTGCCGAGCCAGCCCGCGATCGGATAGGCGAACGCCCACCACAAATGACTCCAGGCAAAATGTGCTCCATACACTCGCCCTTGGAATTCGGTGGGAATGCGATCGGCAATCAAGGTTTGCGTCGGCAAATTCACCCAGGATTGTCCTACTCCCGCCATGAGCCAAAGCAGCATTAACGGAACCAGACCCGCAGAGTTTGCAGGCAGCAACGCCAAGGAAATCAGAGCCGCACCCACGCCGATAAACGTTGTTCTGGCAAAGCGCTGGTTGAAGTTGCCAAAGGCGATCGAGGCCAAAGTTGCCCCAATCCCAAAGACGGCCATTACCCAGCCGTACTCGACCTTGCCCAGCGCCAAAGTTCCCTGCACATAGCCAACGGTGTTCACCAAGATTTGAGCGCCTGTGATTGATGCGACAAGCTGCATCGCCAGCGCATATCGAATCGGCGCGTCTGCAAACAGGCGAGTGGTTCCCGCCTTGATGTCCTGGAGTGTTCTGCTGACTGTTCTAACAGACTGGCGGTTCTGGTCGATCCTCAGTTCTCCAGGCAGCGTCACGAGCAGCATTGCGGCCACAAGAAACGACAGCGCATCGAGAAAAAAGACCTGCCTTGCGCCAATGAAGGCGGCAACCGCACCCGCCAGTCCTGGCCCCAAGACGCCCAGCAGTTGAAACGTCGCGCTGGACAGGGCGATCGCCTGTGGATACTCGGCACTCCCCGTCACTAGAGGAATGGTTGCCGTATAGGTAGGTGTGAAGAAGGCGTAGAAAACGTTGAGTGCCAAGACGATCGCGTAAATCTGCCATACCTGACTAACGAACAGCAGCAGGCTGACAATCAGCATTCGCGCCAGATGCGTGACGACCATGATGCGTTTGCGATCAAAGCGATCGGCGATCGCGCCTGCCAGGGGTGACAGCAGCACAAACGCCGACACGCGCAACGTGAGTGCGCCTGAGAGAACAATGCCTGAATCTTTGCCCGCCAATTCAAACGCGAGCAGAGCTAGTCCCACCCAAGTCAACGCATCGCCAATCAGGTTTGTTGTTTGAGCCGCATACAGCCTTGCAAATGTGGGATTTCTTAAGCTGTGAAAAAGTGAAAAGGTGTTCATCTGGAACTGCCTCCTCGAAGACGAGTTAGCGCTAGAAGGTAGGGGGATACATACAGAATAGTTCAAGCAAAGCTATTTCAGACATATCCCATAGGGGGGCATATTTATTTAGCTTCTGAATTGCTCCAATGAAAGACCGCTTAGGAGCAAAGTATTTTATGCCCCAGGGGGGTATTGCAGCGATCGCCAAGCTGAACCATTTTGCTGCTCGGTAATTGATTACAGACGAGTCAAATAGCAGTGGCAGTCCGGTTTCTCAAGTAGAGTTTCAATCAACGCATTGAGGGCAACGGCGGCGAGCAATCCACCGCCGATCGTGCCCTCGATCGTGATGTAGGGCGTGGGCAATCGCATCAGTTGCCGTTTGGCCGCAGGTGCATGGCTAAACCCGATCGGCATCCCAATTACGAGCGCAGGCTGAATCTGCCGCTGCTCGATCAGTTGACAGGCTGCCAGCAAAACCGAGGGCGCATAGCCGATCGCCAACACGCTGCCTACGGGAATTTGCGCCAAGCGTTCCTGTACCAGTGCATCATCCCAAAAGGCTTGCTCCGCCTCGTCCACTGCCGTCACGTGCGGATTGGCGATCAGCGTTTCGACGGAACAGTTGAGATGAGCGAGTCGAGTGCGATCGAGTGCCGCAGCCACCATTGCTACATCTGTCACGATCGCACAGCCGGATTTCAAGGCATCTCGTGCGGCTGCGATCGCGCCATCACTGAGGCGCACAAAATTCACCAGACTGACATCGCCACAGGCCAATACTAAGTGATGCAGCAAATGAACGGTGATTTCGGAATAGTGCGACAGATCAGGGAGCAACCGTTGCAGCGATTCTTGAAAGGTTTCGGGGTGCGTGGCCGTTTCAGCATCCAAGCTGAGCCAAAGCTGTTCGAGTTCGCCGCAGCCCGATTGCGCGTCTGCTTCGAGCCGCTTGAGTTGCGCTAGTGCTTCCGCCTGCGTGGTCAGACAGTGGCGATCGCGCCCCAGCAAGCCTTCAAGCGCGGTGGCGGTTTGTCGCAGTCGCGCCATTTGCTGCATCACCGTTTGATACTGCCGCTGTAGCTGAATCATCAAGGTTTGATTCGCGTCCGTTTCCGCATCAGTTTCTAATAGCTGTCCGATGTGCGAAAGCTGAAAGCCCTGTTGCTTAAGGGCGACGATGCGCCGGAGTCGCTGCACGTCCTGCTGGGTGTAGAGGCGGTAGTTGGCGGTCGATCGCTGCGGTAAGGGCAGTAAGCCCAACTGGTGATAGTGGCGCACCATGCGCGGCGTCACCTGTCCGCCTGCGGCCTCGGTTAGTTCTTTGATCGTCAGATGTTGTGTTGCCATGTTCTCAAATTAGCAAAAATTGGGGTTGACATTTACATCAATGTCAAGGTTTAGAGTGAGGAAGCTGTTTGAGATGGGGTGCGATGACGACTTTGAATTTGCGGCTGGCGTGGAAAGAACATCCGGACGCGATCGCTGCTGCCGTCTGCGGTCTTTTGGTTTTGCTGGGCTGGCTGACGCTGCATTTGGGCTGGCTGGGTTTGGCGCTGCTGTTGCTTCCGGCTGCCTATGTGATTGGCGGCTTTGACAGTGCGCGGGAAGGCTTGACCACGCTGATTCGAGACAAGGAACTCGATGTCGATTTGTTGATGATCGTGGCGGCATTGGGCGCGGCAGGGCTGGGACTGTGGCGGCGAGAATACTTTTTGATTGTCGATGGAGCCGTCCTGATTTTGATCTTCGCGATCAGCGGGGCACTCGAAGGCTATGCGATGCAGCGGACGGAGCGCAGTATCCGCAGCTTGATGAGTCTGACGCCGGATGTCGCGCAGGTCTTGCGGCACGGTGAGGAGGAATCGATCGCCGTCCATCAACTGCAACTGGGCGATCGCGTCCGCGTCAAACCGGGAGAGCGCGTTCCCACCGACGGCATTATCCTCGAAGGTCACAGCACCCTCAACCAAGCCCCGATTACGGGAGAATCGCTTCCGGTTGACAAAACAGTGGGCGATGAAGTGTTCGCCGGAACGATTAACGGACAGGGCGCATTGACGCTCAAGGTTCACAAATCCCCGGAAAGCAGCTTAATTCAGCGCGTCATTCGTCTGGTCGAACAGGCGCAAACGGAAGCACCGCCTTCCCAGCAGTTTGTTGAGCAGTTTGAGCGCGGTTATGCGCGGGTGATCGTCCTTCTGGGCATTCTCCTCGCCACTTTGCCGCCGCTGCTGTTGGGCTGGAGTTGGGAAGACACGATCTATCGATCGCTGATTTTCCTCGTTGTCGCCTCTCCCTGTGCGCTGATGGCGGCGATCATGCCCACACTGCTCTCAGGCATTGCCAATGGAGCCAGACAGGGCATTCTGTTTAAGAACGGCGCACAGCTTGAAGCGATCGGTCAGGTGCGGGCGATCGCTTTCGACAAAACCGGAACCCTCACCACAGGCAAACTGCAAGTCGTTCAGGTGCAGGCCGTTGATCCACAAACTGAAACTTGCCTTCTCCAAATTGCCGCCGCGCTCGAAAGTCAGTCAGAGCATCCGATCGGGCAAGCGATCACTCAATTTGTCCAGCAGCAGGTGAACTGGCCGATCGCGCAGCAGGTACAAGCTCAGGTTGGGCAGGGCATCACGGGCGAGGTGGATGGGCAAAGGGCGATCGCCGGAAAAGCCGCCTTCGTGCAGTCTCAGGTGAGCAATTGGCCTGCCTCACTTCAAGCCTTGGCGCAACAGTGCGAACAGGCTGGACAAACGGTGATTTGGATTGCCACCAATCAGCAGCCCTTAGGGTTGATTGCCGTTGCCGATACGATTCGCCCTGAAGCTGAACGTGCGATCGCGCTGCTGCGACGACTGGGAATCCAAGAGATCGTCATGCTCACCGGAGACAACGAGCAAACCGCCCAAAGCATCGCCGCCGCCCTGCAACTCGATCGCGTCTACGCCAATTTGCTGCCAGAAGATAAAGTCAGCGTGATTCTATCGCTGCAACAGCGCTATCGCACAGTGGCAATGGTTGGAGACGGCATCAACGATGCGCCTGCACTGGCTCAAGCTTCAGTTGGGATTGCGATGGGCGTGGCGGGGAGCGACGTGGCAATGGAAACGGCAGACATCGTGCTGATGGCCGATCGCCTCGAAAAGCTTGCTGCTGCCGTGCGCTTAGGGCGGCGATCGCGATCGGTGATTCGACAAAACATCACGTTTGCGATCGGATTTATCGTGCTGCTGCTCGTCGCGAACTTTGCCAGCCACATCACCCTACCGCTGGGCGTGATTGGGCATGAAGGCTCAACCGTGCTGGTGACGCTGAGCGGCTTACGGCTGTTGCGCGGCTGAGAATCAATTGACTTCTTGACCTTGCCTGGGCTTTCGGCCACCAGCAGTTTTTTTGCCACGATCTTCGTAAAAGCAACAAGTGCACCTGCACGGTATCACGAGCTGAATCTCGATCGCTCACCGTTTACACCTGCGATCGCATCAATCGCTGGTCAAGCAGAGTGTAGCGCTGTTGGTCTTTCACCTGCCGGACGGCAAGCGCGATCGCCTTCTGCTGCCCGACCAGAATCGCCAACCGTTTGGCACGAGTCAACCCCGTGTAGATCAGGTTGCGCGACAACATCAGGTAGTGCTGCATGTAGATGGGCAAAATCACGACTGGATACTCGCTGCCCTGACTTTTGTGAATCGTCACTGCCCAAGCTAAGCCAACCTCGTTCAGATCGGCGTAGTCGTAGCTCACTATCCGATCACCATACTGCACTTTGACTTCTTGTTCTTCGATGTCGATCGCCGCGATCGTGCCCAAGTCGCCGTTGAACACTTCGCGATCGTAGTCGTTCACCTTCTGCATGACGCGATCGCCCACCCGCAGCGCCATCCCTCCTCGTGTCAGTTCGGTTTTGGCCGCACTCGCTGGATTCATCAACTGTTGCAATACAGCGTTGAGATTGCGCGTGCCGATCGTGCCTCGGGTCATCGGGCAAAGTACCTGCACATCAACAGTGGGCTTGAAGCCCAGTTTTGGAACGAGATCCGTGATCAGATCTTGCAGCGCTTGAATGCCATGCTCCGGCTCCCACGCATTGAGCCACAGGCAATCGGTTTGCGGCGAGTTGGAGACAGGCTCCAGCTTGGGCAACTGCCCTTGATTGATGCGGTGTGCATTGCTGACAATCTGACTCGCTTGCGCTTGACGAAACACCTGCGTCAGTTGCACAACCGGAATTTGTCCCGATGCGATCAAGTCTTGTAGTACAGCTCCGGGACCAACGCTCGGTAGCTGGTCAGTATCTCCCACTAGCAGCAGTTGGGCGTCCAGCGCGATCGCCTTGAGCAGCGAGTTTGCCAGAAACAAGTCGAGCATCGAAGCTTCATCGACGACAACGGCTTGCGCCTCGATCGGGTTGTCCGAGTTGCGCTGAAACTGCATATGTCTGGGATCGAACTCCAGCAGGCGATGGATCGTTTTTGCCTCCTTGCCGGTCATCTCGCTCAGGCGTTGGGCAGCGCGTCCGGTTGGCGAAGCTAGAGCGATCGACAGCCCCATCGCTTTCCACAAGGCCACGATCGTACGCGTGGTGAAGGTCTTGCCCACACCGGAACCACCTGTGAGAATTAGCACTCGTTGGCTGGCGGCCATTTCGACGGCGTACCGCTGCTGTTCGGATAACTCAAGACCCGTGTGCGACACGAAGCGATCGATCCAGCGCTGCACACGCGGCAGGTCAACGGCGATCGGCTGACTGAGCAACTGCTGGAGGCGATTGGCCAGCTTCTGCTCTGCTCCGTAGAAGGTCGGCGCGTAGTAGGCATACTCATCAAATTGCTCGATCAGTTCGTCCGTTTTGACCAGTTCTCCATCCATGACCATTTGAGCGATGAGCGATCGCACCGCAGCCGCATCGGGGCGGTGGTCGGCCACTTCCAAACGCTTGACAATGCGATCGACCAGTTCGGTTGCGGGCAAGAAACAGTGGCCTTCTTCGGCTGCTTCGCCCAGCACATGCACAATACCGCTGCGGTAGCGAAACTCAGAACCCGGAGCCACACCCAGGTTGCGGGCGATCGCGTCTGCCGTCACGAAGCCGATGCCGTAGATGTCGGTTGCAAGCTGGTAGGGGTTGGCGGTGACAGTGGCGATCGACTGGTCGCCATACTGCTTATAGATCTTGACGGCGTAAGTAGTCGAAACGCCGTGACTTTGCAGGAAAAGCATGACTTCTTTGATCGCCTTCTGCGTTTGCCAAGCAGCCTGAATCAGCTTGACGCGCTTCTTGGCAATGCCGGGGACTTCGACGAGGCGATCGATCTGCTGCTCGATGATGTCGAGCGTGTCCAAACCGAAATGAGCAACGATGCGTTTCGCGGTGACGGGGCCAACCCCTTTAATCAGGCCACTGCCCAAATACTTTTCGATGCCCGTGATGGTGGCAGGCTTCGTTTCGCGATACTGCGTCACCTGGAACTGCTGCCCGTACTTGGGATGCTCGCGCCATGTGCCGTTCAGGTGCAAAGTTTGTCCAGGCTGGATATTGGCGAAGTTTCCCGTAATCGTCACCAATTCGCTGGTGCGAGGCGCTTTGAGGCGGGCGATCGTGTAGCCCGATTCTTGGGAGTGGTAAGTTAAGCGTTCGACCACGCCTTGCAACGACTCGATCGGCGGAGCGTGGTAGGAACCGGAGGGGCGATCGTTTGCGCTCATGCCGTTCTCACTGCCTCAATCCTCACTTGCCTTCATCCTACTGCTAGTGCGATGGAACTGAATCGATCGCGGTGGCACATCGAGATTGCCCGCTGCTGCCGTCCATTTGCTGTGGGTGTTGCGACGGCAGCAACGTTGCATCTGGACGATCGCCAAGCTCACTACAGTCCCGCTTCCTGAGTAACTTGCGCGAGTTCCACTTCGACTTGCAGTTGTGCTGCCTATCGCCACCTGACAGCGGTTGGGGTTGGAGTGCATAGCCACCACAGGCGCGATCGCCAAGCGGAATTGAAGCTGCGAAAGCGTTGGTATCGATCTGAGGCGGGCATTCGTCGAAGCTGCTCGAACAGCACCCAGTCCGCTTGAGGGCTGGTATCAGCCGACTGCGATCGATAGCCGCTGGGCACAACAGGAGGTGTAGTCGCAGAATTGGGAGTTGAAGCCATAACCTGTTCAACGACTACAAGCATCCAGGCTTGAACCTTTACAGTTTATAGTGAAATTGATTTCAGCAATAGTTCTAGCAAATGTGCGTATTATTTGCGCTAGAACTACAGGCTAGAGTTGAAGTCTTAATCTGTCTCGGTTTGCTCCACTCCGAACGGTTCGACAGTTACCGTTGCTAGGGCGATCGCTTCCGCGACTGCTGCCTGAGCGACCTGCAACTGCTCACGAATCGCGACGAGTCTATGCATTCGAGTAATGCCTTTGCGAGCTTCCAGGTTGCGCGGGTCGTCATCTCGACTCAGGTGAATCATCCGTACCGCCTGCTCTTCCTGCGCTGGCGCAAACATCGCCCGCCGAGCCATCAGCTTGTTGTAGGGGTAGCTGGCGTAGCCGCGATGCACCCAATAGCGATGCGCGATCGTGCCTTCTGGCGGAATGTAGCTGCCCTCAAACTGGGCAAGTTGAGCTTGAAGCTGGGCGATCACCTCGGTTAACTGCTCGAAAGTTTCGTTGGGAACGTACTGCCGATAGGTTTGTGGACAGCCCCGCTGCATCAGCATTTCCAGGGCAATCTGCCGCCGCGTCGTTCTCCACACCTCCCGCCGTAGTGCTTGCTCGCGTTGTGCTTGCCGCGATCGCCGTTGCCGTTTTTCGCGCTGCACCCGACGGACGCGAATCAGTTCGATTTCTTCATCGGGTGTCAACCGAGTCGCTCTGCCGCAGGTAGTGTAGTTCGGACACTCTCCCGGCTCTAGGCCAGGTTGCAGCAGCATCGAGCCGCAGTCGAAACCAAAGCCACAGACTTTCTTGGGCATGGTGAAGGGGAAAGAGTTGGCGCATTAGTTCTAGCACAGTAAATATATATAATTGCTAGAACATTGTGCAAGCCAGTTCAGCCGGAGTAGAGACTCCAAAAGACAAGCGATCGCGGATGAGCGCGTTCTTCTAAGGCAAGTCGATCGAACTTGGGGCGCAACGACAAAACAACATTGGAGTTCTGCACTGTAGCCTGTAGCGAAACAAGATTGAGAAAAATGTGGTTAGGGTGCATCAAAACTAGTGAAAGTTTGTTCAATATTGCACCCTAACCATAAGATGCGAGTGAGTAGGAATTGGCGTAAGCTGGCTAAGCAGCTTGAGGAGCAGCACGACCAGAGTGGCAAAGACGCAGTTTTTATTGGTTAGGGTGCAAATAAACGTCTAAAATTGGCGATATATTGCACCCTAAGAAAAAACGACAGTCTAATTGCATCCTCATTTCTACGTTGTTCTATTAAACCTGTTCGATTACAGGCGGTAAACTGATGTCAGTGACAAGGATTGGTTAAATGGGTTGGCTCGATCGCTGGAAGGAAGCACCGAAAGACCAAGAACAACTGGGGCTGTTTGGTGAGAATCAAGCATTCGTTCCGCAGCATCGCGTCGATGGCGCAACCGCGCAAAGAGCGCTGCAAGCACAAAGTCAAGCAGCGTCGGGGCAACGCCAAAACTCATGCTCAACTCAACGCGATCGTTACGCGCAACCTGCTTGACTGCTCGGTCGATGAACTCTACGAGCAAACGGGCGCTGTCAGGAACGATCGCTCCTCGCTGCCGCAAGAAGCCCAAGAAGCACTGATGGTCGGAGATTTGGCAGCTCGCCACGAGATCGTCACCCAAGATGCCCAAGGCCACCAGCAGATCCTCAAGGCGGGTGATGCAGGCAGCAAAAAAGCCCGTCACATTCTACCTTGGTGAGGAAGTCGCGATGCTCAAGCTGCAAGACCTCAAAGCCGAAGCGCAATCGAGTTGGGAGACGCTGAACCTCCTAGATGGCACAGAACTGACCGCAGAAGCGTTCCAAGTTGTGATGCGAAAGTTTGGTGATTTGCGGCATCGATCGACTTGGGAGCGCATCTGCATCCAGCTTGAAGCGCTTTGGCTGCTCAAGGGCTTAGAGAACTGTGATTTGATCCGCACCCTTGCCGCACCGGACACGCCGATCGCCCAAGCTTACCCTGCTGAACTACTCGACGCAGTTCTCGCCCATCCGTCTGGACTGGCTCAGGTGAAAAATGGTCTGCAACAACTTTATTCTGATCCGCTGACTGAGAGCGATCGCATTTGTGCGATGCAGTTTCTCAAGCGCATTTCTGGGTACGAAACCATTGATTTGGATCTTCCTGAAATTTCACTACAAGCAGCCTAATTTTCCATTGCCGCAGATCATGGCAGCAGGGATAGCTGGGCAATCGGGGCAGGCTGAAACTGCTCAGTCGGCAGCTTGGGCGATCGCGGCTGCGGACTCGATCGAGCTGAGGTGAGGTCTTCTGGCTCCAGCAGCGTGAGGCTAAGCTGGAGTTCTGGTTTTCTGCTTGGTTTCTTGGTTTTTCTGGAGGGTTGCTTGTAGGTGGGCAATTGCGCTGGAGCAGAAGCAGGATTTGCGGTGACAGCGGGTGCTTCAAGGTCGAGTGCTTGTTGCATCAAGCGGTGCATCCAGACAACGCGACTCAAGCCCGTTTCGTCCATCCACTGCCAGAAGCAGCGAAGCTGCATCGTCGGTCGAGCTTCCCAAGTTTCCAGCGTCAACGTGTTGCCATGAGAGACGATCGCCTGCAATCCCAAGCAGGAAAGCTGAATGTACGTCATGTTGAAGCAGTCGCGATCGATGTCTACTGCTCGCATTTGCAGAGAACAGCGCGGATCGATGTGTTGCTTGTATGCGGCTTGGGCGGCAGCAACCAGACAGCCACCCGAACCGACTGCGGGTTCCTCGATCGTCACGATGCCCTGCTGTGCGATCGCCGTTTTGAGATCGCCCATACACAGCATTGCCATTGTGCGGGAAACAGGGTAGGGCGTAAAGAACTGCCCAGCATGAGCTTTAGCCAGCTCTAGCTCAGCATAGATTTCACCCAAGAAGTCACAGCAGGGTTCTTGCAGCGCGAGCATCGTAATACTCAGCAGGTGCGAAAATCCATGAAGCTGCTCAAGCTTGTAGGGCTGGATGCGATCGAGGTAGATCTGCTCTAAACGATGATAGGCTTTATCTTTCTCGAACTCCTGGGCGTGGTAGGGAAGCTGATGCAGGGCGATCGCCGCACATTCAAGCCAGTCAGAGAAAATGCGATGGCGTGACGCACCGGAGCCGCAGATCTCCTTGAAGGTTTTGATGAACATCTGCTTTGCGGCGGGTGGACTCAAAATTCTGCTGGATTCACGCTTTGGGGCAACTTGAGAGGATGACATTGGTAAAGTAAGAAAAAGGAAGTTACGAGGAGCGCACAAAATACCGATGGGGCAGGGGCGATCGATTCCGCTAAAGTGCCGCAAGTGTGCGCTGCTCACCGCTCAAGAAGCGCGATCGCGCCATGGCGAGTCGGGCGATAACTGCTGGAATCCCAACATCTGCTATGCCCGTCGTTCCCACGCTCGTCACCGCGATCGCCGCAATCAAGATCGCCGCACTGCCTACGGACAGCAGCGCGTGGACACACCGGAGATCGAGCCATCTGCAATACGAGCTGACCTGCGGCTGTATCGAGAATTTGGGGTCGATGCACCCGTCCGTGCCGTTGCGGTCGTCGTGCGTCAAAACAAGCGGCGCGTCGCTGAACTTGCCCCGCTCTTTTGTGGTGGAATGACGCCACGACACCTCGACTGCTGGCTGCAACAGGTGCGGCAGACGTTGCGCGATCGCTACGGAATTGAGGGATTCAACGGCATCGAAGTTCTGCCGCCGCACACCTGGGAGCAGGCGAGTGAGGCGCGATCGAAAGCGAAGGCGCAGTGGCAAATTGATATTGCAGGCGTGACCGATCGATTTGCAGCAAGCTTGGTTTTGTATCGCGACAGTGACGATCGACTAGTCGGTCTGGGTGTCGAGGTATGGCATGGTTCTGAGCGGACTGCTGAATTTCCACCACTTGACTGTCGCGGCGTCAGCCCAACCGAGTTTGCCAATTACTTCGATCGCTTACGAGCCGTGCTGAAGCAGCACTATGGCACTGGCCGCTTTGCTTATCTGGAGCGACAACCTGCAAACCTGCTAGATAAACGACTCGATCGAGTGCAGGCGGAAGCATCAGAAGAGTCTGAAACTGAAGTTCAATCGCACAGGTTGCGCTTGGATTTAGAAGTTATGTGGCGGAACTTGGATCAGCAAGCAGAAACGTCTGAGCAACGCCCGATGCAGCTCGCGATCGTCGCCGCCGGAGTGAGCGAGATCGTGGGTCGCTACTGCCAATTTGCTCAAACCGTTCTGGAGAGTTTAGAGCAAGCATCAGGCGATCGCGGGCTAGACATACCGGATGCTGCTTTTGCTCCTGATGTCCGCCAGAGTTTTGAATTTGACTTTACGCCGTTTCTGCTGAGTGCACCGGAGTTTGAGCGCAAGCCGTATGAAGTGCGATCGCTAGATTCAGGCTCGGTTGTGGTTGAGCAGTCCGTTGAGGAGATGCTGAACTTTCTGGAGGCGACGGGCGCGATCGAAGCAGAATCCCCAATCGATCCAATGCAGGTGGCACATAGCGAGAATTTTGCCGCTTGGAGTCAGGCGATCGCTTCAGTTTTGGGCGCACGATCGCAGCCCGTGCGCTTGCAAGAACTTGTCGATGCGCTGGATTACCAGTTGATTGACGGTGGTGAGCCGAACGTGCACCAAGACTTGGTGAAGACCTGGCTCACCTTACTGCTGAGTGGATTTGAATTGAAGCAGCGCGGCGAGTTTTACGATCGAGACCAAGTGTGGATTTCAACTTGTCAGTCAAACGTTACCACCTCGCTGTGATCATTCGAGGCGCTTGCCATACAGCATAGGGGAAGTAGCAGAAGATTTGCTATAACGTTATGGGAATTTGAAGGGGCGAGTCGATGTTTTGGTGCGATCGAGCTTGGTGCTTCTCAGCAGAAGTTTTTCGCCAGTTGATTGCACCGGAGGACAATGCTCCGCTCCTTGTACGGTCGTTCATCTTCGGTATTCAAATGTCGCTGCCGATCAAGAACCTAGAGACAGGGAAGTGAGGGCGATCGCCATAGCACCAGATATGGCGACTTTATACAATTGCGGTTTTCGCCTGAGTTTGCTCTGTCATGACTCGCTCGGCGATCGATTGGGAAGCCGCTGTTGCGATCGTCTGCCAGTCTTCTCGAGTCAACATCTCCAACAACACTGCAACGATTTGTTGCTGAATCGGCTCATCTGGTTTAACCACTTGAGCATCACTGGTCAACAGCATCTCGATCAACGTCTGCTGGGCTGGCGTGGGCTGGGCGAGATGAACCCGAATCAAGCGACGGGCGATCGTGTAGGTATCCTCTAATGCTGCCCCTAAGTTCCAAGACTCCATCCACTGCTGCAATTGCGTGAAGCTAGCTGCTTCCCTCATTGCCCGACTGCCTGTTTAGTGCAGAGGGTGAAATCAAGGGTAATGAGATAATAGAAACAAGTGTAAAAAAGGTTAGGCGACCGAAGCGATGTGCAGCATCCCGTCCCAGCAGGTCGTTTTCGCTGTTCGTGATGCCCGTGTTGCAACAATGCTGATTGCCCGCATTCTAAATTGACAAACACTAATAAACGTGATTGGGAACATTCTTAGCCATGACAACGATTCAAACAAAACCAACGTTACTGAGCGCCATTGTGCAATCCACGGCGATCGAAAGCCGCGCTTTTCAAATCATCTGGACAGTTTTTCGAGTGGCGGTGGGCTTGTTGATGGTCCATAACGGATTGAGCAAGCTGGCGGATGTGCAGGGGTTCGCCAATGGGGTTGTCAGTTTTATTGGCCTTCCATACCCAGTATTTTTTACTTACTGTGCTGCCTACGCTGAAATTGTGGGTTCGATTCTGTTGGCGCTTGGGTTATTTACTCGGCTCAATGCCTTGATCTTGTTATTCACCATGCTAATTGCGATTGTCTTCCATCTCAAAAAAGATGGTTGGCAGATTGCACCGCTGGAAATGGCTTCCCTTTATGCCATGTGGTTTGGCTTCTTCCTGGTCAATGGTGGGGGATTATTTTCCCTGGATACGGCGATCGCCAGTTGGCTGAGGAAATCCTAATCTCTATCGTGCTTGAGCCGTTAGGACAATTCGCCGTGCCAAACCGACTGTGGTCGCAACGCAGCGTGTAAACGAGTCACTTGATGCAAGAGGGTTTGTGGTTGAAGAATGAGGTAGTTCTCATGAAACCCTGTCTTACTCTACCTTTGCAAGCTTTTGTCCGGTACTTAGGAAGAATCGCAAAACGGCCTGTCATTTCTAGTCTGATGCAGTTTCTGTCTCATCGAACCGTTCTGCCCGATCGAACAACTGCGGATGCTCATCGGCATAGACAACTTTGCCACACACCTGTCGATGCTGTCCGCCCGCAAAGGTGTGTCGCCAGTACTGCTGATTGTCTTGAAAGGCATCGATTTTGGGACGATCGCTCTGGTCGAGATACGGCGAGATCGCCGCGAACAGCACTGCTTCATCGCCTGCTTTATCCGCTAAGTATTCGACAATTTCAACATCGCCATTCGGCTGCTGTACTGCTTGCAATGACCACGATCGCAACGCATCGATCAGGGTCGCAAAGCCGCCATCCGGTGGAAGGCTGGCGCTTCGATAGCAGGGTTTGGTGGTTCGAGTGGTGCGATCAAACGTCATGCCCGTTCCCCACCGCTCGATCGTCTCCGGCTGATAAAGCAGGTGGATAGCCGCGAGTGCTGCTTCGACGTGAGTCGCCAGAATACGAACCTGGTGAAAGCGATAGCTGATTAGATATCCCATTGCTTTTGTGATAACGACAATTACTGTTCAGTCCCACCAGCAGGCGACGATCGATCGCTCCTGCTGCTGAAGCTGTTGTAACGTTTGGTTCACCACTGTTTGCAGCTCCTCAAGCAGGGGCGTGAACTGCGCTTGATGCTGCTGGACGAGCGCTTCGTAGTCTGCAAGTAGATGAGATGCGGTCAGGGGGCATGACCTCCAACAAAATTTGTTGATACAAATGTACCATAAACTTTGGCAAAGGAATAATTGAATTGCAGCAAATTCAGTGGAAGCCTTGATCCATACCCATAAGTTCAAGCTAGAGGCGATCGCTCTTGGCTAAGTCGGTGCGTATTTCGGTCTGTCGCGTTCTGATGCCGAATGTTCAGACGCGCTACACCTCAGCAAGTCGAACGCGCACCAGCAAATCATGCAGGTCAGCTTGAGCAGTGGCAGTCTCCGGCAGGTGCGATCGATCGCCTGCCTCCATCAGCATCTGCGTCAGTCGGTGATATTCCTGCTGATGAAACGCCAGATCGCTTCCTGTTAGCGTCGATTGCTCACCTCCTTGCAGCTTGCGCTCAATCAAATCAGGAATTTGTGATAGCTGAAATTGCTGATTGAGCGTCACCAAGTTGGCTTCGATCGCGCCTGTTTGCATCAGGTGAATGCCCGTCAGCAGAACGCGATACACATACAGCAGCGGTTTGACTTTGGGCGGTTGCTCCTTCTCAAACAGTCGCCATTGTGTTTGAGCGAAACCGAGGTAGTGGTAACTGTGATGGCGCGTGATGCAGCGTGGGGCGCTCGCTTTCAGCTCATCATGAGCGGGCGTAGTTTGCACAATCAGTGGCGAGAAAAGCTGCTCTAGCACGTAACCGTTTTTCTTCAGCATCAAGCCCATGAACTTCTTGATCTCGTGCGTGACGAGATCAAGCTCTAGATCGCCTTGAAGTTGCGATTGCTCGATCGTCTCTTGCCCCGCATTTAGTCCCACGACTTCTGGCAAAGACAACACATGGACGCCGCGCAAGTCGTAGTCGGAATCAGGAGAAGGAAAGCCATATAGATGTGCGCCGCTGACTGTTGCGAACAGCAGCGGATACGGTTGTGCTTGGGCGATCGCTTTGAGTTCAGGTAGCATCAGGTTAAACCATTGAGCGACGGGCGCGAAGCAGAAAAGCATTGGCCTGTTCGTAGTTCGGGCGATCGGGCAAGCTCGTCTCGGCAAAGGCGCGATCGAACTGCTGATGCAGACTTAAGCGCCACTGGTTCACCTCGTCCCAACCAATTTGCTGATCGCGAATTGCCAGCAGTTGCGATCGATGCGTCTCGACTTTCACAGGCACAAAACCCTCTTGCAGAATCGTGATCCCCGACAGCAGCAGGCGAATCAAATGCATCGCGTGTTTCCAGCGAATCTGACCGTGACTACGCAGATCTTGCTCTAACTTTTTGAACTGGGACAGGACATAGCTGTTGTAGGTTTGATACACCAGCTTGGACAGGAAAATCGATCGCACCTGCAAGAGTTCTTGGGCGATCGGCGTGGCCGTCTCCACCAATGGCGTGTAGAGGCATTCAAGGACATTCGGATTTGCCTTGAGCGCCAGTACGAGGAATTTTTGCAGTTCCCAGTAGCATTCTTGGGCAGGCTTATCCTCAATCTGTTCGGGAATGCCATAGAGCGACCAGTGCAGATCGGCGGGCGGTAAATAAATTCCGCGTCGATCGACATCTGAATTAGCATGATCGAGTCCATAGGCTCTCGACCCAACGATGCAGCGATAGATTACCGTGTCAAACAGGTTGTAGTCGGCTAACACATCATCGCGCTGCCAGTCGGCTTGCTGAAAGTGTTTGCGGATGATGAACTCGTGCCGTCGGAGTGAGACGCGATCGCCCGTCGGCAGTTGAATCTGGTAGGTATGCGAGTTGTCTGTTGGAGCCTGCACGATTTCCCCGACTGCACCGCACAGACAAGTGGTTTCCCCAGTGGGCGTTTTGACTTCGATGCGAGTGACGACTTGCGTACCCACAGGCAAAATTAAGTTGTAGTAGGCGGGCGTGTTCATGGCAAAACTACGTTTGTAGTATTTGTAGTATATCAGTAATGGAAAGTCGATGTAAATGTCACGCCCTGAAACGCCGCTGTTTGCCACCTTTGATCGATCCGCCGATCGACTGCCATACGCAGCACTGGCCGTTGTCTCCTCCAGCAGCGATCGCAAGCGACCATCGATCGCCCGTATAAATCCGGTTAATGTAGCGCGTCCCGCACCTGTTGTTCGAGCAGTTTGCAATCCAACCCTAACTGTTCCAAAACGATCGCGCCCAACCCTTGACCCTCGACGAGAATGCCCAGCAGCAAATGTTCCGTACCGATGTACGAATGCTCCAACTGTCGAGCCTGCTTGACCGCGATTTCGAGCGTGGTTTTGGCTCTGGGGGTGAAGGGAATTTCAGTTGGAGTGCCGCGTCCTTGCCCGATTTGACGTTCGATCGCCTGCTTGACGGCATCTAATCTTACCCCTGCCGCCGTCAGAACCTGAGCCGCGATGCCTGTTCCTTCAGCAAGTAACCCGACCAGAAGTTGCTCAGTGCCGACGTATTGATGCTGCAAGCGGCGTGACTCATTCTGTGCTAGAAAAATCGCTTGAATTGCCTTTTGGGTGAACCGCTCAAAACCGACGGGCAGTGCAACTCGCCCAAACAGATTGCCGATCAGCGATTGGAGGGCGGGTAAAAAGTTCTCAAACATACCGCTTTCTTGAGCGGCAGTTGACTCGACCTCTAGCTCTAGCGCCTGATACGCCTGCTCCTGAGTGGAAGCGGGTTGCCGAATGGCACAGCCGTTGTAGAGAAATGTCAGCAGTGCTTCGGTGGTTTCAACATTGGCAAAGTACCACAAAAACTGGCGATCGCGCTGCACCGTCACGAGGTCTTCAACTCGCAACTTTTCGAGGTGATGCGACAAGGTGGAGTTAGGAATTTGCAGTTGTATCTGCAACTGGCCGACCGTCATGCCTTGAGGATGAGCGGCAAACAGCAGTCGCATGATGTCCAAGCGTGGCTCCGAACCCAGTGCAGCGAAAACATCGGCGTAGCGGGCAGAGTTGTTCATGGTATTTCTAGAATCATCGAAATATGCCGTATTTCCAAGATAATCGAAATAACTTCCCTGTCAAGCAGCGATCGCCACCTTGATATGCGCTGTAATCCCAGACGATGCTCCAGACACAGATAGCTTATGCAGTTTTTTATTACCTAAATCAGTGGCTCAGAGGCAAGTTTTCTGTTTCTTAGGGTGCAATACAGTAGGAATTTACTCAATCTGTTTGCACCCTAACCCAGAATTACGTACAGATAGACCATTTTTCTGGGAGCAGCGCTTAGCATACAGAGCTCCAAGCGATCGCGCCTTGAGTCGCCTGTTGGTTAGGGTGCAACACCCCACGCTAAAAGCCTGCAAACTTGCACCCTAACCAGCAAAAAGCAGTCTGAAGTTGTAAACTCTTAGGGAGTAGGAAAGGGAAGAAAGCAGTTGCCTTTTTACCTTCAAGTTGTATCTAGTTTGAGCGACAGCGAGCGAGCCACTGCGAAATGCTAAAAGCTATTTTGAATCTTCGTGTTCTTGAGCTTCTTTGGTCAGCGATCGCTCCTCTAGTCTCTTACGAGTGCGTTCTAGTTCACTCACCAGCAAGTTTTCATCAGGCAACATCGTTTGATATTCTGCCGCCATAATTTTATTGGGAAGGCCATCTAGAGCATAGTGAGCTACCGCTTCATCTTTTTTGTTACACAAAATCAGTCCAACTGGTGGATTCTCATTCGAGTACATCCAATGCTCTCGCGCATAGTTGAGATACAAATGCATTTGACCTGCGTCCGCATGAGTAAACTCGCCCAATTTTAGATCGACAATCACCAAGCAGCGGAGACGGCGGTGGAAAAACAACAAATCAACCCTAAACCATTGTTCACCAATTCGTAGGCGACGTTGCCGTCCCAGAAATGCGAAGTCCGTTCCTAACTCCAGTAAAAAACTTTCGATGTGGCGAATTAACGCCTCTTCAAGCTCGTTTTCTGAATACTCGTCCTTGAGGTCTAGAAACTCCAAAACGAACGGATCGCGGATTTCATGTTCTGGGCGACTTGCATCCTCAATTTGAGCTTGGCTCCCCTTCTCTAGCATTGCTGCCTTATTGCGAGAGAGCATTGTGCGCTCATAGAATTGAGTTGCAATTTGCCGATTTAACTGCCGCACCGACCAACCGCTACGTACAGCTTCCATTTCATAAAATGCTCTAGCTCCTGGTGCTTTGACACTGAGCAATTTGACATAATGTGACCAGGGCAGTGGGAATCTTCCAGACAGTGTCTGGAAAATGTCAGGATCGTCAAACTGTCCTACCAGTGGTTCTGAAATCGTCGGATAGGTTAGATAAAACGATCGCATTTGGAACAGGTTGCTGCGCTTGAAACCTCGACCGAAGCGAGTAGACAAATCTTGTGCCAACCGTCCAACAAGCTGCTTGCCATACTCTGCTCGGCTCTCTCCTTGCTGCTCCAGCTCAACAATGCGTCGTCCGATTTCCCAATAGGTAGCAGTCATCAAAACATTGACCGATCGCGCTGCTGCCCGCCGCGCTGATTCTAGCAGTTCAGCAACTCCCGCTAGAACGACACCGTACTCGACAGACTCAATTGAAGACAATGAATTTCGTTGCTCATCCTCGGTCACAACCTATTTATACCTCAACACTACCTTGTCTTCTAGCGTCAGGAAATTACTTGACACCTTGCTACCTCGCTTCACCCCAACAATTTATTGAAGAAATTGAAACTGACCTAATTTTCATCAGTTATCCTATAGGCAATCTGACGAAGCAACACGAATAGCAAGAATCTTTCCCTATCCTCATTATTCCATCAATTCAATTGAGATTTGATTTTAGCTTTTCAGAGTTGATTTGAAATTGAATATTGGGTGTCTTCCTTTTACCGGGTAGCTCTTTAGCGCCAAGAATGTAGCCTTCCTGCTGTAACTCCTCGACTGTGCGCCAAAATATTTGATTGTTTCGTGAGGAGTTGCTGCCGAACAAATCAAGGTTTTTGAATAAATATTGCTTAGAAATCGTTAGATACTGTCCATCTTGGGGAGAATCCCATTTCAGTCGGCTTGCTAGATAAACAAGCAGCTTAGTCCTGTAGTCGTTCTTGGTATTGCTACCAAGTTTTTGAGCAATATCGACATCTCCAGCAAACAGGACATAATCGCCTGTGCGACTGGGGCCTTCAAAAAACTCTAACGACACTGTGTATGAATCAGCCAGTTCATAAGTGTAATCAGCCGCTTTTGCTAAATCAAAATCGCGAGAGAGGTTTTCTATCTTGTAACTTTTAATCCGAAGAATACTCTTAATAATGACTTCTGCCCCGATTTTATTTCCCTCCCTCAAAGACTTGGCAAGAACTAGCTCAACTCGATGAAGTGCTACGAGGTCACGGTTGAGTTGCGATCGCATCTTGGCGTGAAAACTGCCTCCTTTGCTGCGCGAGTAGCCGAGGTTTTCCAGCAAGTCATTGGAGCGAAAAGTCACGATCGGACCATTATTCTGCTCGGCTGCTAGCTTATAGAGATACAGTACAATTCCAACCTGACGAGGATTTAAGAAGGTCAGCAGTGCCATGAACAGGCGCTGAATCTTACGGTCTTGAATCTTTTCAAGTCCCTTACCGATCCCTTGAGCGGCTAAAGTTTCAAGGTCAAGGCTGTCATACTGCTGCTTTAATTCTTCCCATTCATCTGTTGTCAGGTCTTCGAGCGGAACCCGCCTTGTCACTGCAACTTCGCCAACATCTGCGGTATCTGCCTCAACCCGCATCTCCAGATAGTAGCCATCTCCGTCTGAGCGCAAGATCGGTAAATGGACATCGGGATTATTAACGGAGGCTCCGGCTCTGGGCAGCACCATCAAAAGCTGCCCATCTACCGGAAAATTTAAGCTACTTTTACTGGCAGTCATAGAATCACAAAGCTGAGCAATGGACGAATTCTACTAGATGTATTGGATTTTTGATCTCGTACACCCTACCAATAGCTCTGTTGTTCTATCACTCCCACGTATGTTTTTATATCTAACCTCTATCAATCCCGCGTACAAATTGCTCTATCACTCTCACGTATGGCTTTGTACCCGTTCTATCACTCCGACGTACAAATCGCTCTATCACTCCCACGTCAAGATGAGAAAGATGCTCACAGCATAATCCTTCAAGAATAAGGATTAAACTCCTTGTTCTATCACTCCGACGTACAAGTCGCTCTATCACTCCGAAGGATAGTTGATTTCTGTTCTATCACTCCGACGTACAAATCGCTCTATCACTCCTGAGTATATCTGTTCTATCACTCCCGCGTAATCCTCTTCAATTAAGAGTTTCGGCCAGTTTTACTGTAAATCTTTAGGTGTTTAATAGAGTGCATTAGCGCTTAGTTCTTCAGTTCTAAGCATCAATACATTCCTAGTCCCACTCGTTTTACAACTTGGAGGTTACAACACAATGACGCAATGGCTGCTCGAAAGCCAGCGCTTAGACAAGTTCTATTTCAAAAAGCCTGCAACATTGACCCACAATAGCTAAGAAACCGGAACAGAGCCTCGCCAAAGTCTCAATCGTCCCGGCTTCCTAGCCTTGAGTTGAAGAAACGCCTATCTCTTCAACCGGGTTTTTGTGTATCTGCATGATAGCAGTCCCCAAGGATTTGTCACACAAAATTGTCAGGGTCTAGCCAGCCCTGGCACAATTTGCTTTAGTTGAGCTAAAGCTGTAGTGTGACAGCCTTCGGGCTGTTAGGTTGTCGTATTGAACTTGTGTAAGCAGGGGTTATCTGAACCGGTTCCATTATCCAAATGGAGCCGATATGGATATTGCCGACCCACCAATCAAATTTCAATATATCCACGAATGGGACGACAGCTTCTTAGCTCTCTTCCCGCATCGCTTCGACTACATCTGGGCAAAGCACCCAGAGTCAGGTGCAGCAGTTGAGTGGAAAACTGAGAGTCGTCATCTCTTAAGCGATCGCCTGATCCGACAAGGTGCTTACCTCTACGGGGTTCGCTTTGCCACGAAAACAAACTACTGCCTCCTCGACATTGACACGGGCAGCCCCTACCACCCCAGCCGCGATCCGTTTGCAATTTCTCGAATCACTGCTGCCCTCGAACCACTCGGACTAGTTCGACATCTTGCCTGCACTTCGAGCTACAGCGGCGGCCTGCACGTCTACTTTCCATTCCAGCAGGCTCAAAGCTCTTGGCAGTTAGCGATCGCCCTAGCGTGCCTACTCGAAAACGCCGGGTTCAAACTCAAACCCGGACAACTCGAAGTTTTTCCAAACCCAAAACCGTTTTCAGCAGACGGCAGTTTCAGCTTATTCAATGCTCACCGACTACCCCTACAAATCGGGTCGTATTTGCTCGATCGAGAATATCAGCCAGTCTGGAGTGACACTAACCAGTTTGTAAGCCAATGGCAGCTTACCCAAACTCACAACGATGTTGAAAGTAAAACACTCAAACAGATTCTCAAGCAAGCAAAGCGACAGCACTTCGGCATTTCAGGCAAAGCCGAAAAGTTCCTCAACGACTTGAACGCTGAAATTGAGTTGGGTTGGACTGGGTATGGACAAAGCAATCGACTACTCGGACGGATCACAATGCGATCGTTCATTTTTCACCACGTCCTCTCCGGCGGTGAACCACTAGTTGGACAAACACTGGTCAAAGAAATTGTTGAAACGGCTCGATCGCTTCCTGGCTACCAAGAGTGGTGTCGCCATCAGCATGAGATCGAACACCGCGCTGAAGAATGGACGCGCTGCATCGAAAGTAGCCACTACTACCACTACGGCGATCCCCAAGGAAAATTAAAAGCGAAAGCAGATCCAGAACTTAAAGCAGCGATCGAGCAGGCCCCCAGTTGGAATCAACAGCAATCCACAGCAGCACGAGAACGGATTCGAGCAGCGATCGCAGACCTGCTAGACAAGAACACACTTCCCAGTAAAGCAACGGCACGCTTTCGATCGCTCCTCACCTATGGCATTGGTGGTGCTTCACTCTACCGTCACCGTGACTTGTGGCATCCCAACCATCTTAGCGAGGTAGAACCAGCTTCAAATAACTTTCAAACACCCCCAAGCTTATTTTTAGAGGTAGGCGGTGATGCTTTGCCAGGTCAAGGTTCTAGCGATCGAGCATCACAATCTCAGGATTCATCAGCAGGTAATTCATCTGGCGATTGCAGCGATGCCAATCTTGCCTCAGATTCGCTGCAATCCAATTCTTATATTCAGTCACCCCTATTTGACGTGCAAACCTGGCAAGCGGTGCATCAACAGGCCGATCGAGATGCGCAAAGGCAGCGACAACACCTCAAACGACAGGCATCCCAGATAAAGCAGATGGCAAGAATGCAGCAGTTTCTAAATTCTGGTGACCCGATTCTGGTTGCTGAGGCAATGGCCTGGGCAGCAATTAATCCAGGCATCCTCGACTTTGCTCAGCTTTCCTTGTTTTGGGGAGGAGTGCTCGGATTGAGCAGTGAGGGCAATCCCTAAGTGGTGGGGTCGCGATCGATTGTGGTTAGGGTGCAAACGGTCGGCTAGTTATGGTTCGATTTTGCACCCTAACCACTTTACAAAGTCAGTTGCACTGTGACGATCGTTGGAGTCACAGCGTCATTGCAATGCGATAGCCGCGCTCTAGCTTGACGATGCTGAGAAATAGTTGAAATCGATGTCCTTACCTTTGCGCCGTTCAACTCGGTCATCTACCCAGTCTTCTCGATCGAAACTGCTGCGCTGCTGGCATGAGCCGCTGACGATGACAGTGGGTGGCTTATTAATCGCAATGGGTGTGAGAAGTGCGATCGCTTCCCCGGTCTACATTCCCTCCGAGTCAATGCAGCCCACGCTCGCTGTGAACGACACCCTGTTAACTGAGAAGTTGTCCTATCACTTTCATGCGCCCGTGCGGGGTGACATTGTGGTTTTCGCCGCTCCCACCCAAACGCTGGCGGCCTGTCACGTTGCACCTGGAACTCGAATTGATTTGATCAAGCGGGTCGTAGCTGTGGCAGGCGATCACGTGGCAATTTCGTCTGGGCAGATTTTCGTGAACGGCCAGCCGCTGAAGGAACCGTATGTGCAGGCGCAACCAAACTATGAGATGACAGCTAGCACCGTTCCACCCCAGAGCGTTTTTGTGCTTGGCGACAACCGTAATAATAGCTGCGATAGCCATATTTGGGGCGCTTTGCCCGTGCAGGCGATCGAGGGTCGAGCCATCTTGCGATTTTGGCCGCCTGCTCGAATCGGGCTGCTATCGCAGCGGTAGCGATCGACGAGGTAACCTTAAGGAGACAAAATTGACGAATAATTGTTGTAGTATGACTGTACGCTTTGCTCAGTCTTGGAGAAGTAGCGATGCGGCTACAACAATTGAAGCAGCAGGTTTATGAAGACTGGGAGCGCCGCTGCTGGTACAATGGCGCAGTTATTCAGCCGGAATTGTTCAAGCTTGAGGTTCGCACCTTTGGCGATCTGCGCTGTAGGTCAACCTGGGTTCGCGCCCTTTGCCGTTTCCATGCGCTCAATGTTTGGGAAGGCTGTATGGACTCGTGGACGCTGATCACCTTGCACTTCAATTTTCAGTCAGGTTGCTGGAATTATGAGTTTCGGCAGCAAATTCTCGATGAATTTCTGACGATTCCAGGCGCATTCGATGCGCTCAAAGTTGGATTTGAGCAGCTATTTGACTCAGATATCAAGTTCACAACCCAAGAGAAGGAGGCAGGCTATGGGCTTCTTGCAATGGTGGGTCAACAATCAGGAAGAACCGGAGGAACAACAGCTCTCACTGGATCTGAACGGCCATAGTTCTGATGCTGAAATTGAACGGCATGAGCGAGTTGATGGAGCGGTTGTTAACAAAGATTTTCGCAAAGCGATCGAGCATCAAGGCGGAGACGATCGCGCTCAAATCGATAGCGCCACTGCCATGAGCAACGAGCTATTTGATGTCAGTCCCGCGCAGCTTTATCGAGCAACAGGTGGCAGAGCGTTCGATCGATCAACCTTACCCAAAGATGCTCAAAAAGCGTTTATTGTCGGTGAAACGATCGCCACTTACGATCTCAACGGTCAAGAGATTCAAGATACATCCCAACGAGAAATCAACAATAAAATAACAGACACGGTTCGAGAGTCGGGGAAAAAAGCGAGGGAATTCTTTCCCTGGTAGCCTTGAAAGAAAGCTTGCTAATTACGCTTATCTGCAAGGAGAATCCTACTTGGAAGCAGAGCGATTAAGATAACACGTGTGCCGTTTGCTCTTGAGAGGCTAGCCGCACTACCAGCCAAAACCACATCATGTTCAAGACTGCATCTACAAGTGATTGTGCCTTAATTGGTAATATTTTCTAAACCCAATTAAGAAGTCTGTAGCCTCTGTTCATGATTTGTATTATCGCCAAACCTGCAACCCCTGCTGAGATGTATCGAATGTCAAGAATGTTCGGAAACTACATTAAACTGGCAGTGGATGTGGAACGTAGTATTCTAGCAGGAGGTGGTGAATCCCACGCTGAATGTGAAGCGGTTTTACTAAGCGTTGACAGTATGCAGCAAAATATTTGGGGTGCTGGGCTTAATTTGAAGACCCATCAAATAGAATACGACTCGATCATTAATATTCGTCCGAGCCAAGGCAATCGCTCAATGGTGATTCAAGATGCTAGCATTCGATCGAGAATTAATGAAATTATCAATCAGTTGATTGGAGAGTATCATGCAGACAGTTAAACCAGAATGGGCACCCTTGCAGGCTCAGTTTACTTCACTTACCCTCGATACTCGTATCTTACAGATCGCCAGCGAACTCCAAGCTTTGCAAAATGAGGTAGAGGTTGGGTACACGGTTACGCCCAGTGATGCTCAAGATTCGTGTAATTCAATACTTCGTAAAATTGAGCGCTATGTTGAGTGGACTGTACCTGAATTGCTGCCAAGTCGGGCTGAAGACGCAGAAATTTTGGTTAATGTCGCTCGCTTTGCAGCGCGGCTATTGATTCAGGAAAAGGCTTGGAACAATAGCCGCGTCGTAATAGAAGTAGAACAATGGATCGAACAGCTTCAAATCTTACTAAATCACGTCTAAGAAGCATCTCTGCTCCAGAAACAGACTTTGAAGATATTAGGTTGAATCTTGATCTAGCAAACTGAGAGCGCGATCGACAATCAGTCGCGCATGGTTGCCAGTTGCAGAGGTGCCAGTAAGCTGGTTCCATTCCTGCTCAAAGCGCTGCCAGTTGCGGCATTTGGCTTGGGCAAATCGCGGTGCTGCCACATAGAACTCCTCGATCGCCGGATAGCATTGCGGTTGCTTCGGTTTGCGATGACGGTAGAAGCGCCAGCCCCACTCGTTGATCACGGTTGCCTGCTGCTGCTCTGCTTGCTGACGGAGGGCGCGATGCATCGTAGGACGATCGCCAGTCGCGACCATCTGCACCCAGCGATCGCAATCGATGCGCCTTTTGCCATTTGCCGTCGAATAGCGCTTGTAGATTCGCCGCACGTGGTAGATTGCCCACTCCAATCGATCGAGCGCCTGTCGATATCCAGCTAGAACGGCTTGATTCTGATTTTTCACCATCAGGTAGTAAGCCGTGCCAAAGCTGAATAGGTGAAGACGCGGATTGAATGCCAGAGCGTTCCGCTCAATCAGCAGCGTGTCAATGCCATCTTGGGGCTGAAGCTGGTAGCGAGCGAGAGCAACGCTGCGCTCTTGAAACGGACACTGTTTACAAGCACTCTTGACCCAGATGACGCCAAACCCCTGCTGAAGGTAGTTCAAACAGTCTTGGCGCGTCCAACCCCACTCTTGCAGCGGATAGCGATATTCGCGTCCTAAACAGCCGTAGCCATCGGACTTTGATGATCGCTTGGTCTCTTCGGCACTGTAGCCGAGGTAGGGACCGAACACGAAGCGATCGAGCTGCTGCACTGTCCACTGGTGCAAACGCACGTAAAATCGCCAAGCGCGACTGAAGGGAATACCCTGACAAACCAGCCAGAACTCTCCGGCATCGAGGCACAGAGCCTTGAAAATCATTAGCGACTGCCAGCCTAAACAGGTGAGCAGCAGTTGTGGGGAGTAGATTGTGTCGATCGCCCACTGCTCTAGCACCTCGCCTTTCCAGCGCTGGGCGCAAATGTGCGGGCGCGACAATCGTTGGGATGTGCCGTTTAGCAGCCAGTGATCGCTGAGCTTGGTACAGCCTTCGATGTGCAGCACATCCGGCTGCGAGGTATCAGAAAGAATTACATAACCGTCGCGCTTCGACGCCGATCGCTTGGCAAGCTGCACCAGGCGAACGTTGTGCTGTCGCAGGAGCGGAAACAAATAGTGCTCAGCCAAGTACTTAGTTTCTTGGACTTCATCGCCCGTCTGAGCGCAAACCACAATGAGCTGTCGGCAGTCTGAGAATGGGCGCGATTCTGGTTCTCGCAGCCAGCGTACGAGAATCGCTGTGCTTTCGACACCCATGCCCCAGTTCAATAGGTGGAGATGTGACATGGTTAGGGTGCAAATTTACAGGCTTAACGTGGTTAAGGTTTGCACCCTAACCACAAATATTGCTGTTGTCGCCCGATCGCTCAGCCGGAAGTTCACACTCAGCCGTAACCGCGATCGAGATTGACGCCGAGAATCGTGCGACAGCACGGAAAACCGATTTGAATTATGGAGTCTTCAGCTAAGTCGCCCTCCTCTCGCCGCTGTAGTACCAAGCGAACCACTCCAAATCAACGACCCAGCCGCACTCACCCGCACAGAGATTGTGATCCAAACCAGGAATGCGAATGGGTTGATCGCACTGCCGACAGCGGCCATATCGATAGGGATCTAAACCTTGTTGGATTAATCGAGCAACAAAGTCGTTCTTAGCTTGGGCGATGCCAGATGTCAAAGCGATCGAATCGGTTGCGATCGCTTGGGTCGGGGAAGGCTGCGATCGCACTCGCTGCCATGCCTCGATCGGAATCTCCTGCATTGCCACATCGAGCCGCACCGCATTCTCGTTCGACTCATCTTCGTTGCACATCAGTGCGATCGCATCATCGAAAATCCACCAGTGCAAATCTTCAGGCCGATAATTCGGTGGCAGCGATATGAAGGCCAACCAGTCTACACAGCCGAAGCTGGAAGCCACTTCAAGCCACTGCCAAGCCGCAGCAGCAAGTGAAGGCGGCTCAATTTCCTGCCACCAGTCGCGATCGACAGACGTAGACTCAAGCGCAAGCTTATTTGTCTTAGTGGTGTGGGACTGCTCACCTACAGCCGAATTGAGGCGATCGCGATCAGCAGTTTCTGCGTCAGAGGGGTGGGATTCAAGCGGCGGTGGCAGCAGTTCACGATGATCGATCGAACAAGCTTGAAGATGGTTAGGGTGCCAGAGATGTTGATATTTATCTAACGTGGTTGAACCGATCCCAAAAGTTTTGAGAGCGCGATAGCGCGAGGTCGCTTGAGCGGGTAGACAGTTCTGTTGCAGCATCTGAGCGATCGCACCCGTAATTCGCTGCTGTGCGGATTGGGACTGTTGCTGATTCCAGGTTGGTCGATCGGCAGGTACGGCTGTGGCGGATGAGCGAGTGATGAACTTGGAGCCGTAAGGGTAGTAGCGCTGCTCAGCGGCTTTGGCCCATTGCGTTGCTCGAACTTCTAGGTCGGTTTGATGACGACAGTACTGAGTAAATCCTGGTAGCGATCGCGCCGTTTGTACGATCGTCTCGACCAGCGCTCCGCTGCTGAGCGGTTCACCGCCCCAAACGACATGGTGAAACACGCGCTCGCGATTGGCAATTTTTCCCAGCAGAAAATTTGTTTGTCCGGTTGCCGTCCAGCCCGGTTCAATATCTGTGTTGAGGTCGTTGAGGTACTTTTCGCCCTTACTGCGTAAACCGAGATGTTTTCGGGGACAGGTCGCTAAAACCTGCTTGAGCACCTGCGGATCAACCTCGTTCTTGACTTGGGCGCAGCGCCACTGACGCACGAACGCTGCCGGAGTTGTGAACATCGGCTGCCAGTCAGCATTCAGCAGGTAGGAGCCACGCTGCAACGGCAAACGGTGACCGCCATATAGGGTGCAACTGCTGCTGAAAGGTTTGGGATTGGGGTAGAGTTCAACCTGGCCGGACTTGAGCGAGTAGCCTACATTCTCAATCAGCGTGGCGACAGCTAAGGCGATCGCCCAACAAGTATGCGGCTCAGACAGGGGCAAATACAGGTGAATACCTTGGCGATCGCTGCTTTGAATTGCAACCGCCGTCGTAATCCCCAAGGGTTCCAGTGCGTTTAGAATTCGACGAATCGCAAATTCATCGTGGCAAGGGTGATAAGGGCTGCCAATATCGATATCGATGAGCAGATATTGAGTGGCTTGGCCGAACCGAACGCCGTAGAGATGACGGCCTTGGGCAATTAATCGATCGCTCAGCAAATGCCGCGATTCAGTTTTCCAAGTCGGCTTTTGACCAGGATCAGGATGCGTTGCCCACAAATAATCACCACGATGCGGAAATAAAGTCAAAAATTCATCGTGCCATTCGCGCACAAAGGCGAAGGACGAAACTGTTGATTCTAGTGACATTGCTGCTTGCTCTTGTGTGCAAACAGCCCGCGATCGCAACGGTGTGAGGCGGGCTGTTGAGTGAGTCGAGGGGAGCAACAGCTAATTTTCGTTTGCGAAACGTTACATTTTTTGAAACTTCCTACTTTCACCCTGACTGCGAAACTTTGCCATGCAGCAGCTTGTGGGAACTTGCACGATCGCACAAATTCGCCGTAAAATAAGCACAGCAATTCGAGGGCTGCCCTAACCTGACTGCTCGCCAAAGCTTGATTGGTTAGGTATCTAAACCCTGCACCTTTTGCAAACGCAAATAAGCTGTCAAACCCCGCTGTTGGTTCCAGTTGGGGTTTTTGACTTTGTTTGAGGGATTACATGGTGATGACTCCTTTCGCTTCGATTTCAGGAGGTCACCCGATCGCGGTTGCGCTAACGCTGAAATGATTGGCGTATCCGTACTATGCAACCTTGTGAGTGCTTAATACTATACTGAGACTCAACCATCAGTAGTTGAACGATCGGGTGGGATTTGAGCTTGGGTGCTTCTACCAAACCCCAATCTTAAATCTAATCGCAATCTTAAACTATATTTGAAGACGGGGGACAGTCCTAGCAAATGGAATTTAAGTTTCCGCTGGCGTTCCGAATCACGTTAGATAAGTTTGGAATCAACGCCACACAGCTTGCCAAAGCGAGCAATATCTCGCAGCAAACGATCAGCACATTCCGCAACGGCCATACGTTCCCGCAGCTTGATAAGTTTGAGCAGATTTTTAACTGCCTAACGCCAGAGCAGCAGCGATTTTTACTCACACAGGTGATCGACCTCGACCCAGCCGCGCGTCCAGAACTGGGAATGCAGGTTCAGCAAATGAGCAGTGTGGCCGAACTGCTGCTGCTGCAAGAGCTAGTCACCGATCGACTGCGCGACCTCCTCGATTTGCGCGAGGCTAAACCTCAATTGGAACCGGAGCAAAGTCAAACCCCAGCGGGCAAAACTCGATCGCGCAAAGTCCAAGTAGAATCGGTGCGAAACCAGCTTGAAGGAACAGTAATTACCACAAACGGCAGGCGAATTCTGGTGTCAGAGGCCGATCGCGAGCGCGTAGTTGCCATTTTGCGAGAATGGGAGACTTTGAGTGAGTTGACTGCCGAGGCTTGGCGGCTAGAATATCAGTCTGAGCTAAATCAATGGGTTTTGCGCGATGCAGCCGAGCAGTTGCTCTGGCGCTACCGCGTGACCACTGGCGAACTTTTTATCGGGGTGGATCGATCGACTTGGATACAGCAGTTTCGATCGCTGCTGGCTGCCGTTACTCACTATTCGCCAGAACCAGCGCTGGCGCAAACAGCAGGCAGATGGCTGGTACAGCTTGATTTCGCTTTGGACGAAGCAAAAGGCAATGAGGCTCAGTTTTTGCAGATTCTGTTTCGCCTATCGTAGTCGGTCAGCACTCACGCGCTCTTGAACTTGGATCAAACCACACCCACCGCGATCGCAGCGCACTTGCTCAATCAGGCGCTAGACGCGGCAGAAATTGGAACCGCTCAATACAGCGTTCCGCTTGACCAGTGGCATGGGTCAACAGCGGTGCGGCAGCTTTATGGCGTGTCTGTCCCTGCTGAGTCGATCGCAACCCTAGCAAATTTTCTAGTGCTGGTTCATCTCGACGATCGTGCCTCGGTTGGACAAGCGATCGCAGTGGCGATCGATCGCGGCTCGACCTATCAATACGAATGTCGCACGGCCAAGCGGTCTCAATGCTGGCTGCGGCATGAGGGAATTGTAATTCGTGATGCCACTGGGCAGGCACAGCAACTGATTGAAGTGGTGACGGACGTGAGCGATCGCGTGATTGCTCAAACCATGTATCAGCGGCTGCACGATCGTCAGCAAGCGCTGTGGCGGCACTCGCAAGAACTGGCAATTCAAGCAGATAGCGAAGGACAAATGACGTTTGTGAGCGCGGCGCTCACCCGCTTACTGGGGTACTCTGAGCAAGATTGGCTGGCGCATCCGCTGGCGGCATGGATTCATCCGCAAGACCAAAGCATTCTGGCTGCTGTGTGGGAAGGGGGCGGTACGATCGATCTGCGGGTGCGACATCAAGAAGCGCGCTGGGTATGGATGCGGATGCAGATTCATCGAACCTTGATCGCCGCACAGCCTGTTTGGATAGTGAATGCTCAAGACATTACCCAGCAACAGAATATGCGCTCTTCGTTGCAGGAAACGACTGAGCAAGTTCAAATTTTAGTCGATAATTTTCCGGGTGCTTTCTACCGCAGCCAAGCAGGTCAGCAGTGGCGGCAGCGCTATGTCAGTCGAGGCTTTCAAGGGCTAACAGGGCAACTATTTCGGGCAATCGATCATCTGCTGATGGCGTTTCCAACAGAGGGTGATGCAGCTTACGCAGATCTGATTTTGCCGGAAGATTTGGAGCGGTGCGACCAACAATTAGAGGCAGCGCTGGCAGATCAAGCGCCGTTCGTCCTGCAATATCGGATTCAAGCCAATGGGATTCGCTGGATCGAGGATCGGGGGCGCGGCGTGTGGAATGCGGCGGGCGAACTTGAGTGGATCGACGGCGTTATGCTCGATGTGAGCGATCGCGTGATCACAGAGATGGCGCTGAGGGCGCGTGAAGACCGCCTGTTTCGGATCTACAACCATGCCCCGATCGGCATCACGTTTACAGACGGCCAGACGGGTCGCTATGTGGAAGTGAACAGCGCTTTTTGTCGGCTGTTGGGCTATACGCCGGATGAACTAGAGCAGCAAACTTGGATAGCGTTGACACATCCAGAAGACCTTGAGAACGAACTGGTTCTCCATCAGCAGTGCCAGCAGCAGCAACGGCAATCCTATTCATTGGAGAAGCGCTATTTGCACAAAGCGGGACATGCGGTTTGGGTGCGGATCACAGTGAGCTGGGTGATTGATGCTGATGCCGATTCTGCTGGCAGCTTTGCGCTGATTGAAGATCGAACTGAGTACTCGCAGGCGCAACAGCAACTGTTTGATGCTCGCCAGCGAATTGTGCGACATATCAATAATTCGCCGCTGGCAGTGATTGAGTGGACAGCGGATTTTCGCGTGCAGCAGTGGAGCGATCGCGCCGAAGCGCTATTTGGCTGGAGTGCCGCAGAAGTAATGGGCAAGCATCCGTTTGACTGGCAAATGATTGTGCTAGCAGACCTACCGCAGGTGCAGCGCGTCATCGAGCAGCTTAGGAGCGGTGAGATCACGTTTAATACCTGCTGCAACCGCAACTACACTAAATCAGGCAGCGTAATCGAGTGCGAGTGGCACAACTCCGTGTTGTTCGATCCGCAGCGTCAAGTTGTCTCGTTTCTGTCACTGGTAATGGATGTGACGGCTCGTAATCAAGCGAGTGCTGAGCTAACGCGATCTCGATCGCTACTAGAAACAACTTTGGAAGCAACGGCAGACGGATTGCTGGTGCTAAGCCGAGATGGAGACATTCTTTACTGCAATCAAAAGTTTATCGAGCTTTGGCGCATTCCAGCGCATATTTTGGCGCAGCGAGTTGATCAGCATCTACTGCCATTTCAACAAGCGCAACTCAAGAACCCAGAGAACTTTTTGCAGCAGGTCGAATCCGAATATCTATTTCCCGACCTTGACTGTCACGGCGAAGTTCAGCTTCAAGACGGACGAGTGTTTGAGCGCTTTTCTAAGCCACATTTGCTCGAAGGCGAGATCGTCGGTCGAGTTATCAGCTATCGAGACATCACGCCGCGCAGAGATTAAGCTGTTTGAGGCAGTGAACGAGGATCTAACTACTCCAACGATGAAGGCGATCGCATTTCAATGAAGGGGGCAATCGCAGCAGTATGATGTGTAGAACTATTCAATTCTTTAACCAGAATAGTAAACTCCCTAAAATGCTAAGTTCTAAGGTTGAAAATACACCAAAACAAATAAGGTATTCAGAAGCACAAGCAACTGTAAAACTCTATTTAATAGTTCAACATCTTTACTGGGTTTGAGATAGTATAAGGTTGTATTTTGCAAAGAAGCAGTTATGACTTCAGCGCCAAAGGAGCAAGCCGCAATTATTCGTACTGAGCGCGGATTGACGATCGCAGGCACGCGCATCACTCTCTACGATGTGATGGACTACGTGACGGCTCAGTATCCACCTAAGTTTATTCAAGGATTATTTGAGCTGACAGAGCAGCAAATTAATGCTGCTCTAGCTTATATCGAAACTCATCGTTCAGAAGTAGAAGTCGAGTACCAGCAAGTTCTCAAAGAGTCTGAAGAACTCCGACAGTATTACGAAGAGCAAAATCGTGAGTTAATTACCCGGATTGCAGCACAGCCACCCAAACCTGGAACCGAAGCTGCTTGGGAAAAACTTCGAGCTACGAAAGCAAAGCGCATGTCTAGGGCATGATTTTCTTGATCGATCACAATCTCAAAGGTCACGCCCTAATCTTCTTTGGCGCGATCGCAAGTCAAGGCTGGCTTGATGTTGTCCCAATTCGCTTTGTCACGTTTTTAGAAATGGAGTTATCGATTGACAGCGATGATAGGACGGTTTGGCAACTCGCTCAAGAAAATCAAATGGTTTTGCTCACAGCTAATCGCAGCATGAAAGGAAAAGATTCTCTAGAACAAGTCATGCGTGAAGAAAACACCTCAGCGTCGTTGCCTGTAGTGACTATTAGCAATGCTGACCGATTGCTAAACGACAGTGAGTATCGAAATCGGTGTATTGAAAGTTTGATTGAGATTGTGCTTGATATTGACAGCTATCGCGGTGCAAGGCAAATCTTCATTCCGTAATAAGACGAACTTGAACATTGAACGACCGCAAGGATACCATCAAGAAACAGGGCATCATTGAGTCTTTGAGACAGACACAATTAAGCAGAAACTAAAACTCACAGTTGGAGCAGGCTGAGAGAAGCGCTTAGTATCGATGTTGAGTTTTCCAACAGCCGCTCAGTAGCATGAATTTCACATCACGGTGGCAAAGAAACAGTTTCGCGTAACCGCTGCTCGATCGCCAACTGTGCCAAAGCTTGCAGCACCCGAACTTCAACATTGCTTGCTGCCGCAGCTTGCTCGATCGACACTGACTGCGAACGTGCGATCGACAAGCAGGTGCGGACGCGATCGACAATCGGATCGGCAGCAGTCGTATAGCCCCGCTGAAGTGCAACTTCCAAGCCGACTTCAATATCGCTGAGCATTGCCCTTTGCTGCGAGGGGAGCAATAGCGTTTGCGCTCCAGGCACACCTGCAACGATCGCGACCCCCACAGCATTCGGAGTTTGAGTGGCAGGCACAAGGTTGAAACTGTATAGGCGCTGTGTCCCAGCCGCATCAGTGGTGACTACTTCTAAGTTGGTGATAACTGCGTGGGTCACGCCGGGAAAGGCCAAGGGCTGAATCGATCGCAAAAACAAAATGGTCGCCTGTTCGCTGCCGATCGGCGCATTGGTGGTGTAGACCGTGCGTGACGGATCGGCAAGTAAAACGCTGGTGATTTGTTCGCCCGTTTGAAACTGAATTGGCGTGGCGCGACCGGGCACGATCGGCACATCGACAAGGCTGGCGATCGCACTGGCGCGATCGACTATCCGCAAAGCATTTGGTCGATCGGCGGAACGACCTGGAGAAATTGGAGATCTAGCGGGCAAGCCGTAAGCAGGAGAAGCGCTCCAGACATTGATGCCGCTAAGGAGCAGCAGTGGAATGAGCAGTTTGTGCATCTTGATTTTCTAGTTGAAACGGTTGAGTGACAATGACAGAAACGGCAGTGCCTCTTGGCAGAATCTGAAGGTCTTCAGCGCTGCTTTGCCGATCGCTGCTGGAGGTTTGGCGATCGAGTTCGTCTAGGGCAGTGTTGAAAAATCCGCCCAGCGCCACTGCGACAAGCTGAGAATCATCCGTCGTGACGGTTTGCTCGCTCACCCAACCGTGCGATCGCGTCTGTACATCCGGCTGTGAAAGCGTTTCACCTAGACGACCGAGGCCGCCTAACACGCCATGCAGCAGCGCTCGGCGCAAATTTACATCCGTTTGATTGCGTTGCGATCGCGCCCGCAGCGGTTCGTCATCCTCGCCTCGCAGCGCCAGCGTCTCAGGTGAAATTGTCTGCTGGTGTACGAAACCGTTGCGATCGCTGTAGACAATCGCAACTGGAACTGCTGCAACTGTGCCATCAGCGCCCACGTCGCTCGCTTCGGCCACGATGACGCTGCCCGCAGGCAGGGCGATCACTCCGGTCGAATCGAGCAAGGGATCGTCCAGCTTGAGCAAAAATCGGTGAGCAGCACTGTCGCGGCTGGAAGCGTCGCGATCGGACTCCCAAATCAAGGGAAGCGTGACCGTCGCCTGTGCGGTTGTATCTGGTGCGATCGTGGGTGGAAGCTGCACCGTATCGGCAGGGCGGCGCTCTAAAATTCCAATCGTGCCCGCTGTCTGAGTGGCTTTGATCGATGGATCGGCGGGAAGCTCGATCGCAGCAGGATCAGAAGGTGCAGAAACCAAGACAGTCGTACCCGCAGGATCAGGGGTAGGCGCTTCTGGCGTTGAGGTAGCACTGGTGCTGGAGAGTTCAGCAGGATTGCTCGTACTTGCCATATTGCCCAAGCTAGCAAGCTGTGCCCAGCGCTCAAACGGATCGATCGCTTCTGCTGGAGTTGCTTGAGGAGCGGGCGGCTGCGATCGCTCGATCGTAGGCCGATAGGCTGGAGCCGAAATTGCGCGGCTGGGTCGGGCAACTTCGATCGGTGGCGGTGCAGAAGCAGGGCGAGATATTGAGCGAGGCGGCGGTGGCGGTGGAGTCGGAGTTGAACCGGAGGTCGAACTGGCATTTGGGATCGAAGCGGGTTGGGGCGATCGCGCTTCAGTCTGCTGTTGCTGGCCTTGAAAGGCAAGCTGGCTTTTGAGTGTGCCTTCTTCATCAGTTGTGGTCGGGGCGATCGGCGTTTTTTCAGTAGCGGAGGTAGGGGGCGCAGGCTTGCTGTGCAAATTAAAGAGAAAACTAAGAGTGAGCAGCAACAATCCGCCGATGCCAGTTAGCACGATCGCGGCTCGAACCAGCGGTTTTTGGCTGGTGGCAACGGTGGGCGGGGCTTCGAGGCTGTCAAGCTGAAGGTGGGCTGGGGTCAGCGGCAGCTGTCCGGCGATTTCTTGCTCTAGCGCTTTGTGATCCGACTCAGGCGCAGGAATTGGGGCTGGCGCATCGTCAAAGAAATCAATGTCGGCGATCGAACTGGGAGAAGTTGAAGAATTGTTTGGAGAAGTCATGATGCAGGAGAACTCGATTGAGGACTGGGCTGATCGGGGATGGGGCTAGTGAGGTTGTTGGGATTGTTGGGGTTGAAGCTGACGATTTTGGTAATTTCCAAGCCTGCCGATCGAAACTCGTAGATTTTTTGCTCGACAGGTGGTGCATCTGCGCCCAACGGTGATTCGGGGATTTCTGCGGTTCTTAGTGTGAACGTGCGGTTGAACGGAATGCGCTCAGAAGTTCCGTCCTGACGGTTGATCAATACGCGAGTTGCCACCATATCGACTTCCCAGGTGGCCGGAGCAATCTGACGCGGCTCGGACAGGTAGGAGATCACAATCACCTGACGGTAGACGCCGCTAAACACACCGGGCGGCACAAACTCAGCGATTTGCTGAAGCGAAGTTTCCGCAAAGCTCGATGTGCCCTGCTGCCCCGACTGCTGCTCTAGCAAAATCGAGGCAAACCAGGTGTTGGTTGGAACTTTGCCGCCTTCTCGCACCTGCACACCTTCATCGGGCTGGTCTGAGCCTGTGAGTGTGCCGTCCCAGTTGAAGCTGAGCGTCACCCACCTGGAGACGAACTGCTTGATCACTTCGGGATCGCGCCAGTTGGCGCTGCGAGGCGCAACATAGATCGTGTTGCCGTTGGTCAGTTGCGCCATTGTGATGCGGCGATTGGTCGCTGCGAGAACTTTGGCATTGGTGTAGAGGCTGATGACGAAGCCTAGCCCCGAAAAAGCCGTGAGCGCAATGAAGCACAAGGCAAGAATATTTTTGGTTTGAGGCAGCAGTTCGCCTTGAAGCTTGTTGATTCTCATCTCTTTACCCCACAGCGGTATAAGCTTTGATCGCCAGTCGCGCTCCGGCGGCAACCAGATCGCTTGCGAACATCGCCATGCGTCCAGCATTGTTGGCAACGCCGCGATACAGCGCCAGTCCGCCGCCGCCTGCCACTGCACCCGCCAAGATCGGCGCAAACCAGCTAATGAAAATTAAAAAAGCAATGTCGCTGGCAAGTTCCGCACCGGATTTGACGATGACGACGGCTACCAGTCCTACGAGCAGGTTGTAGCCGAGCTGCAAGCCGAACAGCGAAATTAATCCGGTTAGCCATGTCCAAATCGGGCGGCCTTGCAGCGGCAAAATCGACAGGCCGATCGCAATGGGGCCAAACAAGGCCGTCAGCAAAATCGTGGCCTCTAGACAGTTCACGAATGCCCACTGCGTCGCCGCCAGCACCAAGCGAATCAGCGGCAGGACGACATTGTGAGAGAGCGTACTGGCATAGTCAAACGTGATCGCATTCGAGCCAAGCTCGGCAGCTTTGGAGATCATGCCAGGAACAGTCGATAGCTCAACGGCAAGTTCGGCCATGCCGCGAATCGGGCTGGAGACCGCTGCTTGAGCCGCCTTGATAATCTCCTGGGCGCGATCGGACTTGTTGTTCCAGCACTCGATCAGTTCATCGGCGACGAGTCCTTGACATTCGCGATAAAGATTTTCCAGTTCCTGTCGGGCAGTTGAGCTAATGCCGATGTTGGAGACAGCATGACGAAAGCTGAGTTCTCCCACCTGGATATCCAAGATTTTCTCGACCTGGCTGTGGCCGAAGTTGCGAATCGCGATCGTCGTGTGCGCCAAAAACGCGCCGTTGCTGTGCAAAAACAAAGCAATCACCAGCGGCCAAACAAATATCGCCACCAGATCCGCCCAAGATTGCTTCTCGACGGCTTCTCGCACGGTTGTCAGCGCCATGTATGCGATCGACAGCGCAGCTAGCGACAATCCCAACCACACCAATCCCGTCCACAATCCGCTCAAGGTCGGGTCAAACAGCATCACCCACAGCGAATTCCAAGATTCAGTCGTGGCTTTGGCGATGTTGATCGACTGCGTGACAATGTTGAGCGCACTTTGTTCGCCGCCCGTGACGGGAATGCCGCCTGCCTGATCAGACAGGGCTTGAGCCAAATAAAGCGGAGAAAGCATCTGCGTCACCTCGACTTTCCTGGCGATCCCAGGTAGTAGCCACCCGGCAGCGTAATCAAGGCGGTTTCGATGTTGGCAGCGTTGCCCGTCCCGATCGCTTCACGGCGATCTGCCGTATTGACGACCGCGAGTTCGTGCGCCTGCTGCGCGTTGAGAACGTTGCTGTAGGCGCGATCGACGCGAGCCTGCCACGCTTCTTTAAGCTGCTTGAATTCGATCGAGGCACTCAAACCCGATTGCGCCGACAGATTTTGCAAGATGTGCTGCGAGACATCTTGGTGCTGCGATTCGTCTGCAAGCTTGGCGTTTTGCTCGGTCGTTGCCTGCGCCTGCACTGCTTCGAGCGCTAATTCTGCCTGTGCGGGTTTGCTCAGCGTTGCTGCTTCAGCCATCTGGTTTGCCAGTTCGCGCACTCCAGCTTGAGCGACTTCCTGACGAATGATGTAGGAGCCTGAGCCGGGAATGCGATTTTGCAACACTTCGGCAAGCTGCGTTGCTTCAGTTGTGCTGGTGGGACGATCGAGCAAGAGCTTCCGAATCTTCTCGACATCGGGAACGCCCAGGTCGCCAAACAAATCGCCCAGGTCTTTGTGGTCGATCGAGTCTTTGTCGTCCGTTGTCCCAGTAGCGGGATCGCCTCCGGTTCGCCCATCACCACCCAGGATGTTGCCGAGAATTTGACCGAGCAGGTCATCTCCCAGATTGCGAAACCAAGCTTCGAGGCTACGGGTCATGCTACCTACGTCGGGAATGCGAATGCCAAAACCACCGATCGACACGCGGCGCGTCGGCAAATTACCCGCATCGATCGGAAAGTTGAGGTCAATCCCACCACTACCCGTGTTCGTGCCTGTACCGGGAATTTGTTCATCCCAGGCAGCACTGACACGCGGAGCCGAGGTGATTGTAGAGGGGTGAACCGCAGCATCAGCCGCCGCTTCGATCGAATTAGCCGCAGCGGGTGGGGCGATCGCCAGATGAGCAAAGCTGACCGTTAAAACGGTGGCAGCGGTGAGGGAGCGAAAAGGAAGCATAGTCAAAATCAAGGGTGAAAGGATGGGTTAAGCCGCAGCGCGATCGCGCTGGGTGGCAGCAGGCTGAATTTGGCGATAGCCTCGTCCTGCTTGCGTGGCCGGAATGTAAAGGTCAGTGAACGCTTTGAGGGCACGGAGCCGACTGATCGCATCGGTGTCATAGGTAGCAAAGATGCGATCGCGGGCGGCAGCTTCGTCTTGAGCGTTGGCGACGCTTGCCAGCGCCATCTCGCCAGGATGATAGTTGACGCGCCAAAATCGCTGGTTGCGCTCGATCAGCCAGTGCGACAGCAGTTCGCTGGTGCGGGGAAGATATGCCTCGGTCGTATTGCGATCGATCAAGCTGGGGTGATAGCCCAGAAACTTCTGGAATGAGGCAGCAGCGGCAGCCGTGATCGACCCGGTGATGCGGTAGTTGATGTTCTGCATGATCTGAGCGCCACTGCTGCACTCGCAAATGCTGTCGGGGTCTTGGCTGATCAGCAGAACGGAGATGCCTTCTTTGCGTCCGGTCGCGCAGGTTTCGCCGACCATCTGCGCGAAGCCGTTCTTCTTGAGCAAAACGCTCAGTTCGTCTCCGACAAAAAAGCTTTGCGGGTGCGACAGCGCATTTCGCATACAGGCCGTGTGCGCCGAGATTGCCATCAGGTAGGAATCCTGCTCGTTGCTCAGATTACTTAGGGCAAAAAACTTGACGGCGGGGTCAGGTGAGAAGCTGCTGGGACGACAGATGGCAGGCCCCAAACTCGACTTACTGAGCGCTTCAATTTGACTTTGAATCTGTCCGATCGCCGCTCGATCGATGTCCTCCAAATTCCGCAGGTTGAGACGTTCACGGGTGCAAAAGCGAGCAAAATCGAGCAGTGTCGGCATCGTCTGCCAAGCCGCAGACTTCCAGCCCTGCCGAAACGCTTCGTTGTAGCGAGCTTTGATATCGGCGTCCTTGAGGTAGAGGTCGAGGGTGCGAATCAAAATTGAGTTGATCCGCTGGCTGAGCAGGGCACTATGCACCTTAAGATCTGATCCCAGCGCGATCGCCAGCAGCGCACTGTGGATGAAATCTTTCCAGGTGTTCATGCGCTCAAGCCGCTCTTCTTTGCTGAACTTGCGTAAGTCCGGCGGCTCCATCAGGTTTGAGCTGCCCTGGCGGATGTCGAAGTAGGCGGCATCGTCGCCCAATAGCTCGATCGCGGTTTTGAAGGTGCTGCCGCCCGAAGCCGACATATCCATGCCGACGATCGGAATGTTGAGCGCGAGCGCGTCGATCATAAAGCGCCATGCCAACACGCTTTTACCTGACCCGGACATCCCGGTAATCAAGGCACGATCGGCGCTGTGCCGAAACAAATCGATGTAAATCGGTTTGCCGCCGCGCTCGCTGAGGAATTCTACTCCGGCGGAGTCGATCGGTTTAGGCACGGTCAGCGGCAAAAATCCGGCGATCGTGTGGCTGTCCGGCATCAGACGGCGCTCGCTAAACAAATTGTTGTCGTGCAGCAGCCAGCGCGTAGTAATCGGCAGCGTTTGCAGCCAAATTTCCCAGGCAATATTCGGCTCACGCAGCACCTTAGCCGAATCGAAGCCGCTGCATAAGGTGTTGCAGGCGATCGCCAATTCTTCCGCATTGGGACGGTAAACCAAAAAAGCAACTCCGCAGTGCAGCCCTTTTTGCCCCTGATACAGACGGCGCTGCGCGTCAAACGATTCTTCCTGCTTGATCTCAGCACCGACATCGCGGCCTTGCCCCTGCGTCGTAGCGCGAATGCGAGCGGTCTTTGACTGCCTAGCCTGCCTTGCAAGATTGTCTTGAATCAGAAAATCGTTGCCGCGACTAATTTCAATCCAGGCTTCGGTGTTGTGGACGTAGCTGGCGCTGAGAATTTTCCACGTCCACTTGAGCTGATCGCGCAAACTGCTCCAGCCTCCAGGCGCTTCTTCCATCGTCAAAACACCGCATTTTTGCTGGTGGCCTTCGATCGACACTAGATCCGTGCGCTCGTAGTGGCGCGGACAGCTTGAGTGACCGTTCATGCCTTCGATCAAAACGGTAACGGCGTGCTTTTCCGTTGTGCGCTGCTCGTCAAGGTGAAACCCGGTTTTGGTTTCAGTTAGCGTCAGTACCTGCGGCGTTGGCGGCGCATTGCCCGGATTAAAGCGGCCATACAGCCACTGCCACAGTTCAGATTGCGAGTAGGGGCGCACGGTCAAACCCGCTTTTGTACTCAGCAGCAGTTCCCAGGGTAAAAAGCCTTCGTGAAAGCTCTTGAGCAGCAGATGCTTGAAAAAGCTCTCGCGGTAGACGCGCTGATTGCCCGTCAAGGTGTTGAGCGCGATCGCTCCCACATCAAACAGGCCATCGAGCGCTTTCGAGAGCCAGTCACTTTGTTTGGAGTTGCCTTTGGCGTTGCTTGTCCAGGTGCAAAACGCGATCTGCTGCCAGCGCTGCCGCACACCGCGATCGCTTAGCTCAGCCACTTTGACTTGCTCGTTGCGGAGCAGAACAGAAATCGGCATCAGGTTACAGCCATCGGCAAGCTGCTCTAGCTCCTGCTGACGGTCGCGATCGTCGCTGGTGCAACTGGTCGAGAACGTGATTTTCTCTCCAGGCGGCAAATCTTTCATCGCCGCTTCGATCGCCAAGGCCGTTTCTTCCACTTCGCTGGCGTGGAGGATGTCGTGCAGTCCTTCGACGTGAAAGGCAAACACGACCTGATATTCGTCTTTGCCTTTTTCGAGCAGAAAGGCAGCAGCTTCGCGGTCTTCAACTTTGAGTTCCGCAATGCAGCAGAGGTTCACTTCGTTTTGAAACGGCATAAATCTGCTTTTGCCTCGATCGGGATTTGGAACAGTCAGGGGTTTCGCACGAATCCGCATCGGCATCGATCCCATGCTTGAGTCTGGAGATCGAAACTCGCTGACCGGGGAAACATAGCGGATGCGGGCGTTGTACCAATCTCGCCCCGGCGGGCGACGCCACTGGTCAGTGAACTTGTGAGGTTTATCGCCTGCAATCAGCGTCCAACTGACAATTAGCCAGAACGCCACCCCAAAAAACCACAGCAGGCCAAAGCTAAATAGTCCATTCGTAACCAGGTAGCTGAGCAAGATGATTGCCATCCAGGGGATGATCTGGTCGGCAGCGATCGGACCAATGCTGGCCTGCTTGCCCAGCAGCTTGTTGTACTTGATGAAGCGATCGTCTTGCATAGTCCATCAGTCAGTGAAGTTGAGCAAAGCGAGCGCTAGGCGGTTTGGCCGTTGCCGATGAACAAAAACGTGATCACATCGATGCCCAAAACTGCACCAAACGCAATTCCAACCTGGCTGGCGATCGGTCTCCAGTCATTGCCCTGCTGCGCCTGGTTGTACGAATACAAAGCGGCAGCGCCTACCAGCAGCAAAAACACGGCGCGAATCATGTTGAAAACTAGCGCCACCGTTGTTGCCGGAATTGCCGTGCCGCCGCCTGCTGTTCCAGCGCTGTTGGCAATGTCAGTGACAAAGTTCTCCAATCCGCTGAGGAAAATGGCGTGAGCCGGATGCGGCAGCACGGCAAATACAGCAGTCGTCGCCATAATCATCGTGCCGACATGCCAAGGCGTAATTTTGGCACTGAGCCACTTTTCGACGATCGGCAAAGCGCGAACAATCTGCCACGACCCCATGTGAACAATGCTGGCGCAGCCTAAAATTGCCAGCAGCAGCGGTTCTCGAATTAGCAAGTAAGCGATCGCCAACAGGCAAATGCCAATAAAGGCGAAATCGCTGCGGCGAATGGGCAGGGCGCGATTGCGAGGAAGAGATCGAAGTCGAGTTTTCATAGCTTAAATTCGTTGAATGGTGAGGAGAGAATTAGCGTTCCTGATCTGGAGCCGCACTGACTGGGCTGCGATCGCGCTGCCGTCTTGCTTCTGCTGCGGGCGCGTCTTGAACCTGACCCAGCCGATCGATCGCCTGCACCATTTCGTGAGTTGGAATTGTGCAGAGCGCAACATCGGCAACAGAGTTGTTGCGATCGCCCAGCGTGGCTTGCAGTACGAGGTCTTTATGGGCGTTATGCCCCAGAATCGTGGTGCGATCGTTCTCGCGAGCCACATCGAATCGGTATTTTGGCCGTCCCTGTTCGTTCCACTGAATTGAGCTGGCCGCCTCAGCGGTGAAGCGATCGGGAAAGTGCTGCTCAAGCGAGTGGACAAACGCTTGGGCGGCTCCTTGCTGTTCAAGCGCGGCAGCAGATTGAGGCAGTCGTGCCAGCGCCGTTTTGTCGTCGGCACTGAGCTGATCGGTCGTAATCTGCCAAGCGTTCTGGTTGGCGGGTTTATGAGCGGCAAACTGCTGATTGAACTTGCCATCTTCTAGGGCTGTGCCAACCACCGTCTGCTCTAGCGAAATCGTTGTACCGCGATCGGATTCGGTGAGATAGATGAAGCGATCGTGGCTGAGCGGAACCGGGCTGTGGTTAAGGTCAATGTGTTCGACGGTGGCGATCGTCTTGGCGTAGGCCGCCAGTGCTTCGACACAAAGCGTTTGCTGCTGCTTGGTTTGCTGATCGCTCAAAATATCTTCGAGCGGATTGGCTCCAGGAGTCGAGGACACAAGGGGCGTGATTGGCGTATGGTCTGGCGCGTGACGTTGAGTGGAAGGCGTTGCAGGTTTATCCTCCAAAGCGATCGATTGTGTTTGTATGGTCGAATCTGAGATTGGCAGGGGCGTGTCGCTGGTGTGAACCTTGTCGTTAGACGACTGCTGCTCCAGCTTGGCTTCGAGCAGTGCTTCAAGCCGATCGAGGCGCTGCTCTAATCGGGTCATCCGCTTTTCGAGTGCGGCAATTTGCGCTTCAATGCTGGCCTTGGGGTCAAACTGAGGGAGGTCGTTGGCGATCGACTGGTAGTTGGGGTCGAGCTTGCGACCGACTTCATCGAGTTTGTCAATGCTGGTTTTCGGCTCAGCGGTCGGGGGTGCTGCTTGCGATGGCGGCGATGATTTTCGAGAAGGCGAAGCAGACTGCGCCTGCGTTGTTGGTTGAGCAGGAACAGTGGGATCTTCAAGCTGCTCGGCTTTTTGGTGCAGCGTAGCAACGTCCTCATCGAAGGCAACCTGTCGCTCTGCGAGTGCTTTGAGGCGATCGCGCTGGTGGGCATCTTTGGCAACTTTGTAAAGCAGCGCGATCGTACTGACACCAGCAATCGCGGTTTGAGCGCTGAGGCCAGAGACGGTCGCGCCGTCGATTTCTGCACTTGATTGAGCGACTCGACGGCTAACGTCAGCGGCAGCCTGTGCGAGTTCACCTTCGATCGGTTCGACTTGGACATGACGACGGCGAACTGGCTCCGGGTCAACTTCAAGCTGCGATCGATCGCGCTTTTGGCTGGCGGCACGAGCAGACGATTGGGACGAAGGGCGAGTGCGAGGCGGCGCTGGCACAAATTGGGCTTCGTCTTCTAGCTCATCTCCGGTTTCGTCAACGTCCAGCTCTTCATCTTCGGCCTGTGGGCGCGATCGAGAACGGGCGCGACTTGTAGTCTGGCTGGATGCGGATTCGATTTCACCAAGAAGCTGCGTAGCTTTGGTCGATCGACGGCTGCGGTTAGGGCGGGTTGCCGAGTCGTCAGCGGTTGCGTTGTCCGCATCGGCATCATCAAACAGATCATCGCCAAGATCAGGAGCTGCAACAGCACGGCGATCGCGGCGAGTCGCAGATTTGCCCGAACTGCTGCGATCGCGAGCTGCGGCTTTGGCTTTGCTGCGATCGGGAACTTCAAGGAATTCGAGTCCCTTGGGGCTGAAGTCGTAATCTGGGTCAATGTTGCCCTGATCATCGACGAGGCCGAGGTTCGTTGCCAGATATTTCGCCGTCGTCCACTGGTGCGGGCTATCTGCCAGGGAAAGATGAAATTCGACGACTTTGCCGTGATTGCCCTTGACCAAATCAACCCCGATCGGGTCGTTCCCGCCTTGGGCGCTAAAGTCTTCGACGTAAGCAGCGAAATCCTGCCAGGATTTGAACTGCCCCACATCGGCGGCATCAACCGCAGCGTCGAGCGTGTCGAGGATGTAGTTGAGGTCGGCTTCGTCAGTTAGGTAGCTATTGCCGTTGTCACGATGCGATTTTGAACGGGAAGAAACAGAAGGTCGAGTTGCCATAGCCTGCAAGAAAAAGCAGAAACTAAGGCAACTGTGAATTAACGCTCTAGCGTCGATGTGTTGCGGCTGTGTCGCGGCTGTGAAGCGATCGATTGCGCTGGGGGCTGCACGGGCAGGCGATCGACAGCAGAAGCAGGCGGCTCGTCAAAAGCAATTTGAATTGCAGCAAGGTGAGTGGAACTGAGCGGAATTTCGTCTTGGCCTGCTCGATCGATCGCACCTTGCCAAATTGGGTTTCTCTGCTCGTCGTAGGCCGTAAAGCTGCGATCGGCAGCATCAACCCGAACCGCAAACGGCCCCAGCCGAAAGCGCACCGCTTGCGTTTCATCGTGAACCTGTTGCAGTTCACGCCGCAGCGAGTTCACACTTAGCGTAGCCGTATCCGTTTGGGCTTCCAGGGGTGGAACGTAGACGCGATCGGGCTGGGTGTGGAGCCGCAAAATTTTATCTTGTGGCTCGATCGTGGCTTCAATCCGACTGCCGATCGGCAGCTTCGGCGATTGCGGCGTGAACATGCCGAGAAATTTGCCGTTAAGCGTGAGGGCGGGAACGCCGCTGTAGCGATCGAATTCGGGGTGATTGGGGTCAAGCTGGTACGGCTCAACCGTGAGTTCGATGGTTTGAGTGCGCCAGCTTGACGAGTGGAAGTTTGTGTTGGCGTAAGCGTTGCGATCGATGCCCTGCACCAACAGTTCGTGAATTTGATAGGTTTCGAGCCGCTGGCAAATCTCTTCGGTAAACAGGTTATAAACCAGTGCGCCCTGACTCGGTTCTTGCTCAGAAGTTGTCCAGTGCTTGTATTCGGTCGGGGGCACAATCCGATCGGGCAGCGTCTCGAAAGTGGGATCGAGGTCGTTACCCCCAAAGCGTCGATCGAGAAGTTGAACGTTGGCTTCGCGCAAATTGGGCAAGATGAATTCCACAACGGGCAGATTCGGGTTGACAACGGCAACAAACTCGATACCCTTAGCCTGAAGCGACTCGCGCCAGTACAGCGGACCGTTGCGATCGCGACTGTCCCCGTTGCCATCTGTAAGCGGTTTTTGAAAGGGAACCGTCAGCACATGAGTATCGATTGGCAAGGCGCGGTTGGGCAGCTTGCGCTCCTGCTCAAATTCAAACGTGATCTTCATGCCCTGCGCGGACTGCAACGACTTTTTGCGATCGACGCTTTCGCTGGGCATTTTATGCTGCTCGTGCCATAGCGCTGCTGCGGCCTGCATCCGGCGATTCGGAGCGCTCGGCGGAAAGGCGCGGTTTACTTTTTCTTCGTAAGCCTGATAAAGATCACCTAGCTCAGTTTGAAACTGGTCGCGATCGAAGCGTCCCTGACTACTGGTGCAGCGGCGACGAATGCGACTGGTTGCCCGCTTCACCTCTTCTGAGACTTGAGCTGCCCAATCTTTGAGATTCGAGTTGCGCGGCGGCTCAAATAGAAACTGGAAGTAGTGGCGATCGAGCTTTTGCAATCGAGCCGCCTCCCACTGGGGATTGACCGCTTCTCGCGCCAACAGGTCAACCGAGCTTTCGCCAACGGCTGGCAGCGGAAATTTGCGGTAGCAGTCGGGGTGCTTGAGAAAGTCGAAGAAGGGGACAGGGTGCTGCTTTTTCCAGGCGATGCAGTCGTCAATCAGCATTGGGTCAGTATCAGCAATGCGCAGGGCGCTTTTGCCATAGTCTACTTCGACCTGAAGGCCATCAAAGCAGCGGTTGAGCAGCGATCGCTGAGCAGCACGAAACTGCTTTGGCTGTTCACGCGGATTAGAGCTAGAACACTGCACTCGACCGATGTAGTTGGCGATGCGTCCGACGCTGTGATTGCTGCTGGCGACGGCGATCGAAGCGAGATTGCGGTATTTGCGATCGCCCTGCTCGTCGCGAATGTCGAGGTAAGACTGCTTGGGGCGCTGCGTCACCGGGTCGAAATCATATTTGGCGTTTGCGCCTGCCCAGTAACATTCGCGGGCAACGTTGGGATAGTCGCGAGCCAGCAGGTACGCTGCTTCATCGCCGTCAAAATCCATCTGGTGAAATTCAGCCGCATCACCGGGGTCGCCTTGGCTTTCGCCGCGAATTGCGATCGTGCCTTTGAGCCGACTGAGCGTCGGATGAGCCACGTTGACATATTTGCGGATGTTGTCGCGGTTGATGATCGGGTAGCGGGTGAGCAGCACAATTTCGCCGTCGGGCACACCGGGAATGCACACCTGACTGCGATCGAGTTCGCTGGCGCTGGCGGGAATTGCCATGCCCGATCGAAACTTGACGGCGCTTTTGCTGGCGAGATTGTTCCAGGCTCTAGCGGTGGCGCGTTCGAGGTAAACGCCAAACCGGGGTGAACTAGTCAGCAGTCCGAGTCGATCGCTTCGCAGCAGGCGAATCATCTTGGTGTCTTCGCGCTGTTCAGTAGAGTTGCGATCGTCATTGTCATCTGGGGTGTCGATCGAATCATCGCTGCCGCTGTGCTGCTTACGCTGGTCGTGCTGCTCAATTAGATAGGCAATCAGGCGGCGCGGATCTTTTTGCAAATCGCGAAGCTGCTGGGCAGCTCTTGCGGTAGCAGGGCCAAAATCAGTTCGCACCGCATCCGGCGAAAACCACTGGATGAACTGCCAGCTACAGTTGAACTGAGAATTTCTCGCGTTGCTGCGGTTGCCCAGTGCCGCTAGTGGCAGGGTGTAGGTGCGGCAGTCAAGGTTGCGCTTCGGCTTGATTGAGGAGCGATCGAGAATGATGTCGCAATCTTCTTGTTCGCACAAGCGCTGATGCTGCAACAGTGTTCCCTTAGCGATGAAGCTTCCAGGTGGCGCATCCTCGCTGTGGGCAGCAGCCTGGTCGCGGTAGCCGAGCCGAAACTGAAACGGACGACTGGAACTGCCGCCGAGGGCTTCAACGATCCAGGGCGCAGCTTTGCCGTGACAATCGTTGGTTTTGTAGCGAGCAAATTTGGGGTCTTGGTAATCGACGAGCTTGACGCGCAACTCGGCAAAGCGTCCGCCGCCTTCATGACAGTTGCTCGTCAGTAGCGATCCGTAGTTACAGGCTTTATCTGGCTCGATGTCAAAAAGCTGGTTAATTTTATCTTTGAGGGCGCGATCGGCATAGTAGTAGTTTTTGCCAGAAGAAAAGGCAAGCTGGCGAAGATTGCCATCGTCAAATTCGCGCATACACAAATGTTTGGGATCGCCTGGATTGTCAAAGTCCTGGTCGATCTTGACGATGAGGAGCGATCGCAATTCTTCGAGGTCGAAGAGATCTTGCAGCAGCGTATTGGCGAGCTTGACTGGCTCTAGAAATTCGCCTTTGCCGCTGGAAGCAGAGCCGTCAAATACGGGAACGCGGAGTGTTCCATCTTTGAGTCGAATCGTTTTTGCCATAGCGACACGAAAAAGTGAACGGTTGCAGTGGGGTGATAGGGAACCCCGAGGGAAGGCGCGATCGCGCCCTGCGACTAAAGCGCGTTTGAGCGCAAAGGCATCGATCGAGTGTGACGGCTGCGGATGTCAGCGGCTTGACCCAGCAGTTGCGCGATTGTGTCAGCAGTGATGTAGCGCGATCGCGTACTGCCCGTTTCTAGATCGAAGTCGGTGAGGAAATGCTTGAGGCGATTGCTCATTAATTGCGCGATCAGCACCAGCGCCAGTGTCGCGGCCATCTGATTCGCGCTCATAGTTTGATCATCCCCCTCAACGCAGCGAAACTGCGGCGCGGCGGGCGATTCGTCAAAACTCAGTTCTGGCAGGATGACGGTAGGAGCAGGCAGTGCCCAAGCTCCGATCGCCTGAAACTGGTAGAAGTTCGGGTCATCCTGAAGATGAGAGCCGATCGCCACCTGCCCCGACGTGCGGTGATTGCCGCAGTCAACCAGCCAAAGGCGCGGCAGCGTCCAATTGCGATTGTGCGGCAGGGCGGCGGCCATGCTGCGGCGAGCGGCGGCATTATCGACACAGCCACACAGCAGCGTCAGCGTTTCGGTACTCGGCTGAATCCAGGCTGGGTCAAAGACTTGATCGATCGCAACGACTGGCAAGGTAGAGGTCAAAGACAGACGCAGCGCCATCGCTCTCGCTTTGTTTGCACCCAGTTCCGCCGCGCTGAAGTTTTGCCGCGTCAGATTTTGGCGTTCCACTGTATCCGGGTCAACCAGCGTTAAGGTGATCGATCGATACGGTGATGATTGAGCGATCGCCCAGCGAGCCAGCATCGGCGCAAGCCACGATCCAGTTCCACCCACGCCAACTAGCCAAATGTCAATGGCGCGGTAGTCAAAGGTGACAATGCGCTGCGCGTTGAGATAGTCAAGATTTAGCATGGCGCATTCTCAAAGGCGGCATCGATGAAGTGGTCTGCGCCTTCGGCAACCCAGGCTGTTGGAATTATCCAGTAATGGCCGAAGATGCCGACGCGAGTGAGAATTTGCGGCGTTGGCAGGTGCAACTGGCCGAGAACGATGTAGAGGCGAAATCCGACTTCATCGGCGTTGTCGGTGTCTGAGAAATAAGCCGGATAGCGCTGGTGCGAGTGCAGATCGATCGTGGCGCTGTAGTAAGACGAATCTGGCTGATCGGGCGGGTGGCAGGTCGAATTCTCTTGAATTTGGTCGGGAACGACAAGCTGCCAGCTCGAATTCTCATACACGAAATGACACAGCAGTTCTTTAGACTCAGTGCAGGCGGCATAGCAGCGCTGCCACGCTTGCAGCAGCAAAAATTCAGGCAGGCGCGGCGTGAGCTGGACGATCGGAGCGATCGCCCCCAGTCCGGGAATCACCCGATCGTACCAATGGATAGGAACGATCGCGACTAAGCCAGGACGAACGGCACGCACAAACACGCCGTTGCTGGCATACAGATATTCACGGTTCGAGCTGGTGTGTTCAGGTAGCGCGTCAGCCACCAGCTTGTGGTCAATGAGCGAAGTTAGTTGATCCATAAATCAGGCGATTGAGGCAGGTATCGATCGAAACTTGAGTGGAAATCAAATCTGGGAGGGGATAGCGGCGGCGACGATTGCGATCGAGCGTTTGAATCTGCTGGCAAATGTCGCGAAACTGCTTGGATTTGCCGCCCGTCCAGTGATGGCTGAAAGGACTTTGAATAAACAAATTCCAAGCGGCGACGATCGTTGTGGGATGCGCGATCGGCGGGTTGTTGTTGCCCCAGCAGATTTCGCCCGTTCCAGCGTTCACGTTCGGAAGGGGAGCCGCAAACGCGATCGAGTCGGGCGTTGGATTCGGGGTGTTCAGCGCCCACAGGTAATACTCTTGCTGACAGCCTGCAAAGACGAGGGGCGGAAGAGGAATCGTGAACGACGTATCGTTGTCGTGGGCGATCGTGACCTGCTGAGCAGCGATCAGTTGCACAACCCAAGTGCCCTGCGGTGTCAGTGCCCAGCGCCACAAATTTGGGGGAAGGAAGCCGCTGTCGATCGGGTCGTGGCTAAAGGCAGTGCGAAGCGTAGCGGCATCGAGGCATTTGTATTGCGTTTGGCTGCCCGCCTGATACTGAAATAGATACCAGCCCTCCATAAACAGCAAGGCTGCTTGAATTGAAGTACCTGATAGAGACAATCGTTCTTGCTGGACGGGTGCAAGGATCTGTTCAACTATCTGGGCGGTGAGGTGAGTGGACGGGGGTGAGGAAGTTGGCAAGCGTTCCATTCGGTGATGAGCAAGTCAAAGTTGGATTCAAAATCTTCGTTTAGCCAGTCAATCAAGCTGGTGATGCGATTGAGGATCGATCGCGCCTTTTGCCACGATCGCGTCAGCCGCTGCACATTGACCGCTGACCAGGCGAACTCATCGCTATACTCCGGATGCAGATCGAGCCAGAGATTACCAGTCGAGTGATTGAGCCAGTTGAGCGCGTGGGGCAGGTGTCGAATTGGCGTTGGACTCGATCGGCACTGACGGCGAAGCTGCTTGAAGTTGATGCGATCGGGAGGAGCAATGTCGGCAATCGATCGCCCGCTAATGTCGCGATACCATTCCTCCGTATCTCCATCGTCTTCAATCCATTCGCGCCCGTAGTCCGTGAAAACCAGCAGCGCCTGCCAAGGTTGCATTAACTGGTCGAAGTCTTCTTCCCAGCACAGGCAGTAGCTCAGGATGGGAATTGTCCACAGGCGTTCTGTCCTTGCCGTATCGAGTGCCCATCCATTGAGTGGAAATAGATGTTCATCGACTAGGGCAAAAAATTCTTGCTCTAGTGCCGTGTGAGCGTTCGCATCGCTGTTGGGCACGAGGGCACGGCGCGATCGACAGTACGCCTGCGGAAAGTAAGTTTGGTGGAGCGATCGCAGCGTTTGCGCTAGCTGCTGATGTTCGATCCACCCCTGTAGCGATCGAGGCAGCCTTGCCGCTGGAGAAAGCTGCTGCGCCAAGGTGAGAACAGCAGCACGGCTATCGAGTGAAATTGGCATGATTGATTCAAATTTTCAGCGGCAGCACACTCGCATCGACGCGGCACAGGTAGAGCAGACTGCGATCGACGCACTCAATATCCCTGATCGATCGCTCAAGCTCAGCAACCAAATCGCTAGCAGCAATTTTGCGGTTTGAATGCAGCAGCGCGATCGCTGGATTGATGTTGGCAGGGGCAGCAATCAGATGATCGATCGGAGTAGAAACCGCTTTTGCGCCGGGTTTACGGCGAATTTGAATCGGTTCTCCATCCTTACGCTCGATCGTGGCTTCTTTCAATTGGGGATGAATCGGCGCAAAGGCATCACGCAACTTTTGATCGTCGTCAGCAATGCAGCGGGGAACCGGATGCTGCTGGCCTTCATAAACGACAATTACCGTCTCTTGCAAATCAAAGGTCGAGGATTCTGGTGTAGTCATAGCAAGGAAATTTGCTGAACTTTTGGCGCAGGTGGAGGTGGAACAATGGCTTCGCCGCCTCTCGGCACGGTTGTCGCAGGCTGACTTGGCGCTGTGGTAGGGGAAGCAGGTTTCTGGTGCTGCTTTTGGGATTTTTGGCGTTCTTGCACTTGATGGCGCAACTGTCGCAGCGGCAAATCCTGCTGGAAGCGATCGATTAGTTCTGCCAGAGGTGCAGGCAGCGGCATCAACTCCGCAAAGTTGCAGGCAGCGATCAGCGGGAAGTCTTCCTGAGTTGTAATCGACAGGCACACCAGACGATCGCCTTCCATTGCAGGATAAAGCGTGAGGTGAATGTCAACTTTGCCGCGATCGAAGTCGAACGGTAGATCGCTGGGAGCTAGTTGCCGCAAAAAGTCAGATTGCTGATTTTGATAGCGATTCGCATCGAAGTACAGCCCAACCTGGCTGAAGTGCGAAGCCGGATTTGTTTGTGAAAGATACTGGGTGAGCGTGGCAGCTTCCAGCTTAAACTGAGTCGCTGCCTGCTCGATCGTGAGCCACTGGGTCATAGAGCCTCGATGAAACTTGCAGGGCAAATTCTGTGGCGATCGCAAATAAAATGTAGAAGCGCAAAGATTGGCAAAATTACGATTTCTGTTCGGTTAACTTGGCGATTGAAACGCCAAATCGACCAGGTGTGAAATCGGCCCAAACTCGATTTTGCGGCGCTGGAAAACGCGAACGCCGCTCGGCAGCGGTTCATTCGCTTTGTAAGCCGCTAGCAGCGCTTTCTTGTTAACGACATATTCGGTTTTGCTGCGACGAAAGCGATCGGGCAAGGTTGTGGCATCAACCTGAGTTGCATCGACACTCGCCGGATTGAACCGCACCGAAATTCGATGCTGAGTGCCGACGAGCCTTTGAGGAATGACACCGCACTGGTACTGTCGATCGATTGAGGCCGTAATGCGATCGCGCTGCTGTTTGAGTTGTGCGATCGCGCCTTCGTGGGTCTGCACGTAATAATCAATTTGCTGCTGGTGGCCTTGAATTTGCGCGTCGATTTGCAGCATCAGCTCGACGATCGCATCGACCGTTTCTTCTTGATCAGCCTGATTTGCCCAAAGTTCATCAAGCAGTTGAGCTTGGACGGCAGAATCGGCAGTTTCAAGCTGCTGCCAAATTTCCTGGCAGCGCTGGTGCATCGTGCTAAGTGTGGTAGCTAAGGTCATCACCAGCGGCCTCCCACTTCGAGGTAGTCGCGATCGGCGGCGATCGCTTCGAGCAGCAGCGTATCAGGATTGGAAGCAAAGACAAAACAGTGTTGCAGGGCTGTCAGGTAGTCAAGAAATTGAATCAGCATTTGAAAGCGACACAAAAAACGGCAGTGCCGCCAGCGCGATAGCGCGATCGCTGGTTAGGGCGCAAGATTGCATTGATGTCGGGAGCTAAATTCGCACCCTAACCATTAAGAGCGTCGGGTTTCTGGTTCGATCGTTGCAACGTCAACAGCGCCTAAAAGCCAAGAAATAGAATTAAAGAAGGCTTATTGCAGGTGAGCGAAAAGATGAATTACGTTGACTATGACGGCAGTTGGGTCTGAAGCATGAGTGACTATTACCCAGTCGTGCTGTACCCAGCAAGTTTGCAGAAAAGGCCGAAAATTGTTTCCTCGATCGCGCCACAATCACCACCAGCACAAAAAGCAAATCAACCAACCTTGATGCGGCCAGACATTCAACCCGTGAAGACATCAAATCTGGTTGCTGCGATCGCGCTGCTCCTCGCCCTACTTGTCTCGGCTGGAATTGTGTTTGTGGGTTGGGGTAGCTGGCTGATGTGGGTTGGCTGGATCATCGGAGCTTCGATCGTAGTCGGCGTACTTGCAAAAGCGCGATCCGCTCATTCGACCCGATCGATCCCAGCAGCACTGATATCATTGCAAGATCTAAACGAGACTCGACCCATTCACCAGCTTCAGCAAGTAAAGAATGAACAGGTCATGTCTCCCAATCTAATTCAGGGAAGAGTGCAGGCGCAGCAGGGCGTGAGTGAGCAAGGATTTTTCGTGCATTTGCTGCAATGGTTTCCGTACCCAGATTTCTCCGTGTGCTGTGGCATCGAATTTGCGATTCCCGGTACAGATCAATCCTACTGCGCGGATTTTGTGGTTTACCACCACGCATCGGGACTGGCATTTGACGTGGAGTGCGACGAGCCGTATGAAGGAAAAAGCCAAGCACCCATTCACTGCACGGGCGATCGCAAGGAGGAGAGACGCAACCAGTTTTTTCTGCGGGGCAACTGGATCGTGGTGCGACTGGCCGAATCTCAAATCGTGCGATCGCCCTTGTCCTGCTGCAAGCTGATTGCGGCGATCGTGGCACGGTTGAGCGGTGATGATCGGGTGCGGCGATCGCTCTGGGGAGTGCCAAACCTGGAGCGAGTTAAGCGGTGGAGCGCGAAGGATGCGCAGCGCATGGCAAAATCTCAGTACCGTCTATCGTACTTGAACAGCAATGGTGCAACTTTTACTCCACCAGCGCGATCGAAATCCACGCCGCAGCGTCAACTGAGTCGATCGCGCCGGATTCAGCGCTGATCGGAAGATGGAGGCGTAGCAGGAGTGCTTTGCTGCTGACGCCGCCAAGCATGAAATTCAACGCTCTCAGGTTCGGGGTCAGGATCGGTGAGCTTGAGCTTACGAGTATCGTTATAGTCAGATTCAGTCAAAAGCATCTTGAGGTGGTTTTCCCAGGCGGTGAAGTTGACCGCACCTGGGTTGCTGTAGGGAAACAGCACATGAAACCGCTGCGGCGTGGTGGTGAGGTTGAAGTTAAGGTAGGCCATGCTGCGAAAAGTCGAAAATTAGGGTCAAACGGGGCAACGGCGATAGCCGATCGACTGGAGTTGCGGTTGCTCTAATTCGATCGATCGCCGATATCGAGGTGGGGATAGTGTTCTTGCAAAGCGCTGTAGAGGACGTTCCAACTTTGCAGTTCGGTTGATTTGGCAGCGACTTTTTCAGCCGCTTGTCTAGCTTTGAGGAGCAAGTGGCGATCGCGATCGAGATTGGCAACGGTAAAGGTTGGAACGCCTGCTTGTGTGTAGCCAAGAACTTCGCCTGTGCCGCGAGTGTGCATATCCATTTCGGCGATGAAGAAGCCGTCTTGAGATTGAGATAACACGGCTAGTCGCTCAGCACTATTTTCATTCGCAGCCGTATTTATCAACAGACAAAATGACTGTGCCACCCCACGCCCGACTCGACCTCGCAACTGATGAAGCTGCGACAGGCCAAACCGTTCGGCATGTTCAATTAGCATGACGGTGGCATTGGGAACGTCCACGCCGACTTCGACAACGGTGGTGGAAACGAGAATTTGCGTTTGATTTTGGCGAAACTGCTCGATCGCGTCATCCTTCTCAGCCGATGTCATCCGTCCGTGCAGTAGGCCAACTTTGAATTGCGGGAAGATCACGTCCTGAAGGTGCTGATGCTCTTCGATCGCCGATTTGAGGTCGAGCTTTTCCGATTCGGCAACCAGCGGCAGCACGATGTAGACCTGGCGGCGCAAGCTCAGTTCACGGCGAATCAAGGCATAGGCGCGATCGCGATCGTCGGGCGTCAACACGGTTGTCTCAATGGCTTGGCGTCCCGGCGGCAGTTCGTCAATCTGGCTAATGTCGAGATCGCCATGCAGGGTGAGTGCGAGTGTACGCGGAATGGGAGTTGCCGTCATGGTTAGAACATGCGGGCGATCGCCTTTTTGCTGCAAGCACAGTCGCTGATTCACACCAAAGCGGTGCTGCTCATCGATAATCACCAAGCCCAACTGCTGAAACTGCACGGACTTTTGGATCAGGGCATGGGTTCCAATGATTAGCGGCAGTTCACCCGACCGCAGTGCGGCGTAGATGCGACGGCGATCGGCCAGTGACGTTGAACCCGTCAGCAGCGCAGTAGAAATGCCCAAAGGCATAAGCCACTGGCATAAGCTGCGGTAGTGCTGTTCGGCCAAAACTTCGGTCGGAGCCATCAGTGCTGCTTGCTGCCTAGTAGCGATCGCCAGCAGCAAAGCGGCAGCAGCTACGACGGTTTTCCCCGATCCCACATCGCCCTGCACCAGTCGATTCATTGGGTAAGGCTGCGCGAAATCCTGTTGAATTTCGGCAATCACGCGCTGCTGAGCGCCCGTGAGCGCAAAGGGCAGCGTATCGTAAAAGCGATCGAGCAGATCAAAGTGCAGCGGGGCGATCGATCGCGACTGAGCGCGAAGGGACTGTCGGCGCAGCAGCAGACCAAGTTGCAGGTAGAACAATTCATCAAAGGCAATGCGATCGCGTGCTGCTTTTAGGGCGGCTCGATTGGGCGGTTGATGCAGGTGAGCGATCGCCGTTGCCAGATCCACAAGGCCGTAGTGCTGCTGAATTTTATGGGGAAGCGGATCGTCGATCGAGGAGTGGGCGATCGCCTGCTGAATGCAAGCTTGTAGTGTCGTCGCATCCACGCCGGACTTGAGCGCGTAAACGGCTTGAATGATTGAATCTTCTACGGTAGTGGGGAAGTCGATCAGTGTGACTCGATCGGCCTTGATTGCTTTTTGGCCGCTGTAACTATCTCGATAGACTTTGCCGCACACCAAAATTTTCGTGCTGGGGCGATGGCGAGCGTGCTGCTGGTGCCGCCAGAATTGCGATCGACAGGCGGAGCGATGGAACTGAGTACAGCGCACTCGTCCCGTTGCGTCTTTGATTTCCCAAGTTTGCAGCAGCAATCGATCGTTACGGACATTGGTGATGCGATGACGCCCGATGGTCGCGACGATCGCAACCGTTTCGCCAATCGCGGCGGCTGCGATCGAGACGAGTTTGTAGTCGATGTAGTCGCGAGGAAAGTAATAGAGTAGATCGCGAATTGATGCGATTTTGAGTTTTGCAAGTTGGGCTTGTTGGACGGCGTTGAAGTGGCAGGGCAGGAAGCTGGAAGTCGTAACCATAAGCCTCGATCGAAAAGAGCGATCGAGGTTCTGCGATAGCAGAAATTGCGATGGGGGCTAACCAAACTCCAAGCAGTTGCAAATCTGAATCGCTAGCGCGACGAAGGGCGATCGCTCACCACAGTCGCAATCAATTCTTCAAACAGCGGATCGCCAAAGCTCATCAAACGTAGGGAGGGCTGTTCTTCAAACACCGCTGTGTAAAAAGTCACAGCATGAATCTGACCCTTAAACGTCAGTTTCCAGGTGCGTCCTGCTGAAGAATCGCTAAGCAATTCAAACCTTGCACCACAAGAGCGAATCAAAGTTGAGGTCGTCAAGAGTTGCTCGATCGCTTCTGGGGTGACGGGTGACGGGGAGGTCGCCTTGCGAATTTCAGCGATATCAGCTTCCACATCCATCACCACCATCTGATCGAGTGCTGGACGTAGCGGCGGGCTGTCGAGGTCGTGATCGAACTCAGAGAGCAGCACATCTTCTTCTTGTGGATCAGCACTCATTACGGCTTGTTCGATAAAGCGGGGCACTTTTGCCAGGATGGGTTGCAGATTGCCAACCACGATCGCAAAGGCGTTGATGCGATCGCGCAGCTTCTTGTAGACTTTGGCCTCGACCGTACCGTCGTAGTAGAAGTTATGGATTCTCACGGTCGGGTAGTTTTGGCCGATGCGATCGATCCGGCCAATTCGCTGCTCAACGCGCATCGGGTTCCAGGGCATGTCGTAGTTGAACAGCACGCCGCAGGTTTGCAGGTTCAAGCCTTCACTCGCGGACTCGGTACACAGAAGGATTTTAATTTCGCCATCGCGAAAGCGCTGCTTAATTTGCTCTTTGGGCACTCGCTGCCACTGTCCGTCTCGCAGCAGTTCGCCGCCGCGCCCGGAGTAGCAAGCAACCTGAGCGCCATAGAGCAGCCGCAGTTCGCCGCGCAAATAGTCCATCGTGTCGGTGTACTGGGTGAAGACGATCGCACTTTCGCGATCGGTTAGCTCCTGACGCAGCATTGCGATCACGCAGGAGAGCTTGGTGTCTTCTCCGGTGTTCTCAAACTGGCGCAGCAGGTCTTGAAGGTACTGGATTTCCTGCGGGTCGATCGGCTCTAGGTATGACTCCAGCCCTTCGATCACGGCATCATCCGCATCATCGAAATCTGCCAAATCGTCTTCGCTCAGTCCGGTTCCCTGCTGAGCGAGGAGGGCATCAAGGCGGCGCTGCAACGATTGCTGAATGGCGTAGAAGGAACTGGTGAGCCGCTTGCGGTAGAGCGTCATTAAAAAGCCGAGCGCTTTGCGGTTTTCCTTTTGAGCCAGTCGATAGAAGTCGCGGACATACTGGCTCACGGCTCGATAGAGCGGCACTTCGCGATCGACTTCCAGCGAGATCGCATTATCTTTGACTTCCCGGACGCGGATATCTCGATCGAGCAGTCCCCGTTGGTAGTACTGGCGCAGGGTGTCGCGAGTGTGGCGAAACATCAGGTCTTTGAGCGGCGTGTTGACCGTGAGGTATTGTCGTGAGGCCATCAGGAACGATTCATCTGCTAGAAGCTGACGAGCATTGACAATTCTCATGCCACCTTCCCAGATGTCTTCCACTTTGTAGGCGAGCATCCGGGATGCTTGCGGATCAGTTGAGCTACCGCGCTCCAGGTATTGCTGCAAGTGAGGGCAGGGTTTGCCGCCGCGATCGAAATAGTCGGTAGACATCTGCTGCCAAAAGTCCAGACTTTGCTGGTTTGGCTCGTCTGTCAAACTGGCGAAGTAGTGGCAGAAGCTGTCGCCAGAGCGCCAACGGCCTGCAAGTTCCAGTAGCTTGAGCAGGTCAAAGACTTCAATCGGGTCAATTTGCATCGGGGTAGCGGACAGCAGCAGAAGCGCTTTCGTTTTGTCTCGCAGTTGCCCCATCAGTTCCAGCAGTCGATTGGGGGTGTCTTGCCGCGCTTGGGGATTTTTGCGGCGGGCGTGGTGCGCTTCATCGAGGACGACGAGATCCCAAGTATCGGCTTCGAGCAGTTCTTGCATCCGCTCTTTGCGGCGGACGAGGTGGCTAGAAGCCAGGATCAGGTTTTGGGTATTCCAGAGATTCACAGCAGGGGCGATCGCGCCTCCATACGGATCTTTGAGTTCTCCTTGGCTGAGCGACCAGAAGTGGAGGTTGAACTTTTCGCGCAGTTCCTCCTGCCACTGCGGTTGGACGCTGGCGGGAGCCAAAACTAGAACGCGCTTCACCTTCTTTGAGAGCAGTAGGTAGCGCAAGATTAAGCCAGTCTCGATCGTCTTTCCCAGTCCCACCTCATCGGCAATCAAGTAGCTGCGGGGAAACTGCTCGGCCACGCGCCGCAGAATTTTAAGCTGATGCGGCCAGGGTTTAACCGGGACGGATTTGATCGAGAAGTCGAGACAGCCCGGATGTTCATGCAAGGTGGCAAGCTGAGCAAAGGCTTGTCGTTCCCGTGACAAATCTTCGGCAGAGGCAGGGGGAATGGGCAGTGTGGAGAACGGTTCTTCGATCGACTGCGGAGCAGGCAGCGATCGCGCATCAAATTCAGCTTGGTGGCTCCACTGAGGTTGAGTTGTGGGAGCGTAGCGCAACAGCTTTTTGTGGATGGCTTCTGGAATCTCAAAGACGCGCACGTTGGGCAGCTCGTCATTCCAAAGCTTGTCGAATCGGAGAGTTTCGAGCTGAACGCGCTCTAGGTCACGTCCGCCATCCCAGGCGCAATAGACGTGGAAAGATTCGATGTTGGCTTCCCAGCCGCCGATCGATTCGTTATTCGAGCCGCTGAAGGCAAGCTGGTCACCGTTGGCGTCGGTGATGATCCCGACTTTTTCGTGAAAGATGCGGTTGGGGTCAAGCTGGCGATCGCTCTCTTCAGGTGTGCCGTCTGCCTTGAGCGGAACGGCGATGCGGATGTCGAGGGCTTGGGTTTGAATCAGCCAGCTTAGAATCTCGAAGTGCTTGAGTTGCGCGAAGTTTTTGGGCGGTTGCAGGTCGGCATCGAGGCGACCGGTCAGGGCTTCTCGCAGTTTGTAGCCTTGCTGGACGGCCCGTAAGTCTTGAGGGCTGAACTGGCAGCCCATGATCAGCCGTATTCGCCCTTGATTTTGCAGCATTGCCCCCAATCCTCGCGCCACTTTGCTGAGGATGCTGCTGTTGAAAAAGCCAGATTTGCGATCGTACTGGAGGGCGCATTCGAGAGCGGGAATGAAAAAGTCACTTACCGGATTATTTTCGTCGCTGGAGTAAGCGATTAGCCAGTTGTAATTGCGGAGCGATTGCGGCATCATTTACTGGATTTTATTGTTGTAAATTTACGTCAACCGCTTGTTGTAAATCCGTCCGTACAAGTTCGATGCCGACCATAGCCGCGTCTTTGAAACTTGTTTCTTGAACGTCAGCATCGCAGACAAATGATTCCTCAAGATTTGCTCCTTTAAAGTTTGCTCCACTTAAATCCGTGCGTATTAAGAGCGTTCCCTTAAAATTTGCGTTTTCACAATGAGCGTTCTTCAAACTTGCATCAATAAAGTATGCTCCCTGAAGATTTGCACACTCAAGGCTAGCCTCCTCAAGATCTGAAAAGCTGAAATCAACTCCTTCTAAACTAGCGCAGTCGAATTTCGCTTGCTCTAAAACTGCTCCAATGAGGCTCGCCTCCTCAAAATCTAGTTCATCGAAGTTCTCCCCCTCCTTCCCAGGACGGCGCTTGATACCAAGATACATCGAGAAGTTAGCTCCCTCGAAGAGGGTTCCCCAGCAGTATGCTCGATTGAAGTTAATACCATGAAGTTTAGTCCAAGATAAATCTGCCTGTTGCAAATCGGTTCTTGCAAGATTTGCACCCGCTAGATTGGCCCATTTAAGGCTAGCCTTGCTTAAATTGGCCTTCTTTAAGTTGGTGTAAATGAGGTTTGCTTGCTCAAGATTTGCCCAGCCTAAATCTGCTTTCGCCAAACTTGCCCACTGAAGATTTGCCTTTTGAAAATTACTACCAATCAAATCAGCTTTTTCAAGTTTCGCAAACTTTAAGTTGGCATTCTCAAAAGTTGCTTTAACAAGATCAGCTTCCTTAAAATTAGCCTGTTCAAGATTTGCCCCTTTAAAGTTTGCCGACGAGAGACGGCTCTCGCTAAAACAAATCTCTTCAAGATTTGCTCCCTCAAAATCTGCTCTCTCAAGATTTGAAAAACGGAAAGTAGCAGATCTTAAATCCATATTTCTAAAGTTGCAGGACACAAGGTACTTGTTTGTGAGTACCGCACCTTCAAGAGTTGGATTAATCCAAGGATATTTTTCTCGCCATTCGTTCCAAGAATTCACTCCCTGCTCTAATAGCTCAAGGTAGTCTTGGTTCTGCATTGACTTCATTGTCTTCGCTCACTTCAGTAGATAGACACATAATGCCCACCTAGCAGTTAATTCACACTTCAGTGTTGAAATCGAAGCTTCGTTGTCCGTAGTCTAATTTTTGTTCAACGAGGGCTTCTGTCAATGACAGTTCGCTTGTCAAAACGGTAAGTTTTTTCTCGTCAACTTTTTGAAACAGTTCAGTTAATGATTGGGAGGAGGTGGGGTGTTGCTCTAGCGCATAGATCCAGATATTGACATCCAAATAGATTCGATCGCCCACAATTGCGGTCAGGAGTCCCATGCATCACGCTCCTGTCGGATGAACTGATCGACCCTCTTCAGGTGTAGCAAAACTGCCTTTCGCGGCTCCAATAAAGCTAGCGAGCGGTCGATTGTCGGCTAGCTCGTCCCGACTGCCGTAGTATAGCTCTAACATTTGGCGCTCTTCGGCGCTGATCAACTGCTGTTCGTCAATTTCGATCGAGATTTCGGTTCCATCTGGAATATCGATTGCTTCAATGAGTTCGATCGTTTGTCCGCGCTTAATTCCTTTGATCTTCATGGTGTATTTTCTTGTTGCTGTAGGTTTTGTTCACAAAGCTCGAAAATAGAGTGAAGTATTCCTAAGATCGAGTTAGTATCGCTCACGGAATATAGCAAGGTTTCGTGAACGGCTCCTGCTAGATCAAGTCGATAGAATTTCCAGCCTTCACCGCTGGTCACGATTCCAAATACATCAATGGTTCGATCGATCGCCTGATTGCTCCACAGGCAAGCTTGCATTTCAACTAAACATTGTGCCAAGCCTTGCTCAAAGTCGTCCTTTTTGGCTTCTACGATGCACAAGAAAGGAGCTTCAAAGTATCCTCTATTTTCTGTCATCAAATAGTCGGCGGCTCCGTGTGCAACTTCACTCTCTAAGGTTGCGCCTTTCCAAAACTTGAGCCGCTTGAAGGGCTGGAGTGCTTCGATCAAAATTGCATCAATGATTAGTTTTTTTCCTTCTTCTGATCGACCTACATCGAATACTTGCAGGCGATCGAGATGAGTTTGAAACGCATCGCTCGGAGGAACTGGGTTAAACTTGATTTTCCAGCTAGTAAGCTGTGTGAGATTGAGTTGTTTGTAAGCTTCATCGAGCCTGAATTTGGAGAAAGCTTTCTTCTTGGGGGCGGTCGATTTCACGGTTAGGATTCCTCCTGCTCATTGGCAGCATCAAAGTTTAAGCTTTGCTGTCCATATTCCAATTCTAGATTTGGCTGGACGTAGGCAACTTTGGCTTTGATTTCGTCCATTGCCAGCCACAGGTCGGCGAGGGCTTTTTCTTCAGGGATGCGCTTTCGTTCGTCACCGATTCTGGGGATGACTTTGAGGGCGACTTCCCACGATCGCATGAACAAATCGTTGCTCAATAGACCTGTTGATTTGAGGAAGCGGCGCACGGGGTCGATCGATTGCTCTTCGAGGTACAGGGTGATGATGGCGTGGAGGGCATCGATCAGGTGGCGGGCGGAAAATTCGGTGTCGGTGAGGGAGAAGGCGCGTTTTTTGTGGCGCTGTTGGGGCGTGAGGAATTTGCACGTGCCGCTGGTGGAGTCGAGCAGCTTGTAGGTTTTTGCCAGATCTGCGACGCTGAATCCTCCGACTGCGAGGGCAAGCTGGCGGGCATCGTCGAAGGGAAATTCGCGGGCGCGGAAGGCATCCCAGGCGAGCATATACCAGGTGGTGAGCGGGTCGAATCCGGCTGTGTCGGTTTGAGCGAGTTTGTAGAAGCGGTAGTTGGCGATCGCCCGTCTTGCTTCGGCAAAGGCTTCTTCGGGGCGGACTTCGTTGCCGGACGAGTCGAGGATCGGGTGGTTGCGCGAGAAGACATTGAGGGCGGGGCCAAAGGCGCTCAGGTAGAGGTCGATGCCCGTGATGTCGTTGGCTTCAAATTCGGGGGCGCGTTGTTCGACCAAGTTGGCGACGGCGGGGCGCAGATCGTCCCACCAGGCTTGTCCGGCCAGTCGATCGCGCTTGCGGCACACCAAAAGGACGGTGCTGGAAACGGAATTTTTTTGCGCCTGATGCAAGTTCTGCGGATTTTCGGTACTGACTGCCCAGGATGCGGTGATTTCAAATCCGGCATCGATCAGCGATTTGGCTAGCACGTCCCACGCGCCGGAGTCTTTGTGATTAAACTGCACGGTCATCACGCCATCATCGCGCAAAACTCGATAATATTCGGCAAAAGCGAGCGCCATTTTTGCTTCGTAGTCCTGATTGGCAAGTTCTTCGGGCGAGGCTCCCATGTTGCGAAAGCGCGAAGGATTGGCAACGGCTTCGCGGTCTTTGTCGGTGAGTTCTGAGGCGAACAGATCGGGGAAGATGTCGCCTAATGTGCGCTTTTGCCAAACATAGAAGAAATCAGACATTTCAGCATATTGAATCGTTCCGTAGTAGGGTGGATCGGTAATTATTGCATCGATCGAATCACTAGCAATATGAATTAAATTATCGGCTGACGCTAAATTAATTTGAATATATTTATGACCATGAATCTCAAGTTCAGGAACATTTGACTTTGCTCCAATCAAATTACATAGGTCGATGTATTCTGAAGCAAAAGCATCGGCGCACCAGTGCCATAGTTCTCCCGTTCCTGCTACTTCAGGATAGTTCCACGTCAAATTAAGAGCATGAGTTTTGGAAGCCCGATCGACAGAAGCACGGCTGGAGTGCCAACCTGAAAGCCGAGAGTTGTGATCAACACAGCGATCGCATACCAAAGCTAAGTAAGTTGCGATTGCTTCTGCTCTTTCTGGTTCGTACTCCTGCTGTAATTTCTGCTTCACATCATCAAGAATCTCAACATAGGTTATTAGTGTCAGAAGTTGGCGAAAATTAAAGAACTTATGCCAGTGCGTTAATCCCAGTTCAGCAGTAGCATTTCTTTCATGTGCCATGTGACTATAAGGAATCTCGACATTCGGCACTAATTCCAACGATTGCCAGTATTGATTCTTCTGATGAATAGCTGTTTCAGTAAATGTAACACCTGCTAAATCCTCTGCTATTGGAACTCTGAATTCCAATATGCCTCTTCCTTTACGGTAAGCAACAGCATAAAGCTGATGTCCTAAACCCTCTAAACTTCCTTGAGAACGAATTACATTATCTTCTATTACGCTTTCACAATTTGGACATTTACCGACTGCTCGGCTTAATGTTGTTGTCGTTGATGGGTCGTATTCTTCACCTGACTCAAGAACGATCGAATCCCCCTTCCCCTTCTTCCCTTTCACCAACTCAAAATCCACCCGCTTCTCAACCGGATTCGGAATTGGTCTAACTGCACACCATTTATTTAGATTCTGTTTCTCCGGTCGTTTATACAACCACCAATTCGGACTCAGAGGCACGATCGATTCACAGTTTGGGCATTTCACCGTATGCGCCCAAAGATAATTTTGAACCTTCTCTCCGGGCAGCGAGGGAAAAAATGGAGCGAGACGTTTTTCGGCTTCTTCACCGACCCATTTCACCCAGCGATCGATCTCCACCTGAAGGTCTGCCCCAAACTTGAGCGGATATTCGATCGCCGCCTTCATCGTCACAACGGCGACCGGATTGAGATCCGAAGCCAGCACATTCAGCCCATATCGCGCCGCCTCAAACGGAATGCTGCCGCCACCCGCAAACGCATCCAAAATGGTCGGAGTGCGCGTCCCCCACATCTGCTCACACAGTTCTTGGACTTTCTGGATGCGATCGGAAGTAGGCGGCGTTTTGTAGAGCTTCGTCGTTTGGTCTTGCTGTCCCGACACGCGCCGATCGAGTCCCAGCAGATACTCAAATTCTTCGATCGACACATCCGCAGGCAGCAGCGATCCCAGCACGGAAGCGCGACTAAACGACAGCGGCTTGCGCGAATACCACCGATGCAGCCCCTTAAACGGATTCCCGCCATGCTCGTAATACACCTGCCGATTGAGCAGCGTCACAGGCATGATTTTCTCAATGAACACGGATTTGCGCTTAGGCGTAGGGTCGGTCATGTAGATTAAGAACAGAGAAGAGGGCGAACGCTACCTTAGTGTTACCCTAAAGGGTTTGTGACTAACTGGCTACAGCCTAGTTCGTTTGTACTAAAATGAGGGAGTAAGCAGCAACTTTAGCAGATGGCAAGAGGAGAGATATTAAAAAAACTCTTTCAGAGCTTTTCTCGCAATGAGAGAGAAGCCTTCTATTCTGCTGCAAAAGAATTAATTGAAGAAGAGCGCGGCAAAAATCATCTTCTCCTTGCTAAAGACTTAGAAACGGTTCTTCACGACAGCAATGGGCACTCTTCTAGACCTCTTGCCTCTAACCCTGCTCCATGGCATCAGTTTCCTGAACCGCCCAAGGACAAAGAAACAGGTCTGCCGTTACTCGATGTGAAGCGGTTCGACCTAACCTGGGATCACATCATTCTCAGCGACACTATTTTCGACACCCTGAATGAGGTTGTGCTAGAGAATCGCAAGCAGGACGTTCTGACTGCCTACGGCTTAAAACCCAAAAACAAACTTCTATTCTGTGGGCTACCTGGGTGCGGTAAAACACAGACTGCCAGAGTTCTATCTAGCGTACTGGGATTGCCGCTTGTCTACGTTAACCTAACGGCTGTCTTTTCATCCTTTTTGGGTGAAACCGCAACCAATCTTCAAAAGATATTTACCTACGTTGAGCGTGACGAATGGGTCGTTCTGTTCGATGAGTTTGATGCTATTGCCCGCGATCGTAATACGCCCAATGAGCATGGCGAAGTCAAACGACTGGTCAATAGCCTTCTGCAACTGATTGACACCACCACGAGCCAAAGCCTCTTCATTGCTGCCACCAACCATGAATCCTTGCTAGATAGTGCCGTATGGCGACGCTTCGACGAGGTGATTTTGTTTGAGCCGCCTACGCTAGATTTACGAATCACCCTGCTGAAGCGATATTTGTCAGCAATTCGCTATCCTGGCATCGACTTAACCTCGTTTGCTGCTCGAATTGAAAATGCCACAGGTGCAGATGTGGAGCGCATTTGTGCTGATGCAATTAAAATGGTGATTCTGCGGGGCGACAACGTATTAACTGTCACTGATTTGGAAGCGGCAATTGGGCGCTACTTGCGGAGAGAACGTATAATATCGGACTCAACAGACTTCTCTACAGATACTGAACATGGCGAGCGAGTTTGAGCATCTAAAACTGCCTCGAATCAACATTCAGCTACCGCGCCGTGCGGGTGGTGGCGGTGGTGACAAAAAGTACCGTGACAACCGTGACACTCACGGCACTCAGATCCTCGCTCAAATTTCGTCTCTTACGCAAACTGTCAAAGAGCGTAAAAGCTCCTTTCGCCTTGATCCGAAGCTAATCTTCAAGATCAAGCTGGCAAACGAGTTTGAAGATCTTGAAGAAGATTTACCGAAGTCAGGACTGACTTTGCTGGGACGTGAACCAGCTGCCAACAAAGCGATCGTCGTATTTTCTTCAGATGAAGGACTGGCAGAATTTCGTACTCGCTGGGAAACTTATGCTGGCATCAAATCGGGCTTCAAGAATGGCTATCTGGATGCAGTAGAGTGGCTTGCTCCGCTGGAACCTGCTGATCGCTTGGGACGATTATTAGAATTGGAGCCACTACAAGCCGGGGAAATTGCAGCACTCGATCTGGAGTTTTGGCATACGGGCGATCGCCAAGAGATGCAAAAATACATCGATCAGGTACGGCAAGGCTTGCGCGATCGCGCCACTCCATCTGCTCCCTTTGACCTGACAGACTTTTACATTGGAGATTATCTTTGCATTGCCCGAATTAAAGTCGATCAAGAACTCCTCAACGATTTGCTAACCGAGGTGATTGTCAAAGAAATCGATCGCCGTCCCAAAGTGGCGTTTGAGCTACGAACTGACTACAACCCGCCACTTTCTGACATTCCTAAAGTTGTCTCTCCCAGCACTACGACCTGCGGAATTCTCGTGATTGATTCCGGCGTACAGAGAGGTCATCCCTTACTGTCATCTGTAATTGGAGAGGCGGAAGTTTTTCCAGATACCAAACGTGAGTTTCTCAAAACAGAACCAGATGATCAAGCAGATCACGGCACAGGCGTAGCAGGCATTGCGGCTTATGGTGACATTGAAGCTTGCATTCAGAAGAAGTCCTTTGATCCCACTGCCTGGATTTTTTCTGCCCGTGTTCTGAATGAGAAAAACCAGTTTGATGAAGACCTGCTGCTGGAAAACCAGCTAGAGCAAGCAATTTCCTACTTCATCAAGGAATATTCCAATTGCAAAGTCATTAACTTATCGCTGGGCAATGCCGAACAGATTTACCAGAAGGGCAACAAACAGACTCGCATTGCTGCCAAAATTGATGAGTTGGCATACCGCTACCAGCAGCATAATATCCTGTTTGTAGTTGCAGCAGGCAATTCCTTTCCCTATGCGGGCGAACGGGAGTTGCTTCGCACAGACTACCCCAATTATTTACTAGACCCTGCTGCACGAATTATTGACCCCGCCACCTCAGCGATCGCTTTAACAGTCGGCGCTTTATCGCTTGGTCGCAATAGCATGACTTACGCGACTGATGCCCGCCGTAATGCTGTCGCTAAAGTATTGGGCTATCCTTCCCCCTTTACTCGCACGGGCTTTGGAGTCGATGACATGATCAAGCCCGACCTAGTAGATTTTGGTGGAGATTTTGTGCTAGACGGTGATCGTGTTGCGGGTGACAGTGATGCCGCCGTTTCGATCGTCACCTTCTCCCAAAACTACACATCTTCTCTGTTCAAAGTAGCCAGCGGCACCAGTTTTGCTGCCCCTCGTGTTGCTAATCTCGCCGCTCAACTTTACAACAAGTATCCAACTGCATCACCAAATTTGATTCGAGCCTTGCTAGCGACCTCAGCCTCGCTGCCCCAGGAAATCCCGCTAGAGTTTCAAACTGGCTCCAAACAATCTGACAAGCAAAAATCAGAACAACTCAAAAATCGACTTGCGATCTATGGTTATGGGCAAGCCAATAGTCAACGGGCTATGTACTCTGCCGATAATTACGTCGTTTTGCTGGAAGACCATCTCGACATTCGAGTAGGCAGTTTCGACCTCTTTGAGATTCCTGCGTTGCCTCCAGAGTTTTTACAAAAGAAAGGGAAGCGATTTCTTTCAATTGCCTTAGCATTCGATCCCCCCACTCGTCCTACTCGTGGAGATTCTTATCTAGGCATTACGATGGAATTCGATCTGTTTAAGGGAGTTGACCGAGATAGCGTAGTCAGTACCTACGTTGATGCTAAGAAAGCTCAGAAATTGGGAGACGATGGAGATTACTCTGAGCTTTCCAAAGAAAAACTGAGGCAACAATTTACGTCTGGCTGCATTGTCGATCTTTCACCGGGTACAACCTGTCGTAAAAAAGGAACGCTGCAACGCGGAGTTGTTGAAATTTCAAATTTAGCAACAAAATATGATGCAGGTTCGCTATATCTGGTTGTAAGTTGTAACCGCAAATGGGTGAAGGTAGAGGAAATTCCTTCTCAAAGATATGCCTTGGTAGTGGCTGTTAGCCACTCTGACCCAGAGGTACAGCTTTACAATCGCCTACGAACCCAGATCTTGCCACGTCTTAGAGTTTAGCGTAATCTATTTTCCTAACAGTGCTGAAGTCCTTTCAGTGCGTGATTTATTTATTCGTCTTCTTACAGACAGCCGAAACAAGTTTACCAGGCGGTTTCAGTCTTTCCTGCTGAGGCAGTTTAGTTTCTGAGCTTGTGCTCCTTCAACAGAGTATCTGCCCAATCTGCATCTTCCTGAGCGAGCGACGGGTGAGCAGGTTGAGTGTAGTCGATCGCTAAATGATATCGTCCTCGCTCATAAACTTTTCCAATAATATTTTGCAGATTTAGCAAAGGCTCTTCCTCACCTATCCCTATTGGTATGAAAAAACTAGGAATTTCCTGCTGAACACTCAAAGCATAAAGCTGAGCCAAAGGACGGCGATCGCTGCGGCTCACTAAAATTCGATAGTCCGATTTCACACCTCCTAAAATCGGCAGCGGTTGCCCGCCTCGCAGCAGATCAATCTCAACCAGATGCGTCAAGCTCGCTAGAACCTGATTTCGCTTGCGCTCATACGCCTGCCTGCCCTCACCCGCTCGCTTGTTCTTAGGCGAAAGAATTTCGATCGCCGTCACGACTGCTCCCGTCGCCACTTCCCGAATTTCGAGATACCGCTCCTGCACTTCCTCCGTAAGCGGCACAGTCACGGTAATAGGCTCGGCTGACTGAGTAAGCGTTGCTGTCGCGACAGGCTGATTCTGAGGCTGCTTGGAGACAATAGAAACATCAGGAATTCCGACCAACACGCTGTCGTCTGCACCGCTGAGATAAATCCGCTTCTCGATCGCAACTCGGTACTTCTCGCTCAGATGGTCTGTCAGGTCGTCTGCGATCGCCACAATCAAGCGGCTATGAACTTCTGACCATAGCTCAGGGTTCTCCAAGTACGGGTTCATTCCGGGGAAGGGCGATCGCATAGTCCAACCTTAGCAGCGATCTTATTTGTTTGTCTGACTCAGAGTGTCCAGGTAGCATCGGTACGCTGCCGCACTAAAGCACACAAACCGAACCTGCTCGATCGAAGCATTTTGGGCAAGAAAATCTTTGACCTCTGTGATCGCAATGTGAGTGGCGCGGTCGAGCGGAAAAGCATAAACTCCCGTACTGATGGCAGGAAAGGCGATCGTGCGAACCGAGTGCTGCACAGCAAGCGCAAGGCTGCTGCGGTAGCACTTTGCCAGCAGTTCCTCTTCATGAAACTGCCCGCCACGCCAAACTGGACCAACCGTATGAATCACCCACCTTGCCAGCAGGTGATAGCCCTGCGTGATTTTTGCCTGTCCGGTCTGAGCACCACCCAACTTTCGGCATTCCTCTAGCAGTTGTGGCCCAGCAGCTCGATGAATTGCACCATCGACACCACCCCCTCCAAGCAAAGACTCGTTGGCAGCATTGACGATCGCATCGACATCCTGGCGAGTAATATCGCCTTGAACGATTGCAATTCGCTTCCAATCTGCTATTGATTTCGGTGTTCCTGTCGTCACGGCTAATCTCCCAGCAATACTCGAATGGCTCTCAAAGCTTGGCTTCGCTTTCCGTTCGACACCTTGGCAAACCAGTAGTGCGATTCCTCGTTGCTCATCGATCGCACCCCCGCCGCAATATTCGCAATGCGCTCCGGCTTCGAGAGCGGCTGCAACGTCTGAAACAGCAGCGCCAAATTCACGCCCGATTCTTCATTCAAGACATAGGGAGACTGCCGCGACTGGCTGAGCGTCTTGGGGTCATAGCCGTTCGCCTTCAGGCAGTCATAGATCGCCTGCCGTGCCTGCACCAATGCCTGCCCCTTGAGTCGCCCGATCCGCTTGGCTGGCGATCGCTTCTTCTCACCCGCCTTCTTATAGGCGCACTGATATAGCTCTAGGGCAAAGTTGTTGTTGTCAGTAGGGACGACGCGAAGCTGAAATTCCTGCATAGGACAAGGGAGCAACACAACGGACAGCTAGTGGGCAACAGCCCTCCAGACTTAATATGTTACTCGCGCTGTCAAGTGCATTCGATCGACCGGATTGCGCCCCAACGCCTGCGCGATCGTTTTCACTTCCTGTCCATCGGGCTGCACCAGAGCCGCAAACTCGATCGATAGCTTCAGCAGCACGTCCGCCTTGGCATCAGGATTGCTCAGCAGCGCGTTCGTGGGCGTGAGATAGCTTTGAAAGCCCTTAGCTGACCCTTGGTAGACCAAGCGCACAAACTGGCCCTCGACTTGAATCGTAGCGGTTTGGTCAATTTGGAGGGAAAAACGAGACGTTAGAAGGGGGAATGTTGTCGTCAGCCTGCGATAGTCGATCGCCTGCCCAACCGCCATCTCCAACGCCTTGATGCCCTGCACTTTGTAGTCTGCACAGCGATCGCTCAGGTCAGTGAACACGCTGTTGGGCGTCCCGTCAGTTTCGATCACTTCGGGTCGCAGCGGCAGCGTCACAAAATCCGCGCCACCGTCTTGAACTCGCCCGCTTACTGAGGCGATCGCAACCGAGGTGGATTGCGTCGCCGTCTCACCGTTGCCGTAGTCAGCCACTAGCTTGAAGCTCGTCGTGCGATCGATCGCGGTTTCATACGCATCTGAGGGCTGAAACTCTCCAGGGATCTCGATGTCGTCTTGGTAGAGTGCGATCGCAATCGCTCCTGACGCTCGCCAGCGCAGGCGCACGGGCTTTTTCTCTTCACTAGAAGGCATTGGCTGGGCACTCAGTTCGATCGATCGCGGCTGGGGCGGTTGCAGGATGCCGCGACGGTAGAGAATCATGCGATCGGAGAATTCGATCGTGTCAGGCAGCGCAATCTGACCGTTCTCGTTGCAGATGAAGACGCGATCACCAATCTTAAGATCCCACTGGCCGCTCTGCAAACCCGATCGAATTGTGTCGCGCAGCTTCGACATTTCCCCTGGCAACAGAATGTTCAAGCTCAAATCTTTGGCGAATGCTTCGAGCAGCGCTTTGGTTGTCCAGTGGTCTAGCCCTGCGAGCCACACTTTTTGCAGCACATAGGCGGGTGCATAATGTGTGGCATCTTCCGATCGAATTTTCTGGCAGTCTTTGAGGGCTTTGAGAATCACGTCCTGCTGGTTGTTTTTGCCCTTCACATCGCCAACATCTTGCGCCGGAAGCGTGTAGTGCATGATGCCTTTGGGCGCTTTGATCGAGTCGTTGGCTGGATAGAACAAGTGCCGATAGGCATTCGTGAGCGAAATTCGCACGGCCAGATCGAGTTCGCCTTCTTTCTGCTTAAGCTGCTTTTGCTGACTTTCCGACAAGTCTTGCAGGCGATTGGGCGATCGCAAGATATTCCCAATTGCTCGATATTCGCGAGCGTTGTTAATTGCTCGCTCTAGCTCCTGTCGATTTGCGACGAGAAACAGCAGGCGATTTCTGAAGGTGCGAAACTTGCCCGATTCGCCCGTGTTGTGAAAGATTTGCTCGACGACCGGAGGCGCAGAATCAGTTGAGGTGGCGACAGTGGCTTCGTTAAAGTCAATCAGGCACAGGGCGATCGAGTCAGCCACATCATCAACTTCTCCGGCTCCTTCAGGGGAAGAGATCAGTTTGAAAAACTTGTCGGCGAAGATTGTGTCGCGGCGCGATCGCAAATCATCTTTGGCTTCCCCTCGGCCAATTTGCTCTTTTTCCTCAGCGATGATTTTGTTGATCGAAGGTTCTTCTTTGAAGCGGGCGATCTGGGTAATCGGGTCGTTGTCGAGATACCAGGCCACCGCTTCTAGGCGCTCGACGGCGCGATCGACAAAGCCGATTTCCAGTCCAGGCGTGAGCAGTGACAGATTCAGTTCGGGGCGACGAATGCCGGAAGAAATGCCCTGCGTCAGCGAGTGCAAGAAGATCGTGCGTCCCACCCAAGTTGAGAAGGGCGGCTTTCCTGCTGCCGTCCATTCCTGATCTTGCACTTGCGCGTGCGCCTCTCGACCATTGGGGTTGTAGAGGTCGGCTTGGAGCGGCAGGCGCATCAAAGGACGCTCTAGTCGAGACGTGAGATCGCTTGTCACTTCTTCATTCACGCCGATCGGCAGATGGTGTGGGTGAATCAGCGGCAACCAGATTGAGGGATTTTGCCAGAGATGACGAGCCACCAGGGAAAACAGGCGCAAAGCTCCGCGTGTGCGCTGGAAATTCTGAATGGAGGCAACTTTCTTGGTGAGCAGATTGAACAGTTCTGGGTGGAAAGGATAGCTCGATTGAATCGTCTGCGCGTAGCTGACGTCTTTGCAACCATCGGGAAGGGCGATGCGGCTAGCTCGATAGGTATTGAGATACTCACGACTAGCGGATTCAGCAGCTTTGGCATCAACGCTGTTAAAGAGGCGCTGTTTGACGATGTTGTAGATTTCAACGTCGGTACTGGGGCTGAGAACGCGCTCTTGCCTTGCCGAAGCCTGAATCGCCTCACGAATTTCTGTTGTTTCTTCGCCAAAGCTGTCCTTTGAGGAGGCTAAGGTATAGACAAAAACCAGGTTGTTGCAGGCAGCAGCCAAATCCATCAGCGAGAACAAAAAGGCCACAACTTGAGCGGCGAGATCGCTATTCGCAACTTTGGTTGCTTTAGCGGCTCGTAGATAACGGGCGATCTCATCTAGGACAATCAGCGTGGGCTGGTCGCGAATCAGGCGTTCGAGAACAGCCGTGCCGGGGCTGATTTTTTGCTCATCCGAACCGCGCAGCAAGCGGTAGCCGTCGATTCCGCCAATTTGATAGGCGATCTCACCCCAAAGCGTGTAAGTCGTAATGCCTGTTTCAGGATGATAAACGCCGTCGGCAGGACTGAGATCTTGGCAGGCGATCGCCGCCACCTGCACGCTCTGGGCGGGAATCAGGTTGAGGTCAACAAAGCGATCGAGTCCTCCAATGTATCGACCCTGCTTGGCAATATGCCAGAGGGCGATTTCATCATGCGTCTTACCACCGCCAAAGCTAGTTTCCAGTCGAATGATTGGTGAACCGATCGCCACGCCTGCGAGTCGGCCAAAGACCTCGGCAATCAACGTCTTCAATCCCTCGGTCGGGTAGGTGCTGGCAAAGAAAACATCGGGCGACTGGTAAACCTGCGGCGCGTTGCCTTCGACCACGAGGCGGAGCTTGGCGGCAAAGCGATCGAGCGAGAGATCGCCCGCGAGAATTTCGTCTCTGGGAATGCAGGTATCGAAAACAGACGACAACACGGGTGACTCAGGCTCCTAAAACATCTCGATTCAACTGCTCACACTTCCAATTTGCGCTGATGACCAATCTTGTCTGACTGTAGCCAGGGCGGTTGCATCTGACAATTCATCAGGCTGGATAGGCGATCGCCCAAAATTCACCGCCCAGAACCCACAATTCAATCAGGTGAATAGGGTGCAGACAGAATACCCACTATTTTGACAACGGTAACTTCTCAAGATCTGGCGATTCTACAGAGATTGTTTGAGCCTTTACGGGACAAAGAAGCAGCGATAAAGGACAGATTCCAATGTTGTAAACTGCTGCTTGCGGCTGGAGACTTTATAGCGGCACTCCGGCGATCGCCTCAGCTTCGAGTCGTGTCAGGTACGACCAGCGCGGATGACTAGCTACACCATTGAACCAGTCAAATTCAACTCGGCTAAATTCCACAGAAGAAGACGGAATATGCTCGATCCAGATCAGTAATTCCGGGGCAAGGCGGAACTGATTGATGATGCAAGTCGCTAACTCACCTGCACCGTTGGTAATTGACGTGCCGCTGTCGCCACCTGGATCGCCAACGACAACCACTATCGATTCGGGATGCGGGCGAAAGATACGAAGGCGGCAATGCGAATCCCAGTTGCCTAATCCTCGCCAACAATAGGTTTGATCGATCATTTGCGTTGCGGTCTTCCTTGTCATTTTCCGCCAATTATTTTTATCGCATCCAGAGGCGATCGCTGCGGCGAATCGTGATCGCCTCTGGGTTTAGCGCGGCGAATTTGGCTGGCGTCCTCGCTGTCGTGGATTGCATCGAGCCAGCGATCGCTCAAAGCTGTGGCGGTTGAAGCTGAAGTCAGGATTCCCCGTCATACAGTGCCAAGCCGTTTCGCGAACAAGCTGCTCCAGGCACTCCTCAAGCCAAACGATCGCGGCATTGGCAATTTGCTCTCGACTAAAGATTTGGCCGTGTTCCCGCTCAAGATGCACCTGAAGCTGGCTGATTTGACTATAGAACTGGGCAATGCGCTCTCGTGTCCAGCGGTGTTCAATTGTTTGAGGAGTGGGTTGCGGCTTGGGCTTTGGCGCGATGGCGATCGACTTGCGCCGTCGGGGTTGAGCAGCAAGCACATCAGGCTGAGAAGCAGAAGCTACACGCCAGCGGCGATTTTGCCGAATCGTCGCCACTCTTGTTGACACAGGGCGCTGAGGTTTAGCAAGTAGGATAGGGCGCTTCGATGTGGTCATAAGAAGAATTTTCAAATTGCGATCGACGCTGCAACGGCTGCGATAGCAGCGCTGACACAAAAACGTCACTGGCATCCGCTAGCTTGACGGCGTTTTTGAATGAGGGATTGGTTTAATGCGAATCAAATTTACGAATGGCAGTGATCCATTGGGGCTAGTAACCTACCTGCTTGATCCGGCTAAACAGCCATCAGGACAGGCGATGCAGGTACAGACAAACCTGGAGAGCGATCGAGCCACCGAAATGGCCGCGCAGTTGCGATCGGTGCATGAACTGAATCGACGGGTGAAAAAGACGATGGGGCATTTTTCCATCTCGCTCACGCCTGGGGAGCAAGTCACGCCGCAGATGCGCGGCGCGATCACCGATCGACTGCTGCACGAAATGGGGTATGGGAACTGTCCGTTTCTATCCGTTGAGCATTTTGATCAGGTGCATAAAGCGCAGGTACAGCACTGGCATATTGGCGTGTCAACCGCCGATTGGGCAGGAAAGCACGTTTCCGACAGCTTCATTCGGCTGCGGCTGCGAAAGCTAGAGCCACAGCTAGAGCAAGAATTTGGCTTGGTTGCTAGCAGCCAGCGGCCAGAGCGCGATCGCCACAACCTGACAACGGGCGAATACCGCTACAAGCAGCGGACGGGCGAAGTTTTGCCCAAGGAAAAGCTTTGGCAGCAGCTTCAGGCCGCGACTCAAGATCAGCCGTCGATCGCCCTGCTCCTAGTGCGGCTCAAGGCCAATGACGTTGAAGTGCAGTTGAAGCAGGTTGCAGGCGATGTTGTAGGTATCAGCTACGGTCTGGAGGGACAGCATTTTACAGGGCGGCAGCTTGGGCGGCAGTATAGCTTCGTTGGAATGCAGCGCAACGGCTTAGTCCAATCCCACCATCCCAATCAAGCTGCTGCCCTGCATCAAGTTTCGCAGTGGAGCGCGAGCCAATGTCGTTATTGGTTGCAGCAACAGCAACAGGCGATCGAAAAGCCGCTCGATCGACAGCTTGAGCGCTAGGGCGAAATCAGCAAAATCTCAAGGGGTACGATCGACGTTTGACACATCTTGCTTTCGTTGCTGTTGGCATCTGGGGCGCTCACAAACTGCGGTTGCGGTGGCGATCGCGATCGATCGCTTGGTGGCGCTGAACGGGCGATCGGGTGGTGAGGGACTGGCGAAATCTGGGCGGTTTACCTGTCAACAACGCACTATTATCGACATCAGCCTAGAAACAGCAGAGGATTGACGGAAAGAAAATGGCGCTGGAGTGGTGGCCGGAGTGGGTTGGACTGGCGCTACTTTGGCGGTGAGATGGCAGCACATTATCACTGAGAAGCTGCGATCGCTTGACTCTTCGGCTTGGGCGATCGTCACTTGAGCGTCACGAGCGCGCCATAGCAGCAGGAAGCGACCCGTTTAACCTCAAGGCTGAAGTTGAGTTTGGAGGTTGTCGATGGCGGGTTTGTCATCCTCGCGATCGATCGGAAGTCGCAGCAGTCGATCGCCCTTACCGCTGGTTTTAATTGGCTTCGATCCAGGAGCATCCTTGACGAAGGTGCTGTATCAAGTAGTGGGGCGTCATACTGTTCCACAACTGCTGGTGATGGAGCCGGAAGTGATCGAACTGCCCCGCAGCGCGATCGCCACGCTCAAGCAGGCCAACAGCAGCACAACGGTACAGCCCACAGACGATGCTTGGGTCGAACTGCCGCAACCGGAGGGCAGCGAGTCAGTCGTGCAACTGGTCGGCTTTCTGGCACGTCAGTTTCAGGCGCTGCCGCGTCTCGATCGCTTGAAGTACGAATTGGCTCTGTATAAGCTGCTGGCCGTCGTTGGTGCGATCGCTCAGCAAGAACGATTGCCCGCAAAGTTTGCCGTTGCGATCACCAGCTTGCTGCCGCCCAACGAAATTGCTAACCGCGATCGCTTGCAGCAGCAGCTTGAAGCTGCCCTCCGACGATTTCAGTTTCGCGGCGTCCAGTATCAGGTCAAGCTCGATCGATTTGAGTGCCGCACCGAAGGGTCAGGACTCTTGCTATTGCGGGCACAGCAGCAGGGGCTGGACTGGATACAGCAGCAGCGAATCGCGATTTTGATGTGCGGCCACCGCAATACGAGCTTGTTGGTGTTTGAACGGGGCGTTTACACGCAGGGCGAAACGACACCGTTAGGGTTTAGCCAGTTTGTGCAGCGGGTGATGTCGGCAACCGCAGGCCAGAACACAACGCAGCTCACACCAGCCTTAGCCGCAGCAGGCGCTCAGCCACAGCCTGCTTCCGCCACGATTCGATCGCTACTGAAAAGCTACGACCCGACCAACGCCAAGCTCGAAGCGCAGCAGCTTACCAGTGCGATCGCCGCCGCACGAACAGCACACATCCGGCAGCTATGCGAATGGCTACACAGCGTATTGCGGCAACCCGTAGATGAAGTGATCGTGGGCGGCGGCGCAGCCTTGGCATTTCGATCGGAGATTGAAGCTCATTTCCCCGCCACGCCGACCGAATGGGGAATGGAAGTGCAGCAATCGGTGCAGCAGCAGGTCGGTTCAGCAGCCGAACTCGATCGCTTGGCGTTTCGGCTGATCGATGGCTTTGGACTGTTTCAAGACTTCAGCGCTCGTAGCGCGATCGCGCTGGGCAAGGAGAACTAGCAATGGATGCACCTGAAGATTTCGCCCCAGCACCAGCAGACGATTCTAGTCGAATTGACTTCAGTGCGCGCTTTCGTGTCCAGCGGCGATCGCTCGACGGCTGTTTGCTGGAGTTGATGCAGCAAGGGGATGGCGTCAGTACGGGGAAAGCATTGCTGTTGCAGGCGATCAGAGCGTATTGGCTGGCGATCGCGATGCAGCAAAGCGATCGCTATTCCGCGATCGAGGTGCAGCAGATGGCGCGACGCTGCTGTGCGGCTTTGCAGCAGCAGGTGTTCTACCTCTCGGCACAGTTCGATTTAACGGTGATGACGGCGAACGAAATGGGCGGAGCGATCGCCAATGGCGGTGCGCCAACTTCCTCAGCCACGCATGAAATTCGGTCTGAACCCAAGCCGAACTATCAGTCGCTACTCGATCAGCTTTAGTTTAAGGAGCAGCAATGGCAACGATTCATCTTGTCGATAGTGAAAAAGGCGGCGCAGGCAAATCGCTGTTTGCTCGCGTTCTGGTGGAGTACTGCATCGATCGCCAGCTTGACTATCATCTCGTCGAGGCCGACGCCTCTAACCCGGATGTGGGCGAAACCTTCTCGAAAGTCATATCCGAGGCGAAGTCGGAGAACGGTGCGTTATCTCGCCGCTACGACTACACACGCATTGTATTTAGCGAAGCAGAGCGCAAAGCGGACGAAGCGGACTTGCTGTTTGACTTGGCGCTCAAGCAGCCCGTAATCGTGAATTTGCCCGCGCAGGTGTTCACGCTGGTGAACGAGTGGATCGATCGCAACAATCTACTCGAACTCGAAGATCAGCATCAGGTGCGCTTGTGCAAGTGGTTTGTTTGCACCGGAGGCTATGACAGTGTGCGGTTGTTTCTGGCCTCGATCGACCACTACGGCGGCAAACTGCCCCATATTCTAGTGCGAAACTGGGGGCTGCAAGATGACTGGAGCCATCTGGAGGAACACGCCGTCCTGCAAGCCGCCCTGAGCAAACACAAAATTCCGATCGTTGATTTGCCCAAGCTCAGCTACCGCGAACGCGATTATTTTGACGAACACCGCATTTCATTTTCGCAGGCGCTAGCTGAGTCACGCTTCGGCATCCTGGGGATGCAGCGCGTGTTCAAGTTTCTGCGCTCTGCCCACGACTCGATCGACAGCAGCGGCATGTGGAACAAACAAGCGGCCAAACCGAAACCAAAATCTGATGTAACAGGGGAATCATGACGCAGCGACGTAGACACAAATCCGATCGATCGCCGCTGCGATCACAGCAGTTTCAACAAGATAACGTTGAACCAGGGCTAACCGAAGAATGGGAAGAAGCGCAGCCAGAGACCGACTTTGAGGAGGCTAATGAGGCCGAAGCAATGTCACTTGCCCAGGCCCGATCGAGTGTGGATGCCAGTGTGGAAGATGTCGTGCAGCAGCGACGACGCACGATCGCCCGCTATCGCCAGCGGCAGACAGTCGCCTATCCCACACTGCTCGATATGGTGATGCGCGATCGCGATGCCACCTTCAAGGAAAAGGTCTGGGAAATTGTCGTGCAAACCGGAGTCGATCCTGAAGAGCCTGCCTTTTTGCTGATGGTCGCAACCGGACGGCTAGAGGCGCTTCTAGAAGATCGCCCCAAGGAACTGGAAGCCCTCTTCGACGCTTGGGAGGAGCGGCTGCACGATCAGTATCAAGAGCGCATCGATCAGTGCGATCGGATCGCCAAAGCCGCCGTCAAAGTGCAGGAAAAAGAAATTTCAGTCGCAGTCAACAACTTGGTGCGACGCACGGCGATCGAGCAGGTGATGCGATCGTTCAATGCGGCCTCGGTGACGGGCGGAATTTTGCTGTTGCTGCTGTCGATCGCGTTAGGGAGCGGCGTGACCTACAGCCTGATGCGCTGGCAGCAAAATCTGGTCAAATACACGCCTGGAACGCATCAGCTCACCCAGGCCGATGTGGACGCTCTGAAGTGGGCAAACAGCAATCAAGGACGCTTGGCTCAGCAGATTATGCAGTGGAATCAGCGCGGATTGACTCGTAGTCCATCGGGGCGACTTGCCTGTGAGCAGCAGGCCGCACAGCTCAAGGTGACATTCGAGGTGAATGGAAAACCAGCAACTAGCGGATTTTGTCCGCTGTGGGTGCGTCCACCTAACGAGCGGAAATTTGATGGTTAGGGTGCAAGATGTACCTCTACTTGAATGTCGGACAACAAGATACTCGAGTTTTGAATTAAAGCCTTAATTCTTTTGTTGGCCTGCTTCGCTTGTTAGTTATGATGTGGAAGACGAACTCGCAAGCTTAAGATGATTTACGAATCAAGATTTTGGAAAGATGATCTTTTAAAGAGGGCAAAGTTTCTTCGTTCTAAGACTGTACAGAAGCGATGGACTGAAATATCTTCCGGACAGTTAGAACAGGCAGTAATGCTTGGTTTCTACACGATTCGTAAACTTATTGAAGCCAAGAAGCTATCAGATTCAATGGTAAATCAAAATATTGAAGCCAGTGCCTACACCTGGAGAGGTCAGCTAGTTACTAGGATGAACTGGCTTGATATAGATAAGTTATACAATCTCGATTCTCCACAAGCTGTTACCAAAAATCTGCTTTTCTTCTGTCACCAATTCGTACACAGTTACGTCTTTGTAGAGTTTTTTAACGATGAACATAAGTTAGGTGGAGTGTTTGTAAGTTCAGACAGAGAACGCTATCAAGTCCTCTACTTCCTCGAAATCGATGAAATTATTAGAATCTTTGAGCAGATCGGAAATGATTATCCCACTAATGTCGTCCTTACTTATAGTCCCAAGAAGCAAGACTATGAAGTTCAATCATGGGTGCAGAGTGTTGATAACTTAGGATAATACTGTGTGATAGCGAATGGACGAAAGCCGTTTGCAAAGTAGTAAAGGTTGTTTGCTACTGCTGCGTTTTGCCACCAACTAAAGAACGTACTACAATAGTAGCGCAGCTATACTTCATCATTGTTCTATGATCTCTACGCCAATTTCAAGCGATCCTTTTGAACACTATTTGGATATGTCAATCTTTTTGTGTCAAGGGTAAAAGTTAGAGGGGAAACCTGCCTTCAAACTCGATCGCAAATCGATTGAGTGCAGGCTTCCAGTCTCGAATCGGCATCGTCCAT
>NZ_JACJPO010000078.1 GCF_014696105.1 Microcoleus sp. FACHB-1515
TCTCAAATTCATTGAGTACTTCAATTGCACGAGTGCAAAACCGTTCAACTGGAAGTTTGAAGGCTTCAAGGATGGCTAACAAGCTGGCTGCTTACTTTTGCCAGCTTGCACTACCTAGTCAAGCCGTTTGTGATGGCCGAACTGCTGGCGCGGCTGCGGGCACTCCAGCGGCGATCGCCCAGCCTGCAACCGCGATCGCTCACGGTCGGAAGCTTGACTTTGGACTACGCCAACAACGCCTTGCAGCGGGAGCAAGATCCATCTCCGCAAACGATTCCGCTGACGGTCAAGGAATTTCAAATTCTGGCCTACCTGATGCAAAATCCCGATCGCATCCTGTCCGGCAGCAAGATTCGCCATCAGCTTTGGGACATGGACGAAGAGCCGATCAGCAACGTCGTCGCCGCGCAGATGCGCTTGTTGCGCCGCAAGTTCGCCAGCTACGGCTGCGACTGCCCGATCGAAACGATTCCCGGTCAAGGCTATCGATTCAACACCGCGTTGTGAAGCATCCCAATGAACCGTCACCAGCTTTTTCGCCGCAGTCGCATTCGGTTCGCCCTGGGGTATGCCTTGGTCATGGGACTGATTTTGTGCCTGTTTGGGCTGGGCATGTCTCGATCGCTGGTGCAGTCTAACTGGGCAGCAATGGAGCGCGAACTCGAATCGATCGCCGGAACCCTGCACGATAGCTTGGAGCCAAGGCTGCCCGCGACTGCCGACCCCACGACTGTGCTGCGGCAGATTTTGCCAGAACTGTGTTTAGCAGGGCAAGCTTGCCCCGATCGCGCCACCTGGATTGAGCGGCACACGCTCGGCATTAGCGATCGCAGCACCTACTACATTCGGCTGTTCGATCATCAAGGCAAACTTCTAGCGTTTTCACCCCATCCGGCTTTGCCGCTGCCAAACGCCTTCGACCCCGCACCCTGGCAAACTCGCACCGCTGAGGGCATTCGCTATCACCAGTTCACGACGATTTTGCACCCTGCCCATACCCATCCGGTGTCACCTCAAAGTCACGCTCATGCGTCTTGGGGCTATCTGCAAATTGGCCGGACTCTCGAATCGTTTGATGCGCAAGTTAACCGCATGAAGTGGATTTTGATCGTTGGTTTTTTGATCGCCCTCAGCTTTATCGCCATTTCAAGCTGGTGGCTTTCGGGCTTGGCGATGCGACCGATTTATCAGTCTTACCAGCAACAGCAGCAGTTCACCGCCGATGCCGCGCACGAGCTGCGATCGCCGCTGGCTGCACTGTTAGCCACTGTCGAGGCGATTTTGCGAATGCCACGTCAAGGGACGGCGATCCAGCCGATGCTCCACACCATCGATCGACAGGGACGACGCTTGAGCCACCTAATTGCCGATCTGCTGCTGTTGAGCAGCCTGGAAGACAATGCCGCAGCCAAGCCCGTTCACCTCTGCTGTCTCAACGATTTGATCAGTGATTTGAGCGAAGAATTTCTAGAGCTAGCCACCCGCGCTGAAATTCACCTGATGCATCAAAGTCCTGACCGCGCCATTCTCGTGGCTGGAAACGAATCTCAGCTTTACCGATTGGTGTCCAACTTAATTGCCAATGCGATTCACTATACGCCCAGTGGCGGACAGGTGCGAATTTGCCTAACCGCCCGCGATCGCATGGCACTCATTACCGTGCAAGATACGGGCGTTGGCATTGCCCCCGACCAACACACGCGCATTTTCGATCGCTTCTACCGCGTGGACGGTGATCGATCGCGGCAAACGGGCGGAGCCGGATTGGGACTAGCGATGGCTCAGGCGATCGCGCAAGCCCATCAGGGCAAGATTCAAGTGCAAAGCGACATGGGCAAAGGCAGCGTTTTCACAGTACACCTGCCTCTGAATTCAGCGTTAGCTCAGCATTCGGGAACTCAATGAGATTGAATTAGCAAATTTGACCGCTCAAGCTACTCAACACCTTAGCTATCTTCTGCGGTGGTTAAGCGCGATCGTGTCAATTAAGCGGTTAAGTTGCTGATTTTCGATGGATTGACAATTGGCACAAATGGAAGGGCAAAATGGCGATCGATCTGAGGCGATCGCGAACCCTTGAAACCAAGCATTCTTGTCAATTTTGAATCAATGAAGCGGCAAGTTTCTTTCGCTTTGAGAAAGGTGTCAAACTTTTCAAAACCGAAAGATTTTTCATCTTCATTTCACTTTTGTGTTCCAGACTACATAGGAAGTAGTTCAAGATTAATTTAGTGAATCACCTAACCCTTTCGATGTTGCTGTCTTTGACCCTTAGTAGTCTCTTTGCCGCAACTGCTCAGGCAGCCAATCCACCCTCAAATCACGTGAATTCATCTAATTTTGGCAGCCTGACTGCTGCTACTGATGACCCACTTGCTGACAGACCTGAAACCGCGATTCAGGTTGCTGGCTTGCCTCCTTCCGGTGACATGAATCCTGCGGATATGCAGAACTCTACGGTCGATACGAGCGAGGTGCTTTCTCATGAGGCTAGACCACAGAGAGACCGTCAAGCAGCCAATCCTCCTTCCGGTGACATGAATCCTGCGGATTTGGGAAATGCGGCTGTTGATACCAGCGAAGTGCTTTCTCACGAAGCCCGACCAACGGCTCGCCGCGCAGGTTTTCCGCCTTCGGGTGATATGAATCCTTCAGATCGAGCAAATAGAACTGTTGATACAAGCGAGATTGATTGACCATTACTTCAGGCCACGTCAGTTTTAGTTTGAGTCCGCCCTAATTAGATTGGTGGACTTAAAGCAAAACTGCTTGGTGTTGAACCTCTAGGCAGTCTCGCTTGTGGGACTGTTACCTTCTTTTGAAGATAAACGCTGTAGCATTAAGCATTCAGCGTTTATTTCGTATTTCACAGCAATTTCATTTTCTTGCGTTTAGATAGAAGTTAAGTTCAGAAGCACTACAAAAAATAGACTTGACTATCTAGCTGACTGAAGCATTTAGGGCAATAGAACACTGAACTTGAGTTAACGCCTTATCGTAAACAGCAAGGGTCATTATGAAACTTCATCGTCGTCATTTTCTAGCGCTCAGTGTAGCGAGTGCAGGTGGCATTTTGCTTTCGCGCTGGGCAGTTGGACAAAACCAAACTCCTCATTCTGTGACGCTCTCTCCTGATGTGTACAAAAGCACCGGAGGACTGCTGGAACTGAGTCTGGAAGCTGGTAGCCAGAATTTTATCATCGGCGATCGACAAGTCAGTTTACTGAGCTATAACGGTCAGGTTCCGGCTCCGCGCCTCGAAGCAAAACCCGGAGACACAGTACGAATTCATTTCACCAACAAGCTTTCGCAGCCTACTAATCTTCACTATCACGGTCTACATGTTACACCAGCGGATAATGCAGACAATGTGTTTTTGAGCATTTCACCCAATGAGCAACTAACCTACGAATTTCAAATCCCGCAAAACCATCCGGCTGGAACGTTCTGGTATCATCCTCATCGTCATGGCACAGTTGCAGAGCAGGTATTTGGTGGGTTGGCAGGGCTTTTCATTGTTCGAGGAGATCTAGATGAAATTCCAGAAGTGAAAGCGGCTCAGGAAGAGTTTTTAGTGCTTCAAGACTTTGACCCGAATGCTAGCGGTCAACCAAATGCTCCAGATCCAATGACACTGATGAGGGGACGCGAAGGCGCACTGATCACCGTCAACAGACAGGTAAACCCCACGCTTTCGATCGCCTCTGGTGGATTACTGCGCCTCCGGCTGCTAAACGCTTCTCCTTCTCGCTTTTACCGACTGGCATTAGAAAACCATCCGCTATATCTGATTGCCACAGACGGCGGAGCCATTGCAAATCCGATTGAACTTGAAGAACTTCTGCTAGCTCCCGGAGAACGAGCTGAGGTTTTAGTCAGGGGCGATCGTCCGGTCAGGCAGTATCGGTTGCTGAACCTGCCCTACGATCGCGGCGGGATGGGTGGTATGACGATGCCCAACATGGCTAGCATGAGCGGCATGAACGGGATGAGCGGCATGATGAACCCCAGTCAAAGCCAGCCGCCTCAAACTTCTCTGCCACTGGCAACTCTGACCTATCAGGGATCAACAGCTTCTCTGAAGTTGCCCGAAAAACTGATTGAAGTTGAATCACTCCCAGAGCCGAGCAAAACTCGTCGAATTGAGCTATCGATGGCAATGGGCAACAAGATGTCATTTCTGTTCAACGGCAAAACGTTTGACCCAGAGCGGGTTGACGCCGATCCAAAACTTGGCACTGTAGAGGACTGGGAACTGGTAAACGTTGACCCCGATCGCATGGATCATCCATTCCACCTGCATGTCAATCCCTTTCAGGTCATTTCTCGCAACGGTCAACCGGAACCCGATCGCGCCTGGAAAGATACGGTGTTAGTGAAGGGTGGGGAAACAGTTCGGATTCGGATTCCATTTAGAGACTTTGCCGGAAAGACGGTGTATCACTGCCACATTCTCGATCACGAAGATCTGGGAATGATGGGTCGTCTCGATATTCAGTCCTGATCGGGTTCTCTCTTTAGTCAAACTGTTTTCCTGCTTCAGACTGTGCGTGAGACAGTTTCAAGGGTCGTCGAACCCTGAACTTGCTACCCTTCAGATTCTCAAGCCTAACCTGGATGCTGCAATTGCAGAGGCATCTAAAGTGTCTGACCTCAACTGCAAAATTTCATCTTGATTTTACATTTGCAGGAGAATCTGGGTCTTACGCAAAAGCGGTGACATAGGTGCGATCGCCCTATTGCCAGAACCCGTAAGCTGAGCTTCTGTGCTGAATCTTGAGGGTTTCTACATTGCCTTCAGGTTCACTGGATTTACCGCTGCGTCCACTGTTTCCAACGCTGCTTTTGCTGCTTTTTCTTTACGCTCACTGTGGCGATCGGTTAGATAATCCACCTGATCGCGCAACAGCAGGGTGAATTTGTAAAGCTCCTCCATTACATCGATGACGCGATCGCGGTAAGCCGAATCTTTCATCGTGCCGTCTTCATTGAATTCCTGATAGGCTTTCGCCACCGACGATTGATTGGGGATAGTGAACATCCGCATCCAGCGACCGAGCAGGCGCATGGTGTTGACGGCGTTGAACGATTGCGAACCGCCGCTCACCTGCATCACGGCCAGCGTTCTACCCTGCGTGGGGCGAACCGCTCCGATGCTCAACGGAATCCAGTCAATTTGGTTTTTCAGGATGCCCGTAATCTGTCCGTGCATTTCGGGACTTGTCCACACTTGACCTTCTGACCATTGGCTGAGTTCTCGTAGCTCCTGCACTTTTGGATGCGTGTCCGGTACACTGCCGTAGATCGGCAATTCACGCGGGTCAAAGAATTTGACTTCAGCACCAAATTCTTGAATGATGCGGGCGGCTTCTTCGGCGAGCAAGCGGCTGTAAGAGCGATCGCGCAACGAACCGTACAAAAACAGAATCCGAGGGGGATGATCAAATCTGCTTGCCAAATGATTCTCCTGCTAACTGTTGTAGAAACGTGGTTTGGGCTGTTCGCAATTCAGCGTTAGGGTTAGCCGTTTGGATGATTTGCATGGCTTCCTCATACGATGTTCCGGTGCGAATTAGGTAAGCCGCCAGCATCGTTCCGGTGCGACGATTGCCGCTGGTGCAATGCACGGTGATCGCATTGCCAAGCTGATGTTGCTGCTCAACAAAGGCTTGAAGCTCCTGAATTTGTTCGAGCGTGGGAGCCGTGCCGCCCTTGGTGGGCAGCCAGCGGAAGGGAAGCTTAGCCTGTTCATATAGGTCAAGATTCGAGGAATCATCCATGACTGAGACGATCGCTCCAACTCCTGCCGCCTGTAAATCAGCTAGCTCTTCCACTGTAGGTTTGCGAACTCCAGCGAGCTTGCCTGGAATCACCCACCACAGGTTTTTCGCGATCGGCTGTAGTTGCGGCTCACTCATGCGACTTGCCGGACACGACAGGTTCAGCATCTAGGGAGGCAATCAAGTCAACTACCCGTTCTCGCACTTGATCGCGCACTCTGGGGAAGATTTCAGGTTGCTCAGCCGGATCGTCTAGCTGCCAGTCTTCAAAGACTTCGCGTGTGACCCATTCGGGCGGCAGGTTGACCCCGCAGCCACACAGCGAAATGACGATATCGAAATCTGCTGGATCAAAGTCGCTTAACGGCTTAGAAGTTTTGCGGCTGATATCAACGCCCGCTTCTTGCATGGTGGCGATCGCTTCTGTCCGCACTTGACTCGCCTCTAATCCAGAACTAGTCACGTCGATTTTTCCGGCTCCCAAGTGCTTGGCGAATCCTTCGGCCATTTGCGATCGCGCCGAGTTCTTTTTGCACACAAACATTACTTTTTTCATGTCAATTCCTCTGAAAGCTTGAACGGATTAATCCAACGACTCCAACTCAATCCGGTCGAACGACCCTTTGGCGAACAAGCGTTTGTAAACCAATACGGCAAGTTGCGCTCCGACGATCGGTGCGACCCAATACACCCAATGGTGCTGCCAGAGATTGCCGACGAAGGCAGGCCCTAGCGATCGCGCCGGATTCATGCTCGCTCCGGTGATTGGCCCCATGACAGCGGCTTCCAGTCCGACCGTCAGGCCGATCGCAATGCCAGCAAAGCCCATCAGTGCCCGCCGATCCAAGCCCGCCCCCAGAATCACCAGCATCAAAATGAACGTCAAAATGCCCTCCAGCACCAACGACTGAAGCCAGTTGTCTTGAAGCGGCAAGGTTGCACCGAGATTGGCGACAAACCCGAAGGACAACCACAGCACGAATGAAGCGGCGATCGCTCCAACCGACTGAGCAAAGATGTAGGGCAGCACTTGATGTCCAGGGAAGAAGCCACCGCTCCACACCGCTAATGTCACGGCGGGATTCAGGTGTGCCCCGCTAATGTGACCGAGCGTGTAGATCAAAGCGGACACCACTGCCCCAAACACCAAACTGATCCCCAAATGCTTGATCGCGCCGTCTGTGATGTGGTTGACCATCACGGCTCCTGTGCCTGCAAACACCAGCACAAACGTTCCGATCGCTTCGGCAATCACAACGGCGGAAGTGAGTGGCTTAACGCCTCTGACCCAAACTTGGACAAGCGAGCGGGACTGCGAATAGCGGCTGGATTTCAAGCTCATCTTCGAGTGCAGTAGGTGGACAGCGATCGGGGTTAGAACGTCCGCTCTTTGCGGAGAACTTCTTCAATCGTGAGGTTGGGCTGCGGTTTGCCTTCGTAGGCACTGCCCACTTCTCCTTGATAAAAATGCACCTGGTTGATGTCGTAAGCTTCCTGCGGCAGCGGAATGTAGTCAACCGACTCGATCACAGTGATGGCGTCCTTCAGGTAGAACTCGACAAAATCACGCAGGGCTGGATTCTCTTGCGAGGCTTGGGCGTTGACGTAGATGAATAGCGGACGCGAGAGCGGCTGATACTTGGCATCCTCGACCGTTTGACGAGAGGGTGCAACCGCTCCGCTGCCGTTATCGATCGCCAGCGCTTTGAGTTGGTTTTGATTGGTTTCAAAGTAGGAGAACCCAAAGTAGCCCAAAGCATTCGGGTCGCGGCTCACGCCTTGAACCAGAACATTATCGTCTTCGCTCGCAGTGTAGTCGCGACGGGTATTGGCCTCGCCTGTGATCACTTCGGCAAAGTAGTCATACGTGCCCGAATCTGTCCCCGCGCCATATAAGCGCAGCGGTCGGTTGGGAAATGTCGATCGAATCTGATTCCAGTTGGTGATTTTGCCTTCAGCCGCAGCTTCCCAAGCTCGCTTTAATTCTTCGACCGTCAACTCCTGCGCCCAGTCGTTCTGCGGATTGACGGCGATCGTCAGGGCGTCAAAGGCGATCGGCAGTTCGAGAAAGCGAATCCCCGCGCGGTTGCAAGCGGCCATCTCCTCGGTTGAAATCGGACGAGAGGCATCGTTGATGTCGGTTTCCCCTGCACAGAATTTGCGGAAGCCGCTGCTGGTTCCAGAAAATGCCGCCGTCACTTCCACATCGCTACGTCGATCGCGAAACGCTTTCACGACCGCTTCGGTGATGGGATAGACGGTGCTGGAGCCGTCAATTTCGATCGCCTCGGTCGCGGCAGCAGTCGTGGCACTTTGAGGCTGAACCTGGTTGGGGCTTGAGGTTTGGGTTGGTGCGCTACAGGCGGTGAACAGCAGGAGCGTCGCGATACCAGTCAGAGCCGTTCGTTGAGTTCGGATCGCACAAGCCATAGATCTCCTTTACGAAGGATTTGCACCTATCGGAGTGTTGAGGTGGTCTTCGTGTCATATCTAAAAATATTGATACATCAAAATATGTTGATGAGTCAAGTAGCTAGACGGACTGCATCACACCTTGTCAACAAAGATTTAGACTTCGATTCTAAAAAAACTTGATGAAAAGTTCAGTCGTTACAAGGACGAGCAGGTGCAATTGGACTGAAGCGGCGGTATTCCGCCAAATACTGCTCCAGCACCACAAATTGCGGTAGATTCAGGCTGTAGTAAATCCAGCGTCCTGCTTGGCGCGATCGCACCAACTCGGCTTCCCGCAACACTTTGAGATGAAACGACAGCTTCGACTGCGGCAGGTTCAAGACCTCACACAAATCGCACACGCACAGTTCCTTGGTTCGCAGCAGATCCAGGACTTGCACACGCAGCGGTTCCGAGAGCGCATGAAAGCCAGCAGCAATTGAATTGGATGCGAGGGTGGACTGCTTTAACATCAACTTTTTTTGAAATGCAATTCATCCAGTATAGAACGCGGACGAATTGGACGCATTGAAGGACAGTCCGCTTGAAGTGTCTAACCTCAACTGCAAAATTTCATCTTGATTTCACATTTGCATGAGAATCTGGGTTTGACGCAAAAGCAGCGATTTTAGCTTGCTTCATAGATTTATTTCGATAACAATCCTTCTGACCCTTCTGATTTCATTCCAAAGTGCCCATGCTTCAAGTACTTTCACGTGCGGCTCGATCGAACTCGGCTTGGTGTTTCTTGGGTCTACTCCTGAGTTTGCTGTTGATCCCTTCGATCGCGGCGATCGCACATCCGGGGCATGGCAATGAGTTCGAGGACAGTGGAACTGCTGCGACCGCCGAATCGATTCAGGTGGATGAAACGACGGCTGAACGGTTGGGAATCGAAGTCGAAGTGGTGGAGCCGCAGCGCCTCGCGGTGGGCATCGAAACGACGGGGCAGGTGGAAGCCTTGCCAAATCAGCAAGCAAAAGTCACGGCTCCGGTCGGTGGAACGGTTGTGCGCCTGCTGGTGGAACCGGGCGATCGCGTCCGGGCGGGTCAGGCGGTTGCGCTGATGACCAGTCCAGATTTAGCCAGCTTGCGAACTGAAGCGCTCGATCGCCGCACGGATGCAGTGGGCAGTGTGCAGAGTGCTGAGGCCGATTTGCGACTGGCGCAACAAACCTATGCGCGACAACAGCAAATTGCCGCTGCCGAAATTCAAGAAGCGCAAGCCGCCTTCAATCTTGCTCAGGAACGCCACGATCGCAACCGCGAACTCGCTGCCCAAGGAGCGATTCCGCAGCAGCAGGTGATGGAATCAGAAGCCGAGCGAGCGACTGCCAGAGCCGCCCTGACTTCTGCCCAAAGTCGGCTGTCCGTTTCGGAAGCGGCGGCAGCACTGGAACGGGCGCGATCGCAAGTGCAGGTCGCCCAGTCTCGCCTGCAACTAAGCGACGATGCCTATCAAACTCGCTTGCGTCAGTTGGGCGTTCAGCCGCACAGTGACGGGCTGATTACGATCGTCGCTCCGATCGCTGGCACTGTTGCGGAACCGATGATTACGGCAGGGGAATCGATCGATGCCGCAGGTGCGGTGCTAATGACGCTGCTCGACGGGCAGGGCGTTTGGGCAACCGCGAATGTGTTTGAGAAGGATTTGCCAAAAATCTCGATGGGTCAGTCGGTGCGGGTGCGAGTGGCCGGATCGGACAAGACCTTTACGGGCAACATTGCCTTTATTGGCTCAACCGTGCAGGGTGACAGCCGCGTGGTTCCGGTGCGGGCGGAGTTGAACAATCCCAACGGCATCCTCAAACCGGGCATGTTTGCCGAACTAGAATTGCTCACGGGTCAAACTTCCGATCGCGTGTTGAGCCTTCCGGCAACGGCGATCGTCGATGCCAACGGGCGCAAGCTGGTCTACGTCCAGAACGGGCAGAATTTTGAGCCGACCGATGTGGAACTGGGGCGCACGGATGGCGATCGCGTCGAAATCAAAAGCGGCCTGTTTGAAGGCGATCGCGTTGTCATTCAGGGTGCACCGATGCTCTACGCCCAATCCTTACGCGGCGGCAGTGCAAACGCTGAGGCAGACCATTCCGAACCCGCTCCAGCCGCGACCGTGCAGGCGAGCAGTGCCAGCGGCGCAGCAATTCCCTGGTGGGCGATGGGATTGGGCGGCGGCGCGATCGCGCTGAGTACCTTTGCAGCAGGCATGGCGCTGGCAACGCATCGCAGCCGCAAAACGATCGCGCTGAGTGCTGCGGCACTTCAGACGGCCAGCCACTCTAACGGCTCGACTCCGCGTTTGAGCGAGCAAACGGGCGATGCCGCGTCGTCGCAACGGCCTCACCTGTAGTCATGCCCTCTTCCCGTCCCGCTGGATTCCACCTTAATTTTTTTAACCGATGCTAAGCGCTATTGTTCGGTGGGTGATCGATCGCCGCTGGCTGGTTCTGATTGCCACAATTCTGATTTCGCTGTGGACGGTGCGAGCCATTCCGCAGATGCCGCTGGATGTCTTTCCGGCTTTTGCGCCGCCGCAGGTTGAGATCGAAACCGAGTCGCCCGGTTTAGCCCCGGAAGAGGTCGAGTCGCTGGTGACGCTGCCGATCGAAAGCGCCATCAACGGGACACCGGGCGTAACGGCGGTGCGATCGTCCTCGGCTACCGGGGTTTCGGTTGTCGAAGTGGTGTTTGAGTGGGGAACCAATATTTTTCAGGCGCGGCAGCTTGTCACCGAACGCTTGCAGCAGGTGCAGGGCAATTTACCTGAAGGCGTTGAAGTGCCGCTCGTCTCGCCGCCCAGTTCCCCGATCGGCACGATCTTAAAGTTTGCGCTGACGATCGATCCGACCGTTCCCGTCGAGGGTAGCCCGACTTCTTTGATGGAACTGCGCCGCATCGTCGATTGGAAGATTTCTAATCGGCTGCTGGCCGTGCCGGGAGTCAGTCAGCTTGCCGTTTATGGTGGCGATGTCAAGCAGTATCAGGTACTTGCTGATCCCGCCAGACTCGCAGCGTTCAACGTCTCGCTCGATCAGGTGACACAAGCTGCTGCTGGAGCCAATCTCAATGCTCCAGGCGGGTATTTGATCACGCCCGATCGCGAACAAATCATTCGCGGGATTGGGCGGATTGAATCGATCGAGGATCTGGGCGCTTCGACGGTCGATGCTCGGCAGGGAACTCCGGTGCGGCTCTCGGACGTGGCTGAGGTGCAAATTGGCGCGGGCGTTAAGCGCGGCGATGGCAGCGTCAACGGTCAACCCGCCGTCATCATCATGGTCAGCAGACAGCCCCAGGGTGACACGCCAACGGTGACTCGTGCGGTTGAAGCGGCGATGGCGGAAACTCAGGTCGGACTGCCCCAGGATGTGAAGGTGGATGTCACCTTTCGGCAAGAGAGCTACATCGAATCCTCAGTTGACAATGTGCGATCGGCCTTGATTGAAGGCAGCATCATTGTCGCCGCCGTTCTGATTCCGTTTTTGATGAACTGGCGCACCCTAACCGTTTGCCTGCTCGACTTTTTCTTGACGCTGCTGTTTTCCCTGCTGGTGGCCGATCTAATCGGCTTGGGACTCAACACGATGACGCTGGGCGGTTTAGCCATTGCGATCGGCACAGCAGTCGATGATGCGATCGTCTATGGCGAAAACACCTATCGCCGCCTGCGCGAAAATCGATTTTCCGATCGCCCGCAGTCGCCCCTAGAAATCATCTTTGAGGGCAGTCAGGAAGTCCGCGAATCGCTATTGGGCGCAATGCTGATCGGTATCGTCGTGTTCTCTCCGATTTTCACGCTCTCCGGCGTGGAGGGGCGAATTTTTACGCCGATGGGAATTGCCTATTTGATCGTCGTCGTCGTGTCGAGTCTCGAATCGCTGCTCGTCTCTCCGGCTTTGTGTGCGCTCTTGCTGCCGCACGGACGCATGGCCGTTGAAGAACCCTGGGTGGCTCGCTTTTTCAAACGTCGCTATCAGCCGTTTTTGCTGTTTTCGATGCGGCGATCGACCCTAGTGATGGGCTTTGCCGCCGCCGCAATGGTCGCAGCCTTGGTAATCACGCCGAACTTGGGGCGCAGCTTTCTACCGGAATTTCAAGAGCAAACCCTGGTCAACACCATCACGCTCTATCCTGGCACTTCACTGGCCGCCACCAATCGGGCGGGTCACGCGCTGGAACTCGCCTTAAAAGACGATCCGCGCTTCACCTACATTCAAACTCGCTCTGGTCGTGCCCCCGGTGATGGCGATGCGGGCGGCGTCAATTTTGCTCACGTAGACGTGACGCTGAGCGAGGCAGGTTTGGAGAATCGACCCGCCACGATCGAAAAGCTGCGCGAAGAATTCACCAAACTTCCCGGCGTTGCCAGCGGCATTGGCGGCTTCATTTCGCACCGCATGGATGAAGTTTTGTCGGGCGTGAGAAGCCAAATTGCCGTCAAAGTGTTTGGCTCAGAGCTAGACGAACTGCGATCGATCGGTGAGCAGATTGAAGCGCAAATGCAAACGGTCGCAAACATTGTGGACTTGCAGCTAGAGCCGCAGGTGCCGATCGATCAAATTCAAATTGCCTTCGACAGGCAGGCTGCCGCCCGCTACGGCCTGACGGTGGGCAGTCTCGCCGAAGTGGTTGAAACGGCTCTCAACGGCAAAGTCGTCTCGCAGGTACTCGACAGCCAGCAAACCTTTGATCTCGTCGTCTGGCTCGATGAGCGCGATCGCAACAACCTCAGCACGATCGAAAACCTCTTAGTAGACACACCTGCCGGACAAAAAATTCCGCTCGGACAGGTTGCCACGATTCGCAACGGCACAGGGCCAAACACGATCAACCGCGAAAATGTCTCGCGTCGCATTGTGGTTTCCGCCAACGTCAGCGGTCGCGATTTGCGATCGGTGGTCAACGAAATCCAAGCCAAAGTCAAGGAAAATGTGACTGTGCCATCCGGCTATTTCATTCAGTACGGCGGCCAGTTTGAAGCAGAAGAGCGAGCCACGCAAAACATTTTGGTGTTCAGCCTGATCGCCGCTGTCGTGATCACCGTGCTGATGTATCTGTCCGTCAAGTCGATCGCCTCCACCCTCATGATCATGATCAACCTGCCGATCGCCTTGGTCGGCGGTGTGATCTCGGTTGCGCTCACGGGCGGCGTGCTTTCGGTTGCGTCTCTAGTCGGCTTCGTCACCCTGTTTGGCGTCGCCACCCGCAACGGCCTCCTGCTGGTGGATAACTACAACACCAAATTCGCTGCCGGAATCCCGCTGCGCGAAACCTTGATCACTGGCTCAATGGAACGGCTCAACGCCATTTTGATGACGGCTTTTACCTCAGCTTTGGGACTGCTTCCCCTCACCTTGAGCGACGGCCCCGGACGCGAAATTCTGCGACCGCTGGCGATCGTCGTTTTGGGCGGGCTGTTCACCTCGACGGCACTCACCTTGCTGATCATTCCCGCCCTCTACTCGCGGTTTGGCAAATACCTGATTCCCAACCACCAACCCGCCGCCGCACCCGCTGAAACTTCCGTACCCGAAACGGTCGGAACTGCCGAAGTCTAACCAACAACTCTAAACCAGGAGACACCCATGCCCCTCAAAACAACCGTCGCGCTACTGAGTGGAATCGCCTTGCTTACCCTGAGCGCCTGCAACTCAACTTCACCCGCCCCGACAGAAACACCCGCCGCTTCTGCCTCTGCACCCGCCGCCAGCCCTGCACCCACTACCGCAACTTCAGCAGATACCGCTCAAACCACTGCTCAAAATGGCGGCCAGGTCGTTGAAGTGGGCGACTATCATCTAGAACTGCTCGCCGCCCCAGAAGGAGACGGCCTGCACGTTGATTTTTGGCTTCAAACTGGCTCTGACCATGCCAGCATTTCAGACGCAGAAGTAACGGCTAATATTCAATTCCCAGACGGCACAAGTAAACCCGTTGATCTGACCTACGATGCTGCTGGCGAACACTACAAAGCGTTTGTTTCTGGCTTTGCTGCTGGCGAATATCGAGTTGTCGTGCAGACAGATATTGATGGCGAAAAGGTGAATGGACGGTTCAATTTCAATCTGTAACCACAATCAACGATTCCATTTTTCTTAACGCTGCGATGTTGAATTCACCGGAATGGAACATTAGCCTATTTTCATTTCTGCTGTCTTTCGTTTGGGAGATTCAGCAGATGCCATTCTACCGAATATCTCCTACTCTTTCTTGCTTCGATATGAATCGAAATTGTACGCTGGCAACCGTTGGTGATGTTGGAATTTCGCTGGTCTCTTTCTGGGTAGTGGCAGCCTTATTAAACTCGCGGCGATGGGTTCGTCAACCGAGTCGCTGGCAAGTTAATGTTTTCATTCTGGTCGGAGTTCTAATCACGATCGCTTTTGAAGCCTTAGCAACGCAATCGCTCGGAATCTGGTCATATGCTGACTCCATGCCATCAGTTCCGATATTGGGAACCGGACTGCTGCCGCTACTTATGTGGCTGGTCATTCCACCCGTGACTCTCTGGCTCGTCAAACGTCAACTTCGGGCAGCGAACTGAGTAACCAGTCGATCGCGCTACGGTCGATCGACTGGTTGACTGATTGTATTACCTGGCGGTCGCAGAATAATTCTTCAAAAACTGAACAAATTCGCAAAGCTTTCATAAAGGCTGCCGCTACTAATTTTTTAGACACTATTAAATTGATAGATTGTGAAAGAAGTCGGGAATACTTTCGTTAGTGAATCCCGAAGAAATAGTCTCATCTTCTCTGCTCTATGGAAGCGATTGAAAAAATATTATGAACAACGCTTGACAACTTTGTAATACTCGAATGGGTTAAAGTTTTCGCATTTTAAAGCGAAATTAGTCGCAACACAAGAAAGCACAATCTGATTTAGACAAAAGGCAGGCTTCAAGCAATTCTTCACGGTTTGATGAGAGAAATGTATCTCGATCGCTGCTTTTTCGACTTCACAATTCCACAGCTTTGAATTGAAACTTTCTAACCACAGGAGTCCTTAAACCCCATGAACTCACCTTCTTTTGTTTCTCGTGTGCAGAAATATTGGAAAGAGTATTTGATCACTGGAATGTTTGGAGGAATTTCAACGCCGATCGGTCAGCTTTTCCGCAATTCTGTTTACCGCTTCATCCTTAGCAAGATGGGCAAATCGGTTTGCATTTTGCCCAACGTTCGCCTGATTGGTACAAGTCACATTGCAATTGGCGATCGCGTCAAACTGCAACCCAGCGCATATCTTCACACGCACGGAAACCCGATTCATCTAGGCAATCACGTTGTACTTGATCAGGGCGTAAACATTCGGGCAGGCGGCGGCGAAATGGGCGTCTACACTGACGGCATCTCGATCGGAGAAAACACTTACATCAGCGCTTATGCGTTTATTGCAGGTCCCGGTTCTGTTCGCATTGGGCGCGACTGCCTGATTGCGTCTCACTGCTCAATTTACGCGAGCAACCATATTTTTGCTGATCGAAATACGCCCATTCACGCGCAAGGATTAACCATGAAAGGCGTGACGATCGAAGATGACTGCTGGCTCGGTTCAGGTGTCCGAGTCCTCGATGGCGTCACGATTGGCCGAGGCAGCGTAATTGGTGCAGGAGCCGTCGTCACCAAAAGCATTCCGCCCTTTTCGATCGCGGTGGGCGTACCTGCCAAAGTCATTGGCACACGAGGTTCTGACGATCGCAGTGCAGCTTTAGAAAAAGCGCTGGCACTACAGAATTAGCCCTTTTGTACTCCTTACTTTCTCATCATCTCAAATAGCAATCATGCGCCTATCGAGTGGCGGATAAATGGCGACGGAAGAATTTTAGCTACGGGCGGAAATGAAATTGCAGTACCTTTTTCCTCAACCTCTGAGAAGGCGAGAAAGAGCAAAGTAACGCGCAGTATTGTTACGCTGTAACTTTTGATACTAGCATTCTTGCAATATTATCTGTTCCAAGTCACACTCTGGCGCAAGCCGCTAGAAGTTTTGCGCTCGACATAAAGCAGCCTTCTAACTTTTCCTGTACGAGTTGCAATCACGCGGCCTTCGTGCAATCCGTTCCGCTGTACTAGCCTTCCAGAATTGTTGTAAACATCATCCAAACCAGATGGCAAAGCAAGATCGTTTTCTAACTTTAGATACTGCTCGGATAGAGTATTGCTAAAAACATCGATGACTGTTGTATGAGCTTTCGTAGCCCCTAAATTGGCCGCTCCATTATATTGAACCAACAGCGAATCTGCTGCCGTGCCTGCTTGGGTGTTGTCTCCAGCAATTGAGTCACTGGAGGGAAACTCATCTTCAACCACTAAAGCGATCGATCGCTTTGCTACGGCTTTGAGGTCCGATGCTTTTTGGTCGCCGGGTTCATTTCCGTTCAGATCATACTGGTCAGCCGGAAAAGCTGGATCTAGCGCCACAAGTTGATCAACCCCTCTGAACTCTCGACCGATTTCAGCACTCACATAAGCACCTAAGCTATGACCAAAGACAGTAATCTTATTTCTAGTCAATCCCAAATTCTTTAGCGTTTGCGTTGCCCACTGAGCAACAGGCGTAATAGAACGAGCCGCCGTAAACGGTACAGGAATTGGATCGTTGGCTGGTTCTCTCCAATCGAGAGCGAGTACCTGATAATCTTGGTTTTCATACAGTCTTGCCGTCGTCTGTAATAGCTTTCTAATTCGGCTACCCTCGCTGCTATCGCCGCGACCATGAACTACAACAACTGTTTTCTTGCTGGGGTCAATTCCAATATTTGTTCTACCGTTCTTAGTATATCGGTAGAGGTTGACGCCATTCTCGTAGTTCAGGTCGGGATAGTTTTGAAGAAATGAAAGCCCTTTGTTTTCAATATTACCGACTAGACTGACAGGTTCTAACCGCAGATTATATCTGGCTCTACCAGTCGTTTGATTGACTTGAATATAGTAAGTGCCTGGATTCAAAATTCGGGTATATCCGATCGATTGCTTCGCTTCAGCTAGCTTAGAGTTGTTGCGAAAGAGGTTGCTGCCGTTTACACCGAAAAGCCTTAGATTGGGGCCAGAGCTTACCCCGGACAGAACAGCTTTGAGGTTACTTCGAGTACCAACTGTGAACGTGTAATAGTCGTTCCGATCAGCCCTGCCCACTTCATCTCTGAAGCGGTAGGGTCGGTTGTCTGTTAGAGTGCCGATTTGTTTCGCTGAGTTTCTGTTATTTCCTGCCGAATCACGCGATCGCCTTGCAATGCTTCGCACCGCAACTATGTGCGTCAAGTTGTTTCCCTGAACGGCTGCATCGCCTAAATCACCTGCTAGCTTTAGAGAAGAATTTGCGTTTTGAGAACGCTTCTTAAATTGAATTCCCATGATGCTGCTTTGTGGTGACTGCTCAAATAACTGGCAATTTAGCAGATAGCTCACTTAGCCAGAGTCGCCTGTCACGACCAACAGAAGCCATCATTCATACCGTGAATTATAGTTTGCTGCAATTTTCGGCAAAACCACTCTGAAGGCGGATTTAGGGCTTTCTCCCACCCAATGACATACTCTTATATTCAGCAGTGAGCCGAGCCAAAAAACGGGAGTCGATCGCTCCTCCTCGACCTGTCCCTTAAGAATTGCGCCGGAATTACGATATCGCGCCCATCGATCGCGCCTCAGTGTCGTCGGGTTTCTGGTTTGGTTTCGCATAGATAGTAGACGCGATCGAAATTCGTCTTAGATTTTTATATTCAAGATAATGTTCGTTATCTTGAATTAGCACGGCGCGATCGAACTACCCCAAGCTACTTTAACCGCTGCCTACCTGATGCTGGCAGACTTCACCATAAGGGCAACCCTGGCAGCTTATAGGCGTTGGATTTGCAGGATATCGTCCGCTGATGATGCCCTGCACGATCGCTTCAGATGCCAGTCCAACCTTTTCGAGATCGGCTGCTGTCCACGAGTGCAGGCGATCGTGTCGCAAATAAGCAATGTGAGCAGTCGATCGATTCAATGCTCGCGCATATGCCCAAAGCTGAAAGCGGTGATGGGCTGGGGCAACAATGCGATCGGTCTTGAAGTCCAAAATCCAATCTGTCCCGACTAAATCTACGATTCCCCGGAGCCTGAGTTTGCCTATTTTCCAGGAAATTGACTGTTCTCGCTCGATCGCAGTCGATCGCAAGGCTGCAAATGCCGCCGCTTGATCGAAGCGTTTCGCCAGCGCGATCGCCTCATCGACCAGCAGTTGAGCGGCAGTTGGGTCAAACTGGGCGAGGGCGATCGGATCGCGGATATCTAGCTCTAGGGCTTTGTGGGTTAGTGTGCCGACGCGACGAGCCGCGCTGCTGCCTTCTCCTGCACCCGGATGTCCGTCCACATAGCGAAACTGGAAGCGCTTGGGGCAGAGTGCGTAGTCGCTGAGCGCAGTGACGGGCAGGTCAGACAAGCCCGGAGCGATCGCGCCGAGCAGCAGTTGTGTTGGCTGGGCGGGTGGAAGCGGGTCGGGTGGCAAAACGGGCAGGGCTGCTTCAGCCGAGAAGGGAACTGCAACAATTTCAATACCTGCCACAGCCAAGCCGGGACGCAGAATTTCTAGTCCGCCGCCTGTGCTATCTGCTGCCGTCAGGAGCAGGTGATCTCTGGCTCTGGTGAGGGCGACATAAAGGACTCGCTTGGCTTCTGCCGCTTCGCGCTGCTGTCTTAACTGCTTGAGGTGGCGGTAAAGGACGGGCTGTGAATCTTCTGTCTCTAGCGCTTTTAAAGCCACACCGACTTTCGGGTCAAAGTAGATGGCAGGCGAATCGGAGGCGGCAGCGCGAGTCAAGTCGGGCACTACGACGATCGGCCATTCCAGCCCCTTTGCGGCGTGGATAGTCATCAGTGCGACAGCTTGCGCTTCTAGTGTCGGGCGGGGCACTTCGATCGCGGCTTGAACAAGCTGTTTGCACTGGCGCACCACGCCAAACAAATCGAGATTGCGGCGCTCTAGTTTGCCAACGAGTTCTCGCAGTCCGCGCCAGTCGGCCAAACGACGATCGCCCCCGCTCAAGTTGGTAATCACGGCAGTATAGCCCGTGAGCCGATCGGCAATTTGCAGCAGGCGGCTGGGCGATTCTGCTTGTCGATCGCCCAATAGCTGACTGAACACTCGAATCGGGAAAGCGAGTTCGGGCGCATGGCTTGATCGAATTCGCTGCCACCAAACAGCGTTCGACGTTCTCTCAGCCTGCATCACCTCAAACAGCAGGCGATCGCTGATCGCGAAAAACGGACTGCGGAGGACAGCAATCAGCGCCAAATCGTCTTTCGGATCGGCTAAAAACCGCAGCAGTGCGAGTCCATCTTTGGCCGTGCGCGTTGCCAGCAAATCGCCGCCTCCCGTTTCAACAGCGGGAATTCCCAGCGCTTGTAGCGTTTCGCCATACAGTGCCAGCGGTTCGCGAGTGCGTGACAAAATCGCAATGTCTCGGTATTCGACTGGACGCAGGCGATCGCTGGCTTTGTCGTGAATCATTGTGCCGCGATCGAGCATTTGCCTGAGCGTTTGGGCAATGTGGAGCGCTTCGGCCTGCTGACGCTGCGGCTTGTTGATTGCTGGCTCAGCCTGAATTGCGAAAACGCGCAGATGCGGTGCAAGGTGAGGAACTTGCTGACGGTGGGCGGTGAGGTTTTGGTGCAGGTTCGCTAGAACGGGCGCAAAGATTTGGTTAACCTGACCAATCAGGCCGTGATGGGTGCGGAAGCTTTGCGCCAAACCGACTGCCAAACCATCCCCTGAAACGATGCGATCGCGAAACTGCTGAAACACCTCGACATCCGCTCGCCGAAATCCGTAGATCGACTGTTTAACATCGCCCACGATTGTCAAATAGGTGGCAGCGGTCGAGATTTGCAGCAGTTCGGCCTGAACCGGATTGGTGTCTTGAAACTCGTCAATCAAAAAGACTTTCCAGCGGCGGGCGTAGTAGTCACGAACTTGAGGATTCCGCAGGGCTTTGAGCGCTCCCACTTCGAGATCGGCAAAAGTGAGAATGCGCCTGCGCTGCTTTGCCGCATTGAGAAAATTCTGCACAAGCTGAAAGGCTTGCCGCAGTGCGGACAGACAGATTGATAAGCGATCGTCTGCTTCTCCTAATTGCAGCGTAATCAATTGACGCTCCAGCGTTTTTTGAACAAGAGTTTTGAGCGCCTTTAGGCTTTCCTGCACAAATGCCTGTGGGCCCGCCTGCCAGTTTTTCGCACTGCCTTTGGAGCGCAAATTCAGGTCTCGAATCGTCTGCAAGCTGAATTCAATTTGGCTGGACTGCTCGATCGATTCGATCGCCCCAACTGCAAGTCTACGATTGTTCTCTAGACTGTCACCTGCTGCACCTTCATGAGCGTTAAGCGTTGATTTTGCCGAGCGCCAGACGGAATGATGCCGCAGTTCCATCAGCGCATTTTGGCGTATTTGCGCGGCGAGATCTGCCCAAGTGCTGCAATCGTGCTTCAAGGCATATTCAGCCGCGATCGGATCGTCGAGCATTGCCTGTAGCGCTTCTGCCATCTGCGAATGAGGAATCTGGGCATAAAGTTCAAGCGGCAATCGATCGAGGGCGATCGCAAGCTGTTCGGCCTGCCAAAGCTGGCTGTCGATTTCATCGAGCATTCCAAAGCTGAAAGGGACGCTGGCGGCTGTGGGATGTTCGCGGCAGACACGAGCGGCGATCGCGTGGAGTGTGGTAATTTGGGCGGCTTCTAGCTCAGCGAGCAAATCCGATCGCTGCGGTAGCTGCTGAGCAACCAAGGCTCGAATGCGCGATCGCAATTCGGAGGCGGCTTTTTCGGTGAAGGTTGCTGCCACAATTTCGAGCGGCCTGTAGCCCTGCCGCAGATGAAACAAATAGCGCTCGGCGAGCATATGCGTTTTGCCCGTGCCTGCTCCGGCTGTGACGGCCACACTTGCTTCCGCATGAGCGGCTTGCTGCTGCTGTTCAGTCAGGCTCATGCGAATTCTCCTTTGCGCTTAATTCTGCTGCCGCCCCGACAGGCCAAATCCATCGAGCAGTATTTGCAGGCGGCTCGATCGCGATCGGGGTGGACGGGGTAGTGTCCCTGCTGCAAGTGCTGTTTGACGCGATCGACAAATGCTTGCAGTGCAGGTTCATCGATCGTGACGCGCTGCAAGGTTTTTCCCTTGGTGAGCGAGTAGTAGTAGGCGTGATGCGGCGATCGATCGGGAAACAGCGAGGCGGCAGCTTGAACGTAGAGCGGTAATTGCAGGTCGAACGTTGCCTTGCCTGCGGCATCTTTGGCTCCGATCGGCGGGCTGGAACTTGTTTTGTAGTCGAGAAAAATCAGACCGTTTTCGCTCTCATCAACGCGATCGATCACGCCTTGAACATTGAGGCCGAACCAGGTTGCGGTGAAAGCTTGCTCCTGGGCAATCACGGTTGCGTCTGGATGTAGAAAATCTGAAGCCGCGATCGCCCGTCGCAGCTTGATTAGATGTTCCTGCCTGCGGGCAGACCAAGCTGGAAGGGGAGGGAGCGAAACTTCAATCTCGGCAGCTTCAAAAGCGGCATCGAGGCGATCGAGGATCTGCTGGCGAACATCACCAGCTTCGATCGGCTGGCGAAACGCAACTTCGAGCGCTTTGTGATACAGCCGTCCGCGCAGAGAAGGACTGAGTTCTGTTTCTGCTTCCTCTGCGTCTCGCAGCTTCAGCAGGTAGCGAGTAAACCACTTGAATGGGCAGTGTCCCAAAGCTGTTAGTTGAGAAGCGCTAAACACCCAATCGGCAGGATCGATCGCCTGCCCCACAATGCCGTCAAATTCATCCCATGTGGTCGATCGCTCTCGCCGCTGCTCAACTGTCCACGCACGGATTGCACTGGGTAAAACGTCATCTTCGAGTAAGTTGCCGTGCTGAAGCTGGATCGATCGCATCTCTTCGCGGCTGGCAATTGGTAGGCTAGAACGTGATGGCTGGAGTTTGAGCCGAGCTAGATAGGGACTGGGCAGAACTGCCGCGTCTTCAATCAGCTTGGGGTAAGAAAGCGTTAGCCTGTCGATCGCCGTTCCCAGCAGGGCATAAAAAGACAGCGTTTCTCGTCGGGCAGTTGCGGCAGCATCGTCGAAGCGGAACCCCTGCGCGATCAGTTGTTGACGCTCATAGAAGTCCAGCACCGGATCATCTCGCACGATCGCAGGCAGCATTCCTTCTGCCATGCCCAACACAAACACGTGACGATACTGAGCGCCCATGACTGAAAGAGGAGTGTGCAGTTCAACGCCGCCTCGTCCCGGTTGGGCTGGAACGGTGAGCAGCGAAAGCAAGATGGCAATTTCTTCTGTAAATTCGATTAGCGTCAGGCGATCGGCTTCTGGCTGAGCCAGTTCGACAAGTCCAGCTTGCAGCTTGTAATAGGCCAGCATTTCACGCGGCCATCGCCTGCACCGCTGCCGCAAGTTAAACGCTTTTAGGGCAAGTTGCAGTCGCTCTACCCAGTTTTCGCGAGTGTCTTGCCGCTGCCAATCGAGCATGGTCAAATCGACGCCGCACCGTTCCCAGGCCGATCGCCCCTGCGGATGGCTGCGTCTGGCGATCGCCCAAGTCTCATCCGGCAGCGCTTCAGACAAGACGTGGTTCAGCAGCTTTGCGGTTGCTTCAAAAGCAAAATCGCTCTGCACAACTTCAATCAGCAGTTGCAGCCACGCACCCAAACGAGTTTCGTGCAGAGGCACAGCGTACAGCGCCCGAATTGGAATTTCATATTCCCAAGCAACATCCAACAGCGTCGAGCCGTAAAAGGCATCATCTCGCGCCACCAGCACGATGTCAGCCGCCGCGCCACCTTGATGCAGAAGCTGTTTCACCTGCGCCAAGGCACCGCGCACTTCTGCTTCGAGATTGTCGTAGACCTGAGCTTGAATGGCGGCCAACGGCATATCCGTTTGCTGCAAAAAACGCTGCTGAGCCGGAGTGCTTGTTGCTCCCGAAAGCGGTTCGATCGCCCAGCCCCGCTGCTGTAACCAGGCGATTGTCTGCTGATTGTCCACATCACTCGATCCGGCACAAGGTAAAAACAGGACGCTACCGTCAGCGGCGATCGCATCGAGAAACGCCAGTTCGTCCCAGCGCGGCTGCACATAGCCGTAGACGCAAATTTGCTGGCAATCCTGCTCTTGTATGAGATCAGTCGCTCGCCAAAGTAGTTCTGCTGGATCGATCAGGCTAGCTGCTTGGAGTTGAGCTTGATAGGCAATCGCCAATTCTGCCAGCGATCGAATGCGCTCAGAAGTTCTTGCTGCAAGCGCTTGAAGTGAAACTCCAGAGCGCAAAATGGTGGCGATCGCTGGCTGGATGCGCTCAGCCATGCCTGCCACGTCGATCGTGGGTGACTGCTTGCGGATAGTGCTGCTTAAACTGCGATGGCTGGCGATCGCGGAGGCAATATGCAGCCCGTGCCGCTGACAAATTTCTTGCGCGAGTTGCTTAAGGCTGCAATGCGGCTGATCAAATAGTCGAGCCGCTTGGGGAGTTGCCGTAACGCTTCTCAAATTCGGCGCTGCCGCAATTTCTCGTACTGCATCGCTAAATGCTGAAGTGAGGTACAAAGTCCGGCTCATGCTTGGGAATGCTGTGAGTTTGGTAGGCGATCTACTTCAAGCATTCCCAAAATTTCTTCAAACTCCCGGAGGACGAGTCTGTCCCTATCGAAGCAATATGTAGTTCACTGGCCTGCTTGATGATTGCTTCAAAGTTGAGGGATGCGATCGCACTTGAAAGCCCCATTTCGTTTGGCGATTGAGTAGGAGTGATTGGATGATTGATGCTAATTTCGATCGCTGCTTCAGAAATTTCACTATTGTGGTTCCTCGTTCGGGTATAACTATAATTTGAATTCACGTTACGTCCAACGTTGGACGTAGCTGCCCCAGTCGGTAGTTTTAGCTGGAGCGCACCGCATGATTATTACGACTGCCTCGATGAAAGGCGGTGTTGCCAAGACGACTACGGCGATTCATCTTGCCGCCTACCTGCAACTACAAGGAACAACACTATTGATTGATGGAGACCCCAACCGCTCGGCAACGCGCTGGGCAGAACGAGGCATGGAGCAAGATGGGCTTCCCTTCAAAGTGGTTGGTGTCAATCAGGCTGCGCGATATAGCCGAGGAATCGAGCATTTTGTAATTGATACCGAGGCGAGCGCGGAGGAAGAGGAAATGAAGGAAATTGTAGACGGTTGCGACGTGCTGGTTCTGCCAACCACGCCTGACTCACTCTCGCTCGACGCGCTGATTCAGACTGTCGAGTTACTCAAGAAACTGAAAGCCGACAAGTATTGTGTTCTGCTTACGCGCATTCATCCCCCTCCTCGACGCGAAGGCGAAGAAGCACGGGAGTTTCTTGAACAAATGGAATTTCCGCTGTTCAAGGGCAAGATCCGAGAGGCGGTCGCTTTCCAGAAGGCGGCCAATCAGGGCACGATTGTCAAGAACGTGAAAGACCAGCGAGCAAAGACGGCTTGGAAAGACTACTGTGATATTGGCAAGGAGATTTACGGTGGCTGACATCAAAAAACCAAATCGCTTCAGCGGCTTGATGCAGACGATTCGCAAAGAGTCGGAGGCGGTGTCTGTTGAGCCTGCTGCCTTGCCCGCTCCGCTTCCTCAAGCGATCGCTTCCCCAGATCCGATCGCTCCCCCAGATCTGATCGCCGCTCCCAGCCAAGCTGAAGTACTTTGGGTGGCACGCACTAAAATCCACCGTGATCTCGACCAAGACCGCCGCTACTTTGATGAAACCGAACTAGACAACATGGCTGCGTCCATGCGATCGGTTGGCATGATCGATCCGTTATCCGTTCGTAGGCGGCCTGGAACAGTGGACGAGTATGATCTGCTCGCGGGCGAAAAGCGTCATCGAGCGGCTGAACGAGCAGAACTTGACTTGGTTCTGGTACGAATTTTTGAAATTGATGACCAGACAGCCGATGATATCAAATCGATCAGCAACCTTCAGCGCAGCGACCTGAATGCTTGGGAAGAAACGGCTGCGATGATGAAAATGCTGATGAGGCATTTGGGGCGATCGCAAGCCGAAGTCGTCAGCCTGCTCAATCAGGCAGCAAATGAGAAGCGCGGCCTTACGTCCAACGTTGTCCGTAAAGAAGATTGGGCAATTGTAGAAGACGTCTTTGAGATTGCTGGACGACTTTCGCCAGAAAGTTTCCGCAAGCATCGTCTGCCTTTGCTGCGGCTACCTGACGAGGTGCAAACTGTCTTACAGCAAGGCAAACTGCACTATACTAAAGTCAATGAAATTCTCAAAGTGAAGGATGCCGACTTGCAGCAACAACTGTTGCAAGAGGCAACCGAGCAGGAACTATCTTTCGATCAGCTTCAAGAAAAAGTTAAGGCTCTGCGGCCTGTGCGAATTGAGAAACCGATCGATTTGCCGCAACGTCTGGTCGCGGTGCCCAGGCAGTTGAAGCAGGCTAAGGTCTGGACTGATCCAGGCAAACGCAAAAAGCTCGAAAAACTGCTAGCTGAGATGGAGCGATTGCTTGAAAAAGGCTAGGCGAAGTGCGACTACCTGATTGATTTCGATCGCGGTCCCTATCAACTCCCGCTGCAAAATCAGCAAATTGAGAACACTCTTTCAATAACCAGTCCTCATTATGCCTTTACCTGATCCGGTTCCTCGTCTTATCCATCCGCTTCCTACTTCTGCCTCGCAAGCTCGATCGAAGCCCATACTGCCAACAGATTTAAGGCAGCTTCGGGTTGACGAATTTCTTCAGGCGCGATCGCTCAACCCCCACAGCCGAAGAGCCTATCGGCAAGACTTGCAGTGCTTCCTTGACTGGACACCAATCGCTTGGGTAGACCTGACCCCTCGACTGATCGCCCAGTACAAAACCTATTTGCTGAGAATCAACGGCGAAACCGGAGAGCGCTACTACTCGGATGCTACGGTTGTCCGCAAGCTGGGCACACTCAAAACCTTTTTCGGATGGCTGGTAAACTGCCGATACATCGAGTTTGATCCCACCCTGGAAGTGCAAGTGCCGAAGCTGCCAGAGCCGAAGGCAGACAACCTGAGCGATGAGCTTGTCTCGCAGCTTTACACTTGGGCCGCGACGAGTTCGCTACCGGAGCGCAACATCGCTTTGCTCTCAGTTCTGGGGCAAGGTTTACGTGCTAGTTCCGTCTCGCGTCTTGACCTGCAAGACTACGATGGCAAGCGGCTTACGGTTGAACACGACAAGCGCGATACGAGTCGATCGGTTCCGCTCTACCCGCATACGCAAACTCACCTGAACAACTATTTGGAATGGCGATCGCACCAAGGGGAGGCATTGCAACCCGATCGTCCTTTGTTTCTATCACACTCGCGGCGCAATGCAGGCGATCGCTTGAGCTATGCCGGAATTCACAGCGTTATGCAGGCGATCGAGCGGGACACGGGCATCAAAGTTCATGCCCACCAATTGCGGCACACCTTTGGCACGAACCTCGTAGCACAGCGCCTCAATCCTTATCATGTCAAGACCATCATGGGCATTAAGTCTGATGCAGTTCTGCACCGCTACACTCAGGCTGCCGAAGCCCAAGCTGCTGAAACGGAATTTTGGGAGCTTGCCTGCAAGCAGCAGCCTCCAACCGAGTGAAACTCAATGCCCGGTTAAGATATTTGCATGGTCTAGTGGCTACACTTGAGCATTCGGTCGAATGCTGGACTAGATGCAGCTTGCGCCCAAAGGCAGCGTATCGCTGCTTCTCAATACTGCCGCAATTTGCTTGCTTATTCGGCTTTTGCCATAGATTTTCCTATAGATTGCCGAAAATTTCCTATTTTGCCTCACCACAGTCTTAACGTGAAACGCGAGGTTGACATGGAAAGCTGAAAGTGGCTGAGGCTGTACGACTGAGCGATCGCTGATGACCTCAAGGACTTTGTACGGCAAATCGGAATTGAACCGAGCAAAATCAAAGAGCTAAACAAGCTGAGTGCTGAAGCTCTCAATTTGGATGAGCCAACCGCCCAGTAGGTGCGACTGCAAACAGCCCAAAAGGTTACATGCAGCTTGACCCAGGACTGATCGAAAAGGCGCTTAGCGCATAGCGCAACTCCGAAGGGATCGCCTTCACCCAAACAGTAGAACCGTCACCCGCTTGTCTCCTGCCGGAACTGACAGGATTAACCGCTCGCGAACGCGAAGTTTTGAGCCTGATTGTCGCGGGGCAAGCAATCGAGAGATTGGGGAAAGGCTCTACATCTCAGGACGAACAGCGAACCGTGAAAAATCACATCACGCATATTCTCAAGCAGTTGAGTGTGCGCGATCGCACTCAAGCAGCCGTGTTCGCCAACGCTTTCTTACCTTTGCTAGAACGGCTTAAATGACCGCGATTAGCGCAATGCACGAAAGAAAATTGGACAGATCGAGGATCGTTTGCCTCTGATTCTAAAACGATTTATCGTTGGTGCAAATCAAATCGACTGACCGCCAGAAACTTCAATTCTTTGGGCGTTTACCCATCGATTGTCGTCTGATAGCAAAGCGGCGATCGCACCGCCAATATCATCCGGCTCACCCACGCGACCTAAAGCCGTTTGTGACGCAATAAACTTGTTAACTTCTGGATTGTCTCGCACCACGCCACCCCCAAAATCAGTGGCGATCGCCCCTGGAGCAATCACGTTCGCTGTGATTTGCCGCTGTCCCAACTCTTTCGCCAGGTATCGAGTCAAAACCTCGATCGCGCCCTTCATGCTGGCATACGCTGAGTAGCCCGGTAGCGTAAATCGCGCCAGACCCGACGAGAGATTTACAATCCGTCCGCCGTCTTTGATCAAGGGCAGGAGCTTCTGGGTGAGGAAGAAAACGCCCTTGAATTGAATATTCATCAACTGATCAAAGTCTTCCTCAGTCGTTTCGGCAAACGGCTTATTAATCCCAATGCCCGCATTATTGATGAGAAAATCAAATTGCTCAGTCTGCCAGGTCGTTTGGAGTGACTGCTTGAGTTGTTCAACAAAGCGATCGAAGCTTTTAATATCTGACACATCGAGTGGCAGTGTAACGGCTTGACTGCCCATTTCGGTAATCGCAGCAACAACGCTGTTTGCTTCCGCCTCATTGCTGCGATAGGTCACGATCACACCGACCCCTTTTTTGGCTAACGCCAGAGCAGTATTTTTGCCCAGTCCTCGGCTCGATCCGGTCACTAGCGCAATCTTTGCGTTGTCTTGTGTCATTGCTTTATCCTTTCAGCTTTGTGTTTCAGAACGATAGGTGTCGTTTAGCGACCCGTCATTTGCTCCAGCTTTTCGGGGTAGCGATCGCCCTGCACTGTAATTTGAGAGGCAGCATGACCAATGTCGCGCAGATCATCGGGCGTGAGTTCGACGGAGACTGCTCCAATGTTTTCGTCTAAGCGATGCAGCTTGGTCGTGCCTGGGATCGGGACAATCCAGGGCTTCTGGGCAAGCAGCCAAGCGATCGCAATCTGAGCTGGAGTCGCTTGCTTTTGTTCTGCAATACTGCCAAGCAGATCAATCAAGGCCTGATTTACCCTGAGCGCCTCCGGTGTGAAGCGAGGTAGAGTGCTACGGAAGTCGGAACTGTCGAAGGTTGTGGTCTCGTCGATCGCACCTGTGAGAAAGCCCTTACCGAGTGGGCTATAGGGGACAAAGCCGATGCCAAGTTCCTCCAGGGTTGGGATGACTTCCGCTTCAGGCTTTCTCCACCACAGCGAGTATTCGCTCTGGAGGGCAGTGATCGGCTGGACTGCATGAGCGCGACGGATCGTTTGCACGCCTGCTTCAGAAAGTCCAAAGTGTTTCACCTTCCCTGCCTCAATGAGATCCTTGACTGCTCCTGCCACGTCTTCGATCGGCACATTTGGATCAACCCGGTGCTGATAGAGCAGGTCGATCGCCTCCACCTTGAGGCGCTTCAACGAACCCTCTACCGCCTGCTTGATGTGTTCGGGTCGGCTGTCCAATTCACTCCATCTTGATTCGCCGTTGGAAGCAGGTTTGAACCCGAACTTAGTCGCGATCGCGACTTCCCCCCGAAAAGGAGCCAGCGCTTCGCCCACCAACTCTTCGTTCAAAAACGGGCCGTAAACTTCGGCGGTGTCAAAGAATGTAATGCCGCGATCGACCGCCGCCCGCAGCAGAGCGATCATTTCCTGCGTGTCTTTGGGCGGCCCATAGGAAAAGCTCATGCCCATACAGCCCAGCCCAATCGCTGAGACTTCTAAGTTGCTGTTGCCAAGTTTGCGTTTTTGCATTGTTTTCCTCTTTGATTGGTTTTAGATCGGCTCAGTCATGGATTTTTCTGGTGCCCAACGATTTCACCATCGCAGGATCACGGTGGTCGAAGAAAGCGCTTTGCTTGCTATCCAAACTCGCAACTGCGTTCATGTCGTCGGCGCTTAGCTCGAAGTCAAAAACGTTGAAGTTTTCGGCCATCCGTTCCCTGCGAACCGACTTGGGAATCGCCACCACGCCGCGTTGCGTCAGCCAGCGCAGGACGACCTGAGCCACGCTTTTGCCGTGTCTTCCGGCAATGGACAGCAAAACATCGTTGTGGAAGATGTTGTTTTTGCCTTCAGCGAACGGTCCCCACGCTTCGATCTGGACGTTGTTTTCCTTCAGAAACTTCTGGGTTTCGATCTGCTGGTGGAAGGGGTGGGTTTCGATTTGGTTGACTGCCGGAACCACTTCGTTGTGGATGATGAAGTCTACGAGCCGATCGGGATAGAAGTTGCTCACACCGATCGCTTTAACGCGACCCTCTTGATACAACTCTTGCATCGCCCGCCACGCACCGTAAACATCGCCGTAGGGCTGGTGGATCAGATACAGGTCGAGGTAATCCAATCTCAGATTGTCCAACGATCGTTGAAAAGCCTGCTTAGTGCTTTCGTAACCCGCATCCTGAACCCAGAGTTTGGTGGTGACGAAAATCTCGTTCCGCGCCACGCCACTTTTTTGGATGGCTTTGCCAACGGCTGCTTCGTTGCCGTAAGACGCTGCCGTATCAATCAGACGGTAGCCAACTTCGATCGCGTCCGAGACGCTTCTTTCACACGCCTCCAGATCGCTCATCTGGAAGACACCAAATCCCAAAATGGGCATTTCCAACTTGTTGTTTAGAACAACTTTCTGCATGATTTCTCTTGTTTTTTCCGTTGATGTGGAATTGATCGTATTTGCTGTCAATCGACCTCATCGTTGTTAGTCGTTTTCGCTGCGATCGCGGCTCATTTCAGGGTCATCAATGCCGGATTGAGCGGTCTTATGACCCCAGCGAGGCCACAGATAAAAGAGGTTGAGGACGATGAAGAGCAGCACTGCCAGCCAGGGAAAGACCAGCGCGATTAGAGTGGCGATCGCGTAAGTAATTGGCCCAATCAGAAACTGCCGATCGAGTTTCTGTATCTTGGTTGCCGTGATGTGGGGACTGAGCAATTGACCGTCACGCGCCGCATACCGCCACATGACATTGACGAAGATACCGAGGACAGTCAAGATGCCACCGTAGAACGCAGCGGCGATCGACTCGTCCACGCCCCGGTGAAACGCTTCAGCGAGGACAGCAGTGGGGAACGGCAGAAATGCAATCAGCATCAGGTTGAGGATGTTCAGCAGCAGCAGCGTTCCATCCACGCGGACGATGTGGTGGAACATGGCGTGATGGTTGATCCAGATTGCGCCGATCACCAGGAAGCTCACCACGTAGGCAAGGTAGGACGGCCAGAGCTGGAGAAGTTCCGCCCCAAGCACTGTGTCGGGTGGCGGCACTTTGATTTCGAGGACTAGCAGAGTGATGGCGATCGCAAAGACACCATCACTGAACGCTTCTAAGCGGGCGGTATTCACACTTCCTCTCCTACGAATCGTTCTTCGAGTCCTCCCAGTTATGCAGATTTGAGAGAGGCCATATCGATCGAAAAGCGGTACTTCACATCAGATTTGAGGAGGCGATCGTAGGCTTCGTTCACCTGCTGAATCGGAATGACTTCGACATCAGCGGTGATGTTGTGTTCGCCGCAAAAGTCAAGCATCTCCTGCGTTTCCGCAATGCCGCCAATGTTTGAGCCAGAGAGCGATCGACGCCCTATGATCAAGCTAAATGCCGCGACCTCCAGCGGCTTCGGGGGTGCGCCGACCAGGGTAAGATTCCCGTCACGAGCCAGTAGATTGAGATAGGCGTTGATGTCGTGATCGGCAGCAACCGTATCGAGAATGAAGTCGAAACTACCCATGTGCTGCTGCATCTCATCGGGATTGCGGGAAACCACGACTTCGTGAGCACCAATGCGGAGTGCGTCTTCCTTCTTGCCCTCAGACGTAGTGAAGACAACCACGTGCGCTCCCATTGCATGAGCTAACTTCACGCCCATGTGCCCTAAACCGCCAAGACCAACTACGCCGACCTTCTTACCTTCGATGGCTCCCCAGTGACGCAGCGGCGAATACGTGGTGATGCCTGCACACAACAGCGGTGCAACGCCAGCCAGATCGAGATTCGGGGGAACGCGCAGCACAAAGCGCTGATCGACAACGACGCTATCCGAGTAGCCGCCATAGGTGACGCCGCCCAAGTGCTTATCTGGGGAGTTGTAGGTGAGGGTCATGTTCGGGCAGAACTGCTCAAACCCTTCTTTGCACTGGCGACAGGTTCCATCCGAATCGACCATGCAGCCCACTCCGACTTGATCGCCGAACTTGAACTTCGTCACTGCTGAACCGACTTGTGTGACGCGACCGACGATTTCATGACCGGGCACGATCGGGTAAACCGCGCCGCCCCACTCGTCTCGCACCATATGCAGGTCAGAATGACAGATGCCGCAGAAGAGGATTTCGATTTGAACATCGGTTTCGGTTAAATCGCGCCGCTCGATCGAGTCAGCCGCGAGTGGTGCGGTCGCACTGGCAGCAGAGTAAGCTTTGGCGTTGTACATGGATTGATGCTCCTAAATGATGAGTGTGCTAGAAATTTCCGTCTGTAGACTTGGAAAGCGCCTCGTGGTCTTTGATCTCTTGCAGGCGGGACTCTAGAGCTGGCTTGATCGATGCGACAGCATCACTGCCCGCATAGAACTGCTTTGGCGGGTTCGGCAGGGCTGCAATTTTGACGAGAGCCTCGCCCAGCTTCGCTGGGTCGCCCTGCTGCGTGCCGTTGTAGACTGACCACGTCTCTTGGGCGTTGGCTTCGTCGGCATAATCTTCGATCGCCTGGCTAGACCATTTGGCGTTCTGCGCGTCCAGCAGTTCGGTGCGGAAGAAGCCCGGTTCAACCAGCGTGATCTTGATACCGAAGCGCTCAACCTCTGGTGCGACTGACAGCGAAAGTCCCTCGATCGCGAACTTCGATGCGGCGTAGGCGGCGCAGTGCTTGAACCCGATCACGCCCGCCATCGAGCTGAGGTTGATGATGTGACCCGATCGCTGCTGACGCATGATCGGCAGCACGGCGCGCATCACGTACACCACGCCGTAGAAGTTTGTAGACATTTGGCTGTCGATGTCGGCCATAGTCATCTCTTCAAAATTACCCAGCAGGCTGTAGCCCGCATTGTTCACCAACACGTCAATGCGATCGAACTGTTTCACTGCCGCTTCGATCGCCGTTTTCGCCTGTCTCTCGTCGGCAACGTCCAACTGGACAAAGGCAAGATTCTCGCTAGCAACATCGCTTAAGGCACTTCGCACTTTGTCGAGGTTTCTTCCAGTTGCAACAACACGATCACCCGCTTTCAATGCTGCCTTGGCGATTCCGGTGCCGATCCCGCTGCCAGCGCCTGTAATGAACCAAACTTTATTCATAGTTGCATTCCTTACCTTTGGTTTTTATGCTGATTTTCATCTTGTCTGCTTGAGTCAATACTCAGATCGGCCTTCGTACTGCTCGTCGCTGACCTGTTCCAGCCAATCTACGGGTTTGCCGTCGATCGCTTCTTGAATGGCAATGTGCGTCATGGCTGTCGTCGGTGTGGCTCCGTGCCAATGCTTTTCACCGGGCGCAAACTGAATCACGTCTCCCGGTCGAATTGGCTCGATCGATCCACCCCAACGCTGTACCAGGCCACAGCCCGCCGTCACGATCAGAGTCTGTCCCAACGGGTGAGTGTGCCATGCGGTTCTCGCCCCTGGCTCAAACGTGACCAGAGCGCCAGAGCTGCGGGCTGGATCATGCGCCTGGAATAACGGGTCAATGCGAACCGTGCCCGTGAAATAGTCGATCGATCCTTTGGTAGAAGGCTGGGAGCCACTTCGTTTGATGTCCATTTTCTTGACTCATACCAGTGAGGTTTGATCATCCCGTTGTAGAAGCTGGGCAGCGATCGCTTGCTCTATCGATCGGGACAGGAATTTTTCAGGAACTAGGGTTAGCCTTGATGTCATTGTGGGTTGTCAGTCGGCAAGACGCTCGCTGAATTAACCGGACTTTACTTCTTGTATAAAAGTCTAGAAAGTTTGCAAAAAATTGGTATCGTTCCTCACTGCTTTAGTTTCATGTTAGAGACTTTTACGGGCAAGTCATAGAACGATCGTCTAGGATCGTTGTACAATCCTGCAAACTTATCGATGAATGCTGCAAAACCCAGTGAAATGTTCGATCGAGATTTCACCCACGACCCGCAGGCCAAGCGCGAGGCAGACAGAGCGCAAGCCAACCGAGACGAACTGATCGAATGCATTGCCCAGGCGATCGGTCAAGATGGCACAATCGAGCCGCTCAAAGGGCTGCACTTTAACCGCTTCTCCTCGCCTTCGGAATGCCTGCATAGTGTCTCTATCCCTGCTTTTTGTGTGATTGCTCAGGGCAGCAAAGAAGTTCTTCTAGGGGGCGATCGCTACCAGTACGACCCGATGCACTATCTGCTGGCAACGGTTGAACTGCCGATCGCCAGCCAAATCCTGGAAGCGTCCCCGGCGCAACCGTTCCTCAGCCTGCGCTTCGATCTCGACCCTACTCTGGTTGGCTCAGTCATGGTGGAGGCGGGGCATTTTTCGTCTCGCAGTCGCGCCACTGTAAAAGCGATCGATGTGAGTCCGCTGGATGCCAATCTGCTGGATGCTGTGGTGCGGCTCGTCCGGCTGCTCGATTCTCCTGCTGAAGCTCATGTGCTCGCACCGCTGATTAAGCGGGAAATCATTTACCGACTGCTGATCGGAGCGCAAGGAGATCGACTGCGTCAGATTGCCGTTCTGGGTGGCTACACTCACCATATTGCGAGAGCGATCGATCGACTTCGCAAAGAGTTCAATCAGCCGCTTCGCATTGAAACGATCGCACGTGAGCTTGGCATGAGCGTCTCAGGCTTCCACCATCACTTCAAGTCGGTCACGGCCATGAGTCCCTTACAGTTCCAGAAGCAACTGCGGCTCCAAGAAGCGCGTCGGCTGATGCTGGGGGAAAACCTGGACGCAACCACTGCGGCTTACCGTGTCGGTTATGACGACGCCTCGCACTTCAACCGAGAATACAAGCGGCTGTTTGGTGCGCCACCGATTCGCGATGTGGAGCGACTGCGAGAAGCGGCTGTTGAACAGGGAACGTGAGGAATATATGACTGCGAATACGACTCAATCATTTATGGCAATTCTGACTTTTCAAACGTCCTTTCAAGCAGCTTCCTCAAATGATGACAGCAAATTCATTCAACACTAGAGTTTGGCGATCGCAGCATCTGCAATCGATCGAGCTGGTACATGGTGTTTCTAAAGACTATTCACTGCCCCGACATTTTCACGAAGAACTAGAGCTTGGCATTCGGCAGGGTGACGGCTGGCAGTTTAACTACCGGGGCGAAACGCATAGTGTTCCATCGGACATCTTGGTGGTGACGCAACCTGGAGAAGCACATGACGCTAATTCTTCAAGCACTCAAGACTGCACATTTCGAGGCTTACGAATTGGTGCAGATTTACTGCAACAGGTCGCGATCGAAGTGGCAGGACACCAAATTGATCTTCCATTTTTTCCGCTGCCGCTAGTCCACAACTCTGCCTTGAATACACAAATTATTCAAGTTCATCAAGCCTTAGAGCAACCCATTTCTCAGCTTGAACAACAAGCATTAATGCTGGATTTTTTAGCACAATTAATTCTGCGCTGTGCAGAGAATCCACCTGGCTTGATCAAGCTAGGAGAAGAACGTCAGCCTGTCGATCGCGTTCGAGCCTATTTAGAAGATCATTACGATCAAGAGATCTCATTGAAGCAGTTAGCACGGGTCGCAAACTTGAGTTCCTTTCATCTCAATCGATCGTTTCGCAAAATATTTGGAATGCCGCCGCACGCCTATCAGATTCAAGTCCGAATTTTGCGGGCAAAGCGGCTGCTCAGAAGGCAGTGGTCGATCGAGCAAGTCGCGATTGAAACTGGGTTTGCGAGTCAAAGCCACTTCGGTTCACACTTCAAGCGATTAGTCCGTGTGACTCCGAGGCAATACATTCAAGACAGCAAGAACATGATAAATTCTCATCCTTAAATTGATTAAGCTCTAGATAGGCGAAGATGATTGATCTTTTGGTGGCGACATTTACTGTTGCATCCCCTTAAAAAAGCAGATTTCTCAAGCCACAATCGTTCATCCAATACAAAGCTTAAATAAGCAGAACATTATGAAACCAACAGTTTTAGTCGCAGGCGGAACAGGTAATCTTGGCGAACGCATCATCAAAGCACTAATCGCAAGAGGGGCAGAAGTTCGGGCGATCGTCCGTAAAGGTAGCAAACCGGAAAAAGTCGAATACCTGACGGAACTCGGCGCGAAGGTCATTACAGTTGATCTGTCGAATGCCGAGGAGCTTAAACAAGCTTGTCAAGGTGCATCATGCGTGGTTTCAGCTTTGGCAGGACTACACGATGTCATCGTTGATTCGCAAACCAAACTGCTTGATGCCGCGATCGCAGCCAATGTCCCACGCTTTATTCCCTCAGACTATTCTTCTGACTTTACCAAACTGCCTGAAGGTGAAAACAGAAACTTCGATTTGAGAAAAGAATTCCATCAATATCTGGATCAATCGCCGATCGCTGCCACTTCGATCTTAAATGGAGCTTTTGCCGATATTTTGAGCTACGGTACGCCGCTTTATAGTGTGAAAAATTATAGCGTTGGTTATTGGGGAGACAAATCTGACTGGAAGATAGACTTTACGACGATGGACAACACAGCCGATTACACTGCCGCTGCTGCGATCGATCCCTCAATTCCAAAGATTCTGCGGATTGCCAGCTTCCAAATTAGTCCGAACGAATTAGTTTCTGTTGGCAAAGACGTTAAACAGCAAGAATTCAAACTCGTCCCGATGGGAAGTCTAGAAGATTTTTCCGCTTCAACTAAAGAGGAGCGGGCGGCTAACCCTGAAGGAGAAAAAGAATTGTATCCAAGCTGGCAAGGCAAACAGTATTTACACAGCATGTTCAGCGTTCAAAATACACCGCTTGATAACAATCGGTATCCTGATGTGCAGTGGACGAGCGCGATCGAGGTGATTTCCAAAATTTAGTTGCAACTCAACTGATGATTGAATTGCGATCGCACTAGAGCTGAGCTATTGGTCTTAGCTCAGTCCGCATTGCCTATTCGATTTATCTCACAGACAACTCGACAACCAAGACTAATGTAGCTGCTGTCAGAGAAATAGAGGTGGCGATTTGCAGAACGGCAATCTCGTAAAGGTCGCAAGCGATCGCGGCAAAGACCAAAATTTCTAAAGAAAATAAGGTTCACACCAAACTCATCAAAAAGGCGAACTCGATCGAGAAAATCAATCGGCGATCGCGCTGTCATTGTCAGCTTAAGTAAAAGAGTCAAAATGAGCGTACAAAACAAACCACAAGCTTTTGAAGTCAACAATACTGAAGCTCGCATATATTGGGGCATGGGCATTCTTTGGATCATGCTGGCAACTGCCGAAGATACCAGTGGAGCGTATTCCTGTATCGAAGAATTGATCCCACAAGGGCCAGCAGCACCGCCTCACATTCATGAGGCCGCAGATGAAACTTTTTATATTCTGGAAGGCGAAGCAACCTTCTTTGTGGAAGATCAGCCAATTAAGGCAACTGCCGGATCGTTTGTGTCGATTCCACGAGGCACGAAACATGCTTTTCAAATCGATTCTGAAACGGTACGACTCCTCAATACCTATGTGCCCGCAGGGTTTGAGCAGATGATTATGGCAACGACTGTGCCCGCAGAGGCACGTACACTGCCTTCCGCTTCGATGTCTTTGCCTGAGCGAGAACAGTCCGATCGCACAATGGAGCAAATCCTTCAGAAGTATCCTGCGGCTAAAACCAACTTTCTAAGAGGGTATGAAGGTTAAATGACCCAGCAGGTTATCGTCTCTATTCCACCAAGTCGATCGCTCAGATTTTGACAATCCCTAGGGCGAGGCAAACGTCAGTTAACGCTGGCTGCGGTAGTCAGCAGCGGCAATTGCACTCGAAACGTTGTTCCGACACCAAGTTCACTTTCGACTTCAACTTGTCCTTGATGCAGCTCGACAATGCGCTTGACTACGACCAATCCTAAGCCTGAGCCGTGACGCCGCAGTCGCCGCGACTGCTCGGAGCGCCAAAAGCGATCGAACACGAAGGGCAAATCCTCCGGAGCGATGCCGATGCCCGTATCGCTGATTGCCACCCAGACTTCTTGCTGGTGCTGGCAAACGCGAATTGTGACTTGTCCTTGCGGCGTATAGGCGATCGCATTGTGAATCAAGTTGATAAATACCTGCTCTAATCCATCCACATCGGCTAGCACCACGATCGCGTCGGGGTGCGGATCAAGACAGGACAGATTTAGCCGTAGTGTGAGCCTCTCAGCAGGAATATGTGGCTGTAGCGTTTTGACGATGAATCTCAGCAGATCAATCAGCTTGACCTCTTGGAGATGAAGTGCTAATGGTGCTTCCATGCGTGTGAGCTGTTGTGTTGTCTTCAACAGGCGCATCAGGCGATTGACTTCATAGCTGAGCGTTCGTCCAACTTCTGGCGTGTACGGCTCGATACCATCTTCGATCGGTTCGACATAGCCCTGCATAATCGCGACTGGTGTACTGAGTTCATGCACCAGTTCTCCCATCACCTGGCGTTTTTGCTGATCCGCATCTTGCAAGCTCAAAACCATGCAATTGAGCTGCGTAACCAATCGATCGACTTCCGGCAGCAAACTGGGACTCACTCGCACTCGCAAGTTGCCTGCTGCGATTTGCTGCATGGCTGCTTCTATCTGTAACAAAGGCTCGGTGATCAATTGGGACATCCACAGCGCTAGGACAACAATGACGGCAAGACTGCAAACGAGTGCTAGCCCTGTGCCCTGGTTGTTGATGTGATGAAACTGCTCGACGATTTGATCGGTTGATACCGAATTCTGGCTAGGAGCTGAATTTAGACCCTGTGCGATCGCCCAAGCTCCATATTGGTAGGCAATCGCAGTCGGTAGCCCGACCCCAAAAATCGCTCCGGCTACATAGGTCACAAACAGCCAAGCTCGTAAAGTTAATCGCATTCTCACCACACTGCTCGACGGCCACAACGACGCTTCAAACAAAATGTTCACCCTTAACCTATTCTAGAAGGCGCGATCGTCAACCGTTAAAACTTGTTAATGTCATTCAAATTAGTTTGAAGAACGCTCTCTATCTTGAGTAGGATGGAAAAACTGCTTTCTCTTGAACTTTGCTTAGTCATGCCCGACATTTTGATCATTGAAGACGAAGACGAGATCGCCAAGTCGATCGCACTGTATCTAGATCGCGAGAGCTATCACACCCAGCGCTGTCGCGACGGAGTGACGGCATTGACCTTGGCCCAGCAGATGCAGCCGGATTTAATTGTGCTGGATTTGATGCTGCCGGGAATCAATGGGCTAGAGGTGTGTGCCCGCATTCGTCAGATGCCGAAGGTGAAAGACCCGTATATTTTGATGCTGACCTCGAAGGGCGAAGAAGTCGATCAGCTCATTGGTCTCTCGACCGGAGCGGATGACTATGTGGCGAAGCCCTGTAGCTACAAGATGCTGGTGACGCGCATTCAAACGCTGCTGCGGCGATCGCTCAGGCAGGGCGGCAAAACGGCTAGCTATCGCACCCAGCACTTCACCGCCGACCTCGATCGCCGCATCCTCTACCGCCATCTGCACTCGGAGCGCGAGGAAATTACGCTCACCAGTTTAGAATTTGAGCTGATGGCAACATTTATGAGCTACCCAGGGCGTGTTTGGACTCGCGCTCAACTGATCGAGAAGCTGTGGGGTGACGATTACTTTGGCGACGATCGCGTGGTGGATACGCACGTTGCTCGCCTGCGGAAGAAAATTGAGGCAGACTCGGCTAATCCCGTCTTTGTGCAGACGCTCATTGGCATTGGCTACAAGTTTGAAGACAGCAAGCTTTCAGCAGCTTGAAGGGTGGGACTGGTAGGGCAAAAGTGCTTGTCACATCAATATTCGTCCATAGGTAGGAAATGAGACTGTCTGGTTCATTGTGAACGATCTTCTGCTTCTTAGCAGTTAGCACTGCTGACAAGATTGGAGGACAATTTATCTATCATTACCCTCCAAATTAGTCGGATGAAACACGAATGGCTGACATAAGCAACTACTATCAGACGTTCTGTGAAAGCCTGATAGTAGTTGCGAACACAAAATTCGATCGCTGGTACTTCTTTGCTCTTTACTCGTAGGCTATCAGCTCTTGAAGAAAATTCTTGGCTTGCTCAACGTTGATATTTTCGTAATGGTCAGGTGAAAATATGAACGACAAATCTCCAGTAAGTTGTGTGACGCCTCTAGAATTTCTTCCTGCCCAATGAAACTGAATTCTAGTTGAGTTGAGGACAGAAGAATCTAATGCGGAGATTAAACGAGTAGAAACAGCTTGCCCTTCAAGACTCAACCCAATGAAGAAAAAGCAAAACACGGTGTTCCCAGTTCCTAAGATTTTAAGAGCTTTGTCGATGTTGTAACCTTTTGGGCTAGAAGCAAGCGTCAGAATTTTTGTTTTAATGTCAATTAATACTCTTGATCCAAAGCTCAAAGTATAACTTAGATCTTCAACTCCATGAAAGTTTGCTGCGTTGGTAACAATCTGTTCAATTTGATTGCCACGCACATTAACATTGTTGATTCTACCTGCCTCTAAAATTGCTGTTTTATTTTCTTCTACAAGTTGGTTCAGAGTTGTACCGAGAGAGATGTACTCAGAATTGCTTGAGAGCATGTGAGCTAGATCAGCAGACGCGAGAATGTTGCTTTTCTCTTGAGGCGTTGGTGTGTAGCGACTTCCTGTTGGCACAATGTTATTAGTCGCTTCAACTAATCTAGCTAGATTTTCTTCCCAGGTGAACTCTTGGTGAATCAAAAATAACTGCTCAAAATTCTGAGGAATATTTGCAATGCCTTCATATTTTCGTAGAATATCGTGACCTAAAAAACTACCACATACATTATCAAATCGTAGTCTTTGAGAGCTATGGCTAATTTTTTTGAGAAAAGTAGAATTTGCCAAAAGTAATTCAATATCTTCAGGTCTCACAACACAAACAAAAAAAGGAAGCTGATCGTAAAGCCTTAGCCTTGAAAGTCCCGCGATCGTATTTGAAAAGGAAGAGCCGCTTGCTGCGGAGAAACGAATTGCAAAGCGATCGTTGTAGTAAACAGATCTATTTTTTCTCAAATTAAATTTCTCTGTCGTTGCAGAAACAACAGCGTCCTTCGAGAAGCTAGAGCGCTGTTGTTTATACTGTTCAAAGAATGCAATCAGTTCAGAGATTGAGGAGATGTAGCTGCTCTCGACTGGGCTTGGCATGACTGGCTGCTCCTTTTTGCTGAATGGAGAGCGTATTGCGCTCCCAGAAGACGCCGTCTGAAAAGCCTTGGATTTCAGGCTCGGATTCTGCAAGCTCTAGTCTTCGCTCCGCAAGCAAGCTATATTCTTCGTCCAACTCAATGCCCAAATACTTCCTCCCAAGCTTCTTCGCAACGACTGAAGTTGTGCCACTGCCAAGAAATGGATCGAGAACAAAATCACCAGAATTCGTGCTTGCTAGAACCAATTTTGCAATTAGCTTTTCGCTTTTCTGCGTTGGATGATCCGTGTTCTCTGGCATTGACCAAAATGGAATGGTGATGTCTGTCCAGATGTTAGAAGGATGAGTATCTCGGAAGTTACCATCATCCGTTGCCTGCCAATCTTTCGGTGTGCCGTCTCCATTTCGATAAGGCGCAATCACTTTTCGACGCAGCTTAACTGCGTCAACGTTGAAGGTGTAATTTTCTGACATTGTGCAGAACCAAATATCTTCACTGGAGTTTTTCCAGTTCGATTTGGCTCCTCGCCCTTTTTCTCGCTCCCAGGTGATTCGATTCTGTACAAAAAAGTGTGACGAAGCAACGGTGAATATTGAGGCAGAGGAAAGCCAGTCGCCGCAGATGTAGATAGATGCCGTTTGCTTTAACAAAGGCTTAAGTGTGCAAATCACCTCATCTAGCCAAGTCGAGTAATCATCAACCGTTCGTCTTGAGAATTTGCGCCCGTTGAAACTCTTATTGAGATTGTAGGGCGGATCAAGAACGAGCAAATCTACAAACTGTTGAGGGAGCAGCTTAGCAACCTCAAGACAATCGCCTTGGATTGTGCCGATCGGTAAAGGGGAAGCAGAAGCAAGATCTTTTAGAAGTCGAGGAGCTAATCTGGCTCTATCTTGATCATCCAAGCTGAGAGTGCGGTTCATGGGTGCGCGTTGCTTTCCCTGTGTAGCTTGAATAAAGTTAGACATTATAGTCCTCCATCGAATTTTGCTGAGGTCTTGCTTAAATTTCACTCAGGTAGTCTGTTTGTATAGTACAAACGATCTGACAGCGTTGCTAGATCGTTTGTGGTTTAAGCGAGTTAGCAGCCTGCTCGCAGAATTATACACACCTTCCTCTGAAAAAGACGGGCGATCGCAAATCATTCCAATCGCTGTAAAGATCGAGTCATTCACTTTGACAAACTTATAGGATGCGAAGATAAACCAATTTCGCCCACCACGCTGCGCTCTCAGCCACAACCAATTGTTTCGATGCGGTTGCACTAGGAGCAGCGATATTGGGCGACCTGCTGCGGTATCACTCGCTGCTGTAGCCACTCGACGATGTCGTCACTGCCGACGATTGCCGTGTTGGGTAAAGTCAAGATCGGCCAAATTTGGTCGAGAAAATACACCGATCGCTCCACCTCTAGGTATCGATTTCGCTGCCGAGAACGGTAATGCGTTTGAACATCGAGCGGATGCGATCGATAGTCCCAGCTCCAATCTTCACCCGTTGTCCCATCAACGTTACGTTGACCCACTTCAAAGATGACTCGTCCTTCATCCAGGTTGCTGCGCCAAGCTTGAGACTTCCCTTTCTGAATGGCGATCGCAGTCGGTAAGGCATCGGCTACCTGAAGCTGAACATTGTGTGCGATCGAAGCAGGCAGATTGGGCTGGGCAACGTCACACCAGCCCTGAATTCCAAATCCTTGTGGCAACAGTTCTGCGTAGTAAAAACAGTAGGTCTGGTTGTCCCATTGCAGTTGAAACGGGCAGCGATCGCCAATGAGGGTAGCAATCTTCTCAAAGCTCACTAGCGACTGGTTCAGCCTTTCTAGTGGCTCTGCTAGGTCAAACCAAACTGCGGATTGCGACTGCATCAGGTCATGTAGCTGCCTTAGCTCAAGAAGCGACAGCATCGACTGAGCCACCTTGAGCGCATGAGCGATCGCCTGCTGCTGCTCTTTGCTCGGTGGCCGCGTCACCACGAGTTCACGCTGCGCCAAAGCGGTGAAGTAGCGCTGCAAATTAGCGACCTGCCCTCGACAATAGCCAGCAGCGATCGCATCGTCGTAGAGCTGCGCCTTCACTGTTGCATCGTCAAACGTCAGCGCCAGTCGCGGATCGTCCCGGTTAAATCGTGCCATCGTGCTGCGTGACCAATCTAGAGTCGTACCATATACTTGCAAAAAGTGTATGATACACGCGAAAAAGCTTGCATTCATACCGTAGCACTTGCCTATCTAGCCTTTGAGGGGTAAGCGCAAATTGAGTGGTTAGGGTGCAAATCGATTCGTGAACACAGGATTCTTTTGCGCCCTAACCATTACGCCAATGCCTCGACGTACTTCCAATGAACCGAATGAGCGCCCCCAAAACGTCAACCGAGCGGTTGAGCGCTTGTTCAACTTGGCGCTTGACGAACTATCGAAAGCTGAGCAGGAAGACTTGGGGAATGCTCTGCTTGCCAATCTATGGGCGGAACGGCTAGAGCAAGAACGAGCGATCGAAGCACAACAGCGAGCGATCGCAGCGAACAAGGGAAAATCGAGTCGTGATGGCGGCGGCTATTTTGAAGACAAGCTGGTCTACAACACTAAAAAGGGCAAGCGCTATGGGCCGTATGGTCCCTATCGCTACTTACGCTTTCGATCGCGAGGCAGCTTGCGAAGTTTGTACCGAGGTAAGCCTCCGCAAGGCGATCGCGATGATCCACCAACTGATCAGCCGCCTTGAAACTCAAGAGGCGCTAGAATGCCAAACAGTATTAGCCTCGACAATATGGCCTCGTTTTGTCAGCAGTGGCAGATTGCCCCCACTCAGCCTGATCCGGCTCAGCTTGCTGCGATCGTCTCGCGGCTACAGCAAAATCGCGCTGTGGCGGCTGAAGTGCTGCCTTGCCTCTGTCGAGGTCATGAAGCGATCGCTTACAGTCCGCTGCTGACTTGTCCAATTCCGGTTGAACAAGTTCTGGTCGAATCAAGGGATCACGATCGGCTGCATGAGTGTCGATCGCTGCTGGCTCAAGGCAAGATTCCCCCTTCCATTGAAGCGTCAATTTACCTACTGCACGGCATAAGCTGGTTCATTGTAAGCGACGGCATCCACCGCACCGTTGCTGCTTATGAAGCCGGAAACCCAAAGATCGAAGCGCGGCTGAGTAGCGTCAACTATTGCCGCCCAGAGCAATACCGCTTGGTTAAGGATCAGTTTGTTCAAATTGAGCAAGTTGCAGCGGACGGAATCGTTTCCACTGCGACAATCTCCCGCCGAGTTTCTCCCGCCGAGCGATCGCTGCTGCTGAAAATTGGCATCCAGACTGAAACTCGACTGAGCGGTTTCCAAATTCCGATCGCTGCGATCGTGCCCAGCAGCTTGTAGCCATCTGTATTTTGCGAGTAAAGCGCATGGTGTCAGCGCAACGTTCGGCGATCACCAGACGCATATAACCTTTGCAATTCAACCGACCCTGTTGAAGCGTTCCGATGCAGCACAGTTGTTATATTGCTGTTAGAGTGTCGCAGTTGATTCCTGTTACTTACGTAATAGCAGATGATTCACTTCGATAATTTTCCAGCAATTCACCTTGCTCAAGCATTAATCCCAGCCAGATAAACTGCGGAACCCAATGGGAGATAAGCTCAAAGCTACCTCTCCATTGGTCAGGCTGTGATAAGATTCCCTCCAATCCCTTGAAAAATCTACTGCTGCCACCTTTGCTCGGACTGTCAAGAGCGTAAGGCCACAATCGAACGACATTTATTCCCGCCTGGTGACAATTTTTGAAGCTGAGGTTTTGGTTTAATTGTGGTGTCGCATCATCGCAGTAGGAAAAGATTTTCTCACTTGGTTCCTTCGTTTGGTCAACCAAGAATAAAATCGCTGGGAGATAAAAGGAGTCAGATTCTTCTGCTTGTGTGGTGGTGATAGTTTCCCTGACATTTTCGATTTGGGGTCGTAGCGCCTCAAGCCTGTGGAGCGTTTCAAGTTTGGGCTGGCTCAATTGAAGCAAAAGAAAAATAAAAAGCCATGGTTGATAAGCGCCGTTCAAAATAACTTTGTCCGATGCACTGTTTTTCTCCAACCAAAGAGTGAGTTGCTGTTCAAGTTCTTCTCGAAAAGAATCTAAGAGCAAGTAGTTACTCTCCTCATACTTAGACAATTCAGCCAGCATGAGCAACAACCAAGCTCTGCCATAAGGCATCTCGAATCCAAGATTTTCTACATCGTTGAGAAATGTTCGCTCTGCTTCAATGTTTTCGGGTGTCAGGCGAGACAAAAGTTTACGCTGAAGCGGCACGTCGTGAGTGAGACGCGCCATCGACAAAAGCGCCCAGTGCGCGTGAACACTCGAATGCCAATCAAAGCTTCCTGTGAAGACTGCTCCTGCTCCTACGCCTGTAAAACAGTGAGGCTCCACACGCACTAAGTCAGCATAAATGATGCGTTTTAGTTCATCAACAACCCTATTTCTATTCATGAATATGAGTATTACGCACATTCACGCTGCGCGTAGCAAGATAATAACCTGCTCACAAGCGAGTTGTTTGAAGCTGTGATTGCTACAAAGCTTTCGGCTACAAAAACCGAGCTTTGCCAGAGATAACACCATCCCTGTCGCTATCGCGCTGGGGGAGCGTGATTGTTTTTCTGCTCAAGCGATGTCATCCACTTTCAAACCTTTCGCTCCTTCTTTGCCTGCTCTTCAACTCGATCGCACCTTTCCCTTCAGCACTCAGCAGCACTTGGCCTTGGCTGCGATCGAGCAGTTCTTGAATATGCCAGAGCGCAAACTTTTCCTGCTCAAAGGCTTTGCGGGAACTGGCAAATCAACCGTGCTGTGCTTGCTGATGCAGCATCTGCGACAGCACGGCTGGAGGATTGCCATGACTGCTCCCACAAACAAAGCCGTCAACGTGCTGCGCCAGATGGCGGCTCAGGTGCAGCTACAGGGCGTTGACTTCATGACAATCCATCAGCTTTTGGGGCTATCGCTCAAAAGCAGCGGTGGCGAAAAGCGACTGGAGCCAACCGGACAGCCCTTGACGCGACTGTACCATCTAGTTGTGATTGATGAATGCTCGATGATCGGAACGGCGCTGTGGGCAGAAATTGCCAAGCTCGATTCGCCCCTGCTGCCCACAAAGATCGTTTTGATGGGCGATCCGGCTCAACTCAATCCAGTCGGTGAAGCAAAATCGCCGAGCTTTCGCGTACCGCTGGCGGCAACCCTAACCCAGGTGGTGCGCCAGCATCAGGGTAGTCCACTGGCCGAGTATATTGCGGACTGTCGGCGCAGCGTGACGCGCAGTCAAGCACCGTTTCAGCCGTACTCCCATCATCGTCAGGGGCAAGGCGTGTTTCGAGTTAGCCAAGCAAAGCTGCTCGATTACGCCTGCCACACGATCGCCCGCCAGTTCGAGCAAGCGCCAGATTGCTTTCGCATCCTTTGTTTCACGAACCGCCAGGTCGATTATTACAACCAAATTGTGCGGCAGGCGTATTATGGCACTGCTGCGCCGCGATTTGTCGTGGGAGAGCGCCTGATTACCCGCGACCCGATTATTGGGGCAGACAAGAAAACCATCGTCGTGCCAACCGCGACTGAAATTGTCGTGCAAGGCGTAGAGCTTGACGACTACTGCGGCTACTCGGTGTGGCGCTTACAAATCGAAATCGATCGAGACAGCAAGCAAATCTATGTGCTGCACGAGTCGGAGCAAGACCGCTTCGATCGCGAAACAATTCGTCTTCAAGCAGCGGCAAAGCGCAATCCGTATCTGTGGCATGTTTACTACAAGCACCTGGAAACCTTTGCCCAGGTCAGACCGTGCTTTGCCCTGACGATTCACAACGCTCAAGGCTCGACATTTGCTGAAGTCGGCATTGATGCCAACGACATTCTCAAGCGGCTTGCCCATACGAACGAAGATCGATCGAGCCGCCTCAAAGAATACAACCGCCTCCACTATGTCGCTGCCTCCCGTGCCCAGCGCCGCGTTCTCGTCGTTTACTCACGCCGTCCCGTTGCGAATTGAGCCTACTCACGCCGTCCCGTTGCGAATTGAGCCATCGCTGCTATCGCAGCCTTCTCGCACCGTTATTCTCCCTTGATTCATGCCAACAATTGCTTCTCCCCCGATCGCCGAACCCGAATCGACATCAACGACGAAATCTAAGCGTCGTCAGAAACAAACGATCGAAGAGCGATCGCGCCAATCTACGAAGTCAAAATCCGCCTCAACCCCTGAACCTGCTTCGATTGAGGTTGATACAGCGCTGCGGTTGCACTGCTCCAGTTCATATCTCGGCACAGCGCTCGACATCGCGCTAGCGGCGGTGGCAGGCAAACCCACTCAGCCAATTTTGAGCAACGTTCGGCTGGTTACCACAGGCAAAACGCTGGTTCTTACGACAACCGATATGGCGTTTACGATCGAAGTCACGCTGCCAGCCACAATTGCAGCGTCTGGAGCAATCACCGTTCCCGCCAAGCTGCTGCGCGACACGGTCGATCGCGCCCCCAAAGGTGACATTTCCTTAGCCGCACAAGACACGGATTTGACGCTGACCGATGTTCAAGACGGCGATTACTTGCTGCGCGGCCTCAGCGCCGAAGATTTCCCTGCTACTGTGCCATTGGGTGACTCCAAGTTCACGCATCGTGTCGCTGCGAAACGCTTGCAGGCCGTTTTGACGGGCACAGCCTTTGCTGCCAGCAGCGATGAGCAGAAGAAGATTCTAACCGCAGTGCGCTGGCAAATTGACGCAGACCAGCTCAACTGTCACGCGACTGACGGCCATCGGGTCGCTACCACAACGATCGCTGCGAATCCCTCCAAACGGCGCAAGGCGGCTGAGGCTGACTCGATCGCCTGGTTGCTGCCAGTCAAAGTCGTGCAGCACCTAATGTCGCTGATCGACAAGATGGGCGTTGAGCAAATGGTGAGCTTGGAGTATGCCGCCGCGACCAATCAGGTTTGCTTCAAGCTGACTGTCGATGAATTGGAAGTCAAGCTCTCGTGCATCTGCATGGACTTGACGCTCTACCCGAACGTGCAAACGGTCTTGGCAAACTTTGACTACCCCCACGAAGTTTTAGTCGAGCGCCGCGATTTGATCGCCAAAATTGAGCGGCTACTGCCAATTTTGGGCACAGGTAAAAGCCGGACGATCGAATTGCGCTTTGATGCCCAAGCCCGCTGTATTCATCTTGCCAGCGAGAATGACGCGATCGGGCGATCGACGCAACGCCTCCAGTCGCTCTCAATGTCTGCCGATCTGCATGACCAGTGCTGGCTGATCGATGCTGCCTTGGCGCTGACGATTCTCAAAGCTGGCATCACAACCGGGACTCGTTTGCGGTTGGGACTGCCTTCGACGGCGATCGAGTTCAACCTGGCTGGCGACTCGGAACAGCCGGATTTGCAGCTTGAAGCGACCTACTATCTGATGCCGATGAGCCGCGAATAGCATTTCAGGTTCGCTGCTCATTTGTGCGACGTTGCACCGTTTGCTCTGGCTAACTGCCGGGGCAAACGGTGCTTTTCCCTTGTCTATTCATCCAACTCCATGCCGAAAACTCAATCTCTATCCAACTCTGCTGCCGAATCGATCGCGACCGCAACTGTCTCGCTTGCCCTCAAGTACCGCCCCCAAACGCTCAATCAGGTAGTCGGACAATCGGCGTTGCGACAAACGATCGCCAACGCCATTGACCTCAACCAAATCCACAAAGCCTATTTGTTCTACGGCCATCGAGGAACGGGCAAAACTTCAACCGCCCGCATCCTTGCCAAGTCGCTCAACTGTCTGGAGTTCGATCGTCCCACTAACCGACCTTGCGGAGTTTGCGTGTCCTGCCGAAGCATCCAAGATAGTTCCAGTCTGGATGTTGAAGAAATCAACTGCGGCGACCACAACGGCGTCGATCACGCCCGTGAACTGATCCAGCACGCGCATTTGACTCCGGCGATCGGGCGGTTTCGCGTCTTCATCTTGGACGAAGCGCACTGCCTCACCGCCAACGCTGCCAGTGCTCTGCTCAAAATCTTGGAAGAGCCGCCGCGCCATGTCGTATTCATTCTTTGTACGACAGATGCCCACAAGCTGCTGCCCACGATCGTCTCGCGCTGTCAGCGATTCGAGTTTCGCCGCCCCACTCCGAATCAGGTGGCCGCTTACCTAGAGCGCATCTGCAACCGTGAGCAGATTCCAACTGAAGCGGGTGCGCTACATGCGATCGCACAGGCGGCAAACTGCGGACTGCGCGACAGTATTGAACTGCTCGACCTGCTGCGCCTCACCTATCCCCAAGAGGCAATTACGATCGATCAGGTAGCCGCTCAAGTCGGCGCTTTGAGCGAATCGCAACTGCTGCCGCTGATCCAGGCACTCTCAGGCCGCAGCGTGTTTGCCGTGCTGCGCGAAGTGCGAATCCTCGTCGAGCAGCAGGTTGAGCCAAGCATTATTTTGATGCACCTGCTTCAGTGCTGGCGCGATCTACTGCTGCTGAAAACCGCTGATGCGAGCGAGCAGTGGTTACGTGGCCTGATTCGACCGGACAAGCTTAAAGCGATCGCAACGAGTTGGACGATCGCCGATCTCAATGCCAGCCTCGATCGCCTCCATCAGCTTGAAACCTGGCTGCGCCACACGGCTCAAGATAGCCGCAATGCCGAGGTTTACCTGGAAACTGCCCTGATCATGATGATGCAGGATCGATCGGAGCGATCGATCGGCGCACGGAAGCGATCGCAACCCACAGCCGCCCAGCGCTGGCAGCAGGCGATCGACACCGCGCCTCCCAAACTCAAGCTGCTGCTGCAAGCGGCTCAGTTCACTCAGTACCAAGACAATAAAGCCGTTTTGCGGGTTGCGCCCGATCAGGTGGCTCGCTACCAGCGGCATCAAGCTCGAATTGAGCAATTTCTGATGCAAGCGCTTGGGCAAGAGGATTTACAGCTTGTGATTCGCGGGGTGAAATCATCATGAGCATCTTAATTTTGGTAGGAGACGATACTCAGGCGATCGAGCAGGCGATCGAGCAAGCGCAGCACAAACTTGATCCAGCTTGGCGATCGCTCAACTTCCATCGCTTTCCAGATGGCAACTTGGCGGCTGCGATCGCCACAGTCCGCACCCTGCCCTTGTGCGACACGCGCAAAGTCGTGGTGATTGATTGTGTTCTGCGGCAGTGGAATGAGGAAGAGTTTGCCCTGCTCGATCAGCTTCCCCGCATTGCCCTTAACCATACGCTAATTGTCGTCACGCCCGCATTCGACAAGCGGTTAAAAGTTGCTAAAGCGCTGCTGCGCTACGGAACGCTGCAAGAGTTTTGGCTAACTCCCCCTTGGCGGCTTGATCTGATTGAGCAGGCGATCGCACGACAGGCGCGATCGAAGCGGCTGAAGCTGTCAGCGGCCATGCTTGCCTACCTTGCAACTGCGATCGGCAACGATACGGTTCGTGCCGCAACTGAACTGGACAAACTCAAGCTCTACACTCAGCGATCGACTTTGACACTATCGGTCGTCAAATCGCTAGTGCCCATACTCACGCACACAAGCTTGCAACTGGCGGCAGCAGTGCGCGACCATCAAACGATCAGAGCGATCGAACTTTTAGAAGCGCTGCGGCAGCGCGGCGACTCGCCCCAAGTCATTTGCGCCACGCTGATCACCCAGTTTCGCCTGTGGCTCTCGGTGAAAGCGGCGATCGCCCATCGCACTTGCGATCGCGACATTGCCAACTTCTGCAATCTGACCAACCCCAACCGCCTGTACTACCTCAAGCAAGAAATTCAAGCGATATCGCTGCGATCGCTAACGCAAACGCTGCACCAACTGGTCATGCTTGACGTAGCGCTGCGGCAGGGACAGGTCGATCGGCTAGAAACAGCGATCGTTCGCCTCAGCGGTAGAGCGGCTTAATTGTGGTTAGGGTGCAAACTAACACGGTTTTTCAGGACATAGTTTGCACCCTAAGAAAAGCGATTGCCTTGGTGCAGCTTTCCGGCTTGCAATTCATCCAATCTCTAGCACTGTGGGAGCGATCGCCCTTCAGCAAGCTGCTTCCACTTTCTTAGGGTGCAATTTGATTGCCAATTCTGGAAATAATCTTGCACCCTAACCATAATCGCTCGAACGACGGGCGAAGTAAGAGCCAAGCTGCCTGACTTCGACAGTGTCAGGATCGCGCATCTTCAGCGTTCTTCGTAGATAATTCTTCGCTTCCCAGGCTTCTGGGACTGAACCGATCGCTCCGGTAACGGTGGTGCAGGCTGCTTTGGCTCAGCACTGGCAACGGGTAATGAGCTTTGGGGTGGCAGAGTGGCCTTTTGCGATCGCAGTTCTTGCCTCAACTGCTCAAGCAAACGGCGATGCCGGAATTGCTCTTGCGCTTCCCAGTCTGCTGAAAAATCTGAACTCACGCTCTACGCCACCCACTTTTGCTTCTGCATCATAGCGCGGCGAGATTCACCCCGAATCTTCACGGTTTGGGGCGGTTGTGCCTTCGTCGCCTCAAGCTTTGCAACGAAAAGGAATTCACCCATGACTTTGACCCCTGAGCAACTGGCAGAGTGCGAAAACCTGTGGAACCAGGCGATCGCCGCTGCCCAATCACAAGACCCGCCTCAACTAGATATACTGCTCAATCGGCTCACTCAGTCTCAAGCCAACTACTTTGCCGATCGCCTCGATGATTGGCTCTCAACTGAGCAAGTTAAGCAGCTCACGCCCGAAGCACTCACAACACTGCAACAAATCGATCGCCGTTTGGACAATCTGGAAATTTTGCTGAAGTGGGAATGGTAGCAATCACTTCCAGCGGTTGCCTGGATGTCACCGCAGTGCAACTTGCTCAAAGAGATGGGCTTGAATAATTTCCGTTGCGGTCTGAGCGATTTGCTGCCAGTCAGCTTGGTCGAGCAATGAACAAAGCTCCTGTCGCAGCGATCGCGCCTCAGTTGAGCTTGAATCCTCTGCAATTAGCGCTTTGAAATACTGATGTTGCTCTGGCGTCAACTGCTGAAGTCTTGCTCGAATCCGTCGTCGTCCCTCGGTAAACGCAGCTTCCATGCCAGCTCCCAAATCTGCTTCGACTAGCAGCGCACGCAGTTCCCCAAATACCAAAGACTGAAGGTTTACTTGGATGAGCTGGGTCTGAAGATGGCTAGGCTCGATCGCCCGAATCGAGGCATTTGCTGCCTTGCTGCCGATTTGGATATCACAACTCGCCTCCGCTTCAAGCTGCACCGCCTCTCGTAACCAGAGTGCATCGTAGGTGAAGTTTTCCCAGTCAAATGACATCCTCATCCTCCTCACGTCTTGGCGGATTCAACGGTTCATATCCAAAATAGACTGTCTCTCGATCGGGATTGTAATCAAAATTGAGCAGATTGCGAGCTTCATATCGCTTTTGTCTGTGGAAATAAGAGATGATTCGTGAAGTTGGAGCAGAAATTGTTTTGGAGTAGAACAGAAATAGATTGCGTCTTGCTTGTTTGACTGGTTGACGAGGTGAAGAATGACAAATTTTGAGCGAATGCAGTGGCTTTATCGTTCGCTAAACCAGCGCAGACGACCGGAAGATGTGGCAGATCATATTCTTGAGCTATCGAAAGATCAGCTCGATCGAGCAGAACGCGATCGGTTGCAAAAAGTAGCAAAAGGCTCGTTGCGGCAAAGCTTCTTCGGCTACACCTCAATGCTCGAAGAATTTGCTCAGCCTGTGGACTTGCAGCGTCAGGTTGCCAAAGCGATCGAGCTATTCACCACCGCTCATCCGCTCGAGGCGCAATTGTGCGATCAGCCAGATGCCGTCGAGCAATTCATTCGGCATATCAGCCAGGAGATTCATAAGTCGTTTGGCCGCAACGACTTCAAAGCCGATCGCCTCAATCGGCAGATGCGCCATGAGCGCGGCATGGATATTTCTAAGCGGCGCTACAACAAGCTGTTTCGCCATCTCACGCGCATGGAAGCCAAGCTCACTAAGCTCATTGGTGAGTTGAAAAAGCTGATGTTTACCAAAGTGGGTAAGTCGGGGTTAGCGCACAGACTGTCGTGGGAAGACTTCTCTGCGGATCAAAATAGCGCCTGTTTCATTGCTTACTACACGGCGCAATCGAACTTGAGAAGCGAATTCACCATTTACGGCCAGCAGCGTCCCTATGATGAAATTGCTGACTTGCTGTTTCGTCGTTGCCGCAATCGAGCAACGACGAACTGGTGGGCGATCGCACAGGTTTATCCCACTCAGGAAGTTTTGGCGCACTTGAGCGACAGCCAGAAGGGAGAACTGCTGGGGCAGTGGTACGGCATTCTTCAAGAAATTGCTCAACTGCTCCAGCAGGTGTGGGAGCGATCGAACATCAACCGAGCCACGATGGTTGTGCGGCGGGGCAACGACTCTAGCACCTGGAACAATACAGCGAGTGCCTGGAATACCGCGAGAAATCACTGGATTTCCCTGCTGTATGCGATGGGAGCCGAAGGCATTCTTGAGACGATTTGCTTTGGCAAAGTGCTGCGGCTGATGGCAGCGGATGTCGTGGCATGGCACTACCGCGCGGGCGGACAGCTCGACCCCGACACCGCGATTTGGAATGAGCTGCCGCTGCCCTGGGAAGTTTTATCCGGCCAACATTCCTGCAACCTCGCGCTGGTTGAATCAGTTTGTCGCAAACATAACGTCGATCCGGTGCAGAAGGGCTGGACGGTTCCGCGCCCGACAGGTCAGCCTGTGCCGTTCACGCCAACGCCCGAATTGGTGCATGGCGTTTCCGTTACCAATCCGATGCTTGCTGAGGCGTTGCGACAGGCAGGATTCTTCTCTGGCAAAGCAACGAAGCGATCGATTCCCCTGGCCGCTGAGATTCATCACAGTACGTTGCAGGAACATCATGAACGCTTGCTCGACCAAAACGATCGAGTAGAATAGGACACAGGGTAGCTCAGCGGTAGAGCAGTCGGCTCGTTTCCGACCGGACGCAGGTTCGAGCCCTGCCCCTACAATCTTCCAAACCATCACGAACGGCAATTGACACAATAGCTTCTATACTAGGGTGCTACTGTTTCGTGCTTGCCTGTTATGAGAGCCACACTTCCCTCAATTATTCCTACTACGCGCACGGGTCGGCCTTTGGCAAAATGGCTTGATCCGGGCAAAATCCTGATGGTGCGCGATCGCACGATCAACCTGCAAGAGTGCCAAGTTGTGCTGCATCCCACGCGCTTAAGCATCATTCCCGATGATGACGCGATCGTCTCCACCCAATTTTGGTTTCGTCATCCGGTCGTCGATGGCATCCTCTACCGCTTCGACCTCGCAACACAGATGCTCCAGCCAGTTCAGCCTGATGAGGATCTTCGTGCGATCGCCCCGCAGCATTTGCTGTGGCTGATTCAGTTTACTGGCAAGCCTGCGTTGGCTGTACGTCGTCTACTGAGTCAGTTCCAGGTTGAGGAGTCCATCTTTTGAATTTGAGTAGGTAAAACGACAATCACCAGAACGTATTGAGGCGAAGAATAAATCCAGGCAACAGGTTTTCACCAGACAAAGTAGCCGGAGATTCTAATATTTCTTTTGCTTGATTCGATCGATAGATTTCAACTTGTCGATCTTGGTGATTGAGCAGCCAGCCGAGCCGTGCGCCGTTATCAAGGTATTCTTGCATCTTCTCTTGCAGCGGCTTAAGTGAGTCACTAGGAGAACGAAGCTCAAGGACAAAATCAGGACAAATTGGCGGAAACTTTTCTTGCTGTTCTGATGTTAGTTGATTCCATCTTTCTGATATGACCCAAGCCGCATCGGGCGATCGATCTGCTCCGTTGGGCAATCGAAAACCGCCAGATGAATCAAACACTTCTCCTAGTTTTGCTTGTTCGTTCCACAACCAAAGCTGCGCGTTGAGGTTGGAGTTGCGCTTGCTTGTGTTTCCTCCAGTCGGCGGCATGATCAGCAGTTCTCCAGTTGCAGTGCGCTCAATTCTCAAGTCTCGATTGGCCTGACAAATTTCGTAGAACTGCTGGTCGGTCAGTTTAGCAGAGACAGGAACATTCAAAGTCAGAGTCATAGAAATGCTAGGTATTACGTTATCGGCATTACAAAGTTACTCTACCTGCTAGATATCCTATCTCAAGCTTCGATCGGAATCTTTCAACTGAACTGTAGGCTTACTTGATTCGATTACAAGACAAGCAACCAACTGATTAGAGCATTTTTGTTTCTGTTCCTGACTGCTAATGCCGATTGGTATTTCTATTTCGCGTATTATTTCTTAGTTTGGGGGTGTGGTCTTCGAGAAACCGGGGAACTGATATTTGTATTTGTCTCGCATTGAGTCCAGCACATCGATCGAACCTGTCTGTCCGCTTCCCCCAGTTGCCTGCTGCATCGTCGTTTCATTTGGTAGCGGCAGCAGTTGCTCAGCGAGTTCCATGCGATCATAAAGCGCCTGCGTTAAAGCTTGGTTGTGCGGATCGTCCACGCTGCGATAGCGTGAATCGACGCGCAATTCGAGGCTGGGCATTACGTGCGATTCCCAAAGCTGCTCAGAGTCTTTGCGGCGCTGTTTGTCCGACTTGGAAACTGGAATTCGTACCGGAAAGGGAATTGACCCTTCACCGCCTGAGCTGTAGCCGGGATTGGTGATCACACACTTGCCAGCCGGAAAGCGCAAAATTTGGTCTACGGTAAACAGCGGCAGACGCTGAAGCGATTCGTTGAAGCTGGTCGAAACACTCGACTGCGCCCCACTCGATCGACTAGTGGACTTGCTTTTGATTAGCACTTCTTTTTCCCCGTAGCGCTTCGAGTATTCTTCTGCTGTTTTCGGTTCGCCTGGATTGAACAAGATATGTGTGCTGCACGCGCTGGCGATCGCTGCCCCCATCTTCTCGCCATACGTTTCGTAAAGCTGGTTGAGCGATTGCGCCCCCAGAATGAAGCAGCCGCCGTTCGATCGATACTCGTTGATTTTCTTCTCGAACCCGTCGAACTTGAGCGAGGGAAATTCATCGAGAAACACAGCTAGCGGGTCAGGCCGGGGCGTACTCAAATTTGACACGATGCACAGGTGAATAGCTGCTGCGAGCAGTGGACCAACAACCGTGCGCCGCGCATCATCGAGCTTGAAGAAGATTACCTGCTTGCCCGTGATCCGGCGAGGAATGTTCGATGGTCCCAAAAACGCCCGCAGCAAATCGGCCTGGATGAATGACGAGAACGTTCCGGCGGCGGTGGTTAAAATTCCCGACACCGTTTTTTCGGCTTCTTTGGAAGCGAGAAACTGGTTGAAGCTGGCGGCCACCCAAGGCTCGATCGATCGACTTTGCACCGCATGGTCGATGCGCTTGACGAGCTGCGGAAGCTGCATGACGGCGTACAGCATTGCCATGTCGCAATACTCCGCTGAGGGCATTCCTTTGACAAGCTGCAACAGGGCTTTTGCCAGCATATCTCCAGCTTTTGAGAAGAATTCATCAGTCTTGCCGCCGCTCGAAGCGTTGCGGTTAATCACCTGTCCAATTTCTCCAGCCATGACCGAATCTTGCTCATCTTTGAGATAGTCGAGCGGATTGATCACGCCGCTGAACGATTCTCCTGGCGCAAACACAAATACCTCATAGCCGTAGCGCGAGGCGAGCGGCGCGTGCAGGCGCATCTGGTCGCCCTTCTTGTCATAGATTAAGCAGGGCACACCTTGCTGAAAGGCACTTTCGATCGCCGGGTCAATCACGCTAAACGTCTTTCCTGATCCGGGCGCACCCAGCACAAGGGCACTGCGCTGAGCATCCGGCAGCCACACGGTCGGCATTGCGCCCAAGAGCGTTTGGGCGATCGCGATCGCCTCATGTCCCCAGCCCTGCCGCCAGTATTGCGGCGTTCCACACCACAGCGTTAGCTCGTTGTGCTTGGGGCGGGGGCGCTGGGCGAACTGTTCGGGATGCCGCTGGAACTGCCGCAGTGTGCGAATGTTTTGCACCTGCCGCAGTGCCTGCCGAGTTGCAGCTACCTTCTCGATCGAGCCGCAAAGCTTGCCCGTCGAAATCTTGCCGCCGCCTGTTCCTGCTCCTTGCGACAGCACCACCATCAGCACCAGTCCGCCAATCAGCAAGTAGCCTTGGAGATTGTTGAACTGACCTAGCAGGCCACCGATATCGACAGAACCCAAAACCCAACACATTTTCCCTATCGCCCACAATCCGTCACTCGCGATTGTTGGGGAGGTTTGTGGCGTCGTTGTGGCATCCTCATTGCCCTGGGTGACACCTCCAATTCGTGCCTATCGGCACGGCAGCACCGCTGATTTACAAGGACTTTGCCGCATGGCTATCTCCACCCCACCCAACACCCGCACGGCCACTGCTTCGCGCCCTCGCAAGCCGGAGCGATCGCCCGTTGCGCCAACCGAAGAGACAGAAGACCTCAGCCCCGATGAGGTTGAGCGGCTGCGTACCTGGGTCGATCCCGAAATGCTTGATGCGCGTTATGACCAGATGCGCCGCCGTCCGATTCCCAGCGGCATTGTCGTCAACGATGATCCAGCAGGCATCTTGATTCCAGTTGACCAGCTTAAAGCCTGTGGCTGGCAGCCCAAAGTGACCAAGAAGCAGTTGCACACCTATCGTCCTAAGAAAGAGCCGATCACCGGATTGTTGCTGATGCAGGTGCGGATGCTGATCTTGGGACACACCGAGCTATTTGTTGAGCGCAAGCGCCGCGCTGAAGGCAAACGCACGATTCTTGGCTGGGCTAGCGAGATTGGCGATCGCTTCAACAAGCGCACCATGAGCTTGTGCCGCTCCTACTTGATGGTGTTTCTCGATGAAAACAACCAGCCGCTGCACACCACACCTCTAAAGGTGACGTTTAAGAACGTTGCTCGCGTCAACCTGGAAATTGCCCTGGAGAAATACTACGGAGCCGCCGAAGCGATCACCGCCAAGCTTTACCCCAATGCCGCCGAATCGCGTACACAGGGAAAAAGCGACACTTGGCGATCGCATGTCGTAATTGAACTTGAATTCAAGCCGGAGTACGAAGGCAAACAAGACCAAAGCTTGTGCTGCAAAGTCGGGCAGATGACGCGCATCACTGGACGCAACTATGACCAGTACCTGCTGGGTGACAGCATAGGGATGGCGCAGGTCAAAGTGATTCGAGGCACGATCGCCGATATCTTGGGCAACCTCGATGCGCTGCCTGCGATCGCCGAGGCGCAATCAGCCAAGGCGCTGCCGACTGCTGCCGCTAATGCTGCTGATGAAGCTGGGGATGCGATCGACGTGGAAGCGGTGGATGTAGAGGTTGAGGACGACGTAGACGACTTCACGGCTGATGATGAGCGTGAAGACGAGGACGACTTCGATCTCGAAGACGAAGACGAGGACGACCTCGACTAATCATCCGGCGGCAGTTCGTATAGACGACTTTCGACGATCTCGTAGTGGCTGCCGTCAAACGCCCAGTCGATCGATCGCAGTCGATCGCCCTCGCTCTGCCAAACGCGCAGACAGGGGCGATCCGAATCGCACTGGCGCTCCTCAAACAGCGGTTTATCGGGTGGCAGGGCAGGATCAAAATATTGGTTCAGCACTGCCTGCATCTGATCGCCCTGCTGCCAATATCCCAAGTAGAGACAGCCTGCCGCACCACACAAGCCCGCGTCATTAAAATCGAAGATGAGCAGCCTGCCGCCACGAGCGGGAACGCGCCATACCCGCAGGTGCTTGAGTTCCGCTGTCGTCTCTTGTTGAGTGAATGAGCTATTTTCGGTCACGATCGTTGTGAGAAATTCGTGCTTCAGTCCAATCGCCGTTGCCGATTGCCAAGGCACAGTTGACGCATTCGATCGACTACAGCCCATCGACCCTAACAGCAGTGAAACGAAGAGAAATAGGCCAAAGCCGACTCGAAACCATTTTGCGGCTCGCTTTAACCACAGCGGCGGTGGCGGCAAATCTGCGTCGAGTCGGGGTTTCGCAGGTGGAGAGGCAGACACGGCGATCGCGCCCGTCTCAGCCTCTTCAACTGCTGGAGGAGCGCTCGATTCTATTCGGTTCATCGCTGCACACCTCCCGACTGGGGAGCAACCCGCACATTTGCAGGCAGTCTCAAGCCGAGCTGCCGAATTGCCCAGACTTCTTCATCCGGCCAAGTCACCACGCCTTGAGCATCGGCGGCGAGATCATCAATGGTTTGCTGGACGTGCGATCGTCCCACCTGAGCAATTTCACGCTGATACGCTTGCAGCGTGAGTTGACGCGCCGCCGCTTGCGGAATCGCGCTCGACAGTGACCCACCTTCACCGCTGGGATCGAAGTAGCGCTCTCGACAGCGTTGATTTGCAACTGAGATGACCAGGGTGTCGGCAAATTCCGGTGCGGTTTCACCTTGCTCAAAGGTTTCTAGCAGGTAGAACGTTTCTCCTGCTACCTGCGTTGTGCCGATCAAGCTGTATCGAGCCACAAAGGTTGAGTTGATGCACGATCGCGCTACAGCCGGAAGCGGTGTCTGCGCTGATTGCGATCGGGCAAGCTGCGGCGTCATTAGCACGATCGCGCAGGTGGCGATCGCGCTGGCAATTCTCAAACTCCACTTGAACTTCATCATCAATTTCTCCTTAAGGACGAATGTAGGGCATGGGGTTGACGGGGGTTCCAGACACGACTCCCGCTTGAGCGTTACGGCGCACCTCGAAGTGCAGGTGTGGTCCGGTTGAACCGCCTGTGCTGCCGACTTGGGCGATCGTCTGTCCCTGGCTCACCGTTTGACCGACTCGTACCTGGATGCCGCCGTCGCGGATGTGGGCATAGCGCGTTTGAAGGCCGTTGCCGTGATCGAGGATGACAATGTTGCCATAGCCGCGCATTCGACCTGCATAGATCACGCGCCCGCCGTCTGCGGCTCGAATGGGTGTGCCTTGAGGAGCGGGAAAGTCTTGTCCGGCGTGCATCCGGCGATCGCCGTAAATCGGGTGGACGCGCCAGCCGAACGGACTGCCCGTGCGTGTGCCCGGAAGCGGATGAATCATGCGGCCATGTGCAACGCCATCGCCGTTTGTCGTGGCAGAGTTTGTGCCGCCCGGTGCTGTGCAAGCGCTGCCCGGAGCGCCAAGGCTACCGCTGGCACTGCTGGAAACTGCCCCGCCGCCTGATTCATAGTTTTGTCGGGCGCGAACTCCGTATTGGTACGTGGTGATGTTGCCATCTGAAGCGCGACTGTCGATGCGTGAATACGCGCCGCCATGATGCATCTGAGCAATCCGCTCGACCAAGCGCCCGCTCGTAAACGGTCTACCCGTTGTTGGATCGATTTGACGGCTTGCTCGTTGCGCCAAAGCGCTCAGCGAATTGCGAAAGGCTTGCTCCTGGTCAGCGGGCGGAAAGAACTGCATCATCTCAGCTTGCGTCGGACGCTGACCCGATCGCACCCGATCGAGAAACGCTTGCCCGCCAGATTTCCGGGCGATCGTCTGGGCAGCAAACTCGTTGTAGTTCATAAACTGGTAGCGCCCTAGCCCGCGCCCGCAGTTGCGCCCACCATCCGCACAGCCGTAAGGACCAACGGCGTTGTAGTTGCCGCCGCTCTCGATCGCTTGAATTGCCCGCGCCATGCGATCGATGTCCACCCCCTGCACGGTTCCACCCGCTACGGGAGCGGACTGCGTCGGCTGTCCGTTCGCATCGTAGCAATCGATCGCACTGGGATCGTAGCTGCCGTAGCGACCCGGATCGCCGTTGCGTTGCGCTCCCGTTGGCGTAGAGGTGTCGATTTCTGAATTAAGCTGTGTGAGCAATCCGACAAACATCTTGGCGTTGACTCGGTAGGTGAAGAATGGAATTGGGCCGATGATGTAGGGCGTACATCCAGACGAACCCCCACAGGCGCGAAAGAACAGCGCGGTATCGACGCTATCTTGCGTTTCATCTGGCTCCATCACCACAACTTTGAACAGCGATCCAAACGGTAAGCGCCCCGTCGGTTCTTTGCCGCCACCCACTGCTGTGAGCAGACCATGCCCACCGTTGACTTCTTGATATTTACCGGACACCCACTGTTTGCCTTCGATCGCGCCGCGAACGCTGCGCCCCTCGTTTTCGAGATCATCGAGTTCAATATAGGCACAGTCTCGAACCTGACAGGGAACGGCAAAGCCATCCACGTCCGACCCGGAAATTGTGGTTTGACGATGGTTCTCGGCCACGTTGTAAATCATGTCAATCCGCATCACGATTCCGGCGACATCCACGCCCATCGGTCGGGGAAATTGTCCAAGCGGCACGGCAGCAAGGCCAGGAACTTCTTGAACAAAGCTGGACTGCCACTGATCGAACTGCTGAAGTTGCACACCCGAAAGGTTCGGCAGGTCGGCCACTTGAAATCCAAATAGTTCAGTGTCGCCTAGAAAGCGCTGCCCCAATTCCGGGTAGCGATCGATCGCCTCTGCAATCGTCAAACTGCCAAAATCAGAAATCTTCTCACTTAACGCTTCCGCTACACCATCGACGAGGTTCTGACCTGTAAACAGTGCCAGGATTGGCTTGACCGTTGTGACCAAGCGGTTGCCCAAATCCGGCACAATCTCAACTAGGTGCGCGATCGTTTGGTTAGCCGCGAGGTGAAAGTCTGCGAGCGAAGCCTGCTCTAAAGTTTTACCCAGAACTGAACCAATTGATTCAAGCGAAAACAGTTCTGGGCGCAGCGCAGCGGCAATGTCACCCAGCTTGAGAAATTCGTCAGGCGTTTGTCCAGCTCGCCAAACCCGGCTGATGTCATAGCCGATCTGCTCGCTCCACGCTTTCCCATCGATCGCTCCGTCAGTTGCGATTGCGGGAAGCTGGTTGAACGCAATTTGGTTCCAATCGGGGAGCAACACCTCCGCTTGATCATTGCCCGCCTGCATTTGCTCCAGGCGCGTGGGCAATCGCACCTCATCCGCCCATGCGCTGGTTGGCATCATGAGCCAGCAGCTTAGCAGCCATAGCAGCAGCACAACCAGGCGCAGTCCGCGCTGCTGCCAGCTTCGACTCGATCGCATCTTCATGGCTGGCTTGGCTAACGTTCCCAATCCGACGCGGTGCGATCGCCCCAAGCCTCGCCGCCCGTGTCGAAGCTGTACCCCAACCCCTCACTCGTTGGGCTGTGTGGATTTGGATTGCTGGGCGTCTCGTTAAAAGGCGTATCAAAGATCGAGTCAGCGGCGTAGAGATTTTCCTGGAGCGGATTGCTGATGTGGTCTACTTGCCAGGGGTTATCTCCCGCGCCGAGGGACACATTCGCCTCGCTGCCCCAACCACTCGCTTCTGAGCCACACACGCCCTGTGCATAGCCGTCAGTGCCGTAACCGTTTTCTTCAGGTTCCATTGTTCAATGCCAATGCCAATGTTGCTGTACGGCCTCGATCCTGTCGATGCGCCGTGTCAGCTCGATGACGTGCGAGTGGCATCTTCAGCCACAGGCTCAGGTAGATCAAAACGGGCAAAACCTAAAGTGAACGCCGATGGAATTCAGGTGCAGCTTTCAACTCTAGATCAGCAAAGCTGGCTGTGAAGCTTGCAAAACGGTTTTATGTCAGTCTGGAGGACGATCGGCTGTCCTAGCAGTCGTGAGAGAGCAGAAATAGTGGATGAAGCATTGACCATAAGTGACTTCATGCAATAGAACTGATGCATGTAAATATCGCCGCTATAGCTAAAAATGCAAGACCTTATCTATTACCCTGGTTTTGAGATTCAGAATCCAGATTGGCTGAAGTTTGCCTTGTTGTATCTAGATAAGTTGAATCCAATTATTCCTAAAACTGGCGATCAATATTTGAGTTCACTATTCCAAAGGTTGAAAGACGAAACTGATTTAATTGAAATGCATAGACCAAGAGATGACGAAGGATTTCGAGCAACACTTGATGCCATTGAAGAAATTGAGAAGGTTCTCAGCAACCCCTATCGCTATGCGGAAGTATTTCATAGAGAAGACGTTGATCAGATCTGGAAAGATTCAACGAGTTGGCGAGCTACTCTATTTAGAGACAAATACACTGGTGTTTTTGAAAAGTTTTGTATTCAGAACAAGTTAGGAAAACCTTGCCAAAATGGGCTTCAATTGCATCGCGACGTATTATGGATTTACATGACCATTCTTTCACAAGTAATTGCTGACGCAAGAGGGATCTCTGCTATCACAGATAATCCGTTTCTTGATAAATTCTCTATTTTTGCGCGAAAGGCCAATGTTACGGACGAACATGTTGTTGAAGCGGCTCAATGCGTTCTAAATTTGAAGCTTCCAGCAAACCTGAGTAGTTTAAGTCTAGAAGACATAATTCGCCATCGCAATAGATCAGGATTTAGAGAGAAGCAAAAAGCTTTTCATCTTGAATTAAATAATTTCTTATCTAGCGTTGAAGCTGGTAATCTCGAACGGTTTTCAGAGTCTCCTGATAATATATTGAAAGACTTTGCTGACGATATTCTGCTACTCAGTACTGGTGTTTTATCATTCGGCGCAGGGGTTTGGGTAGCAGTACAATCTCCTCTAACAGTAGGTGTAGGGGTAGCGATGATTGCACAGGGGTTGGATCAGACTGCGAACAGGTATGTATCGATTAAAAGCACTTGGAAAAATACTAAGTCTAAAAGGTTTGCGCGTCGATATTTATCTGACTTATCAACTTTGAAACCCGCTCACTTTTAAGGCAGCAATACAGATGAACTTCTACATACGCCAGCCTGCAAAAGATAATTTGAAGCACAATTCCTATCGAAGCGCGATCAGTTATCTTGTGTGACAAGCGATCGCGCTTGGGAATTCACGATAGATGCCCTAGATGGCAACGGGGTGTTAATTGAGTTCGGCTCTAACCTTTCAAGGCTATCTGCTGCCAAACTTGAAGTTCATGCAGCGACGATTTCTTTCATCGCCACACACCAGCACAGATGAATTGCGGTGTAGGGTGATTCTGATACCGACACATATTTCTCAATTCGATCGACCATCCAAGGCAGCATCACAGAGCGCATCGCAGTCGGGTGAGCGGTTGGCTCTGCCGTAAATAGCTGACCCACCAGCGGTAAGCCTTCGATGCCATAGCTAATTTCAAGGGCAGGCTGACCTTTCGCTGATAGCGCCACTTCCAAGCTTTGCAGCGGGAAAAGCTCTTTCGCCTGCTCGCATGTCCACTGACCTTTAGGGGAAATTCCAATTGGGCTGACGTGCGCCAACAGAACGCTTTCTACCACTTGAAACTCAGCGATCGGCTCGAATTCCATCAGACGCACGATCGTCCAGTGGCGCTCAGTTCCCATCGAAACTATATCCCCAACAAGGGGTGGTTGCTTTGTCCAGCCTTCCCTGACGAGCAGTTCGCCCGCTTGGGCAGCGTCATCTTGGCAAACCTGAAAGATAATCAGCATCACTGGTACTCCTGAGCGTTGTTGTAACGGTCTTCGGCAAAGCGATTGGCGATCGCGTCTGGCCCCTCAAAGATGCACAGATATCGCAGGTTGGGATCGCCTGTGGGCTTGGCGCGAGTCAACCTGAGCCGAATCCCTTGAGCCTTGAAGTTCTGAGACATCTGCTGACACTGCGAAATATCTGAGACAGCATGAACTTCGCGAACTCCGGGAATATTGTAGTCATCGCTGGGCTGATGGGCGTAAAGCGGCTGCGAGGATAAGTCACCTCCGGATCGCACTGCACTCGACCCGGCTGCTGCACCTCCGCCACCAGCGGCAACCGGAACGGGCGATCGCATTCCGCCATCATCGGCAATGCCACAAGCGCTTAAACTCAATCCTACAGCAGCGGCAATCAGACAAAACAAGTGTACTCGCTTCATCAGGGCTGACCTCCCACTGGGCAAGGCGGACAGCCAGCGGATTGCTGCGGCATCGATGGCTCGATCGAAGTGACAGGTAAATCACTCGATCGATCGCGGTTCTGCCATGCTTCTACCGCTCCACTCCAAACTGATCGTGCTGCTTGCTCGATTGGTGGATCGTCCACACGATCGCGCCAGTCAGGAGGTGCAACGCCCCAGCGCTCATCGTCAACCAGGCGATTGTCTTTGCTGTAGACGATTAGGACTTGCGGCGGCGCAGGGATCGCAGTCCAGATTGGCAAAACGAATGCCTCAGACATGACACCGCTCGGTGAAGTCTTCGGATTGAGCCAGCAGTAAGGCTGATCGCCCACCAGTGCCGCGACCGCATCGATCGATGTGCCTGCGGGCATGGCTTCAATTTGGGCAGCGGTTCCCAAGTCGATCGCCACATTGAAACTGATGCCGCCCACGCAATGCTGATTGACGCGGCTATAATCGCTGCTGCTATAAGCTTCGGCATTGTTGCCGGACGTAAAGGCTTGACCTGCAACAAATCCGCTCAATAGCAAACCGCAGGCCATCATCGATCGCCAGACGCGCCGATGGTGAATCTTGAGTTGCATGATGAAGTTAGCTCCTATTGGGAGTTGCCAGCAAAGGACGGCCTGAGAAACTTTCCTTTGCTGGGCAACTGGAGAGATTGGCAGTAGCAGAAATCCTGAAACTTTCAATCTCACCCATACTGTATCAATCTGTTTTTACAAATACAATATGGTTTAGATTGAATTAATCCGTCTTAAGCTGTGGAGAGTGTCTAGGAGTAAGCTATGGATGGTAACTGTGTAAGACGTAGCAGCACTGTGGCAGACCGAATTAACGTTGATATTGAGGGCTTACGCGATCGCATCGATAAAGCTCATGCGAGCAATCCACTTTGGAGCAAGCTATCGATGGCGCAGAAACTAAGGCAACTGGTTGAGGATGCCCTGAGTGCGATCGAGCAGGAAAAAGGTGATAAAGCTTGAAGCGATTAATCCGCTAACCCTCACCGTCGCTACTGCTAAAATCCAAAGCACAACTGCCTAGGTTTTTGCACTCAAACAAAGTATTTGAGCGCTATTGCTTGAAATTCCTTGCAAAAGTTTGTAAGAATCACGCTGAAGCTGCTTGGCAGGTGATTAAGAAAAATGAAACAGCTAAGAGTCATCCTGACGCTCAGTGGTAGCGATCAGACGATGACGGCGATCGTTCCAGTGAGCGATCAAGATTACTTGACCTTGGCGACCGTCGATTCGCGGCTGGCTGATCAAATGGTGGCCTCGATGATCGAGGAATGGCTGGCCGACAATTTGGGCTGGGGCAGTTGCCATCTTGAGGACACTGACATTGCAGAGAACCCCTGTGAAGATTGAAAGCCTTCACGAGCTTTTCTTCTAGGTCTGGTCGAAACAAAAAGGATGCAGTTTTGTAGTGGCGTTTAGCCAGAAACACAATCGCTCCTAAAACTAATTTTTTGCTAGTACAAATCGCTGCATTGCGTAATTTTTTATTGTTCAGCGAGACCGCTGGGCAAGCAGGTTTCAACTGCTTGCTTGTCGATGAGTCTCCCAGATTTGGGACAAAGGAGGTCAGTTATTTGCACATGATTCCTCTTCACATTCAGCCTCAGCCCCATTTACATTCCCTTGCGATCGAAATTCTCAACAATCCTGCATTCGGCTGGTTTCCCAGTTCGTCTGCTCTGATTGCTCCGATGCTTCGTGCTGCTCGCCTTGAGCCAGGAATGACAATTCTAGAACCCTCAGCAGGAATGGGAGATTTGGCAATCGCCCTGCGCCAAGCGGGTGCAACCGTGCAGGTAATCGAGCGTGACCTGCTGCTGCGACAGTTGCTGTTTCAGCTTGGATTTCGCCTGGTTGGGCGAGACTGCCTCCGCACTAGCCCGCCGCACCGCTACGATCGCATCGTCATGAACCCGCCCTTTTCTACTTCCTGGCAGGAACGAGGCGTTGATTTAATTCACATTCAGCACTGCTACGAACACTATCTCGCTCCTGGCGGGCGGCTGGTAAGTGTTGTTAGTCGCTCGATCGAAAATCGCGCTTGTCCTCGCGCCACACGGTTTCGTCGCTTCTTGCGATCGACCGGAGCGAAAGTGAAACCGCTACCGCTCGAAGTTTTCTGGCACACGTCGCGCCCGGTCACGGTTGAAGCTTCGTTGGTGATAGTCAATCGACCCAGGCGCGATCGCGCCAGCGCAATTGATGGTTAGGGTGCAAAGAACTGGCTGATGCTCGTTCTAGATTGCACCCTAACCATGCAGCATTTCGATCGCCTTTGCCCCTTTCACCTTTATGTCTCGCGTTCTTCCGCTTTACCGTCCCTCGGATTTTAGCTACCGCTACATCGATCGAGCGACTGACCTCGAATCGGCACTTGCCCCACTTCATAGCAGCGATCGGCTGGGCATTGATACGGAAACAACCGGGCTTGATCCCCACTGCGATCGCCCCCGCCTGTTGCAGATTGCCGCTCCCGACCAGCCTGTGATTGTGATCGACCTGTTCAAAATTACTGGAGGTCAGTTGCAGCCTGTCCAGCAACTTTTGGGAAATCGCGCCCTCAAGATTGGTCATCTGCTCAAGTTTGAGATTCAAATGCTCCGGCGCATTGGACTGTATTTGCGCGGCCCCTTGTTTGACACGCATCTTGCCTTCAAGGTGTGGAATGCAGGGCTGAAGCGAAAAGCGTCGCTGGCGGCAGTCGTTGCCCGACTGCTCAAGCAGCGGCTTGATAAAAGAATGCAGCGCAGCAACTTTGGCGCGACAAGTTTGAGTCGCACTCAAATTGAGTACGGCGCACTCGATGCTCGTGTCGAACTCGACTTGCAGCCCTGCCTAGAGCAGCGGTTGCGTCAAGCAGGGCTGTGGCAGGTTGCCCGCGACATCGAATTTCCCTGCATCCCGATCGTTGCTCAGATGGAATGGACGGGGATGAAGCTTGACCTGCAATGCTGGGATCGTCTGAATGCCGCGCTTGCCGTGCAGCAAGCCGGAGCGATCGCGGTGATTAACACGTTGCGTCGCGCCGACAAGCTTCAGCTTTCCCTCGTGCCTGAACTCACCGATACTGTCAATCCCAACTCGCCCACCCAACTGCTTGCGGCTCTTCGAGCTGTGGGCCTTCCGGTCACCAGCACCAGCCAAAAAGCACTCGTGCCTCTAGCTGACGACTACCCGATCGTTCGCGCCATCTTGGACTACCGTCGCACTCTGAAAACTGCTGGCATTTTCAACACGACGCTGCAAACGCAGATTCACCCGACAACCGGACGCTTGCATCCCAACTGGTATCAGTACGGCGCTCGATCGGGGCGCATCACCTGCAAGCATCCGCCCTTGCAAACGATTCCTCGTGATCGATCGGCGCGAGCCTGCTTTGTCACTGAACCAGGCTGGTGCATTGTCAAAGGTGACTACAGCCAAATTGAGCTTCGCATTGTCGCCAAGCTCAGCCGCGATCGTCAACTGCGACAAGCCTATGGGCAAGGACAAGACATTCACCTGGTTACGGCAGCTTTGATTACCCAGCAGTCGATCGCTCAACTGCTGACTCACCCGCAGCGCGACCAGCTTCGTCAGCTTGCTAAAGCTCTCAACTTCGGCTTGATCTACGGCATGAGTGCGGCCAAGCTGCAAGCTTACGCTGAAACCAAATATGGCGTCAGCCTGACGATGACTGAGGCGCGATCGTTCATCCGCTCCTTCTTCCAGGCGTACCCCGGTATCCGCCGCTGGCACGAGCAGATTCGCCGTACCGTTTACGCTCGCGGCCTAAAAGAAATTCGCACCCTCACAGGTCGTCGTCGCCGCTGGCGCGATCGCCCCCGCTTAAATGAACTGTTCAATACTCCGGTACAAGGTCTCAACGCTGACATCTTGAAGCTGGCGGCAATTCGGCTGGCAAGCGCGATCGCTCGCCGCCGGATGCAGGCTCGCATCATTTGCCTGGTGCATGACGAAATCGTGGTTGAATGCCCCAAAGCGGAAGCGCAACTTGTCTCCAAGCTGCTGCGCCGCTGCATGATTGCGCCTGCTCGACCGCTGCTGCATCCGGTTCCTGTGCAGGTGGAAGTGAAAATCGGCACAAGCTGGGCGGCCTAGCAGTACAGCACTTTCGTCACTCGCCAAACAGTTCTTGTTCTGGAACGGCAAAGCGCGATCGATCCGCTCCCGCTGCTGGTCTTGCCAGGGCAGCGTTGTTGCGAATCTCAATCATCTGGCCTTCTTCACGCTCCATCGCGGGCGTGAACGATCGCAACTGGGCATGGAGCAGTTGCCAACTGAGGGCGAGTTCTTCCGGCTGCTCTTGGCGCTGGTAGTGCTGGTAGTACACTTCATTTGCGGCACGTTCGATCGCCACTGCGATCTCCGCAGGCGTACACAGGCTGTAGTCGCGCAGCAACACGCGCCACTGCTCATCGCTCCAAGGAGCAGTGTGGGGCGATCGAAAGGCGGGAAAATACTTGGCAAGGTGGAGATTGAAAATCTCGTAGCGTCCGCCTGCGTGGGGCAGGTCGCAGAAAAATACGTCGTCGAAGCGGCGCGTCAGTTCCGGCGGCAGCATTGCCAAGCGGTTGACGGTTGCCACCATAAAAATTGCCGCCTTCTGTTCCTGCATCCAAATCAGCAGCTTTCCCGATAGTCGTCGCGCCACGCCACCATCTTGATTGGAGTCCCAGCCGGAAAAGCCTTTCTCGAAATCATCCCAAAACAGCACGATCGGAGCCATCGCCGCCGCCAGATCGAGCAGTTCGCGCAGCGCCAAGTCTGGCTGTCTAGCTCCTAAAATCGCGCCCCAATCTACTGCTAGCAAGGGAACGCCCAACTTCTTAGCCGCCAGCTTTGCACTCAAAGATTTGCCCGTTCCCGGTGGCCCCCACAAAATCATGCCGCGTGGCACTCGCAGTCCGTAACGGGCGGCGGCAGGATCAAGCAGGGCGGCAACGCGATCGAGATGCGCGTCAAGCTGCTCAAATCCTCCCGCAGCAGGGACATCTGGTTCAGCAAAATACTCGATGCCTCGACCTTGCAGCTTCGAGATCTTGTAGTGCAGCAGGCGATCGCTCAGGTCGAGCAAGTGTTCGGCTGGCGCTGCGAACCGCTCTAGCACTACATCGAGTTCACCCATTGGTAATCCCTGGCAGGCTCGCACTAGCATCGCTTGGGCAGTGGGCACAGCAGCTTCAGGGAGATGACTGTGCTGCTGACAAAAGCGCTGCACTCGTTCTTCCAGCACGGCGGGTTCAGGCAGCGGCACCGTAATGACGGGGACAAACGGCTGCAAGTCGATCGGAAGCTGAATGTAGCGCTCTAGCAATATCCAGTGCTGTTGCACGTTGCTCCAGCGAATTTGGTTGTAGGCATCGAGAATCTGATAGGTCTGCCGCAACGTTAGCTCATTTCCCAAGCTGCCTTCGATCAGAAAAACTCCCGGTTGCGGATCGGCTAACAGTGTGGCGAATACGTCTGAGCCGATCGATCGCGAGGTCGGAAAAAGCCGCATCTGCCCGAACTGCATATTCACTTCATGCAGCCGTTCATCACCCGGATTCCACAGGTACACGGGCAGCGATCGTGGCTGTGCCCAAGCATAAACGGCTGCCCAGACTTCGATGCGATCGCTCCTCGACAGTTCCAGGCCAACGATCGGCGTGTGGGTTTCGACAAGCGATCGCCACTGTGCACTCCAGTTCATGATTCATTGCCAAAATTGCTGCTTCTATTTCCACCGTTTGTATGTGACGCTGAAATGGCGATCGAGTGTGAAGGGTTGTCATCTTCAGTCGAGTCCAATCATCTCGGTCAAGCACTGATTTCCTCATACGAAGATTGGGTTGAGCGCGTTCAAGCTGGCCGCGATGACAGGTCGGGTAAGGTGGAGGTGAAAGGCACGATCGCGTTGGCAACGGCAAAGAAAACAAGAAGATGAATTTACAGCCACCGATTAGTGAACTGCCGTTTCTGCGCTCGATCTGCTGGCAAGGGGAAGTGCCAAATATTGACCAGCTTGCAGAAATTGAGTTGCTACAACTCTATGAGCGCAACTGGCGATACCGCGATCGACTCGCCCCCTTCAGCGAAGTAGAACGCCAGTTTGTTCAATCGATCGCCACGAAACATCAATCTTGGCTTGCTTCCATGTTTGAGATGCCTGTACACAATCAGATTCTTCAGGTGCTGCGATCGCTCAAGCCGAGCCTGTTTGAAGCCTGCAATGCCTACTTTGGCGGGGGAACATTGCTGACACTGTGCTACGGCGAGTATCGTCTGAGCCGTGACATTGATTTTTTGTGTGCTTACGGAGCAGATTTTTCCAGACTCCGACGAGCGGTGTATGACGAAGGGGTGGAGGCGCTCTTTGATCGCCCTGTTGGAACGGTGGGGTTGCCCCGTGAGCTGCAAACCGATCGCGACGGGGTGCGGATGGCCGTTACGATCGACGCGCTGATCCTCAAGCTCGAAATTATGGCTGAAGGGCGAATTGCCCTGGATGCACCGAGCTATCCGGCTTGGTCGCCTGTGCCCTGCTTGAGCGTGGTGGATCAAGTCGCCGAGAAGCTGCTGGCAAATAGCGATCGCTGGGCAGAGAGTGCAACTCATTCTAGAGATTTGATTGATCTGGCGATGCTGAGGCGGCACACCCATTTTCCGCAGCGATCGATCGAGAAGGCGGAGGCAGTGTATCCCTGTATTGATCCGCTCAAGCGGGCGATCGTAGCTTTTCAAGCACAACCGGACGATCGCATCCGCTGCTATGAGCGCTTGGCCGTTCGGACTCCAACCCGCGTCATTGATGGGCTAGATCAACTGGCAAGTCAGTTTGATCTGCCGCTGACGGAGCGACTGGCGATCGAATCACAGCCTTTCCCGGATGATGAGTAGTTGTTGAGGGGCGATGCTTTGAAGGGGCTGACATCCGCTTAGCGTGGAGCGTTGTTTCAAACAGTTGGTTTTGTGTGAGCGGTTGTGTTGTGGGAGGGGGTTATCGATCGAGCAGTTTCTTGAAACGCTGCTGCATGAGTGAGAGAAGAATGTATGGTATGCCTAATAGTACGTCTGCTCATCTGCTTGGTAAATTTTTAGAGTCTCTTCGCCATGTTGCAAAAATATGAAATAAACTAGCAGCATAGGTAGAGTAATGTATATCTCTATTATGAAAGAGGCAGTAAAAATGGCGATTTTTGATCAGCGTGGTCAGCATGTAAATTATCAGTATAACGCTGCGGGTAACATCAATATTGGTTCTGTTCAGAATCAAATGCAGCTTGTTGATGAGTTAGAGAAGCTTAAGTCTGAGCTATCAAAAGCTTCTGAAGCTGAAGTTATTGATGCCGAAGTTTTTACCGATGCTGATTATCAAATGAGCAAAGCAATTCAGCAGTCGAAGAAGCCAAACCCAGATAAAAAAAGTGTTATAGAACATTTGAAGAATGCTAAATCTTTACTTGAAGACGTAACTGCTGTAGGTGGATTGGTAACGGCTCTTAATGAAGTAATTCAGCTGATCGTGAATCTTCTTTGACAGTGAAACCTCTGAGGTAGGTGCAATGAGTCAATATGACCAGTCCAAACAAAATGTGAATAATCAATACAATGCAGGAGGTGACATAGTAATTGACTCAGGAGGAGAAAAAAGAATTATTAGAGATGTACGACCAAGCCATAGATTCATTTTTATTGGGCACGAATGGATGGTTGAATTTTACCTATCTTCGTGGCATGTAATTGTATTTACAGACGATCAAAGCCTAAATCTTGAACATGTGTTCACATTACATATTGATGGACAAAAAATTTTAAGCAGAAGAACCCGAATGTTTCCAAGCGAAAAGATAGAACACTTCTTTAGTTTTGAAGGAGTAGATTGTGAATTCTTATTTCGCTCTTTGATGGTTACTTATGATGTAAGGATACGGGTTGGCGGGAAGGAAATAGCAAATTGGTGAAACGTTCGGTTTTTCAGAAAGATTGGGTGCAATGAGCAGCTATGGTTCAGTTTGGACAAAATATGAATAGCCACTACAATGCTGGAAGAGATGTGGTAGTACCTTCTAAATTAGGTAGCCGTCTGATGCTAAAAAAGTAGTTGGTTTATTTGGCAGTACAGCAGGCGTTGATTTTTAGCTTGCTCACCAAGCGTATCAAGATAGTTGGTTGAGAACGAAAGGTCAGTAGTAGTGGGGGAAGCAGGTCGTTAGGCAGTTCTGAAGTGCTACTTGTTGTACTGCTAAGTGATCTAGATTGGACATCTTTCTTTGAACTAAAAGTCTGCCCTTCGGAATAGCGCCAGAAGAAGGAAACTTGAGATAAACTACATTTGTAATGTGGGTGCTACATGAAAGACGATTGAGACTTTGCAGACTCCAGGACGGAAAAACTATCACTCGAAGGAGAGAGTTATGAGTCGTCCAGTTCAGAAACGTTTTGATGATCTTGATAGCCAAAGCTGGCAAACATTCTGGAACGCTAAGAAAGCTTGTCCTTTTTGGGGTGATTCTGTAAAAAAGCGGCAAAATGAGTTGAATCATCATGTGTTGCAGGTAAATGAGTTGCAGCAGCATCCAGGTTACTCAGAATTTCTTCAGGACAACCAAACGAGAGTCAATCGTTTGCATTTGAGAAACGAGCTTTCTGGACGAGAGCTTAGAGCAAAAAACACTGTGAACGATGTTCTTGTCAAAACTCAGGCCCAGTTCTCGCTTCCCTTCTTCCGCATAAATGTAGCAGTTCCGCCCCAATTGCCATCTTCGGATAAGGGTTAAGCTTCAAAGCTAGACAGTTTGATAAAGGAGGGCAAACAGTACTAAGAAATGCTGTTTGCCCTCCTTTATTTTTGGGAACACAATTTTATGCACAGAATACATCCTTTTAACAATTCGCTTGGAGCGGGTTTTCAAAAGATCTTGGCACATTGCAAAGGCTACTTGCAGCCGTACAATTTCACCGTTAGATGCAAAATTCTAGACACGTTGCCCTTGCCTCCCACCCAACCCTCACGCCCCTCTATCGAGGGTTGGGATTTGAATCTTGATTTGTTTTTCCCAAGATTCTTCCTTCTACATGGCAACATCGAATTCAACTCGGACGCGCTCCGTTCGCACTGCCCGCTCTGCTGCCGCCACTGCAAACGGTCAGCCTGCTGCCAAATCCGTTGATCAAGCCGCAACAGTGAGTAGCAAGCGTCGTCAAACCGATGCTGACTCGATCGCAACCTCCACGACAGACAGCGAAGACTCGATCGCAGCCGCCCTCCAAGCTGCCGAAGCGATCGCCGCAAAACTGACCAACGCGGTCGCCAAAAAGTACAAAGTCAAACTGGCAAAAGACAATCCTGCCACCCGCAAAAAGTGCTACTACGCCCTGCGAGACGTGTTGGGCAATGCGATTTCCGCCGCAGTTCGCGCTGCCGCAGATGAGAACCGCAAAGTGCCTGAGTTTGTTTGGCAAACCTGGAACACAACGGAATTTGCCGCGCTATTTGGCAAAGCGGAAAAGCCGAAGTACGGCTGCGTGGTGATGGCGATCGTTGCTGCCCTGTTTAGCTACGAAGTCAGCGACAACCCGGCTCAGGGCGTTCAAGACTTGGTTCGCATCAACAAGGAGTCGTGGGACAAAAAGAACAACTCTGGCTCTAACACCAAAGACACCAGCTTCTTTGGTGAAGACGAAGACGGTGATGACGATGAAGACCTCGATGACGATGAGGCCGTTGCACTCGGCGACGACCTGATTGAGGAAGGGGACGAAGACGACACCGATCTCGATGAAGACGACCTCGACGACGAAGACTTTGAGGATGACGATCTAGACGATGAATAATCCTGCCGCGATCGACTGCGCCTGATTTGCAGGTTGAAGCGCGATCGCTGTCCTACCCCAACCCGCGCCCCAATGCTACGGCTGCGGGGCGCTTTTTCTTGTCACTCAGAAGGTTCATCATGGTTCTTGCCAGTCTCGACCCGCTCGATCGTCCGATCGCGCTCATTCAACCGACTGCGGCTGAAGCGCCATCCCAGAAACTCTACACCGTCCGGCAACAGCACCAAATTCGATCGGTCGTGCTGCTGTTGCTCAAGTCCCAACGACTCACTCAGCCTGCGACCCACAACTATCCGTCTGCCGCTGCGGAAGTTGCGGCTGCACCCACGCTGCTATGTCTCGACGGAGAACTAATTCCAATCGAAGCGATCGAATGCGATCGTCTGGTGCAGTTTGCGATCGCGCATTTTGAACGGGTGCGATCGGTTCAAGATCTGTATGAAATCTACTGCTCTTTTCACCAGATTCTATTTGAGATGACCTTCTGCTGAAATCACACCGAAGCCATCCCACCCACCCGTTTTGATAACGAAGAAAAAAGAAGAATTGAACTTGCGCCTTGAAGCGCGAATTGCTTCTGTCGAAGCGGCATTTTTGAGTTGCAAAAGAGCATTTGACTTGAAGTAATTTAACTCAACTTTGAATTTAAGAAAAAGTTGAATTTGCTTCTGTCGAAGCTGCTTTTGTGGCTTACCCAAGTTAACAATTTTAGGGAGAAATCAAATGGCTACTCGCAATGGAACTCGCGCTCGATCGACCAAGCCCGCCGTTGTCGAAGACGAAGATCTCGATCTTGAAGACCTTGAAGAAATGGACTTGGGGGACGAAGACTTTGGTGATGAAGGCGATGACTTCGAGGAAATCGAACTCAGCGGCAAAGCGCAAAAGCTTCTCGAACAAATCACGCCGCTCAACGAGCGCCGCAAGGGAATGTATCTGGAAGTGGTAAGAAACGGAATTGGATTGCAGCGGCAGTCCAAAGCTGCTGCGCTGCACAAAACCTTCAACTGGCAAAGCTTCAACGATCGCTTCCGCAAGGACTACAGCGATCTAGCGCTGAAGGAACTGATTCAACTGGCTGCCGCACTCGGCTTCAAAACCGAGGAAGATGTGCGACACCAGTTCAACCAGCAACGGAAGCTGCGATCGCAGCGCATCGCCCGTAAACGCGAGCGCGAAGAAGATTAATTTCCATCCCCACGCCGACGTGGGGATCACTGCTACTCGAATTGGGTAGCAGTGAATTTTTTTGCCCTGCCCACCCACCAGCTTCATTTCCACTCAGCCCGATCTCGCTACAAACTCGTCTCTGCAATGCGATCGCTGACCGTCGAGCGTCGTTCAACGTTGCTTTGTGGTTAGGGTGCAAAATAAGCAGCAGTTTTCAGTAGAAGTTTGCACCCTAACCATTGCTCGATCGCTCCTCGCTGCTGCGCGTCAACCAGCAAGTGGACTTTGCAGGATTTGAGGCGGCTTTGTTCTTCCAACTTTGCGCTGTGTGGGATGAAGGGCGATCGACTCCGTCTATCCTTCTCAAACTCAATCCTGCTTACTTCAGTGGTTAGGGTGCAAGTCTCACCGATGCATGGCTGGTTTTTTGCACCCTAACCATAAATCTAACCTTCCATTCTCGACTCGTATGGCTTCCTCTACCTATGCTGACTTTATCCAGCCTTGGTGCGTGATTCGAGTGCATCAAGGTCAGGCTAGTGTGATTGCTCGCTTTCGCAGTCGCAATGACGCCGATGGTCATGTCCACATTTTGAATCGGCATTTACCAGGCACATACCAAGTTCAATATCAGCCCAGTTCTCTGCCGTCGTGCTTGTGACGATCGTAGGGCTATTTCATTGAGTGGCAGAAAAACAGGGCTGAAATATTTTCTTCCACCAAGAACTTTAACCGTGTAATACGTCGTTGGTCTCTTTCACGAGGAAGACGCAATCGCATACTTGCTTCTCTAGGATGAGAGGCGTTCAAAGTTGCTGTTTGCTTGGTTGTTGGACGATCGCAAGTGAGCGCTCAGCCGCAGTAGACGATTGCAAACAGACGCGATCGAAGTTGACGCTCATCGCCGTGGGACCACCTTCTGCTGTATTAGGGAGATCAACATGACTGGAAATCCATCAAACTCAGAAATGCTCTATCGCGAACTTGGCAGCACGGGCGAGCAAGTTTCCGCGATCGGCTTGGGAGGCTGGCATCTGAGTTTGAAGCATGTCGATGAGCAACTGGCAACTCGCATTGTTCACACGGCGATCGATCGCGGCATCACCTTCATGGACAACTGCTGGGACTACAACGGTGGAGCCAGCGAGATTCGCATGGGGAAAGCGCTCCGCAACGGCTATCGCGACAAAGTATTTTTGATGACCAAAATCGATGGGCGATCGAAACAAGCAGCGGCCAAACAGCTTGATGAGTCGCTCGATCGCTTGCAGGTCGATCACGTTGACCTGGTGCAATATCACGAAATCTTGCGCTTTGAAGACCCGCACCGCATCTTCGATCCTGAAGGCGCTCATGCCGCCATCTTGGAAGCACAGCAAGCAGGAAAGGTGCGCTACATCGGCTTCACTGGACACAAAGACCCGTACATACACCTGCACATGCTGGAAGTGGCAGACCAGTTTGGCTTCAAGTTCGATACTGTTCAGATGCCGCTGAACGTGATGGATGCTCACTACCGCAGCTTCGCCAAGCTGGTTGTGCCGGAACTGGTCAAGCGCAACATTGGCATTCTGGGTATGAAAAGTATGGCGAATGGGATTTTGCTGCGATCGAACACAGCCACTCCGATCGAATGTCTGCACTATGCGCTGAATCTGCCGACCTCGGTTGTGATTACGGGTATGGATAGTCTGGAATTTCTCGATCAGGCGTTTGAAGCGGTGCGAACCTTTGCGCCGATGGGCGACACGCAGGTGCAAGCGCTGCTTGGCAAAACTGCACAGGCCGGAGCGCGAGGTGAGTATGAGCCGTTCAAAACCTCCTCGATTTTCGATGGCACAGCTCAACATCCAGACTGGCTAGGTGAGGAACCAGAACGCCTTCAGCAGTTGATGTCTGCGGCTGGGTGATTCACACTGCTGTATGTGGGAAAAGCGCAGGATATTAAGGAACGGTTTCGAGGTGGGCATAAAGCCCTGACCTGGTCTTGGTTAGCTGACGATCGACCATCGAGATGTCGCTATCGCAACCTATCCACTCGATTTCATGCAGTGGCGAGCGTTATCATCAGAGCTAGAGCGAATCATCCTTGCGATCGAGTGCGCCACCCTTTAATGCCCGCATCCTCACGAGAGAATAGTCATGCAGCAACCGACGCTTGAACCGGAAACAATCGAGCATCTCAATCCAGTTGCGGCTCAAATGATGTTGGCAGCGTTGCCTACTTTGATCCGGGAGGCATTTGAAAGACGGGCTGCTGAGATTGAATATCCGATCGAGGCAGTGTTGGAGATGGCGCTTGCCAGCTTTCTCGATAGCGAAGCCCTTAGCTTCACAGATTGTCAACCCCGATATTGATCAGCGACTCGACAATTGAGTGCCATTATCTTTATCTTTGCCGACTGATTAGTGGTGGCACAAGTTGTTCAATTCCGTTCAAAAAGCTTGTGAAGCGTGATTGATAACTTTTGTCTCGTCATTGGATTCGGAAACTGATGTTTGTCCAGCAATTTGAGACAAGTCTGAAAGGGCTTAGTCTTGAGAGATAACGGCTCAAATCAGCGGTGGCAGATGACCTCGAACTCAGCACCATTGGCTTTCGACCGTTCTCTGCATTTGAATTGTTAGCCTGCTTTCATTTTGGACTAGGTGAGCCGATTCCATCGTCTTTTAAAGCGTTCCTCTTGGCTAGTTCCAGCATCAAGATCATCGGCAGGAACAATACCTTCTTTTTGACAATTTTGAACATACCCACTAGCTGCATTACGTAACCAACGAGTAACAAGATTAGGACCGAAGCTTATTGTAATTCTGCCATCGTCATGAGATGACCAGTAGTACATAATTTCTTCTCCACGTGTAAACCCATGTGTACGCCTTGAGCCAGTAGCAAGATGGACTAGAGGACAACGGTAAAAAGTGTAAAGTAGAGAACCATATTCATATTCTTCTAGCAAATCAAAAAGATCACGGCGAGTTGCGAGGTCTGGACACTCTTGAACAAGTTCATCACGCGACACATCCAGGTATGACTTGGGCAACTCATGGGATCTAAGAAACTCATTAAGATTGTCGCTCAAACGTTTACTGAGAAGTTGATCAGCAATATGAGCATCTTGTGGGCGATAGTACTTCCAATCCTCTGCAAAGCATATAACAGCAACTTTGCTAACACGAGGATCATTTGAAACAAATGTCTTTAGAAGTCGAGCTAACCGAATAGAGGATGGAACGCCACCACCTAGTTCACTTTCCAGTTTTTGTTTAACATCAGGGAAGTCATTAAACCAAATCTCGGCAAGTGCATCAAGAGATGCTGTTGCAAGTGTATATGCATCGACAGGAGAACCTGAAGCCGCCATATTATCCGCTAGCTGAGCGCGTTTGTAGAAATAGTGGGGTTTGTAAAATCGTTTGTGTCAAGGGTCAGAAATAAGATCTAATGAACTACTGAAGCAGAGACCTTAAACCCATGACCTTTTCCCCTGAACTTTTAGACGAATTGCTCAAA
>NZ_JACJPO010000079.1 GCF_014696105.1 Microcoleus sp. FACHB-1515
CAGCATTTGTTGCTCAGACAATTCAACAGCCAGTGCTTGAGGGGTCGGCATTGATCAGTTTTAGAGCGACAATGCCCTCATCTTAGCTGTATAACGACTTCCGCCACCCTGCAGTAGTCATCGGCTCCCGCATCGAGTCCGGCGACTCGATTTTCCGGCTGCCCTAGCGCGGTCAGCATCAGCACGGGTAGCGCCTTTTGGTGCAGTCGCAGTCGCTGACACAGTTCGAGTCCTGTCAGCTTGGGCAGCAGCCAATCGACGATCGCCACGCTGTAGTCTGTCCACTGGCTATCGAGACAGTTCCAGGCTTGAGCGCCATCCGTCACCCAGTCCACCACGTATTTTTCAGCGATTAACACCTGTTTGATCGCCAATCCTAAATCCGGTTCATCCTCAACCAGCAGAATTCGCATTGACCCAACTGTTCAACCACGAGCTTGATTTTACCGAAGCGGGCTGCATTTCACCTCGATTTCATCTGGCCTTTGGCAGACTGTGGAAGATTTTTGTTCCGCTTCGCAGTTTGGTGAGGAGATTAATCGCATGAAACGCAATGTAGGCTTCAGTTTGGTTTTGGCACTGGGTTTAGTTCTGGGTGCGCCCGCCGTTGGCATCGCTCATGTCGGGCATGGCGATGAATTTCAAGCTGAAGGGGGAATTAATCGAGTGGCGGTGAACGCCGAAACCGACCCGCTACTGGGGATTCTCGTCACTCCGATCGAGCCAGCCGCAGACGGTAGCGCTGCCGTGCTGATTCCTGTTACGGCACTGGTAGACGCCGACGGCAAGCAGCTAGTGTTTGTGCAGTATGAGAATTTTTATGAGCCAGTACCGATTACCACAGGCGCAACTCAGGGCGAACTGATCGAAGTGACGGAGGGGCTATCGGTGGGCGAAAAGCTGGTGACGCAGGGCGGTTTGTCGCTGTATGCCGAATCGCGCAAAACCCAAACGGCTGACGCTGCGGCCACTCCAGCCGATCAGACCGATGCCGCTGCTGCTCACGCGCAAGCGGACGCTCAAGGCGTTCCGCACAGTCATGATACGGCGGGCAATCTGGTGGAGTCGGGCGATCGCGCCAGTGATGCGGCGGCAGCGAATCAATCTCCGATCGGGATTTTAGCCGTCATGGGTGGCGGCGCGGCGCTACTGGTGGCGGGCGCGATCGCTCTCGCAGGTAGAAACCGCAAAAAGAAGAGCGTCTTTTCTAACAAGAGAGGCTTGTAATCTCCAATGTTCAACTCAATTTTGAATCAAACGCTCAAAACCTCGATCGCCCAGCGGTGGCTAATCGTGATTGGTGCGGTCTTCGTCACCCTCTGGGGAATTTTCAGCATGACCCAGATGCCGCTGGATGTGTTTCCCGAATTTGCCCCGCCCCAGGTTGATATTCATACCGAGGCGACTGGACTCGCCCCTGAAGAAGTCGAATCGCAAATTACCGTGCCGATCGAAAGCGTCGTTAACGGCTTGCCCGGAGTGACGACGGTGCGATCGTCTTCCAAAGTGGGACTGTCAATGGTCAGCGTCGTGTTTGACCAGGATGCCGACATTTACCGAGCGCGGCAGTCGGTGACGGAACGGCTTCAGCAAGTCACCAATCAGCTTCCCGAAGGCGTCCATCCGCCCGAAATTTCACCTTTGGCCTCGCCGCTGGGGACGATTTTGCAGTATGCCTTTACTGTCAATGAGCAGGGGCAAACCTCGCTGATGGAGTTGCGGCAACTGGTCGATCGCACCATCGGCAGCCAGATTTTGTCGGTTCCCGGAGTCACCGATCTCACGATTTACGGCGGCGACGAACGGCAAGAGCAGGTCTTGGTCGATCCGGCAAAACTGCGATCGCGCAACGTTTCCCTCACCGCAGTCACCGAGGCAGCCAGCGGCGCGAACTCGAATGCTCCAGGCGGCTTTTTGATTGGCGGCGGCCAAGAGTTGCTGGTGCGCGGTATCGGAGCGGTGCAGTCGATCGACGATTTGCGGCAGTCGGTCGTCAGCGTCCAGAACGGCGAACCGATCTTGCTGCAAGATGTCGCCGAGGTGCGAACTGGAGCCGCACTCAAGCGCGGCGATGCCAGCTTCAACGGGCAGCCCGCTGTTGTGATGATGGTGAATAAGCAGCCCGATGTGGATACGCCGACTGTGACCCAAGCCGTCGAAGCGGTGATGCAGTCTTTGCAGCCGACGTTTCCCGCCGATGTGCAGGTGGTGCAGACGTTTCGGCAGGCCAATTTTATTGATGCCGCCATTCGCAATGTCAGCAGTTCTCTGCTGGAAGGCATCCTGATTGTTTCGGTCGTGATGCTGCTGTTTCTAATGAATTGGCGGACTGCCCTGATTACCCTCAGCGCCATTCCCCTCTCCTTATTGATTGGGGTGATGTTGATGAAAGCCTTTGGGCTGGGCATCAACACGATGACGCTGGGCGGCTTGGTCGTCGCGCTGGGTGGCTTCGTAGATGACTCGATCGTCTACATGGAAAACTGCTACCGCAAGCTGAGAGAAAATCAGGCGCAAGGGCATTCGATTCCCGCCTTCAAAGTCGTCTTCGATGCGTTTGTCGAAGTGCGATTGGCAGTGGTGTTTTCCACCGTGATCATCATCGTGGTGTTTGCGCCGATTTTTAGCTTGACTGGAGTGGAAGGCAACATCTTTGCGCCGATGGGCTGGGCTTACCTGCTGTCGATCGCGGCTTCGCTGTTTGTGGCGATGACCCTGACACCCGCGCTGTGTGCGATTTTGCTGGCAAACCAACCGCTACCGCAAGAAAATACCGTTGTTTCTCGCTGGGCACAGCGGCTCTACCGTCCCCTACTCAACTTCTCACTGCGATCGCCCCAAATCATTTTGGGATTTGCCCTCGCTGCTCTTGTTGCCGCCTGTGCGATCGTTCCGTCTTTAGGACGAGTGTTTCTGCCCGAATTTCAGGAAAAGTCAATGGTCAACTCGATGGTGTTATTTCCGGGCGTTTCGCTCGATATGACCAATCGAGCCGGAATCGCCCTGGCGAATTCGCTCAAAGACAATCCGCTGTATGAATGGGTGCAGGTGCGATCGGGGCGCACTCCCGGCGATGCGGATGGAGCTGGAGTCAACATGGCGCACGTCGATGTGGAACTTAGCGATTTGGCACTCGAAGACCGCGAAGCCAGCGTGAAGCAGTTGCGCAAGGCATTCCTGAAGCTGCCCGGTGTGGCTCCGAATATTGGTGGGTTCATCTCGCACCGGATGGATGAAGTCCTCTCTGGGGTCAGAAGCGCGATCGCGGTGAAAATCTTTGGGCCAGATTTAGCTGAACTGCGGCGGATTGGCGAACAGGTGCGCGATGCGATCGCGCCGATTTCAGGCGTGGTCGATTTGCAGCTTGAGCCGCAACTGCCGATTCGTCAGGTGCAAATTCAATACGATCGATCGGCGGCGGCCACCTACGGACTGAGCATGGCGCAGCTATCAGACCTAGTGGAAACGGCGCTCAACGGTCGAGTCGTCTCACAGGTAGCTGAAAATCAGCAGCTTATTGATATTGCCGTCTCCTTACCCGAAACTGCCCGCAATAGCTTAGATGCGATTCGCGCCGTTCCCATCTCCACTCCGACCGGAGAAACCATTCCGCTCGGCACGGTTGCCAAAGTGGAGTATGGCATGGGCGCGAATGTCGTCAATCGCGAAGATGTTTCGCGGCTGATTGTGGTTTCCACAAACGTTGCAGAACGCGATCTCGGCGGCGTTGTCGGTGATATTCAAGCGCAAATTCGCCAAAACGTTCAACTGCCCAACGGCTACTTTATTCAGTACGGCGGCCAGTTTGAAGCCGAGCAAAATGCCACGAATAACCTGCTGGTGTTCAGCCTTCTGGCGGCGATCGTAATTGCCGTGTTGATGTTCTTTTCCGTCAAGTCGCTGCCCGCCACGATCGCCATTATGCTCAATCTGCCATTGGCACTGGTGGGCGGGATTGTCTCCATCCTGCTCAGTGGGGGTGTGATGTCGGTCGCCTCCCTGGTCGGCTTCATCACCCTCTTTGGCGTGGCCGTTCGCAATGGCCTGTTGCTCGTCGATAACTACAACCACAAGTTTGCTCAGGGAATGCCAGTCAAAGACGTAATTGTGAAAGGGTCGCTGGAACGCATTGATGCGATCTTGATGACCGCACTCACCTCGGCTTTGGGCACGCTGCCCCTCGTTCTAGCCAGTGGTTCTGGCAATGAAATTTTGCAGCCGCTGGCGATCGTCGTCTTGGGAGGGTTATTTACCTCGACGGCCTTAACGTTGCTGGTGATTCCTGCCCTCTATGCCAAGTTTGGCAAGTGGCTAATTCCACAACACAAAGCGAACGCCGTTGACCTGGATTTTCCGATCGATCCGACAATGCAACCTCGGTAAGCTCGAAGCGAAGCTTTAGCCTATTTACAACCCGCAGTGAGGGCGCGATCGATTGACCTAATCGAGTTTTGCGATCGCGCCGCCAGCTTGCGGTTGTCGCTGCCAGCAGCATCTGGCCTAGACCAGCAAATCCAAAGCCGCGCGAAAATCGGCAGTTCTGCCTCAAAGTTTCCGGTTTCAGCCGCCTCCACTAAACAGTTGATCCCCATCCATGCCAGATGCGTCACCACCAGGATGCGCTTGCGATCGAAGCGATCGGCGATCGCGCCTGCAAGATGAAGGCATCTTTCTACTATATGCCCCCTGGGGGGATAGGTGATCGGTGCGCGGTTGCAGAGAATCACCCTGTCACAACTGCATCCTCTGGCTCGTCTAATTTGAATCAAGCCATTTTCAACGGTGCAAGAGAGCCATGCCAGAGTTGACCATCGCCCTCAATCAGTTCGATGCAGTGTTGAGCCAGATTGTCCCAACCGTTGCGACTCGACTCCAGCCCGGTCTGAGTTGTACTGAAATTGACCAACAAACGGCTGCCTTCGCCTGGAGCTTGCCCTCCGACCTCTACGACTTGTATCAGTGGCACAATGGGCTATCTGGCAGGGCGGCGCAACTCAATTGGGCTGAGCAATTGCTGCGGCTGAAGGGAAAGTGGCATGGTGAATTGGCGGGGCGAGCAAACGAAATCCATGTGCGATTTGCCGATCGCCTCCTGGTTGCCAAGTTCCTTCCGCTCGAATATGCGCTAGCGGGGCATCGCCACCTCAAACTCGGTGGGTGTCTGCTAGATCTCTTGCCGATCGCAGTTTTGACGGATGGCAACACGACGATCTATTGCCTGATGCAATTGGCTGTGGAGCCGCCCACTTTATTTTGTGCCAATGGAACGAAGCTACCGCCGATGAAAATTACAGAAGCGTTTTTGGCGACTCAGCCCCAATTTGAGCTGAGTGATTTCATTGTCTGGCTGACGCGATGTGTTCAACAGGCGGCTTCACGTCCTACGGCGAATTTGGCTGATCAGACGCGAGGCGCGATCGATTGTGAAATTGATTCAGCTCAGTTTGCCCAATTTCGGCAATTTGGCCGCGAGAACACCGGGCAATAACGCCACAAAATGAGCGATGTCACAACAAAAGGTTGTGTTTCGTCTTTGCAGTAGATGTCCTAAATCAAGCACTCTGATGAACCTCCTCGAAGTTCAATCGAGCGTTCGAGTCGAACACTCGGTTTCTCGCGCCCTCAGCGCCGATTTTATCCAGACTTGGCAAGCGATTCATCCTCAAGCCCAGCATCAACGGCGAGATGTGGGTTGCCATCCACCTGCTCACCCGACCGCGTTGTGGACATTGGCAAATTACACTCATCCCGAAGCACGATCGCCCGCGATGACGACAGCGCTAGCCGACTCTGAGCAACTGATCGAGGAATTGCTGTGGGCGGATCGGTTGCTGCTGGGTGTGCCGATGTATAACTTCAGTGTGCCCTCTACTTTTAAGACCTATTTAGATCAGGTCGTGCGCGTCAATCGTACCTTTGCGTTCGATGCCACAACCCACACCTTTACAGGATTGGCAACCGGGAAAAAAGCCTTAGTAATCACGCCCAGTGCAGGTAATTTTGCGCCCGGCACGCCGTTGGGTCATCTCAATTTCTGTGAAACCTATGTGCGATCGATCCTGAGCTTCATTGGCATTGAAGCGGTTACGGTTGTCGCGGTGCCGAATCAGTTCATGCCGGATGAACGGCAGCAATACATCGACCGCGCCCGCACCAAACTGATCGAGTTGGCCGCAAGCTGGTAGTGTCTGATGAACCGATTTGCTCTGTTTGTGCAATATCGATCGCTTCTATTTGCGATTGCCTATCGAATGCTGGGCAGCGTCAGCGATGCTGAAGATATCGTGCAAGAAGCCTGGATACGCTGGCAGACTACCGATAGCACGGTGCGATCGCCAAAAGCCTTTCTATCCAAAATTGTGACGCGGCTGTGCATTGATCACCTGCGGTCTGCTCGCGTAAAGCGCGAACAATATGTCGGAACTTGGCTGCCCGAACCGCTCATGACGGAATCGTTCATCAACGACAGCGCAGAACTGGCAGAATCACTTTCCTTCGCATTTTTGCTGCTGCTAGAATGTTTGCCACCAACTGAAAGAGCCGTATTTCTCTTACGTGAAGTCTTCGATTACAGCTACGATGACGTTGCAATCACGGTTGGCAAAAGTGTTACAAACTGTCGCCAAATTGTCCATCGTGCCCGTCAACATCTTGAATTACGCAAACCTGCGATCGATCAAAGTTCTCAGGTGAAAGACGGTTTGATTGAACAATTTCTCGCGTATTGGCATGAAGGCGATGTGCAGGCACTTATGGTGCTGCTGGCTGAAGATGTCACCTTTTGGTCGGATGGCGGTGGCAAGGTTGTGGCTGCCCAAAAAATACTCTATGGCTGCCAAAAAGTTGCGCGTTTCTTGGTCGCAATTCAACGCAGCCGACTGACTCCGACATTGGTGACTCAGATGAGCGTCATCAATGGTCAGCCTGGAATCATTAATTCTGTCGATAACAAACTTCACAGCACTTTTAGCTTTGAGATTGGGGGCGATCGAATTGAGTCAATCTTTGCCGTCGTCAATCCAGAAAAGCTAAAAGCGGTCGGACGATCGCAAGTTTCAACCGCAGCCTTATCTCTACAATCTGATCGGGAGTCATGAATCTCGGTTCTCGATCGCGCCTTTCTATTTTGCTTTGGAGATGCTATCAAATGACAGCGACACTGGCTGGAAGACAGCTATCCGTCCTGCCTTGGAAAAACTTGTTCGTTAAATGACAACGCTCACTGTTGCAGACCGCTCGCTGACTGTACTTTTCGCCTGCGATCGCCAGCGCTGCTTAAAAATCCTCTTAGCAGTTTGCCAAGAGGACGATAAGCCAATGCTTGCTGTTTGCAAAAACCGAAAGGCGTCATTTTTTACTTGAGATCATCGAAATCGAGCATTTCTCGATCGCCCCTTGGCCTGTCTTTTCGGCTCAGCGTCAAGTAAACAATCAGGCTCACAATTAAACAAAGAAATAACATACTCGTTCCCACCGTGCCGTAGCCAAGTCCACCGTTCTCAGGAGGTTGCGACAGCAAATCGCCGATCGATGCGCCAAGTGGACGAGTCAAGATGTAGGCCAGCCAAAATGCCAGAATGCTATTGAGATGAAAGACGTAATAGCCGATCGCGATCGCTCCAATTGCCGCGCCAAATACCAATCCAGATTGTGCGTAACCCAGCCCTGACGCTTCTGCAAGCAGATCGCCTGCTGCTGTACCCAAGGCAAACGTCAACAAAATCGCTGCCCAGTAGAACAATTCTCTTTTGGCAGTACGAATCGAGTGCATCGCCAGCGTTCTTTCTCTTGAATACCAAATCGCAAAAACGATCGCCAAACCAATACTGAACCCAACTGTAGTCGTAACCAAGCTCACGCCAAAATCGTCTACCAGTTTATCTGTGATCAGTGTGCCAACAATACTGACTAATACGACGACCAGCCAGTAGTTTGCAGGAACGTAGCGTTTGAGCCGGAACTGATTGAGCAGCACAAGCAGCAACAGGCCGCTCATAATGTAGGCGGTAACGTTTAGACCCAAGTTGAGGGTTACTGCTAGAAAATCTGCCGCTGTTTCACCGACTGTAGTTGCCAAAATCTTGACCATCCAGAAGTAAACTGTCACCTCTGGCACTCTAATTAATGGCTTTGGAACGCTGCCTAAAGTTCTTTCCACGACATTTCTCCATTTTGGCTTTTCTCAAGATCTTCAAGTCATAAGCAGTGAAGCAGGTAGCTTGCAAAGACTGCGCTTTACACTTGAAAGTCTTTGAGTTTGGACTGATGATAGAGCGCAATTGTCAAGAACTCGGAAAGATGTCAGCAATGGGCTAGAAGCTAGTCGCTATCAGCTTATAGACAACTGTTGCAGGCGATCGCGCTTGATAAACGCTGTAAAATTCAGTGCTTGCTAGAAGTTTCTAGTTTTCGCGGCTCTTTCCAAGTTCTTGACCTTTGTTTTCTACAGTGAAACAGTCAACCGATTTAGAGGAAGTTCCACTTCATGAAAACATCAATTAAACTGTTTGTCGCTCTGGCTTTGTTTGGCACTGTTGGCACTAGCTTAGTTGCCCGCAATGCTACTGCGACTCAGACTCGATCGAACGCTGTGGTTTTGTCTGCTCAACCTCATTCGAGCCGCGATGTTAGCGATGGAGACGGTGAAATCAATCCGGCGATCGAGCCACCCGAAGCCGCGCAACTCGCTCAAGCCAAAACCAGTGATGGCGATGGCGAATTGCCAAACCAACAGGAAGAGCAGCAAGAAGACGCGCAGCTTCAGTCGCTTGCTCGCATCACTGCTAATCAAGCACAACAGGCAGCTACAGCGGTTCAACCGGGGTCTGTCGATCGCGTCACCTTGGACAACGAAGATGGCAACCTCGTTCACAAAGTGATGATTGCTCAAACCGAAATCACGGTTGATGCCGGGAATGGTCGAGTTCTGCAAACTGAGCAGGCAAACGCCGAGTCGGAACAGAATGATGCTCCTTTTCGCAGCAGCATTCAGGTTCCGAATGGTCAAGAGCGCGATCGAGAAATCAATGGTGGAGGTAGCACCCGCTAATCAATTCCCCGCTTACAGTTCTGATTCAACGATTAACTCATTGAGTTAGTCTGTCGATCGCGACTGTCTACAAGAAAACCTCGACTTGAACATTCAAGCGGGGTTTTCTCGATTGGAAGGAAGTAACAAAACAAATGGAATCTTTTCAAGTTCTTGACTATTTTTTCTTAGGGTAAAAGCACAGTAAAGCTGAGGATTTTGATTCATGCAGAAAGTAACAAAAGTGATTTTGGCAGTTAGCGCGGCTGGCACTTTAGCTGCCTTTGGTGTCGGCCAGTTTGTGTCGGCGCAGTCGCCTTCTCCTGTCACTGAAGCGATCGAGCAGGACGATCAAGACGAAACCGATGAGGATGAGGATGAAGATGATGCAACAGAACTTCAGCGCCTCGCCACCGTAACGCTGCTGCAAGCGGTGCAGACGGCAGAGCAATCGGCAAACGCTCCCGCCTTCAGCGCGGAACTGGAGCGAGAAAACAATCAGGTGATTTATGCGGTGATGGTAGGAGAACAAGAATTTTTGATTGATGCGAGCAATGGTCAGGTGATCGCCACCGAAACCGAACGGGAAGCAGCGATCGCGCTTCAGCCGCTTGCAACCATTAACGCTGCGACAAGCGGTGCAAACTGCCGAGACTTCAGCAAACGGTCGAGCCTACGAAGCTGAGCTAGAAACGGAGAATGGCGGCTTGGTTTATGCGATCGAGATTGACAGGCAAGAAATTGTCATTGATGCCGGAAATGGACGCATTCTTTACACAGAGGTTGAGGGACAGGAAGATTCTGAGCAGGCAGAGGCCAACCGTCCTCGCAGTAGCATTCAGGTTCCAGGGAGAAATTAACGCTCTGCATCGCGATTTGTCTTCATTCAACGACCCTTCTAGGAACGATCGATGAGCAATCGTTCTCCCTGAGCGTTTAATTTAGCGGGCAGTAGAACTTCAAATTGGAGCATTTCCAAGTTGATGAGTTCACTGCCCTGCTCATTGATTTATCTTGGTGATTTCGCTTAGAAATTACAACTTGATTAGATAATAGTTCTACGCTTCCAAACAGTATTTCTCGATCTAATTTTGACGAAGACAAAGGATATTTAAATAAATGCGAATTCTCTTGGTGGAAGATGACGATCGCATTGCTCGACCGCTTGCTGAAGATCTAAGACATCAGCATCATGTAGTTGAAGTGGTCGGCGATGGAATGATGGGATGGGATTATGCTCAAGCCGATTTCTACGATCTCATCTTGCTCGATTTAATGCTGCCTCGATTAGATGGCATAATGTTGTGTCAGCGGCTGCGGGCGGCGGGTTGTCGATCGCTCATTTTGATGCTGACGGCGCGAGACACCACCAGCGATAAGATTATTGGCCTCGATGCCGGAGCCGATGACTACCTGGTCAAACCGTTTGAGCTAGAGGAGCTTGCAGCCCACATTCGCGCTTTATCACGGCGCAGCGGCGATGTGCAGCAGTTGATTCTCAAGTATGGTGCTTTGCAGCTTGATCCGAGTACCCACACTGTTAGTTATGCTGAGCAGCCTTTAGTCGTGACACCAAAAGAATTCATGCTTTTAGAATGTTTTTTAAGAAACCCATCGCAGGTTTTCACGCGATCGATGCTGCTCGATAAGCTGTGGGAACTCGATCGCATCTCAGGCGAAGAAACGATTAAAACGCACATTACAAATCTGCGACGAAAGTTGAAGCTAGTAGGTGCTTCTGACCAAATGATTCAAACGGTGTATGGCGTTGGCTACCGCCTTGGCTCTGAGTAGTTTTCTGGAGGGAAATCATTTGTGTTTCAAAAAACTCAACGTCAACTGCTGTTATCGAACCTCGCCGTTCTATCGCTTATTTTGGCTTTGTTCACGATCGTGGTGCGTATTACTTTTACGCGCAGTTTGACACAGCAGCTTGCCGAACGACTGCAAGCATTAGGGCAAGGAGCAACCGCCAGCGTTGAAGTTGAAAACGGGCAGATTCGAGTCGAAGATGATTTTCCGGTTCAAGACTTGATTGCTCGCGATCAAGCATTTCAATGGTTTGATACGCAAGGTCGATCGATCGATCAGCAGGGAAAGGTGGTGCTAACGCTGCCTTTTTCTGCTGCTCAGACCGTGCAGATTCAGGCTGGACAGCCGCGCATTCAGGGCGTGACGCTACCTGTGATGGATAGCGATAGTGGTCGCTTGGTGGGCTATGTTCGAGTCAGTCAGTCGCTCGAAGATGTGGACAATACGCTGAAGCAGCTCGATTGGGGATTGGGGGGAGGTGTCGCGATCGCGCTGGTGTTCAGCAGCATCGGTGGTCTGTGGCTAACCCGGCAGGCCATGCAACCGATCGAACGCAGTTTTCGACAGCTTCAGCAGTTTACCGCCGACGCATCCCATGAGCTTCGCAGTCCATTGATGGCGATCAAAAGCAATGCCGCCGTTGCCTTGAAGTATCCAGAGGGCATTCGCGTTACGGATGCTGAGAAGTTTGAGGCAATCGCTAGTGCAACTGGGCAGGTTACGCGCCTGACTGAGGATTTACTGCTGCTTGCTCGCACCGATCAAGCTCCTCAGCCAGACTGGAATCAGGTCAACTTAACGGCACTCCTTGAAAATCTGGTGCAGCTTTATCAGCCTCAAGCGATCGAAAAATCAATTGACTTAAAGGCAAAAATCAGCGGTTCGTTGATGTTAATAGGAGACAAAGTTCAGCTAACACGCTTATTCACTAATTTAATTGATAATGCTCTACATTACACAGCGGCTAATGGAACAATTGAAATCAAAGCAACTCAAACGGAGACAACTGCCAAAATTGACGTTCAAGATACCGGAATTGGAATTGCACCTGAACAGCTTGATCACGTTTTCGATCGGTTTTGGCGAGCCGATCGATCACGCTCCTACTGGTCGGGCGGGTCAGGATTGGGTTTAGCGATCGCTCAAAATATCGCGCAGCTTCACAAGGGAAAAATTACCGTTTCTAGCCAGCCTGGAGTTGGAAGTTGTTTCACTGTTCATTTAAGGCTGACCCCGCTTTAGTTAGTTGAGATGATTGCGAAATCGATCCCAAGCTAATTCAATAAACTCGTTTGTTTTCAGCTAGCCTTGAGCCTGCTGACGATTTCGTAATTCAGCAGGTAGCTCTACATAACATTCTGGTGGTGATTTCGGTCCCAATAACGTCACGATCGTGTATGAATTGCCGTGACTGTAGAGAACAACTGCGGCTCGCTGAGGATTATTTTGGTCAAGCATTTGACGCACTTCAGCATCATCAATTCGACTACGTTGAATATAGTCGATATTACCACCATCCTTAATAGGCGTATACAGAATTGCTCCGGTTCCGCCTTTAAGGTAGCCCAGCCAAGCAAGACCCAAAATGCGATCGCGATGTTGTTTGAGATTTGCAATCACCTGCCGCTGCTTTGACCACTTAGAAGGTTGATTGCAAGAGCTTGAACCAAATCCTTTATTCATGCCATTTTTCCGAGCAAACTCTGCTAAAGCAGGTTAATAGAGTCTCAATCGAGAAATGCGGTAAATGCCGTTTTTTGATTCAACATTTTGAGGGCAACACTCTGTTAGAAGGCTAGATGTCCTTACCATACTCGCCAATTTAAGCAAGTTGAATTTGCTTGGATTTCCTGCGTCACTCGGCCTTGTGTTCTTTACAAGCTCTACTCTAGTGATAGAAAGTAAAGAACTTGAAAAGACGAATGAAATACAATGTTAATCTTGAGAACCAGCTTGCTGTTTAACTTGAGTAGTGCGATCGCCACCCAAAATCAACTACGAACTTTAGGTTTTTTGCGGCTCAATAAACCCGTCATGCTTAGCCCTGTGATGATTAAGCCGATCAGTCCCAATCCATCTAAAACTGGATAGATTGCTTCTAGTCCAAAGATTTCGCCGGAATGAATTTTGAGCAATAAATTAGAAGGAATTCCTAAGTTGATGAACCATTCGCGACTGATGGTGTATGCCATCCCTGTGAGTACAGTCAGCGCTAGCGGTAGCGCCAAAACAATAGCAAGAATGCGATGATATTTGCGAAAGGCGCGATTCATAAAATTTCCAAGTGGAACAGCACAGATTTGGGAAACGTGATGCCTTAGGCTGGCATCACCTCGATCGATTAGTTCGCAGCGCTATTCACGTTTGCCTCAAGTGACTGCAAGGCTGTAAGTAGCTTTCCGGAATCAGGCGACGTAGCTCGAAGCCCTTGATTCACTTCATCCATGCTGGCTTCGATCGCATCATAGGTATCTTGAGACTTCGCCTTGACGCCATCTTCAACTTGCGACCAGCTATTCTCAAACTTGCCGAATTCTGTCTGTGCTTTTGTGAAATCTCCGCCCTGTACTGCCGATCGCGTGTTGGTAATGACCAATCGCAGTCCTTCAAAACCTGCCTGGTTGGTTTGCTCTTGCGGGGCAGAATTTGCTGGTGTTTGTGCTGACTGTTCGGCGCGATTGCAGCCTGCAAGAGTTAGCAAACTGACTGCTCCAACGACGAGCAAAATGTGAAAACAACGCATGAATAGTTCCTGTGAAACGAACAAAACGATTCGCGATCGATCTTCAAATTCACTTTGAGTCGATCGCAAGCAGCTTGTTTTTCTGCCTATTCACAAGTTAGGACACACCTGGTAAAGAACTCGGAAAGAAACTCGACTCAAACGCCACTGAATTAGGCAGTTGGCAATTCAACCTGAAAGCAGCTTCCTTTTCCGATTCGGCTGCTGACTGTAATTTCGCCACCGTGCGCTTGAGCAATCGTTTGAGCGATCGCTAATCCCAACCCTGCACCGCCTGCGCGTCGCGATCGAGCTTGATCGGCTCGGGTGCATCCCAGTCTTGTAAGTCTCAGGATGAGAGCTGCCCGTTGAGGTAGGCACAACGGTGTAGCAGCACTTGCGGCACATTTTCCGCGCTCCATTGTGCCCCGGTCAGTTTGATTCTTGCGCCAATCTGCTTGACGGTCGATTCAATCGTGCCCGAACCAATC
>NZ_JACJPO010000008.1 GCF_014696105.1 Microcoleus sp. FACHB-1515
CGCAATGGCGATCGACACGGCTGTAGGTGTAGTCGTCTGCTCCGGCTGGCGGAATCGGGCTGATGGCATCGGCTGCGATGATCGCGCTGGCAACGGTGCAAACGGCGATCGATCGCAGAATTGCCGGATTATCCGGCTTCAGAATTTGGTTCACTTGAAGTAGCTCCTGTAGTGGAGTCACGGCTAGAGGTGTCCCTGCAAGTTCCCCTCTAGCCGTAACGGGTTTAGTAATCGCTGAGTTGACGCAGTTGATTGAGCGTGCGGGTTTTGGACTCTAGCTCAATCTCGAATTCATCCAGCGCGGCGTTGATGCCTCGCTGCTCAGCGATTTCGCGACGCGACTGGCTGAGGTTGCCTTCAGCCGATCGATTTTGCTCAATCAGTTTGAGCAGTCGCGCTTTTCGCTCTTCCCCGCGTTGGGTCAGAGTCGAAACTTGGACGCTTGCCAGTGCAAGCGTTCCGCCCACTTCGGGCGGCAAAACTTCGGCTTCAATCACGCCCGCAGACTGCCACTCTTGGGAGTAGCGAGCTTTGGCGGATTCAACCCAGCTTATGGGTGCCATACCGTCGCGCTTGACGTGCTGTGCATAGTCGGCAAACAGCGATCGCGCCAATTCGGTGTAGCCATGCTCTGTCTTCAGCAGTGGTTCTGGGGCAACTTTGGCAACCCAGGGATACCAACGGGTGCGAATTGTTACCTCTTTGGCGAGGTCTTCGTGCTCAGCGGCGATCGCTTGTGCGGTATATGTGCGGGCTTGTGCGCTCGATGTGCGCTCGATGTGCGCTTGGATGTGCTGCATTTGTGCGTCTCCGGTTTGTGAATTGGCTCAAACTCAGTCTGTGCAAGTGTGCGGACTTGTGCGTAGTCTGTGCGGACACTGTGCGATCGATGTGCGGTTCGTGTGCGGTTAGCGATCGCCTCGCAAATTCTCAACCATTGCAACAACCTCGTTGCGATGCTCTCGCACCTTCTTAAGAGCAGTTCGAGATAGTGAATAGGCATCCGCAGTTTCAACGACGGCAGAATGCAGAGCATTCACAGTTTGGTTGAGTTCCGCGACGATCGCATCAATGGCCTCAATCATCTGATTGACGCTGCGATCGACTCCTTCTGGTGGATTCGTGGTCATGATGGACGGCAGCTCCTTCCTAACGGAGATAGGGATGGGGTTAGCGACTGGCGATCAGGGGGATAGATCGTCAGTTGCGATCAGCGGGGTCGCTGGAATGAAATTTACTCAAGTCGTCCGGCAAGTCTGCGATATCCATACCAATTGACTTAAGTTCGCGCTGAAGGGCTTTTGCTTGAGGCACGGTCAGAGTTGTAGGAGTAACGCCACGTTCCCACCTGCTGATGGTCACAACCGTTACTCCTAGCCTTCTAGCTAGGTCTTCCTGCGAAATACCTCCTAACAGATCTCGAAGTGTTGCCAAGGGGGACTTTCCCTCCTCGAATTGAAACTTGCTTGAATCTACCATATCATAATGACTAGTCACCGTGATATGTCACGGAGATAAACAACGGGGCAAGTCGGCTCTGATGTCGTGGTCGGAATTCCGGCTTGCATTCCCCAATTCTCTGCTGAGCAGGGAAGACACACTTTTCCCACATCGCTGGGAATCTCACAACCGCAAACCAACGGGCTGTCAAGCCGCAGGAGGGAAAGATGCTGAAGAGAAATTGAAACCAATAGAAAAGGCCACCAGCACGATGCCGCTGGTGGCCTTTTTGTGAGTTTGCGCTTCACCAAACCTAATCCAAGGATTCTAAACCATGAGCACCTTCATTCGATTCGAGAATAGGCTGATCAACCTCGCAGAAGTGTCCCACGTCCGGCTGGACGAATCACCTCGGCAAATTTGGGTCTGCTTTCCCTGTGGCGATGTCATTCAAGTTGAAGGCGATCGCGCTGAGCAACTGTGGAACGTGCTGCAACAGCACGCCACTGGAGCGATTGACGAAATCAGCATCATGGCCTCGCTCGATCGCGCACAAATGCTCGACACGATTGGAACTCAAATGAACGCGCTGCAATTGGCGGCAGAGGTGATCGTTGCTGCCGGAGCCAAGGTTGGCGACTGCGGCAGTCTCGACATCAGCACGCTGGTGGCCTACCTGCTCAGGGAAGGCAAACAGCGATACGAGAACGATGACCTTGAAACGGTCGAAGCAAATATCGATCGCCTCACGGATGCTTGGGAGGCTGCGACTCGTGATTAAACAGCGTCACCGTCCGGCCATCTCAGTCATCACCGAGCCACGCATCGTCATCTGTGAAAGCTGCGCTCAGCCTCGACTAGCAAGCCTCCGTCGTTGCTCAGCCTGTTCACTGCTCAGGCGCAACTACACTCGATAACCCAAAAGCCCGATCGCGACATTCTCAGGCGTGCGATCGGGCTTTTTCGTGTCAGTTGCCTCCACTGAGGCAGCCCAATTATAGATTTGGAGCGTTCCTGATGAACTTCGACATCAAAAACTACATCGAATTTAATTCTAAGGGTAGGGGTGCTTGTCCCTGCTGTGCAGTCGATGGGAAAGCGAAAAACACGAATCTCTCTGTTCAAGAGAATGGGGCCTACAAGTGTTTTCGCGGTTGTTCCCCTGCTGATATTCGTGCTGCGTTGGGCACTCCCAAGCCTCAGCAAATTCCCGCTGCGCTGGCCGCGCCTTCCCCGGCTGCGAAATCTCTGACCATTTCACCGCAGAAAATGCTGGCCTCCCATCAGGAATTGATGAAGTCGAACGGGCCAGCGAAGCAGTGGCTCCACCAGCGCGGCATTACGGACGAGATTATTGCCCGCTATCAGTTGGGCTTTGCCCGATCGAAAGTGGGCGATCGCCATCTGCCCAGCATCGCGATTCCCCTACCTGCGAATGACGACGGTACTGCCTATCACCAGAAGAAACGAGTCGCGCCCTGGCTCAGCGAGTCCGACCGTCCGCGCGACTATCGCGCTTGGTCACAAGCTGGCATTCCCGCGCGGGTCTGGTTCACTTGGCGTCCGGTTGAAGCAGAGCAGACCTTCCTCTGCGAAGGGGAATGGGATGCAATGCTGCTGGGTTGGCAGATGCGACACGCCGATCTACCGATCGCCGTCGCTTGCTTCACCTGCGGATGTGGCACAGTTCCGCCACTGGAGCAACTCGACAAGCTACCGGGAACGGTCAGCATCTTTTACGATCGCAACGACAAGCCCGACAAGCACGGCAAGATTCCCGGTGAAGAGGGTGCCAAAAAAGTCGCAGAGGCATTGGGCGATCGCGCTCGCATCGCTGCCGTCCCCATGCCCGACAACTGCCAGAGTCACGGTTGGGACATCTCAGACGCGCTCAATGGCGGCTTCACCCTGCAAGACATCATTCACGCAGCCAACAGCGCTACAATCGCCGTCAAACCGCTTCAGAAGCCCAACAAGCTGCGCGATCGACTGAAGTGGAATGATGAATTACTAGATTCGGCTCCCGACTACACCGAATGGCTCGTCCCCGACTTATTGACGGCGGACGAGCTTTTCTTGTTGGCAGCAGGCCCCAGAGCAGGTAAATCGCTGATGGCGATGACGCTGGCCCGCGCCGTTGCTGCTGGCGATACGTTTCTCGATCGACCTGTGACGCAGGGCACAGTCATGTATGTCCGCTGCGAAGACGGGGAAGCGAAGACGAAAGAGCGGGAACTAGCTCAAGGTTGGACTCGTGGCCTCCCCGTCGCGTGGTTCGACAAGTTCAAACTCTCCGAGATTGACCAGCTTCGAGAACTCGCCAAAGAACTCGATCCACGCCTAATCGTTCTCGACACCCTGAGCAGAATTCGCGACGGCAGTATTTCTGAATCGTCTGCTGAAATGAGTCAAGCGCTGGAGCCACTGCAAGAACTCGCGCAGGAAATCGGCTGCTGCGTCCTGCTGGTGCACCATACCAACAAAGTCTCAGCAGAAAATGCTGGGACGATCGACGTGTTCGACACGATTCGCGGCTCTAGTTCGATTCGCGCCGTGTGTCGTGGCTCGCTGATCATTGCCGCTGGCGAACGCAACTTCCGCCTCTGTGTGGAAAACGGTTGGGGGAAACATGACCTCAGCATTCTGCTCGATGCCAACACGCTCACGTGGCGACTGCTCGGCCAGTGGCAGCCAGTGATCGTAGGTGATCAGAAAGAGCGAGTTGTTGAATATCTCAAGCAAGTTCAACGGTCATCACTCGATGACATTCACATTGCGACACAAATCCCTAAAAAGTCGCTCTATGAAGTTTTGGCGAGGCTGCAAACCGTTGATGCTGCTGACGATCGCGTCATCAAAGAAGGGACGCGGCGTAATTATACCTACCGTCTTGCGCTATTCAACACTATTCAACTGTTGAATACGCTGTTGAATAGCGCAAATCCAGACTCAGACAGCGATACAGGCCACTATTCAACAAAAAATGATTTTTCCCTTAATACCCCAAAGGTGATCAGTGATCACATTGGCACATGTGACAGTTTGATCACCTTTGATCCCTTGCCAGAAAGAGAAATTGTTGAATATAGCCACGAACAAGCCTCAAACGCAGACACAGCAAGCATTTCGGCTTTTCAACAACAATTCAACTCTATTCAACAAGAATCTCAGAACGCAGACACAGCAAGCCTTCCGCCTATTCAACAAAAGAACCAGGGTGATCACTCCGCTATTCAACAGGGTGATTGCGTTGAAATTCGATCTGGCCAGTTCTGGGGAAAACTCGTCACGGTCGAATCGGTTGAAGGTGATTTGGTGAGGGTGAAAGGCGAGGGATGGCATATCACTCGCACGTATGCGATCGCGCAGGTGAAGTTCGTGAGCAGGGGAGGCGATCGCGATGGTTAAGAAAATCAGCAGCGCTTGGGTTGCCAGCGGTGAAGTCTGCAAATCCCTCGGCTTCAAACCAAAGCATCTCTGGAAGCTGCGTGACGACGGTTCGCTGAGGGAAGGGACGCACTGGAGAAATATCGCCAGTCCTCACGCAGCAAGGCCTACTTACCGCTGGCATCTCGATCGCATCCGCAAACTACTCGAAACCCGGAAGGAGGAACGGTAACTTCAACGGGGTGGAAGCGGGCGATCGCCTCGGTTCATCATCACCTCATAGGCCCGCTGGTGAACCTCTTCACTAATCCATCGGTGATAGGTTTGCGTGTGAACGCCGATCGAGTGGCCCATCTGCTGAGCGGCCAGCTCGATCGGCATTCCAAACTCCAGCGATCGGATGGCCCAACCATGCCGCAGATTGTAGGGAGGAAACGGAACGCCATAGCGCTTAAAAGCGTGAGTAATTCGATTGCCTAAATCAGAATTATTTTTGCCTGAGCAATTTGGAATGAGTACCTTTTCGAGTTCCCAAACCTCTGCCCACTCTGGGTAGAGCGGATAGACACGATGAAAATTTGTTTTGGTGCCATCTAACACCATCAGCACGGGGAACTTAGAGAAATCAAGGTGAAAAACCTCATGATTCCTCAGTCCGTAGGTTGCCATCATGCCGAATACCCAGCGCCATGCCGCATTGGGAATGCGATCGAACCACTGTGCAATCAAGCGATCGGAAGGAATATCTCTTACCTCAGTCGAAGCGGCTGAATAACTTCCACGCAGCGGCTTGAAATTCGCGTCTAGGCTCGCAAAGTCAGCCAATCGTGAGCAAACATCTACAAATCGCCTCCGCGTCCGGCTGTCGGCTTCTGTCGAGTCAATTGCTGACCTCAGCAGTTCAACCGTCAGCGGTTGCTCACTCGGCAGCGTTTTGAAGACTTTCAGATAGTCATCCTTCCAAGTCGTCTCACTCTGCGGCGATCGCCGTCTTCGAGTGAAGTAGTCCGCCTCAAAACGTGTGATCCAATAAGCAACAGTCTGTATGTTATTTTCAACCTCACTTTTGACATACACGCTCCAATCGAACTCGCCACAGTCCAGCAGCGCTCCAACTTTCCGTGCTTCCTGCTCGGCCAGCTTCAAGCCAGCAGGATTTGCGTGATAGCCCAGCGAGATGCGCTGCTGAAAAGCACGAGTGCGATCGCTTCCCGGTCTCGGTGGCAGTGTCGCCCGCAGATAAAGATGATTCCCTTTTTGGGTAATCGTCACGCCAACATTTGCTGACCGTAGCCGTCCGTTTGCTTGCGCTAATTTTCCCTCAATCATGCCAGTGCCTAAATCGTGCCTAAAAAAGAGTGGAGTATTAGGGATGGTTAGGGATGGTTGAGGATGGTTAGGAAAAAACAAAACTCTCGCAACCCTTGCTGTAATTGGGTTACGAGAGTTTTATAAACGCTGAAAAGATGGCTCAGGCGAGATTTGAACTTGCGACCTTGGGCTTATGAGTCCCCTGCTCTAACCACTGAGCTACTGAGCCATATCCACTGGCAACGTGGTTTCAGTTAACTAATCTAGCACATTACCAGAAGCAATCGCGAACTTCGTTTAAATTTTGTCAGCCGCAAGGTTGCTCGATCGAAGCTTGCGGCTGACGAAAGACTAGTCGCGAGAGCGAGGCAGAAGGGCGATTGGATTGACCGCACCTCGATTCGGCGGATGCACCTCAAAATGCAAGTGTGGTCCGGTGCTGTTGCCTGTACTTCCGATCGCAGAAATCTGCTGGCCTTGCTCGACCTGCTGCCCGCGACGAACCAAGATGCGGCTGTTGTGGGCATAGCGTGTCAGGCTGCCATCTGGATGACGAATATCAACCAGGTTGCCGAAGCCACCAGAGTTCCAGCCAGCGAAAACAACTTCGCCAGCAGCAGCAGCTACAACCGGAGTTCCAGTCGGAGCACCAATATCAATGCCACGATGCATTCTGCCCCAGCGCCAGCCATAGCCAGAGGTGAGAACGCCGCGTGCAGGCCAGCGATAGCCGTTGAATACAGGAGCACCTTGCGGCAGATAAGCTTCTGCACTTGGCAGCGGCGGCAAATCCGGTGAAACCAATCGTCCAGTGACAGGCGAGGTATAGTTTTGGGCACCCAGCGGAGCAACGGCAACAAGCTGTTCCGACGGTGATGTTGGGCTAGCTGCGGGCGAAACTGGCGGAGTTGCAGCGTTGGGTTGATCGATCGGCGCGGCGGGTGGACGAGCAATCGGCGCGGCAGCAACTTGAACTGGAGCAGGCACAGTCGGCACAACCACAGGCTGAGCAGCGGCACGCTCACCATTCCGGTAGCGTTCGCGCATCGTTACAATTTCAGCCATCAGCCGCTCGATGTACGGATTGGACGCTGCTTCTGAACTAGCCGTAGCAGGTTGAACAGGCACAACAGCGGGCGCAGCGCTGGGACTGGCAACTGCAACCGTCGCTGTATCTGCTTCAGTCAGTTCGGCGGCAGGCGGCACAGCAGCGATCGCACCAGAGGGCGAGGCGGCTGGGCTGGGAGCATTCGGTACGGTCGGAACCGTGACCATCGGGTAATACTGGCTCGAATTGCCTGCAACGGCTGGATCGGGATCGAGCCTGCTGGTGCTAGCAGACTGAATTGTTTCGGGCGGCAGGGTGCTGGTCGGAATCGTAAGCACCTGATTGACCACAATGAGGTTGGGGTTGCTCAGGCCGTTTGCTTCTGCCAGGGTGCGCTGGGAAATATTGTAAAGATCAGCAATTTTGCCGAGCGTATCACCCGGAGTTACACGATGGGAGATTGCCTGAGGCTGGCTGATCGGTTCTGGACGCAAAGCGGGCGCACGCGCGATCGACGGCTCAATGGCCGCAGGGGATTCGACGGCGGCAGATGGCTCTACAGTCGCTTCTTCAACGGGCAAGCTGGCGCTGGACGCAACTTCACTAGGTGCAGCTTCACTGGAAATTGCTTCGTCTGCGGCGGGCGCAACTTCTGGAGGCGAAGATTCAACTTTGAACTCGGAAAGATTGGCCTCAAGGCGATCGCGCTCTTGACGCATAGAGGCAAGAGCGCGGTCTTGCTCAAGCTTGAGATTGTCAGCAGCAGGTGCGCTGACGGGAACGATCGCAGCTTCCGGGGCAGCATCTGCGGGAATTGTGAGCATCTGCCCGGAAGTCAAAGTGCTGTTGGGCGATAGGCCATTCGCAGTGGCGAGGGCTTGGAGATCCACTCGGTATTTGCGGGCAATTTGTCGGAGCGTTTGACCGCTACGCACTCGGTGAAGATTGGCCGATTCTGGCGCAGGCGCAGCTTCTGGGGGAGCAACGGCGGCTGGCGATTCGGCGGGTGCGATCGCTGCTTGTGGTTCTGCGGCCTGCGGTTCTGCGGCGATTGCCCCATCATTTTGACGTGGGAGCAGCAGACTGGCCGCACCCATCGACAGCGCAAGACCAACCATTGCCGCAGAGGTACGAGACCTGCGGTGTGCTCCTAAAGCGATCGAACTGGCAGGCTCCGCCGCTTCTGGGCTACTGTGCGATGCAACAAGCTTTATCTTCTGGGAAATTGCTCGTTTCAAAGAACGACCTCCTAATGACCAGCGTTTAACTGTCCTCAAGCCACTGAACTCGAAGGACGTCAGTGATTCGTATCACACCATAGTCGAGAACGAAATCACTGTCTACCTCGTAACGTAGGTAAGATTACCCCGCTTTTTGAGTTTAGACAAGCCTACACCAGCTTTTGAAAAATTCACCCCTTCGTAAATTGGGAGTTTAGCGGCGATCGATTTAGTTCATTCGATCGGTAGGTGCAGGCTCGGTGCGGCTTGAGTTATTGCCTAACCAATCGCTAAGTTTACCCCACTCTTTCAGAAATGCAATCCCCTTCTTGTGGAAGGAATAAATTTTTGTAGAAAAATATTGGCAACCTGCGCGATTTTTCAGAAGCCGCGATCTTCTAAAGAAGCGCAAAGCCGCTGCACGAATCGGTTTCATCGATCGATTGCGTTAGCAAGATTTTTGCGGTTCGACGTGTTCAAAATAACGCCTCAGCGAGCGTTGCTATCGAAAACTTAAGGGCGATCGCAATCGGCGAAACTGCTGATGAATACGAAGTTTCAGATGCAAAGTTGCGAGAATTTTGGGTGGCCACAAAAAAATTAGCCTCTGACTCCAGACTGAGATGAGAAATGCTCAAGAATAGAAATTTCTTATCAAAAGAACGAGGATTTTGTATTGTAGCCGACTAAAGTAGAAATCAATTTTCTCAATTGCATTTTCTGCATACCTACGCGGATTGCACCGCTCAATCCAGCATCGATCGGTTGCAATTAGCCGCTCAAAGGCGCTTCATCACTTTTGAGTAACAATTCAGCAACAATTCGAGCACAGGCACTAATGCAGAACAGCGATCGCCCTATTCCAGCAATCCTAACTGCCGCCGCGCTTCAAACAGACCGATCGCCGCACTGACGGAAAGATTGAGGCTGCGTACTCCCGACTGACTCATGGGAATGTAGACAGTTGCCTGACAAGCGGCGAGCACAGCAGGCGGCAGTCCCTTGGTTTCGCTACCAAACAGCAGCCAGTCTTGCGGCTGAAATTGATACTTTATATAGCTAGATGCGCCTGAAGTGCTAAAGCCGATCCAGCGACCGCCTCGCGATCGATGATGCGCCTGAAAAGCATTTAAATCATCGTGAACATGTAGCTTCACATAAGGCCAGTAGTCCAGTCCGGCACGCTTTAGATAGCGATCGCTAATCTCAAATCCCAACGGCCCAACTAGATGTAGCTCTGTATCAGTTGCAGCGCAGGTACGAGCAATATTTCCGGTATTTGGCGGGATTAGCGGATTGACCAAAACAACTTGAGGCATAAGCAACAGCAGCAAATTCCTTATGGTTCCCAAAAGCAGGGACGCGATCGACTCGTAATCGAATCGATCGATAGAGATCTTTTATCTGTAAAGTCTATCTGAAGGCAGACGATCGAAAAATTTGCTACGCACGATTGTTAAGCTGCCTGTGTTAGGCAGCTTGCTGGCAGAGGTCTTGCGCGAGAAGCTGTTCTTGCTGCTCAACCGCCGCGATCGCCTGCTGCAACACCGCTCGACTGTCTTGCCCTTGTTCGATCTGCCGCAGCCAGCGCTGAGCTTCATTGCCCTCGCGCAGAATTTTCTGAATCGGCAAGAGGAAGCAGCCAAAGCCATGTCGCTTGACGATCGGGCTGACTTCCTGATAGAGCGCGGCCACCCAATCGCGAGCCAAAATTTCGCGGCCATCTTGCCAGTGTCGCAACGTTGCATCAAGGCTAGCTTTGGCAGCGGCAGTTTCATTGGCATCCGCGATCGCCACTAGTTCTTCGGGCGAAAGCGAACTGAGTTTGAGCGGATCGAGAGTTGGGGTTTCGATCAGTTGCAGCAGACGGGCTTCGAGCAGGGCGGTGATTGCCAGCAGTGCGATCGGGTCGCTGACCAAATCACAGATGCGAAGCTCTAGGCGGTTGAGATTGTAAGGGCGGCGATCGCCATTTGGCCGGACGGCTGACCAAAGATGCCGCACGTTTTGCATTGTTCCGGCTGCCAACTGCGCCTCTGTCCACTCGATGAAGTGTGCGTGGCTGCTGAACAGCGGCACATCAGCGGGCGTTTTGGGAAAGACGCCCCAGCGCGTCGAATGATAGCCCGTCGGTTTGCTGTCGATGAATGGTGAGGCGGCACTCAGCGCAAGATAGAGCGGAGCTTCCAGCCGCACCAGCCGACAAGCCTGCATCAACACTTCTGGGTCGGATATGCCGACATTGATATGAATGCTGGCGGTAACAACCGTTGTGCCGTAGGTCTGTTCGATGTAGGCGTGATAGGGATTGTTGGGGTCAGAGCGATGGAAGCGATCGCTGCCGCCCAAGGCCAATGTGCTGCCTGGAATTAACGTATAGTCGCCAAACTGCCGCAGGTAGGCTCGCAGTCGCTGACGCGGTTCCACTAGATCGCACAGCAAGCGTTCATATCGGTAGCGTGGAGCCGTTGTGTATTCGACGTTGCGGCTGTCGGGTTCGCGCACAAAGCCATCAAGGTCAGCGACGATGCGATCGGCAAAGCCCACAATATCGCCCGCTGGCGTGCCCGTGTACATCTCGACTTCAAATCCTTTTGACAGCAGCACAGATACTTTCCTCGATCGCTTCTGTATTTAGTATCTGCGATTGCGGAACGCTCACATCTGCCGCAAGGTGTTGGCTGTCTCAGGGTGCTGACTGCCTCAAGGTGCTGGCGCGGGTGCGATCATTTCTTGCAGCCAGTCGAGCAGGCGGCGATCGGTAAAATCGTGAATCGCAAAGCTTGCGCCCAAGGCTGTCAGTTCAACAGGCGGATGCGTTGAAGCAACGCCGATCGTATAAATGCCTGCACTCACCGCCGATCGCACACCGGAATGCGAATCTTCAAACGCGATCGCCTCCTCCGGTAAAATTTCTAGCTTGGCAACGGCAGTTGAATACGGCATGGCGGCGGGTTTGCCTTCCGAGAGTTCTTCACCTAGCACGACTAGCGGGAAGCGATCGCGCACGGCCAGCACGTCCAGCATAAAATCGGCGTTGGCGCGGGGTGCATTCGTCACGACGGCTCGCTTCAGGCCATGCTGATCGATCCAGTCCAGCAGTTCGAGCAGTCCGGGCATCGGCTGGAGGAGAGTGACGGCGGAATCGCGAAACATCGCTTCTTTGCGATCGGCGAGTTGATTGTTTTCTTCCTGCGTCAGCCAGGGCAGCAAATCCGCAATAATTTCTTCGTTGAGCCGTCCGCTAAATCGCGCCTGATAAAACACCGGATCGATCTCGCGGCCAAATTCGCGCATCACGGTTTGCCAAACTCGATAGTGGATCGGGTCGGTGTTTGCCATCGTGCCGTCGAGATCAAACAAAAGCGCACTCAGCATTCGTTCAAAGAAAGCAACCTCCTCATTGTAGGTAGTTCCGTCTGCGGCACACCGCTGTCTGAAGCCCGATCGAACCAGGTAGGCGATCGGGCTGCGGTACGATCGATCCATCCTCGATGCACCAATCACGTCATGAGCCGTCAACCCGTCAAGCAGCCGCCCTGGTGGATTGCCGCCATTCTGCTCAGCGTTTTTCTGACGCTTGCCCTTCTATCTGTTTGGACGCTGACTGCTGCGGCAGACTCAACGGCAATTTACCAAACGCGATCGCCTCACCGTGACGGCATCGGCAAAATTTATCAAGGTCGCGAAATTGCTCGCGTTATGGGACATACGGGCGCAAGCTGGCTGGAACGCCCAAGCCGCAGTTGGGAAGAACAGCCGCAAAAGCTGATCGATGCGCTGGATTTGCAGCCGATCGATCGCGTTGCGGACATCGGAGCGGGAACAGGCTATTTCAGCTTTCGGATTGCGCCGCTTGTGCCGCAGGGCAAAGTCTTTGCTGTTGACATCCAGCCCGAAATGGTTGAAATTCTCAACTTCTTAAAAGCGGAAGATCACGTCGAAAACGTCGAGCCAATCCTGGCGACGCCTACCGATCCACATTTGCCCAACGGCATCGATCGCGTCCTGATCGTCGATGCCTATCACGAATTTGAGTATCCCTATGAAGTGATGACGGCAATCGTGCGATCGCTCAGTCCACACGGACAGGTGATTTTGGCTGAATATCGTGGCGAAAATCCGTTCATTCCCATCAAAGGACTGCACAAAATGACGCAGCGACAGGTACGCCGCGAAATGGCGGCGATCGGCTTGCGCTGGGTGAAAACGTTTGACGGCCTGCCGCAGCAGCATTTGATGGTGTTTGAAAAATCGATCGCCAGCGGCTCGATCGGGCATCGAGCGACCTAGAACAAATCAAGCTGGGCGGTTTGTTCGATCGCATCCCAGGGCAAACGGGGCACGGAAACGCCTTGTTCCTCAAGCACTTGCTGGACGAAATGGGCATTCGTGGGGGACTGCACCTCGATCGGGCAGTGGACGCAGAAGTAAATTTGCGTACTGGGAAGCCAGGTTTGCAGATGCGTTGCCCATTCGGTGAGAAAGGCGGCGTTTTTGGCGCGATCGGGGTGGCTGACGTAGCGAATCAAGGTGAAATCAGCGGTCAAGCCAGGGAGCAGGGGCAGCTTGGGCTTACGGCGATCGCGAAGCGCTCCCGGAACGGTATCGAACTGAGTTTTGGCTTCTTGATAAATTGGGCGGCTGTCGAGCAGCACCCGACCCACGTTCAATTCACGCAAGAGGCGATCGAGCTTTTCGATTTGAGCAGCGGTGAACCAATCGGGATGACGCACTTCAACAGCCAGCTTGACGTTTGGTCGCCATGCCTGCAAAAACCGAGCGAGATCGTCAAATTGGGCGGGGCTGTAGTGGGGCGGCAGTTGCAAAAACAGCAATCCTAAGCGCGATTCGAGCAGAGAAACGCGATCGAAAAATTGCTGTGCAGCAGCCAGTTGTGGCATTAGCGATCGCTGATGCGAAATATCGCGGGGCAGCTTCAGGCAAAACTTAAATTCGTCCGGTGTTTCCGCCTTCCAGCGGCGAACCGTTGCCGCATCCGGCACGGCATAAAACGTTGTATTGCCCTCGACGGTTGTGAAGCGGCGGCTATAGAGCGAGAGAAAATCGCGGCTGCGACTGCCAGCGGGAAATAGATCGCCCACCCAGTCTTTGTAGCTCCAGATGGCGCAGCCGAGATGAAAGGTCATGGGTTGGGTGTCGAGTGTCGAGTGTCGGGTGTGGACGAATCCGATCCGACACGCCACGATCGCGTCGTGTGATTGAGGTCGGCTGGATACGAATAGCTTGATGAAGTCTGGCGGTCGATCGCCTGCAAGCGATCAGCGAGCGGTGACTCCTCAACATCCAACACTTGACCTCCTCCTTCTGATTGCTGAATTGGAATTTCGATCGCAAACGTTGTTCCCTGCCCCACTTCCGAGATGCAGCGCAGTTCGCCACCGTGTCGATCGACAACAATTTGACGGGAGATTGAAAGGCCAAGTCCGGTGCCTTTGCCGAGCGGTTTCGTGGTGAAAAAGGTATTGAAGAGTTTGGGCATCAGGTGAGCGGGAATGCCAGGGCCATTGTCGGAAATTTCGATCGCAGCCATGTTGCCTGCTGGCCGCTCGATTAGGCGAGTGCGAATGGTGATTTGGCAGTAGGGGCAGGAGTGAAGTGGCTGTGCCGCAATTTCGCTGAGGGCATCGATCGCATTGCTGATCAAGTTCATGAAGACTTGATTCAACTGACTGGGATAGCACTCCACCAGGGGCAGGTTGCCATAGTCCGTGAGGATGCGAATTCCCGTTGTTCCGGCTTTGGCTTTGAGGCGATACTGCAAGATCAGCAAGGTGCTCTCGATGCCTTCGTGAATATCAACAGGCTTCACTTCGGCTTCGTCGAGGCGAGAGAAGTTACGCAGGCTGAGCACAATTTGGCGGATACGCTGAGCACCAATTTGCATGGAGCCGAGTAGCTGCGGAAAATCGCGCATCAAAAACGGCAGATCGATCGCTTCGGCGCAAGCGGCAATCTCGTCAGGCGAAGCCGATTGCTGATAGAGCGCCAGCAGCTTGAGCAGATCGCTAGCGTACTGCGTAGCGTGATTGAGATTGCCGTAGATGAAATTGACGGGATTGTTGATTTCATGGGCGATGCCTGCCACCAGCTCGCCCAGACCAGACATTTTTTCGCTTTGAATTAGCTGCATCTGCGTATTTTGCAGCGTCGTGAGCGCTTCTGACAGTTCGTCGGCTTGCTGCTGAGATTGCTGCAAGAGTTCGGCTTGCTGAAGGGCAACGCCAAGCTCATCGGCAATTTGCATGGCAAATTTGATTTCGTTCGATCGCCAGCGGCGCGGTGCATGACACTGATGAACGCACAGCAAGCCCCACAGGTCGAATCCTTTGATCAGCGGCACCACCAAATTTGCTCGCACCTGAAACTGACCCAAAATTGCAATGTGGCAGTCGCTCAAATTGGCGGCGTAGATGTCTTCTACAATTTGTGCTCGACCGCGATGATAGTCGGCAGCAAATCGATCGCCAAAGCAGTAATCGCAAACTTGAGCAGCAAGCGCCGCGCTGAACTGCGGCAAGACCGCTTCGGAAACAAATTCGCCGCTGCTCCAGCCCGATTCAGGATCAAAGCGAAAGACCGCGACGCGATCGGCATCGAGCAACTGACGCACTTCGATCGCTGTTGTTTTGAAGATGGTTTCGAGGTCTAAGGAAGCGCGAATTTTGGCGATGACATGAGAGAGCGCGTCTTGTTCGCGATGAAGCTGTTCAAATTTGGAATTTAGAATGGCCTGCATCTGCACGAATGCAGCTTCATCTCGGCACAAAGGGCGTAACTGCTCTAACAAGCTAGGCAACATAAGCACAAGGTCGCAAGTAGGCGGAGCAACAAGGCACGAGATGCTACTGATTCATGAGGTCGATCGAATCTGTCCAACTGCAAAGGTTGGAAAAACGCTTGTTCTAGTATCAACCAATTTCTACCGCTGGTGACGCAATTGCCTAAGAATGGTCACAGGGAAGACCGTATTTGCTAGGGGTGGCAGTGCTGCCGGAGCGAGGGAACATCTGCTGCACCAGGTAGTCCCCTAATCGTACCCTGTTTATTTTGTGAAATTGCGATCGTGTAATCGAGAATACCGCGATGTCGAAACCATTATTGACGCTGTTCATGACAATGCTGCTTTCTGGAACGGTGGGGCTGGCTGTTCCCGCCTTTGCACAGCGTGTTGTTGATCCTAGCCCAGAACTCAACAGCCAAGTTGCCTCTCCCGATTCGATTTCGGCTCAGTTTGATGCGCCTGTTGATCCCGCTTCGGTGCGAGTTTTCGTCAACGATCAAGATGTCACCAGTCGCAGCACAATCACCCGCAACTTCTTTAGCTATCGTCCCGATCGCCCCTTTGCTCCCGGAACCGTGCGCGTCCGAGTTGACTATCGCGGCAGTGGCGGAGATGCCCGCAGCGCCACGTGGAATTTTACTGTTGCAGCCGCACCGACTGCCCAAATCACCAGCGTTACGCACAACGCCACCGCCTCACTCAGCACCGGAGCAACGCTGATCGTTTCTTTCAACGGCACATCAGGCGCACAGGCTAGCGTTCTTTTGGTCGAAGGCGGCACGGTGCGCGAACTGCCTGCCCGTGAAATTACCAATGGCGTGTATGAAGCGCGACTTACCGTATCGAACCGCGATCGCGTCTTGGATGGCGTTGCGATCGCTCGTCTACGGCAAAACAACCAGTCCACCTATGCGGCAGCTTCGGCTCCCGTGCTTCTCAACGCTCCCATCACGGTTCCCACGCCGACGCCGACGCCCACCCCAACGCCGACGCCGACGCCGACGCCCGACACTTCTACGCTGCAACCGACCTTTACGAGTCACCGCAACGGCGATCGCGTCCCAGCAGGATTTACGCTTGTTGGTCAAACTCGTCCAAATGCCCGTGTTCGCGTGAATGTGACAGGTCGCGTTTCTGTTTTGGGAATTAATTTGGGGCAAACCTCAACGCTGGTCGATCGCGAAGTGACTGCTGACAGCAGTGGACGCTTCCAGATCGATGTTCCCGCACCGCGTCTGCCCGTGCCAACGCAGTACACCGTGCGGGCAACGGCTCGCAGCGGCAACGAAACCAGTCCGGAGACAACGCTGTCGCTTGCTTCGCAGTAGGAAGTCAGATCGCGAGAAGTGATCGATCGAGCCGCTCACCTCACAGCGCTCGATCGATTATTTCCACTGTGCGCGATCGGCAATCTCGACGGCTGCGGGGTTGTTGCGTCCGAGGGCGGAAACGTTGACGGCATCCGCTTTGAAGTCGCCGAGTCCTTCGACGATCGCATCTGTCTCCACGCCTTCGACAACCGGAAATTCATAGCTGCCCTTGGCAAAAACTTCCTGAGCTTCGGGGCTAGCAAGAAATTCGAGAAAGGCGATCGCATGTTCGCGATTGGGCGCATCGTAGACAACGCCCGCACCGCTGATATTAACGTGGGTGCCGCGATCGGTTTGATTTGGAAAAAACAGGCCAACTTTTTCAGCGACTTCTCGGTCTTCGGCATCGTCTGAAGCCATCATTCGCGCCCAGTAATAGTGATTGACGATCGCCACTTTGCATTCTCCTGCCGCGACCGCCTTGATTTGATCGACATCGCCGCCTTCCGGTTCGCGTGCCAAATTGTTCACCAAGCCTGTTGCCCACGCTTCAGCTTTGTCAGCGCCAACCGTTTCGATTATCGAGCCAAGCAGCGATTGGTTGTAGATGTTTGTGGAGCTGCGGATGCACACTTGCCCTTGCCACTGCGGTTCTGCTAACGCTTCATAAGTCGAAAGTTCAGACGGTTGCACTTGGGCTTTGTTGTAGGCGATCACTCTTGCCCGCTGCGTCAGGCCAAACCAGAGATTATCAGGATGCTGAAAATTGTTGGGAATCGCGGCTTCCAGTGTTTCTGATTGCACAGGCTGCAACACTTTTGCTTGCTCTGCTCGCCATAAGCGTCCGGCATCAACGGTGATTAGCACGTCGGCAGGACTGTTCGTTCCTTCCGTTTGGATGCGCTCGATCAGTTCATCGTCTTTGCCTTCGATCAGGTTGACGCGAATGCCCGTTGACTCGGTAAATTCTTGATAAATTTCGTCATCGCTGTCATAGTGTCGCGACGAATAAACGTTGACTTCGCGGACATCGCTTTCACCTTCTGCATTTTGAGCGGTTTGACATCCCGTCGCGAGCAACAGAGCAAATCCGATCGCAACCGCGCTAATTCGTTTCATGATTCCAACTCAATCCCAAATTTTGAACAAGATTGATGGGTTGCTAAATTCGGCGCGATCGCTGCCAAGGCTGACGCGCTAATGCAACAGATTCCTAACAACTTCCAACCTTCTGACCGTAGCGGAGGCCAGATTGCTCAGTCAAGTTCTTGATGCTGCCAGAAATATTTTGCAACAGTTTAGGAAGGGCTAGCGCGATCGCGGCGATCGTTCCGCTAATCACGACACGCAATCAGAAGAAAATTCCCTCTACAATGAGTGGGATTTTAAATCTGTTGCCCTGCCATGCCTCGCCGCGACGACCTTCACAAAATTCTGCTCATCGGTTCTGGCCCCATCGTGATCGGGCAGGCCAGCGAATTCGACTACTCCGGGACGCAAGCTTGTAAAGCGCTGCGCGACGAAGGCTATGAAGTTGTGCTGATTAACTCGAATCCGGCGACGATCATGACCGACCCGGAAACTGCCGATCGCACCTACATCGAACCGCTGACGCCAGAAATCGTCGCCAAGGTAATCGAAAAAGAACGCCCGGACGCGCTGTTGCCAACGATGGGCGGACAGACGGCGTTGAATTTGGCCGTTGCCCTTGCCAAGGACGGCACATTGGAAAAATTTGGCGTGGAGCTAATCGGCGCGAAGCTTCCGGCGATCGAAATGGCAGAAGACCGCAAGCTGTTCAAAGAAGCGATGGAGAAAATTGGCGTTGGCGTTTGTCCGTCCGGCTTGGCGGAAACGATGGACGAAGCCAAGGCGATCGCGCAGAAAATCGGCTCGTACCCGCTGATCATCCGTCCCGCGTTCACCCTGGGCGGATCGGGCGGCGGCATTGCCTACAACCAGGAAGAATACGAAGAGATCGCGCAGTCTGGACTTGATGCCAGTCCCGTCTCACAGATTTTGGTCGAGCAGTCTTTGCTGGGCTGGAAGGAGTATGAGCTTGAGGTGATGCGCGATTTGGCCGATAACGTGGTGATCATCTGCTCGATCGAAAACCTCGATCCGATGGGCATCCATACGGGAGATTCGATCACGGTCGCGCCCGCCCAAACCCTGACCGACAAGGAATATCAGCGCTTGCGGGACGCTTCGATCAAAATTATTCGGCAAATCGGCGTTGAGACGGGCGGATCGAACATTCAGTTTGCAATCAATCCCGATACGGGCGATGTGATTGTGATCGAGATGAATCCGCGTGTGTCGCGTAGTTCCGCGCTCGCCTCGAAAGCAACCGGATTTCCGATCGCAAAAATGGCCGCAAAACTGGCAGTCGGCTACACATTGGACGAAATTCCCAACGACATCACGAAGAAAACTCCGGCCAGCTTTGAGCCGACGATCGATTATGTCGTCACCAAAATTCCCCGGTTCGCCTTTGAGAAATTCCCAGGTTCCACGCCCACACTGACCACGCAAATGAAGTCGGTTGGCGAAACGATGGCGATCGGGCGGACGTTCCAAGAATCGTTTCAAAAAGCCTTACGCGGGCTGGAAATTAGCCGCGCCGGATGGGGCTGCGATAAAGCTGAGAAGCTGCCGAGCCTTGAACAGATTCGCGCTGGACTGAGAACGCCAAACCCCGATCGCATCTTCACCGTCCGTCACGCGATGCAGATGGGCATGAGCGTCGATGAAATTTACGAACTAACGGCGATCGATCCCTGGTTCCTCGATAAGCTGCAAGGCTTGCTGGAAACCGAGAAGTTTTTGAAGCGATCGGAACTCGGTAAGCTCAGCAAAGAAGAAATGCTGGCCGTCAAGCAGCAAGGCTTTAGCGATCGCCAAATCGCCTACGCCACGAAGACGACTGAGGATCAGGTACGCGATCGCCGCAAAGAACTTGGTGTGATTCCCGTTTACAAAACCGTTGACACCTGCGCGGCAGAATTCGAGGCGTTCACGCCCTACTACTATTCAGCGTATGAGTCGGAAGCGATCGGACTCACCGAAGAAGTTGAATCCGTGACGGAATCGGAAGTTTTGCCGTCCACCAAGCGCAAAGTGATGATTTTGGGCAGCGGCCCCAACCGGATCGGGCAGGGCATCGAGTTCGACTACTGCTGCTGTCACGCTTCCTACGCATTGCAGGCCGAAGGATTTGAGACGATCATGGTCAACTCAAATCCCGAAACGGTTTCGACTGATTACGACACAAGCGATCGACTCTACTTCGAGCCGCTGACCAAAGAAGATGTCTTGAACATCCTTGAAGCCGAACAGCCCGAAGGCGTGATCATTCAATTTGGTGGACAAACGCCGCTGAAATTGGCTGTGCCGCTGCAAGACTATTTGGAGAGCGGCAAGCTGCCCAATACGAAGATTTGGGGTACTTCGCCTGACTCGATCGACATTGCCGAAGACCGCGAACGCTTCGAGAAAATTTTGCGCGAATTGGACATCAAACAGCCGCCCAACGGCATTGCCCGCAGCTACGATGAAGCCGTCAAGGTCGCTCGTCAGGTGAACTATCCGGTCGTCGTCCGTCCGAGTTACGTTTTGGGTGGTCGAGCGATGGAAATCGTCTATGCCGATGAAGAACTCGATCGCTACATGACCTATGCTGTGCAGGTCGAGCCGGATCACCCAATTTTGATCGACAAGTTCCTGGAAAATGCGGTTGAAGTCGATGTGGACGCAATCGCAGACCACACCGGAAACGTGGTGATCGGCGGCATCATGGAACACATCGAACAGGCGGGCATTCACTCTGGCGATTCGGCCTGCTCGATTCCGACCGTTTCCCTGCCCGAACCGATTCTCGAAACGATTCGCACTTGGACAGTCCAGCTTGCCAAAGCCCTCAAGGTAATCGGCCTGATGAACATTCAGTTTGCCGTACAGGGCGATCGCGTTTACATCCTCGAAGCGAATCCCCGCGCCTCGCGCACCGTGCCGTTTGTGTCCAAGGCGATCGGCATTCCCCTCGCAAAAATGGCCGTCCGCGTCATGTCTGGCGAAACTCTCGAATCTTTGGGCTTCACCTCAGAAGTGATCCCGCCGCATATTGCCGTCAAAGAAGCCGTCCTGCCGTTTGAGAAATTCGCCGGAACTGACACGATTTTGGGGCCAGAAATGCGATCGACCGGAGAAGTCATGGGCATCGACAGCGACTTTGGCAAAGCCTTCGCCAAAGCCGAACTCTCAGCCAGCCAGCGCTTACCGATGCAGGGCGTGGTTTTTGTCTCGATGAACGATCGCGAAAAGCTCGCTGCCGTTCCGGTCGTCAAAGACCTGATCGATCTGGGCTTCAAAATCATCGCCACCGAGGGCACACGCCGGACGCTGAAAGAACACGGACTCGACGTAGAACTCGTGTTAAAAGTTCATGAAGGCCGCCCGCATATTCTCGACTCGATCAAAAACCAGCAGGTTCACCTCATCGTCAACACGCCGATCGGTCAAACGGCTCAGGTGGACGATCGCATCATCCGCCGCACCGCTTTGTCTTACAAAATCCCGATTATTACAACCATTGCGGGTGCAAAGGCGACGGCTGCGGCAATTCGATCGCTCCAGTCCCAACCGCTCGAAGTCAAAGCAATTCAGGACTATGTCAGTTGATAGAATCTAAGCAAAAGATTCTGGAAATTAGATGATGTTTAGACGATCGACTCGCAAACAAATTCTTCCGGTTTGGTTGCGAGTTGCGCCTGCCTTGGTCAATCTACTTATGATTGTTAGTGCGTTTGGAATTTCCAGCACAATCGAATTTTCAGAATCTTTTGCTTATTGCGCTCGACACACCACAGACTGTGATTTTGTACTCGATAGATTCTTCGTATTCTCTGTCTTTGGAATTTTATTTGCGTGGCTGTGGCATATCTGCCTCATGTTTTTTGGCAAGTCGAAATTATTTTACTTGTTTTATGGCTTGACGAATGGATTGTTTCTCGTCTGTGTGTTGATATTATGCTACCTATTCTTAGCAAATGAATTCCGAATGTTGGGTTGATTATGTGTTGCCTTCTTGCCATTGATTTAGCAGCCATGCACTTACTTTGCCGTGATTCGATCGCTCACACTCGACCAAAGCGAACTTGTGTTTCAGTAACGACAACGAAATTATCATGAGTTGATTGAGGTAGCGATCGAGCAATCGTTGCCATGTTGCGATTTTGTTAGTTGATCGCTCATTCTAGCGATCGTGCTGCAAACAATAAACACGCTCGAATATCTGCTTCGCACAAGCCCTGATATTCTTCAATAATTGCCTGAGCAAATCGACCTTTCTTCAATTTTAGAATAGGAATCGATCGCCCCACGAAAAAGCGATCGGCTCTTTCTTACTGCTTCATCGCCTCTGGTGAATCAAATGCGATTGCAAAACTTCCCCTCGGCATTTATTGATTTCGATCGCTTTTTAACATCTGCTAAGCGCAAACTGCGCCGATCGAGTCGAGTAGCTGGCGATCGCGATCGCGTGCTGGATTGGCGGTTGTCAGCAGCGTTTCGCCGTAGAAAATTGAATTTGCGCCTGCCAAAAAGCAAAGAACTTGCGCTTCTGGTGTCAGGTTGTTGCGTCCGGCACTGAGGCGGACAAAAGATTTGGGCATCAAGATTCGGGCAGTGGCGCACATCCGGACAAGTTCAAACGGTTCGATTGGCGGTTGGTCTTGCAGCGGTGTTCCCTCAATCGCCACCAGCGCATTAATCGGCACGCTTTCAGGATGCGGATTGAGATTGGCGAGGACTTCCAGCAGGCGGGCGCGATCGTCCAGGCTTTCGCCCAAGCCGATGATGCCGCCGCAGCAAACGGTGATGCCCGCCTGTCGGACATGGTGGAGCGTGGCGAGGCGATCGACATAGGTGCGCGTTGTGATGATGTCTCCGTAGAATTCCGGGCTGGTGTCGAGGTTGTGATTGTAGGCGGTCAAGCCCGCTTCGGCCAGACGTTCTGCCTGCGAGGGATTGAGCATTCCGGCTGTGACGCAGGCTTCCAGGTCAAGCGATCGAACGCCGCGCACCATCGCCAGCATTTGCTCAAACGCTTCGCCCTCGCGAATTTCGCGCCATGCCCAGCCCATGCAAAAGCGGCTCGCTCCCAGTTCTTTCGCTCGTTCTGCCGCCGCCAGCACTTGGTCAACTGCAAGCGTTGGTTGTTTGCTGACGCTCGTTTCGTGGTGAGCAGACTGCGGACAGTAGGCGCAATTTTCCGCGCAGCCTCCGGTTTTGACGCTGAGCAGCGTGGCAAGCTGAATTTGGTTGGGCGTGTGGTGCTGACGGTGAACGGTTTGCGCCTGATAAACCAAATCGAGCAGGGGCAGTTTGAGGAGATCGAGAATTTCGGAGTGTGTCCAGTTGTGGCGATCGTTTGACATAGAGGAGTTGGGGATTAGGAATTGGGTCGATGTCGCTTCTAAGCTGACACGATGTAAGGCGAACTCACTGCCGGAGCTTGCTTCGCAGCGACCAAGCTTTGATAGAGAATGGCGGCGACTTCGGCGCGGGTGATGTCTACAAGCGGGCGGAGGCGATCGACCTGGGGAAAGTTCACGATCAGGCGTTGGGCAGTGGCAGCAGCAACCGCAGTTGTGGCGTAGCTGGGAATTTCGGCGCGATCGCGATATACGCTGAGGAGGTTGGGAGTGCCGCCTGTGAGCGCGAGGCCATTGACGATCGAGACGATCGCTTGGATGCGCGTTAGGTTGAGGCTGGGGCGAAACGTGCCGTCGGGAAATCCAGCGATGAAGCCCATCTGCTGAGCTTTGGCGATCGCATTTGCCGCCCAAAAATTCGGCGGGATATCGACAAAGCGGATGTCCGGTCGTTGGGCAGAGAGATTGTAGGTTTGCGCGATCGCAGCGGCATATTGAGCGCGAGTGATGTTGCGCTCAGGCTGAAACGTGCCGTCCGGAAATCCACTCAAGATGTTGCGCGATACCAATCCATTGATGAAGCTCGCTGCCCAATGGCCGCTGATGTCCGGAAATTGGCCGGGGACGATCGGCGTGGGCGTTGGAGTAGGAGTGGGGGCAGGCGTGGGGGCAGGCATAGGAGCGGGAGCCGTCACCAAACTGACACCAAGCGTGACATTGCCGCTGATGCGCGTTGGATTGACTTGATTGCCAACTGAAACGATCGCCGCTGACGTACTGTTCCGCAGATCGATCGTTTGATTGTTGGCAAACACATTGCCACCTGGATCTTGCGTTTGCCCAATATCCGGCAGAGCCGTATTCAGCAAAACCAAGCCCTCCCCATTTCCGGTTAGCACATTGTTTCGCAGCACCGGACGCGCCAGATTTGCAATCACGATGCCCGCCCGATTGTCTGTCGCTCGATTATCTGCCACCAAGGGAGCAGCATTATCGTTAATTGCAATGCCGTAACCCGTCCGCTGAAAGGTATTGCGACGAATTTCGCCTTTAGCATTGCGAGCGATCGACATGCCACTCGCCGCATTTTGGCTAAACACACAGTCTCGAATGTCGGGATTTGCCGCCCCCGTCGCAAAAATTCCTTCGCGTCCGCAACCTGTAAACGTGCAGTTGGCGATCGTTGGTGCAGTCGATTCCAGCCAAACGCCCGTGCCGCGCTCTGCCCGATTGCTCACCGTCACACCCCGCAGTTGCGCGTTTGATTCGAGCCGCACTGCGACATTTTGCTGCCCAAACGTGGGACTGGCAAATACCCCACTGCCGCTAATCACGATCGCGCTACCCTTACTCGCCTCATCGCCAATTACACTGACACCAGCCGGAACCACGATCGGAAACACCTCGCCCGTCGCACTGCTGTAAGTTCCCGCACTCAGCCGCACCGTTCCCCCCACGCCAGCTTGCCGCAATGCGCGAGTGAGCGATCGAAACGGACTTCCCTGCCCGCCCGCCGAGCCATCATTTCCCGTTTGCGGATTCACATAATAGATCGCCGCCGACTGCACCATGCTGATTAAGGTGATTGGGCGATGTCATTGTACCTTCAGAAGGGGTATCGGCAGAGAGGGAATAAAGCGAAAGCAAGCAACACGAAAGACGCGGACGACCCACCGATGCGTAGCGCCACATTGACCTTGCGAGTAGCCCCTTGCGTAGGAGTGCAGAGGAGATGCAATCGTCCTCTGCTGGGGTTGGAGGTGTGGAGGAGGGGCAACGCCCCTAGCCTCCACTGGCTCGGAAACCAGAAGCAGTTTAAACCTCGATCGATTCTGTTGGAGTCTGTTGAGGCGATCGCTTCTGTAGGCATCAACAGAAGCGATCGATTCCCCAACCCCTCGATATCATGAAAACTAACGTTCCCTCCAAGTCATGATTACCCTCGTCATTGTCCTCAACCTGCTGATCGCCCTGCTGTGTCTACTTGGCGCTTGGAGCTTTTTGCAACTCCGGCGATCGCTTGCCGACATCACCTTCACCCTGACCGAAGCCGAACGCAACACCCACGAAGTTCTCTACGGTGCGCCTGAAAACATCCGCAACGGCCAGCTTGGACTTTATGAACTGCGGCAAGCCTACCAGCGATCGGGACTGCAACTTCAGCGAATGCAGCGCGGACTGCTGCTGCTTGGCCTGAGTCGATCGATTTGGCGACCCAGACTGCGATCGCGAAAAAGACTGCGCCGCTAATTGCCCAAGCCTCTTATGATTGAAGCTAGCGATCGCGATTCTCAAGAAAAAACCATGTCAGACAATCGAGGCTCATCCGGATTATTTGTCGGCGGAATGCTGGTCGGAGCCGTCATGGGAGCCGTCACTGGTCTGCTGATCGCTCCGCGCCCCGGTCGAGAAACGCGCCAACTGCTCAAAAAATCTGCCGACGCCCTGCCCGAACTCGCCGAAGATCTCTCAACTAGCGTGCAGCTTCAGGCCGATCGCCTTTCAGAATCCGCTTTGCGAAATTGGGACGGCACGCTGGCGCGATTGAAAGAATCGATCGCAGCCGGAATCGAAGCTAGCCAGCGCGAACGGCAAGACGAAAGCCGCATAGAACCGCGCACCGCCGAAGCTCGTCCTGTTCGTGATGCTCGATCGGAACCGTGATTGATCCGCTCTTTTGGCTTGGCCTGTCAATTTTGCTGGTTGCCGTGAGTTTAACGGCAATGCTGTTTGCTGCCCTGCCCGCCTTTCGCGAACTGGCTCGCGCCGCCCGCAGTGCCGAAAAGCTGTTTGACACGCTCAATCGCGAACTGCCGCCGACGCTCGAATCGATTCGCCTGACCGGAATTGAAATCACTGACTTAACAGATGAAGTCAGCGAGGGCGTCCAGTCTGCCGGACAGGTCGTCAAGCAAGTTGATCAAAGCTTGCGCGGCGTACAGCGACAGGCACAGCAAGCCCAAACCACCACTCGCAGCGTGTTTGCAGGCGTGAAAGCCGCCTGGAAAACCTTTCGCCGTCCCCCGCGCCGATCGCTCGATCGCGAACCGGAAGCCAATCGTTTGCCCGCCAGCACCCGCCAATCGATCGACTTTGACAATCGATCGCATCGATCGCACCGAGACGAATATCCGCCCGAATATCGTGACCCCTACGACCCCGAAGCGCCCGAATGGGACGATTCGACCGCCGAAGAATCCTACCCGATCGATCGTTCCTGAGCGATCGATTCATGCACCCCCTTAAATTCCCCAAGTCCGTCGCCGCCCAACATCGAGATGCACCACGTTGGGCAAATGGCTATAGATGCCAATGCCCCCCGGCCACCAGCTAATCACAGCATTCGCCACTCGCCGCCCGCTGAATCCGGGCACTTGAATGTCCGCTGCTCTGCCGTAGAGGTGCTGACTGTTGGAAACGCCGCCGACCGCTTGATTAATGCGAGGCGGACGATACCAGGAATTGATCAAAAACGGACGCCCGATTTGATTTCGGGCACGCTGAAGCTGGCGAGCAAGAGCAATGATGTTGTCCACAACGTCTTCGTTGGCGGGAATGCGCGTCGCATCCTTGGTCGCTTCGCCCCAGGTGAAACTGCCGCCCGGAACAATCGGCTGGTCGGTGTAGAACGTGCTGACGTTGCCCGGTAGCTTAAAAGCTTTGCCGCTGTAGAGGGGTGTGGGAGTTGGTGACGGCGAAGGCGTTGGGTTGGGCTGTGGATAGACGACTTTGCCTGCGCGTTCGACACGAGCATGGCGATCGTACACATACCAGGTACTCAGGCCGCGAATGTAGTCCTTCTCATAGCGAAACGTGACTTTGATGTGATTGTTGAAGTCGCCGCTGGCATCGGCATAAGCGTAGGACAACAGCTTGTAGGTGCTGCCGTCTGAGGCGGGAGCGACTTCGTTGGCAGGCAGGCTGGACTGTGCGATCGGTCGCCGCTTAAACGCCGTATTTTCCGTGATTCGCAAAATCGGCATATCGGCAGGTTCAGGCGGATAAACGATCTCGCCGTCGAACTCGATGTAGATGTGCTGATCGTAGGCAAACCAGGTGTTTCGCCCGCGAATAAAGTCTTTTTGATCGCGCAGGGCAAACTTGACGTGATTGCTGAAATCACCCTGAGCATCTGCATAAGCATACGAGTTGAGCCGGAAACTTTGGCCTCGCGTGACGGCGGCTTTTTCAGTTGCCGCAAGCTGGTCAGAATCAACAGGACGCTGTTTAAACAACGTGTTTTGATTAATTCGCAAGATCGGCAGCGCTTCCTGGTCTTCTCGCGGGTAGACCACTTCGCCGTCAAACTCAACCTGAGCATCGAGCCGATAGACGTACCAGGTATTCAGGCCGCGAATGGCCGTGTTTTTCAAGGCAAATTTGATGTGGCCGTTGAAGTCGCCATTCACGCCCGCATAGGCATAGTTGGCGATTTCATACGTTGCTCCAGCCTGAACCGTGTAGAGTTCTTCGGGCTGGAGGTCTGCTGCCAGTTCCGGTCGCAGCTTGAAAACCGTGTTGTTTAAGACCCTGAGAATTTGCTCAACCATGCGATCGCCTGCTCAAATACCGCAAATCGTAGCAAGATTTGGCCGAGGCGATCGCGCTTTTGCCCGAAGAAATCCGAAGCTGTAGCGAATATGACAAAAAAATGAAGGATTTCTGCTGGGGTCAACGAAAATTCAACACTCGTTGGTAAGATCAAGTGGAATTGCCAAATTCTCAATCCAGCACTTTATGCTAACGCTAGAAGCATCGAAACCGCAGAACGATGTCAAATTGGGGCGAGTCCTTTTGGTTGAAGATGAAGCGTTAATTCGCGAAACCGTGACTCTGGCTTTGGCGGAAGAAGGCTACGAAGTGGTTCCGCTCGAAGATGGCCGCAGTGCGCTGGATTTGGTGTGCAAAACAGGCGAAAGCAGCTACCTCGATTTCGCCTCGTTCGATCTGGTTATCCTTGACCTGATGCTGCCCTACGTGAACGGGCTGGATTTGTGCCGATTGATTCGTCATGCCGGAAGCAGCGTTCCGATCTTGATTCTAAGTGCCAAAGGCAGCGAAACCGATCGCGTTGTTGGTCTGGAAGTGGGCGCAGACGATTATCTCGCCAAGCCATTTGGAATGCGCGAACTGGTTGCTCGCTGTCGCGCCCTGCTGCGTCGTCATCGCCACCGCCAGCCGCCGCAATCTGATTCAACGCTGAAATATCAAGACATCCAGCTTTCCCCGCAGGAATGTCGCGTCACCGTTCGCGGCGAAGAAATCGCCCTGTCGCCGAAAGAATTTCGGATTTTGGAATTGTTTATGAGCCATCCGCGCCGCGTTTGGTCGCGCGAGCAACTGATCGAGCGCGTTTGGGGACCGGACTTTATGGGCGACAGCAAAACGGTTGACGTGCACATCCGCTGGCTGCGCGAAAAGCTCGAAGCCGATCCGAGCCATCCGCAATATCTCATGACTGTGCGCGGCTTTGGCTACCGCTTCGGCTGATCGATAAGTAGGATCACGAATTCTTTAAAACTAGGTTTTTGTATTTAGTAAAGTGCGGCTTTGTTTCACTTTCTAGACACCAGTTTTGGATTTGATTCACGATCCACAGCAGACGATTTGGCAGGCCGAGGCGATCGCAATCCGCACCAGACTAAAATAACGGAAATGCTGCGATCGCTGTCGAATGCAAATTTTATGGTTCTTCTTTGGCTTACTGCTTGGGCTGCTGCTGCTGTGGTGGCAACAGCGACGATCGCAAGCCAAGATGCGCTTTTTGCTACGCAAACTGCAAACAAGCGCTTATGAATCAGCGTTGCCCAGCGAGTCACAACTGTCTTTGGCGATCGCTGACCAGCAGCGCATTCAGCAAAAGCTAGAACAGCAGATCGACATCTATCAGCAAATTTTGCAGGTTGCGCCGACTGGCTATTTGCAGGTAGACGATGAAAACCGCCTCTTGTGGTGCAACGAACTGGCACAGCAGATTTTGCAAATTCCCCAAGAGCGCTATGTGCCGCCGCGCCTGCTGCTGGAACTGGTGCGATCGTATGAACTCGATCAGCTGATCGAGCAAACTCGGCAAACCGAAAAACGACGCGATCGCGACTGGACATTCTTTCCCGTTAGCCCCGACGCCAGCCAGCCCCAGGTCGAATATCCGCTGCGCGGCTACGGCATTCCCCTCCCCGACGGGCAGGTGGGAATCTTCCTCGAAAATCGCCTCGAAGCCGCCACGCTGATGCAGCAGCGCGATCGCTGGGCATCCGACGTGGCGCACGAACTCAAAACGCCGCTCACCTCGATTCGCCTTGTAGCCGAAACCTTGCAAACGCGAGTACACCCTTCAATGCGCGGCTGGATCGATCGACTGGTCAACGAAACGATTCGGTTGGGAAACCTCGTCCAAGACCTGCTTGACCTCAGCCAGCTTGACCAAGGCTTGCCGCATCGCCTCAACCTCAAGCAGGTCGATCTGGTCGAACTGATTGAAGCCGCTTGGCTGAACCTAGAACCGCTTGCTAGCAAAAAGCATCTGCAACTCGCCTACTGCGGCGTTGATGCACTGGTGCTGGCGATCGACGAACCCCGCATGTTTCGCGTTTTGATTAACCTGCTCGACAACAGCATCAAATACAGCCCGCCCCGTCAAACCATTCAGGTCAAGCTCAACCTTCAAACTGACAATCACCAAGCCTGCGCCCACCTCGAAGTAATCGACGCTGGCCTGGGCATCGCCGAAGCCGATCTCCCCCATATCTTTGAGCGCTTCTACCGAGCTGATCCGGCCAGAGCGCGATCGCCCGATTCCTCCAACGCCAGCACCGAACCGCAACACCGCAGCAGCAGCGGCCTTGGCTTAGCGATCGTCCAGCAAATCATCGAAGCTCACGCAGGCAAGGTCACAGCCGACAACCATCCAGAGACAGGCGGAGCTTGGCTGCAAGTTTGGCTGCCGATCGAGTCGGGGGTTAGGAGTTAGGGATTAAGTGTTGACAAAAGGCAGGTAAACAGAAGGCAGCGGTTCGGAAACGAGGGTCGCGGTCGGCACAGCCAATGCGAAGCGCCACATTGACACCCACGAGTACGACCTTGCGTAGCAAAGGGAAATGCAATCTCCCTGCTGGGGTTGGAGGTGTGTGTGGGGGCAACGCCCCTAGCCTCCACTGGCTCGGAAACAAGAAGCAATCTCAACCTCGATCGCTCCCTCACAGAAAAAGCTTTTCTCTCTACCGCTAAGCTCCACAATCTGTATCTGAAATCACAGTAAGTAATTGTGCCGATCGCGCTAAACGCAATTGATCCCAACCGCATCAGCCTGGGGAAAGAGAGCGAATCGATGGCATGATATTGAAAGAAGCAACTCAATTTTGTGCCCCGTCCTTAATAACAATTTGGGTTTGGTCAGATCGATCCCGAACGAACTGACGATGCCCAGTCAGTCAATTCTCAGACTGGTTTCACCCATTCATAAGATTGAGTTTTGCTGAAGTTGAGTTGCTGCGAACAAAGCTACGTGTTGAAGGAGAACCATGCTGAAGCGGTTTGTTTGGCTTGCTGTAGTCACGATTTGCTTGGCCTTGCAGCTTTTTGTGAATGGCGCGATCGCTGCTGAACTCGATGCGGCGACCCGCACCATTCCCCTAAACGAAGACGGTGACACAATCACCCTCTCGCAAGAACAAGTGGCAGAAGGCAAGCGCCTGTTTAACTATGCCTGCGGCCAATGTCACGTTGGCGGCGTCACCAAAACCGACCCCAACGTCGGCCTCGACCCCGAAGCTCTCGCGCTCGCCTCGCCGCGTCGCGATAACGTCGAAGCGCTGGTCGATTACATGCACAACCCCACCACCTATGATGGGCAAGATTCGATCGCTGAGCTGCACCCCAGCACGCAAAGCACCGACATCTTCCCCAAGATGCGAAACCTGACCGAAGACGACCTCGAAAGCATTGCAGGTCACATTCTGCTTCAGCCAAAAGTGCTGGGCGATCGCTGGGGCGGCGGCAAAATCTACTACTAAATTCGGCTAGCTTCGTTTAGCTGTTGGTTTACTGGGGCAGTGCATTTCGATCGCCTGCCCCTTTCTCATGCCTAAATCGGATGTGCAATATGTGGCGATCATTTTTCTCGATCAAGATTCGCTGTGCTGTTCTGCTGGCAATTCTATGGCTCGCGATTTGTCCGATGGCAGAGGCCGCGATCGATCCGTATGTTTCCCGCTATCTCGATGCGCGGGAACCCGTGGAATTGGCGATCGATGGCGATCAAACTCGTACTTTCACGATCGAGGATCTTTCGGAAGGCAAACGGCTGTTTGAAGATAGCTGCCTCAATTGTCATGTCGGCGGCGCGACTTTGCCAGAGCCGACCGTGACTTTGGCGATCGACGCGCTCAAGCAGGCCACCCCGCCTCGCGACACGATCAGCAGCTTGGTTGCTTTCCTGCGTCAGCCGATGACCTACGACGGCAGCGAAGAAACCTTTTGGTGTCGGCAAGTCCCAGAAAGCTGGATGTCGCAGGCGGAAGTCGAAAATCTTTCAGCGTTCATTTTGCGGGCGGCAGAGAAAGCGCCCGGCTGGGGTCAAGCAAAGTTCTAGGAATAACTTTCGATCGCAAAAGTTCGGCTTCTACGACAGCCTGTCGAAATTCCCCGGCCAGCGTTTCAAAATCGTCATATTTCCAGGGTAAGATCGAGATAAAGCAACAAAATTCGCTTAAATCTCCTTGAGGTACACATGAAATTGACTGCTTTAGTCACACGGGGTTTAAGCCTAGTTGTTTGTACGGTGGTTGTGTTCGTCACCAGCTTTTTGCTGGTCGTTTCGCCAGCCTCGGCTGAAACCTACACCGTCAAACTAGGCGCTGACAATGGCATGTTGAAGTTTGACCCGCCCACCTTGACCATTTCGCAAGGTGACACCGTCAAATTCAGCAACAACAAATTGCCTCCGCACAACGTCATCTTTGATGACAAATCGATTCCCGGCGGCGACAAAGCGCTGGCAACCAAGCTGTCGCACGATCAACTGATGTTCTCTCCGGGCGAATCATTTGACATCACCTTCTCGGATGTGCCCGCAGGAGACTACACCTACTACTGCGCTCCTCACCGAGGCGCAGGCATGGTTGGCAAAATCACCGTGCAGTAGAACTCTCTAAGTTTTAATTTGCGAAGAAGGGGCGATCGCACAGTGTACGATCGCCCCTTCTTCTTACGATTTAAGCTGTTGGACGTTTAAGCTGTGTCCGAATCTAATCGCGATTAAACGCAATCAGCAGCCGCAGAATAAAGACAAACAGATTCACGTAGGTCAGATACATCGACAAAGCAGCAGGCAGATACTGATCGTCGCGATAGCTGCGCGGCAGAATGAAGAAATCCACAACCGCAGCTCCGGCAAACAGGAAAACGCCCAGCGCAGAAATTCCGATTTCAAGCGCAGTCGGTGTAAAAATGCCAAAAAAGCTCAGGACAAGCTGAAGCAGAATCACGACAAATAGCGCGATCATGCCCAAGCTGACGGTTTGCGTTAGGGCTAGGCCATCGCGCTCTCCTAGATTTGAGCCGATTTGCCGAGCGATCGCAAACGTCACGCCGCAGCCCAAGGCCGCAAAGCCAACGCCCGCGATGCCGACGCCCGACGTTCCCAGCGCGACAAACACCAGTCCGCTGAGCGTGTAGCCCGTCAGCAAACTGTAGGTTGCCAGCAGCGGCAGGGCTGTGCTGTTGTTGCCTTTGTGAGCCACACTGCTGGCGACGAAGAACAACACGAGATTCAAAATAATTGCCACCCAGAAGGTTGTCATAAACAACCTTGGATTGCTCGCCAAAACGTTCAAACCGCCAAACGTTCCCACTGCCGTCAGCACCAAACCGCCGCCTAAGAAAGGCAGCGCTTTTTTGATGACGTTGGGGCCGACAAGTGCCTGAGTTTTCGCGTCTCGAATGGCGCTGCGGAAATTGCTGGTATTCGCCACAAGTATTTCTCCCAAAAATTTGGTCAAACTAAACTTGAGCCTATTTTGACGCACGAACCGATGAACCTGCTAGTCGGGCGTTCTTCTCTACCCAAAGGCAGATTGCGTGGTTACACGGGGCGCAGAGCGATCGCCTGACGAGATCACCGTGAATTAACGATGGTGTCTACCCAGAGGAATACGGACAATTGAGCCAAATCGGACGCAAGGTATCTTCAGATGACGGCTCCCCATTCCCTTCGCTCGCACGCTCTCGATCTGCTGATTGAATATCAGCAAAATCCGTCAATCCAGCTTCGCAATCGACTGGTTAGCCTGAATGCGGGTTTAGTCCGCAAGCTGGCGCATCGCCTCAGCCACCAGTGCGCGGAGCCTTACGAAGACCTCGAACAGATTGGCTACCTCGGATTGATTCGGGCGATCGAGCGTTTCGATCCGGCTCAGGGCTGCGCCTTTAGCTCGTTTGCCGTTCCGTATATTCGCGGCGAGATTTTGCACTACTTACGCGATCGCAGCAGTGCCGTAAAACTGCCCCGTCGCTGGCAAGAACTTCACAAGGCCAGCGAAAAAGCCAGAGGCGAACTGGTAAAAACGCTGGGTCGCCCCCCCCAAGATGCGGAAATTGCCGCTGCGATCAATCTTTCCCCGCAGGAGTGGAGCCAACTGAAAATCGCGATGAAGAATCGATCGCCCCTCAGCCTGGATGCCACCGTCAGTCAGTCGATCGATTCTACCGTGACGCTCGGTGAAATTTTGCCCGACACGCACCACCAAGCTTTGCAGCGATTGGAAGAAGATTCGCAGCAGCTTCATCGCGCTCTGTCGCAGCTTGAAGACAAAACCAGAGCGGCGATCGAATTTGTTTTCTTCAGCGGCTTGACGCGCAAAGAAACTGCTGCCCGCATTGGTGTTAGTCCGATGACCGTGACGCGCCGAATTCAGCGCGGCCTCGATCAGATGATGGCGATGCTTCAGCCGCAGTCGGTGCAAACCGATCCCTAGCAGCACAGATTGGAGCGCCCCCTAAATCCCCCGCGAGTAGGGGACTTTGAAGGGTCTAGCGCTTTAAGTCTGCGATCGCGCCTTTTGTCATCGCGGCGATCGCCTGATCGTTCGCTTTCGGCAGATGGTAATACTTACCTGCGGCATGTTTGGCGAGTTCTTTGGCGAATCCGGTTGAGACGAATTTGTTTTCCGTGTCGATCACCAAAAGCTGAATGCCGCTGAGCCGCACTTTGGCCGCAATATCAAGCAGTTCCGCTTTGATGTCGGGCTTTTCATCGGGAGGAATCGTTTCACCGAGCGATCGCGCCAGTGGAATATTGCCGCGCCCATCCGTAATTGCCACGATCACCACTTGACCCACATCGCCGGACTGCCGCGCATTCACCCCAACTCGTACCGCTTGCGTCAAACCGTGCGCGAGGGGAGAACCGCCGCCGCAAGGCATTCGTTCGAGGCGGCGACGAGCAGCGGCGATCGATCGCGTCGGTGGCAACAAAACTTCGGCCTGTTCACCCCGAAACGGAATTAGGGCAACCTGATCGCGATTTTGATACGCCTCCGTTAGCAGCCGCAAAACTGCACCTTTGGCCGACTGCATTCGATTTAGCGCCATCGAGCCGGACGCATCGACGACGAAAATAATCAGCGATCCGGCTTTGCGAGCGAGACGCTTGGCGCGGATGTCCGTTTGTTCCACCACGACGCGACGATGCGGTTGCCGCTGCCGTCGCGCTTTTTGATAGGGAGCTGCTGCCCGCAATGTGGCATCGACTGCAACTCGGCGCACTTGACCTTTCGGCAGCATCGGCTTGATATAGCGGCCTCGATCTTCCGAGTAGATCAAGCTGTTGGAGCCAGATTTGCCTTGCCGATTCGCCATTTGAGCAAAGAATAAGACGGTCGGATCGAGAATCACGCCTTCCGGGTCAAAGATGAATTCTTCCGGAATGCTGGGTGGTTCCTGCTGCTGGTCGTCTTCGTCCTCTTCGTCTTTGTCGTCCTCGGTTTCGTCCGGCTGCTGATCTTGTGGAGGTGGTGGCGGCGGCGGAGGTGGTTGCGGAGCTTCTTCAGGGGGAGATTGGACAATGGTGGAGCGCGGCACGATCGCCAACTCCACCGCCCGCCGCAGATCATCCGCATTCACGACCGTCCGACCATCGAGCGCAGCATGTGCCCTCGCAATTCTTACGGCAAACAGTTCAGCGCGATGTCCCTGCACACCACCGCGAATCGCTTCGTTGACGAGATAGGCGATTTGTTCCGGCTGAATCTGCACGTCTTTGAGCCATTCGCGAGCCAGCACGATCTGCGTTTTCAGCCCGTCAATTTCTTCTTCATACTGAGCCAGAAAATCGGCAGGAGAGGCAGCGTAGGCGATCGACTGCTCCACCGCCATGACGCGCTCATCCAATCCCAAAGCGGCATCGGCAGACAGGGCGATCGCAATTCGATCGAGCAAATGCTGCCGCAGTTCGCCTTCTTCGGGATTGTATGTGGCGATCAGCAGCGGTTCGCAGGGATGGGAAAAGCTGATGCCTTCGCGCTCAATTTGGTTGCGGCGATCGGTCAACACGCTCAGCAGCAAATTGGCGATCGAGTCATCCAGCAGATTAATCTCGTCAATATAAAGGACTCCGCGATGCGCTTCGGCCAGCAGTCCCGGCTGAAATACGGTGTCTCCGGTCTTGATCGACTGCGCCACATCCACTGATCCCAACAGGCGATCTTCCGTTGCACCGAGCGGAATTTGGATGAATGGCGCGGGGATCACGGTTGTCGGGATGTCGGTACGATCGCGTAGCGCTCCCGGAACGGTATCGTCCATCTGCAATTTCGTTTCATCGTCCCAGTTTTGCGGCTGCGTCGGATCGGCGTTGCAGCGCGATCCCTGGACAATTTCGATCGGTGGCAGAAGCGCATGAAGGGCACGAGCCATTACAGATTTGGCGGTTCCGCGCCGTCCGGCAATGACAACGCCGCCCAAAGCGGGATCGATCGCCACCAGCAAAAGCGCAAGTTTAATCGCGTCTTGGCCGACAACGGCAGTCAGCGGAAAAGCAGTTGGGACGGTTGCAGGCATGTCAATCAAATGGGCGAATCGATCTTCAGCATATCAAGATTGCGTGATTGCTTCGGCAAGATAAACGTTTGTCTGATAAACCAGCGTCACGATCGAATTTTGATTCCAGCGATCGAACAAATCCCGCAAATCAACGAGTAGCTGTTCGTAAACTGCGCCAGATTTGGGAATGTAGGAAGCGCTGAGGGCAAGGCCGATCATCGCGTCGAGGCTAAGCGGTTGCTGGTTGGGGAAAGACTGCTTGCGGTAGTCGGTGAAGCGATCGCTCTCAGACAAAGGATCAGCCGATTTGCGGCTAGGATGATCAAAAAAGTCAGTTGCCGCCGCTTTGCGAATCACAGCCGTATGCTCTGCCGTGAAGGGATCGGCCTGATCGCGTTCGTTCCACATCAGGGCAACTCGCCCGCCCGATCGAAGGATGCGGTGAAATTCTTGTAAAGTGGCGATCGGCTCAAACCAGTGAAATGACTGACAGCACGTAATTAGATCTACGCAGTTTGCATCGAGTCCGGTTGCTTCTGCCGTGCCCGATCGAAACTCGACTCGCGGATGCGGTTCGGCTGCCGATCGCATTGTTTCATTCGGTTCGATCGCCCAAACTGTTGCACCGCGATCGCCCAACAACCGCGAGGAAATTCCGGTTCCCGCCCCGATATCGGCAATCGTTAAAGTCGCGGGATCGCTCAGTCCATCTAGAGTCCAGTCGATCGCCTCAGTCGGATAAGTCGGACGATAGCGGCTGTAGTCTTCGGCACGGTTGGAAAAGCGATCGCGGGGATTTTGCGTATACAGCGGCGGCAAATCAGAATTGGCAGCACTCATAAAGCATCAACAACTTTTCGTGGTTCAGTGTAGCGATTTTGAGCAATCGGCAATAATGGCGATCGAACTATTTATAAAGCAATGATGTCTCGATCGTTTGTTTCTGGAGTTGCGCCGCCCGAAAAAGTGCAATCAAGCTTGTGGTTTGCGTTTGCGGGCAACAAACTTTTGGTGCGGCAAGTTGGGGAGCGCTACGAAATTCCCAGCGCGATCGATCTCGCACCGATTCGGACTCAGTACCTCGGACAGTTGGGCGATCGATCGTGCTTTTCGGCGGAACTGGCGAAAGATGCGATCGCGCCGGAAGGCTTTGCGCTGTTGGGACTACGAGAGCTTTACGGCAGTTTGACTGAGGAGGAGTTTGCGATCGCGGGTCGCGCCGTCCAAATTATCGCGTGGGATCGGACGCATCAATTTTGTGGACACTGCGCCACGCCGATGACTCAGCTTCCGGATGAGCGAGCGAAGCGCTGTCCAAACTGCGGCTTGGTAAACTATCCGCGCCTCTCGCCTGCGATGATTGTGCTGGTGTCGCGCGGTGAAGAAATTTTGCTGGCTCGCGCTCATCGATTTCCGACTGGAATGTACAGCCTCCTCGCTGGATTTGTGGAACCGGGAGAATCGCTAGAAGAAACAGTTGTGCGCGAAGTGCGTGAAGAAGTCGGCATTGAGGTGAAAAATATTCGTTATTTCGGGTCGCAGCCTTGGCCGTTTCCAAACTCATTAATGATCGGATTTATGGCAGACTATGCGGGCGGTTCGATCGCTCTTGAAGAAAAAGAAATTGCCGATGCAAAATGGTTTCACAAACACAATTTGCCGCCGATTCCACCCAGAATTAGCATCGCTCGCAAGCTGATTGATGCGTTTGTGTTTGGGGCGATCGAAAGCGCCCTAAATCCTTAAAGAAGGCTTTGAGGTCGATCGCCCGTGTGTCATCAACTAGCGCAATCGGCGCGTGTAGGTGCGCGACACTTCATCTGTTTTGCTGCCGGAAACGGGAACGATCGGCCCCCATTCGCTCGGCGCAGAAAAGCGACACAGATAAAATTCGCGGATGATTTGCTCGGTTCCGTCTTGCGTTCCGTAAATCACGATTCGCACCATTTCGGCTTTGCGCTTTTTCGGTTTGGATTCGCCTGAATTCGAGTCTGTCATTGGGTTTTCTCCTGGTTGAGTGGATAGGAAAAACCCAAAAACCTAGCCGCCCCGTCTGGTGCTGCAAGCGCAGCAAGAAGTGAGGCGGCTAAGCAGGATGTTAAAATCCAACATTAGCCTCCGCACTGGCCTCTATCCAGTTTGGGGGTTAGCTGCTCAGGGGCTTTGCCGAGCTTACCTGGGCGGCGTGCTAAGTTTTTAGGTTCAGTGGCGTCGCCGGAAAGCAACGTTAAATAGAGAAGGTAGAGGATTCGCGAGGCTTTGTCAAGCGATCGAGTTTGGGCTGAGCGGAAGTTGTCAAGGGAAATGATCAGGAAATTGAATTGCTGGGACGATGAGGAGTGTATAAAGCTTCGGTAATCTTCCTGATGAATTGTTGATAAATCGAAGAAATAATCGATGTGAATTGCACACAATAGCATCAGGTATCGCTGAAGCCGCTTCCTCTCATGAGCATGACAACCACACGCCTTCAATCTGCCCTACAAAGTCTTCCTGAAAACGCACCGGAAGCAGTTGTTGATTCAAATTTTTCAACTCAGCTACTCGAAGCTTTAGGTTTTCAATCACAAGAAATTCATCCTCAATTTCCAACAGGTGATGGAGCCGCTGACAAAGCTGCTCGAAAGACAGTTGGAGATGACATTTTTCTTTATACAAAATCAAATTCTTATCTTTTAGTGGAGCTAAAAGGCAGAGATATCAATTTATCCAGTGAATCTGCTTATTACCAAAAAACTGTTAATCAGTTGAAGCGATACTTGCTTGCACCAAATTGTAAAACAGCACAGTGGGGCATCATCACAAACTCATGTCATATTCAACTGTTTCGGAAGCATGGAAAGGTAGTTTTTCCAGCAACACAGTGTCTTGCTCTCAATGATGAGAACATTGATGAGATTGTTGCTTCGATTCGCAAAAAAATTGAAAATCCAGCTAAAGCGCTGACGATCGCCGTCTACAACAACAAAGGAGGAGTCGGGAAAACAACTACAACTGTCAACCTTGCAGCTATTCTGGCATTTTTGGGTAAGAAAGTTTTGGCGATCGACTTTGACCCCAACCAGCAAGATTTGACGAGTTCTCTGGGTCTTTCTTTAAGCGAAGATCAAGTCTTTAAGGCTCTTACTGAAAAAGATATAGAGTTTCAAAGCACTGCACAGACCTTTTCTTTTCCAGTCAGACGAGCGAACACTGAATTGAAGTTTGACATCATTCCTGCTGATCAAATGCTGGCTAGTAAATCAGAAGAATTTTTGGAGTCTTATTTCAAACCCAATACGCTTTATCGCAACTTAGCCCCCGCAAGGCAAGAGTATGATTACATTTTGATTGATGCGCCTCCAAATTGGCGACTGTTCAGCAAACAGGCTGTCTACGCTGCCGATGTTGTTTTCATTCCCACAAAGCATAACAACCTTTTCTCACTGGAAAATGCAGCGACAGCAATGAAGAAATTTATTCCTGAAATGCAAGCAGAAAAAGGTGATGGTAGTCCAGTTCCATTGCCAATCTTCTTTAATGGAGAAAAAATCACTGCGCCTCAGCTAGCAGTTGCCCAGCAAGAAATCACCAACATTCTCAAAACTGCTAAGAAGGAAGGATGTGACTTGTTACCTTACTTCTATCCGAAGTACACCACTTCCCGAAAAGATTTACACATTCATCAACTACCGAGCTACGCGAACATTGCAAGTTCAGCTTTTTCTCGTGTTCCTGCGGTTTATCGAGACAGAGCAGCCCATGATTACTACAAAGACTTAGCAAAGGAGTACTTTTTACAATGAGTAGCCTCAGCAGCATTGGAAAATTGATGCATTTGTATCTGGATGAAATTGAACCAGGTGAAGAAACGGATGCGCCGGAATTTTTGATTCAAGCTTCTGCACATTTGCTGAATCAAAAAGGTGGACGCAATTGGATTCCCGTCATCGTTAAGGAAACAGGTGAAGATCAATATGAGGTGATTGGAAATTCATTCATCTATGCGATCGCAGAAGAAGCTGGACTCGATCGAGTTTGGTGCATTGTTGCAGATGATAGCGAAGACACCGCTGAAATTACGAAAGTTTTGGCTGGCGAACAAACCCCAAAAATCAATCTTTCAAAAGCATCGCGAGATGAAATCATGGCCGCGCTGCAATTCTTGATCGAGCAGCCCGGAAGCCCTTTGAAATCAGTAAGATTGGCGGTCGCAACCAGCAGAATTGACGAAGCACCCCGCCAATACTGGAAAAACTTGGAGCCAATTACGACCCTGAAATGCGGCATTACAAAAGGCAAAAAACTCGATGCTCTAAAGCAAGTGTTTTACCTCACTCCTCAGCCGATGTCAGAGACAATTACTGACACCGCTATTCTCAAAACGCTATCAACAACCGATTTGAAAAACATGGCGAAGCAGCGAGGAATCTCTGGCATCAGCAAGATGAAGAAAAATGATTTTGTTGAAGCACTCAGCAAGCCTTCAAAGTAAATCAACTATCCGAAAAAGACGCAGTATTACAATCGCAAATCGATCGCAATCCGATGAGCGCAGGCAAAGCCGGAAAAGGCAACGGCGTTTAAGCCTTGACCGGGAAAGGTGCTGTCACCAACGCAGTAGAGTCCCGGTACGACTGTGCGGTTGAACGGCATTCCCAGCAGGCCGAGCAGCTTGCGGGACGGAATCGGGCCGTATGTGCCGTCATCGCGACCGAGGAAGCGGCGATGGGTGCGCGGCGTGCCAACTTCCTGATAGTCGATCGCGGCTTCCAGATTGGGAAACAGGGCAGAGAGGCGATCGATCATCTGCGCGGCGACGGCTTCTTTTTTCTGCTGATAAGCTGTGGGCGAAAGGTTTTGCCAGTCTTCGATCCAGCTTGGCGTGAAGGTGTGGATGATGTGGTGTCCCGCAGGTGCAAGATCCGGGTCGAGCAGGGTAGGAATTGAAACAAAAATTGTGCCTTCGGCGGCTTCCATGCGGCTCCAGTCTTCCAGCAAAATGTGGTGACATTCGGTTCCCGCAGGCAGCACGTTTGCTTTGACGCCCAAGTGCAGACTGACGAAGCTGGGCGATTTTTGATAGCGCTGCTGCCAGCTTTGTTCGCGACGGGGCAGATCGGCAGCGGGCAACAGTTTCTCGAAGGTATCCCAGCGCGTGGCGTTGGAGACGATGCGTTTGGCGCGGTAGGTTTCGCCGCTCGCCAGCTTCACGCCCACCGCTTGATTGCCCTCTCGCAAAATTTCCGTGACGCGCGATCGATACTGGATGTGGCTTCCAGCCTTTTCCAAGCCTTCCACCAGCTTTTGTGAAATCTGGCCGACGCCGCCTTTGGGATAGTTGATGCCACCATAGTGTCGATCGCTAAACACCATTCCCGCATTGATCATCGGGGTGCGATCGGCAGGCACAACCGACCAGATGTAGCACTCCATGTCGATGAACTTGAGCAGTGTCGGGTCTTGGATGTAGCGGCGGGCAAAATCTCCGACGTTTTGCGGCAGATATTTGACCAAGCCCAAACAGGAAAACGGACGCTGAAAGAATACGCGCGTCAGATAGCGCGGTTCTTCCAGTGAGAGCAGTTCCATCGAGTTGAGGCAGTTGAAGACTTGCCAGCATTCATCGTAGAACTTGCGGATGCCTTCGCGCTCGTGCGGAAAGCGATCGCCCAATTCTTGCAAAAATTTCTCATAGTCGCGATCGACTTTCACGTCCAGTCCATCGGGCAGATGATAGTGAACCTGCGTGGCATCGGGGATCGTCTCGATTTTGGCGTCAACGGCGGCAAGAGCGCGAGTCAAAAGGTTGGTCGTGCCGCGATCGCCAAAGCCAAAAATCATCGACGCGCCCACGTCAAACCGATAGCCTTCGCGCTCAAAATAGCCCGCACTGCCACCGGGAATGATGTAGCGCTCCAGCACCAAAACTCGTGCGCCCTTAGCTGAAAGCTGCGTTGCCGTCACCAAACCGCCCATGCCTGCGCCGATGACAATCACGTCAAACTCAGACCCGCTGGGAAAGCGCGGCTCGATCGTGGCGTCCCGGAACGGTATCGCATCTGGGGTAGGCAAAACGGCAGACATTACCAAGGCAAAAGAAACTTCATCTTTCAATCTATCAGGCTGTCTAGCCGCCTGTGCATTCCCTCAAAGCAAAAAAAAGCGGGATTAGTCCACGACCAATCCCACCTGCCGATCCTTTGAGAGGAGAACACTGAAATTAATTTAGTCTTATTGAGAGTAATTGTCAATATTTGACGAAAAATAATTCTGAGAACGAGCAGGTCGATCAGAATCACAGTCCGTCAAAGGCAGCGGGATAAGCGATCGCCCCCCATTCTCCTTTGTACGCAGGCAATCGCTTGATCCGAAAGGCAGGCGACGGCACAGAAAACGGAGCCGTGATTCCGAACGTTGCCGCTTCTGCAAATCCACAGCGGGCGTAGAAATCAGCGTGTCCCAGCACGACGATCAGCGGATAGTCGGTGGCAGTGGTTTGTTCGCTGGCCGCTGCGACCAATGCCGTCCCGATGCCCTGCCGCTGACAGTCAGGATGCACGGCGATCGGCGCGAGTGCCCAAACCGATCGCACCGATTCCCCGATTAAATCGACTTCGCTCAGCAGAACGTGACCGACGATCTGGTTGTTTTGTTCAGCGACAAGGCTCAGCCAAGCGCGATCGCTGTGGCGGATGCGATCGATCAGGTCGGCTTCGGCAGATCGACCAAAGGCGGCAGTGACAAGGGTGGCGATGGCGGAGCGATCGGATGGCTGTTCCAGGCGAATTCGCATTCATTACGGCTTGAGCGCGTCCAAATTCGGGCGGACTCTGGCGCGAATCAGAATGGCGGTGATGTTGTCGTGGCCGTTGTACTGATTGGCAAGATCGATTAGCTGATTGGCTCCTTGGTCGAGTGAATTTTGGAAATTCAGCAGCGGTTCAAGATGAGTGCGCCAGTGATTTTCGATCAGGTTGTTGTCCGTCAGTCCGTCCGAGCAGAGCAGCAGCAGCAAATCTTCATTGAGTTCCATGAACTGCACATCGGGGCTGATGAAATTTTCGTCGCGGGGGCCAAGCGCCTGCGTTAGCTGATAGGCATCCGGGCGGGCATAGGCAATTCCCGGTTCCACACCGCGCTGAATTTCGCGCTGGCCGACTTCGTGATCGATCGTGATTTGTTCGAGGCCGCGCCGCCGACTGAAGCGGTAGAGGCGGCTGTCTCCGACATGGGCGATCGCCGCTTCGGTACTGTGAATCAGCACCAGCACCAAGGTTGTGCCCATGCGACCGCTGCCGGACTGGTTGTTTTGCTGATTAAGGTCATAGATCGCTTGATTGGCGAGCTGGATCGCCTCGCGAATTTGGGCTTCTTTGGGAAGCTGGTCTTGCCAGTGCGTCTCGAAATATTGGCGAATCGTGTCGGTTGCCAAAGCGCTTGCGACTTCTCCGGCAGCGTGGCCGCCCATTCCGTCGCACAAAATGTAGAGTCCTTTGGCCTGAAGCGATCGCCCGCTCGGACTTTCCAGCTTTTTCACTTCCGAGTGAACAGCAAAGTAATCTTCGTTGCGCTCGCGCTGGCGGCCAATGTCGGTGCGCCCGGCGTCTTCCAGATTGAGCAGCTTCATCGGCAAAACAACAGTCGGCGCGTCGTCACCTTCATTGCTGACTTCTTCGATCGCGTTGCCCATTTCTAGCCGCATTGAACTGGACGCGATCGGCTCAGGCGCGGCGGCAAAATCGGTTTCCGGCAAATCCGGCAGGATAATCGGATCGGCAGTCGGCTGAAACTGATCGGCGATCGCTTCAAGCTGCTGGTGAATCGCATCGATTCCGCTCAGTTCCCCAACCGCAACTTCCTGGCAAAGCTGCGCGATTGAGCCGATCTGCGTCCGCTGTGACTGGGCGAATAGCTGCTGCCAGAGCGTGCCGAGATCGCGCAGGTCGAGCGATCGATCGGTTCCATCCGCATGAAGCCGCTGCAAAGATAAAAGCTGGTCTTCGTCCACGCGCAAATTATCCAGCTTCAGCAAACTGTGGGCATAGCCGATCGGCTGCAAAATGCCCCAAAGTTCGACCATTTCGTGCATCCAGTGCAGCATTTGCAGCGGCAGCACTTCGTCACTGCTCCACATTTCCGTCAAGGGCGGCAGTTGCGATCGATCCTGCAAAATTACCACTGTGAATTCGGCCTGCTCGATCGCATCGTGAATTTGCGGCAGCGCGGGCGATTGCGATCGCACTTCCACGTAAGGCTGAGCAACAGCAGGAATCGCTTGGGTGGCAACGGCGGCCAACTGCGGCTCAGCTTCAAGCGGCTCGGCTTCGAGCAGTTCAATCAGCGACGCTTGAAACGGTTGGCAATCCCGCACCGTCATTTCAATTTCACTCGTCAACGGTGTGGGCAGCGGTGCTTGCAGACGATAGCGCTGTTGCTCATCTAGAAAATTGGGCGAGGCAGCAGGCCAATCGGCGAGCTTGGGCGTCAAAATTGCTCGCCACTCGATCGCCGTTTCTGCGCCGCACTTGTGACACTGCTCCGCCACAAATTCAACAGCGGCTCCGCACGCTTGACAGGTAATCTCGGTCAAAGAAGTGCCGCAGCGCTGACAGAATTTGTGGTCGTCTGGGTTGCTGAACTGACAGTGAGGACAAACAAGCATGTTGAAGTTCTTCTTTCGTTAAACAGGCTGGAGACGGATCAAAACAAGCTGTCCCGCACCGCGTAACGCTCGTGTAAAAGTGCGATGTACACAAGTTATCATCATAGGCTTGAAACGGGATGTACAATGAAGCGCACTCTAGCACCATGAAGTTACCGTAAAGCACTTTTAACGATCGAGCGATCGCTCAGGCAGCGGTTGAACTCTCCCCACTTGTCTTCTACAGAAAGCGTGGCATAATGATCCGGCCAATGTCAGCCCACTTGTCAGCATCCTCATGGTTTCTGCTCCTCATCTCGACGGTTCCTATCCCGCCAGCCTCGCAACGGATATCGATCGCGCCGATCTCAGCTTTAATTTGCCAAATCCGCAAGACGATCGAATTTCGGAGTTTGAGTTTCAGCAGCAGATCGATCGCGCTTGGCAGGTGTGCGATCGCGTAGATTTACAGACGGAAATTTGGCGCGGACGAATTTTGCGGGCGGTGCGCGACCGCGAGCGGCGCGGCGGTGAGGGGCGATCGCGAAGCGCTTCCGGAACGGTATCGATTGGCTTTCTCAACTGGCTCAAAGACCGCGAAATCAGCAAAACGCAAGCCTACTCGCTGATCGAACTGGCAGACAGTGCTGACGCTTTGCTAGACGGCAATTTGCTGGAGCCAGAAGACGTGAATCAGTTCAGCAAGCGGGCGTTTGTGGAAACGGCGCAGGCTGAGGCGGAAGTGCAGCAGATTGTCAGTGAAGCCGTTCGGCGCGGCGACAAAATCACTCGGCGCGAGGTAAAGCAAATTTCGGACGAGTGGACGGCGATGAGTTCGGATCTTTTGCCTGTTGAGGTGAAGGAAAAAGCCGCCAACAACACGATTCCGATGCGATATGTGGCTCCGCTTGTGCGCGAATTGGAAAAGCTGCCTGCCGCTCACCAGAGCGCCCTGCAAGCCGAAGTTGCCGAAAATCCTGATGTGGAAACGCTGAAGCAGGCTACGGCTGAGGCAAAATATCTCGCGAAATATCTCAGCGCCGCCGCACAAGTACAAACGTTGAACCACGATGCGATCGACCTCGAATCCGCCCTCGAAGAAGCGCTTCGCATCGGCTGCCTGAATTCGACTGCCGATCTGGTCAATCAAGCCGCGCAGCTAGAGCAAGCGATCGCCAAACTCTACACAAGCTGGAAGCGGCTGAACACGCTGGCCGAACGGGTTTATCTTGACAGCGGCGCAAGTACGCCAAATCTGCGATCGCTCCTGTCTGGACTCAACCCGCTCTCTGGTGAAATCTTGGAACTGCAACTTGGCGATGCTGATGGCAGCTTTTCGCGCACGGTGCGGCTCAAGGTGCTGGGAGAAACGATCGGGGAAGCCCCCTAAATCCCCCACTCGTAGGGGACTTTGAGGCTAGCCCGTCGATCCGCTCGATCACAGATGCACCCGCAAACCCTCCTCAAAGTTCCCCATGCATGGGGAACTTTGAGGGCTTCCCCGATCGCTCACTGAGCCGCCTGCGTGGAATTTTGGCCGTTGGCGATTGCTTCGGTCAGCACACCCAGCGCCCGGACATACTGCGGATCGGCGGATGTTCCAATCTCGTCGTTGTTGCTGGCAAGCTCTTCGCGCTGCTCTTCCGTCAGTTCAATTACCACATCCGGCGCAATTCCGGACTGATTGATGTCGCGACCGCTGGGCGTGAGATATTTGGCAACCGTGATCGCCAAGCCCGATCGCCCGTCGCTCAAGCCCCGCACCGACTGCACCAAACCTTTACCAAAGGTTCCCGTGCCGACTAAAGTGCCGCGATCGTTATCTTGAATTGCACCCGAAAGAATTTCGCTGGCGCTGGCCGAACCTTTATCGACCAGAACGACAAGCGGCTTATCGGTTAACGCCGAGTTGTCTGCGCTGTACTGCTGTGAAATGCCTTGGCGGTTGACCGTCGAGACAATCAAGCCGTCGTCGTACCACATGCGGGCGATATCGACGCTGGAATCGAGCAGGCCACCGGGATTCGATCGCAAATCGAGAATGTAGCCTGTCACGTTTTGGCGTTCGAGGTCTTCGATCGCCTTTTCCATTTCTTCAGCGGCGTTGTTGTTGAACTGCGTCAGGCGGATGTAGCCAATGTCGCCTTGCGGACTCGACTGCTTTTCGTAACGAACCGGATGCAGTTCAATGTTGGCGCGGGTGAGGGGAAACTCGATTTCGCGATCGCCCCGCTTGATCGTCAGCGTCACCTGCGTGCCTTCCTGACCGCGAATTCGCGAAACAGCATCGTTGATGTCCATGCCCTCAGTGCTTTCACCGTCAATTTTAACGATCACGTCACGGGCGACGATTCCCGCCTCGGCAGCGGGCGATCCTTCGATCGGGGAAACCACGACTAGCTCATTGGTTTCTTCATCTTGTGACAGCGTAATCCCAACGCCAGACAACTGCCCTTGCGTTTCGATCCGCATACTCTCGAACTCTTCTGGATCCATGAAGCGCGTATACGGATCGTCAAGCTTGGCAAGCATTTCGCGAATTGCTTCGTAGGCTTGTTCGTTGCTGGTGTAGTTGCGGTTGAGATATTCCTGCCGGACGGCTCGCCAATCGACCTGATTAAACGTGGCATCGACATAGGTGCGATCGACCGCCTGCCACACTTCATCGACCAGCTCTTTCGGGCTTTCTTGAAAGAACGACTGCCCCTGCGACAGGTGAACTCCGGCTCCCATGACGGTGACGGCGGCGACCGCAACGGCGGTTGCGCCCAGAATCAGTCCGCGCTTAATCATGACCATAGTTGCGATCGCGTCCCAAATAGCAAGAAGAGTACGCCCAATTTAGCACAGCCGAATCGGGAAGATCGGAGTGGGTTGGGAGTAGCAGATCGATCGATACAATCTCTTAAGGATCGACCCAGCGGCCATCTGCCTTAATCAAATTGATTAGCTCCTCCACGCCCTGCGTTTCCGGCACTTTTTTGATTTCCTCGCGTCCGCGATACAGCGAAATGAATCCGGCCTGCTTGCCGACATAGCCATAATCGGCATCTGCCATTTCTCCCGGTCCATTCACGATGCAGCCCATCACGGCGATGTCGAGTCCGGTCAAATGCTTCGTCGCTTCGCGCACCTGATGCAGCACTTCTTCCAGGTTGAACAGCGTCCGGCCACAAGACGGACAGGCGACATATTCAACCATTGTTTTCCGCAAGCCCAACGCCTGCAAGATGCTGTAGCACACCGGAATTTCCTTTTCGGGGGCTTCGGTTAGCGAAACGCGAATCGTGTCGCCAATGCCATCTGCCAGCAGGGTTCCAATTCCTGCCGTTGATTTAATTCGTCCATATTCGCCATCTCCGGCCTCGGTGACGCCCAGATGCAGCGGATAGTCCATGCCCAATTCGTCCATCCGCTTCACCATCAGGCGATTTGCGGCGATCATTACGGGCACTCTGGAAGCTTTGAGCGAAAGTTCAATGTTGTAGAAGTTGAGCGATTCGCAGATGCGGATGAATTCCAAGGCCGATTCGACCATGCCTTCGGGCGTGTCACCGTAAGTAAACAGCATCCGTTCCGCCAGCGACCCGTGATTGACGCCGATCCGCATCGATTTATTTTGATCGCGCAGCGAGACGACGAGCGGTTCGAGAGTTTCACGAATCTTGGAGCCGATCGCCTCAAACTCCTCTTTCGTATATTCCGTCCGCTCTGCACTCGGCTTCTCAAACACATACAGGCCGGGATTAATCCGCACATTATCGACATGCTTTGCAACTTCCAGCGCAATCTTCATGCCGTTGTGATGCACGTCTGCCACGAGCGGAACAGGCTTGTATGTGGCATAGAGCTTGGCACGAATTTCTTCCATCGCTTTCGCATGGGCAAGGCTGGGAACCGTGACGCGCACGATTTCGCAGCCGATTTCATGCAGCCTGCGGATTGCTGCCACTGAGCCGTCTACATCCAGCGTGTCTTCATTAATCATCGACTGGACGACAACCGGATTGCCGCCGCCGATCGTAATGCTGCCGACCGGAACAGGCCGAGTTTTGCGACGACGAATCGCGGTATCAACAGGAGTCGAAGCAGGCGCGGCAATCGGGCTAGGTAAAGTCTGCATAGCAGCAAGTTTTTGTCACAAAAACGTCAAAATCCTCTGTGCTTCCAGATTGCCATAGTCCGGTGTTGTTTGGTTGGTTTGAGCGACACAATCGCAGAATCGATCGCCGCCAGTTCTCACTCTCAAGAAAGGCCGGATATTCCCACCTTGGGCAGGACGAAAGCGGCGCGATCGACGCCGTATGATCAAATGTAAAGGCAATGCTAAGCCGACCCAATGGGGAAATTGATATGTACAACACTTACGACAACGACAAGCGCAAGATTCTTTCAATTTTGAGCCACGCCTCAATCTTTGGAAGTGCGCTGCTGATCTCGGCAGGTCTACCGCTGGCGATTTGGTTTGTTTCTGAAGATCCGGTGGTGAAAGAAAGTGCGAAAGAAGCGCTGAACTTTCACTTTAATGTTTGGCTGTATGGAATCATCTTCGGCATTTTGTGCTGGGTGCTGATTGGCTGGCCGCTGCTGGCGATTTTATTTGTTGCTCACTGGACGCTGCCGATTTTTGCAATTTTGCAGGCGCTCAGTACGCCAGAACAGCCATACCGCTATCCGTTCATTTTCCGTGTGTTCTAAGAATTTTAATTTGACGTGAGTGAAGGCGATCGAAATCGATCGCCTCTATTTTTTTAGAACAGTAAAAAGATTTTTAACAAAACGGTATCATTTGCGACAAACTGCGATTGCATTGAATCAGGAAAATTACTTTTCCAATTTCACTTTCGATCGATCTTAACTAATCTTTAAACATGGCAATTGTTTTTGGCACGTCCGGCGACGATACACTCTTTGGCACGCCTGAAAGCGACACTATCTTTGCAGGTGAAGGCAACAATATCATCGATGCATTCAGCGCTGGCAAAGATACGATTTTTGCTGGAGCAGGCGATGATCAAATTTTCGTTTTCTCTGGTGGCGACACGATTTTTGCGGGCGAGGGATCTAACCTGATCATCGCAGTTGGTAGAAGTGAGGGCATCACCACGATTTATACAGGTGCAGGAGATGATGAGTTTTTAACTGGCTTCGACACCGACAGCATCATCTTTGCAGGCGAAGGCAACAACAGCGCCGATTTGGGTGTTGGCAACAACACTTTTTTTGCTGGAGCAGGAAACGACGCGATCCGCCTGAGAGGTGGAACCAATCTGATTTATGCAGGTGAAGGGGCAAACACGATCGAGATTGAAGCAGGCGACAATGTAATTTACACAGGTTCCGGCAATGATTTTATCGATTCAGGTGAAGGCAACAACACGCTGTTTCTAGGAGGTGGTGAAGATGTGATTACCTTAGCATCGGGAAGCGGTTTCAACACCATCAATAACTTCATTGTTGGACAAACCAAGCTTCAGCTTACGGAAGGATTGACCTTTGCAGATTTGACGATCGCTCAAGCCAACAATGCCACCCAAATTTCTTTTGGAACTGATCTATTAGCTTCGCTCACTTCAATTCAGGCAGGCAGCCTCACGAGCGATTCTTTCATTGCTTAAGTAACGTTGTCTGGGTAACACTATCTAGGGAATTGCAGGGCGATCGCAATAGAATCGATCGCCCATTTCTGCTTAAATTTCGTCTGGAAGAATCCACTTGGGTGGAGCCGTTAACTTCTTGCGGCGAGCTTCTTCTGCGATCGCCAGCATATCGTCAAGCGACTTTTCTTGAATGAAGCTGGCAGCTTGAGAAACATATTCTTTGTTAGGACAGCGATCGCCTAACACACAACCGTTTTTGCAGGCTTCAGCACAGTTAATTTGAGTGGATTCCATTGTGTTCTCCTCGTTTCGACTCGCGCGAGTTGCGGTTGGGCGCGAATCTTTGAACTCAATTTGTCTAGGCAAATCCTAGCGCACTGATGCAGCCTGAAATCTGACTCATGACGGAAGTTTGTTCGGCAGCAGGCGTGATCGAAGGGCGATCGCCTCGCGGCTGTCATCATACGGCTGTCATCATAGAAGATGGCTTCACTTCTATTAGCAAATGTTTACTTTCGATTGTCAGGCACGCTGTAGTCATACGCAGGCCAGAGCCGGAGTTTTCACAACGCCACACGGCATCGTGGAAACGCCGCGCTTTATGCCTGTCGGCACGCTTGCCAATGTCAAAACTGTAACGCCCGCTCAGCTTGCTGCCACCGGAGCGCAAATGGTGCTGTCAAACACCTACCATCTGCATCTCCAGCCCGGAGAAGACATTGTGCAGCAGGCGGGTGGACTGCACCGCTTTATGGGTTGGAATCAGCCGATGTTGACGGACTCCGGCGGCTTTCAGGTATTTAGCCTCAGCGAATTGCGATCGATTTCCGAAGATGGTGTCACGTTCAAATCACCGCGCGATGGAGCCGTGATTCACCTGACGCCAGAGCGATCGATCCAAATTCAAAACGCGCTGGGAGCGGATGTAATCATGGCGTTCGATGAATGTCCGCCGTATCCCGCCACGCGCGAAGCGGTCGAACGCGCCACAAGTCGCACGGTTCGCTGGCTAGAACGCTGCATCCAAGCGCATCAACGATCGGATCAAGCTTTATTTGGCATTGTGCAGGGTGGAGTATATGCGGATCTGCGGCAGGCTTGCGCTCGTGCCTTGGTTGAGATGGACTTGCCGGGATATGCGATCGGTGGTGTCAGCGTCGGTGAACCTGCGGATCTGATCGAGAAAATTGTGCAGGTGACGGCTCCGCTGCTGCCGCAGAATAAGCTGCGCTATTTGATGGGCGTGGGAACCTATCGCGAAATGGCACAGGCGATCGCTTCCGGGGTCGATGTGTTTGACTGCGTGATTCCAACTCGACTTGCCCGACACGGTAGCGCCCTCGTGAAAGGCGATCCCAACGGGATCGGCGGAGCCGCACGCTGGAATTTGAAAAACGCCCGCTTCAAAACGGACTTCACCCCGCTCGATGCCGACTGCGACTGCTACACCTGTCAAAATTTCACCCGCGCCTACCTCAGCCATTTGCTCAGAGCGCAAGAAATTTTGGCCTACACGCTTTTATCGATTCACAACATCACCGAACTGATTCGCTTTACGCGCCGCATTCGTGAATCAATCCTGCGCGATCGCTTCACCGAGGAATTTGCCCATTGGCTACAGCCTGATCCGGCACTTGCGCGATCGAGTCGTTCGGTAGATGATACAAGCCTTTCTTTGGAAAGATGAGGCGATCGCGCTGCTTCCTTACGATTGAGCTAACTGTGATGAATTTGACGAAAAGGAGCAAAACAAATGGCTGAGCAAGCGATGGAACTGCCCGCTGATCTGCAAGACAAGCTGCAAGATGGTGCTGCCAACATTTTCAAAGCCGCAATGCAAAGCGCGATGGACAACGGCATGAGCCAAGAAGGAGCGATGGAAGTCGCCTGGAACACCATCAAGAACGACTATCGCCAAGACGAAAGCGGCAACTGGAAGCGTAAGCCCGACGACACGCCTTGGACGGGTACGGGCGTTCAGGTCAGCGGCAACTAAGATTGCATCCTCAAAACTTCGCGACACAGGGCGTACCTCGGTGCGCCTTGGTTTGCTGTCCGATCGAAGGTACGATCGAAACTGATGTGCTTAACTTTTCTTCATGAATTCGATCGCAGATATTTCGGTCAATACGGCCAGCGGACAGGCAAAATCTCTCAGTGAATATGCTGGACAGGTTTTGCTGATTGTCAATGTCGCCTCTTACTGTGGCTACACGCCGCAATACAAAGGCTTGGAGCAGCTAAATCAGCAATATCGCGATCGCGGCCTACGCATCTTGGCGTTTCCCAGCAACGACTTTGGCGCACAAGAACCCGGAACGATCGCAGAAATTCAAGCGTTTTGCGACCGCAATTACGGTGTCACCTTCGAGATTTTCGATAAAGTTCGCGCCAAAGGATCGCAAAAGCATCCGCTCTATGCTCGTCTGACGGAAGCGATCGCGCCTTCCAGCGAAGTGTCATGGAATTTCGAGAAGTTTTTGGTGAGCAAATCGGGAGAAGTGGTTGGTCGCTATCGCAGCAGCGTGGCGCCCACTTCGCCAGAATTAGTTGAAGCGATCGAGCGGGAGTTGGCGAAATAGAAATCAAGAAAAGGGCAGAAGTGATAATGTCCTTTTGCCCTTGCGATCGCACCGCTCAAACACTATGCCACTGCTGCTTTTACAAAGGTCGGATCGATCAAAGCGCTTAGCTGATCGATCGTCATGGCTTGCGGAATTTGGCCTTGATCTTTGAGGAAGGTCGCCAGCGATTCCATATGCTTGCCAAGATACATATCGCTGCTTGTATCGGAGAGCAGTTTAACATTATCTTCAGGACTCGTAAGCTGCACTCCCTTCAATTCTTGTCCGACTTCTTCAGGTTTGAGTTCCAGCATTTTTCCAGCGATCGCATAAGCTTCATCCTGATTCGTTTGAAGGAATTCTTGAGCTTTGTAGATGCCGTTTACAAATGCCTGAACTGCCTGCGGATGATTTTGCACAAACGGCGTTGAAAACATATAAACGTCTAGAATTGCATTTGGCATTTTTGAGGAATCATAGATGATGCGGCCATCTTTTTGAGCTTGATTGGACTGCTGCAAAAAGGGCGAATAGGTGACGGCAATATCAACGCGGCCAGAGGAATAAGCTGCGGCGGCAGCATCCGGTGTAACGTTTGTAATCTTGACATCATCGCCCGATAGTCCAGCTTCTTGCAGCACTTGCAGCAGGAAAAAATGGCTGACGCTGCCAATTTCAACGGCAACTTGACGACCTTTGAAATCGGCAATATCTTTGACGCTGTTGCGTGCCAAAATGCCATCGCCACCCATCGAATTATCGGCGACCTGCACAACCCGAAAATCTTGGCCTTTCGCGGCAAACGCAACCATTTCGGAAGTCACGTTGTTGATGCTGTCAATTCGACCTGCGGCCAGCGCCGCATTTCCTTCACCCGTTGAACTAAAAGCTTTGTGTTCTAGTTCCAAACCGCCTTCTTTGAAAAAGCCTTTTTCGATCGCAACATATAGCGGCGTGTAGCCAATCCAAAGCGTACTGCCGTTGGTTCCCTTGACAGGTTCAGCCGAGGCAGCCGGAGACGCTTCATTTTGCGCTGGAGCAGACGTGTTCGTTTGTTGGGTGCAGGCGTGCAGCATCAGTCCGCCTGTTGCGCCAGCGATGATTTGAATGGCGTGTCGGCGAGTGACAAACCGAGGTGACTGACTCATGAGAAAATTCCTTTGTGGGGCGAATGCTAAGGCAATCATTCCCGATCGCTTCTTCCAAGAAAGTAACCCAAGCTACCAAATCAAAGCGCTTCTCAATTCACTACATTGATTGGCGATCCGGAAATGCAGGCACGAACCACTGACAGCAATTCTTCACCTAAGTTCGCCGCAGTTTCCTCAGAATTGTAGGCGTTATGTGGCGTTGCAACTACATTTTCAAGCTGCACTAAAGCTTGAATTTCTGCATTGGGTGTTCCGGCGATCGGCTCATTTTCAAACACATCCAAAGCGGCTCCCGTAATGCGTTTTTGCTGAAGCAGTTTGAGCAAAGCAGCCTGATCGACGATCGCACCTCGCGCTGTATTAATTAAATAAGCCGTTGGCTTCATCAAATTCAAACGTCGCTCATCAATCAAGTGACGACTTTGTGCGGTTGCCGGAAGATGTAAACTCAAAATATCGCAGGTAGCAATGAGGCGATCGATTTCTGGCGCAGAACTACGAGAATTCACAAACTCAACTTGCATTCCGATCGCTTGGGCAAGTTTTGCAACTCTGCTGCCAATGCCGCCGTGCCCAACTAATCCGAGTTTTTTGCCGCGCAGTTCAATCCCTTTATGATCGCCTGGATTCCACTGATTGTTTCGTAGAGCAAAGTTTGCTGCGACAATTTGACGAGTGACGGCGAAAATAAGAGCGATCGTATACTCGGCAACCGCATTCAAATTGTGCTGAGGGCAATTGCAAACGATGATATTTGCGGCTGATGCTGCCTCGATATCTACGTTATTGTAACCAACGCCAGGAACAACAATATATTTTAAGTTGGGCACATGGTGCATCAGCGATCGACTGACTTGGAACCAGCCTGCTGTAATTATTTCTGCGTCTCGAATACGATCGAGAATCACCGCTTCATCGACGCAAATATCATCATAAATTTCAACTTCGCCAAGCTCTTTTAACGCTGTGCGATCGGAATCGGGAATATCAATTTGATCGGGAAGAACAATCTTCATAGTGTGATTTAATCACTGTGGTTGATTGCTCGATCGCAGTGCTGCTTCCATCAGCAGAGTTTGCGCGGCGCGATCGAGTTCATCTTTTGCCGGATGTCGCTGTTTGTAAGACCCATCTGGCTGCAATTCCCAAGCGTGGCGATTGTCTGCCAACATCACATCTAATATTTCCTTGAGCCTTTGAGCAACCGTTGGATCTTCGATCGGCGTAATTGCCTCGACGCGGCGATCGAGGTTGCGCGGCATCCAGTCAGCACTGCCGATATAGAATTCTTCGGCTCCGCCATTGTGAAAGTAAAAAATGCGAGAATGTTCCAAAAATCGTCCAATAATACTGATAACGCGGATGTTCTCGCTAACGCCTTTAATTCCAGGCTTTAGGCAGCAAATTCCACGCACAATCAAATCGATTTTGACTCCAGCTTGTGACGTTTCATAGAGCGTTTTAATGATTAGCGGATCGACCAGCGCATTCATTTTGGCAATGACGTATCCTGAACCAGTTTTTACGTGCTGATCAGCTTCGCGGCGAAGCATTGCAATCATGCGATCGCGCAAATTCACTGGAGCAACTAGCAGTTTGCGATAGCTATCTTGACGAGTATAGCCTGTCAGGTGGTTGAATAAGTCGGTTAAATCTGCACCCAAATCATCGCGGCAGCTAATAATGCCCAAATCCGTGTAAAGCTGAGCAGTTTTGGGATTGTAATTTCCCGTGCCGATGTGAACATAGCGACGTAGTTCTTCGCCTTCTTGTCGCACAATCAAAATGATTTTTGTATGAGTTTTTAGACCAACTAAACCATAGACAACATGCACACCTGCTTTTTCCAGAAGCTGCGCCCAAGCGATGTTATTCTCTTCGTCAAATCGCGCTTTCAGTTCAACAAGCGCAACAACTTGCTTGCCATTATTGGCAGCCGCAATCAAGGCATTGACGATCGGATCTCCCGATGTGCGATACAGCGTCATCTTAATCGTCAAAACTTTTGGATCATGTGCGGCTTCTGCGATGAATCGCTCAACCGAAGCGTTGAAAGATTCATACGGATGATGCACTAGTAAATCGCCGCTGCGAATCATCGAAAAGAAGTCTTCGCCATCGCCTAATGTCGGAGAATCGTAGAGGGAATAGTATTCATCTAGCGATCGCAACCGCGCTGGAATCACCGGACTCCAAGGTGGGTCTTTCAGGTCAGGTAGAGGCAGCGAAAGCAAACTCATCAAGTCGCGCAGATTAAGCAACCCTTCAATCTCATAAAGGTCTTGTTCGGTAAGCTCTAGTTCCTCCGTTAGCGTTTGCCGCGCTTTTTTTGGCATCGTTGATTGCACTTCCAGCCGAATCACAGAACCCGCTAGCCGAACAGTTCGTAGTTCTTGCTGAATGGCCGAAAGCAAATCGCCTGCTTCGTCTTCTTCAAGCTCCATATACATATCGCGAGTGACGCGAAACAGCGAGTAAGATTCGATCGCCATGCCCTTAAATAGCAGCTTTAAGTTATGAGCAATGACCTGTTCGATTGGCACACCTGCCCACACGATCGATCGCTTTTCTTTCGGCTGAAAATCTGAGAGCGAAATGAATCTGGGTAGGCTGCTGGGAACCTTAACTCGCGCAAAATGAGATTTGCCAGTCGCCGGATCGCGCACGACAACTGCTAGGTTCAAACTTAAGTTTGACATCTGCGGAAAGGGATGCCCCGGATCGACTGCCAGCGGTGTCAGAACCGGATAAATACGGCGTTCAAAATAATCTTGAAGCGATCGCTGCTGCACCTCATTCAAATCAGCATAGTCAAGTAAATAAACGCCATGCTCAATCAGTTGCGGACGCAACGTTTGAAAATGGCGATGCTGTTCGGCCACCATCGGGCGAAGCCGCTGCGCGATCGCCTCAAGCTGTGCCTGTGGCGACAGGCCATCGGGCGGAAATCGATCGATTCCGGCACGAAGTCGCTGTTTCAGTAAGGCGACGCGCACCATAAAAAATTCATCGAGATTTGAGCTAAAAATGGCGGCAAATTTTAAGCGCTCTAAAAGCGGAGTGCGTGAATCGATCGCTTCATGCAAAACCCGCTGGTTAAACTCTAGCCAGCTTAATTCGCGATTGAAGTAATACTGCGGGTCGTTAAGAGCGATCGATTTGTCTTTGGGCGACATTGGAGCTTCCACACACTGCTTCAGATGCTCGCAAAAAAGCAGCCGATCCGTCAGTTCACTGCAACACATCGACGTGTGACAGGTTTCCGAAACGCTGCTTTTTTGCAATCTACTATTCAGTGTAGAACTTAGATTGATTCGGCTCGAATATCGCGGGGTAGATAATCTGTGCCGCGCTTGTTGGCACAAAAGCCGATGTCAACGCTTTGATTGGGCGCGATCGATCGCGCCCAATCTGGCGGCGTAACGGTGTAGCGGCTTTCCTGCGGCGTAAAGCTGCCGTTCCAGCTTTGCGAAATGTCGGCCTGATTCATTGTGAAGCGCAATCGCCAGTTGTTGATCGATCGATTGCTGCCGTTCACCACACGAAAGCTGACGCAAAATCCAGCCTGCCAGTCAGACTGCACTTGAAATTCAGTTTGCAGCGAGGCCGAAGCTTCGATCGAACTGGGCTGAGCGATCGGGGTTGGCGTGGAAGTCGGCGTTGCAGCCGGAGTTGGACTTGGCGCTGTGACCGGAGTGGGAGTGGGTGATGCAATGGCGATCGGTGTTCCTCCCGGCAGTAGGGTACTCAGGAGGGCTTGCTTGGGAGCGTCAACCGTGTGCCAGTCGTCCATCAGAATGCCTCCTGTGTCGCGGCTGTTCGGATTCCAGCTCCAGTAGGCAAAGCTGAGGCGGTTTTGGCGAATGAAATCAACGAGCTTCCGCTGCCAGCGACCTTCAGCCGACTGTTCATCGACCTGCCGCCCACCAAATTCACCGATTAAAACTGGGGCAATGCGATCGCGAGCAATAAAGAAAAATCCGGTTTCCCAGCGCTGAAGCAAATTTCCGGGAAAATCCGGTTCGGAAAACCAAGGCTGCGGGAAAACACCGGGGCCGTATTCGTGCGGAGAGTATACGAGTTTTCCCGGTCGATCGAGCCGGACGGGAAATTGGCGCACGCCTTCTAGATTGCCGCCCATCCAGTGTGTCGCCAGTCGTTGACCGGGGACGTTGTTCTCGACGCCTTCCACGACAATTAGCCAGTTCGGATTAACCTCTAGAATTGCGTTTCCGGCTCGTTCTGCGGCCAGTCGCCAATCGGTTGCCCGATCGCCCGTCCCCCAACTGGCTCGCCCGTGTGGTTCGTTTTTCAAGTCTGCACCGATTACGTTGTGATGGTTGCGGTAGCGATCGGCCAGCATTGTCCAGGTGTTAATCCAGTCTTCTTCGGTGAAGCCTTCGCCGTACCAAAGTTCCGGAATTTCGGCGTAGGTAATCTGGTGATTGTCCAGCAAGATCATCAAGCCTTGGCGATCGGCTTCTTCGATAATTAGATCCATCACTTCCAGCGGCGTTTTCCCTTGCAGATCGGCATTGCTGCCGATTGCAAAATCAACGCCGCGAATTGAATTCGATCGCAGCGTTTGCAGCGCGAACGGCAGGCGAATAAAGTTGTAGCCAAGCTGCTTAATTTGCGCCAGCATTTCCTTGTAGTCGCGCAGCCAAAGTCCGTGTGGCACATTCAAATCTGTTTCCATGCCAAACCAGTTGACGCCCTGCAACAAAACAGGACGACGATTGGCGTCGATGATATTCGCGTTTTGGGTCGAGAGCGGCAGCGGAATTGAAACGGCAGATTCAGCCAGCGTGAGATTGGATTGCCAAGCGAATCCAAGCATTAAGGCAAACGTCATTACACCGATCGAAACTTGACGCTGCCAGCGAGTCAGCCGACGCTGCCAAATCTGCATGAATCTATTTTGAGCAGTTGATGACATAGTTGCGATCGTCCATGTTGGGTTGAGTCTCGTAAGCAGTAACCGCCGATTGTGAAGCGCAATTCAATTGCAATTCAATTCATGTCGCAGCTTCACAGCGTTCTAATTGAAATGAGAAATTGCTGGGTTGATGCAGAAGCGATCGCCATCGAGTCGAGCAGCCTCTAAATCCTTAATAGACAGATGGAGATGAAGTTTTATTGAAATCACCATAAAGAGGTGATGAATTTTACTGAATCTCCAAATGGATACTGCTTCAGTCTTCACAAGATCGATCGCCGCTTTCCTGGACGCTTGACGGCTTTAGAAGTGCCTGATATTTTATTTTTCCATCTAAAAAATAATCTCTTATTTTTTTCCACAACGCTGATGGTGTAAGACTTTGAGGCTGAGTTTCGGTTGCAAGCTTCAATCAATAAAAAACTTTATACCCTCTTCAAGCTAAATCTTGGGTCTTCATTAAATCCATACGCTAAATCACGGAAGGGCAGATTAACTTGAATACAGGAAGTAAATCTACTGAGCACTTCAGTAGATCTCACGAAATGCTCGATCTCGCTGGGTTCGCTAGTGAAATAATCCATTCGCGATCGACCATTTGTTTCATCTACCCTTGCGAGTTTTCCTTGTCGTTCTTGAGTAAGAGAAGCATTATGAGCCTTTCCCGTTGCTTGCTTTCATCCGCTGTTTTAGCTGGAACCGTTTTCTGCGGCATGACCCTTCCCCTGGCTGCTTTTGGCTCTAAGCCTGTGACGATTCAGCTTGAGGAAAAGCCTGTGTTTGTTGGACAAGTCGAAGAGTTTGCTGCTCCTTATATTGGCCTTGCTACTGCGATTAGCTTGGCTGCTGGCGCGGCCAGTCTTGCAACCTCTGGCTGGAGACAATCTTCGCGCAAGCTCAGCCAAACCGAAACGCAAATGTCCACGCTCAAGCAGCAATTGAGCGAAAAAGAAGCGCTGATTGAAGACATCAAGTTTTCACAGCAACGCCTCAGCACCTCAGGTCTAGAGTTGTTCTTGCAAGAAGATGAAAGCCCGTTGCCCACCGTGCTGCCCGTGAGCCAGTCGGCAACGCCTGTCGCAACCGCACAAGACGCTACCTCCTACATGGTGATCAATGCAGAGCAGCCCCAGCAAGCAGCAAATGCTGGCCTGCTGACGCTCAATGCAGAACCGCAATCGATCGACTCGGCTCCTGCCGTGAAGCAGCCTGCCATGAATGCGGCGCAGTTGCAGGCGATGAGCGCACTCGCCTCAGCCCAAGCCTTTGCAGGTTTTGCGCGATCGACCCAAACTGCTACTCCTGCGGTTCAACCGGAAGACACAGTCCAGCTTCAAGAGCTGATGGCGCATCTCAAGCAGGTGATGGCGCAGGTCGAGCGGATGCAGATCGGGTCGAGTGCTTCTCAGGCAAGCAGCCCTGCTTGGCAGCAGCAACGGCTCGCCTCCTAGTGACGGTGCTTCACTGTAACCGTTGGTCAGGGCGTAGTGGAGCATCCGTTTTGCTCCAAGGTTGGTCTCGATCGATCGTTTGCTCAACGGGTTTACCGCTGGTGCGCGGAGCAGCCGCAGGTGTCGGCGCAGGTGGAGCAGTGCGACCGCTCGGCAACGGCACGTTCACTTGTCTGCTGGCTTCGAGATACAGTTCACCGTCGGTTGTAAAGCGCACCAGCGATGCTTGTGTAGCGTCGTCTTCTGCTTCAACTTGGTCTCTCAATCCTGCTGGCTGATTGGCCGGATCAAGCGTGGCGAGAAAGGTCACGGTTGCTGCCGGATCAGCAGGAGTAGACAGTCCGCTAAGCTGCCAGCTTTCCTGCAAGCGGCCATCCGGAGCAGGCTGCCACAAATTCAAATCCGCTTGCCAACTGCCCTGCTCAACAACCGCATATTGGCGATCGAGAATTGCATAAACAGGTGTTTCTGTCGACTCAAAGTCGCGAATTGCCGTTACCGTGATTCGCGTTTCGTTTGGCAAAGTTGTATTGCCGGAAACCACATACGCGCCTGGTCTGCCAGTGGCTTGCGCCTGCCGAATCGAAAGTTCTACCGAAGCTGTGTTCCGTTCGATCGCCGTACAGCTTGTGCAGAACACGATCGCCAGCAGCAATAAGAGCGAGGCAAGCTGACGGTAACGTGAGCGAAGAGTTGTCTGCATAACTAAGCAATTGTGGTAGGGTTTAATCGCTGAAATGGCCGCGATGGGTTTAGTCTAGCTGGATGATTCTAGCTCTAGCATCTCAGTATTCATCGCCTCATATTTAAATCAGGAAGATCACTGGGTGACCGTTGACGATCAAGGCGAAATCGTCTAGACAGGAAGCGGCGATTAATTGCAGCGAACCGAATTGAGCGGATTGTTCCGCACAAAGCTTCTACCGAACGCGCCTGTATCGCATTGCACTTCATTCATCCATCGAGTTCCATGATCGTGACGCCCTCTAGTTCCTGGATCAGGACAATTGCTGCTGCGGCAGCTACAAGTCCTGCTTTCGTCTGCCTAGCACTCATCAGTGCAGCCTCAGCCAATCCGACGATCGAGCCGGAGACTCAACCGAACGAGTCAGATGCAACAATTGCTGCTGAAGATACGATCGAGCCGAATGCAGTCGAGTTGAGTGCTGACGTTTCCACTCCGGCTACACCGACTGCCGCGCCAGCCGATGCCCTCGCGTTCGCCCCACCGCCTGTTGCTGCACCTGCTTCTGAGCCGCAGCCTTTACCAATCGCTGCTGCTCCCAGTGCTGTTGCTCCCCAGATGCCCGCTGCGATCGCGCCTGCCGCTGCTAATCCCAGCGCCCAATTTCAGTTTCGACCGCCTGCCGCTGAGCAGTTTGTGCCACCTGTAAGCGGGTCGATCGGCGGAACAGCGATGAGCCAAGTGCTGCCTGTGCCCAACGTTGCACCAGCTCCGCTACCTGTTCCCCCCCTACCTGTTCCGAATGTACCTGCTGCTGGTGTTTCCACACCACTTCCACCTGCTCCCGTCAGCCAGTTCACTGCGCCGACGGCTTATCCATATCCTGGGGTTTATCCATATCCGAATCCAGCAGGAGCGATCGCCTATCCTTATGCGCCACCTGCTGCGGCTCCCGCTCCATTCGCCTATCCGTATCCGCCGCAGGTAGCACCTCCGGCTGCGATCGCTTATCCCTATTCTTCACAGGCAGTCCCGATCGGCTATCCGCCGCAGATGATGGCTCCGATCGCCTATCCCTATTCATATCCGTCTGCACCTGCTGCTTATCCCTATTCGATCGCTCCGATTCCAACCGCCTTTCCAACCGCGCCCTCTGCATCGCCCAGTTTTGTTCAGCCGCCTAGCTTTGCACAGCCTGTCGGTGGCCCAACGCTAACTGCACCCTTTGTGCAGACACCAGCACCCTTTGCTCAGTCGCCAGTTGTTCCACCTACTCCGGTTGCACCTTTTCCTCAAACTCCAATTGGTTCGTTTCCCCAGTTTCCTCAAGCACCTTTTCCTCAAGCTCCGACTGGTTCGTTTCCTCAAGCACCTTTTCCTCAAGCTCCAACACCCTTTCCCCAAGCTCCGACTGCGCCACCTGCTCCAGTTCCGATTGTTCAACAGCCGATCGCACCTTCTACGCAGCCGATCATCGACAGTTCTGCGGTAACACCGCCTTCCCTGAGACTGCAAGGCGTGTATCTGTTGCAGGGCGATGAATCTTCGGCACGGGCAAGGCTGACTGCGGTGTATCCGCTCACGCCGAACTTGCTGTTTGGTGGGTCGGTCGATTTAACCGAGGGCGAGGCGTTTGCAGATTCGCAAACTGAAGGCCTGAGCTTGAATGAACTGTATCTTGCTGCCTCACTGCCAAACTTGCCGAATCTGCGGTTTGTGATTGGACAGCTTGATTTGACTTCTTATTTCGATCGCAACAGCTTTGCCAAAGACGGAGCCAGCCAGTTTTTCAATCCGATCTTTCAAACCAATCCGGCGTTGAGCGCAGCGGCGATCGGGTCACGTCCCGGTGTGCTGGTTAACTGGAGCTTGAACGACAATCTTGAAGCTCGTGCTGCCGCTTTCTCATCAAGTCGCAGCATCGGGGATTTTCAGCTTGACGGCTTTGCAGGCGAAATTGGAGCGCGTTTTGGCAATGCAATTATTCGCGGCACTTACACGTCGGGGCGCGATGCCGGGTCAGACAGCGGCTTCAACCAAATTTTTGGCCTCGATCGCGGTAACGGACAGTTTGGCATTGACGAAAACGATCGCGAAGAATCTTACGGCGTGAATGCGGAAGTCTTCATTCCCGAATTGAGTCTCGGCTTGTTTGGACGCTACGGCCACTATGAAAATCGCGATTTGGGCGAAGGCGGCGACACGTTCAGTGCAGGCTTAACCTTCCTGGATGTGTTCAGCCAAAACGATCGCCTCGGTCTCGCTTATGGACGTGCTTTGTCGAATGAGCAACTGCGCCGCGAGCAAGACGAGCGCACGCCCGATGTTTTAGAACTGTTCTACGATTTTCGCGCTTTACCGAATCTGAACTTGGGCTTCAGCGTTCAGCAGCGCGACGAATTTTCAGAAACCATTTTGGGAGTCCGGGTTCGATCGGAATTTGATGTCACTCCGGGGAGATAGCCAAGATGAAAAGATCTAGGCACATTTGGAGCAGTTTGATTGGCATCGCGCTATTGGGCACTCCGACGATCGCGCTGCTGCCGCTGCCTGCGATCGCGCAGACCGTCCCAACCGTGATTCGTCAAGCCTACACGCTGCTCGGTCAAGGCTTGGTGAACCAGGCGATCGGCATTTTCGAGCGAGCAGTTCGCCAATATCCGCAGTCCACTGAAGCCCGACTTGGCTTAGCAATTTCATATCGTCGTGCCGGACGCGATGCCGATGCGTTTGCGGCCTATCAACGAGTCCTAGAAGTTGATCCGAACAATCGACTGGCACTATTAAGTATCGGTGTGTTGGGCGGATTTCGTGCGGAATGGCAAAATCGCGGCATTGAAGCGCTGAACGTGCTGCTGCGGCAGAATCCGAACGATACGGAAGCGCTGGCGCAACGCGCGTTGCTGTTCGGCTATCAGGGTCGATTTGGGGAAGCGATCGCTGACTACCAAATCGTTCTGCAAAACAATCCGACGCCCGAAGCAATTTTAGGCGCAGCGCAGATCTATTCTTATAGCGGCGATTTTGCTCAGTCGCTCGCTTTGTTCGATCGCTATCGGCAGGGAGGCGGACAGATCACCGGAGGAGCGGCGATCGCCTATGCGAACGCTCTGCGCGAAACAGGAAATCCGGCTCAGGCCGTGCAAATTTTGGAAGCGCAACTGCGCCAGTCTCGCCAGCTTGACAGCACCACAATTCAGCTTCGCGCCGCCCTCGCCTCTGCATATGGAGCAAGTGGACTGTTTGATCAGGCGACTCGAACGCTAGAACCACTCGTGGGACGACAAGATTCTCGTTTGACTTTGGCTCGCGCCTTGAACGAAATTGCGGATGCCAGTGGCAATCCCGTTTATGCACAGCAGGCGATCGACCTGTACAAGCAGGTGATCTCGCAAACGCCCAATCTCACGGTTGGCGTTGCCCGTGAAATTGCCGATGTCCTCAGTGGCTATCCGCAAGAGCAAGCCTACGCGCTGGAAATCTATCGGCAACTGGCGCAGCAAAATCCGGGCGATCGCTCTCTTGCCATTCAGCAAATCGTGCTGTCTCGGCAGCTTGGCTTAATCACTGACGCACAGTTGCAGCAGCAGCTACAGGCAAATCTGCAAACGCCAATTAGCGATCCAAGTCAGTTGCGATCGATCGCCCAAGCCTTCACGCGCCTCGATTCACCCACGCCTGCGCTCTTGCCGCTTTATCAGGGCTTGCTGGCCTCTGGCGCAAACGAGCCGTTTTTGAACTTCCGCATCGCCCAAATTTTGATTGAGCAAAACGATTTTGCCGGAGCCAGAAACGCGCTGGCCGCTTATGCTGCCACGCCGCAAGGCACGCAAGATCAATTTGCCAACATGCTGTTGCTGGCCGAAATCGATCGACGCGAAGGCAACTTGGTCGCCAGTGCCCAGCGCTATCAGATGATCCTCAGCAGCAATCCTGCCGACAGCGGCGTTGTCAACGCGGCTTTGCAAGGACTGGCGGGAATTTTGCAGGTGCAGGGCAGATTGCCCGAAGCGATCGCGCTCTATGACCAAATCATCGCTCGCAATCCGCAAGATGTCGCCAAGCAGCTTGGCCGCACCAGCCTTGCCCTGCAAGCGAATTTGATTTCGCCCGCGCAGGCCGAAGCCGTTCTCAACGGTTGGCTTTCGACGCGCCCGCTCACCGACACACCGCCTGAACTGATCAGCCTGGTCGCCGCGCTGCCTGCTAATCCTCAGCTTGAAGGACTTTATAGCGCCTTGCTTGCCGTTGAGCCGAATAACCTCGGACTGCAACTACGGCAGGTGCAGGTTGTGGCGGCTCGCAATCCTGCTCAGGCTCGATCGCAGCTAGAGCAGTTGATCGCTCGCGACCCGAACAACCTCGGCACTTATTTTGTGCAGGGGCAACTGGCGCAGCAGCTTGGCGATCTAAGTCAAGCGAGCGATGTCTATGAAACGATTTTGCAGCGATCGCCCAACAATGCGGATGCCCTTGCCGCGCTGGGTGGCATTCAGTTCCAGCAGCGCCGCTTTGATGCCGCTGCTAATTCTTACGGTCAACTGCTTGCACTGCAACCGCAAAATCCAATTGCGCGATCGTCCCTGATTAGCTTGACTGCTGCCCAAGGCCGTCCGCTCGCGGCTCTCCAGCAGCTTGAGCAGTTGCAGCTTCAGCAGGGAGTCGCCAATCCCGAAATCGATCGCCAGCGGCAGCAAATCGAAGAAGGTTTGTTGCAGCAGCGCGGCTTTCAACCACCTTGGGAGCGCTTCTAACGTGCAAAAGCTTCTACCACGACTGCGATCGATCGGCGCTTCTAAAACAGTGTCGCCGCTTTTAACAGGCTGCATTCTCCTGTTGCTGACAGGCTGCGTCACGGTTGAAAAACCGTCTGCGCCTCCTGTAACAACATCCCCGGTGGCTGCGAGTCCCACGACGCCTGCAACTGAATCTGCCAGCGAAGATCTCGCGCTGTTGCAGGAAAGCTGGCAGGCCTATCGCGCTCGCTTTGTGCAGGACGATGGCCGCGTGATCGATCGCGAGGCAGGCGATCGCACCACGTCGGAAGGTCAAGCCTACGCAATGCTGCGAGCCGTGATGATCGACGATCGCGATACGTTCGATCGCACGTTGGCCTGGGCAGAAGCAAATTTGCAGCGGCGCGATGCCAGCGGACGGCGCAGCGATGCGCTGTGGTGCTGGAAGTGGGGCAAAAATGCTGATGGCAACTGGGGCGTGATCGACAGCAATTTTGCCAGCGATGGCGATTTAGACGCGATTACTGCCTTAATTTTTGCTGCCCGTCGGTGGAACGAGCCGCAGTATCTCGACGTGGCTCGAACCAAGCTGGCGGATTTGTGGGAACTGTCGGTGGCTGAGGCCAATGGCAAAAACTACTTTCTGCCCGGTCCCAAAATTGCGTTTCAGCCGCAGCCCACCGAACTGAAGCTGAATCCGTCTTATCTTGCGCCCTATGCTTTTCGATTGTTTGCACAAGTCGATCGCGATCGCGATTGGCTCAACTTGGTGGACAGCAGCTATGAGGTACTCAACGAATCGGCAAGACTGTCGGCGATCAACCTGCCGAGCGATTGGGTTGCCCTAGATACCACAACGGGCAGCTATCAGCCGCTCACGCCACCCAGTTCGATTCGCAGCATCTACGGCTTTGACGCCTACCGCGTTTGGTGGCGGGTTGCGCTGGACTCGGCCTGGTTTGATGAACCACGCGCCAAGGAATTCTTGCGGCAGCACCTGCCACCGCTGCAATCCATGTTGCAGCAGCAGCAAAAAGTTCCCGCCCAAATTGATTTGCAGGGGCAGCCACTCGTCAACTATGACTCAACCTCGCAATATGCCATGCTCTACGCTGCATTTGCGGAAATTGATCCGCAAGTGGCCGAGCAGATTCGGCAAGAAAAACTGTTGCCCACTTACCGCGATGGCTTTTGGGACAACGACGCCGCTTACTATTCGCAAAACCTCAGTTGGTTTGGACTGTTTTTTCCGATCGAAATTCCCACAAGCTGGCTTCAGCCTTGATTTCACCTAACCTGCACTATTCACCTTGAATCTATGGTTTTCCTGCGTCACTGGTTTGCTCAAAAGTCTCGACTCTGGCGGCGATCGCTGATCGCCCTCTGCTGCCTGATTGGAATCGGTCTCAGCCTGCTTCCCACCGTTGCCACTGCCCAAAGCGGCGTTCAGCAAGGTGAAGACCAGGTGATTCGAGAATTTTCCCTGCCACGTCCGGCTGCGGAACCGCCCGTTTATCGTCCGCCTGCTGCCCAACCGCGCCGCCGCAGTCAATCTAGCGGCGAATCAACTCCACGTCGGCGTACCCAGCCTGAAGCAGCTCCGGCTCCTCGTCAGCGCAGCGAACCGCGTCCGGCTGCGGTTGCTCCCCGCCCTGTAGCGCCACGTCCGGCTGCACAGCGGTCTGCTCCGACTCCTGAGCCAGAACCCACTCCGCAGGAAACTGCCGCCACTCCGGTCAATACAGGGCCGAACAGTCAGTATGTGCTGGAATTTAATCGATCGCCGATCGTCGGCAACCGCTTGAGGCTGCAAGGCGTTTATCCGCAGGCGCGAATTGGCTTTACTCGTCCGCGCAACTGGGAAGTCAAATCGGCCAAAGCGCTCATTCGCTTTCAGCATTCACCCACGCTGCTCGCCGATCGATCGGTGCTGATGGTGCGCGTCAATGATACGAGCGTTGGCAGCGTGCCGCTGAATCGTCCACAGTCGCAAATCGGTCAAGTCCTGTTCAACATTCCTGCCAATCTGATTCAGGACTACAACGAAATTTCGCTGATGGCCGAGCAGCAAACCTCGGACACCTGCACCAATCCTGCCGATCCGACGCTGTGGAGCGAAATTCTGCCCGACTCGAAGATCACCTTCGACTATCAGCCGCAAGCGATTCCGCTGGACTTTGGCAGCTATCCCTATCCGTTCTTTGACGACCTCAACCTTGATCCCAATCGCATCACTTACCTGCGACCCAATGCCTACAGCGAAGCTTGGCTGACGGCGACGGCTCGTCATCAAGCGGCGATCGGGCGTCAAGCCGATTTCCGTCCGCTGGAAACTCGTTTGATCACAAGCTTGAATCAAGCCGACATTACCGATCGCCTCGTTGTGATTGGCACACCCGAAGAACAACCTGCCCTGCGCGAATTGAACCTGCCCTTTCGACTGCAAGGCGGCAAGGTGCTAGAGGAAAACGGCAGCGCACTTCCCGATGATGTCGGCGTCTTGATGCTGACCACCACTGAAACCGCAGACGGGAATATTCCGGTTCTGGTCGCGACTGGAAACGCGCCCGCAGGCGTCACCAAGGCTGTGCAGTTCTTGGTGCAGCAGGGCGATCGCGAAATTGGTACGGGAAATTCGATTTTGGTGTCAGCGATCGATGAAGTCAATTCGCCCGACCCGCGCCAGTGGCAAGGCTTTTTGCCGACTGCCGACAGCTTCCAACTGGCCGATTTGCAAAATGTCGATCGCCAACCGTTCCGGGAAGTGACGGTGCAAGGCACAAATGCACCGCCGATTCGGATTCCGTTCAAGGCGCTGCCCGACGATCGCTTTTCACGCGGCAGCACGATGAAGCTGAACTACAGCTACAGCCCTCAGGTGAATCCCCGCACCTCAGCGCTAGAAGTGCGACTTGACGGCACGACGATCGCCTCAAAACGGCTGGGCGGCTGGTTCGCCAATGCCAGCCGACGCGAATCGTTCAACGTGAATTTGCCTGAAGCGCTGATCCAGCCCGATTCAGAACTGGAAGTGCAGTTTGTTCTCAATCCGCGTGAATCGGCGTCTTGCGGCATCGAAACCGACCAGTCGCTCTACGGCACGGTTCACACCGACACCACGTTCAACCTGAATCGCGATAACGTCGTGCAGCTTCCGGATTTGAAACTGCTCAAGGCCGGATATCCGATCGCGGCTCCGCAAGATTTGTCTGCGGCGGCGATCGTTCTGCCCGATTCGCCCAACGATACGGATGTCAACACGCTGCTGGCCTTTAGCGAACGAATGGGACGCTTGACACAAGCCGATTCAGTCAAGCTCAACGTTTACCGAGCCGGAACGCTGCCTGCCGAAGTTCGCAATCAAAGTCAGCTTGTTGGCATTGGCACGCGCGATCGCTTTCCGCTTCCCGAAGCGCTCAATACCAGCGGCGGCGGCTTAAATCTCAGCAGTGCCTTTACCCGCCAGCGGCAGCAAAGCGCCATTCAAACGCTGGGCGATTCCCAAGGCCTGATTAAGCAGGTCGTCTTGCCCGAAGGCGATCGCACGGTTCTCGCGCTCACGGCGCAATCCGAAGCGGGACTGCGCGAGGTGCAAACCGTTCTCGATCGCGACCCGCTGTTTTCGCAACTGCGCGGCGACACCGTTCTGATTCGTCGCACAGAAGAAAATCCGTCCCCCTATGACGCAGCGGGCTACAGCCTAGAATTCTTGCAGCAGGCGACGCCGCGCCGCATCATCAACACCGGATTCTTCAGCCGTCTTTCGATCTTCCTGCAAGACTTCTGGTTCTTGATTCCGACAGGCATCATCTTGATCGCCTTGCTGCTGTATGTCTTCTCGCAGCTTTACCTCAATCGCGTCGCTCGATCGTCAGGAGATCTGAAATGACGAATGTTCCTCAAGCTCGTCGCCCATCCGGTTTTGCAGGCTGGCTCTTAAATTTGCCTGCTCGCTTTGAGCAGCGAATGCCCAATGCCGGAAAGTGGCCGCTCTTTTGCCTCGTCGTGCTGCTGCTGGCGCTGTCAATTCCATTGATCGTGACGCCGCTGACCGTTTGGCAGCAAACGATCGTCGCCGTGATTTTGATTTTGCTCGGCTGGTTCACCGTTCAGGTGGAGCAGCGGCAAACCCAGCAGCAAGCGTCGGAATATCTGCACCTGTTCCTTGCTTGGCTCAGCGTCGTGACCACGCTGCGCTATCTCTACTACCGCACCAACTACACGCTCAATCTTGATAGCTGGACGAACGGCTTCTTCAGTATTCTGCTGTTTCTGGCAGAACTGTATGCAATCGCTACGCTGTTGTTGTCCTACTTTCAAACGCTGCGATTGCGAAATCGCCAGTCTGTGTCGATCGCTCACATGCCGCCCGCTCAGCTACCGAGTGTGGATGTTTACATTCCGACCTATAACGAAGATGTAGCGATCGTTCGCAAAACCACACTCGCCGCGCTTGCTCTTGACTATCCTGATGCCAAGAAGCGGGTTTACGTGCTGGACGATGGGCGCAAGTTTCCCGATCGCCGCGAAAAGCTGCGTCAGATGTGTCAAGAATTAGGCTCCATCTTGCTGACTCGCGACAACAATGACCACGCCAAAGCCGGAAATATCAATACGGCGATGCGGCGGACGCAAGGTGACCTGATTTTGATTCTTGACTGCGACCACATTCCCTCAAAGCAGTTCTTGCAGGAGACGGTCGGCTTCTTCCTGAATCCCAAAGTTGCCCTTGTTCAAACGCCGCACTGGTTCTACAACCCCGACCCGTTTGAGCGCAATCTGCTGACGCAAGGGCGCGTTCCGGTCAGCAACGAACTGTTCTACAAAGTTATTCAGAAAGGCAACGATTTTTGGAATGCGGCGTTCTTCTGCGGCTCTGCTGCCGTCATTCGCAAAGACTATGTACTCAGCATTGGCGGCATCGCAGTGGAAACCGTGACGGAAGATTGCCACACTTCACTGCGGCTGCACTCCAAGAAATATGAGTCGGTTTACTACGACAAAATCATGGTGGCCGGACTCGCGCCGGAAACCTTTTCGTCTTATGTCGGGCAGCAGGTGCGCTGGGCACGCGGCATGGCGCAAATTTTGCGGCTCGAAAATCCGCTGCTCAATCCCAAGCTGAATCTTACTTTTCCGCAACGGCTGTGCTATTTTTCCGCGACGACGCACTTCTTCTTCGGCTTTCCCCGCTTGATGTATGCGCTCGCTCCGGTTCTGTACCTGCTGTTTGGCATCAACCTGATTCGCGGTTTGGGTGTGGAAACGCTGGTTTACGCACTGCCGCACATTCTGCTGGCGATGAACGCCAACTACGTCACCTCAAAAGCGGTGCGATTCTCCTTCTGGAACGAGATTTTTGAGTATGCAATGGCGTTCCAAGATGGATTGGTGACGCTGCTGGCTGTCCTCAACCCCAAACTGGGCAGCTTCAACGTAACGAGCAAAGGAGGGATTGTCACCAAGCGCAGCTTCGATTGGACTTCTGCAAAAGTCTCGGCAATCATGGCAGGGCTGCTGGTGGTTTCGCTGTTGGCTGTTCCAGTTTGGTTTCTGGTGCAGCCAGAAGCAAAGGAAGCCGTTGTCATCAACGCACTGTGGAGCATTTTCAACCTGCTGCTGATCAGTGCAGCCCTGCTGGTGGCGTTTGAACAGCCGCAACTGCGTCGTGCTCACCGTTTAACTCGAGAAGTGACGGCGATCGTTCACAATTCTCAAGCGGAAAGCTGGACAGGCAAAACGATCGACATTAGCGAAAACGGAGCGCGAATTCGGCTCGATAGCTGGTCAAATTTGCCAGACATCATCGAACTAGAGCTGATTGGCGACTTTGGGGCAGTCGCGGTTCTCGATGCGAAAATTATCCGCGTCGATCCGATCGATGACAGCCAAGTGATTCTCGCGGTTGACTTTGTGGATGTGACGCAGGCGCAATATGACCAGTTGTGCTTGGTGATCTATTCCGATGTGGAAGAGTGGTATTCGCAGCAGCCGCGCCGTATCGATCGCCCCTTCGACTCGCTGCGCTTTCTTGCCACTGGCTTGATGCGAGCCTTCCGAGAACCGAGAGCTGCCGATCGAATGACGGTTCGCAAGCAGGTTCGCGCTGCCGCCCAGCTTTACTGGGAAGGTCATTTCTATGAAGGGGTGGCAACCGAGATGAGTTCGCGATCGATCCGGATCGAACTTGATGCCCGTGCAATGCCCAATCTAGAAGCGATGCGTCAACTGAAGCCGCCTGTTGGCCTGCTGCTGAGTCAAAACCCCGAAGACCCGCAGGCCAAGCGGCTCGTTGCCCAAGTGGAAACGGTCGAAGCACCCGTGCTGAACTTTACAGCTTCAGTCGATCGATCGCGCGTAGTCGATTCAATTGCGATCGAGCTTGAGTTTCCGCAAAACCTTGACTATCGGCAGGGTGGTCGCATCAAGCAGCTATTGCGAACCCTGCGCTAGTGCAGCGATCGGGCTAATTCATGAAGCGGGCAGCGTCTTGACCACGACCTGCCCGTTTTCAATGACGGTGCAGCGTTGGATTTTGGGGCAGCCAGATTCGATCGAATCCAACGCTTTGAAATACTGATGAACTTTTTCTTGTTCTTGGTTCAGAACGACGACACAGCAGGGCGTGACGGAAGATGGCATATACACAGTGAGATGCGAGTTCGAGATGCAATCGTTCGATCGTACAGTGAATGCTTCAGGAGTCGATCGAACGATTGCATCTTTCCATTTTCACAGCAGCTTACAGCTTGGCGATTGAAGGGTGCAATCTAGCCGCTCACCTGGAAATTTGCCGCACTCAGATCGCCTGCATTCACGTCTGACAGCAAAGTCATTGTTTTGAATCCACCCCGCAAATTGCCATTCGTATCCACTCGGACGATCGTGCCCTCAGTGGTTTGACCAAGCCGAACATACGCCTCAAAACGATTGGGACGAGTGAAAACACGACGATCGAAAATTTCCGTTAGGTCAATGCGATCGCGCTCGGTCTCAAAATCCGTAATGGTGTCTCGTCCTTCGCCTGCACCCGTGTAGATAAAGCGATCGCGCCCTGCACCTCCGGTCAACTGGTCGCGTCCTGCACCGCCTGTTAGCCGATCGTTGCCATCGCCACCCAACAGCACATCGTCACCATCGCCGCCAAGCAAAACATCTTGCCTGCCGTTAGCTTCGAGATAATCATCCCCTTTGCGTCCGTTGAGCGTATCGCGTCCGGCAAACGTAACGAGTCGATCGCTGGTGGCCGAACCGCTGCGCGTCAAATTGTCATTAATTCCGGTGACGATTGCAGCGCGAAATGCTTCCGCAAATACGCCATGTCCGCGCGTGGTTGGGTGGGCATCATCCCAAAAGAAAAACTGATTGGCATTGCCTCCAGCGGTGTCTTTCAGCGGATCCGTAACGTTGGTAAACCCAAATGTAGATGGATTCTGGGCAACGCTTTCGATCGGAGTAAATAAATCAGTGAGAATAATATTTTTGTCTGGAGCCGCCTGCTCAAACTGATTGAGAGCCGCCGCCAGTGCTGTATTAAACGCAACGCTTAGCTGCGTTAAACTTTGCAGTTGTCCGGCTTCTAAACTCAGCGGCACTCTGCCAAGATTGGGCGTTTGCGCCACCACAATATTTTTTGCGCCTGCTGCTGCCAGCGATCGCACCGAGGTTAGAATATTCGTCACCGCAGCCGTCACAACAGCCGTTGGATTAGCCGGATTATCAATCAGGTTGAGAAAGTCATTGCCGCCCGCCCAAACCAAATACAAATCTTCTGCGCCCGCACCCAATTCAGCCGCTTGGCTTTGAAATGAATCAATTTGCGTGAGCAATCCACCAAACTGAATTAGCCCAAACGTAGAATCATCTACATTATTGGTGCGATCGGTTCTGGCACCTCCGATTGCAAAATTCGTTTTCAAAGACAGCGGCAAGCCAAGATCTTGCGCCAGAATTTCAACCGCAAGCGAGCCGTTAGAGAATCGTCCTTCAAAGTAATCTGGACTAGGGGGAATTCTGCGAAGCGTCTTTGCAAATAGATTGCCAATATCAGACAAGCTATCTCCAAACACAAAGAAATCAACGCTTGGCTGAGTTTGTGCGGTGGCTTCAACGATCATTTTCAATTCCTCCAAAGATTTCACGAACAGTGCAGGAATTTTGCTTTTAATTTCATGCTCAGAGTAAACTTACGCCAGTCACGATCGCAATTTGTTCCAGCATTCCCGCGCACTCACCTTAGCCTAAAAGTATCCATTTTTACTAAAACTTAACTTCATGTTAACTTCGGCGATCGCTACTTGCTCATGACAACCCCTTAAACTGCCAAGCGATCGCGTGGTCGATTCTTTAGAATGAGTAAAAATCTTAATTGCAACTCAAGCAGAATCGGCAATTTCTTCGCAATGCTCGATTTGAATTTGCTGCTTTGATAGATTTGGCTCTTGTAACAAATTGGATTGAATCCGGAGAAAATCATCTAGGAGGAAGACATGATTTTGAGAGGAATATTCAGCATTAGCCTACTCGCGATCGCCCTGTATGCAGGCTTTGCTCGATTTCCATTTTGGAGCATTCTTCTCATTGCAATTGTTTTTGCGATCGCCTATGTTCAAAGTAAATGGTATCTTTGGAAAGACCTGTTTCAAACCGAAGAACTCAAGCTCTATCAGTCGCTTGCAATTACCTACTTCATTCAAATTGTTGTTGTTGCTATTTTTTATCTGCTTGGTAGCGGAATTGCGCGATTGTTGAATCAATAACACTAACCTTCAATCTACTGCTGGTGTGATATGATGGATTCTCGAAAGGCAACAAGTTTGCGTTTCGGGCGGTTAGCTCAGTTGGTAGAGCGCCTGCCTTACAAGCAGGATGTCACTGGTTCGAGTCCAGTACCGCCCATTTTTCATGCCTTGCTTATCCTGTTGCGGTTTGCGTCCGGCGATCGCGTCTGTGGTTTGAGCTGTTTTGGCAAGGCTTTTGCTGGATGGACGCGATCGCCGGAAATCTAGAGCGGCTAGGCTGTGTTTAAAAACCCTTTGATCCTCCCCAACCCCATAAAAAAGGAGGTAGTCATCCTCAAAATCCCCCTTCTCAAGGGAGATTTAGGGGGATCAACCAACGGCCATGCGATTCACCAGAAGCTTTTAGAACACACCCTAGAGTGGTTTGGAGTTGTGTTCGATCGCGCCGACCCAACGGGCAACGCTAGAAATCTGCTGATTTATCCACTCAAGCCGCCTAGATTCTGTTGGAGTAACCCCCCGATCGACTCTATGATGCGGCTCCGGGGCCAGCCGTCACAATCAGCAGATTATCCGGATGAATCAAATCAGAAATCGCCTGCTGAATTTGCGGCATCGTGACGGCTTCGATGCGATCGGGAAATTGCCGAAGCTCCTCGATGTTCAGTTCAGAAATCTCGTTGCTAAGAATCACCGAGGCGAGGCTATCTGGACTGGCGAGATCAACCGGATAGCCGCTGGCGATCGATCGCTTCGCCGCTTCCAGTTCCGCCTCGGTAATGCCTTGCGATCGCAACTGCTGCAACAGCGCAACCGTGCTGTCGATCGCTTTTTGGGCATCGTCCGGCGCGGTCTGCATCGAGATCAAGAACGGTCCCGGATTGCGTCCGGCCTGAAAGTAGCTGTAGATGCCGTAGGTCAAGCCTTGGCGATCGCGCACTTCGGTTCCCAAGCGGCTAGAGAGCGTATCGCCTCCGACAATTTGGTTGAGAACCAAGGCCGCATAGTAGCGCGGGTCTTGGCGCGAAATGCCGCCATAGCCCAAGTAGGTGACGGCTTCAGCCTTACCGGGAATGACCTGACTGAGTTCAATCGTGCGATCGGGCAGCGCGACGTTGGGAAAGGTCAGCGTCGGGCGCGTTCCTGCGGACTGCCAGTTGCCAAACGCCTGCCGAAGCTGGTTTTTCACTTCTGCTGGATCGAAATCGCCGACGATCGCCAGCGTGGTCGTATCCGGGCGATAGTGCTGCTGATAGAAACTGGCTAAATCCGCCTGTGTAATGCCAGTCAAGCTTTCCTGCGTTGGGAACGAGTGGAACGGATGATTTTCGGGGTAGAGCGCTTGCTGAAAAACGCGCCGTCCCAATCGTCGCGGGTCATCGAGTTCTGCTTGCAACCCGACGAGTGCCCGCTGGCGACTCAGTTCAAGCTGGTCAGCCGGAAATGTAGCATTTTGCAGCGTGTCGGCTAGCGTTTGTACGATCGTTCCTAAATTTGCCGACAGCGCCCTGCCGCTGATGCCAACGCCTTCCCGGTTCGCGCTAAAGCTCAAATTTGCGCCTTCATCTTCCAAGACTTGTGCCAGTTCCAGCGCGTTGCGGGTGCGTGTCCCGTTCAGCAAGTTGGTCGCTGTCAGATTCGCGACACCTGCTTTGGCATCGGTATCAAAACCTGAGCCTGCTTCCACCCAACCGCTAAGGTTGATGGCAGGAGTGGAGCGATCGCGCAGCAGCAAAACTTTCAGGCCGTTTTCCAACGCAAACTGCTCAGGCAGCGGCTGCGGCGTTGTGTCAGCAGCTTCAGTTGCAGGCGGCAAATAGCGAGCCACCTCCGCAGGATCAACCGGAGCGCCCGGACTAAAATTCTCGACAACGCGATCGGAACCTGCGCCTGATGTTCCTGGCTGACCGTTTTCCAATGTCGGCTCGAAGTAACCCACCGTGCGCTTGTTCGGGTCAAGATAGGTCTGGGCGACGCGCTGAATGTCCGCCACTGTGACGCGATCGACCGCTTGCAAATAGCGATCGCTATAGCGGAAATCGCCAGCGGCAATTTGATGAAAGCCAAGCTGCATCGCCTGACTCGAAATATCTTGATTGCTCAAAACCAGATAAGACTTGAGCTGCACCTTGGCGCGATCGAGTTCTTCTTGAGTTACGCCATCGTGAAACTGCGTCAGCGCAGCTTGGAGTGTGCGATCGACAGCGGCAATTTCCTTGCCAGGAGCGGCAGTGGCCGAGATGCTGTACCAGCCAGGTTCCATCATTTCAGACGGATACGCCCCGATCGAGCTTGCCAGTCCGGTTTCGACCAATGCCTGATAGAGGCGAGAACTGCGGCCTCCCGTCAAAATCATGTCCATCAGGTCGATCGCTGGAACATCGGGATGCTGAATATCCGGCAGCGGATAAACGGCGTTGAGCAAAGCAGCGCTTCCCGGTTGACGCAGAACGATCGGTTCTCCGGGCTGAACAACAGGCACATCCGTTGCGGCAGAATGCTGGGGATTCGAAGCGGTTCCCGTCCGCTGCGGAATGCTGCCATAAAGCTGACGGATGCGATCGATCGTGGCCTCCGTTTCAAAATCGCCTACCACAATCAAAACCGCATTATTCGGCGTGTAGTAAGCCTGATAGTAGTTGCGTACCTGATCGACCGTGAACCGCTCGACATCCGCACGAGTGCCGCCGACAGGCAGTCCATAGGGGCGATCGGGAAAGGCGGCACGCATCACAGTTCGGTTGAGGCGATAGCTCGGACTATTTTCATAGCCCTGCACTTCCGAGACGACGACGCGCTTTTCGCTCGTTAGCTGGTTTTCATCAATCACCGAGTTTTCCATTCGATCGGCTTCCAGCGTCAGCAGAGCTTCGAGCTTGTCGCGCTCCACCGTGCCAAAATAGGCCGTTTCGTCGTAGCTGGTGAACGCGTTGGACTGACTGCCCAACGCGCTAAACAAGCGGCCAAACTGAATGGGGCGATCGCTCGTTCCCTTAAACATCAAGTGTTCTAGCTGGTGCGAAATGCCGTTCACGCCCGGAGCTTCGTTGCGCGATCCGACGCGATACCACATCTGCACCGTCACAACCGGAGCCGTGTGAACTTCCTTGGTCAACACGGTTAAACCATTGTCGAGCCGAGTTTCGCGCACACCTTCGGTAAACGAAATGCTGGGGGCGGCAGGCGGCGGTGAAGCGATCGTCGCCTGTCCGGGTGTGATCAGTATCGTCACCAGCACGATGCTGATGAACAAGGCCAACAGTCGAGAGAGGCCAATTTTGAATAGAAACATAAGCTAGCTCAATAGAAAGCAAGACGGACATTTGTCAGGTCAATTCGCAGCGGTCAATCTACGATCGCAGGTTGGTCTGAACTCGAAATGTCGATCGCGTGTGCGTCACGTGTCACGCGATCGATGCCGCCCAGCTTCCATCTTGCCTTGCACAAATCAGAAGCCGCACACTTTTTAATGGAAAAACAACAGGTCATCTCCCGGATCGTTGATGTCGATGCGGCCATAACCCAAAAACTGACCATAGGGCTGCTCGCCTGCGGGAAACGCCGTTACGCCGTATAGATAAATGCCGCCAGTGCGCGGGTTGCGTTCGGGATCAACGCCGATCGTGACAGTTGTTCCGGGCGAAATTGGCGGATTAAATTGCAGCGTTACCGTATTCGTTTCGTCGTCAAAGGTGGTGTTGGCGATCGCCACTTCCGCGCCTTGCTGTCTCCGCGTTCCCACAAACGCCACGCTATCTTCAACCTCAAACTCGACGCGACGCGACGCACTGTCGCCATCGCGCTGCGTAATTGCGACCTGCCCCAGCGGTTCATCCGAATTTGCCGGAACGTCGATCGTAAAGTAGTAGGTGGCGTTGCGGGCGAGTGCCGATCGCTCAGTCGTCACGGCATTCACCAGTCGAGGCGGCTGCACAAAATAGACGCGGCCATCCGATAGACGCACCGCATCGGCAGCTTGGACACCGAGCAGCGCTGTTCCAAGGAAAACTCCCAATCCGGCGATCGCTTTCATACCCGCAGTTGTTCTCAAAACGTGATTCGATTCTAGCCAGGGTCGATCGAATGTGCCGACCGTCCAAAAGAGAGAGTTGTGGGCGATCGGCACTTGCGCCTAAGCGAGATCAAACAGCAGCACTTCTGCATCCGCTTGAGCCGCAAATGTGAGCAACTGCTCATGGCTGATTGCTGCTCCGTCTCCAGCTTCGAGCGATCGTCCGTTCAGGCTAATTTTGCCTTGTGTCACCTGCACCCAGGCGTGGCGATCGGGACGCAGCGCAAACTCTAGCGATTCACCACTGTTCAACACGGCAGCGTAGAGATCGACATCCTGATTGATCTTGACGGCTTGTTCGATGGGCGATCGACTGGCGAGCAACCGCCACTGACTTTGGCGCGTTTCGATTGGAAATTGCGCTTCGGCATAGCTCGGTTGCAGATTGCGTTCTTCAGGCAAAATCCAAATTTGCAAAAAGTGAACAGGATCGGTTTCAGATGGATTAAATTCGCTGTGGGCGATGCCTGTTCCGGCTGTAATTCGCTGCACTTCATTGGCCGTAATCGTAGCCGTATTGCCTAAACTATCGCGATGCGCCAGCGAACCAGACAGCACATAGCTAATAATTTCCATATCGCGATGAGGATGTGTATCAAAGCCGCGACCGGGAGCCACTCTGTCTTCATTGATGACGCGCAGAGCACGAAAACCCATGTGAGCCGGATCGTAATAGCTGGCAAATGAAAAGGTGTGGTGACTGTCTAGCCAGCCAAAATTTGCGTGACCGCGATCGGAACTGGGACGAATTGTAATCATAATTGAACCTCTAATAAAAGCGATCGAAACTACTTCAAATCAACTGCAATTTTGCACTGAATAATTCAGATATTTGAAGCTCGATCGAATCTATTTGTAGTGTAGATTAATAAACGGTAAAATGGAAAGTATGCACTTTGAAGTAATATACTACCCAAAAAGATACTATGAGAGAAATGAATTCTACTGAATCATCGTTTCCGTTTGATGCGATCGACATTCCTAAAGATCACAACCGTCCAACCTGCTCGGTCGAGATCACGCTTGAAATCATTGGTGGACGCTGGAAAGTGCTCATTTTGCGCGAACTGTTGCAGGGAACCAAACGCTTTAACGAACTGCATCGTGCCCTACCGGGAATTACGCAGAAAATGCTGACGCAGCAGCTCCGCGAAATGGAATCAGACGGCATTTTGCATCGCGAAGTTTATCCGCAAGTGCCGCCAAAAGTTGAATATTCGCTGACGCCGATCGGTCAAACCCTCCAGCCGATGCTCACTGTGATGCACGAATGGGGCGTCCGCTATCTGGAAGCGCAAGCTGCAATCGAAGAATCTGCTGATGGATAGGTGTGTGTTGCAGAAAACATTCGCTTCAATCGAAAAATCTCGATCGGAGTCATCTTCTTTGCGACAGTTTAGCCATCATTTAATTTCGCGCTGGCGACAGCAAATCAGCCCGAAAATTGTGCCGCTGCTTTCCACCGTTTGGGCGATCGGTTTGGGGATTGCGGCTTTATCACTGTGGGCGTTTGCTCAAATTGCCGATGAGGTGATGGAGCAAGAAACGCTGAATTTCGATCGAAATATTCTGCTGACGCTGCGAACGCTACATCGTCCTTGGCTCGATCGCCTCGCGATTTTGATTACGGATTTGGGCGATCCCTGGACGTTGGGAATCTCCAGCGGCATTCTGGCGCTGTTGCTGCTGTGGCGCAGACGGATTGCAGAAGCGATCGTTCTGGCGATTGCGACGACGGGCGCGATCGGTCTAAATGTTTTGCTCAAAGCGTTTTTCGATCGTCCCCGCCCGGAACTTTGGGATCGCTTGGTGAACGTGCGCTATCACAGTTTTCCCAGCGGTCATGCAATGGTGTCGCTGGTTGTTTTGGGCATCATCGGCTACTGGCTGGCCGTGCAGTATCCCAAACGGCGATCGCTCATTCTTGCCGTAACCGGACTGTGGATTTTCGCAACTGGCCTCAGTCGCCTCTATTTGGGCGTCCACTGGCCGACTGATGTGATTGCGGGATATGCGGCGGGTTTGGTGTGGCTGATTGCCTGCATTCTCAGTTTAGAAATTGCCTGGAAGCGGCGATCGCACCACGCCATCCACTCTTCACACTCATCTCGGTAAAATCTCCATTGCAAAATTGTCACATTGTAAAATTTGAGTGATTTGAAGCGACAGAAAACATTTTGGCAGACGCAGACGTAATTGTGATTGGCAGCGGCATCGGTGGCTTAAGCTGCGCGGCAATTTTGGCACGATACGGATTTGAAGTGCTGGTATGTGAAAGTCACAGCATCGCAGGCGGCGCGGCACACAGCTTTGAGCGCAACGGCTTTCACTTTGATTCTGGCCCTTCGCTGTTTTCCGGCTTGTCTTCGCCGTCTCCAAATCCGCTGCGGCAAGTTTTGGATGCGATCGAAGTGACGCTTCCATGCGCCCAATACGACACCTGGGGCTGCTTTCTGCCTGAAGGCAACTTTGATACAGCCGTTGGTGCAGAGCAATTTTGTGAGGTGTTGCAGACATTGCGGGGCGATCGCGCCGTCCGCGAATGGCAAAATCTACAGCGCGTGATGGAGCCGTATGCCCAAGCTGCGATCGCTTTGCCACCCGCCGCGCTCCGCTATGACTGGGGAGCCGCGATCACGATTGGTCAGTTTCTTCCCTCACTGGCTCGTCACGGATTCGCGATGGGCAAACTGTCAGGGTCATTCGATCGCATTCTGCGCGAAGCTGTCACCGATCCGTTTCTTCAAAACTGGCTAAATTTGTTGTGCTTCCTGCTTTCGGGTCTACCCGCCAGCGACACGAGTGCAGCAGAAATGGCGTTTATGTTTGCCGACTGGTATCGTCCCAACGTCAAGCTCGACTATCCGATCGGCGGCAGTGGCGCGCTGGTGAATGCGATCGTCCAAGGCTTCGAGCGACTGGGCGGCAAACTGCGGCTCAATGCTCATGTCGATCGCATTCTCGTTCAGCAAAATCGAGCGATTGGAATTCGACTGCGAAGCGGTGAAGAACTGCGTGCCCGTCGCGCCGTCGTCTCGAATGCTTCCGTGTGGGATACGTTGAAGCTGCTGCCGCCGGATGCGTTGCCAGAGCGCGATCGAACTCAACGTCAAGCCACGCCTGCCTGTCCCAGCTTTATGCATTTGCACTTGGGCATCGATGGCGCCAACCTGCCGCCTAATCTCGCTTGCCATCACATCATCGTTAACGATTGGGCAGCAGGAATTACTGCACCGCAAAACGTTGTTCTTGTCTCGATTCCCTCGCTGCTCGATCCTGCACTTGCGCCACCGGGAAAACACGCAATCCACGTTTATACACCGGGAAACGAGCCGTATGAACTTTGGCAAAATTTTGACCGTCGCAGTGAAGCTTACGTTTCCCAAAAAGCAAAGCGTGCCGCTGTGATGTGGCACGCCCTAGAGCGAATCATTCCAGATATTCGATCGCGCTGTGAAGTCGAGCTAGTCGGAACACCTTTGACGCATGAACGCTATTTGAGGCGCGATCGCGGCACTTATGGCCCCGCAATTTCTGCGGCCAAAGGATTTTTTCCAACCGGAACCACACCCATTTCTGGCCTGTTGTGCTGCGGCGACTCGACCTTTCCTGGAATTGGACTGCCTGCCGTCGCTGCCAGCGGAATCATTGCCGCCAACTCGATCGCCTCCGTCTCACAGCACCAAGCTTTGCTCAAAGACATCGGCTGTTGATGGCCGACCCTCGCCTAAAAATAAACGTCGAGCTTCGATCGCCCACTGGTCTTCAACCAGTTTTGCGCTTCGATGTAGTTGTTCGGCGCTTGGCGGATAGCACGTTCCCAATATTCGGCAGCTTGGTCAAACATTTCTTCGGATTTTTCGTAGTCACCTTCTTCTTTGGCCTGTTCGCCCAAATAGTGATAAATGACGGCAACGTTGTTGAGCGCCTGTGGCATCCGGGGATTGTCTTCAAGCGACTTGAAGTAGTATTCCAGGGCGCGATCGTGTTCACCGTTGCTGGCGTGAATCAGGCCGATGTTGTAAAGAATATAGCTGCGATCGAACGGGTCTTCTTCAAGCTGCAATGCCTGCTCATAGTTGGCAAGCGCCTCAGCGTATTCACCGTCTGCCTGCGCGGACATGCCATCGCGGTAGTAGGCAAACGCTTCCTTCGCTTGTTTGTTGGTGGGCATCATCTTGAGGATCATGTCTGCCATCACCGTAAAGGTTTTGTCGATGAAGTTGTCGTTGCGCTGGGATCTCGGCATAGTTGCGATCGACGAGGGAATAGAGCGGTAGCAGTTTCTAATCTAGCGCTGATTTTGCCGCAAATGAAGCACTTCTAGCCGCAGTGTCATCAAAAGTCACGATCGAGCCAGCGCAATTCAATTCGGTAGTTGCCGCATTGACGATCGCCATTTGGTCGGTGAAATTCGGGGTGATGTGCGGAGCAATCTGACAAATGAATATTCGCGCTTTAACAAATTTTCAAATAGCAAGGCAATTTCAAGGCTCTTTGCTGAAGTTTGCGTGAATTGCGATCGCTAATTCGGATTTGTCCAAAGCTTCACCGATACAGTAAAGTCAACCGCACATCTGCCGCTCCTCTCTCAAGTTGCTGTTCGTCATGCTGCTTATTAATGTCTTGCTTTTCGCGCTGGCTGTCGTTCTGTTCATTCCGATCGCAGTGCTGTTTGGCGAATGCATGGCCGCACTGTGGCCGCTTCGCCATTCGCCTGCATCCAGTTCATCTCGTCCCCGCATCGCTGTACTGATTCCAGCTCACAATGAAGCGATCGAAATTCGTCGCACGCTTGAAGCGTTGCAGCCTCAGTTGACCGACGCCGATCAGCTTCTTGTTGTGGCGGACAACTGCACCGACGATACGGCGGCAATCGCCCGTCACTGTGGGGCAACTGTGATCGAGCGGCAGTCAATTGATCAGCGCGGTAAAGGCTACGCGCTTGATTTTGGCCTGAGTGCGCTCGAAACAAATCCGCCTGATGTCGTTGTCACAGTGGACGCAGACTGCTGGGTGCACGACGGCGCGATCGACCAGATTGCACGGCAGGCAGCAGTAGCTCAACGTCCGATTCAAGCGTTGTATCTGATGGAGCAGCCTGCGCGACCAAGTTCCAAAGATGCTGTTTCTGCACTGGCGTTTCTGGTGAAAAATTTGGTGCGGCCTGCGGGTCTGGCGCAGTTTGGCTTGCCTTGTGCGCTGACCGGAACGGGCATGGCGTTTCCCTGGAAAACCATTCGCGGTGCAGCGTTGGCAAGCGGCAACATTGTTGAGGATATGCAGCTTGGTTTGGATTTGGCAATCGCCCACGCTGCACCGCAATTTTGCCCGACAGCCAGAGTCACAGGCCGTTTGCCGCAAGCAAGCCAAGCCGCGAAGACTCAGCGCACTCGTTGGGAACACGGTCACATTCAAACCTTGGTGAAGCAGGTTCCCCGCTTGATCGCGCAGGCGATCGCGCAAAAGCGATTTGATCTGCTGGCGATCGCGCTGGATTTGAGCGTGCCGCCGCTGTCTTTGCTGGTGATGCTGTGGGCAGCAGGGTTTGGGCTGGCGGTGATTGGCGTTTGGTTTGGTGCGTCGAGATGGCCTGCGATCGCGCTGGGAGTCGGCGGACTGCTGATTTTGATGGCGATCGTCAGCGCTTGGGCGAAGCACGGTCGCACAACAATCTCAGGGCGGACGCTGCTGGCCGTGCCTTTTTACGTGCTTTGGAAAATTCCGCTTTATTTTGCGCTCTTGGTACGGCCTCAGACGCAGTGGGTACGAACAGAACGGGAAGTCGATTCGCTCAAACCTTAAGGTCATCAGCTAAAGGGACAAACCTTACAAAATCAAACGATAAATATAGGAGGACACAATGCGCTTTGTATTTCTAGTTCCTGACCTTGATGCCAGCTTCGCTTGGCAGGTATTCGATCGCACCATGCATCGCATCCCCTCAGCAGCACTGCATGATTGGATGCGACATCGACTAATGCGCGTTCAAATCGCACATGGTGGCACGCTCAATCTGATGCGACACTGTCAGACGGCTCGCAGTTGCGGCGTTGAAGCGGTGCTGGCAACGATGCGGGGGCGCAACACCTACGGAGAGCGGGGCATTGCCAACCTGCCATTTATTCGCTGGGCTGATCGCCGCCCAGACGATGTTTGCATTGTGCCGGATTTTGTTACAGCTCTGATTGACGAAGTCGAAGGGCCAGCGATTGCTTACCTGCAAGTTCCGCTTTTTACAAAAGCCAACTTCGACTACAAAAGCGATCGCGTGCAGCTTTGGACAGACTCGCCGTTTATGCAGGCGATTTGTGAGCAAGCTTATCCCGGTAAGCCTGTGCCGATTGTGCCTAACATTGTGGACAACACTGCCTTTCCATTTATTCCTCAGCGCGATCGCGAGTCTGGTTTGGTGTTTGCCTTTCCCCGCAAAGGACCTAAATTTATTGATGCAACTGAAGAATGCTATCGGCGCTTGGGCGGGCAGTTCTGGCGGTTTGAGCGCATTGACGGCTTGCCGTTTCACGAACTTGCTCAGCAGTTTCGCCGTCCTCAAGTTTTCTTAGCTTCGGCTGAGGTCGAAGGCTGCGCTTTGCCGCCGCAGGAATCGATGGCCGCAGGAATTGTGGTTGTTGGAAAAACGGCTCGCGGCGCAAACTTTTGTATGCAGCATCGAGAAACGGCGATGGCAGCAGAAACACCAGAAGAAGCAGCAAAATGTTTGTTCGAGCTTGAGGACGAAGCATTGCGATCGTACATTTCTGAACAGGCACATCAATATATCAGCCGCTATTTTCCCGATCGCGAACCGTACCGTTTTTGGCAAGAGACAATTGCTCAGTACAGCGGTCAATCTGTGGCAGCAATTCGTCAAGCTGCTTAACGGATTTCGAGCCGAGTTTGTATCACTTGGTTCTTTAGGTTAGGTATTAGCAATGTCAATTTCACGAGAAACGCACTCATGCTTTGAGTGCGTTTTTTGGTTTTTTATTTGTTTTATGAAAAAATAGCGAACTTACCGTAAAGCTACTTACATTCCGTAATTTCCGCAAAAAAGCGCGGTAAGCTAAAAAAAGATTGTTGGATTACTACTTCGCAATTCCCCAAATGAAGCAGTAATGCGTTTTGTACATTGCCCCAGTTTTGAGAAAAATAGCAACTGCTGTGCTCATCTTTCTTCGTAAAGTAGCTTCATTCAACTAGCAGTTGCGAAAGTATTGACTAAAACTCCAAACTTGCTAATTCTATTTTGTTCATGCTCTCGATCGTCAAAAACAGAGTTACCAATAGGCTTTTCTAGTCAATTATTTACTAACGTTGTGTCTCTATTCACTGATGGAGGAAGGTATGTTGTGCATTCCTTTTAATCGACCCTTTGCGATTGGAAAAGAGTTTGAATATATTCAGCAGGCAGTCACCAGCGGGCATACAGCAGGAGATGGCGCATTTACCCGAAAGTGCAGCCAGCTACTTGCGGAGGAATTGGGCGCTAATAAAGTTTTGCTCACAACCTCTTGCACTCATGCGCTTGAAATCATGGCGTTGCTGCTTGATCTTCAACCTGGTGATGAAGTGATTGTGCCATCTTTCACTTTTGTTTCAACGCTCAATCCCTTTGTGCTTAGAGGCGCAAAACCTGTTTTTGTTGATATTCGTCCTGACACCTTAAATATGGACGAAACGCAGATTGAGAAACACATCAATACCAAAACAAGAGCGATCGTGCCTGTTCACTATGCAGGCGTGGGTTGCGAAATGGACAGCATTTTAGAAACCGCTTCCGAATACGGCGTCACTGTTTTAGAAGACAATGCTCATGGCCTGTTTGGTCGCTACAAAAATAGGCAGCTTGGCACGTTTGGCGCAATGGCCGCGCAAAGCTTTCACGACACTAAAAACTTTTCCTGTGGTGAAGGTGGTGCCCTGCTCATCAACGATCCGTTCTACATCGAACGCGCAGAAATTCTGCGCGAGAAAGGAACCGATCGCAGCCGCTTTTTCCGAGGCCAGGTTGACAAATACACCTGGGTTGATGTTGGCTCCAGCTATTTGCCGTCGGATATGTTGGCCGCTTATCTTTACGCTCAGCTTGAAGCACGTCAGCAGATTCAAGCCAAGCGCCAGCAGATTTGGCAGTACTATTACGAACATCTGCAAGACTGGGCTGAAGCGCAGAACGTACAGCTCCCCACTGTGCCCGCCCATTGTGACCAGGCCTATCACATGTTCTATCTACTGCTGCCGTCGCTAGAGCAACGGCAAAGCTTGATCGGTCATCTCAAGGCGCAAGGCGTTTCAAGCGTCTTTCACTATTTGCCGCTGCATCTGTCGCAGATGGGCCGCCGATTTGGAGGAAAAGAAGGCAACTGCCCCGTGACTGAGTCGGTTAGCGATCGCCTGTTGCGCTTGCCCTTCTTCAACAGCTTCACCGAAGCCGAGCAAGCGCAAGTCGTCGCGGCGATTCGGAGTTTCCGCTGCTAGCGATCGTCCTGACAGGGTGCATCTATTTTTTCGCTAAGACCAACTCACAAATTTCAGCAAATCGGCGAGTTGTCGAACCTAAGTATGTTTGCCCTACTGCGTCAGGTTGGGTCTGAGGGCGGCGTGACAACTGCGTCCTTTGCCTTGGCACGTTCTTCTTTTTTCTTGCGATCGGCTTTGAGAATGTCCTGCATCACAATCTGCGCTTGCGTAATCTTTTCGAGATTGCTGCGGTAGAGTTCTAGATCTTTCTGGACTTTATCAGCGGGCAGATGAAGCACCTGAGACAGCTCACCAAGCGCATCATTCCGGCGCTTTTCATCCTTCACCAGATCGGCGTCCATCTGCTCTAGCAAAGCATAGACACCAACCGCGAACAAACGGCTATATTTGAATTTGTCTTGAGCCGCGATCGAGCGAAGCTCACTCACCAAACTGTTGCCGTCACTTGGCTGTGGCAGTTGAGCCAGCAAATCAGACAGCGAAATTTGAGCAGCGGCACTTTGCAACCGTTCAGCATCTTGCCGATAGCGATGCGGGTCGCCTTGAACGGCTTGACAAAGCGCATTGAAAATCGATTCTTTGTCGCGATCGGGTTGATAGCCCTGCATGAAGCGATCGAATGTCGTAACAACGCCCAAGGCATAAAGCGCATCATAGCGAAAGTCAACATTGACCGAAAGCAGATGCATTTCAACCATCAACTCTTCAACCACGCGACGGTAGATCGAGTTGATTGGGCGAGTGTGAGCCGCGTAGAAGGCTCGCTTGGTGTCAGAAACAGTGCGGACGTGGTTCACAGCAGGCTCATCATAGGCAACAGATCTTCATTCTCTCGCTTTGCGGCGAGTTTGCCAAGGTTTGAATGTTTCGCCTCTCGATTCCGCAGTGCGTCATCTGCCGTTGTAATGTCAACGCTCGGATTTTTGATAAGGTCTCGATCGCCAGCTTGCGGAACGCCATTGCCGCCTGCCATGCAGAACAAGTGCAAGCTGGGCGGAGCGCTTTGTCTAGGGCTGGCAGTTTGCGGAATGCACTGTCTGGCAATGAACGCCACTGTTTTTCATGCTGCTACCATTCGTTTGTCACGCTTCAGCGAAATTGATAATGCTTTTCTGGCGATCGTAATTGCTGTTGCTGCCCTTTTGATCATCGTCTTGGCACTGCTAGCTTCTTTTTTTAGTCGTCGATCAAGCGCCGAAATTGCTTGAACAGATGTCCTGCAACAAAGTGAAATTCGGCTCGAAAAGTTGGTGCAGCAGCGCACTCAGGAACTCGAAGCGGAAAAACAAATTTCAGAAACAGCAAACCAAGCCAAAACTGAATTCCTCTCTTACATTAGTCATGAGCTACGAACGCCACTGGCAAGCATTATTAGCTTTTCAAGAATCTTGCAGCAAACGTTTGGCACACTCAATCCTAAGCAACAGCAATATACTGAAATTATTCAATCCTCTGGTCAGTATTTGCTAGAGCTAATTAACGATCTGCTTGACCTGTCAAAGATTGAGGCGAATCAAGAAGAGTTAGCTTTAGAAATTGTTTCGATCGAAGAAGTTTGTCAAACTGTTTTGTCGCTCGTGCGCGAACAAGCGAATGCTCGTCAGCTTCAGCTTCACTGCGCGATCGAACCAAATTTGAGCGTCTGCATGGCCGACAAACGCTGCTTGAAACAAATTTTGCTCAACCTTCTTGCCAATGCAGTCAGCTACACGCAAGACGGCTCAGTTACTGTGCGCGTGACGCAATCGGCCACTGCGATCGATTTTGCCGTCATTGATACTGGAATTGGCATTAGCCCCAGCGATCAAGATCTGCTGTTTCAGCCGTTTCAACAAGTCGGGAGCCGCGATCGATCGTCGGGTACAGGCTTAGGACTCGCACTTTCACGTAGATTGGCTCGGCTGCACGGCGGCGAATCACCTGCGAATCTACGCTAGACGCAGGCAGTTGTTTTACGCTGCATCTGCCGATGCGCGATATCTCTGACAGTCAATAAGCCCTACATCCAAGACGAGAGCGATCGCCGCTTGCGAATATCCATCGTGTTCACCAAGCTGTTTTCGTCCCAGTCGAGCGTATGGCTCGCTTCCGCAGGGACAACCGTGACGGTGGGGGATGCAGGCTGCGACTGAGCCACACGCGGTTTCGATCGCGGTGTGGTTAGAGTGGGCGGCATCTGGTAAGCAGTCGGGGCAGAAGCCTGAGCCAGATTGCTTGTAGCCGTTTTAGGCGGTTGAACGATCGCAGGCGGACGTTTTGCGGTGGAGGAAGCGCTGTGCAGGCGTTGCGGTTGGGGCGATCGATTCATCAGTTGTGAAATCACGATTGAACCTACACCACACCCTAAAATAATTGCACCAAGCGATCGATAAGGAATCGTCGGCTGTTCAGCTTGAATTGTAGGTGGCGTCGCGATCGGCGTTGGACTGGCCGGAGAAACCGCTGTGGTGGGAGCAGCAGAGGCAACTGGACTGGGCGCGGCGATCGGCTGGGGTGGTGGAAACAGTTCGTGCAGGGCAATGCGGCGTGAAACAGTCGGATCGAGCAGCGTGGCGATCGATCCGCTAATCAGGATCAGTGCGATCGCCCAAATGCCGCCCCAAAAAATCAGGGGGCGCTGCTGGAGAAGCTGAACGAGAAACATCTTGAGCTGTGCCGAGAACCGAGATGCTTGCGGCTGATGTGGCGTTTCGCGCTGAGGATTTACCATACTTCCTGCTCAAGGACGCAGTTGCTTAAATTTTTATCCGAATATTCTAAGCACTAAGAGGTCAACTGACTAGCGCTAAAAGGTAGAAGATCTGCGATCGCCACTCATACGGAAAGCAATATGAGCCGAATGCGACAAGTGACAGTTTCTAGATTGAGGTATTGGAGTCGTTGTCAGCCCCGGCTCTGAGCGAAAGCGACTGTACGTGGGAATACTACTGACAGCAATCTTCTCGTTGCTAAATTGACACCGTGCAAGCCAGCGGATTGGTTTACAAGTGGAAAATCTCGATCGCGCAGTCATGGCAAATTCGGAACATCTGGCGCTGCTTCGGCAAGGAGTGGGCACTTGGAATCACTGGCGCAAACAGCACGCAGAAGTCAGCCCTAACCTGATGCAGGCCGATCTAGAGCAGGCGAAACTGCGCGAAATTACCCTGGAGCAAGCTGACCTGCGCGAAGTATCGCTGACCTGTGCGGACGTGTGCATGGCAAATTTGCGATCGGCAGATTTACAGGGCGCAAATTTGAAGGAAGCGCTGCTGTATACGGCAGATTTGAGCCATGCCAATTTGCGATCGAGCAACTTAATCGGTGCTGATCTGCGCGAAGCAACGCTGATCGAGGCAGATTTGAGCCATGCCAAACTGCATATGGCTTCGCTGGTGATGGCAAATTTACGCAGTGCCAAACTGCGCGAAGCCGATTTGGGCGAGGCGAACTTGAGCCACGCGACGCTAAGCCACGTGGATTTATGCATGGCAAATTTGCAGGCGGCCAATCTCAGCCGCGCCGATTTGCGCGAAGCCGCACTCTATACAGCCGACTTGCGACAAGCAGTTTTGTATATGGCAAATCTCAGTCAGGCCGATTTGCGCGAGGCCACGTTGAGTCAGGCAAATTTGCGCGAAGTAGATTTGCGTGAAGCGAACTTGGGGCGGACGGTATTTTGCATCGCCAATCTGATTGGGGCGACCTTGTTCAAGGCAAACTTGGTGCAGGCCAATCTCAGCATGGCGAATTTATGTATGGCGAATTTAAGCCATGCCGACTTGACGCGATCGACCTTGATGGGCGCCAATCTGATTGGGGCAAATCTCTATACAGCCTCGCTGGTGGATGCCAATTTGATCGAAGCGGATTTGCGCGAAGCAACGCTCAGCCATGCGGATCTAAGGCTGGCAAATCTCAGACAGGCCAATCTCAGCATGGCAAATCTCAGTCAGGCAAGTTTGGTGGACGCAGATTTGCGCCATGCCAATTTGCGTCAGGCGAATTTGTGGGGAGCGGATTTGACCGGGGCTTGCTTGAGCGGGGCAATTATGCCAGATGGATCGATGCGTCCATAGCATTTGCTTGGCGATTCTCTTAATGTGTGCTGCAATGCGTGCTGCGCGATTTTGCCAACAGTCTTGCGATCGCTGCAAAAAGTCCGTCACGCATACTGTCACTACAACACCCATTCACCCCATCGGTCTGCTAGATTGTCTAAGCGATCGCCCCTTGAGGAGTGAATGAGATGCTGAAAAAACGTGCGCCTGTGTTGATCGCGGCTGGAACGGCGATCGCTTTGGCGGCTGGCGGCGGCGGAGCTTACTGGTGGATGCAGCAGCAAGTTCCGGTGGGAGAATTGCCTGCGGGTGTAGATGTTGTGCCGCGAAATGCCCTTGCGACCATTTCGCTGACGACCAATGAAGGCCAGTGGCGCAGACTGCGACAGTTCGGCACGGCGCAGACGCAAGCCACGTTCGATCGCGCTTTAGCCGATTGGCGCGATCGCCTGTTGACGGCGAACAATTTGAACTACAGCAAAGACATTCGGCCTTGGGTCGGGGAAGAAGTGACGATCGCGTTTTTGTCGTCGTCCAATCCTAATCCCACTGCCTCACCGTCGAGTCAAGCTCCGATCGAGGGACAGCAAACTCCGGTCATTCTTGCGCCGATTGCCAACGCCGCCAGAGCGCAGCAAATTTTCTCAAATCGTCAGTCGCAAGCGCAAACTCGCGAATACAAAGGTGAGTCGATCGGCTCGATTCAAAACGACGGAAAATCCTATGCCTACACCGTTGTAGACAATCGCCTGATTGCGATTTCGCCCGATGCCAAAGCGATCGAGCAGGTGATCGACACCCAGCAAAGCGGAGCATCGATCGTGAAAACGCCGGGATTCGCGCAGGCCGTGAATCGACTGGAGACGCCCCAACCGTTTGCCCGAACCTATCTGAATGTCCCTGCTGTGAATGCAGTTTTGGCAACCAGTGCCAGCCGACCGCTGCCGCTGCAAATTCTAACGCCGCTTCAGCGCAATCAGGGTATGGTGGCAACGGCCACGATCGAATCTGAGGGCGTTCGCTTTCAGGGCACAAGCTGGCTCAGAGCGAACGACGATGTACGCAATCGCGTCACGAATTCCGCTGAGCGAATGCCCAACATTTTGCCTGCGGATACGCTGATGATGGCATCGGGCGGCAATCTGCGGCAGCTTTGGCAGGACTACAGCGATCGCGTCACGGCACCTAGCGAGTTGAGTCCAGACAATTTCCGGCGGGCAATCAGCAGCACAACCGGACTCGACTTGGACAAAGACTTGATGGCCTGGATGAACGGCGAATTTGCGATCGGCCTTGTGCCCTTTACGCAAACGGGAACCGCGCCCAGCGCAGGCGTAATGCTGCTCGTGCAGGCCAGCGATCGCCGCGCTGCCGATGCCGCCCTTGCCAAGCTGGATGAAGCGATGAAGACGCGCTATCAGTTTCAGGTATCGCAAGCTGACATTGGCGGCAAACCCGTAACCAACTGGACTTCGCAGTTTTCCGCGATTCGCGTCACGCGCGGCTGGCTGGATGGCAACGTAGCCTTCTTAGCGCTCAATGGCACGATCGCCCAGTCGATCTTGCCGCAAACCAACGCGCCACTCGCGGCTGATCCGGCATTTCAAGCGGCCACAAACTCGACGTTGACTCCGAATAACGGACATTTTTTTGTCAACCTCGATCGCCTCACTCAGCAGGACACGCCGTTTTTGCTGTTTCCCCTCTTGCCGCCGCAGACCCGCGAACTTGCTCAGGCAATGCAGTCGATCGGCGTGACGGGCGCAGTGGTGGACGATCGCACTACGCGCTATGACGTTTTGGTGCGTCTACGCAAGAACGAAGACATCAAGCCCCTACCCGCTCCAACGAACCCGTAAACCACGTTGCAAATTGGAAACGCACCAGCGGCAGGGGCGCGGCGCTGCCGTGCCCCTGCCGAACAAGCTAGAGCGACAAAGCAGCGTCGGTCTGCATTGTGCCAACCGTACCGGAATACACCAAGCCCCGCTGCATATCCAGCGTCAAAATTGCCCCGTCGCGAATGAGTGCAGTTGCATTCTTGACGCCAACAATCACAGGCACGCCCAGCCGCAATCCGATTACAGCGGCATGACTGGTGAGGCTGTCATCTTCGATCACCAGACCCGACGCTTTGCGAATCGCTTCCACATAGTCCGCGCTGGTGTTGGCCGCGACGAGAATTTCACCTGGATTAAAATTGCCGACCTCGCGACTGCTGTGGGCGACACGAGCGCGACCACTCACTGAGCCTTGGCCGATGCCAATGCCTTTACCCAGCACTGCCGTCACGACTTCCACCTTGATCAAATCTGTTGATCCGGCGACACCCTGCAATGTGCCTGCCGTCATGACGACAAGATCGCCTTCGCGCAGCAGCGATTTTTCCTGCGCCACGTTCAACGCCGCCTGAAAAGTTTGTCCGGTTGAAGGCAAATCCAAGACGAGTAAAGGTTTCACGCCCCAAACAAGCTGTAGCTGTCGTGCCACATCCACGTGCGGCGTCACGGCCAGAATTGGCTTGCGGGGACGGAATTTTGAGACGTTGCGGGCGGTTGCTCCGGTTTTGGTCAAGGTCATGATCGCGGCGGCGTTCAACTGTTCAGCAATGCGTCCGACTGCCTGACTGATCGCAGTCGGGATCGATCGCCCTGGCACATTTTCGGCATTGCGGCGGGCAGATTCATCCTGCTCGATGCGGCAGGCAATTCGCGCCATTGTTGCCACTGCCTCGATCGGATATTTGCCCACAGCCGTTTCGTTTGAAAGCATCACGGCATCGGTTCCATCCAAAATCGCGTTCGCCACGTCGGAAATCTCGGCACGAGTCGGGCGGGGACTGTGTACCATGCTGTCGAGCATTTGCGTGGCCGTAATGACCGGAATGCCCAATCGATTTGCCGTTGCAATCAAGCGCTTTTGCAGAATCGGCACTTCTTCAGCCGGAAGTTCGACGCCCAGATCGCCCCGTGCGACCATGACGCCATCGCAGAGCGAGAGAATCGCTTCCATCTGCTCGATCGCCTCGTGTTTTTCGATCTTGGCGATCACGGGAACGTTTTTGCCTGCGCTGGAAATCAGTTCTTTAATTTCCAGCACGTCCTGCGGATTGCGAACAAAGCTCAAGGCCACCCAATCTACGCCCTGATCGAGTCCAAACACTAAATCTTGACGGTCTTTATCCGTCATCGCCTTGATCGACAGATAGACGCCTGGAAAATTCACGCCCTTATTGTTCGACAAGGGGCCACCGACCGTGACGCGACAGTGCAGTTCACGAGCGGCGCGATCGACCGACTCCACCTGCATCTCAACGCGCCCATCATCCAGCAAAATCGTTGCGCCGACCGGAACTTCATCGGCCAGCGGCTCATACGTCACCGAGCTAATTTCCTGCGTTCCCGGCGTGGGGCGGCTGGTGAGAATGTAGCGATCGCCCTTCGCCAAAATAATCGAACCATTCTCAAATCGACCTAGGCGAATTTTTGGTCCCTGCAAATCTTGCAGAATTCCGACGGGCTGATTGAGTTCAAACGAAATTTGGCGAATCAGGCGAATGCTGCGTAGATGATCTTCATGCGTGCCGTGCGAAAAGTTCAATCGCAGCGTGGTTGCGCCTGCTTCGATCAAGTCGCGCAGGACTTCGGGTGAACTCGTGGCGGGGCCGATCGTTGCGACAATTTTGGTGCGACGCATCGAAGATTGCAGTTGCATGGCGGCTTTGGAAAAACAAAAAATGACGGTGGGGCGCGATCGCTCTGCTTGCGGAACGGTATCGATCGCGTTGCCGATTGACGCAGCAACAGGGATACTATCACGTTTACCGAGTGCCACGTTTACTGAGTCCCACAGCCATTCGGCTAGCGGCGAACGGTTTGTTTGTTTCTACGATCGCCGCCGTCCTGCTCCGCAACATTGCTGCCGCTTCATGCAAGCTTTAACGGAAGCGATTTGGATTGAGAGAATTTTGTCGCAGTTGCGTTCCCGTGCCGCCATCTGCGCGATCGAGAAACGGCCTGAGATTGATGCTGGCAGCCGGACGCCGCGATCGCCCGCTTCCCGGAATTCCCAGGACGTTGCCAATTTGACCCAAAATATCGTCATCGTCTCCGGTAAACGTGGTGACGGCATCAGTAGACTGGCCGCTGTCAGCAACCGCAATGTTCTCGAAGACGCGATCGCGCGTCAACAGCGGGTCTTGTCCGGGCGGAACGGTCAGCACAATTCGGCAACCGGAAACCTGCTGGGTTGTGACGCAAACGGTGTTGTAACCATTTTCGACTCCGGTTTGCAGTTGCAGCAGTCCGTCCGGGCGATATTCTTCCAAGCGGCGGCTGATTTCTGCACAGCGGCGTTCGGGCGTCCAACCACCACCAAGTTCAGTCGGCGTTGCCCAGGGATAAAGCTGTCCAGGCTGACTTTCTGGGGCATACATCACGGTGTATTGGCCGTTTTGCATTTGGCAGCTAAAGCGGGTTCCGCTCGTCACCGGGGGCGTGGACTGCTTGAAATTGGCTTGAGCAGGAGCGGCGATACTCAGGCCGATCGCGATCGACGCACTCAAATAGCAAACTGGGCGCAGGCGATTCCACGTCGAGGTGGTCATGTGCGAAGTTCCTTGGATGAATGAACGATACAGTTCTAGCGAATGCGTTGCTTTGACGTAGATGCAGGTCTTAAAGTGCCCAAGTTGAGTGTCTAGGTTCAGAAATTTCGCTCGGCAGGGGAAATTTGCAAAGAAGCTGTAAAATTTTGTTACAAGACGGACGGTAGCCTGCTACACTATTTCCTGGAATGCACATTAATCGATGTGTAGAGAAAAGTAATCTTGTCGTCGCGGTGGGAACGCGCTGGCTGGATTTTTTCCGTTTGTGAGAACAACGTTACAGAGGAAAGGCTGGTCTGCGGACTGGCCTTTTTTGTTGCGCGATCGAGGTGATAGCCTGCGATCGCCACTAAGCAAATCCAGGACGTTTTAGGCGTCTGCGGCGTTTGCTCAGCGGCGTCTCGCTGGTTTGAGCAACGGCTTCGAGCCGTTCTTGCCGTTCAATTTCTGGCAGTTTCAAGATCACGCCTGCGAAAAACCAGTAGTAAACCGCAACCGGATCAACATCAAGCGGATAGAAATAGGTGTTGTAGCTAATAAACAGCACAAACACCCAAAACGACGTTCCATAGCTGCACAAACTGCTGTCGCGAATCGATCGACTAGCCCGCAGAGTCAAGAAGCACAAAACCGTCACGACCAAGAGAAACGACAGCACGCCAAACAGCCCAATTTCATACAGCAGCTTGGGATAGTAGGTTTCGATCAGTTCCGTTTTGCCAAAGACGCGAGCCGAATTGGTGGCGCGGCCTAATCCCAAGCCGAGCAGTCCGGTTTGCGCCTCGATCGCCTGCTGAAACTGGTTATAGACAAACTGCGGCGGCGGTGAAGCACTCCAGCGCGATTCCAAGCTGGCGATGCGCTCTTGCAGCACTTGCGGATTGTTGACGGCAACCAGTCCCAGCAGCGTAAATAAAGCGATCGCTGTCGGCAAAAATTTCTTGAGATAAATCATTTGTCCCGTCACAATGAGCAGCAGTCCGAACATGACGGGAACGACAGCCAGCGCAATCCGCTGACCGGACAAAACGGCCATGATGAAGACAGCAGCGATCGCCGTCAGTCCCAAAATTCGCCAGCGTTTGCGGGGATCGTTAAAGGCAGCCGCAAACGTTAAGAACAAGCTTGAAATCAAAAACCAGCCCCACTGCCAAGGCGCAACAAACGTTCCTGGCAAGCGAATCTGTCCGACCTGGGGACTGTAGAGCACCGCCCCACCCACCAAACAGCGTGCGTCTAAATCTGGCCGAAATTGTGCTTCACCGATGTAATATCTTGTGCCTGCACAATATCCAATTTTCAGCAGCAAATATTGCACAAATGCCAGTCCACAAGCGACAAGGACGATCGCAATCATCAGCCGAGTTAAAAACAGTAAATCCTGTCGATTCCGAACGAGATAGTAGGCACAAACAATCAGCGGAATATAGCCAACTAGCACCTTTAAACCCAAAATTCCCATCAGAATTGGCTGATCTCCCTGCGCGAGAATTTCAGGATTAAACTGTTCTGGTGAATTGACAAAGATAAGCGTGAGCAGCGCGATCGCCAACAGCAAGCCCACAGCGGGGATCAGCGGTTTCGGAATTAGAATCGGCAGTTTTTCGCGACGGCAATATTGAATTACACCAAACAAAGCTGGAATATAAAAGCCGTCTTTGGCAAGCTGCAATAGTGGACTGTTGCCGATCGCATACGTCACCGATCCGCTGAACGGCATGTAGATCAAAAACGCCCACAGCGCCTGACGCGGATACTTGAACGACAAGGCCGTGTAAAGCAATCCAACCGTAACGGCAATTCCAGCTTTGGGGGCGATCGTCAGCCCAACGACAAATCCCACAAACGTCGCAAACAAAACGGTGAACGTCGTGAAGCGAATCAATGCTTGGCGGAGGCGATCGGCTTTACGCTTTCGCATCAATCGTTCTTTCAAACTCAGCGATTGCGGTGGGTCGGTTGGCGTGGCAGGCGACACCGCTCCGGGATTGCTGCGCGATCGAGCTTTGGGCTTAGACTTCAACATGAGTTCCAACCTAGCCCATTCGATCGAATTTCGGCTAGTCCTATCAAGTTTCGGTCGGGAAATTGAAAGCTACCGGATGTCTTCTTTTCGCATCTGAAAAGAGTGGAGCGATCGTAATTTGCTATCTCCTATGACTTCTTTAGATTCACCAGAAATTATTGCGCTCTTACCCGCAGGCGGACAGGCAACTCGACTTGCCCCGTTGCCGTTAAGTAAGGAACTCTACCCGATCGGCTTTTCGGAGGGAAGACCAAAAGTCGTGGCGCATTATCTGCTAGAGAAAATGCAGCGATCGGGCGTTCACAAAGCTTTTTTTATTCTTAAACCGGGAAAGTGGGATATTCCCGCTTATTTTGGCGATGGGGCAGTGGTGAATCTGCCCATCGGATATTTAACCGTTCATGTGTCGCATGGTGTGCCGTATACGATCGATCAAGCCTACCCGTTTGTGCAAAATGCGATCGTCGTTTTGGGATTTCCTGATATTTTGTTTCAACCGGAAGATGCTTACGCCAAAATTCTCGATCGACTTGTCACCACGCAGGCCGATGTTGTGTTGGGACTATTTCCAACCGAGCAGTTTAATAAAGCAGGAATGGTCGAATTTGATTGCAGTGGACAAGTTCTGAAGATTATTGAAAAACCTCAGCAAACCGACTTGAAATACATGTGGGCGATCGCCGCTTGGAGTTCGCGCTTCACTGAATTTTTGCATGAGTATCTGCGCGAAACTGAACGGCAGTCCTCTAGCCGAGAACTGCCGATCGGAGATGTAATTCAGGCGGCGATCGATCGAGGTTTTGTCGTGCAGTCTGAAGTGTTTCCCGAAGGGTCATACCTCGACATCGGCACGCCCGAAGACCTAAAGCGAGCCATCCAGATGCTTACACGCTGACGGTCGCACCTGCTGCCGCAGTCGCCACGGCTCCGGCAGCAACAGCAGCAACGGTTCCTGCGGCCACCGCAGCGCTGGCCGCTACTGCCTCGGCAGCTTTGACTTTCGCTCGCCGTGCCGGACGCGGAGCCGAGAAGAATTCGTTGCACAACTCTTCAATCAGCATCAGGTAAAGGTCGCTAAGCTGTTCAGACACGCCATCCCAGCTAAATTCCCGCTGGACGCGATCGCGAGCCGCCGCACCCATTTGATCGCGCAGTTGAGAACTGCTGACAATTTGGGCGATCGCGCCCGCAAACGCCACTTCATCTTGTGGCGGCATCAGGAAACCTGTTTCACCGGAAACGACCGTGTACTGCAAGCCGCCGACATCACTGGCAACAACCGGAGTACCGCTTGCCATCGCTTCGATCGTCACCAAGCCAAACGGTTCGTAGTGGCTGGGCACAACGCTGACATCTGCCGCCGCATAGTAGGCGGGAAGCTGCGTGTGGTCAAGTCGTCCGGCGAAGATCGTTTTTTCGGCCAGTCCCAATTGATTCACGATGCCTTCAATGCGATCGCGCTCCAGTCCATCGCTTTGTCCGGGCGTGCTGCCGCCTGCAATAATCAGCTTCAAGTTCGGCACGTCGCGCAGTTTTTCATGGCCGACGGCTCTCACCAGAGTTTCAATGCCCTTGCGCGGATCGAAGCGACCGACATAAAGCACAATCTTGTCATCGGCTGAGAAGCCCAGTTCCTGACGAGCGGCAGCGCGATCGATTTTGCCAAAGTTTGAGGTGTCTGTGCCGCAGGGAATAATGTCCACGCTGCCCTGCGTCGAGATCAACGTCCGCATGTGTTCTTCTTCTTGTGGGCTGGTGGCAACAACGCGATCGACCGTTTCCAAACAGCGCTTTTCCGTCTCCAGGCGCGTTTTGGCAATCATGGGGATCGTGGAAACAGCTTGATATTTGACGGCTCCGATCGAGTGGTAGGTGTGCACCTGCTTGGTGAGTTGGCGCTTACAGATCTCTATGCCCACCCAGGACGAGAGCCAGTAGTTGGTGTGGACGATCGGGTAAATTGTGCGCTCGTCATGCTGAAAGCGCAAAAAGCGATCGACAAATTCCGGCAAATAGGGAAAGAGATCGTCGCGACCAATGTATTCCAGTGGACCAGCTTGGAGACGAATCGTGCGGCAGTTTGGCGCGTGCTGAACGATCGTCGGCTGATCAGCGGCGATTTGGCGTGTGAACATATCGACGCGCCAGCCCAATCGCGCCAAGGCTTCGCCCACCTGTCTGACATACACGTTTTGTCCGCCTGCCCCTTCTCCACCGATCTCAATGGCGGGGTCGCCATGTACAGAGATGAGTGCGATTCGTCCTCGGTTTGTGGAAAACATGGTTTGAAGTATTGATAAAACTTGTAGATGTCTTAACGTTTGTATAACACTATATGGTTTGTTAATCGATATTAATCGTTCTTTGGAATGAACTTATCAGCGAGCTAGAACGCCTGTGTATCTGCCTCTTGAGGATGAGCAGCCTTATCCTTCGGCTTCTCACTCTGGAGGGATTGAGATAGCAGATGTTTCTCGTATGATTTGTATTGTTAATAACAAATCAAGGCACTTTCATCGAGTGCTTTTGATGGAAACTACAGGAGGAAACTGATATGGGTCTCGACGATAAAGCCAAGAACGCTGCGAAAAACATTGAAGGCAAAGCTCAAGAAGCATATGGCAATGTGACGGGCGATCCGGAACACAAAGCCGAAGGCAAAGCCAAGCAGGGCGAAGCTGAAATTCGCAACGCTGGTGAAGATGTCAAAGATAAAATCAAGAAAGCGATCGACTAAGTTCGTTTTGTCACCAGCTAGCAGTTTTTGCTAGTTCAAAAGCAGGCCAAATGGCCTGCTTTTTGTGTTGTTTGAACTGGCATTGAACCAACATGATGCATCTGTAGGATCACGACAGGTCGCACCCATACCCAAAATTTGTACTGCTTGCGAGTTCGCTGAGTATTCTCTGCATCGATTCGTTTCGCAGAGCAAAGCGAATCGATGCAGTATAAAAAGATGAGCACGGTAAGGAGAATGCGATCGAGTTTGGGAATGCTAGCAGCATCGATTTCTCAAACCGCAATGCATCCGATCCCCCACAATCCTCCCCAAATCAGCACGATGCCCCGCCAGCAAACGGAAGCCAGCATCCTGCTTGACCTGCACAAGCTCGTCAGCGAAAAAAACCGCCTTCAGCAAGAGCTAATCACACTCGAAGCTCGCCAGGCCTTGATTCGCGATCGCCTGAACCAAATCGAAACCGATCGCGCCATTCTTGAAGAAAATCGCAGCGCTATTCGCACCCGATCGATCGCACCCGCACTCCCTAGCGCACTTTCAACTCCGTCCTCCTACGACATTACGTTTCTCGAATACTAGCCAACAGTCGATCGCGGCCTGCCGGAACGGACTTCGTGACACCCCATTTGCCGCATACTCATAGAAGATTGCAATCAGTGACAGCGGCATGGGCAAAAAACCGATTCCTGGTGAACAGCGCGTGATTCTACCAGACGTGAGCTGGCAGCAGTTTGAAATGCTGCTGCAAGAACTCGGCGACGATCGCACGAGCTATCTCACATTCGATCGCAAGCGGCTGGAATTGATGACGCCCACAGCCGAACACCAGCGCTGCAATCAACTGATTGAATCGCTGATTTTGCTGTTGGCCGATGAACTGAATGTCTCAGTCAGCGCAGAAGGTGCCGTTTTGCTCAAGCGGGCTGACCTGCTGTGCGCGACCGAACCCGATTCGAGCTACTATCTCGATCGCCCTGCCCCGCTCGATCGGCGCGTTGTAGATTTGATGCGCGATTTGCCGCCGGATCTGGTCGTCGAAGTTGCCATCACCAAAAGCGCGATTAACAAGCTGGCAATCTATGCCGCCTTAGAGATTTCTGAAGTGTGGCGCTATGTGACGCAGGCCGGAGAAGAAGCACTGCTCAAAGGCACGCTCACCTTCTATCAGCTTCAGGGCGATCGCTACGTGGAAACACCGAATAGCCAAGCCTTTCCAATGCTGACTACCGATCGTGTCGTGCAGTTTCTTGAACATAGCGATGCGATCGGGTTGCCCCAAGCACTGCGAACTTTGCGAGCTTGGGTACAGGAGGCATAGAGGGTTTGGACTTGCTGTAATCAGCATAAAGATAAAGTAAAGTGCCTGTAAATCTTGGAATGAATCTCGACAATTTCGCAATGCAATTCTGGAATTACTGTTAAGTTTCTAGAGTGACCAGCAGAAATCTGAATTGGACTAGACAGGATTCAACCTAGAAGTTAGCTTTGGGTGAAAAACAGGCATCAAGAAGTTTGCTTGGCTCAAACCGAGTATTACACTGCCTTTTTATAACCTTGTTCAACTCGCAACACATCAATCATGAGAATCTTAGTCACGGGCGGCGCAGGTTTCATCGGCTCCCATCTGATCGATCGCCTGATGGAAGCGGGGCACGAAGTTATCTGCCTCGACAACTTCTACACCGGAGACAGGCGCAACATCCTCAAGTGGCTAAACCATCCATATTTTGAACTGATTCGCCACGATATCACCGAGCCAATTCGTCTGGAAGTTCAGCAGATCTATCATCTGGCTTGTCCTGCTTCGCCCGTTCACTATCAGTACAATCCGGTCAAAACGATTAAGACCAACGTGATGGGCACGCTGAATATGCTTGGTCTTGCCAAGCGCGTCAAAGCTAGATTTCTGCTCGCTTCAACTTCAGAAGTCTATGGCGACCCGGAAGTGCATCCGCAGCCCGAAGAGTACAGAGGCAGCGTCAATCCGATCGGCATCCGAAGCTGCTACGACGAAGGCAAGCGCGTTGCTGAAACTTTAGCCTTTGACTATCACCGCCAAAACGATGTAGACATTCGCGTTGCCCGCATCTTCAACACCTACGGCCCCCGAATGCTCGAAAACGACGGGCGCGTCGTCAGCAATTTTGTTGTGCAAGCCTTGTGCGGTCAGCCGCTCACCATCTACGGTGAAGGCGCACAAACTCGCAGCTTTTGCTACGTCTCAGATCTGGTCGAAGGCTTGATGCGCTTGATGAACGGCGATTTCATCGGCCCTGTGAATTTGGGGAATCCCGACGAATACACGATCTTGCAGCTTGCCCAAGCCGTGCAGCAAATGGTCAATCCTGATGTGCCTTTGAAGTTTGAGCCGCTGCCGCAAGACGATCCGCGCCGCCGCAAACCCGACATCACCCGTGCCCAAACTCATCTGGGCTGGCAGCCGACCGTGCTGCTGCAAGATGGCCTTCAGCGCACGATCGACGATTTCCGTGCTCGCCTGGGTGATGCCCGCGCCGCACAGCCTGTTTTGTAACAGCCTGTTTGGCTTGTACAAGAAATATCGGGCGTCGGCTGCCTGCTGATACCCGATACTCAACACCTGACACTCCCCCCCTTTCCCTTATCCATCTGCACCCAAAAGGAGTTAACTTCATGCGTGTTTGTGTCATTGGTACTGGATACGTTGGTTTGGTGACGGGTGTGTGCTTAGCGCACATTGGTCATCAAGTCATTTGCGTAGACAACAATGAAGAAAAAGTCAAACTGATGCAGGCAGGGCAGTCGCCCATTTTTGAGCCTGGCCTGTCGGAACTGATGCAGAATGCGATTCAATCGCAAAGCATCGAATTTACGACCGACATCGCCAGAGGCGTTGAGCATGGTGAAATTCTGTTTATTGCAGTGGGAACGCCGCCCCTGCCGACGGGCGAAAGTGACACGCGCTATGTCGAGGCGGTCGCTCGCAGTATCGGTGCACATCTCAACGGCGGCTATAAGGTCATCGTGAATAAGTCCACTGTGCCGATCGGGTCGGGCGACTGGGTGCGGATGATCGTGCTCGATGGCATTGCGGAACGGCAAAAATCACTGATTCCTGCTGGTGGCGTCGATGTGCTGCCGGAAATTACGGCAGATTTTGATGTGGTGAGCAATCCGGAATTTCTGCGTGAAGGCTGCGCCATCTACGACACCTTCAACCCCGATCGCATCGTGTTGGGCAGCAGCAGCCCGCGAGCGATCGCACTGATGAAAGAGCTTTATGCGCCGATCGTCGCTCGCGAAGCTGCCGAAGACAAATCGCTGCCCACCGTTCCCGTTGTTGTGACCGACATCAGTTCGGCGGAAATGGTGAAATATGCCTCGAACGCTTTCTTGGCAACAAAAATCAGCTTTATCAACGAAGTGGCGAATATTTGCGATCGGGTTGGGGCAGACGTGACGCAGGTCGCCAAAGGCATTGGCCTCGATTCGCGCATCGGCAGTAAATTTCTGCAAGCTGGAATCGGCTGGGGCGGATCGTGCTTTCCCAAAGACGTTGCCGCGCTGATTCACACCGCCGATGACTACGGCTATGAAGCGCAACTGCTTAAAGCTGCTGTCAGCGTCAATCAGCGTCAGCGTTTGGTGACGGTGGAAAAGCTCCAGCAAGTTCTCAAAATCCTCAAGGGCAAAACGGTCGGCCTGCTTGGTCTCACCTTCAAGCCGGACACGGATGACATGCGCGATGCGCCCGCCCTTGACCTGATTGAGCAGTTGACCCGACTGGGCACCAAGGTCAAAGCGTTTGACCCGCTGGTTTCGCAGACCGGATTGCGGCATGGTCTCTCAAACGTCATCGTCGAAACCGATGCAGAGCGCTTGGCCGATGGTTGCGATGCGCTGGTTCTTGTCACCGACTGGAAGCAGTTCCGCACGCTCGACTATGCAAAGATGGCGGCGCTGATGACTCATCCCGTGATGATTGACGGTCGCAACTTCCTTGACCAAGAAGCCCTAGAGCAAGCAGGTTTCCGCTATTTGGGAATCGGTCGATAATTTAGTCGATCGCCCCGATTGACTTAAAAATCATCAGCCCGTGCTGTCTGTTAATCGACAATACGGGCTGATTTTTGATGAGAAAAAGTGACTGAATGAAGCTCAAAGAGTGCGCCAGTGTTTTTTGACTGCTTAAATCGCAAATCGACGAGCCAACAGGACGATCGCCAACAACCCTTCATCAATCATCAGATGGCTGATTGAATGAGCCGATTACTTCAGCCGTAATGTCTCTGCCGCCTTTGAAATTTACGATGAAAGTGCCGATCGTGTAAATTGGCCCCCAAGGAATACCCCACCAGCCCAAAAAGAAGGAAATCAGCGAGAACCGCAAGCCTTTGACGATCGCGCTTTCATTCGATTTGACAAAGTAAATGTCAGACGGACGCTTGAACGTCAAAATCAAAACGGAAATGCAGTATTGAAACAACACAAATTTTGCGCCCCGCTGTAGCTCGGCGTCGATCGCCTCTGGGGTCATGCCTTCAATGCCGCGAATCATCATCGCTTGCGCTCCTTCGCTATCTGTCCGATGGTCGATCGCTCCACCAATATAAGCGCGGCGGCAGAATCTCATCGAAATTTAGAGTTTTGTCACGTTTATCCGGATGTCATGTTTGTCCAGACAGCGAAATTCTTGTGTGCCGTACTTTGACCTATTTCGATATAGTTCTAATTAGATGAATGTCGAAGTAGTATGAGCGATCGAGAGTTTGAGATGTTGCTGAACTTTTTTAAAGCGCTGGCGAACGAAAGTCGGCTGAAGCTGGTCGGCATCTTGGCACAGCGCGAATGCAGCGTCGAGGAACTGGCGGCCTTGCTGCGGTTGAAAGAGCCGACCGTTTCGCATCATTTGAACAAGCTCAAAGCGCTAAATCTGGTGCAGATGCGATCGCAGGGCAACACGCACCTCTATCGCCTCGATCCAGAAGAACTACAACGGCTGAACCAGATGTTGCTGACTGCTGAGCAAGTTCTGACAGCGGAAGTGGACGGCACCGCTTGGGAAGAAAAAGTATTGCAAAGCTTTTTGGTTGATGGTCGCCTCAAGGAAATTCCTGCCAGTCGGAAAAAGCGCCTTGTCGTTCTGCAATGGCTGGTACGCAAGTTCGAGCCGGACAGGATTTATTCAGAGCGATCGCTCAACGAAATTTTGCAGCGCTATCATTCCGATTCGGCTACGCTGCGACGAGAATTCATCGGCTATCGGCTGATGGCACGCGATCGCGGTCAATATTGGCGGTTGCCTGAAAGCGAGTGGAAAGTCGAAGCGTCAGCCAAACGAGCAGCAGATTTGGACGCTTAAAGTTGGTGCGATCGCAGGGAAAAGCGGGCTTGGAGAAAACCTTCCAAAAAAGTTTCAGAAAGTCCTTGACAACCTGTAGCGCGTTTGTAGTATAACTGTAGTATCAAAGGAACACGGCAGGAGGCAACCCGATGAACCTCTGTTTCCTACATCCCATTCCAGCCCGTCGATTTTGGAAACCGCGCAGACCGAATCAGCCCATGCAGGACAAAAGGATTCGTTCAAGCGATCGCATCCAAGCCATTCGCAAGCTCGAACATCTCTATTTTCTGGAACGGCGCGGCTTGCTTTAGGCGATTGGCTGATTGCATTGACCGAGCGAGCGATCGCCACATGAACCTTGAAAACAAAATGCCATTTTTCAACTTGTCAAACAGTTGATCCATTCAGCTTTTTGACATTTTTGGGGCTGTAGCTCAGTTGGTCAAGAGCGCCTATCTGTCGAATAGGAAGTCGCCAGTTCAAATCTGGTCAGCCTCGCTTGAAATGAGGAACGAGGACTGAGTTTTTCATCCTTACCTCAATGTCCGAGTCACCAAGTGGGAAGGTATCAGTCTGCAAAACTGACAGCGTGGGTTCGATTCCCACCTCGGACTCCACTGTGTTGCAGCGTAGCTTAATGGACAAAGCGCCAAGCTCATACCTTGGTCATTGCGGGTTCAACTCCCGCCGCTGCGACCCAATCTCAGGATGCGGATTCAAATTCCAACCGTATCCGCACCAACTCGTTGCCCCAAAGCTCAAGTGGCAGAGCGGGCGGCTGTTAACCGCACGGTTGCAGGTTCGATCCCTGCTGGGGCAGTCATTTTCGATATTTCCGGCGGCTCTGCTCTAGCTAGCTAAGGGGCGATCGCCAAGCTGCTCCAACGAATCCTTAGCATTATGGCAAAAGACTTATGGCAAACTGAGCAAAGCCGCCCCTCCAGAGTTTGCCACCGATGGATTTTTGGACTGAAGTTCTCCAGTTTGCTGAAGCGACAACCGCGCAGGTCGGCCAGCAGCTTCTTGCCGATTTTGGCCGTGTCCAGGCAGCAGAAAAAGCGGATGGTAGCTTGGTCACACAGTCCGATCGCTGGGCAGATGAAGCAATTAGAACCGCGATCGCTGCTCAATTTCCCGATCACGGCGTTCTCACTGAAGAAGTCGAGCATATGTTGCCAAATGGTGATTGGTGCTGGGTGATCGACCCGCTGGACGGCACAACCAATTTTGCGAGAGGCTTGCCAATCTGGGGCATTTCGATCGGCCTGCTCTATCAGGGAACACCCGTCTTTGGCTACGTGCATTTGCCGCCGCTCAATCAATCCTTTTACGGCTACTGGTACGGCAGTAGCGGACTGACTGGCCCTACCGGAGCATTTCGCAATCACCAGCCCATTCACGTCAGCAGCGACAAACTGACTGCCAACCACTTTTTTAATCTTTGCGCCCGCAGCGTTTCGGCCTTGAAAAATCCGTTTCCCTGCAAAATTCGGATGCTGGGTGTTGCCACTTACAATTTGCTGACGGTGGCCGCAGGTGCAACGCTGGGCGCAGTGGAAGCAACCCCAAAAATCTGGGATATTGCCGCAGTTTGGGCGATCGCACAGGCTGCCGGAGCCATGTGGATGCCGCTGGAGCCTGAGCCAATATTTCCGCTACAAGCAGGAGAAAATTATCGCGATCGATCGTTTCCCACGCTGCTCGTCAGCCAGCCCGATTTGATTTTGGTCTTCCAACCGCTTGTTCAGTTTTTGAGTCGTTCTTGAAATTAGGGCGATCGATTGGGCTGAACAAATGCAGCGGGATCGATCGCGCAGTGAAGCGCTATAGAATTGCAGGGGCAAGACTGGCAAAACTACCATGAGCGAAACCGATACCATTTTTGGCAAAATCATTCGCCGCGAAATTCCCGCTGACATCGTGTACGAAGACGATCTGGCTCTGGCCTTTCGCGATGTCAATCCCCAAGCGCCTGTGCATCTGCTCGTGATCCCCAAGCAGCCGATCACCAAACTCTCAGATGCTCAACCCGAAGATCATCGAATTTTGGGGCACTTGTTGATGACAGCCAAGCGCGTCGCCGAGCAAGCAGGACTCACCAACGGCTATCGCGTCGTTATCAACACCGGGAACGATGGCGGACAAACGGTGTATCACCTGCATTTGCACATTCTCGGCGGGCGATCGATGCAGTGGCCTCCTGGCTAATTTCAGTGGCCGACAAAGTTTTTTGAAACAGGGTCTTTACAAATCTCAACAAATCCATTAATCTAAACACAAGGGCAAAGAAACTTGCCTGAATTCATACCAATCATTGTGACAACGGCTCTAATACCATGACAACCACCTTACAGCGGCGCGAAAGCGCCACGATGTGGGAGCGGTTCTGCCAGTGGGTGACCAGCACCGAGAACCGCCTGTACGTGGGCTGGTTCGGCGTGCT
>NZ_JACJPO010000080.1 GCF_014696105.1 Microcoleus sp. FACHB-1515
TTTAAGGTGAGCCAAATCGAAACGAGAAACGGATTTTCGCGCTCAGAAGTGCTGACCCTAGCCGCCAAAGCAGAAGTGCATTCCAATCACCCGGTCGCGCAGTCGATTCGCGAAGCTTACGGGCAGGCGATCGCCGAAAGTGACGTGACAGACTACGAAGAAATTGCAGGGCACGGCATTCGAGCGAGAGTCGGCGATCGAACGGTTCTGGCGGGAAACGATCGCCTGATGCACCGCGAGAAGATTGCTCACGACACCTGTGATGTGGGCGGCACGATCGTTTATCTCGCCGTCGATGGCCGCTACGCCGGATACATTCTGATTGCCGATGAAATCAAAGATGACGCGATTCAAGCCGTCCGCGACCTCAAAGCCCTTGGTGTTGAAAACACCGTGATGCTCACCGGAGATAACAAAGCGGTGGCTCAACGAGTGGCAGAAAACTTGGGCTTGAGTTCCTTTATGGCGGAACTGTTGCCAGAAGATAAGGTCAACGCGATCGAAACGCTCTTGAGTCGGGCAGGCAAAAGCAAAATTGCCTTTGTCGGCGATGGCATCAACGACGCGCCCGTGATCGCCAGAGCCGATGTTGGGATGGCGATGGGCGGACTGGGATCAGATGCCGCGATCGAAACCGCAGACGTGGTGATCATGACCGATGCCCCGTCCAAGGTGGCGGAGGCGATTCAAATTGCTCGCAAAACGCGCCGGATCGTGGTGCAAAACATCGTCCTGGCAATGGGCATCAAGGCCATCTTCATTGCGCTAGGGGCGATCGGGCTGGCAACGCTGTGGGAAGCCGTCTTTGCCGATGTCGGTGTCGCGCTCCTCGCCATCTTCAACGCCTCGCGAGTTCTCAAATAGTCGTTTATTTCACACAAAACCTTCTCATGCCACGTCAACGATCTACCCCTTGGATTCAACGCTGGTCACGCCTGCTGATTGCGGGACTGGCCTCGATCGGAGCCGCCGTCACTGCCTACTTGACCTACACCAAATTCACGGGCAACGAAGCGGCTTGCCCGACGAGCGGCTGCGACATTGTGCTGTCGAGTCCGTATGCAACCGTATTTGGTCAACCGCTGGCGCTGTTTGGACTGCTGGCATATCTCAGCATGGTTGCGTTTGCGATCGCGCCACTGCTGATCAACAAGAAATCCGACCTGCAAGCCAAGGTTGAAAACACAACCGGACTGCTGCTATTTCTGGGTAGCACCGCCATGATGGTGTTTAGCGGCTACTTGCTGTATCTGCTGGCATTTGAGATTAAAACCGTTTGCGTTTACTGCATTGCATCAGCCTTTTTGTCGTTGAGCTTGTTCATCCTGTCGCTGATTGGGCGAGACTGGCAAGATAGTGGACAACTGTTCTTCAGCGGCGCGATCGTCGGCGTGATTGTGCTAGTCGGCACACTGGGCGTTTATGCCAATGTGAATAATCCAGCGATCGCCGAGTCTTCCGCTGAGCAGGCACCTGGCTACAACATCACGACGCGATCGGGTGCGGCAGAAATTAATCTGGCAAAGCACCTCCAGTCGATCGGAGCGGAATTTTATGGAGCTTACTGGTGTCCACACTGTCACGATCAAAAGCAGCTTTTTGGTCAAGAAGCCGCGCAGTTCATTCCCTACGTTGAATGTGCCCAAGACGCCCCCAACACCGAAATGTCTCGCTGCCAAGCGGCGAACGTTCAAAGCTTTCCCACCTGGGTAATCAACGGTCAAACCGTTACGGGAACTCAATCGCTGGACGAGCTTGCCCAACTCTCCGGATATCAGGGCAACAAGAACTTTCGCAACTCGCTAGAAACAGTGCCGCAGTAAAGCTCAATTCCAAGACTGTCAGTTTTCAAGGTGTGAGAATCAAGCAAACAGCGTAAATCATCGCTGGTGCGATCGACTCTTACACCCTGAAAATGGTTCTGCGCGATCGAGTCCGAATGGCAGAAGCGATCGCAGCATTATCTGCAAGGATCATCAAGGCAATGGCAACTTGCAATCGATGCTGACCCCGAATCAAAAGCAGTACGGGACGGAAAGTTTGTTGGACTTGCCCTTGACGAAAGTAATCAATCAGACTTGAGCGACAATCGCAGTGAAGCCTGAGTCGCTCAACTCAAACAAAAGCTTAATGCTTGATCCAGTACTATAAAGGCTTGACCGATTCAGGGCTGCGACGTGGCACTCCCATTAACTTTGATTGAATCGACTTCACCACGATGTACAAGATGGGAACAACAAATAAGCTCAGAAACGTTGCCACGAACATGCCGCCAAATACTGCTGTACCGAGCGATCGACGGCTGGCGGCTCCGGCTCCAGTCGCGACTAATAAGGGATAGCTTCCAAGCAGCGTAGCGATAGCGGTCATCAAAATTGGGCGCAGTCGTTCTTGAGCCGCTTCCACAACTGCTTGAACTAAAGAGCGTCCTTGCGATCGCAGTTGATTGGCAAATTCCACAATTAGAATCGAGTTCTTACTTGCAAGTCCGATTAGCATCACTAGCCCAACTTGACAGTACACATCGTTATACAACCCCCTCAAAGCTTGAGCCGACAACGCACCGAGAACCGCAAGTGGCACAGACAGCATGATAATTAAAGGGTCAATAAAGTTGTTGTACTGCGCTGCCAGTACAAGGAACACAAAGAAAATTCCTAAACTGAAAATAATCGGTGCTTGTCCTCCCGATTCGAGTTCTTCCAGCGAAATCCCTGACCATTCAAATCCCGTATCAGGCGGAAGAACTTCAGCCGCTAGTTTCTGCATGGCTTGAATGGCTTGTCCAGAACTGAATCCCGGTGCGGCTGCTCCGTTGATCTCAATCGATCGATGCAAATTGTAGTGGTTAATCGTCTGCGCTCCGGTGGTAGGAACAAGCGTGACTAAAGTTTTGAGTGGGATCATTTCACCTCGTCGCGATCGCACGTACAATTGCTCGATACTTTCTGGAGTAGAGCGGAACTGCTGATCGGCTTGAACATAAACCCGATAGGTGCGACCAAAGGCATTAAAATCATTCACGTAGCGAGAGCCGATATAAGTTTGTAAGGTGCTGAAGATTTCATCGACCGACACTTGTAATGCTTCCGCTTTGGCTCGATCGACTTCTAGCAAAAGCTGCGGCGCGTTGGCAGTATAGGTACTGAATACCGCTTGTAGTCCAGGCGTTTGATTTGCTTTCTGAACCAACTGAGTTTTGATCTGATCGAGCTTTTGAAGATCGGTTGTGGTGCGATCGCTGCGATCTTGCAGTTGAAACACGAACCCGCCAACACTGCCCAAACTTGGAATTGTAGGTGGATTAACTGCTAGAACTGGAGCTTGAGGAATTGACATCAATCCTGCTCTGACGCGATTGAGAATCCCGGAAACGCTTTGATCTGGGTTTTGTCGCTCATCCCAGGATTTGAGCGGCGCAAACATAAACCCACGATTGGGAGCATTCCCGCTAAATCCTACGCCTCCAACTGCAAAAGTAGCTCGAACTTCTGGAACCTTGAGAAGCTGCTGTTCTGCCTGATCCACAATTTGCTTTGTATAGTTCAAAGACGTTCCATCGGCTCCTTGAATCAGATTGATAAAGTAGCCTTGATCCTCTTCGGGCAGAAATGCCTGGGGCAGTGATAGATAGAGCCAAGCCGTAACACCTAGAGAAGCGATAAAAATCACCATGACGATCGCTCTAATGCGCGTCAGTTTTGCTAATACCTGAGCATATCCTCGGCGCGACCAATCTAGAAAGCCATCGAATCGAGCTGCAAGCCATCCTAACCAACCGCTCGGTCTGGGTTGTCGGCGCAGCAAAAGAGCCGAGAGTGCGGGCGTTAACGTCAAAGCGTTGATGGTTGAAATCGTGACAGAAAATGCGATCGTCAATGCAAACTGCTTGTACAGTTGTCCTGTCACACCTGGGAAAAAGCCGACTGGAACAAAGACCGCCATCAAAACCAGCGAAGTCGCAATTACTGCTCCAAATAATTCGCGCATTGCCTCGATCGTGGCTTGAAACGGACTCAGATTTTTCTCTTGAATCAATCGAGTTACATCTTCGACGATGACGATCGCATCATCCACCACCATCCCAGTCGCAAGCGTTAATCCAAAGAGCGTCAAACTATTGAGCGAGAAGTTAAAGGATTTGACAAAGATAAATGTTCCAATCAACGAAACTGGAATCACGATCGCTGTAACAATTGTGGTTCTCCAGTCTTGCAGGAACACGAAAATTACCATCACAACCAGAATAATTGCCTCGAATAAGCTCCTGACTACTTCCTGAAAAGATGCCTCGATGAATAGAGAAGAATCATACGGAATATCAAAAGTCAGTCCAGGTGGAAAGTTTTCAGACAGTCGCTCCATTTCTGCTTTAACTGCTTTTGCAATGTTTAAAGCATTACTGCCTGGAATCTGGATCACCTGATATCCGACAGAAACACGACCCCGATAGCTGGCAAATGAACTGTAGTTTTCGGCTCCAAGTTCAACGCGCCCGACATCTTTGAGTCTGACTAATGTGCCATCTGATTCTGCCTTTAGTACAATCTCTTTAAATTCGGTTGGCTCTTTCAACCGACCGCTTGTTTGCAAGTCGATTTGATATAGTTGCTCATCTGAAACAGGCGGCTGTCCAATGCTCCCAATCCCAAGCTGCACGTTTTGCTGATTCAAGGCATTAATCACATCTTGAGCTGTCAGATTACGGCTGGCAAGCCGATTGGTATCGAGCCAAACCCGCATTGCGTAACGGCGTTCACCAAAGGTTAGAATATTACCCACGCCCTGAATTCGTCGCAGAGCATCTAGGACATAAAGATCGGCGTAGTTGCTAATAAAAGTGTCACTGTAGCGATCGTCCTCGCTGTACAGCGCCATTGCGAGAACGATCGCGGTTGATTGTTTTGAGACAATAACTCCAGTTTGTTGAACTACTTGCGGCAGTTGGGCTTGAACTTGCAGCACTCGATTTTGAACATCCGATGCCGCCACATCAATGTTATAACCCTGCTGAAACGTGACGACGATCGTACTCGTCCCATCATTGCTGCTTGTTGAAGCCATGTATCTCATCCCTTCAACGCCGTTAATTTGACGCTCTAGAATGGTTGTTACCGTGTCCTCAACGACTTGAGCATTTGCACCCGTATATCTTGCCGTTACCGTAATCTGAGCGGGGCTGATATCCGGATATTGTTCGACAGGTAGAGTGGGCAGGCTCACGAGTCCGACAACGACCATCACTAAAGCGGTGACGATCGCGAAAACAGGTCGCTTGATGAAAAAATCAACAAACATACAGCTTATTTGAGTGAAGTGGATAATTCAAGATTCAGGCGCGATCGGCATTCCATCTCTGAGCGCCAGCACACCGGACACAATGACTCTTTCTCCTGCACGTAAACCGTCGAGAACTTGATAATTATTGCCTTCGATCGCGCCTAATTTCACAAGTCGCTGCCGCGCCACAAAACCAGACTGAGCAGGCTCAACCACAAAGACAAACGCCTCTCCGCCTAATCGTGTAATCGCTGTTGCGGGAACAACGACACCCGGACGCTGACTCTGAATGATTCTTGCTCGAACAAATTGTTCAGTTCTCAATTGCCCATCAGGATTATCAATCAACGTTTTCACTAAAATCGACTGAGTTGTCCCTGTTGCATTCGGAGCAATGAAGAACACGCGACTCGTTCCCAAGCCCTGTCCGCGATTGTCTACTATCTCAACTGAATCTCCAATATTCACTTGAGAAACCTGCTCGGCTGGAATTGAAAAATTGACTTCTAGGGCAGTATTGTCAACAACCGTCACGATCTGAGTCGAAGAATCAACTAGATCGCCAACTTTTGCTGGAATATCCCCCACTGTTCCTTGAAAGGGCGCTGTGATTTGAAAGAACTGAAGCTGAACTTGCTGCTCTTGAGTGCGCGATCGCGCTTCTTGCACTCCTCTCTCTGCCTGAATGACAGTCGCCTGCTGTGCTTGAATTTGTTCTTCAACCGCGCCAAGACTTGCTCTCGCCACTTCCAAGCGATTGGCATATTGATCGCGGGTCTGCTGCGAAATTGCTCCTGCTTGTGCCAATTGAGCATAACGACTGTAGTCTTGTTGAGCTAGATTCACATCAGCCAGCTTCGATCGACGTTCTGCTTCGAGCGCTCGCAAGTTTGCCCTCGCAGTTGCCACCTCAGCCTGAGCCGATTCAGTCACTGCGCTGTTACTGTTTACGACTGCTTGTTGTTGAGCAGAATCAACTTGAGCGAGAACTGTCCCGGCTGCGACTTGCGTTCCTGGGGTGACGAGAATGCGAGTGACTCGTCCTTGAATTTGGGGACGCAGGGTGACAGAGCGGCGCGATCGCAAATTGGCAATCAACTCCGATCGCTCTTGCAGAATGCGCGATTGCAAGGTCAGAGTTTTGACAGGCATTGCAGGCGGCGGGGCAGTGACTGGAACTGGCTCACGCCTTGCCAGAACTTGCCAAACTCCTAAACCTCCGCCGCCAAGCAGCAATAACCCAAGCAACCACCACACACGAGAGCGACGAGGACTAGATGCCCTTTCAGAAGGCGAATTTTGGGCTGAAAAATTAGATGAATCCATGACCTGATTGTTTTAGAAATAGCTTGCTTCTGAAAAGCGATCGCGCTCATGAGATTGACAGGTGACTCAAATTCAATGTGATAAGTGGTAGCTGAATTTGCGATCAATGAATCTCAATCCTCTAACTCATCGTGCTTGATTTCTCTCGCTTTCTTGCACCTGGACAACAGCAGACGGAAGTGTTTCTAAGGCTTTCATTGGCTGAATATTTGCCTCTGACAATGAAGAAAAGGTCAACATTCCACCCATTACCGCCATGATCAAATTTTCAGTAAAGCTCACGACACCCAATGGCGCTTTGGAATTGCCGCCCACACAAGCACAGTTCAATGCCAACTTGTCAATATAAACGGCTTTGAACACTGAGATCGTTCCACTGACACCGACAACCAATGATCCAATCCCAGTTGCTAGCGGTGCAATACCAGAAAGAAACCCAAGCCCGATCAATAACTCAGCAAACGGGTAGATCTTTCCGTAGGGCTTCAAGCGCTTGGTCACAAGGTCATACTTCTCGAAGCTCTCAGCAAACGCATTCAAATCCATGAGCTTGAGAGATGCCAGCATTGAAAGCGAAAATCCCATAAACCCAGAGATTCCGAGCGATGTCGCCAATGCCATGAGTCCAGCCGTCGAGAAGACTGCGGCAACTGGCGTGTAAGAGTATTCGGCTTTTTCAGCTTCGACTTTTAGCCGTTCAGCAAGATCGGTATAGCCTCCGATTCGATCTGTACCAAAGAAAATTTGAGGTGTGGTTGCAACGCCATGTTTTGCCTTAAATTGATCAACTTCTTCGCGCGATCGCAGTTTCACATCATCGAATTCGATCCCTTGCTCTTGAAGTAGCTTGATCGCTCGAAGTCCCCAAGGACACTCATGCTCAGGCATCGACATCCGATAAACCGTGACATTCTTCGTATTTGTTTCTGCCATTTTGTTGTTCAGCGTCGTCATGATAAACCTCTCGAAAGTAGTTAGGAAGTAGTATTGGAAGCTTCGGAGAATGATTTCAGATTCTGATTTTGCTAGTTCAGACAGCGCTTTCAAGCAGCGCTCACTTGCAGAAATAAGATTATTTTCTCAACTGCTTATTACTGTAGAATATCCGGTCAACTGGAGAGTCAAGCAGTTTTTCAAAGAATTTTGAAAAAGTAGCGTCTACCTTTTTAGGTAGTGTTTTAGAGGCGTGAAGATGCAATCATATCGCTCGTCTAAACCCATAATGGTTGATAAACAATCTAATTACAGCATCGTGCACCTCCTCAGTCTTTAAAAAACAAATCTGTTTTTCTTGCTAGTCGCTTGACTCGCGTTCTCAAGGTTAAACGCTTGCGTTCAATCCGTTGGGTGTTTGCTTTTTCGATCGTATGCTGCTGCTCATTTAGCAACCGCTGATAAGCTCACCATTTATCGGTGTAAGACGGTTGAATCAAAAATGGGACTAATAGTTGATAAACGCGATCGTCACTCAGCAAAGTCGCTCACCTGATCGTGGCCGACCACATGGAACACTGCTTCGTCGAGGCGGCTGAAAGCGGCAATTTTGAGGGCGAACTGACAAATCTTCGAGCGGCGATCGATCTGCTGCTCTAGTGGGACGATCGCCCGATTAGGCTTCAACTTGAATCGTGCCGCGAAACATATTCATGCCGCAGGTAAACTCATAGCTTCCCGGTTGATTGGGCGTAAATTCCACTGTCGTTACTTCATTGAGCGGCAATGCCTGAGCGATGCGAAACTCCGGCAGGCGCACTTCTTCCAGGCAACTGCTGGGGTCATGCCGCAAAAAGTTCAGCCGCACAGGTTGCCCTGCTTTGACCACAATCCGACTGGGTTCATAGCCGCCATCAACGGCGATCGCCACATCTTGAATTCCATTTCGTGCTGCCGCCTTTTGCGACTTTGGCTTACTGAGCAAAAACCACCAAAGCTCTAAGCCCATCAGCCCCAAGCCCCCCAGCGTCACGGCAACCTTATTGCTCAACGGCTGGTCGATGCGGCGAAACTGCGCTGATTCCGTTGCCTCGGAGGGCATTGTGTGATCTGCGGGCATCTCGCCCGCGATCGCGCCTGAAATTGCGCCAAGCAGGAATCCAAGTCCTACTAATGTGCCGAAAAAGATCGATCGCTTCATTGTTTTTTCTCCTTCCGTTTGCAGTAATTAAGCAATCGTTTTGGGCTGAAAATTTCGCAGGCGCAGCGCATTCGTGACAACCGACACGGAGCTAAACGCCATCGCTGCCCCAGCAATAATCGGATTGAGCAACCAGCCGAAAATGGGAAATAAAATGCCCGCCGCGATCGGAATGCCCGCTACGTTATAGATAAAGGCAAAGAAGAGGTTTTGGCGAATATTTCGCATCGTGGCGCGAGACAGTTGAATCGCGGTAACAATGCCCTGTAAGTCTCCTGAAATCAAGGTGATGTCGCTGGCTGCGATCGCCACGTCGGTTCCAGTTCCGATCGCAATGCCCACATCCGCCTGTGCCAAAGCTGGAGCATCGTTGATGCCATCTCCCACCATTGCGACTAGTTTACGTTCCGATTGAAGCTGTTCAATTTGAGCGATCTTCTGATCAGGGCGAACTTCCGCAATCACTCGTTTGATTCCAGCTTCCCGCGCAATCACTTCTGCGGTGCGGCGATTATCTCCGGTGAGCATGACCACTTCCAGTCCTAACCGCTGCAATGCACGAACGGCACTCGCAGAAGAAGGCTTTAACGCATCCGCAATTCCCATAATTGCTTTAGTTTTGCGATCGATCGCAATCCAAATTACGGTTTTTCCAAGGTACTCCAACTTGTCTCGCTGGGATTGTAAAACTTGAGTTTCAATTCCTAACTCGTTCAGCCAGCGCTGTGTGCCGATTTGTACCAATTGGTTGCCCACATACCCTTGAACCCCGCTGCCTGCGATCGCTTCAAACTCTTTAGCTTCTGTTATTTCAACCTGCTGTGATTGGGCATACTGCACGACCGCTTCGGCTAAAGGATGTTCAGAATTGCGCTCGATCGAGGCTGCAAGTTTCAAAAGTTTGAGTTCGGTTGCGCTGCCATCAACGGTGACAAAATCGGTGACGGTCGGCTTGCCTTGTGTCAGAGTTCCAGTTTTATCGAGGACGATCGTTTGTAGTTTTTGCGCCAGTTCTAAACTGTCTGCACCTTTGATTAAAATGCCGTTTTCTGCACCTTTTCCTGTGCCGACCATGATTGAAGTTGGTGTGGCTAAACCGAGGGCGCAAGGACAGGCAATGATCAGCACTTCAACCGTTGTAATGAGCGCCAAGGTGACATTTCCCATCAGGTTGTACCAGATGATGAAGGTGGCGATCGCAATCGCAATTACAGCGGGCACAAACCAGCCTGTGACGCGATCGGCTAAACGCTGAATCGGGGCTTTCGAGCCTTGCGCCTGCTGCACGAGTTTGACAATTTGCGCCAAGAAGGTGTCTTTGCCAATGCGGGTGGCGCGGAATTTGAAGCTACCTGTTTTGTTGATCGTGGCTCCAATTACTTCATCGCCCGCTTGCTTTTTGACGGGCAAACTTTCACCTGTGACCATTGCCTCATCGATCGAGGAAGTTCCATCGATAATCACCCCATCAACCGGAATTTTTTCACCGGGACGGACGAGAACGATGTCATCGAGTTGAACTTGGGCGATCGGCACTTCCAGTTCTTTTCCGTTACGAACAATTCGCGCCGTTTTCGCCTGCAAGCCCATCAGCTTCCGCATCGCTTCGGAGGTTTGTCCTTTCGCTCGATTTTCAAAGAGACGACCTAATAGAATTAGCGTAATCACGACGGCTGCGACTTCGTAGTAAACGTAAGGTGTTAGTCCTTGCGAAGTCAAAAACTGAGGGAACAGTGTAACGAACAGCGAGTAGAAATAGGCAGCACTTGTTCCTAAAGCAATCAGCGTATCCATCGTGGCAGTGTGTCGCTTTAAGGCTTTCCAACTGTTGATGTAGAAAGACTCGCCAGACCAAAATTGCACGGGAGCCGTCAAGACCGCTTGCAGCCAAAAGTTGTGCATCCACATGGGAATCCAGGGAAGATGCAGGCCAGTCATCATCGGCAGTGAACCAATGACCAAAAAGGTGCTGATAATCCCGCCGACCCACACTTTACGCTGAAGTTGGCGCGATTCGAGTTGGCGCGATCGCCGCTCAGCATCATCTTCACCATTCAACAAATCTTGCTCTTGAATCGGTTGCGCCGAGTAGCCTGCTTCATTTATCGCCTCCTGAATTGTTTCGATATCGGTTTGCTTTGGGTCATAGCTGACGCTCGCTTGTTCTGCCCCAAAATTGACGTTGCATTCGCTTACGCCCGCTGTCGATCGAATCGCCTCTTCAATGCTGCTGGCACAGGCTGCACAACTCATGCCGCGCAGCTTCAACGTTGTATTTTCCATTGCTACCCTCAAGTTTTTCAAAACACCCAGATGAAGCCGTTACTTCTACAGGGCAAACTCCGACTTCAATTGAGCAACCCAGGTTTTAATGCGCTCATCAGTCAAGTCTGATTGATTGTCTTCGTCGAGCGCTAAACCAACAAACTGACCGTCACGTACCGCTTTTGATTCCTCGAACTCGTAGCCTTCGATCGGCCAGTAACCCAGAGTTACACCGCCCAATTCCGAAATCTTTTCTTCTAAAATGCCCATTGCATCTTGAAAAGAATTGGGATAGCCAGACTGATCGCCCACACCGAAATACGCGACCTTCTTACCAGTAAAATCAATCTCGTCTAGCTGCTCGAAAAAGTCTTCCCAGTCGCTTTGCAGTTCACCGACGTTCCAGGTCGGACAGCCGATGATGATGAAACTGTAGTTTGCAAAATCGCTCAGTTCGGCTTGCGAAATATCAATTAATGTGACAACTTCTTCGCCGCCAAACTGCTTCTGAATTTCTTCGGCTTCTGTTTGAGTGTTGCCTGTTTGTGTTCCATAGAACAAACCGATTTTAGACATGGATGCCTCCTGATTGCAGAAGTATTAAATGAGTTCAAAATTTGTGAAAAGAGGAAGCTTGAGCCATCTACTAGTAGAAGCAGACGGCTCAGATGAGGATGGCGAAAACAAGCTAGGCAGCAGGATAACCGACAGCGGCGATCGCGGCTTCAATTTCATCCTGCGATGCTCGCGTTTCGATGTTGACTACTTTGGTCTTTGGGTCAGCTTCGATCGCAGCATTTGAATCAACCGATTTGATTGCAGTGGTGACGGTGTTGACGCAGGCTGGGCAAGCTAAATTTGGAACGTTGAGTTGTACAGTCATGGCGGTGATGCCTTTGAGGAATGAATTGAATGAAACGCAATCGTTTTTCTTTGCGTTTTTGCTTGTCTAACCCTACTTTAGATTCTCTAGCTCACTGGAGAGTCAAGCGATTTTTTCAAAAACATTTCGATCGAAAGATTGCAGCAAGTTAAGCGTTAAAAGCACTTCCTCTAGAAGAGACAGTGCCAGAAGAATACAATGCTTAACTTGCTGTCGATCGCAACTGCTATAGCGATCTAGTAATGGTCAATGATTGGACAGATGGTTTCTTTAAAGCTTTCAGGTTCGGTTTCTTGCATCGCTAACAAACCTTCGAGTTCACCCTTCAGTAAGAGTAGCTGTTGAATTTGATGATCAACTTCTGACAGTCGTTCTGTGAGCTTCACTTTGACATCTTCACAGGGGGAACTGCCGCGATCGTGAACCTCTAATAGTTCCTTGATTTCCAATAAGCTTAATCCTAATCGCTGAGCGCGTTTGATGAAGCTTAAGCGCACCAGCACATCGGAATCAAAGATCCGAAAGCCGCCTTCTGTCCGTCCCAAGATGTTAAGTAAACCAAGCTCCTCGTAATAGCGAACCGTTTTGATCGGTAGACCGCTTTCTTTTGCTACTGAGCCAATCAGTTTTGGTGCATCCTGAGCTAACATCGATCGCTCCTGCCTTGACTTTTAATCTACATCCATTGTGGAACCTCCAGTCGAATGGAGAGTCAAGCGGCGATCGACATTTCTTGCTTACGGTAGAAAAGCGATCGCCCCTTCACTAACCGCATGAATCGCTTAAGCGGCCATTGCCGTAGTCATCTGGCGGCAGGATTCGGCACAGCGACGGCAAGATTGAGCGCAGCGGCGGCAGTGCTCGTGGTCGTGCTTTTCGCACTCGGCAGCACAGCGATCGCACGCCTCGGCACACACACTGCACAGTTGAGCATGAAGATCAGAATTTCGCGCCATGAAGCGAGCGCAGATGTCGCAGGTATCTGCACAGTCGCGACACAGCTTAATGCACTGCGCCATCATCTGCACCATGTCGCTGTCCAAGCAGGCGGACTGACAGTTTTCACAATCGCGCAGACAATCGAGACAGTTTTGGATGCAGGTTTCTAGCAATGATTGGTGATCTTGAGCAACGGTCATTATTATTTTCCCTTCTGATGATTGAACATTAAGCAATCGAATTGGCTCGATGCCACTCAAGTTAGAAGGTTGTTTAGGCGATCGCGTCTAGCCAATGGCGGAACCAAACTGTGATGTAAATTCCATCATTTGAAACAGATTCATTTCACTGTAATTTCATTTTTTTGTGATTTGAATTGGTTTCCGGGTGGTAAGGAATCCGTGAAGGATCACGTTCTCTCGATCGCCTCTTAACTTAGCTCTAGTCCAGATCGGAAGATGTAATGGAGTTTGCATTGACACCGAATAGCAGAGCTACACGGCTGCCATCAGCAGTAATCAGAGTATTACTACCCTGCTGCTGCAATACCAGGTTGTTGAATCTCAGACCACCAGAAAAACCCAATTCATCCACTCCATCTTGAAAATCACGGATGATGTCATTGCCTCTCGGTTGCAGAACGAACGTATCGCGATCTGCACCTCCGATCAGCATGTCACGACCAGCACCACCGACCAAATCATCTTGACCCCTACCACCTCGCAGAATATCGTTGCCATTGCCACCAAAGAGGTCATCCTCACCATCGCCACCGACCAAAATATCGTTTCCTGCCCCTCCAAATAGGTCATCACCTCCACCCAGCCCAATGAGGCGATCGCGTCCTCTTCCTCCGATCAGGTCGTCTGAGCCGTTGGTGCCACGAATCTCATTGATGCCATTGGTGATTACAGGAGTACCACCGTTATTGTCAGGAGTTCCACCATTACCAGTAGAAGTGCCTCCCAAGGTGATAGACAAAGCATCAAATTCTCCGGCATCAAATTCGCCAGAAACAGTCAATTGTTCACCCACTGACACAAAGTTTGGGGTCGCATCGCCATAGAGATCATAGGAATCAACTGCGAAGGCGCGATCGCCCGTGTTCAGGGAAAAGCCGTCTTCCCACACGCGCTCTACGGTTCCAGATAGCGAGAGGCGGTTCTGTGCCCGATCGCGACCTTCATATGAATAGGACACTGTGGCGGTCGGATTAATTACTGAATCATTCATTGCTTTAGTGGATGCGAATGGTGTTTGAGTGAGTGTGAATAGTTCTTTCATTGCTTCTAGCTGCAACTCATTGTGAGAGGGCTGTCAGGGTTTGAAATAAGCGATAGCCGTCTGGACATTCCTGTTAGCAACACTGTGGAGCTACCACTCATCTATCTCAGATTGGCTGTAGCGGCAAACCGCCGCACCATTAGGATTGGTGATAGAAAAGGCATCAAATTCGCCTCCCTCAAATTCGCCTGTGATGGTCAGTCGATCGCCGACACTGATATGTCTTGCTGTAAAGTCACCGCACAAATCCCAGGAATCAACCGAGAGGGTGCGACCGCCTGTGTTTAAAGAAAAGCCGTCTTCCCACACGCGCTGCACTGTTCCCGTGAAGGAGCCGCTTTGCTGTGCCTGTCCGCTGGGTGCCACGCCCACGACAGCCAAACCACTCAGCATTACCAACGCTGCTGTAAACAATTTCATTGAGATAATCCTCCATTTTCTGTGTCTCTGGCTGAGAATGAAACAACATTCACGACAGCATTACGTCAAAGGCAATGCGTTAGAATTAACCGTTCCATCCGTCGTTCAGCCTGTATCGGTGAACTGAATTTAGTCTAGAAGTCGGTTGGTAAGAGAACGGTAGGAAAATAGTAAGAAAGCTCTTACGATCTCATTGAGGGCGCTTCGCGCTGCCTCTATTTTTCCGTTTTGGCGAATCTAACAATGGCTATATTGTGGAAAGGTGACTGTAAAGGTAGTGCCTTGTCCAGGCTGGCTTTGAACTGCGAGCGTTCCGTGATGGCGGTGGACAATCTCCTGAGCGATCGCCAGCCCCAAACCTGTACCACCGATTGCGCGGGAACGTGACTTTTCTACACGGTAAAATCGCTCAAATAGATGAGGCAAATGCTCTGGCGAGATGCCTATTCCAGTGTCACTTACTCTTACTTGAATGCAGTGCCCCTGAACCGCTGCCGTCAAACTAACCTGACCTTGAGCGGAAGTATGTTTGACCGCATTATCTAGCAGATTCAGAAACAGACGAATCAGATGATCGGGGCTACCTTGAATTTGAAGATCGGGCGCAATATGTGTTAAAAACTGAAGCTGCTGAAGATCTGCTAGTGGTTGGATCTGCTCAGCGATCGCGGCTAGTAAGTCACTTAGATCAACGAGTTCTAAACACACGTCCTGATGCTGTTGCTCAAGCCGAGAGAGGAGTAGGAGATCACTGCTGAGACGAATCAATCGATCGATTTCCTGCTCGATCGCTTGCAGCGTTTCCTCATAGATATCTGCGGTACGCGGTTGGCTGAGTGTCGTCTGCAATCGTCCCTTTAGGGCAGTCAGGGGCGTTCGTAGTTCATGGGACGCATCAGCCGTAAATCGCTTTTCATGCTCAAATGTTGCCTGCAACGAATTCAGCATTTCATCAAATATCGTTGCCAGTCGTTTCAATTCATCGTCAGTAGTGCCCTGATAGTGAATGCGCTGAGTTAGATCGCCGCTGACCCTAACCTTTTCTGCCATTCGAGTGATTTGATCGATCGGTTTAAGGGCGCGGTTTGCCAAAAACAACCCTCCTAAACCCACCATGCTAAGAATCAGAGGAAGTTTCAGCAGGTGTTGATTTAATAGGTTTTGTAAGGTGATATCAACGGGTTGAAGGGAACGAGCTACTTTTAGCCATCCGGCTGGCCTATCATTGCGCGGTAGAATTTCCTGAGTATAAATTCGCCATCGCCCATTCTCAGTCACAAGTGTCTCAAACCCAGAGTGCAAATTTTGCTGAGTCGATAATGTGAGTGAATCGCCAAAATGCTCTTTCACTAAGCCATCTTGTCCCAGCAAATAAATTTCGACTCCCGCAGCGTTCAACAGTGAGGCTAGCACTGGAGATTCCTGGCGAGGGTCAAACATCAAGGCATCAACCTCATCGTCAAGATTCTTTAATGCTTGAATAGCAGTCACTTCCAGCGCATTGTCAATCTGATCGAATAATGTTTGACGAAACTCAAGATACATGAAGCCGTCTGACACCAGCATGAAAAGCCCAGTCAGTACGCTGTACCAAGCAACTAGGCGTAACCGCAAATTTTGCCAGGGTTTCCGATACTTCATCACTGCTTAAGTGGGCATCGAAGTTTCAAAATTAGCACTAATCCGATAACCTACACCTCGCACCGTTTGAATCAGCGAGGAAGATTCGTTTCGATCGATTTTGCGTCGGAGATAGCCAATATACACATCAATTACTTTAAAGTCTCCGTAGAAATCAAAGCTCCAGACATGTTGTGCAATTTGAGTCCGACTGAGAACCTGGTTAGGATGGCGCATCAAGTATTCTAACAGGGAGAACTCGCGGGGGCTGAGTTCGATGGGGCGATCGCCTCGTTTCACCATGCGCTGAACTGTATCCATCTCCAGATTTCCCACCTGTAGCAAAACATCAGTTTGTAGGGGAGGACGCCGCAACAGTGCCCGCAGCCGAGCGAGCAGTTCTGTGAAATCAAATGGCTTCACCAGGTAATCATCGGCTCCTGCATCCAAACCCAACACCCGATCCTGCACAGTGTCTCGTGCAGTCAGCAGCAGCACTGGAGTTTGCAATCCTCGTTGGCGCAGATCTTTCAATACGCTCAGACCATCCAATTCGGGGAGCAGAACATCTAGCACAATGACATCGTAATCAGCGGCGATCGCATAGCTAACTCCTTCACGACCATTGGAGGCAACATCTACGGCGTACCCTGCTTCACTCAAACCTTGATGAATAAATTTGGAAATACTTGCATCATCTTCTACAACTAATACGCGCATACTGGGCTAACTTGTCTCTCCGATTGATCCATATTCACAGTTTCGCAAGAAGACTGTGCCGATTAAAGAAGCATTAGTTGGTACAATCTTCCACCAACTGAAGCTTAAGTTCATAACTAAGAGCAGATTTATATTATTTAGTTCCTTCCAGTGGTTAAAGCATATTTCTGTAATTTGAGTTTGTTAGATCGAACGCAGGTATTTTTCATCCTGATTTCATGATTGAATGGCACGCTGGAGGATGAGCGATCGCAACCCCACCCGATGAGAGTGCTATTAGTCGAAGATGAACCGGATTTAGGAGCCGCGATCGAGCGCGTCCTCAACCGCGAGAAATATATTGTGGACTGGGTGCAAACCGGAGGTGAGGCGTGGGACTGTCTCGAATCGCACTGGACGCAATATACTGTGGCAATCTTTGACTGGCTGCTGCCCGGACTGTCTGGGTTAGAACTATGTCAACGGTTGCGATCGCGACACAACCCGCTACCTGTGCTGATGCTGACGGCACGAGATCGAATGGAAGACAAAGTAGCCGGACTCGATGCTGGAGCCGATGATTATCTCGTCAAGCCGTTTGGGATGGCCGAATTGCTGGCAAGGTTGCGGGCACTCCAGCGGCGATCGCCCCAGCTTCAGCAGCCACAGCTTCAAGTGGGCAACTTAGTGTTAGATTATGCGACTTCCAGCGTGGCGGTTCACTTGCCGAATGGGGCATTGCAAACCATTTCGCTAACGGCAAAAGAATTCCAGCTTTTAGAGTATTTCATGCAGCATCCGCAGCAGATTATCAGCCGCGATCGCGTCATGAATCAGCTTTGGGAACTCAAGGCCGAACCGATGAGCAATGTCGTCGCCGCTCAAATGCGATTGCTGCGGCGTAAACTGGCGGAACAAGGGTGTGACGGCTTGATCGAAACGGTGTACGGCTTAGGCTATCGGCTAAATTTGCCCCATGCATAAACATCAGCTTTTCAACCGAATGCGCTGGCGACTGACGGCTGCGTATGCCGGAATCATGGGCGTGATTTTGAGTTTGTCAGGACTGGCAGTTTATGAAGTGATGGATCGCGTCCATTGGCGCGGACTGCATCAAGAATTACAGCTTGTGGCCGGAACGCTGCACGACGGTCTCGAACCCAAACTGACCCAGCCCGGACAGATTGGAGCCAACGTAGAGCAAACGCTGCCAGGACTCTGCCGCACAGGTCGGTGCTGCGTTGAACCTGCGGGCGATCGCCATCTGCTCGGCGTGGTGCAGCAAGCGGGCTACTATGTGCGCTTCATCGACCTGTCCGGAAAATTGGTGGCGACGCTGGGCTGCCAGTCAGACTTGCCGATCGAAACACAAACGCTGTGGCAAACGCTGCAAACTCCGCAGGGCGATCGCTATCACCAAATTTCGCTGCTGCTCAAAAATAGTACGGGTCAGCCCTGGGGCTATATGCAAGTCGGGCAATCGCTTCGAGAGTTTGACGGCCACCTCGATTCGCTGCGCCAGATCATTTTGCTCGGACTCCCTCCAGCACTGCTGCTGATTACTTTAGCAAGTTGGTGGCTAGCAGGCCGAGCGATACGACCTGTGTATCAGTCCTATCAGCAGATTCACCAGTTCACCGCTGACGCCGCACATGAACTCCGAACGCCTCTAGCCGCGATGCGAGCCACGCTAGAGTCGGTGCTGGAAATGCCGCAGTTGCCCGAAACAGAATCGCGCCCAGTTCTGCACACGATCGATCGCCAAACCAACCGCCTGTCGCAACTGGTGCAAGACTTACTGCTGCTATCGCGCATGGATCTTCAACGCAGTCCAATCGTTCAGCAAAAATGCGGTTTGAACGATCTGGTTAACGATGTGGTCGAAGAGTTTGCAGCCTTAGCGATCGCCGCCGACGTTCTTCTAATTGCTGAGGCTCGATTGCCTGTTCTTTCCGTTGCTGGCAGCGAAGAGCAGCTTTATCGTCTGCTGGCGAACTTGGTGACGAATGCAATTCAATACACGCCGCCCGGTGGCAAGGTGAAGCTGTCGCTGACGCAAATTGACCACGAGGCCGTGATTCAAGTGCAAGATACGGGTATTGGCATCGCTGCCGCTGAACAGTCGCGGATTTTCGATCGCTTCTACCGCGTCAACAGCGATCGATCCCGGCAAACAGGTGGAGCGGGGTTAGGCTTGGCAATTGCTCAGGCGATCGCGCAAGCTCATCAGGGCAAGATTCAAGTGCAAAGCGATGTGGGCAAGGGCAGCGTTTTCAGCGTTTGCTTACCGTTGAGAGCCGTGCAAGAAATGGGGAAACGCTTGTGAGATGCGATGGAAGCGCGATCGCTGCCTAAGTTGCAAGAAACAAGGGGCGATCGGTGCGGGTGATTTCTCTTGTCAAACGGATTGAAGCTTGGCGTTGAGCTTAAGTTTGAAACAGGCTGTAGAGCAGCAGTCCCAGCACCAGCAGCGTGATGATGACATAAGTGCGATCGCCCTGTCGCCAGAATCCATAGGCCGAAAATGCCACCCGCACGATCGGCGTGGCAATCAGTACCAGCAGCCCAAGCTGAATCAAGCTTCTGCGCCGTTGCAGCGTCACGGCATTCTCGACGATCGCGCTCAGCACCCGAAACTCTGCTGGCTCGCCGCGAAAGACGTGATAGCTCGGTGCTTCGCCGCCGTGCCGCAGCAGATACAGGACACCGCCGATCGCCACTAGGACGGCAGACAGGCTCACCCCCGCTCGCAGCAGATTACCTAAAAGCTGCTCAAATTGCGCTTCAGAAAATCGCCGTTTGCCCGCCATCTCAAATTCTCCCGGTGAACCCGTTGAAGATCATCTGCACCGCAAGCAGCGCAATCACGCCACTAAACACCTGCCGCAGCCAGCCTACCTGCGATCGCACCAGCACTCGCGCTCCCCAAAGTGACCCTGCCAGCACACCGAGCATCACGGGCATCGACAGGCCAGGATCGATATATCCGCGATTGAGATACAGGCCAGCACCCGCAGCGGCAGTCACGCCGATCATGAAATTGCTGGTCGTGGTCGAAACCTTGAACGGCAACTGCATCGCCTGATCCATTGCCAGCACCTTAACTGCACCAGAGCCAATGCCCAACAATCCTGACAGCGCCCCGGCCACCAGCATCAAACCAAAGCCGAGCGGAACACGCTGAACCCTGTAGGCTTGCACTCCCTCAGCGGTCGGGTAGCACCCGTTGAGGTTGAGGCGATCGGCAAGGGGATCGGGTGAACTGCTGGTGGGGCGATCGCGCTTGGGACGAATTGATAAGTAGGCCGAGTACAGCAGCACCACGCCAAAGATGACGGCGATCAGCGAGGTTGAAACCATCGTGGCGATAGCGGCTCCAAACAACGCGCCGATCGTGGTCGCCACTTCGAGGAACATACCAATGCGAATGTTGGTGAAGCCTTCTTTGACATAGGCCGCTGCCGCTCCAGATGAAGTGGCAATCACGGATACGAGCGACGCGCCGATCGCATAGCGGATGTCTACGTCGAATAGCAGTGTCAGTACAGGGACGAGGATAGTGCCGCCGCCCAGTCCGGTCAGTGCGCCCAAGAAGCCCGCCAAGCCTGAACTGGCTCCGACAAGCAGCGTCAATTCCAGAACGTTCACAGCAAGAATACTCCGATCGATCGCCCATCATCACGATAGCGGAGAGCTGGGGTCGTGCCAGGTTGTCAGCAATACACCAGTATTCTGCCAACAACTTAACTATTGATGGAACTCCATTGCAACGGCGGCTTTGTTAACTCGGACAGTATCAATTGTTTGAGCGGCAATGTGAGGCTAATGGCTCGATCGATCGCGCTTCTTCGACCTTTCATTTAGCTTGAACACCATCTTTCCAAGTTCTTGACATTTGTTCTTTATGGTAGCGCTGCAACCTTAAATCAAGGAATTCTATTTCGTGAGTCAAACAGCCACGCTAAGCAAACTGCCTGAAATTACCTTGTACTTTTGGATCATGAAGATCTGTGCAACCACCCTGGGAGAAACAGCAGGCGATCTTTTCTCAATGACTCTCAATATCGGTTATGCAGTCAGCTCTATTATTTTGATTAGCCTGTTTTTCGTTTCTCTGGTGTCTCAGCTTGCCTCAAAGAACTACAATCCGCTGCTGTATTGGACAGTCATTTTGACCACCAGCACGGCAGGCACAACCATGTCAGACTTCATCGATCGCACACTCGGTCTAGGCTATGCCAAAGGGTCTTTCATTCTGCTCACCCTTCTGCTGGCTATTTTGGCATTTTGGCGTTTCAAGATTGGTTCTTTGTCGGTTAACAACGTCAAATCGTTAAAAGTTGAACTGGTTTACTGGAGCGCAATTCTAGTGTCCAACACGCTAGGCACGGCGCTCGGTGACTTCCTAGCAGATGATTCTGGCCTTGGTTTTGCAGGAGGAGCGCTGCTAATTTCTACTTTGATTGGATTGGTGATCGCAGCCACGTTCTACACCTCCATTTCCAGGGTACTACTATTTTGGGTAGCATTTGTTTTGACTCGTCCGCTCGGTGCGACAGTCGGCGATTTGCTAACCAAAACGCATGAAAAGGGTGGTTTTGGATTTGGCACGATCGGCTCGTCTCTCGTTTTAGCAACCATTCTGGTATTCTTTGTGCTGCTTACCACTCGAAAGCGGCCAGTGGTTCGCTCCTAACTTCAATCTTTACTAAGTAAAACATTGTCGTAATGGCCTTCGGCTAGCTGTCTTGGTCGAAGGCAATATTGTTAGCAAAAGGCTTTCAATCTGATTGCGATCGCAACCAGCTTGCTGCAAGCACATCAAACAAACTGCAAATCCTAACTAGAGCTAACAGCATTCAATCTTTGTCACTTTTCAACCTACTCTTTCATCAAATTAAATACAATGAGGTGGCATTGCTGCTTTTGTCCGCTATTGCCTGATTGAGCTTTTGTGACACAGAAAAGACCGATAACGCGATGAGAATTTTGCTAGTGGAAGATGACGATCGCATTGCTGAATCTTTATCAGAGGCACTGAGCGATCAGCATTACGTGGTGGACATGGCTTTCGATGGGCAAGCAGGCCGTGATTTTGTTGAAGCGGTTTCCTACGATCTGATCATTCTCGACTTGATGCTACCCAAAATCGATGGGGTGATGCTTTGTCAACAGCTCCGGCGATCGGGCTACACAATGCCTGTTTTAATGTTGACGGCAAGAGATACCAGCAGCGACAAGGTACTCGGACTGGACGCTGGAGCCGATGACTATGTTGTTAAACCTTTTGAACTGAAGGAATTGCTCGCCCGTGTGCGTGCCCTGCTGCGGCGCGGAAATGCAGCCTCGCCACCGATTTTGGCGTGGGAAAAGCTCACGCTTGATCCGGCAACTTGTCAAGTACACTACGCCACTCAACGACTACACCTGACACCAAAAGAATATGGTCTACTGGAATTGTTGCTACGCAGCAGCGGGCGTGTTCTCAGCCGTGACGAAATTTTAGATCACCTCTGGTCGTTTGAAAATCCGCCAGGGCAGGAAACGGTGAAAGTGCATGTGCGCGGGCTGCGCCAAAAGCTTAAGGCAGCGGGAGCCGCTGATGACTTTGTGGAAACGGTTTACGGGCTGGGGTATCGGCTCAACTCAACGCTCTAGGGGATTGACGAGACGGCGATCGCCCTTTGAGCCGCCACAGCCCGCCTCGCCGCAATTTCGATCGCTGGCATGGCAGTTGCTGCTGTCGTATCTGGGCGCAATGACAGCAATCTTGTCAATTTCGACGATCGCTGTGTATCAATTTGTCGCCCACAGTCTTTACCAGCAGCTTGATCAGCAGCTCGTCGTTCTAGCAGACGCAGCGGCTCACAGCCTGCCCGCAATCGCATCAGGTCAACTGCAAACGCAACTGCCGCGATCGATCGACAACGATGGCGATCTCGATTTGCCTTGGCAGGAGTTGCGTGAGGATCATCAAAGTGTCGAGTGGTTTAATTCTCAGCGTCGGCTTTTGGGGCGGGCAGGTCGATACTTCCCTTCTCACGCTCCCGGTACAAGCTTTCAAACCTGGCAGCAAGATCAAGTCCGAACGCTGACAATTCCAGTTTATGTGGAGAACTCGCAGCAAGTGCTGCAAGGCTATGTGCGGGTGAGTGAGTCGATCGAAGACGAGGCCGCACAGCTAAAGCGACTGCTCATGGGTATGGCTTGGGGTGGACTGATTGCCGCACTACTGGTGGGCGTGAGTGGCTGGTGGCTGACGCGGCGATCGCTCCGACCGATCGAGCAGAACGTTCGGCAGCTTCAGCAGTTTACGGCTGATGCCTCACACGAGCTACGCAGTCCGCTGACTGCAATTAGAACGGCAGTGGAGGTGATGCAAAGCCACCCGGAGCGCGTTCATCCCGCCGATACAAAGAAAGTTGCAGCGATCGCCAGTGCCACCCAGCAGATGAGCCGTTTAGTCGAAGATTTGCTGCTGCTCGCTCGCACTGGTGCGGCGGCAGATGCCGCAAAGCTGCTCATTCCGCTTGATGAACTGCTCGAAGATCTGATAACGGCATTTCAGACGGAAGCCGCCGCTAAAGCGATCGCGCTCAACCTGAATTCACTGCCAGAAATTCAAATCCAAGGCGATGCCGCCCAGCTACGCCGAATCTTTGCGAACCTGCTTGAAAACGCTTTGCAGTATACGCCTGCGGGTGGCAGCATCACGGTGGCGATCGAGGCTGGCACAAGCGGGCAGGTGCGAATTCAAGTCATTGATACGGGGATTGGCATTGCGCCTGACCAGTTGCCGTTTGTATTCGATCGGTTTTGGCGAGCCGATCGGGTACATCCCACTTTTGCAGTGAGTAATAGTGCTTAGAGAGCAGGTTGAGAAGACTCGATTATGCTAGAGAGAACTCCTAAAATTGCTCAAGGATGCTGACGATGGATGCCG
>NZ_JACJPO010000081.1 GCF_014696105.1 Microcoleus sp. FACHB-1515
AAGACACTCTCGTTCTCAAAGAAGCTTGCTAACCATATTGGAGCAATTTGGTACTTCATCCACCACTACAATGCGAGTTTACAACCCTGAATCATTACTTCTACATCTCTACCCACCGTTCTACAAAAAATCGCTAAGGGTAACAAGGAATACACCGTTATCAGTCCTGAATCGATGCGAAGTGCTCTACGGGAAATGCTGATTAAAGCAGGTGTTCCCTACAACCGCACTCGGTTGAACAACTACCTTGATGACGAAGGAAAACCTCAGCTTGCTGTTGAATTCAAAGAATTTCCTAATGCAGAGAAGTATGCCGATGACTTTTTCTTTGGCTTTATGGTTGCTGATAAAGCTGCGGTCAAAAAGCACAAAGTATCTAAGCGAGATAGCGTTCTGCGGATGAATTTGGCAGTTGCCCTCACTCCATACCGTTTCGATGCAACGTTCCATCAATCGCCTTTGAATGCGGGTGCAAGCCCTTGGAAAAACTCGTCTACTTCTGCATTGCTTCACCGGGAAGTGGCTCACACGGCTTATCAATATCCCTTCGCTTTAGCATATTCAGACTGCAAGGCAAAACCTGATTGGACGAAGGCACTGCTACAGGCGATCGCTCAACTCTCTGATGTCGCGGGTGGACATGCTCGGAGCTATTACGAAATGTCTCCTAAAAGCATCGTCGCCCGTCTCACGCCGAATCTGGTTGCAGGCTATGACACCTATGGGTTTAACGAAAACGGTGAATTTCGAGAACTGGGACGGATCAAAGCCAGTGATTTGCCAGGGGATGAATTTTGGGTTGGCGGCGAAATCGTTCGCAATATGCAGCCTGAGCAACGAGAGTATCTGGAGAACGAAGGCGTGCATCTCTACGAAAATCCGCAAAAGCTGCTAACCGATTTGGCAGACGCTTTTCTGACCTCGGAGGCAGCGAAGTGAATGATTTGTGGCTACGCATTCGTGCCCCGTTTGCTGCATTTCGCGGATTTCAAGCAGGAGTCTATCGATCTACCAGTCCAGTGATGCCTCCTTCAACCGCCTTCGGCCTACTTCTGAATCTGGCAGGCATTGAGATGCGCGATCGCACTAACCGTCAGACAACGCTGATTCGCTCCGACCTGCCCTGTTTGAAGCTGGCGATCGGCACAGTTCCAAACGCTGAGAGCGAAGTTTGTACGCTTTATCAGCAGCTTCACAGCTATCCGGTGGGTGCATCTGGTAAGGAATTGGCGGCTCGAACGCATGGCGCGAAGTACTGGATTACTCCAGTTCGGCGAGAACTGCTGGTTGGATTGGATATGGTGCTCGGTGTTCAAGCAGACGAGATGCTCATTGAGCAGATCAAGAAAGGGCTTCGAGGTGAATTAGACCAGAACCGCTATGGCTTGCCATTTGCGGGAGACAATAACTTTCTGTTTGACCGGATTGACATTTTGGATGAGCCTCTACCTGTGTTCTGGTACGGTCGAATGCAAGCGGACGATCGGCCTAGACGTGGTTCTTATCGTCTGACAGTAGGGATCGATCGCGCTGACAACAGTAGAACATTGAGCTTCTTGTACGCGCCGCTTGAAGAATCAATGGTGGAGCCACCCTTGGAAGCTTGGACATGGGTGCCAAAGCACCCAACTTCAGATGCTCCTTAGCATTGAACCAACTAAACTAGAGCTACTCGCTCAGGCAAAAGCCATGCGTTCCTTACAAACTCAGCCGCTCACCGATACTTGGATCGCCGCATCCTGGGATGAATATCTCCAACTGATCGAGAACCCTGCCTATGACAAGGCAAAAGGGTATTATTACCGGGGACACCTGAGGATCGAAATGCTTCCGGTTGGACTCGATCACGCTACCGATCACAGCATCATTGCCTTTGCCATCAACCTGTTTTGTGTCATCAAGGGCATTCGTCTGATGATGCCAGACAATTGCAGCTACCGCAAAGCAGGCGTGCAAGAGTGCCAACCCGATCTCTCGTGCTATGTGTGTCAGACGACAATGCAGATGACGGGCAACGCCAATGCCTTGGCGGGTTGAGCATTAGTCCATCAAATCACCCATCGTTGCGCCAAAGCTTGAAGTTCAAGCCGCAATAA
>NZ_JACJPO010000082.1 GCF_014696105.1 Microcoleus sp. FACHB-1515
AACAAGCCGTAGCCACCGGGCGAGTGCACGCCATAGCCGTTGGTTGCCAGCGGATTGCCGCCCGTGAGCGTGAAGCCGTCGCGTCCGCTGGCAATGAGGTAGATCGTGCCGCCTGCCACGATCGCGCCGAGCACCTGAGCGACGATGTAGGGCAGCAGGTCGCCCGCAGGAAAGCGCTTGCCTGCCCACAGGCCGAAGGAGACAGCCGGGTTGAAGTGACCGCCCGAAACATGACCGACGGCATAAGCCATCGTCAGCACGGTTAGGCCGAAAGCGAGCGAGACGCCGACCAGTCCGATGCCCAGGGGGAACAGCGTGTTGTCAGCGATGGTCGCGCCATCGCTGGTGAAGGAAGCGGCGAGCACGGCGCTCCCGCAGCCACCCAGGACGAGCCAAAAGGTGCCAAAGAACTCAGCAATACATCGTTTAATCAGAGGCATTTCATCAACTCCAAACAACGCCAAAATTAATGGTTAAGCGGAAGACGAGGCGAATTCGTCAATTCGATCGACTGCTCAGCTTGATAGCAAAATGTTCAACATTCTTACTTCCCAAGCAGAGCAAAACAGTTCCCAAAGGCAACGTTCAATGCAGTAACTTCCGTGTGCAAGCCAATGATAGTTCGCTAGAATTTCACGAATGAACGCAGTTTTTCGCAATGTTCAATGAGATGGCTTATAGAGTAATTTGAATAGTGGCAAGAAGACCAGGGAAGTTTAGACAGTTAGCAAACATTTAAGTAGGCAACTGAAGCGATCGCAGGACAGCTATGCAGAGAGCGCCACAGGAAACCGTGTATCCATCCTGTTAGGCGATCGGTTCTGTGTGAACTTTGCAAGTATTGCTAAACTCGCTTTTCTTTCCGCTTAAATATCTAGCTTAACCTTCTTATCTGATTTGCCAATTAGAGTAACAAATGCAACAATTTGAGCACTATTGCTCCACTTTTCTTCCTTTAGGAGAAGAGGATCTAGGCCGTGCATCAAAAGGCTGCGATCCTCCCCAACTCTCCTTGCAAAGGAGGGAGCCGAACCACCACTCAAAGTTCCCCTCTAGAAGGGGGATTGAGGGGGAGCGATCGCACACCCTCCACTCCTGGAACTTTGAAAACCCGCCCTCGCGATCGATTGATGTTCGTCATTCCGACTGAACCGAAAGGTTTTCATTTTTACCGGACTAATTGAGTTGCCTTTCTACCTGTTGCCGCAGCAGATTACGCCAAAGAATTCAACATACGAGGCAAATTCCGCTGAATGACGAATGGCAAAACTACAGCGATCGCTGATGATTGCAGCATAGAGATCCTGCGTAAATCGTTTTTGGGTTTGTCGTTCTTGTAGAAAAATCATGCTGGAACTGATTCGGAATTTGCTGTCGCCAAGTCAATATATTCCGCACGGGCACTGCTACTTGTGGCAGACGCCGCTGGTGTGGCTGCATGTCTTGAGTGATGCGCTAGTGGCGATCGCCTACTTCTCAATTCCAGCCATCCTGCTCTACTTCGTGCGAAAGCGGTCAGACGTGCCGTTTTCTGAAGTATTCGTTCTGTTCAGCCTGTTCATCATTCTCTGCGGAACCGGACATTTGCTCGACATTTGGACGCTGTGGCATCCCGCCTATTGGGTTTCGGGCGTTGAACGGGCACTAACAGCTTTTGTATCTTGCTATACTGCTTTGCAACTGGTCGAACTGTTTCCGCAGTTTCTATCGCTAAAAAGCCCCCAGCAGCTTGAAATCATCAATCGAGAATTAGAAAAGCAGATTGCAGAACGGCAACGAACCGAAGAAGCGCTGCGAGCGATCGTAGCCGGAACTGCTTCTGTGACCGGACAAGACTTCTTTCCCGCTTTGGTTGAAAATTTGGCGATCGCGCTGAATGTGCGCTATGTGATGGTCTCCGAAAAAGTAAACGATTCCCTGGACGCATTGCGAACTTTGGCATTCTGGTCGGGCGATCGACTGGCTGAGAACTTCGAGTATGCGTTGGCAGGGGGGCCGTGTGAATGCGTAGTCAAGCACGGGCAACTTCAGGTTTATCCAGATGGCCTACAGCAAACTTTTCCCAATTTTCCCCTTCTAAAATTACTGAGTGCCGAAAGCTACGTTGGTGTGCCGTTGCTTGATGCCCACCAGCAAGTGATTGGCAGCTTGTGCATTGTTGATGTCGAACCGCTTCAGTTGAACGAGCAAAAACAAGCGTTGATGCAGGTATTTGCGGCTCGCGCCGCGACCGAAGTGCAGCGAAAATGGGCAGAAGAAGAAAAACGCCGTACTTATGAAGGACTGGAATTTCGAGTGAAAGAACGAACAGCGGAATTAGTTGCTGCAAACGCTTCTTTAGAAATTGAAATTATGGAGCGAATTGCGGCAGAAGCAGCTTTGCAGCAAAGTCAAGAACAGTTCTTCAAAGCGTTTCATTCTAATCCGATCGCTTGCTCAATTTCGACATTAGAAGATGGACGATTTTTAGATGCAAACTCCAGCTTTTTGAATCTGCTGGGCTACAGTCGTGAAGATCTACTCGGCCACACTTCGAGCGAGTTATCGATTTGGGCAAACCCAGCCGATCGCGATCGATTGGTGGCGCAATTGCAGCATCAGCAATCGGTACAAATTGATGCGCCATTTCGGACTCGCTCTGGTCATGTCCGCGAGGGCATGGCCTCGTTTGAAAGAATTGAGCTGCACGAAGAAGCTTGTTTGTTGAGTATGCTCTACGACATGACCGAGCGCAAGCAAGCGGAAGCAGAGCATAGGGCAAACGCATCTTATTGAGCTAGAACCTTCGCTAAGTAATCATTGTTCCAGCCAGCCTTCTTGCGCTTGGCCTTGACTCCACCTTTAGCCGTCTGCTCATGACTCAACA
>NZ_JACJPO010000083.1 GCF_014696105.1 Microcoleus sp. FACHB-1515
AAGATTTGGGTCGGTCAAGTTTCTGTTTCAATTAGTCACACATTGTCAAACCTTTGCTTTTGCCAAAGCATTTATGTACGGCTACTGTTCATCTCCTATTTAGGATTGCTGTAGCAGCATTCTAGTGAATGCTGCTACACGGTGTTTAACCTGGTTTAGAGTAACCCTGTTTTCTGTTTGTTTCCCTGTGATGCTCAAGTTCAGTCATTTGGGTTTCACTGGCAAAGTTTCCTGTTCAAGATTCGACTTGATGCTGTAAGGCACTGACTTACAGCGTGAACACACCATCACTCTTGATTATCTGTCGTGGCGATCGCTATTTCGTCTGCACGGATAGATTGCCAATGTTCTGTCTAATTCTCAATTAATTCGTTTACTTCCCGCCGCTCAGCAGGACTTCCTTGCTTTGCGATGAGAAATAGTATGCTGCCTAACTTTTTTAGGCTTGCTGTTTGAATCTGACTGATTTCATTGATTTAGAGTAAGTACGCTTGCCGCACTGTTTCACGCAGTGGATTTATTTTTTGCTGGTCAAAATTCCAAAACAAATCTATTGCTAACTCTGAGGTTAATTTAATGAAAACCAGGTAAAAATTAAAAACTTAAAGTATTAATTGATGACTGAAAGCTCACCGCATCAGGGCTTTCAGGCGATTTTTGCATTGTATGTTAGCAAGAAATCTAATTATTAAAAATTGAATAAAACACGACAAAAAATTTAGTTTTAGGCCTTTACTTTCTGGGGAGTTGTAGTTAGTATTATTCATGTAAACCAAATTTAAGTGTTTACATCAAACCACTCGAAAAGGATTTCAAGTCATGGCTGACCGACAAAACGGTTACATCATTCCTTCTGATATCAACTCGCTGAGCTTCGATAGCTTTGGCCGCGATGCTCGTCGTGATGTTGTTTGTCTTGCTCCGATTCGCACAATGATCCGTCGCGAAGAAGAAATTATCCTGGTTCGTAAGGTTCGCAAGGTTGAAGAAGTCGATGCTGGCTTGTCCTGCCCTGTGACCAGCGACACGCTGTCGAGCAATCCTTTTGTTCAGTAGATCGCATTGATTGAAGATCGCTAGCTAGGCGTTGCTAGAAGCATTCTGAGCAGTTTTTCAATGCTCGATCGTTGCCTCTTAGCAACGCTAGCTTTTGCGCGAATTTAACTTGTTTAACGATCCAGCTTTTGCGACTGCAAGTCTCTATGTCTTCTATTGATATCGCCGCCTTAAGTTTTGACAGCTTTGCCCGCAACCCTGAACGGGATGTTGTTTGTCTTGCTCCAATTCGCACGATGATTCGCCGCGAGGAAGAGTTAGTTTTGATTCGCAAGGTTCGCAAGGTTGAAGAAGTCGATGCGCCTCTAGCCTGTCCTGTAACCAGCGACACTTTAGCCAACAATTCGATCGCTGCCCCTGCCCCCCAGCCTGCTTACGCTCAGCAGAACTAGCTTGCTGAAGCTTCGACTTTCATTGGAGAAGTACCATGAGCGAACAACAAAACGGTTACATCATTCCTGCCGACATCAATTCGCTGAGTTTCGATAGCTTTGGTCGCGATCCTGAGAGGGATGTCGTTTGTCTTGCTCCGATTCGCACGATGATTCGCCGCGAAGAGGAAATTGTTCTGATTCGCAAGGTTCGTAAGGTTGAAGAAATTGAAGAAGGCGTCTCTTGTCCGGTGACAAGTCAAACGCTGTCGTCTGGCTTTACGGCTCAGGTGGCGACCGCACCGACCGCGCCGCAAACCGAAGATGAGTCGCGATCGGAAGGTTGGTATGAGTCTTTTCAGCCTGCTGAGCAGCAAAGCAGCGTGAGCGAGTTCACCGTTCACAGCCGCTACAACTGCTTCTTGCTCGATACAGACTCGATGCGTCGGCTGCAAGAGGAGGTTTCGGCCTCGAAGCTGCTGCAACCTGGAACCTACACGATTCGCCTCAAGAGCGGCACGTTTGACTATCGCGCCTCGTCGGGTCATCCGGGTGAGCCGATCGTGCTGCTGTGGCTGTATGGCGGTAAGGTCGTCAACCACAAGACGAATGTGGAAGTGCGATCGACCTGGTCGTCCTTGAACGGCTATGGTGACATGTTGACGATCGACGTGGTGGAGCCGACGACGCTTTGCGGCTTCTTTTTCGACACCTACCTTGACGACAACGAGGGCGAAGTGGCGATCGAAGTGGATGGAGCGGAGTTTGCGGAACTGGTTGTTCACAGCCAGCGCAACTGCTACTACATCGATCCAGAGTCGATGGTGCGGCTGGAGCAAACGGCGGTTTCAAAGTCGCTGCAAGCTGGCAGCTATGTTCTCAAGATCAAGAGTGGCACATTTGGCTATCGCACAGACACGGGCACTCAGGGTGAACCGATCGTGCTGCTGTGGATTTACGGTGGCAAGGTGATGAACCATGATACAGGTGTGGAAACCGGAGCAACTTGGGTTTCGCTCAACGGCTACGATGACACGCTGATGCTGGATGTGCAAGAGTCTGCGACGCTCTGCGCCTTTTTCTATGACACTTACCTTGAAGACAACGAAGGTGAAGTGACGCTCTCCTTGGAGCAACTTTAGGAATCGTTTTAAGACGACCTTAACTCCTCTGTTCCAATCCCTGCCTGTTGCAGGCAGGGATTTCTTCTCCAGCAAATCTCACTCGATCGTGACAAGCGCGAAGTCAGGTGTTGCATCAAAACTCTATTTCATTTTCTGAAACGTTTCGCTAGGCGCAATTTTTGAATTTTATGCTTAGAAAGTAATAAACTGCGCTAGCTCAGCGATCGATTGCTTCACCCGTGATTCGATCGGCTTGAGGCGCAATTTCTGTTTGGGTAACTTACGGTTATGACTGTGAAAGTAAGAATGCTTTTTTCTTTGATGTTGAGTGCCGGTTTGAGCGCGGCGGGCTTCAATGTTGCGATCGCTTCCCAACCTGTGCAGCCCAGCGCGATCGCTCAGGCCACCAGCGTACCGAGGACAAGCATGATTGACCAGTTGGCAGATACCGAATGGCTGCTGGAAGATTTGGCAGGGGCGGGCGTAATTGATAACGTTCAAACTACGCTGCGCTTTGATGGCACGACTGGCATTTCAGGTCGGGGAGCCTGCAATCGCTATCGGGCTGGCATTCGATCGGAGGGCGGTGAAAGCTTGACGGTCAGTGCGGTGGCTGCGACGAGAATGGCGTGCGCGCCTGCTGTGATGAATCAGGAAACTCGCTATTTTGAAGCGCTGCAAACGGCTCAGCGTGTGACGCTTGACGGTGAAAATCTGCTGATCTTTGCTGAGGGTAATGATGCGCCCCTGCGCTTTACTCGCCTGAACGTCACCAGCACTCCAGCACCGGGAACAGGCGCAGGAACGGGCACGAGCACGAGCGGCAATGCAGGCGAGATGCAAACGCTGGTATTTTTTGAAGGCCGCAGAAATGTGGTGCGGGTGTTTGTTCTGGATGGGCAAACGCGGATGAATGTTTATGACAAACAAGATCGCGTCACCTGGATTAGAGGGGTTGAGGCTGATGTGCGCCAAACGCGAGAGGGAACGGTTTACACCAATGGGTACATCCCACTTTTGCAGTGAGTAATAGTGCTTAGAGAGCAGGTTGAGAAGACTCGATTATGCTAGAGAGAACTCCTAAAATTGCTCAAGGATGCTGACGATGGATGCCG
>NZ_JACJPO010000084.1 GCF_014696105.1 Microcoleus sp. FACHB-1515
CTGCCCACCGCTGTCGAGTGCTGCTCAAGCGGCGTGATCTGATCAAGGGGCTAACCAGCTTTCATTGGTGGGCAGCGGCGGTTGGCTGATTAGCAGTGGCACTTAATCATGGGCAATCAACCGGATTTGATATTACTTTGAGGTTGAGGTCGATCGCTCATCGGATTAAGGAAGTGCAAGGAGCAAGCTTGGAGGAGAAACAAAAAGGCAGCAAGCACGGCTAGCGGCTGCATTGTCTGAGTAAAAAGCTAATCTTTTGAGTGTAGCGATGCTGCTGAGAAACAGATCGTGCTAAGCGGAAAGCTTGCTGCCAATCCATCAACGAGCTTGGCGAGAATTAACCCGATCGCTGTATCAGGCGCTAGCTCAATTTGAATGGTGTCTGCATCGATCGAAGGTGCGATCGAAACGGTTTCACTTCAGGCGACAAGGTGAATTGCATTTTGAGCTACCAGGGCAGCACTTCGCCATTACTGTGCCAAAACGTCCCGCTATTGTCGAGGGTAAGCTGGTCAATTCGCGCCAGCAGTCCTTTGACTGAAGTTTCCGCACTGATGCCGCCACTGGTGAAATTGGTCATGCGGGTTTGAACAAGGCCAGGATGCAAAACGGCAACGGCAATGCCGCGCGACTTGAGGTCATGCGCGAGCGACTTGCCTGCCATTGACAGCGCCACCTTCGACATCCGGTAGCCGTAGGAGCCGCCCGAAGTGTTGTCGGCGATCGATCCCATACGGCTGGTTATCAGCACGACTTTAGACCCCGCTTTTAGTCGAGGCAGCAGCGTGTGCGTGACGCGCAATGCACCCAAAGCGTTGACCTCAAACTGTTGGCGAATACTGTCAAAATCGAGGTCTTCGAGCGTGACGCGCTGGAGGATGCCCGCATTGTTGATCAGCACATCGATCGACTGGTTCCCTAGTCGATCGGACAAGCTAGCAACCGAGGCATCATCGGTTATGTCAACGCCTGTCTCAACCTGTACACCCAACGCCTGCAATGGCTCGCTGTCCGTGCGGCAAACGGCAATCACCGTTTCTCCCCGTGCCTGAAGCTGGCGACAAAACTCGTAGCCAATGCCACGATTCGCCCCTGTGACCAAGTAGGTTGCCATATCGTTGTGTGATCGCTCTTGCCCAATCTAACCCTATTGCCAAGCCAAAAGACGCTGCGGCACTAATCTTGGCGTGAACTGAACTCGCGATCGCTTCAACAGGCTCTCTGCCGCTTCTTCATTGATTTGAACGACATGCCGCAGGGCTGACATCCGGCTGCCGCTAATGCATCAGCCACTTCAAACGGCTTTTTGCAGCCCGGACAAGCCGGAAGCAGGCGAAGCGGATGACGATCGCAGCTATCTGTCGCCTTCAGGTGCCATGCGAGCCGATGACACGGCTCCTCCAGATAGCAAGCCGCACAAAACCGAACTTGCTCCGGAGGCAGTGCTTCGCCCGGTAGCGGAAACAGCTCATTGAGCCTGTCTACTTCGATTCGAGTGGCTTGGCTAAGCGCTTCAAGCTCTGCTTGAGTAGGACGAGGATGGAAGCGAAGTTTTTCCCAGCGGCAAGTTGCAAACCCAATCCCTATGAGCTTTCCGAAGGCACTAGCAGAAGAAATTCGATTGCCTTTCGCTCGCCGGAACCGATACAAGAAACTGGCAATACTCTCTCCGTTTAACGGTTGGACGATCGTGTAGGGGTGGTCTGGGTCAAAGGTGTACATGACCTGAGAGCCTATTGTTCCTAAACCGGGGCAGCTACCTTAATCTCACCATATCCTTCCAAGACCTGGCTCAGCACCTGGTTGTCAAAATAGAAGGCATCGTCCGTTGAGGAGTCCCGAATGACCTGAATGAGAATTTCAATCAATGTTCCGAAGTTTCCAGCAGAGGCATTAAACAAACTCGTTGTTGCTTTTGAATCAATGAGCTTGATTGACTCCGGCAGTCCAAGAAATTCCCGTTCAAAGGTTTTGATTAGACCTGAAAATTCAGTTTCGGCAAGGTTACTAAATGGGTAGTGGGGCTGGAAGTATTCAAACAAGTCAAGGCTTTTCAACGCTTTGTCTAGATTCGTCGGACCCATCAAGATCACTGAAATGCCACAGTCCTTCGCTAGCTCAATGAGATCACGAATTGCCTTTTCAGTCAGATAGTGAGCATTATCCACCAACAGCGCTTCGAGCCTGAGTAGTTCCACTGCGTCGTATGCTCTGAGGCGATAATCCTCTGGCTGTCCGCCTCGGGCACCGCGACCCAACTCCTTGGTAATTTGATTAAACAGTTTACGTGAGTGCCAGGACGTGAGGCACTTTGTGTAATGTGCCCGCAGCGGAATCGGTCGCAATGCTCCCTTCTGCCCACTAATGCGATCGACACACTCATTGGCAATCGTGGTTTTGCCACATCTTTGGGGACCGATGATGCGGCCACAGAGCCTGTCCTCACAGCGCTTCTTCAGCCACTGCTCCAAGTCGGTCAAATGTGCTGTCTCAGCAAAGAATTCGCGGTTGATGAGGGCTTTGATTTGCGCTCTTACCCTGCTTGCATCCGGTGCAGGCTTGTGCGAGGGATTGAGAAGAATACGCCCTGGCTCTGGCTCTGGTAGCATGGCGATCGCACCTCATCAAAACCGTCTGGTGCGGCGAGGAACAATCAGCTTTGGCCGCTGTTCCTCGGCCAGCTTTAGCTGCTCTTCAAAAAATTCTACCTGACTTTTCTCTTGCAGACGTTTCTGAATATCGATCACATTGCCGGATTCAGCGGGTGGCGCGATCGATCGAGTGTCGTCTGCATTCGGAGTTGGCGCGATCGGGTTTTGCGTGACCGCCACTGGCTCCGGGGCGAGCGGTGCTGCGGCGGCAAGCGCCTGGTCTGATTTCAACTGTGCGGCGATCATTGGCGGCGTTGGAGCCATATCGACTTCTACAGCCTGGGAGTTTGAGTTTTCAGGGCGACTAGAAGCCTTTGCTGCTGCCCGTAAACAAGGGCTTCCATAATTGAGTGAGCAAATGTTCGCTTTTTTTGCGAGGCGTTTCCGGCGGAATGGCTTCTTTTCCTCCCCTATAGTACGAGCCAAGCCAATTGTAGAAGGTACGTTTAGGCAGGTTATTGTAATACTTGCAGACAGCTTTTATTCTGGCCTTCTTAATCGCCTGATTGAGAGAATCAGCCACCCACTGAACGAGGCGAGGTCGAAACTCAGTTTCCGCTACTCCCTGATTTACTAGATATTGAACAAACTCGTGAATGTCTGTGCTGTAGCTACTTTCGTCGAGCAAGATGGCATCAGCAGAACATTCAGGAAGTTCGGCTGCGAGGCGATCGTCAAACATTGCAGGCGAGTGGATAGAGCGTGGGCAATGTCCATACTGTAGAGGACATATGAAATTTGTGCTATCAATTTACGAATATTAACTGCGATCGCATGGTGCGATGTGACGCCTGCGCTTCGGATTTGCTGCTAATGCATTAGTGCTGGCTCTTGAGTGCGATCGTCAGGCTTCCCGCTCATCCCCTAAGTCAATTGCTATCGAGGCGGGTAAAGAATTTGGAGAAAATTCTGCGGCAACTAACTTGTTGGCAAGATCTAGTCGCGTCCTTGATGATGAGTTTTGCCACCTGCTCCAATGATGAGGAGAAACGGTGATTGCCCTTTGCTACACTGCCTTCAACGAACTGCGATCGCTGGGCATCAATCTAGTTGGAAAATTAGTTTTACCCTCAGGAAAGAAAAGCGATACCAACGTCACAACGTACCGCTTGGTCAGCCTCAATACCCGGACTGCTATTTCGATTGCTCTTTGCACGCCGTTCGTATGTAAGTGGTGCCGACACATTAACCCCTTGCGCGGATGTTTGGTGATCTAATCGGCCTGAAAAATCTTCTGCTAGAGCAACTCACAGTTGGCGTTGGGGTATTTGCGCTTCAGTGCGAATGGCAAATGTACCAACCCGAAACCTCGGCTCAAGTCTCGCTAGTGTTGCTGCTTTTGTCTTGTGGGGGAACAGTCGCATGATGCTATTTGAAAGCAGTTTCCTAATGCCCATTAGGTAACACAGATGAGGAGAGGTAATTCAATCAGTAGTCAGGCAACTAAATTTTGAACGACGGGATACTTCATTTTGCCTTTCTTGTTTCAAAGTGCAAGAATTCTCGTCCAAAAATGCCTTCTGTCTTGCGTTCTAAATAGCCATGAAGCAAAAACACATCATGTTAAGCCAAAGCACACCAATGATGCTTGAGAAACTTCAGACTTGCGTCATCAATTTCTTGGACACAATCTCTGATTTTCCGAGTGACCAATTACTCGCACGCTACCGCACAGCCTCTTCGCTTCACATTCTTTGTGGAATTGTCAAAGAGGCAGAAAGTGCTGGATTTTCTCGGTCTGATATTCTTGAAGTGCTTCAACCCGCCCGAGAACTACATGCTCAATCACCATTTATCGCTCGTCTTCAAACTTGGCCTAGAGGATATCCGGGGGATTTCGAGACAATTGAGTACATTTGTGAAAATATTGTTACGGCTCCTCCTAAAACAGTAGGCTTCTACTTAGAATACGAAGCACTCAATACGGCATCGGCTTAACAACATCGTAATAAAATTCGCTGGCAATCAGAATGCATTCAACAAGCTGCTTTATCAAAGCAAAAGGCTCATATTCTTTCTATAGCCTGTGGTAGCTCAAGAGATATCCAAGATATCCACGTAACACTTCAGAAAACAGCTGCGCTCTTCTTTCTTAACGATGCGGATTCAGACGCATTACAATACTCTCTTTGTCGTTTAGAAAGTATGGCCTCTCAAATCAAACTCATTCCAGGTGATGTATTCAAATCAATTCGCAGGTTTCAAGCATTCAAACCTTATCACCAAATTCTTGCAGGTGGCCTTTTCGACTATCTTACCGATCGCCAAATAGAGTGGCTTGTTCCAAAGCTCGTCGATTTACTACATTCTGGTGGAACTATGTGTTTCACAAATATTGCAAACGGCAATCCAGACAGAGTGTGAATAGAGTATTTAGCTAACTGGCACATTATTGAGCGGAGCCAAGCGGATATCGAGCGTATGGTCTATACTTCATGCGATGCAAGCAGGATAAATTTGAGTATTGAACGAGACTCTACAGGTCTCACCTTACTCGTGAAAATCAAGAAAGGTTGAAAGTGGTGGACGAGTCAGTCTATTGCAAAAGCACGATTAACAGTTTTGGCATATCGGGTTGATCAGAGTTGCTTTAATTGAGGATGCTAGGGTATCAGCAGCTGTGAATGTCTAGAACCGCATCCACAATGTTTATGTCCTGAATGGTTGTGTTCCAATGAGTGCTTGGATATTAAAGCTGCATCAAGCTCTATTCGCTTGCACCTGAGTGATCGCAGTTTTAGTATGGGCTGAGTGCTGAGTTTTGGGTACTTAGTGAGGGCTTCGATCGACTCCTCAGCACTCAGCACCTTTAAAGTACCCTCTAGCAGTCCCTAGCAGGGTGTCGCAGTTTCTCGATTAATAGTTCTGCATTGGTTTCTGATGCTTCTTTCTTGCCCTGAAACGTCCTTGAGCAATGCGATCGATAACAAACTCGGCAAGCTGTTTGTTTTGATATAGCTCGCGCATAATTGGAATCGGCTTTTGATAGAGCGTATCGCTCGCGAAAATCTGCGGCCAGTCGAGATCGGTATGTTCAACCACACCTGCTTCTTTCATCACCTTGAGGAATTCAAAGGCAATCAAACCATGCCCGATCGCCGAAGGGTGAACTCCGTCCAAGCTGAATAAACCCCCTTGGCGCAATCGCTCTTGTGAGGTGGACCCGTAGGACTAGACGAAAATCGAGGGAGAATAAGCTACAGATCTCAAGTTGCAGACTCAGCAATGCTGATGTTTTAGTTCGACTTTAATCAGCGATTCAACTA
>NZ_JACJPO010000085.1 GCF_014696105.1 Microcoleus sp. FACHB-1515
ATAGCGCTGCTCTAACTCGTCCACACTCAAATGCTCGGCGATTTGAATTCGTTTGGGCATTGGTCGTATCAAGTGCTACCCCTTTATTATGGGCTTTTACCCGGATTTAATATTAGAGGTGGCATTGCCGGATTATGGTGAGATTCTTGCGCCCAGTTATGCGGTGCAGGATGATGGCTGGCTGATGCTGATTCAGGTGATTGCTCCGGGGGCAAGCCTGGATGAAGTAGATGCTACCCATGAGAAGACTGGGAAATGGTCTGCTAGTCCCCAGGCAAAGTTTGAGCGATTGCTGCGGGAAACAGGCGTTCCGATCGGCGTTTTGTGCAACGGCACGGAGATTCGACTGGTGTATGCGCCAAAAGGTGAATCGTCGGGACATCTGACATTTCCGGTACAGGCGATGTGTGAGGTGTCGGGGCGGCTGATTCTCGGTGCGCTGGAGATGCTGCTGTCTGCCTATCGGCTGTTTACGGCTCCTGCGGGGCGGCGGCTAAAAGATTTGTTGGAAGAGAGCCGCAAGTATCAGGCAGAGGTTTCAACCACGCTGGCAAGTCAGGTGGTGGATGCGCTGTGGGAACTGCTGCGCGGTTTTCAAATGGCGGATGCAGCAACGAACGGCAGGCTGTTAAGTGAACTCGCAACCCAAAATCCGCAGCATATCTATGGCGGACTGATCACGACTCTGATGCGGCTGGTATTCCTGCTGTATGCCGAAGACGAGGGGCTGATGCCGGGGGATGATCTGTATCAGCATAACTATGCGGTGTCGGGGTTGTTTGAGCGACTCCGCGCCGATGCTGGCAACTACCCGGACACGATCGATCAGCCATATGGTGCGTGGGCGTGGCTGTTGAGCTTGTTTCGGCTAGTGTATGACGGCGGTGGAGAAACCCCAGAGTACCTACCCGCAAGACATGGGCAATTGTTTGACCCGGATGAGTATGCGTTTTTGGAGGGACGATCGCAAGGGACTCAATTTACCTCTGGAGAACCGATCGAAACACCACGCATTCCTGATGGTGTCGTGTATCGAATGCTCGATCGGCTGTTGATGCTGGATGGAGAGCGATTGTCATACCGCTCACTAGGAGTTCAAGAAATTGGTTCAGTTTATACCGCAATTATGGGTTTTTCTATTGAGCGAGCAACTGGAATGTCCATCGCGGTACGCCCACAAAATGCGGTGATTAATCTAGAGACACTATTATCAGAAGAACTCAGTAATCGAGCGAAATGGCTTCAATTGTGGGCATCTTGTAAGGTAACTGGCAAAGCATTAACCAATTTGAAGGCTGCAAAAACTACAGCAGATTTAGTAGCAGCATTAGAGCAGGTATCACCATATACACCAACTCTACTGCCCATAAGATCGCTCTATTTGCAGCCTAGTGAAGAACGGCGGCGTTCTGGATCACATTACACACCACGACAGTTAACAGAACCAATTGTACGGGCAGCATTACGTCCAGTATTGGAGCAATTGGGTGACAAACCCAATGCAGAACAAATTCTGCTACTGAAAGTGTGCAATATGGCGATGGGAAGTGGAGCTTTCTTAGTAGAAGCCTGCCGTCAATTAGCAGACGCAGTGAAAGCGGCGTGGGATCGAGATGGATTGCCGAAAACATTGCCGCAGGAAGAGGAGCCACTGCTACATGCACGGCGTTTAGTAGCACAGCGATGTTTATACGGAGTAGACAAGAATCCATTCGCTGTAACTTTAGCAAAGTTATCACTGTGGCTATTTACATTATCAGGGACGCTACAGTTTACGTTTCTTGATCATTCACTTAAGTGTGGTGATTCCTTAGTTGGTATAAAACGTAAAGCAATCTTAAACTTTAGCCAGCAGGCGTTTTATCAACCAACATTCGAGGAATATCAGCGGTATGTAGAAGCACAGGAAACTGCCAAGATCCTGAAAACCCGTGAAATGACTTGGCATACAGATACACGAACAGATGAGGATGAGAAGGCAAAAAGGCTTTGTTTACAAGAGACAGAAAATTTGCTGCGTAGATCGCGTCTTGCAGCAGATTTAATGGTATCGGCATTTTTCGAGAAAACAGACCAGAAAAAGCGAGAGGCAAAGCTAGAAGAGTTTCTAGAGAAGCTTAAAATTTATAATGCTGAAGGACTGGATGTAAATCCGGCACGGGAAATTCTAGTAGCAGATTCAATAATTCAGGCTGATCTCGAAGGAAAAACACACAAGCAGCGCCAGAAAAAGCAGCAAGAGTATAGTGGTAAGCTTGTTGGTTATGAAGCAGGCTGGGTAAACGCCTCTGAGTTATGGCAAATTTCAGACCGATTACGCAGCGGTCAACACGCAGTTATTCCTTTTAACTGGGAAGATGAATTTCTGGAGGTATTTGAGCGAGAAAACCCTGGATTTGATTGTATAGTCGGCAATCCACCATTCTTAGGCGGTAGTAAAACATCATCCAATTTTGGAAGCCCATATCTTGCTTGGTTGTTAGAAAAGTACCCAGAATCGCACGGGAATGGAGATTTAGCAGCCTTCTTCTTCTGTCGCGCATTTAGTCTTGTAAGAGATGATGGAACTATGGGTCTGGTTGCAACAAATACAATTGCTCAAGGTGATACTCGAACAACTGGATTGAAATGGATTTGTCAACACCAAGGTGTGATTTACAATGCTGTAAAACGCTTTAAGTGGCATGGAGCAGCCGTTGTTGTAACTCTATTGAACATATATAAAGGGAAGTATTTGGGTAGCTGCTTTCTTAATAGAAAGGAAGTGCGATTCATATCTCCTTTCCTGTATCACACCGAAAGCATCAGTGATCCAATGAGGTTGTTGGTAAATAGGAACAAAAGCTTTAAGGGGTGTGACTTGTACGGTCAAGGATTCATATTTGATGATTCTGACCCAAAATCTAATGCTATTTCAGTTATGAATCAGTTAATTCAGAATAACCCCAAAAATTCTGATTTGATTTTTCCTTATATTGGTGGCGAAGAAGTTAATTCTAGCCCTACTCATGCTCACTCTCGATATGTTATCAACTTCAGTGGCATGAGCGAAGCTGAAGCACGAAACTATTCTGACTTGATGGAGATCGTAGAGGCTAAAGTTAAGCCTGAACGAATGAAGGGATCCGGCAAGCTTGATGCACAAAAGAGAAAGACCAATTGGTGGCTCTATGAACGTCCAAGGGAAGAACTTTATAAGTCAATTTCTAATCTAAACAAAGACCTCGCCTGCTGCATCGTTAGTAAGCATCTTTCTTTTGTATTTTTGCCCAAGAACATGGTCTATGCACAATCCTTGTACATGTTTTCCCTCCAATCCTATGCGGCTTTCTGCTGTCTCCAATCACGCATTCATGAGGTTTGGGCGAGGTTTTTGGGTTCATCCATGAAGGATGACTTACGCTACACGCCTTCTGATTGCTTTGAAACCTTCCCCTTTCCCGAAAACTGGGAAGCCGATCGCACTCTAGAAGCGATCGGCAAACAATACTACGAATTCCGCGCCCAATTGATGGTTCGCAACAATGAAGGCTTAACCCAAACCTACAACCGCTTCCACGACCCCAACGAATTCGACCCCGATATCCTCAGACTGCGCCAACTGCATGAAGAATGCGATCGCGCCGTCCTGGATGCCTACGGGTGGAGCGACATCCAGCCCCAATGCGAATTCCTGCTTGACTACGAAGACGAAGAAGAGGACGACGACGAAACTACCAAACGTCAGCGCAAAAAGCCCTATCGCTATCGCTGGAACGAAGCTACCCATGACGAAGTGCTGGCGCGACTGCTCGATCTCAATCAGAAACGTTACGAACAAGAAATTCCAGGCGGCAAGTCAGCAGAGAAAAAAGGCAAATCAAAAGGCGCAAAATCAAAGAAGGCTGAGCGATCGAACACTCCAACCCTGCTCGGACTAGAGGCATAACTTATACTAGAAGCACTTCTCAAATCGTCAGTCTTCACTACGAGCTAGGTTTATGGCGATCGCCACACAAAAACTCACTTTTGAAGAGTATCTCGCCTACGATGACGGCACAGACACGCGCTATGAACTGGTCGATGGAGAACTGGTGCCCATGAGTTTGGGAACTGGTAAACATGGGGCAATCATTCACTTTGTAGTGCGGCAGCTTGAGGATACCTTGACGCAATCCGGGCAACCTTGGGTCGCGCTGCCTGCCCTGGTCGGTATCCGCTCTCCTCGTGGGCGAAATTGGGATACTTCTCGCATTCCCGATGTCACCGTTCTAACGGTTGCCCAGTGGGAAGCCATGAGCGATCGCGAAGCCGTGATCAACCTCAGCGAGCCACCCCCGATTCTAGTCGTCGAAGTCGTTAGCCCTTCCACAAAAGCTGATGACTACCGCTCAAAACGCGCTGAATATGGGCTGCTAGAAATCCTTGAATATTGGATTGTTGACCCTCTGGAAGCAAAAATTACTGTTTGCATCCTGGAAAGCCAATTTTATGACTCTACAGAATTTCGTGGAGATGACTTGATTCAATCCCCCACCTTTCCAGTCCTCAACCTGACTGCCGCTCAGATCCCGGCAGGTAAGCTGTAACTGCAAACAAATGCTGATTAGGTCGCGAAAATCGTGAACGCTCCGTAAATTCCGCGATTGCCTCATCAAAGCTTCGTGAAATTTGAGCAACCTTCCGGGATTATCAGAAAGTTGTGGGCATTCTGAGATCAGTGCCCTCATTCCTGACAGGCTACTCATGCCATCTACGACTCCCGCTGACGTTCGATCGCACCTGATTGATGCCCTTCAGCTTGACCTGATTGGTCCTGCTCCCGATGACGAGTTTCACGCCGCAGAAGTCATTCCTCAACCGCCTTCCAAGTGGTATCTCACCGGGTTTTTGGTGCCCTATGACGCACCAGTAGCGCAGCGATCGGACGATACAGGGGACGATGAACTAGATGCGGTTAACGGTGCGGGGGATGGAGATGACGAAGCAATTCCTGAAAAAAGCCCTGCTCGTAAAGGCTTCTTCCCGTCTTCAATGGGCGTGAGCCTACTGGTATCCCCTCACACTCAGACTTTACAGCTTACGGCTTGTTGGGGAGACTACGTACCCTTGCCTTCCGAAGCATCGGAGGAAGCCGCGACAAAAACGACGTTACGAATCGGTTCCTGGCAACGTATTCCCTGCCATGCCGAACTGACGGTTCCAATTCAGGCTCAAGATGCGCCACTAGAGCTAGACATTCCCGACAGCAAAGGGTTGAAGCTCCTGGTTTCTGTCCGTTCGGTTTCTTCAGAGAACTTGGTGCCAGCGGGGACTCGCTCTGTCTCTATCTTCTTGGTCAATCAGCGTCGCCCAGCGCCCAATAAAGCTCCTGACGCGGCTCATGCTTTTCAGACCAGCCTCACCATTCAAACTGAAGACTCCCTGGTTCCTCGACCCGATCTCCGGGGTGGCAACGGCGAAGACTGGGATGAGAGCGTCGCGGATTTGCAGTATCGCGATGACTATGAATTTGCGGTGGGTCACAATGTCTCGGCGATCGCTGTCGTGGAACCGGGTGGCATCTGTCGCAAAGTTTGGACTGCCTGGATTCCCACTGCTGATGTCGAGAAGGTCATTCCGACTCAGGTTCCGGGTGTAGAACTGAGGATGGAAAATTTAGCTGCTGCCCCCACGCCTGCCGCTCTGCGTGAACTGCTGCATCCGATGGTCGATGCTTACGCAACCTGGATCATTGAACAGCGATCGCAAGCGCCAACCATGCCGAAGCACCGGGCGGAAACCGCCAAAGATTTACTCAATCGGGCAGTGATTGCCAACCAGCGGATTGCGGCTGGTTTACAGGCAATGAGTGATCCGCTGGTGTTTGAAGCCTTTTGTATTGCCAACCGATCTGTAGCGCGGGCGATCCGCCAACGACTCACCCATGACCAGAAAGGTGTCACCCCAGAATCCCTAGCAGCTCCGAAATGGCGACCCTTCCAGCTTGCTTTCTTGCTGATGAACATTGTTGGAATTGCCAACCCAGAACATGGCGACTCCCCTTCGGGGACGCTGCGCGAACGCGAACTGGTAGACCTCCTCTTCTTCCCTACGGGTGGCGGGAAGACTGAAGCCTACTTGGGGTTGGCTGCTTTCACCCTGGTACTGCGTCGCCTCCGCAATTCTGGCATTCATTCGGCAGGGTTAAGCGTGCTGATGCGCTATACGCTGCGCCTGCTCACCTTGGATCAATTAGGTCGAGCCGCAACGCTGATTTGCGCCCTTGAACTGGAGCGGCAAGATGATGTGGAAAAGCTTGGCAAGCATCCGTTTGAGATTGGGCTGTGGGTCGGTCAAGCGGCTACACCCAATAAGATGGGCAAAAAGGGAGACAACGATCCCCACAGTGCCCGTACTCGGACGATCGCCTATCAGAATAACGATCGACAAAAGCCGTCTCCTATTCCCTTAGAAAACTGTCCTTGGTGTGGCACCCGGTTTACGCGCAATTCCTTTGAACTTCTGCCCGATGCCAACGAACCCAATGAGTTAAGAGTTCGATGTATTAGCCGCAAGTGCCAATTCAATCGCAACCAACCTTTACCTATCCTGACAGTTGATGACCAAATCTATCGTCGTCTACCCTGCTTTATCATTGCGACGGTTGATAAGTTCGCTAGCCTACCCTGGGTCGGTGAAACTGGAGCCTTGTTTGGGCAGGTAGAACGCTTTGATCAAGATGGCTTTTACGGTCCGTGTAAGCCCGGACGGGGACAGCCCTTGAGTCAGGTACTCCCTCCCCCCGATTTAATCATTCAAGATGAACTTCACCTGATTTCAGGACCGCTGGGAACAATGGTCGGGCTGTATGAAACTGCGATCGATGCCCTCTCGACGCTAATGTAGGGTGACAAGCGCATTCGTCCGAAAATTGTTGCCTCCACTGCCACAGTACGGCGATGCTGATAAGAAAATTCGTGCCTTGTCGAGATGCCGTAGATGCTTTAAGATTGAGAGTCTTAGATTGTAAAATCATCAGACCTCAGCTAATATAAACTCTGCTTAAAGCCTGATAGAAGCGATATGACTGAAAGATACCTCAGCGAAATCAGATCTTCTCAAATAACTGCCTTGTTGGATAAAGTTCGTCGAAAGAACTATAGAAAACATCTGCTGTCTCTTCGCCTAGAGAAGATACGTTCGTTCAATGGTCCTACTATTCGGTTTGAGTTTCCGGTTACGGCTCTGGTTGGTCCGAATGGTGGAGGTAAATCAACAGTTCTTGGAGCAGCAGCTTGTGCTTACAAAGATCCAGATGGATTGATAAAACCAGGAACCTTCTTTCCCAAAAGCTCTATTGGCGATAACAGCATGGCAGATTGGAATATTGAGTATGACATAGTTGATCGAGATTCAAATAGTAGTTCAGATATCAAAAGGACTAGCAAATTTAGACAATTGAGATGGGTGCGAGATAACGTCCTTCCCAGAGATCTTGCCTATTTTGGAATCAACAGAACTGTTCCTGCTGGTGAGAAAAGCCAGTATAAAAAATTAATGAAGCCATCTTATGAACACAACAACTCTATAGATTTACTTGGAGTCGAAACTTGTAGACATGTAGAGAAAATTTTAGGTAGAAGTGTAGATCAATATCGTTCTACAGATATCTCAGATAGTGAGCATTTTTATATCGGTGGTGACGGAAGTGTCGAATACTCTGAATTCCATTTTGGTGCAGGTGAAGCATCAATTATAAGAATTGTATCTAAGATTGAACTCCTGCCTGATTACTCCCTGGTTCTTATAGAGGAAATAGAAAATGGTTTACATCCGGTAGCAACGAGGAGAATGGTTGAATATTTAATTGAGGCTGCACAGCGAAAAAGTATACAAGTCATATTCACAACCCACAGCGATTATGCCCTTAGTCCACCTCCCTCTGATGCAATCTGGTCAAGTCTCAACGGAAGATTAGAACAAGGTAAGTTAAGTGTTGAAACTCTAAGGGCAGTTTCAGGTAGGATTGACAAGAAGGTTGCAATATTTGTTGAGGATATCTTTGCTAAGTATTGGTTAGATGCAATTTTAAGAGAAAAGCTTGGTGACAGATTTGATGAAGTTGAAGTATATCCTGTAGCAGGTGATGGTAATGCAGAGAGAATTCACCGTAATCACATTGAAAATCCTGCCATAGTATCCAAGTCTTTATGCTTCATTGATGGTGATTCACAAAGGAGAGAAGATGGCGTAGCAAAAATTTTTAGATTGCCTGGTAGCCAACCAGAGTTGAAGGTTTTTGATGACGTTTATGAGAACAGAGATTCAAATATTGCTATCCTCACAGTCTCATGTCAGCGTGATCCTTCGCAGCAAGACAATGTTTCTAGGGCTATTGAAGAAGTAAAGAGAACAAATCGAGATCCTCATCTCATCTTCAACCAAATCGGCATCAAGATTGGCTTTGTTCCCGAAGTTATAGTAAGAGGAGCATTTCTTTCAGTTTGGATACGTGAAAATGAAAATACGGCAACTTCTATTGCTGAGAAAATTGCTGATGCCCTCAGGGAATATGAAGCTCATAATACAGAGTAGAATTTGACAAGTTGGCAGTGCATCAATTGCGGGAGGTGACTGCTCAAATTGGGTTTACCCGGTTTGAAGCGGCAATGCCCGATATCGATGGTGAGTTATCTTTGGATGTCCGGCGAGCCGCGATCGATCTAGAACCAACTTGGGTGCCAGCGATCGAAAATAAGGGGGAGGGGATTTTCATCTCCTTTCGTCAAGCGGCGATCGAGCAGTGGCGTAACCGAGATGCCGTTCAGAAACGTGGGCTTGACCTATGATAGGTGAAGCTGGGGCCGTAGGGTTGTTGCCACTCCTCATACAGCGCAGCACTGCGGCGGACAATGCGTGTATTGACAACTCCCATGAAAAAGGGTGCAACCCAGGTATTGAGGTCAGCATCAAACGAGGGCGTTTGAGGGTCGCGCTTGCGACCATCTTCGGCTTGAGGATGCGGTGTGGAGGGATTGAGCAGAAAGGGATGATTCATTTGGGCTGCCTCTGGGGAATCGTAGAGGTTGAATGCAGATGCCAGCGTACCACTGTTGAAACCGCCAACAGCCTGAAAATAGGCGTTCACTCGTTGGCAAGGCACGCCCAATTCTCGTTGCAGGTAACGAACGACCAGATACGTGCCCAGATCGGAAGGAACAGAATTAAAGCTACAGCAGGGAATGATGCGCGTGCCATCGGCAGCGGCTTGAGCATGGTAGCGATCGATTAAGGCTCTGACCCAGGGCGTTTCTCCGGTGATACCGACGTAATGGGTTTGAAAGCGAACACAGGCATCCACCAGCGTATTGCCATAGAGCGCAAACGGGCCAGCGGTCGTCAGCAGCACCCGCGTTTGAGAGACGATCGCATCGATCGCCTGTTGGTCTTGGCTATCGGCAACCAGCACATCGACGGCTGCACCGATTTTATCCCGGACGGCTTCTAACTTTTGCCGATTGCGTCCGGCGATCGCCCAGCGCACGAGTTGAAGAGAAGCGTGTTTGGCAAAGTACTGCGCGGTCTGTTTGCCCACAAAACCGCTCGCACCATATAAGGACAACATCGTAGGAACGATCAGACATCCCAGCTGCACTCCAGATGATAGGACGATACGGGTAACTGTAACAGCACAAATCCAGGTTGAACGGCGTGAAAGTCGCATTAACCCGATCGCAAGCGACTTTTTAGCCTAGCTCTATGATGGTTTTAGAAAGATCATCTAGATGAAGCGATCGCAGTTCACATGGCAACTTATCTGATTACGGGTGCGAATCGCGGCATTGGCTACGAATTCTGTCGGCAACTGCAAGCGCGGGGAGAAACCGCGATTGCAGTTTGTCGCAGGGCTGCTGAGGACTTGCAGCAGCTAGGGGTACAGGTTGAAGAGGGCATCGATATTACCTCGGATGCTTCCGTGGCAGAGTTGCGAAATCGTTTGGAAGATAGAGTGATCGATGTGCTGATCAACAATGCGGGTATCCTTAAGCGCGTCACGCTGGAAAATCTCGACTTTGACAGCATTCGCGAACAGTTTGAGGTAAATGCGCTAGGTGCTTTACGGGTCACTCATGCCCTGCTGCCCAACCTGAAGGCAGGCTCCAAGATTGTATTGATGACCAGTCGCATGGGTCGCCCGAAGGCAGCGTAGCGTATCGCCGACAACACATCGGGCAGTTCTTACGGCTACCGGATGTCCAAGGTCGCGTTGTCAATGACCGGAAAATCCCTGGCTCACGACCTCAAGGAACGTGAAATTGCAGTCGCGATTTTGCATCCGGGTTTGGTGCAAACGCGCATGACCCACTTTACCGCTGGAGGCATTACGCCAGAGCAGTCGGTGCAGGGACTACTCGATCGAATTGATGAGTTGACGTTAGAAAATACCGGGACGTTTTGGCACAGCAATGGCGAAGTGTTGCCCTGGTAACTATAGCACTTCACCCCTAATGCAGAACGCCATCAAGCTGACCCAATAGACTTGAAAGACTGGCTCGAGCGTTTTGAGATTGAGCCATTCGTTGACCGCATGGACATTCCCACTTTCGCAGCCATAGGCATTGATAATGGGAATACTCGATCGACTGATCACATTTCCGACACTGCCTGCACCATTGGCGATGAGGGCAATATTCCTGGGCGAACTCGCATCTTGTGAAACGATGTTGTACCGTGCTGCATTCCGTCTCAAAATCTGGACGAACTCAGGGTGAGGATCGTGAGATAGGCGATTTCAGCTTGGAGAATCTCTAGCGCATATTGATAACCAGGATAGGCTTGCTGCAAATCTCGCAATTGTTGTTCGATAGTTTGCACGATCGGCTGTACGAACTGAGTGGGCAGTAGCCGAATATCAATTAAGGCTTCAGCTCGATCAGGCACAACATTGATCGCTTCACCGCCTTGAATTTGAGCAATGTTGAAGGCAGAACCGAACTCAAAAAATGGTGCTGTTTGCCCGTCTAACTCAAGCTGCAACAAAGCAGAGCAAGCATGAATGAGCGCATGAACTGCATTTTTTCCCTTTCTAGAGCGGCTTCCTGTATGGGCTGCTTCGCCGTAAGCGGTTAGCTTGAGTCGGAGCCAACCGCGTGCGCCGATTGCAATTTCATCAAAGCTTTGATAGCCCAAAATGCAAACATCGGCTTTGGGAGCATGATGCAAAATCTCACGAATGCCAGAGAAGTTGCCCGATTCCTCCTGAGCATCAAATCCAAGAAATAGCGAGCCATTGAACTGGGGCGAGTCTTTTAGAGCCTTAGCGATGTAAATAAACAGCGCGATCGCCGCTTTCGAGTCTGCCACGCCTCTGCCGTAGATGCGATCCTCCACAATCGTTCCAGCCAACAGGTTGTGTTGCCACTGGGAGCAATCGCCAACCGGAGCGGTATCGAGGTGTCTTCAACCAGATTGTTGTTGTTGCAGTTGCAGCTTGATGATGACAAATGACGGAGGGATGCTCCAGGTCTCCGATCAGGTGTGGCTCAAATCTAAGAGCAGTGAGTTTTTCGGCAATATAGGTGGCGATTGCCTGTTCCGATTCAACTGCTGAAATCGCAACAAGCTGCTGAAGAAATTCAGTGATTTCCTGAAGGGGAACTGGAGGAGAAACTAAAACCACACTATGACTACCACTACGTTAACCAAATAATTCTGCCTGATTGAATACGGCTATGCCTCTACCTGACTATTGGAAGCGTTCTGCTTGATAAGAGCCTCGACACTCCAAAGTTGTACTTTCGCAGAAAAATCTATGATGACAAAAGCATGATGGTGCTGGGAAATACTCGTTTTGGGCTAGAAGTATTTATCCTTGAAGAAACTCATCTTTTCTTAAAGTTTTTTCTCTGCACTTGAGATCGACCGTCGCAATGGAACCAGTTACTTGGGCATTTATTTTAACCAGTATTCTTGGCGGAATCATTGGCAATCGAGCCGACGCAGGTTTCATGCGAGCATGGGGAAATGGTACAAAAGCTTTAGCCTCTCGTATTAGGCAGGGAGACCGATATGTCAACGATGAATTAGAGAAGGCAGTACGTCGATCGTTCTTGAGAGCGTTGCAAACGGTAGCAAGTGATAGCCTGGAACAGTTAACGGAGGGATTCAAGAAATATCGAGGGAGTTACGTATGTAGTCCAGAAAATAGACAGGATGTAGCTTGGCTAGAGCAGTATCTCAAACGGGTAGAAAAACAAATTGCTCAAGCAGAAAATGTTGATTCATCAGATTGTCTACTGGAGTCAGTGGAGCAAATTGAGTTATTGGTAACTCCGGATGGAATGTTAAACGAAACTTTAGTTGAACAAGTGAAGCAAAATTTAATAGACTCAGCAACACAGGAGTTAAGAACCCCAGAACTTTATAGACGAATAGTTGAAGACAGCTTATTCGAGCGGCTCTGCCTGTTTTTTACTTACGAGGTCAAAAGCAACTCAGCAGTCCGTGATATCTTCCAGACTCAACTTCTAGCCAAGGTTAATCAAATGCTTGAAGGGCAAGCCTTGACGCTGGAGAGTATGCAATTTTCATTAAAAGATATTACAAGTTCACTTCCTCATTTACTGAGTAAGCTAGGGCTTTTAGAAATTTCAGTTCAACAACTTGGGTATAGTCAAGAACAACATTTTTCCGAGCTTACTTCAATTCTGTTGAGTAATACTACGACTGTGGAAGATGTTAAGGCTTTATTACTTGAAAATCGTCAAGTTCATACTGATATTGAAAAGCTACAGCAAGAAGCAAAGTTCATATTAGATGAGATCCATATAGACATTGGAGGCTTAACGCTTAACCGCGCTAATATAGTTGCTGAAGCATTGGAGAAACTACCGAAAACTTTGCTTTTAGAAATAGGAGGTGTTCCTGGAGTTGGTAAATCCGCTGTGTTGAAAGCTCTTGTTGAGCATCAGAAAAGCCAAGGGTCTATAGTAATTTTCTCAGGCGATCGCATTACTGGTACAGGTTGGAATGGCTATGCCAGCTATTTACAACTCACTCAACCACTAGATAAATTGTTGTTAGCACTGAGCAATGGTGTTCAGACCACGATCTTCATCGACGGAATTGATCGTATCAATGAACAGGGACAGCGTACTGTTATCAATGACTTGTTTCGCATTTTAGCGGAGCTTTCCGGTGATGGAAATGATTCTCATCGTTGGGTAGTTGTGTATTCAGCACGGGAGGAAAATATTCAAGATGTCTATCGCTGGTTGAATTGGCAAGCTTTGGGAACATCAGTGAGATTACAAGTACCGGAATTAACCTTAGATGAACTTCAAAGAGTATTTGAACATAGTCCTCGCCTCAAACCACTGTTGTATCTTGAGCAACTATCTCCTGTTCTTAAAAATCCATTAATGCTGAAATTATTAGAAGATGTGCGAATGCTTCCAAACTCAGAAGAATTACCGCCGCTTGCCACAGAAATAGAAATTAGTAGAGTTTGGTGGGAGAGAATGGTAGGAGATGAAGGCTCTATTACTGGTCGTGACAGAAAGAATTCTCTTTTAAGAGTAGGAAGGCGAGTTGTTCGATCTCCTGGAAGGCTTTTTCCTGCTGAAGATGACATTTCTCCTGAATCAATTATCTCCCTTAAATCAGATCGAATCCTTTTACAAGATCCTGAACGGGAATTGTACCGTTTTGGCCATGACTTGTTAGAGGATTGGGTAATGTACCGCATACTGGACCAGCACCGAGAAGAACTACCTGCTTACCTACAAGAGATAGGTGAACCAATTGGTTTATACAGAGCAGTTCAATTGCTAGGAGTAGCCTTACTGGAAAACTCTGAAACAGCAGATGCTTGGATGCAAATAATTGAAGAAATTGAGCAAGCTTCACACCTCTCTTTCAGATGGCGGCAAGCTCTTCTAACTGCTCTCCTCATTTCACCACACGCAAGCGAACTACTTAATAAAGCGGAGTCGTTACTAGTTGCGAATAATGCACAACGATTAATTGAGTTAATGGTTGTATTGCGAACGGTGAAAGTCATTCCGAACTTTTCATTAATACCCTTATCTGTACAAACAAGACCAGAACTTGCCGATCAACTCATGCCACTCTTCATGAGCGATCCCATACCAAGATGGTCAATATGGAAACCCTTCATGGGTTGGTTGATAAAACACATCGACAATTTGCCGAGGGAGATTCGTCTAGAATCTTCCAGATTAATGAGAATGTGGCAAACAAAAACACCAATAGGTTCGATCTATCGAAGAGAAATTGGCGAAATTTCATTCAAGTGGCTTGAGGAAGATGAAGCATAAGGATATCAGCTATGACAAGAAATGATGAGTATAAAGATAATTTAAACAAAATCATATTTCATTCAGCCAACGTTCTGCCAAAGAAGGTCGTCACTTATCTTCAAGAAATTGCAGAGCGTAATAACATTGATGCAATAGAAGAAGTTTTCAAAAATTATCAACCTCTAGCATATCACATCCCCAAAGAATTTATAGACTTCGTTATCGATGTTTTAATATCTAAGCCAAGATGCCCTATAACTCCGTAAGATGATTTTGAATATGCAATTTATCTAGCAAAATCTAATCGATTTAAATCACGTTCTATCTTTGGTATTCGAGATAACTGGAACTATAAATTGTTTGATCCATCCGCTTATATTCATGGACCATTCTTGTACTTACTTTCAAAGGATGAGAATGAAGGTCTGCGTTTGATTCATACTCTCACAAATGCAGCAACCGATCGATGGTATGAGGATGCACGAAGAGTAAGTTTAGATGAGCAAAATAGTTTGCATGAGCATTTTTTGACACTGTTACCGATAAAACTCAATTTACCTTTCGGAGAACGAGAATTCTGGGGAGATGTCCAAGTCTATTGTTTGTACCGGGGAGGAATGACCTATAACGGACCTCACGCAGTTATGTGTGCTCTCATGGCTCTTGAAGTTTGGATGGAGAAGCAGATCGAGAATGATAGAGATGTAGAGGAACTTTTTGAGACAGTTCTCAAGGGTAGTAACAGTGTTGCAGTATTAGGAATTTGCATCAGTCTCACTCTCGCTTATCCTCAAAAGTGCCTTAGAGGACGTTTGAAAAGGTGAGAGGTGTAAGCTTTATACCAAGCGCCTTAGCATCAGGCGAATCATGGCAATGTAGATCAACATCTCGGATGTTTGCGGTAATAACTCATAGT
>NZ_JACJPO010000086.1 GCF_014696105.1 Microcoleus sp. FACHB-1515
AAGATTTGGGTCGGTCAAGTTTCTGTTTCAATTAGTCACACATTGTCAAACCTTTGCTTTTGCCAAAGCATTTATGTACGGCTACTGTTCATCTCCTATTTAGGATTGCTGTATAAAGAAGAATCTAGAAGATCTACCTCCGTTTGATGCAGTAGCCTGGTGTCGTTTGTGTGAACGAGCGTACCAGCACACGATTCTCGTCGATCAAATCAGCGAGCAAATCAAGCAAAATCCCGACGTGATTAATTGGATACGCACAACGCAGGATGTCAAGGCTCCAACTTCTATCACAACAGACACCAATCAAGATACAGACACTAAACAGGGACACAGTTGGCTTCCGAAAGGACTGGTGCAGAAATTATGCGATCACCTCAAAGAAACACCTCAATTTGAGGGCATGTCCGGACGCAGCTGCACCTCAGCTACTGAGCGTGTAGAAGAAATGTATGAGAGCTGGATTGCTACTCATCAAAAGCTAATTAGTCAGATTCGAGGCAAGGAACGCTGGTTGTCCGTCGTCAAAAGCGATGCTGAACTGGCTGAAAACAGCAACTTTAGCCAACTTGAGGTTGAGAGTCGCGCTGAGCAGGTTTTAAGCGAGATCGAAGCGGAAAATGAGTCCGAAGATGAATCAGTTGATGCCTACAATCGCAGGGTGTTCAACATCTTATTTGATAAGTTTGACACTACGGAAGATGTGTTGAGTCGTCGTGCAATGATTCACCTGCTTAAAAATGGTGGCAAGGTTCGCTTGGAGCCAAGGAAGCCTAGAAAGCGCAAAGGAGTTCAGGACAAGCCTTCTCAGGCTATGACGTTGGAAGAACGCCTTGCTGCAAATTGATCGGTTAGAAAAGCAGCTTCTAAGCCAATTACCGAGAGCCAGAAATCTGTTTCCTCATTGGGCGTTTGAAGAAGCGCTAGATGACTTGCTGACTCTACCAGATCCAGATTTAGCAAGGCATAACCAATATTACTTCTTGGCGTTTTCGCTGCTAATCCACCAATCCCGTTCTGAGCAGAACATTCGGTTCAAGCAGCATTTACTCAAGTCAATGAGCTTTCTATGGGAGAAGCCGAATAGTCTTTTATACTATCGAATTCTCATCTTCTCTTTCCTGCTGTACACCACATCCACACAGAAATATCTTCAATTCGGTCATTATCTCCTTCAAGCAATCAAAGTTGAAGCAGAGCGAGTTGAGTCTCAGTTCTACGAGTGGCATGAATTAATCACCCCCAAACTGTCAGAATTTCTCAGAAAGCCTAAGTCTCTGCCTTACCCGATTAGCTTTGGGTATGAAGATGTTCGAGCATGGCAGTCCAACCGATCGGGAAAAATCTCCTTCAAACTTAATGGATGGGGTGATCTGATTTTTGAAGTACGCTGTCATCGTCGTCGATTGCCCTTGATCAAAACCTTTCTCAAGGACTGGCAAACCAAAAATAATGCTGAGGATGAAGTTGAGTATTCAGGGAGCTTTATGCTTCTGCGGTCAATCGAACTAATTTGGAAACCTGAAGAGTCTAGTGAAAAGAGTGATTCTCCATTGTGTTCCGAATGCCATGTGTTTCAGCATTACCCAAGAAAAGGGTTCTGGAATGAGTGCAAACTTTCAATCCATTGGACCTATGACTCCGATGCTCTAACCAAGCAGGGCTTGGAAAAGATTCGTCAGCATAAGTTAGAGCCTCAGTTAGAAAAGTTGAAAGAAAGGCAGGAAGAGTTAGAGAAAAAGAAAAAACGCTTAAGTCGTTTAGAGAAAGTACCCAAAGATTCTAGAAGTGAAGCTCAAATCAAAAGAATTGGAAATCTCAAAAAGGCAATTGAAGATCTTCAAGCTGAGCTTGACAAACCTCGTCCAAAACTAGATGTTCTACAAAATTCCCCTTTGTTCGACCGTCCCGATCGCCCACTCTATAAAGGCGTTGACAATATTTTTGTCGGTGTGCTTCTGGATCTCGATAAACACTTGGTGGTTACAGTGGTCGATGCAATGCGACGCAAGGTTTTAGCGATCCGAAACAGCCGCAGCATCTCAAAGGAAGGTCACGATTTACTGCAAAGATATTTCCATCAACGGCGAGAACACTCAAAGCAACGGCAGGTAGACCAGAAGGCGCATCGGCATGTTCACAAGACTGAATCTGGATTAGGTGAGCAGGTGGCGCGTCTATTTGCCAAAGGGATAGTCGAGTTAGCGCAACAGTACAAAGCCAGTATGATCGTGATACCAGAAACCGATGGATGGCGCGATCGGTTGTATAGCCAGCTCGTGGCGAGAGCCAAAATCAAATGCAATGGCAGCAAGAAAGCGATGGCGCGATATACCAAAGCGCACGGGGAGAAACTACATCAGTGGGACTACAGCCGATTGAGTCAAGCAATTGTTGGTCGTGCCACAACGGATGGGTTAAATGTGATGCAACAAAAAACAGTGTACGAAGAAGATGCCTTTCAGCAAGCCGCAAATCTGGCGATCGCAGCTTACGATTCATTAAATTCGGACGAGACGTAGCCAAGTTTCCGCTGCAATACACTACACTGATCTACAGTGCGCCGATGCATATGCACTATAAGGGGTTTACACTTTTTAGTGTCTCTATGCTGAAGTTAGTACCTGGATGTTGAAGCCAATGTCTAGATGCTGAAGTAAGGGGAGCTTTGCCCGCAAGGGATACTTTCGACCCCCTGTAGCTGCCCGCTCTTGGTGGGGTGCCCTGACACCCGCCTCATTGCAGCAATGTAATGGCTGTCTGGGCTAATGAGAGAAAGATTAGGGATGCAGGTTCACGACCTACTTCAATCATAGTCTGTGCAACCCAGATAAGTGAGTATGATCCGCAAGGATCTAAACGCCTTTAGCAGAAAGGTTCTTCTGATTTGTTAGGGGTAGGGCTTGGTTCTCCAAGGTGGCTACGAATCCTTCTCGATTTTTTGGCAAACCAAAGCGGGAGTCATATTCCCGGCACCTTTGCCAATTCCTAATTCCTGAGTGGCTGTGGGTTTCACGATCGCCCTTGTTCGATCGCTCCTTTTCCAAACAAGGAAAGTGGTACAAGAGCGGAGCTTTGCCAAAAAGCAGCTTGAAACTGACATAGTTCCTGGGTTTTAGTTGTCAAGTCGCAATGAGCGATTTGGCGTGAGACGGAATGAAAGAGTTATCTTTGAAAGAAGACGTTATTGATTAGGCTTAGTCGCAATGAGCGATTTGGCGTGAGACGGAATAAGGGCGACGCGGAATTGGTCTGAGCGCGATCGCTGTCGAATCGTAATGACTGCTTTTAGGTGCGATGGAATGAGAAGCTACATGGTCAAATACGCTCTTCGTCATGCATTCAGATAAATTGGGACTAATTTCGCTACAATTAAATTTATCGAGAAGGAACGAGAGAGGCAGAGGTCTGCAAACTTTGTAGAGTACTGACGATTAACACCAAGGCTGAATTGATAGCCGTTAGGCGCTCAAGTCTATTGCTTGAGCGCAGGTTGTTTTACGAAGCAGCAACTGGACTTAAATTTGCCCTGTATTCCTGAAGGATTTGTCTGATCTAGTTTTAACTATTCTGTAGGGCAACCAGCTCATGAACAGTTAGCGACATTAGCTTGCGAAAAGCAGCAAAACACGGTTTTAGCGACATTAACGTGCGACTTTCTTAAAAGTGCATTAATAAATGCCAAAAACGACATTAACGTGCGACGAGCGACATTTACCGTGCGACCGTACAGAAATGCTCTGACCACTGCTGCATTCGCGGATTGAACAGTGGCACAACTTCACCTGTCAGTGGATCTTGCCCCTCGGTTGAGTCGGATTTGTATTCGTTGCAGGAGCGACAAGCCAAACAGACATTTTCAAATGAAGTGGCTCCGCCTTTGGATTGAGGATGAATGTGGTCAAAGCTCATAGGAATACCGCTATTTGCTTCGCTGGTTAAGCAGTAACAGCATTGCTGACAATCGCTTGCTTGAATCTGCGCCCTTAACGCTTCAGGAATGTAAGTGGACACAGGTGCTTAAGCATTGGGAACGTGATGCCCACGCCAGTGCAAAAGAGCGGCAGCCTGTGCCTTTCGCAGCATAAATAAGGTCAGCCTGCGATCGCAGGTGTGCTAATTCCAACTGTTGTGCTGGGGTGAGAGCGTGTTCCTTGTTGCGCTCCAACAACTCGTAGTGCCGTGCCATCTGTGCATCCGTTTTTCGAGATGTGGCAATTCTCCACAACGCCTCGTCTTCTAAACGATCGAGGGCTGCTAGATCTGCCTTGAACTCGTCGGGCACATTCTCCCAGTCGGGTGGACTGCCAACTTTGAGTGCATGCAGCATTACTTCTTCGAGCGATCGCCCCGTTGCGGTTGCCGTATTGACGAGCCGCTGATAAATCGGATCTGGAAGTTGTAGTGTGACAGTTGCAGTCATACGGGTAGAACTGGTCTAGCGACTTTCATTTTACTGGAAGCGTGGTGAAGGCTGGTCGCTTCACCGAAACAGCGACATCGATCGTGCGAATCACAAATTAAGTTCTATGAAGCAGGTAGCGACACGAAGCTTGCGAATCTGGTAATGGCGACATCGATCGTGCGAACGGGTTTACTGCCAATTTTACGGAGAAAAATCTCTAAAATGCTGACTATGCAGCGGTTTCAGCTTTTGTGGGTGAGCAAATAATATGGCGCGATAGCAAATCAGTGGCGCACTCTCTTAGAGGCTCAAACCCTTCTTCTACAAGCATTCCAAGATTTTTATGCTTTTTAGCCCCAATTGGATTAATTAGCAAATTAGTGGCGCAATTTTATTTTTTGCACAAGGAAAAACTGCGCTTGACGAAATTGTTGCCTCTCAACTGCTAGCAAATCAGTGGCGCAAATTCCCGATCGCTCAAAGCATTACACAGTCAACTTTTCAGCGATCGAAAATTGAAGATTTGGCGCTGACAGCGGGCGATCGCTTTTTCGCGAAAATATGAGCACTAAAACATGAGCAAATTGGTGGCGCGAATTTTTAACTACTGAAAGCCGTATCTGTGTTGATTCTCAGCGCTTGCCCTATAGCTCTTCATTGGAAATACTGGCGCTAGGCTTTCCTTTAGTTCCAAACTTCAACGTGACAGGGTGAGTCATGGGCAGAGTGTGACTTACGTCTCTGCTGGTGGATGCCAGCCAAATTCAATCCACAGCGATCGCGCTTCGACCTGATTGTCGTTGTTGAGCCGTAATGCAACGACAGTTGCTCGCCCCGTTGGTGTGAGGCCAGCCATTTGAGTTCCGCCATTGCCCCAAGCGAAGTGTTCAACCCAAAGTTGCCGTCGCGGATGAAACAGTGGTGCAAGCTGTCCAGTTTCAGGATCGATCGCATCAGTCTTTGCCCCCTTGAATTCGTTGCAGCGGTAGCAGGAGGCAGCTAAGTTTTCTCGCTCGTCACTTCCGCCGAGTGAGCGGGGTAAAATGTGTTCCATGACTAATGGTGTTCCGGTCAGCCTCGAAGGAGTTTTGCAATATTCGCAGCGATAGTTCGATTCCGCGATGACCTGCCGCCGCACTGCTTCTGAAATGCTCACAGCGGCAGCGGTAGTTCGTTGAGGGCAGGAAGGCGTTGGCCGCGCCAGCGCAGTAATGACCACGCATAAGCTTTACGCAGCATCAGATGATCGGCTGCTTGTCTGAGGACGGCGAGATCCTGCCGCTCCTCTAGCGTGAGCATGCCGGCTTCGTTTTTCGCGAGGAGTTCGGCATGAAGTTCGTATTGGTCGGGTTCGACTTGAGCTTGGGCGATCGCCAGTAGCTCGTCATTGGTCAGGCTCTGCATCCTCAACAACTCAGGCTGCAACTCAGGTGCGGCGCGATCGACATCGGGGGGAAGATTACTAATCACACTTTGCGCCACGAGATTCTCGACGGGTTGGTGTGTGGCCTGAGCAATCCGCACCAACTGCCGAAAAACGGCTTCTGGAAGGTCGATCGTCACTCGCTGCGTCGTCATCGTAATCTTTGAGGCTCTGGGAATACCGTTGATTCTATCTTCTCTTGCACGTTGCAGGCGGCGAAGCGGATCGCGCTTGCCTCAAGCTATCTGGCAAACTTGTAGCCGCTATTCCATCGCGGGCGGGCACAGTGTTCAAAGTGAATAGATTCATAAAAAGTGAGGCGATGGCCAGAACTTCGGCACACGAATGTAGCTGTGATCTTTAGCTGGGTAATCAAGCATGAGTTCGAGGCCGACGTATTTTGCTTCTGAAGGGACTAAGCATCCGAGTCAGGCGATCGACTTGCATTGCCGAAGGCCAAAAGGCTGCTCCTATGGCTTTGTTTGTTCTCCAACCATTGCTGCTCACGGACTTGCCTGCTCGTTTTTTGTAACAGTGTGTGCAAATCAATGGCGCAGATTCTAAGAATCTAGTATGGTGTTGACATCTTGGTTCTCACGCGCTTGCCCTTTTCGGAGGCATCCATGACCGATAGTGATGACTTGAACGAACTTCTCAAGCAACTCGTTCACGAGGGGATAGGGTACCAGGAGTGGAAGCTTCGCCTCATCGAGTGGGTAATTCGCTCTCCAACTCACGCAGTTAAAACAGCCAGAAAGCAGGCAGCAATCGAATATTTAAACATCTCTCGGCGAACGATCGAGCGGTGGTTGCACAATTTCACCTGCACCGAGTTGTGATCAAGTTCCAATGATGGCAAAAGCAATTTTTAAGTGATGTGATTGAGTAGAGCGACAATCAATGTCTAGCGATCGCCTTGAAACCGAACTTCCTGACTGTTCTGCCGATACTGTACTGCTCGACGAAAGCAATTTCAGTACAGACATCCATGCGTTCGTCAGACAACTGCTGCAAGATGGTGTCGATCCCAAAAAGGTCAAGTTTCGGATTGTCAGTTGGGTAGCTGCCTCACCCGATCGATCGACCAAAAGCGTTCGCAAGAGAGAGGCCGTTTCTTACTTAGGAATTGGCAAACGAACACTGGAGCGGTGGCTACAAATTCACTTCTCACAGGGAACTGAGGCAATTCCCCAAGAACCGCGCCCGAAGAAGGGGCAACACAAGCTCACGCGGGACTGGAAGCAGTTCATTATCGACACTTGGGAAGCAGGAAACGAACCAGGGCAAGAAATGACCCCGACTGAGGTGGCTGGCATTGTTGAGCAAGAAGCCCGTGAAATCTTAGGTGTCGATAAATATCCCTCTTACTGGACAGTTCTGCGAATTTTAGGACCCTTAATAGAGGCCAAGAAAACTAGAGAAGGCGTCTACAGTGCGGGTCAGGGGTCAGAGGCAGTCGTCAAGACGAGCACTGGTAAAGCTATCAAAGCAAGCTACTCAAACAAATTTGTGCAGATCGATCACACGCTGATCGATGTGTTTTCAATTTTTGAGGATGAAGAAGAAGTTCTATACGTTCAAAAAGTTACAAAGAAGGACACTGCACCTGCTCCAGGCGTCATACGGCTGTGGTTAACCGTCATTAAAGATGTGTATTCTAAGTGCATCCTAAGCCATCTATTGAGTGCGAAGCAACCCGATTCAAAGGCGGTTGCGCTCGTCATGAAACGTGCAATTCGTCCCAAGTTTTTTCCTGCTGATTACGATCTACAAGATGTCAAAATTCCTTACGGTCCTTGCCGGAATCTAGGCACTGATCGAGGTAAGGACTTGGACTCGGATCACGTCAAGGAAATTGGAAAAGCGTTGGAGGAAATTGGTCCGCAAGTCGGCTTCACTCATCATCTGAGAGGTAAAAAGGAAGATGGTGGGGATGTAGAGAGCGTCTTTAATGGGCTGAACAAAAGGGTTCTCTCGAAACTGCCGGGTTACACTGGCTCCAATGTGACAAAACGGGTCAAAGGTGCTGAGAAACGAGCTTGCTTAATACCACGAGTGATTGACAAAATCATTTCGTGGTATTTCTACGGCGAGTACAACCATGAATGTCCGAAGGGCAAAATCAGAACTCGCTATGAGCAGTGGCTACATGGGTTGAGGGGAAAACTTCCGACTGTAATCGACGATCGAAGACTCGATATTTGTTTAATGAAGGTCGTCAGTTGTACGGTCTACCGACATGGCACCATTCGCTTCAAGAATCAGCTTTACCGCACCGAGATTCTCAAAGCCTATGAAGGCCGAAGAGTAACGATGAGATACGACCCGGACAACATTCTTCGCGTTCTCGTGTTTGAGCAAGAAACGGATGAAAAACCGGGAAGATTTCTGAGCACTGCTAATATGCTCAACGTGGGTCAACTCAATCAACTCATTAAAGAGTTAAATCTTGAGATTAGAATGATCAACCTGAAGAACCTCGAATCAGAAGTCTTCTCGTTTGAAGAGTTAGATGAGATTAACCAGGCTGCTAGTGCCAGCAGAAACGCAGCTAATGAATCAACGAAAGGTAGTCGAGCAAAATACAGTGGGAAGCGCCGCAAAACTGTAGCAGATGAAAAGGAAAAGGCAAAGAAAGGGAAGCGGAAGAATCGTCAGAAGCAAGTACAGGAAACACTCCATTCTATTGCTAAAGACTCTACTCGTCCTTCAGAATCAGAAGTTGCGGCAACTTCGATTTCTAGCGAAGATCCAAGTCATCTAGAAGCCGCAGCACCTGAGCTTACTGCACAGAGTTCAGAGCATTCGATCGCCTCGACAATGACTGAAATACCGCAACCGCAGCTAGTTGGAAATGCGAAAAGTTCCGACTCGGCAAAAGTGATTGATATGAGCGAACAGATTCAAAAACGCCGACTGCAATTTTTTCAGGACAAGTTAAACTCTAGAAGGAGGAATGATTCATAGCCTGACTGCTCACGGTAAACCATCTACTTTGGTCGCACAGGTAACTCGTAATGGCTCAGGAGAACGTCGCCTTTTCACATCCGCTTCCCAATCCTGCTCAAAACTTGCCAAAAGCGTTGAGTATCGAAGATCAGGTCGCCAGGCTGATCAACCGTGATTTCATTGCGCCAACAAGCTGTGTCCAAGAGTTACACAAGTGGCTAGACGAGCAGCGCAAATACAAATCATTTGGTTTGGTGACAGGACCTCAAGGGGTTGGTAAATCAGTCGCACTAAAGTCCTACCTTAGACTCAATGGCGATCGCGCCTTGCGAAGCATTCCTTTGTATACGCTTTATCTTGAGGTTTTTCCAACTTGGGGAATTAGAGATATCTGTATTCGGATCTTAGAACTGCTCAATCATGGCGATAGAAAAGGCAAAACAAAAAACCTGCTGCTAAGAACTTGGGAGGCATTGAAAGAGTTCGGGGTGGAAATCTTGATTGTAGACCATGCCGATGCTTTGACTCGGCAGGCATTGCTGGGTCTCATCAGGCTATCGCTCAGAAAACAGACTAGAATTTCCCTGGTTCTCGCTGGTTCAACCGAGCTAGAAAGTAAGCTTATAAGGCAAGATCTCGATGGATATTTTGAGTATTCGCATTCGTTCGGTGGACTCTCCTTAGATGAGTTTTCTGATGTTTTGTTGGATCATTTTGGAGGAAAATTTTTAGGTTTGTCAGACCCCACTGCCATGTTCGATGATCAGATTATGAATGGTCTGTGCGTCGCTTCCGAGAATCGAGATCTAAATCAATGGGTTTTCTATCACTTCATAAATGTGTTAACGAAAGTTATCGTTCAGTCATCGGAGGATCAACCTTCTCTATGTATTAATAAAGCTGTCCTTCAGCAAGTAGTTGGCAGTTATAGAAAAAGAGACAAGCCACTGCCAAACTTACCAGGAGACGATTAGGATGCTACTAGAGGACGATCGCGATGACACGACACCCTGGTTCAACGTTGTAGAACCCAAGGATGGAGAAAGTATTGCTTCCTTTCTACTTCGCTTTCGTCATGCCAAAGCGAACCGAATCTCTTCGGCCACTAGACTCGGAGAACTTGTTGGTGCTGATACACCAGTTCATTGTTGGGAAAAGCTTTTTTTCAGTCCGAAACCCACTCAGAAGCAATTGGAAGCACTCAGCCGAGTGACGCGGGTTGAGGTCGATCGACTCCGACAAATGTTTCCCGCCCAAACAGAGCAATCGCGTCCCTACCCAATCCGTATTTGTGCAGCTTGTTGTCAGGAGGATGCCTATCACCGGCTTGCTTGGCAATTCATTCCTGTTAAAGGATGCAACCAGCATGGAATTGATCTGCTCATGAAGTGCCCCAATTGCAAAGAGTCCTTCTCGATTTTTGGCTTGCTAGAAGAAGCAAAAGGCTGTAGGAATTGCGGCATGCGTTTCAAGAGTATGGTCAAAAATCGAAAGGCGAGTAGACAGAACTAGTCCTATTTGTTGCTACTTCAGCCTCAGGCATCAATCCAGAAAATGTTTGTTTCTCTGGCTTCAATTGCTTGCTAATGCAGCCTCACCTGACATGTCAGAACCAATTGAGCCAAGCAAAAGTAAACTTAACGATGCAGTGCTTGATTAATAACTTCAACGCCTCCCTATTGTTCGCTGCGTGGATTGCTGTAAGATCAAGCTCGCACTTAACTTTGATTGAGTGCAAGCTTGAGCCGTTAAGCAAGCGCACATCAGGAGTTGATTGTATGTCCTGTCCCATCGGGTTCGACTGCCAGAGCATGACAGGATTGGCGACTGCCTGTCCTAACTTGGCTGAATGCTCAAGTCATGAATCTTGGTCATCTTCTTTACCAGTTATTTATTCTAGACTGATTGGGGATCGCGGAGAACTTACATCTGGATTGCTTTCAGCTCACAGTGGAGAACTTGTACAGATTGACCATACACTCCTGGATTATTTTGTTTTAGATCGTGGAAATCGTTAGGGCAACTTCAACTGAGCGTCCTGCTAAATTTGCATAGTAATCAAATTATGCGGGATGTTGTGGAATAGCCTTGCTCAGCCTCCGAAGACAATCTTGCTGCTGCATCTGCACACGGAGTCGAAAGTCGTGTTGATGACGAGCCGCATGGGATCGATCGCCGACGATCCCTCAACAGGATTGCTAGCGCGAATTGATGCTCGATACTAGCGGCAGGTTTTGGCACAACAACGGCGAGATACTGCCCTGGTAGCTGTTCACAACCCTTATTCACGTTTACCCTGTTTGAACTACACTGTGGGCAACAGTCGATCGCTCCCCATGCACTCTCCTGACCTAAACAGCACAGCGCCGTGGAAGCAGCGCTTCCGGGCACAAAGAATTTTGTGGGCACAACTTGCTGCTGCTCAGCCGCAGCGGGGTTTGGTTTGTACCAATCGATTGGGTATCCACCAGCTTTATGCTTGGAATCTGGCGACGAACGAATTGACACAACTCACTGAGCATCCCGCTGGCAAGTCGCAAGGCAGCATTGCCGCAGATGGCCGCTTTGTGTATTACCTCGATGACCAGCAGGGCAACGAGATTGGGCATCACGTGCGCGTTCCGTTTGCCGGAGGAGAGCCGCAGGACATCACCCCAACGCTACCACCGTATGCCTCCGCAAGTTTCAGTGAAAATCAAGCCGGAACGCGGCTCGGCCTGATCGCTGCTGATACATCCGGCTTCCAGGTCTACCTCATCAACCAGCTTGAGCAAGACCAGCTCGATCGCCCAATCCTGCTGTGGCGATCGCCCGCCCTCTGCGGCAGGCTCACCTTCTCCCATGATGGAGAAATTGTGGTTGTGGCGACGACTGAACGCTCAGGAACACGAGCCTTCAGCTTGATAGCTTGGAATACAACCAGCGGCGATCGCATGGCTGAGTGGTATGAGAACGACACCAGTATCCGCCCCGTCTGCTTTTCGCCTCGACCGGGCGATCAGCGTTTGCTGGTGATGAGCGATCGATCGGGCTTTAATCGTCCTTGGTTGTGGGATCTGAGTACAGGAGAGCAGACGGCCTTGCCGCTCGGTCAGGTACAGGGCGAACTGTCGGTGTGGGATTGGTCAGCAGCGGGCGATCGGCTATTGCTCTGTGAGCTCCATCAAGCCTGCTACCGCCTCTACACCTATGACCTGAGTGCCCAGCAGTTGCAGCCGCTTCAGCATCCCAGCGGCACACTGAGCAGCGGCCAGTTTTTAGGCGATGAAGAAATCCTACTCACCGTCAGCAATGCCGCGAAACCATCTCATCTGATCGCGTTCAACCCTGTGACGAATGAAACTCAATCGCTGCTTGCAGTGGGAACCGCACCCTCTTGTGCGCCTTGGCGATCGGTGAGCTTTCCCTCCTCAGATGGCGTGGAGATCCAAGCCTGGTTAGCTTTGCCTGACGCAGCAGATGCGCCCGTTCCCACGATCGTTCATGCTCATGGTGGCCCTTCTAGCGTCACCACTGAAACGTTTGCGGCCAGCGCTCAAGTTTGGCTCGATCATGGTTTTGCTTGGATGTCGGTCAACTATCGCGGTTCAACCACGTTTGGAGGCGAGTTTGAGCGATCGATTTGGGGGCGCTTAGGCGAGTTGGAAGTCGAGGATCTGGTCGCGGCACGGAGTTGGCTGGTCGAGCAGCACATCGCTCAGGCCGATGCGATTCTGCTAACGGGTGGTTCCTATGGCGGCTATTTGACGTTGCAGACATTGGGCAAGTATCCCGACCTGTGGGCAGGCGGCATGGCAGAAGTGGCGATCGCCGATTGGTTTTTGATGTACGAAGACCAAGCCGAGACGCTGCGGGGCGCTCAGCGCAGCTTGTTTGGCGGAACGCCGCAGGAGAAGCCAGAAGTGCATCGAGCCGCATCGCCCATCACCTACGCCGCGCAGGTCAAAGCTCCCATTCTGGTGATCCAAGGCAGAAATGACACGCGCTGTCCGGCCAGACAGATGCAGGCATATGAAGCCAAACTCAAAGAATTAGGCAAGGCGATCGAGGTGCATTGGTTTGAGGCAGGGCATCTGATGGGCAACAACGAGCAGAGCATCGAGCACCAGGAACTCAAGCTCCGCTTTGCCGATCGCGTGTTGCAGCGCCAGTCGAAATAGGAAAACTGCTGACAGTGTGACTCGCGGTGATTGCAGAACGATCGCGCCATCTTTACCAGCCCATACGAATCGCCAACTGGCTCGCAGCATCAGTCAGAAGAAGCGCAGCTTGTTTCCCGGATTGAGACGAAGCGTAGAACAGAAAATTCGATTGTGAAATGTCAAGGGGGTAGCCTGTCGCGACAGCACCTTGGCGGGAAGAACACTGAACTTGTCTACCAGCCATCGCAGCGTGAGCAGGTCACCTGAGCCAATCGCCAGCGCG
>NZ_JACJPO010000087.1 GCF_014696105.1 Microcoleus sp. FACHB-1515
CCCGATGAATTTCTGCGTCAATCTGGTGTGCGGCTTGATTGCTTACTCTCACCAACCCAAAAAGCCATCCCTCAAACTGGAGTTTGCTTAATTGCCTTATCCAGAACTCACGTTAAACTATGTAAGTACAAATGTACTAAACACCGGAAATGTATGTCCACCCAAAAGCAAGCCCAGGCTGACTCTCTGTGCAAGTTGCGTGATGAACACAAACGGCTGATCCTGGAAAAGGAGCGAATTGAGGAACAAGTCTGGAATTCACAGAGTCAAGTCAAACAAGCGGAACCAAGCAGATGAACCACTATATAAAGAGTAGACAATATTGTCTTTTCTGATAAAGCAGATTACAGTTCTGAAGATTTACCCCTAAGATCTTCCGGACAGTTGATTTCGACCCTGGAAGTAGTAGTTGAAAAGTTACTACTTCCAGGTTTCTAGTATGGCAAACCAATTCAAGTCATGGACTATCGACAGATTATGCCAGCTATCTAGTGAAGATGTATCTAGGTTATCTTCTGCCGACAAACAAGACTTGCACAAAGAGCTTGTCATTAGGAAGCAACAGGTGGAGCATAATCTTCTGTCCTTAGGAGTTCAGCCTGATGTGCTAGGAAAAATGAACAGGAGAAACGACCTTAAACAGAATGTATTTAGATTGAATTCACTTGATAATCTTCTTCCATTGCTTTGATGAAGCACTAATTGAAGCTACTCATCTTTAATCTCCCTTCAAAATTGCATTTCTGATATAGATTATCCGTTGCACAACTTCTTCTCGTTCAGCTAAATACTCAGGTATATTACTTTTTACCAAGTCTAAAACTTCTGAGTAGATGCTAAGGTTGGGCAGAGACGGACGCAATAGTCTATCAGTCAACAGATCATAATCTTGATCTAAAAAAGATTCAGAGACTCGCTCCAAGTACTTCTCAATCTCCCAGCAGAGGCGTTTAATCTTGTAATCGTCAATTTCTAGGTCAGCAAACTCCTCCTTCCCTAGAGTACGCTTACAATGTGCCTCCACCTCAGGTAAAGCCTCATGAGTAAACCAGTTTTGAACTTGATCTACTGATTCTCGAAAATCAGGATGAAGTTGAGAACGCAATCTAGATTTAACTTCTTGCAGTCTCGTTTGCAATTCTTCTAATTGTTCTTCAGCAGCTTCCCTACCGACTTGGCGCAATTTTTCTAGTTGTTCTTCACTCAGCTTAAAATTTAACGGGTTGAGACCCTGATCATCGATCTCAATAATCTTACACTTGGGGTAGCTTTTTACTTCCTGTGTTACCGGGCTGCTATTACTCATGACAAGCTCATAACTTTTCGAGAATACTTGCCATATGTTTGATGAGTTAAAGGAACGTGGAGATTTTCTAAACCGCACACCAATAAGGACGCAGTTTGCACTTTTCGCTTTTTGGTACAGAGTTTCAATAGGAAAGTTGAGTTTAAGGCCTCCATCCACAAACTCCCGATTCCCTATACGTAAGGTTTTAAAGATGCCAGGAAGTGAAATTGAGGCACGAACTGCACGGGGAACGGAAATGTTTTTTCTAATATCAGGAGAAAAAACGATAGAATTGGTGTCTCCATCCTTCAAATCACAAGCAACAACTTCTAAGTAAATTCTGTTGCGCTGGTATAATTCTTCAAAAGTAATTTCGCCCTTTTTAAGCTCAGATTGTTCAAATTGTTGCTCAAGCCAACGTTGAAAGCGATTTCCGTCATTAGCTGCATCTCTTCCAAATAAAGTTCTACAAACGACATCGATCAATGACCAAAGAAACCCTTTATGACCGACAATTTTCGGCAAATTCAACTTGAAGCTCTCGAAAGTTTTATTGGGAGTAACCCCAGCAGCACAAAGGGCAGCAACTATTGCTCCAGAAGAGGTTCCGGCAACACCGATAATTTCAAAGTCTCTAGCTATCGCTTGCCATGCGCCAAAATGAGCTACCCCAAGTGCTCCCCCACCCTGAAATACGACATATGCACGTTCTCTATCGTCTGTGCGTGTCATTTTGGTGAAGCCCCAAGTAATTACCGTCCAGTATGACCGGTAGTTTACGGAAGTGCAAGTATAAAGTGAGTCTTATTAATCTTCCTTATTGGATGAAGCTTCGGCCTCGGCAGTTCTGCGCAGTAGGATGTAGTAGGCAGTCTGTAGTGCCTCTAATTCTGTTTCATCTTTGGCATGTGAAATCTGATGCTCCAAAATGACTGCTTCTGCTTCGACGAGAGTGTATTCTCCAGCTTTGCCTCTTACTCGGAACTCACTGTTGGCTGATTGAGATGCAACAGCAACTGCCCCAGACAAGCCTATTCCAAGTTTAATCAAACCTTTAACCGCATCAGTTTCGACTACACCCAGTACTGTTGTGAGGAGAGTAAAAGTAATTCCGGTTACAGTTAGGCTAATATTCCACCAATGATTAATACTACGTAATTTAGCAATTCTCTGATTGCGAAAGCTTCTAACCTCTGCGCCAAAATTTTCCTTCCTCTTGTTTAGAGCCTCTTGGTCAAGTGAAGAAAGTTTTTCTTCTTTAAACTGTGGATCTGAGCTTGTCATTGCTTCCAAGTTTCCTATTTCTAATACGTACCTTACTAAGGTACACTGATTCTTAACTCTGCTGAATATACTTCATCTTGCTGCATTAGTTCTAGTGCGGAATTAAATAATTTTGAACCTCTTCAACTTGCCGTAACGAATTCAGGTCTCCATTCTGAGCTACCTCACCAAATCCACCTTCTCGCAATACCTTTCGGTTGCGGGATCAGAGAAGACCGCCGACAGCATTCGCGGAACGGCGCAAAACCTATTTGTGCCCTTCACAACTCCAGGAATTGCCAATGCCTTCTGCGGCAAAACCACCCTGCCGCTCTCGCTCAAAGGCAAGCAATTAGTTGTGATTGGGATGGATAAGTCCGTCAAAAAAGCACTCGCTCCCTTCCTCACGGGCATCATGCAGATGACGCTCGATCGCAATATTGCCACGCCGCGCACTGATCCCTTCGTATTCATCCTGGATGAAGCTCCCACCGTCAGAATCGATCTGGCAACTGCCTTTGCCACGCAGCGATCGGCAGGCGCAATCACGGTCATGGGCGACCAGGACTACGGACAGCTTGAAGAACGCTACGGAGACGCCACCGCTCGAACGATCCTCTCCAACTGTGCGACCAAAGCCTGGTTCAACCCGCAGGAGTTGAAATCAGCAGAGTGGTCGAGCAATTACCTTGGCGAAGAAGAAATTCGCCAGAAGCAGAAATCACGCGGGCACAGTGGCGGCAAAGCCAGCATGAATGTCTCAGATAACGATCGCACTCGCAAACTGTTCAGCCCCGATCAGTTTCTGCGGTTGGGAACGGGCAAATGCATTTTAATCAACCCTGGCTATGTTAGCCGCGACGAAGTGGGCATTCCCGTTTTGCAAAACATCAAGATTCCCGATGAAGTTCGCAAGCTGCAAGCCTGGAGCAAAATCAAGTGGAACGAAAAGGTGCGGCCACGACTGGCAGAGCGCAGTCCGCAGCCAAAGCTGACTCGCAAGCAGTTGAGAACCCAGACCGAGATCATGCTCAAGGAGCGCTTCAAAGAGGCTGAGCGGATTTTGCCGCTGCCTGCTGAGGCTCAAAAGCAGTCCTCCTCTTCACCAGCGGGAGGCGGCAGTCAGCTTCAAGATCGCAAAATGATTCAGCAGCTTAAATCCGTCTTCTAAATTATTGCTGCTGAAGTCTTTGCCGTTCTGCGAGTCGATCGCTGCTATTGAGCTGGAGGAGCACGATCGTGGTTCGACCTTCAGGCGTCAGCCCAGTCAGTTGCAGGTCTTCCTGTTTGAAATGCGTCTGCCAAGTTTGGGTACGCGGATTGAATAGAAAACAAAATTCTCCGGTTTGCGGATCAAACGATCCCAGATCAGTTCCTTTGTGGCGATTGCAACGCCAGCAGGCGAAAGCAAGATTTTCAGCCGCTGTCGCGCCGCCATGTTTTTCGGCAATCACATGATCCACCTCATGCGGGAAAAAGGCCAGTTCAGCCTGAAGCAGGCAGTATTCACAGCAATTGCCTGCCCGCTCTTGCACCAACTGCCGCAGGCTCGCTGAAATGTAGGTTTTGCTCACGGCTGACTGGTCAAAGCTTTAAGGTTGCCTGCCTTGAGCAGAATCACCAGATGCTCAATCCGTTCATATTCATCGAGTTCAGCTTGTTCGCTGGAAGTCAGGTCTCCAGCTTGAGCGCGATCGAGCAGCGATCGCAACCGCTCTTGCATTGAGGCACTGGGTCGAAACTCTGCAATTTGCTTGGCCGTTGGATTGCTGGCAATAAAATCGAGGATGTAGCGGTAGATATGGGCAGGCAGGATGGGCTGTTGCGGCTCGAATTCGAGCAGTTGCGGCAGCCGATCGCGCAGCCAATCGGCTGGATTCTCGCCCAGCCGTTCTACAAGGTCATCGGGAATCTCTAGAGTGATTTTCGCCATATCCTGCCCGGACGCAACAGTTCTCTTCATTCTATTGAAGCAGGGTAAATAGCTCGATCGAGCAGGTGCTGTCACAGCATTTGCCCAAGATTCGCATCGCGCCGTCATCTCGATCGCTTAGGGTAGACCCTATTCGCAGCGCATCCCCCGCTATGTTTGGCGTATCTGACCATAGTGCTGAGAAACTTCGGCACGATATCAATACGATTTTGGAGGCGATCGCTCGCCTACTTGCCAAAGTCGAGCTGCCAAAAGCCGAGCAACCCTTACCGCCTGTGCAAATGCGGGCGGAACTAGAGCTAGAAGACCCTGACATCGTGACAGACGCTGAGGTGATCGAGGAGCCAAATCTGCTCATAGGGGTTGAGCAGGACTTGCTGACAGGACGCGATCGCCTTGCCGTTCCAGCAATTCCGCCACCCGCACTGCTAGAACCGGAAACCCAAGCGCAAGTACAGCTTCAAATCGGGAACACCCACATCAGGGCGCTGCTGCCAGATGGTTTACGCAGCCAGCTTGAGCAGTTACCTCCCGAACAGATTGAGGCACTTCGACAGGCGATGACTCAACCTGCATCTGGAGTCACCAACGGTCACACCCCTGCTGAGGTGATCGATCTCCAAATCGATGGCATTCAGCGCCTTCACCAAACGGCTCAAGGGCAAATCACAGTCAACAATTTCTACTCGATCGTCAGCAAAATGCAAGCAGAAAATATGGAAAATTCGGCTCAGAGCAGCTTCCTACAGATCGATCGAGGGCAGTACACGATGCTCTTGAATCAAGAAATGTCTGAAGAAACGGCAGGAACACTTTACTTCAGCTTGCCAGAACAAGATGACTTTCTTTACGAATACGAGGGCGACATAGACGAGGCGCTAGACGATCTGCCTGAGATTTACCAAGAGGCTCAGCAGCGATCCATCCCCCACCTAGAGCTTCGCCCTGCGGCTGAAGTAGAAGCTCTCATTGGGCAAGAGTTAAGCGATTCGAGTGCTGTACATCAGCAGGTGTTGAATCAAGCACCGCTCGTTCAGGTTGCTGTTGATCAAGCGGGGCAAATCAAACCGGGTTCGTATCTACGGGACCAAATTGAGCCAACTGAAGATGAAGTCGAGCGGGAGCAATTAAGTGAACCTTCACTCACTCCTGAAGCAGCGATCGTAATTGACCAGATCTGGGACTATTTCGATCGCACGGGAGCGTAAGCGCTAGAGGGCGAGCATGACTACGACTTTCAGGTGGAGGGCGATCGACTTTTGGTGCTCCCCAAAGGCATTGTGGGGGAGGTCGTAGCGATCGATCGCGACGGAGAAGTTGAGTCAACATTTGCCCCTGAACGCTATGAGTATTTGATGGAGCGGTTTGCCGTTGCCTACCAGCAAATGCAGATGGTGGAGTATCAACAGAACCATGATCAAGACTTAGAACCAGAGTAGCGACAGGATGTTGTTCTCAGAAAGGTGGGCGACTTAGGATTGGCGCGGCTAGTATAGTATGAGTGTTCTTGGTCTGGTAGAGATGTAGAAGTAATGATTCAGGGTTGTAAACTCGCATTGTAGTGGTGGATGAAGTACCAAATTGCTCCAATATGGTTAGCAAGCTTCTTTGAGAACGAGAGTGTCTT
>NZ_JACJPO010000088.1 GCF_014696105.1 Microcoleus sp. FACHB-1515
AAGACACTCTCGTTCTCAAAGAAGCTTGCTAACCATATTGGAGCAATTTGGTACTTCATCCACCACTACAATGCGAGTTTACAACCCTGAATCATTACTTCTACATCTCTACCTGTGAGTGAAATGGCAAACAAAGAAGCCATTGAAGCGGCAACAATGCCACGTGGTGCAATCCAGGCTAGCAAGCATCGTTGCTTCCAGCTAAAGCTTTGTTCCCAGGTCGATAACAGGATGTTGATCGGTCGTACAACCAGCATCAAAGTCAGAACTGTCAGCACACTTTTCCAACCCAAAGCAAAGAGACTGGCGATCGACAAATCAGCCGCCAGTAAAACAAACAAAATCGAGTTGGCTAGAATACCCAACTGTTCATTAAACTGCCGGATCAAGCGTTCTTCTGGAATCGTAGCCGCTCGTAGAATCACACCCATCAACACGGCGACTAATAATCCTGATTCGCTTCGCAATGCCTGTGCCAAACTGAAAGCTCCCCACACCGCCGCTAAGACCACCAGGTTTTTCAATTCTTGCGGCAGAAATTTCGATTGCTTCAGCAACAAACTGAGTAAACTGCCTGCGCTCACTCCGAGCGCAACCCCAATTCCTAACCTTAAACTCAACCCTTTTAACAGGAACAATGGGATCGCGGTTCCAACTAAAACCAGCGGTACTTCATGCTGACTCAAAACGATATTCAGCACAATCACTGCAACGATCGCACCGATTGGATCGATCAGAATGCCTTCGCCTTCTAACAGAGTTGCAACCCGTTGTTCAACCCCAATTAACTTGAGTAGGGGAGTGACTACGGTTGGCCCAGTTACCACCACTAACGAGGCGTAAAGAAACGCGATCGCCCAGGGAAACTGACTCAATTCATGCGCGGCGATCGCACCACCCAGCAGGGTAATGAGTACTCCCACTGTGACAAGATTGCGAAGGCTCACTGAAACGCTGTTCAATTCACGAATCTGAAAATTTAGCCCGCCCTCAAATAGAATTAGAGCGATCGCGAGCGAAACGATGACTTCTAAGCCGCTGCCAAGTCGTGACGGCTCAAGCAGGCCTAAACCGCTAGAGCCTAAAGCAATCCCAAACAGCAATAGAAAAACAATGCTGGGGATCTGAAGAAATCTAGCTAAAACCTGAGCGCTAATTCCAACCACTACGGTTGTACTGATCAAAAGCGTAACGAGTAAAGAGTCTTCCATCACAATTGAGTACAACGCGAATTAAACTGGCTGGGCGATCGAGCTTTTAGAAGAGGTGAGCAAACATCGAGGGTGATTACTGCGATCGATCGCCATTCAAATGTTGATTAGACTGCTGTGTGAGTAGCGCTTCTGTCTAAGGTGAAAGGCTCAATGTTCCCGATCGCAAATGCAGGTCTCGCTGCGGGAAAGGAATTTTGATTTCTCGCTCTTGCAGTAGTTCAAAGATGCGAAAATACAGATCGCTTTTGAGGATAAACTGGCGACTTGGTTTCCTTGTCCAAACCAGCAAATCAAAGTTAAGCGCACTCTCGCCAAAGCCCAGGAAAAAGACTTGAGGTGCGGGATTTTGCAGCACTTCAGCATGACTTTGAGCCGCCTCCAAAAGAACGGCGCGAACCGCTTGCGGATCGGCACTGTAAGCAACGCCGACAGGCAAATGTAGCCGAGAAATTGGATTGCGGTGGCTCCAGTTGATCACTTCCTCTTCTAGAAACCGAGAGTTCGGTACGATAATTGAGACGTGATCGAGGGTGCGAATTTCTGTGCTGCGTCCGCCAATTCGCTCTACCGTTCCCTTGGAGTTACCGATCTCAACAAAATCTCCAACTTGAATTGGACGCTCCAGAATTAACACTAAGCCGCTGCCAAAGTTCTTGGCAATGTCCTGAAATCCGAAGCCAATTCCAACCCCTAAAGCGCTTGCCAAAATCGTCAGTGAGCTAATATCTAACCCCCAAATTTGAAGCACAATTAATGTGCCGATCGTGATCAGACCGTATTTGGTCAAAATGGCGATTACTTCCTGTCCACCTCGGCTGAGTCCGGCCAGATGCAGCACTCGCGATCGCAATAAATTCGTGATGGTTCCAGCCAGCGCGACCAGTCCAGCAATTAAACCTGCAAGCAGCAGCAGATCCGTCACCGAATAAGCGTTTCTGCCCAGGCTGACGATCGGCGAGGTGAAGCTGGACTTGAGAGCATCCGTCACCTGATAGCTCCAAGCGCGAGTGACCGGAAACAAATTGGTGATGTACAGCGTGGCGATCGTCCAAAGCCCCACACGAGCGATCGTCACCAGCAGCTTCAGCAAATCTTCGAGCGGACGGGAAGACGACTCTGCCTGAATGTCCACTGGAGTCGAAAATCGCCGCTGTAGCGATCGCAAGACGCGCCGCTGCATCGCGCCCAGCAGCCAGTGGAGGAGCATCACGCCCAGCCCAATGCCGATCGCAAAGCGCGTCATTTCCCGCAAATAGGTAGGGCTGCGTTGACTTTGCGCCTGTTGCAGGGCATCTTGAAGCCGCTGTGCCCAAACTGCCGCTTGCTCGTCGGGAGTGCGACCTGGCATCGCATCTGCTTCGGTGACGGTGAGCAGGTAGCGATCGTTGAGCAGCAGCGTCGGCGAGTCGTTGCGCTGCTCCACCCTGACGCTGGGTGGACGAGGCGATCGCACGGCATCTATTAGCTGGAGGTTGATCAAACTAGCTCGATCTTGAGCGCTGTACTGACCGGAACTGCTGACCTCAAAGAGGGCTTGACCATCTAAGGTAATGGTGGCATCGGCAGGCGGGTTAGTCGGTTGGGCGATCGCGGGAGACAGCCAAATTGTCAGGATCAACGAAATCGCGATTCCGATACGGGCGATCGATCGAACAGTCCGCTGTAAAGATATTAAATTCCACATTGCTGTTGTTAAAAAGCTGGGTATCCAAGCTATCAACTCTTAATTCAATTCACAATTTCAACAGTCTCAAGATAGAGTTAACCTGCCCCAATATTGAAGCTGCTCATTCGCGATCGACGCTAGAGAACTGGCAGGCATCTTCACATCAAAGGTAGCCGAATTGTAAAGGTGCTGCCTTTGCCAAGCTCACTGCGAACATGGATACTGCCGCGATGAGCTTGAGCGATCGCCTGAGCAATTGATAAGCCCAAACCCGATCCTCCTGTTCGGCGCGATCGATCCGGTTCTAAGCGATAAAAGCGATCGAAAATTCGGGCTTGATCGGCTGGCGCAATTCCTACACCAGTATCTTGAATTTGAATCATGGCGTGGCGATCGTCTCGATTGAGTGAAACCGCAACTCGCCCACCTTCTGCTGTTGCTTGAATCGCATTCATGATTAAATTACTCACTAATCGATAAAGCTGTTCTTGATTGCCGAGTACATAGGCAGGCTGCTGTAAGTTAATCTTCATATTGAGGCTAATTCCTGATTGAATTGCTAAAGGTGCAAGTTCTTCAACCAAGTCAGCAATTAGATCGTTCAGACAGCAAGACACTTGTTCTACCTGCTTAAACTCCTCAATTTGTGATAGCAACAGCAAATCTTTAACCAGTTGTGAAAGACGCAAAGTTTGTCTTTGAATAATAGCAAGTACGCCTTCGTTTGTTGTTGAAGCAAAGTTAGCTCGACGTTGAAGACGCATCGTAGATTCAATTGTTGCCTGAATCGCGGCCAAAGGAGTCCGAAACTCATGAGCAGCATCCGCCGTAAACTGCTGCATTCGCTGATAGGACTGATGAACAGGCTGCATTGCTAATCCTGCTAGCCACCAACTTGACCAAGCAACCAACAGCATCGCGATCGGACAGCCTAACAGCAACGTCCAGCGTAAAGCCGCTAGGTTTTGGTCAAGGTCGTTCAGCGATCGCCCAACCTGCACATAGCCCCAAGGTCGATCGCGATTATCCAACCGTGCGGAAATTTGCCGATAGCGAACGCCTTGGCTATTGATGAGCGTTTGCCACTGCACATTTCCAGCGGGAGCCGGATCGAGTTGAACACCCACAAGCGAAATTACTTTTCCATTCGGATCGAGAATGCGAATGTAATAATCAACCGAATTAGGAACTTCAAGGAATGCAGGCTGATCTGCTGAAGATGTAGGTAGGCAATCTGCTTGATCTAAACACAGTCTTGATGACAAGTAATTTGTGAATTGCTGTAGGCTTTCGGGTTGCTCAAGTGCAGGTTCAATTTGATCGGCTAGAATTTGCGAAACGCCCTCTAATCCGCGATCGATTGTTCTTTGAAAAGCCTGAGCGACCGTGTAATACAGCAATCCTAAATAGGAGATGAACAGTAGCCGTACATAAATGCTTTGGCAAAAGCAAAGGTTTGACAATGTGTGACTAATTGAAACAGAAACTTGACCGACCCAAATCTT
>NZ_JACJPO010000089.1 GCF_014696105.1 Microcoleus sp. FACHB-1515
ATAGCGCTGCTCTAACTCGTCCACACTCAAATGCTCGGCGATTTGAATTCGTTTGGGCATTGGTCGTATCAAGTGCTACCCCTTTATTATGGGCTTTTACCCGGATTTAATATAAGCCACAACCCACGATCGATCGCCAAACGCGCTTGTGGAGATTTGAGAATTTCATTATTGATCTCCTCCAGCGGCAGTGCGATCGTCGTAGAAAACTTCGGTCGCCACGATCTTGTGGTTGCCGTCTGGGTCGGTGGCCGTGATGCGATAGCCGCTGGTGTCTACGTTGGTGTAGCCTGCCTGCTCAATGCTGAGTTGTTGACGGGTCTCCAAGTCGCAATCGTTGGGCGCATCGCCGCTGGTTTCTTCGCGGCGCTCAAAGAATTTGGGCATGATGGAATTAGCTCCTTTTAGTTGTGGGAGTCGTCCAGCGGGGGAAGTTTCTCAGGCCGACCCTGCTGGACAACTACAAAATTTGTGTAGCGACGAGAATTTTGCAAATTCCCGACTTTCACCCACACTGTAGCAGTTTGAATTTATAAACACAACATGGTTTAATCTGAGTCAATCCGTCTTAAGCTGTGGAGGATGTCTAGGAGTAAGCTATGGATGGTGATTGTGTGAGACGTAGTAGCACTGTGGCAGACCGAATCAACGTAGACATCGAGGGCTTGCGCGATCGCATCGATAAAGCTCACGCGAGCAATCCGCTGTGGAGCAAGCTATCGATGGCGCAGAAACTCAGGCAACTAATTGAAGATGCACTGAGTGCGGTTGAACAGGAAAAAGATGATGAAGCCCGAAGTTGATTTGCTCTCGTTGCCATCTTTGCCGCTGGCTGAGAAAGCACAACTGCCTGACATCTTTGCCATCTACTTTGTGTTGGATGGCGATCGCGTTCTCTACATTGGCAAAACGATCAACTTGCGGGAGCGCTGGACAACCCATCATCGGTTCAAACAGTTTAAGAAGATGACTGCGCCTATTCGCATTGCCTGGATCGAGTGCAGTGACGCAACTTTACTGACTGCGATCGAAGCGGCATTGATCGAGCATTTTCAGCCGCTACTGAACCAGACGAAGTACGAGCAGACAAAACCGAAAGTGACAGCTTATGTGCTAGGTGCAATGGGTGCTGCGATCGACTCCGAGGCGGCGAAAGAATGGCGATCGAAGTCGCAAATGATTGAATTACTGCTCAAAGAGGCGCTTGAAGCTCGTGGCTATGACTTCACCCAAGAGTCAGGCCAGAACGACGAGTCAGAACAAACGTGAGTAAAGCGCCAGTTTTTTGAAGCATTCTCAGCCCGAACGAGACTGAGCGCCAGTAGCATTCACCTAACATCTTTGTAATTTCTTATGTAACTGCCTTCCTGTCGTTGATTGGCAGGAGTTACATAAGAAATGTCCAACAGGCGCTGGCAAAGTTCTAGCTGAAAATAAATTTTGAATGACTAGAACAATATGGCGACATACCTCAACTAATCATTAACTTCTTCCTATGTAACCCGTTGATGAGAAGTGCGTTTGGCAAAAGTTACATAAGAAACAGGGTAATCATCTCTCGTACAAACTGCGATCGCCAATTGCCATTTGTCTTATGTAACTTTTTCAGGCTTTCAGGTTTAAAGGTTACATAAGGTTTGAGATTGCAAAGTTCGAGCAACTTCAGTAAACCAAAAAGAAAGCAAGTTAAGCGATCACCACTGGCACTGAAAACAATCACGTTTGTTACAAAACTGTTTTGTGCTAAAACTTAAGACCAACTTGCACCCGCTTCGGGTATCCTTATTGATTTATCATGTCGGCAGTTTTTCCAAGTTAGTTTTGTTTACCGCTGAATGAGATAGTTGTCATGCCAGCCCAGAAACGAAAATCATCTCAACAGCCGATCGCTAGCCAAGAGCAAGCCGCGATCGATGTCGTTTCAATTACTGTTGTGGATGACTCTACCGTCGAGGTTGAGCCAGCAGCACAGCCAGCTCAACTTGGCAAACCGCGTCGGCGTGGACGGCATCCGGCTGTTAAGCGGCCTGCGACTAGCCCCGATCTTTTCACCGACGGCTCGATCGATCGGATGGCGTCAAACCGCTTAATTTGGGAAGGGTGCAACATCCTCACGCAAGGCGAGAGTTTGGGATGGACTGATTCTGGCGAGGGGTCGGCCTGCTACAGCATTCCTGTTGCGAAAGGCAAAGGGTTCGTTTCGTTTTGGGTGACGAATGAACTATTTGCCAAACAGCCAGGGGCCTTAGAGGGAGAAGCGGCGATCGCCTTGATCGAGCAATTCGATATCCGAGCCGCCTGTATGCACCTGATCTATGCGGCTCACGCCACCCAGCTCGATCGCCCTTGGGAACAATCGTTCGTCCTCAACGACACGCAGGTTGAGCGGTACCTGGGTCTTGATCAAAACCGCAACTTTAAAAATAAGCAGGAAAAGTTGCAGTTCATGCTGGAGCTAGCAAAGCAGCCTTGTCACCTGCTGGTTTATGTTTCGTGGCCGGATCAAGGAAGAGTCAAAGCATTTACGGTAAGTCGAACTTGGCTGTGGGAAATGACCGAGCCAATGCTGCATTTCCAAGAGTGTCTATCGGATGACAACGGAGAGGCCGTCGGCGAAAAACAGCTCGTCGGCTTTACACTCCGCGTCCGCTGTGGGTACTGGGCGAATCACTTTCTCAACCCCGATCGACTGCTAGACAAATCCGGCTACTACGAATACAGCATCCTGACACAGGGACTCTTGCACGACATCATGAGTACCTGGCATCACTACGAGGGAGCTGCCCGCCTAATCACGTGGCTTCTGTTCAAAGTTCGAGTCAATCGCAGCAGCCCGATCGTGGTCGAAACCCTGATGAAAGTTGCGTTTGGAGAAAAATTTTTAGAGGAAGCTAAAGCAGGCTATCGGCAAAGATCCAAGCTGACGCGATCGTGGACGATCTCCCTCAAAGTTCTGCATGAGAAAGGGTGGACGCTCACTCCTGACCTTGAAACCTACCCCCTTCAATACTGGTTTGAGGATGCCAATATCGAGACGCTTGCTCAAGTTCCTGACGACCCAGAGCAGGCCGCCGCCTTTTGGTCAGAAGATGCAGCAAAACCAAAAGGACAACGCCTTACTGACAAAACGAAGCGATCGAAAGAAGCATTTGAGCAACTGCTAGCTAGCAAAATCTGGGTACGGCCTCCCGCTGCGATCGCCGAAAAACTGGACGAACTCGATAGGCAGCGGGCAGCGCAGCGAGACAAACTAGCGGCCAAATCAGCACTTAGCCCCGCTTCAACAACAGAATCGGCAACTGACATTGTGATCACTGGCGAATGGGTAAGGCAAAAGCGGACTGCCAAGAAATTGAGCCAGCGCGACCTTGCGAATTTAACGGGCATCAGCCAGAAGATGATTTCGATGATCGAGAATGGCGATCGGGTCATCAGCTCAACGAACCAGGAGCGGCTGTTAAAAGCCTTCCCTGAAAATTTGTAGGGCGAATTGGCAATCGCTCCACAATTTTGCCAATTTGTACTCAAGAATAGCTTTTACCCTAGAGGCTTGTACTCAAAAATAGCTTTTAGTCGCGAGGCTCAGCGGTTTGAGACACAAACGAAAGGAGCGATCGCGCAGCGAGAATTTTGTACTCAGGAATATCTTTTACCTTAGAGGCTTGTACTCAAAAAACGCTGGAGTGCAGCAGAGTTAGGTGTTCTAGGCTGTACTCAAAAATAGCTTTCACCCTGGTGGTTGTCGAATTTGTACTCAAAAATAGCTTTTACCTTAGAGGGGCAGATCAGAAATCTGGAGACCTTGCAAGGTCTGTACTCAAGAATAGCTTTTACCCTAGAGGCAAGATCGGCTAAACCTTAGTCAGCTCAAGCACTTGAGAAAGAGCAAGACTGCACCAGTTTGTACTCAAAAATAGCTTTTACCTTCGTGGTGAATGATTCGGTTTGTACTCAAAAATAGCTTTTACTCTAGAGGATTGTACTCAAAGATCACATCCATTCAGAAGAAAGCAGGCTGAAATCTGTACTCAAGAAATAGCTTTTACCTTAGAGGGTGAGGCTAGAGCAGCAGCAAGCAAAACAAAACAGTTTTGGACACTCCCCAGAACGATCGCCCATCAGCAGCGCAACCAAAGTTGTACTCAATTGTACTCAGTTGTACTCAAAAACAGCTTTCAACCCAGATGAGAACATCTTTCAGGTTGGAGGTTAATAGCTTTCAGATTAGATGAAAAGATTTTTGCGTTGCTTGAAACCCTTACAACGTAAAGCTTTCAAATTTGAGTACAAATCTGATCATTCTGATCAGTTTGATCGCTTGGTACTCAAGTACTCAAAAAAATGGCATTGCTATTGTGAAACATCTCAAAGCGTCGATCGAGGTGTTTTATCCGCAGCACAGCCGCCACTGACCCATTTGGGTACGTGCAGGAGTGGGAAGACAAATTCCTGGCTCTATTTCCGCATCGGTATGACTATATCTGGGCAGAACATCCAGCTCCCCATCAAAGGCCAGAATGGAAAACGGAAAGCCGCCATCCACTCAGCGATCGCCTCATCCGGCAAAACAGCTATCTCTACGGCGTTCGCTTCGGGGCTGAGACAACCTACTGCCTGCTCGACGCCGACATAAAGAGCATATATCACCCGAATCAAGACCCATTCGCGATCGATCGAATCATCGCAGCACTAGAACCACTCGGCCTCGTTAGCTATGTAGCCTGCACATCGAGCTACAGCAACGGCCTTCACCTATATTTTCCGTTTCAGCAAGCTCAAAGTAGCCGGCAGATTGCGATCGCCGTTGCAACACTGCTGGAAAATGCAGGATTCAAGCTTTTGCCGGGACAGCTCGAAGTTTTCCCGAACCCCAAACCCTACAGCGCTGGCACCACGCTTAGCTTATTTAACGCCCACCGTCTACCGATGCAGGCAGGCTCATACCTGGTAGACAAAACATTTCAACCGATTTGGAGCAGTCAAGAACGATTCGTCCAGCAGTGGGAATTCGCCCAATCGCGCAATGAACTGGATACCAAAACACTCAAGCAGGTTATCAAGCAGGCCAGACGCCAACACTTCCGCATCTCTGGGAAAGCTGACAAATTCCTCAACGATCTAAACGCCGAGATCGAGATCGGGTGGACAGGACCCAGCCAAACCAATCGACTGCTGGGGCGAATCACCATGCGGGCGTTCATCTTTGAGCATATTTTATCCGGTGGCGAACCGTTGGAAGGACAAGCTCTGATTGAAGAAATTGTCAGGACAGCGCGATTGCTCCCCGGCTATCAGGAATGGTGTCGCCATCAACATGAAATCGAACATCGTGCCGAAGAATGGGTGCGCTGCATCGAAAACAGTCACTACTTCCATTACGGCGACCCAGAAGGCAAACTCAAAGCCCAAAAAGACCCTCAGCTAGAGCAAGCAATCGAGCAGGCCCCCAATTGGAATCAACAACAGTCCGCCGCCGCCCGCGACCGCATTCGTCGAGCGATCGCAGATCTGCTAGAGAAAAACGCACTGCCCGCAAAAGCAACTGCCCGTTTCCACGCCTTGCTAACTTATGGCATCGGCGGCAGTTCACTTTACCGTCATCGTCAACTTTGGCATCCAAATTACCTGATTGCTGAGAGTGAGCAGGCATTAGCTAACGACCCAATACCCCCAAGCTTATTCTCAGGTGCAGGCGGTGATACCGTTCACAGCAATGATTCTGGCGATCGAACTGTGCAAGCAAACGAGGCGATCGCTGGTAATTGTGCCCCTCAATCTGTCGATGATTTAATTTCAAGCGCATTTGACAAATCGAACTATACCCAGCCTGCCCTATTTGCTCTTAAGGACTGGGCAGAAATGCGTCAAGAAGCCAACCGCACTGCTCGACGACAGCGACGACGCATCCAACAGGAGCGATCGCATGCCACTCAGATTACCCGAATGCAGCGATTCCTTCATTCTGGCGATCCGGTCTTGGTGGCTGAAGCTTTGGCGTGGGCGCAAATTAATCCAGGCGTAATCGATCGTCAGCAGTTGGCGTTGCCTTTGGATGTGTTGACGGCGATCGCCCAGCAGGTGCAGCGCTTGGGCTGGTCGCCACCGCAGCTTAGCGATCGTCTAGATCAGCATTTGGGTAAGCGATCGCTGTCAGATCTCACGCTGCCGGAGTTGTTGCAGTGCTTGCAATGGTTGAGTCATGTTTGACAACCATTACTGATCCGTTCGATCGCTTTCTGGTGGCGAGATACCATCCTCGCGCTCTTGCTGTTCAATTCCGCGTCGCAACAAAAATCGGATGGCTCGCCCGAATGACATTTCTGCCAGAAACGGATTGGTTTTTTGCAGTCGTTCAATCCGTTCTCTGAGATCTGAAATATCAACTGTAAGGCGATCGCGCTTGTCTGCCATTCCCTCAAAATACTGGGTTTGGCGAGCCTTGATCTGTTTGTCACCATAACTAACTATTCTGGTGACAGACATAGTATATTAGAACTATGCAAAGAAAAGCAGGGCAGCGTTAATAAGCAGTCCTTGCCTTCGACCCACAGACATTGGAAAAAAGGTTTGCACCTATATGGCTGCTCAATCCCCAACACTTGGCAATTTGGTTTCCGCCCGTGTGCAAATAAAGGGCACTCGCATTTTGCTGTGGAATCACTTTGGTCCTCACGCCCTGCCGCTTGAACCGCAAGAACGCGATGGTATTGCGGGTAATGATCCACAGGAATGGCGGCGATCGGTCTTAATGAACTCGGAGCGCGAACTTTATGTGTTGCCGAGCTATTGCTTTCGATGTTTGCGCGAGGGTGGCAAATTTCTCAAGCAGGGACGTAGCAATCTGGAAAAGGCGATCGCCTCATCGCTGCGGATTCAAAACAAGCCTATTTATATTGATGGGCGATCGGTTCCTCAACAGCCCGAATACATCCACAACGGCATGTTTATGGAGGTGACACCAGAAGTTTTTATTGATGTGAGCGGCGTAGTTAATCCCAGCACCCGCAGACGCAACATCCGCTACCGCGTGGCGACTGCCCCAGGTTGGACTTGCAGTTTCACGGTGGAATTTGACAAAACGATCATTTCTCGCTCCCAGATGCACAGTGCCTGCATCCAGGCTGGTGCATTGGTGGGTTTGGGGGATGCACGCCAAATTGGGCTAGGCCGCTTCGATCTTATGTCATTTGAAATTTCTGACACGTCCTAGCGGCGCGTCAGGTCGGGGCATCGCTCGACTAGGTTAGGCGCGTCCCGGCTCGGATCGGCTCGGAGTGACAAGGCACGGTTTCACATTCAACAAAAAGTATGGGCAAGTTTCAGCGGCGGAAAGAACGGCCTTCTCGATCGACCTGGAGAATCACACGTCGGCGGATTTGGGAGCGCGATCAAGGGAAATGCCAAGGGCCATACTGCACGGATACTTTGCCCTATTCACTGCCGCTCTTAGTGGCACACATCGATCACGTTCGAGAGCTATCGCGGGGTGGCAGCAATCGCGATCGCAACTTACGTGTTCTTTGCCGCCGCTGCCACGTCCTTAGGGCTAGCCAGCCACATCACGGTATGATCGCCAAGGCACTGCGCGACGAAATTATTCCACCAGAATGGCGATCGCTGGTTTGAGAATAACCGAATGCTGCATTTGAATCAGGAAGATCGATTGCAATTTGCCAGATTCACTCAAAGCGATCGCAGCACAGCTTGAGATCGCTTCCACCCAGCAGGAGATCGCGCAGCAAGAACTCTACTGTTTGCTGAGCTTTACAGGCGATCTATTCAACCTGCACGAGATTGCTAACGCCGTACACGCTCAGCCTACAACTCCGCAGTGGTTCGCATAGCCATCGCCCAAACTGCTTTACAGCCAAGCTGTAGGCGAATGTGGATCAACAATCAGATTCAAACTCTTGTTGAATTTCTAAAGTCACGCCAAATTGCACAATTCCTTCTGGGTTGATTTTGCGAAAGTTCAAAATTAACTCGGAAGCTGCAGATTTAAGAATGACTAGTAGGCGATCGTAGCCTGCTCACAATACTTCCCAACTTACTTACACTTCCTATATGCTGCATCGTCTGACTTCAGCCCAACGCTCACATCTCCCCCAGCACCGCCAGCACTGGCAATCAGCCGCACTATCGATCGCTGCCCTTGATCCAATTGGGACGAAATGCGGGTGCAGGCCCTTATTACTGCTAGTCGCTCAGATCAAAAGGCCGTACCGCAGCAAGTAGTTGTGGTAGAAAGTCCCTGGCAAGCACTCAAACTCCGCAACGCTTGGAATAAGCCACCTGCTCTGCAAGATTTTGCAATGCTACTGCAAAGTCATGTTGCTCAATTATTGGGCGAAATTGAAGCCCAAATCGATCGAAGGCTGCTCGAAATCCTGCACGTTGAATTAGCCGCACCGCTGCAACAAGTTGTCACCGAAAGCTTGACTAGTCCGATCGTGGCTGCGATCGCCCAGCAGCAAGATTTAACAGCCGCGATCGAGGCTAATCAAATCCTGATTAACGGTGATGCTCAAGCAATTGCAATTGAGCAGTGGCTCCCTACCATTTGCCTGCTTGACTATGCGATCGATGTTTTGAACTGCGCCATTACGAACTTTGAATTGTGGCGATCGCTGCGATCGCTGGTCAGCAATTGCGGATGGATTGTACCCATTTCCGAACAGCTTTACCTAGTGAGCGATCGCCCTGTACGCTTATGCATCAACAGTCGCCGTCAACTACACGCAGAATCTGGAGTGACGGCCTTAGCCTTCAGCGACGGCATGGGACTGTATGCGCGACTGGGACAACTGCTGCCAGAGCGCTACGGGAAAATTCCTGAGGACGATTGGCATGGACGATGGGTGGCTGAGGAGCCTGATCCCCAGTTAAAACAACTGCTGATTGAAGGCATCGGTTATGAGCGCTTGAGCCTGGAGTTAGCAGCAACTCAACTTGACGCTCAGTGGGATTATCAATTGCTCCATTGGGACGCTGCCCTAGTCGGTAAACCTTTAACTGTCATTACGCAACCCGGAATTGAGCTTGAGGTGGATGCAGTACCAGTGCCGATCGACATCATGACTGTGGAAGCAGCGCTGGAATGGGTAGCAGCACAGCCAGGAGGTGGGTGGCCGGAACCTTTAAGCAGTAAGGGCGACTTTTGGGAGTGCTGGTATCGCACACCAATTGATGGACCAATGCTGCGATCGTCCGATCAGTTCAATAATTCCCCACAGTTCGCATCAGACGAAAACCAAAATTCAGTGGATTGAGAACGGAAACTACGACATTTACATCGATCAGGTGACACTGCAATCGCGTCAAAAGCGCGTTCCGCAAATTTTGCTCCGGCTACATCTCCATTGATCGCCATTTCTTATGTAACTGATGCAAAACTAGCACAAGCATTGGTTACATAAGAAATTTGTCGTTGGGGTTAGGGCAAATGCTGAAGCGTTAAAGCCAAAACGGACGATCGCTCTCAGCCACGTAAACTCCATTGAGTTGTAAATCAGCTAGCCGATCTGCACCGTGCAGCAGCATTGGCAATCGAGGTGGCTTGAGTGCGCCGCGATGCAGCAGCGTCAATTTCAAAGTGGTGTCCAAAAGTTGTTCGATCGGCACCGGGTGTCCTTCTGAGGGCACCGTTAACCGAATTGGGCGAGGAACGATTGGGCGAGGAACGCCAATCCTCTTGCTCACCTGAGTTGTCACCAAAATCGCTTCAGTTTGAGAGAGCTTGAAACCAAGGCCGCGAGTGGGAGCCACAACATGCCAATTACCGCCGAATCCAAGCCGATTCTCGTGAGTGGCAAGCTCAACATTTTGCGATCTGTTTGTTGATGCCGCGCTTTAAGATCGAGGAGGTGCGGCGATCGAGAAATCTGCTCAACTGGAAACACCTGGATGCAATCAAAGAAGAATTAGGCGTTTCTAAGCGCAATTTGCTGCATCGCCTGAAAGACTTGGAATTGGTTCAGGAGGTTGGCAGGCAACTTTACCCCAGCGAAAAGCTCAAATCTGATGCACCATTGCTCAAGCACTGATTGAAACGATGCCGTCACCCTTTCCAGGCATGAATCCTTACCTAGAGCATCCGCAACTGTGGGAAGAAGTCCACAGTCGGCTGATCGTGGCGATCGCAGATGCACTTGGCCCACAATTGCGCCCTAAATACCGAGTGGCGATCGAAAAACGAGTTTATGAAAATGCAGACGACTTGTTGATTGGACGACCAGACGGAGCAATTTTTCGAGCCGTGCCCGATGCAGCAGTTACACCGACTTCATCAGGTGGAGTGTTGACTGAGCCGATCGTCGTTGAAGTGCCGATGCCCGAAGAAGTTACAGAGCGCTATTTGGAGATCCGGGAAGTCGAAACAGGTGAAGTGATCACAACTTTGGAGTTGCTTTCGCCCAGCAACAAAAAGCCAGGAAAAGGACGGCAAGTATATGAAGCAAAACGATTGGCAGTCTTAGGCAGTTTGACTCACCTGCTCGAAATCGATTTGATTCGAGCGTTCAAGCCGCTACCCGTTCGTGGAGCGATCGCCACTTCGCTCTACCGAATTTTAGTCAGTCGTGCTGACTTGCGCCCCAAGGCTGCGCTGTATGCTTTTAACCTACCTGACCCCATTCCAGTCTTCCCAATTCCACTACGGCCAGAAGATCCGGAAATACTTTTGGATCTACAGTTTTTGCTCAATCAAGTCTACGATCGGGCGAGCTATGATTTGGCGATCGACTACACGCAAGAACCAGTTCCGCCATTGCAGGAGGCGGATGCAAAATGGGCAGATGCCCATCTGAAAGCGCAAAAATTGCGGTAGCCGACACGGTAGGCTTGAACGTTGCGGAAGTGGTGCGTGTCAAGCGCTGTGCCAGCGGCCAACGCCTCCCATACCAGGGCGACATCGACGATTTACTTGAACGACTGCGTGATCATCTCGCCCTCACCATTCCGGTAGGTTGTTTCTTGCGATCGAGCATACGTCTGTTGTGATATGGCGTCTAGGCAGACACGGGCGGCGACCCCAAGCCAAGCTGCTGCCTCAAGGCGGGAAGCGACACCTGCCGCATCTGCGCTAAGGTGATGAGCCGTTGGAGGCGATTGGCTGTCGGCTTGCTCAACCGTGTCGGTGAGCGTCAGCAGTTCCTGATGTTCTGGGTCAGTGAGAATGTCGGCTTGCAGTTTTTCGCGCAGTTCGCGGTAGCGCTGGTGAATGTCGGGCAAAAGTGGCTGCTGAATTTGCGCCATCAGTTCGGCTTCGGACGGCGGCAGGTTAACGATCGCCGTTCCCGCAATGCCGAAAGCTCCAGTCACAAAAACCATCAAACAGTGAGCTAGACACGCAATCGATAGCCGACACCGCGAACGGTTTCGATATAGCTTTCGCCCAACTTGCGACGCAGATGTCCAACGTAGACATTCACCACGTTGGTATCTGCTCCATAGTCATAGCCCCAAATTCGATCAAGCAACTGTTCGCAGATCATCACCTGCACTGAATGGCGCATCAGCACCTCAACGAACAGAAATTCGCGGGCAGACAGTTCAACTTGGCGATCGCCCACCCAAACCTGACGAGTGAGCAAATCCTGCGTAATGCCGTCGCCCTATAGCCGCGTTTCCTGCTTGGTGCGGGGAATGGAACAATTGCGAAGCTTCACCCGCAATCGTGCCGACAGTTCCTCAAATTGAAACGATCTGGTTAAAGTATGCAATGAACTGAAGGATTTGGTGCTTGAGATTTTCGGTTGAAGTGAAATTACCCCGCCTGAGTAAGCGACGTATCGGGAGACTGAACCAACATTCAATCAGACTGAGCCATGATTGATGATTTGCGATCGCGCGATCAAGTCATCACTGCAATCAAGCAGAAACTCTGCATCGAAAATGGCATCGATCTCCCTGATCCGACGCGACAAATTCTCTTTCACGATTAAACTGAAGAAATCGATAGCGATTGCGCTCGGCGGCGAGTAAGGATGGCTTGCAGGCAAACAGGAAGCTCCCAAGCCGTGCAGCAGGGATGGTTCACTGCAAAAACTTGCAGAAATACGGTCTTAGTCAGATGGAAATGGTCGGGCAGGTAATGACGTATGAAACATACAAAGCTCGCCAAGTTTTGGGATCGGTTGCGATCGAGCTATTGGTTTTTGCCCACATTAATTGCAGGCGTTGATTTCGCCTTGGCATTAGGGTTACTCGAAATCGATCGAAGGGGCAAAGCGCCAGGATGGTGGTGGCTCTACACAGGCGGTACAAACGGAGCACGATCGATGCTCTCGACGATCGCAAGTTCAATGGCGACCGTTGCAGGAACGGCATTTTCAATTACGATCGTTGCCCTTCAGCTTGCCTCTTCGCAGTTTGGCCCGCGCCTGCTGCGAAATTTTATGCAGGACATTGGCAATCAAATCGTTTTATGAACCTTTATTGGCACATTTCTTTACTGTCTGCTGGTGCTACGCAATATTCGTAGCAAAGAGTCGAATCAGTTTGTGCCGCAGCTTTCGGTTACGATCGGCATTGGATTAGCAATCATCAGCGTTTTGGTGTTGATTTATTTCATCCACCATGATTCGACGATTATTCAGGCTGCTCATGTGATTGAGGATGCAAGTAAAGATTTCGATCGCGTTATCGATCGCTTATTTCCAGAAGAATTTGGGCAGTAGCCACAGCAAAATCAAAAAAAAATTGGCGAACTTCCTCATGATTTTGAGATGCGATCGAGGTCAATTTCTTCACATCACAAAGGATATTTACAGGCCATTGATGATAACGAAGTGATGAAAATTGCGCGTCAGGCTGATGTGTTGCTCTGGCTCAAAACGCAACCTGGAGAATATTTGATTCTTGGCAGTCCACTGGCCTTGATTTATCCCGAAGAACATCATTCTCCTGCATTAGTAAAGAAAATCAATCAAGCCCTCATTTTTGGCAAAGAACGCACTGAGCAACAAGATATTGCCTTTCCAATCGAACAACTGGTGGAAATTGCGCTGCGAGCGATTTCTCCGGCAGTGAATGACCCGTTCACGGCCATTCGCTGTATCGATCGATTGGGTGCAGGATTTAGCCAACTGGTTCAACGCGATTGGCCTTCACCCTACCGCTACGACAAATTTCAACAGTTACGAGTGATCGCGGAACCCATTGCGCTAGAATACCTGCTCGATCGCGCCTTTAGTCCAATTCGGCAGTATGCTCAATCGGATTCAGCCGTGACGATGCGCTTGCTAGAATCGATCGCGCTCATTGCCCTCCACACAAAAACGCCAAAACAAAAGCGACTTTTGCGACATCACACCGAAATGATTTTGCGCGGCAGTCAGCAGGGTTTGTCGGAGGAGTGCGATCGCGCTGATGTCGGGCAACGCTATCAGCAAGTTTTGCAGGCACTCAACTCTGAAAATTCTTTTTCGCCGGAATTAAAGCAGCTTTAATGTTCATTTCAAACTGGATGAGGCGACTGCATCAATCCAGCGAACAAGATGGCGATCGCTAAACTCGGCTAGAAATTGGTCTAGCTGATCCAATGTCAGCGGAGTTGGCATCGGTAAGCTTCCCTTCAGCTTTTTCAGTTCAGTATAGTGCCTAACAAAAGAAGCCATATCGTTTGGGTAGGTTTGCTCATTGATACCAACAAACTGCCCGTGTTTTTGAGCACGAGTCAGAATCGATCGCCATTCTTCTATTGAAGCAATTCCCAACGAACGAATCCCGTTTGAGAATAGATTCATGTAGAGTTCATCGTAGGGCTGCGTACTGTCGAGATAGTTCTTGAGTCGATCGCGAGAAGTTTGATCGTTAAACACAATCCAAAATGGCACCAGTCCAAGCCGCAGCGTCCACCAGGGTTGAAGGTAAACGAACGATTCGACAAACAAGCGATTTTCCGCAGAAGGAATCTCGTCAGAAATAGGTAAGCGACGTTGTTGATACCACCAGCGGTAAAATTCTGCTACAAACGGACTCATATCTTGTGGATAGTCCAACACAATGCGACGAACACGAAAGCTATGTTCACGCGCAAAAGCTTCAACATCTTCGCGCAAAGCTGGTTCAAATCCCCATTCTGATTCAGGTAGCCAGCCGTCTGGATCGGGCGCGTCCCAGTATTGATGGGTCGAGCCATTTCGCTGCAAAAAGTCTTGAATCTTGGGACTCTTTTCAAAATATTCTTCTGGCGTTAACCCCCCTTTGCCACCGAGTTGAAAAAAGTGGCGATCGCTCACGCGAGTTGATAGCCAAGTATTTTGGCATTCCAACAGAAACAGCGTTGCACCGGGAACCAAATTTTCTTGCAAAAAGAGTTTATAGGTTTCACCAAGCCGAGTCCGCTTCAACCGGAAATAACCCACACTGGGAACCTTAAGGCGATCCTGGTTGGGATCGTGCATCTGGTAAACGGCGAGGTCTGGGTTGTTTTGCAGCAGGCGATCGGCCAGCGGTTTTCCCCACTCTAGCGCCTTTTTTGGTTCGTCCGGGTCTGTTCGATGCTTCATGCAAACAAGGAGCGTCTGCGGCAACCAGGGAATTCCCAAGGCAGCACAGAAATGTACGGCTGCACCGTTTGAGGAGCCAATCATTACAGCCGGATAGCGTTGGCGCGGATATTGACTTGTCACCCAACGTGACATTGTTTCGGCTCGCACATCATCAACAACATCGGGCGAAGAGGCATTTGCCCAACCGCCGATCGTTGAAAACGTTTGTGATAAATCTCGCGGCAAATGAGCCATCACTTTAGCACCCAATTTTTTGAGGGAAGGTGCTTTTCTACCTGCGGGTAAGTCTTTACCATGCAGATATTGCCCCAGCGCTTGTAAGGCCATCGTCGCAGAATCAAGACCCGTAATATAGCTTGGTTTCCTGCCAAAAGCTGCCAGAATATCAATGACGTTGAGACGAGTTGAAGCAGACTGCATGATACTTTTTCTTTCGCCTTTAAACATCTTTTGTCACTGGATTTACATCAGTTGCTGAGTTAGGTTTAAGCGATCGACAGGTGCAAATTCTTTTAGACGGCGATCGCAGTTTTGTTCGCGTTTCTAGAAAATGCGCTTCACCTCTACGGGTCTAAAGCGGGTCTGAGGGACGATGCAGCCAGTAAAACACGCCCAGTGCAGCAATTGCTCCCACGAAATGGGCCGTTATTCCTAATGTGTTTGCTGCGGCAACAAACACATCAAGTGATCGAATAATCCGATTGGGATCATAAATTGCTACCCCCTGTGGTTGAGCAACTGATTTTGCCAATAGCACTGCGATCGTTGTTCCAGTTCCTAAAATCATCAGCAACATTCCAGCCAGTCCCGTCATTGCAGCCAACCGTAGCACCTGCATGACCTTGGCTCTTTTCGGATGAATCAGCGGGTCAGGATTGCGAAGTCGCTTAGAAAAACGAATCAGTCGAAAGGCAAGATAAATGCCAAACAGCAAGACGAAAATGCCGCAGACTGCCCAAAACATACCAATTCCTAAACCAGGAGTGGTCGCTTGAGTAGGAGTGACAGCCACTCCAGGAACTCCGGGTGGAGCAACGATCGCCTGATTAAAAGTGCGTCCAGAAATTGCTAGCAGCAACAGTACACTAGAAGCTGCCGCCAGCCCAGTTTGGATTGCAAAGCTCGACCATGCGGCAATTCTCAAAACCGCAGCAATTCGTTCAAGACGAGTGCTTAGCGGCTGTATTTCTATCTCATTTTGCATCATTCACCTGCCTTAACTAAAGAAAAAATCATTTTACTTTGGTTTACGATTCAACGAGTCTGAAATATCAAGCATGATTGCTTCTTCTTACCAGAGATGTTCTGCCCAAAGCTTAGAATTGCGATCGCTTCGCTATAAACTTAGATCAATCGGATTTGCTGTAGCAGCGGATGTGAAGAAATAGGCAAAGCCAAAGAAAGCAAAATAATTGTAGCTACAGCCTGATGCTAATTATTTTGATGTTTCATGATAAAAACCTGCACGATTCAACTTATTTGAGAAATAAGACAAGTTTGACAAAGCTTAATACGGCGAGCTTGTTTGACGCTCGAATTAATACTAATAGGCAAGCAAAAATATTATCTCTATCTATTGGTCGAGCTTCACCGACTATAAAAGATTAGTCAATCAAAAGTGTGAATAAACCGTATATTTGAAACTCAAGTTTTAGCGATAAGAAGATTCCAGTAATAAAGAAATGGAATGAACAGCAATGCTGCAAGTGTAACAAAAGAGTAATATAGTCTTGACTGCCACGACCAGTACTGATTTTTCCATGCAAAGATGCTGCTAATTAGCAGTCCAAGAGATAAAATCGCTGCGATCGGTAATAGGTGAAGCAGAAAACTTACAGCCATCGGCACACCATAAGCAAGCTTCCAGGCTCCAGTCATCCACAGAAATAGTCCCGATGCAATGAGTGGAAAAAGATACAGTCCGCCTGCGAAAGCAGCCATCAGGTGAGCATAGCGAGTGAACTTGTAAGGTGCTTTAGAGTTTGACGATCGATTGATCCATTTGCTGATCGGACTGATGAAGCAGGCCGAGAGCAAAAGTACAACGCAGATGCCAGCGAACCAGAGTTGGAAGACGATCGTTTCATACCAAGGCAATTTTTGAAATGCGCCAATCTTTGCATTGATAGGATTGAAGAGATAGCGAACTTTATCGCTTGCATCTTCGCCAAAAGCTGTGTAACCATCATCGTCAATCTGCTTCAGAAGAAGCGGTTCAACTGGAACTAACTTTTTTCGGGTAATGCTGCTTGGAAAATAAAGACCTGGCGTTTCGATTGCCAATCGATTATTGCCTTCCGCTTTCACATGAAGATGCCCAAATGGAGCGGTGAGTTTAGCCAGTGTATCGCGGGGATGCTCTAAATCCTGATAGGTGCCTTCAAAGCGCTTGAGATCAACCTCAGCGATCGCATTAGGTACGGTCACAGGGGGAGCAGGATAGTAGCGATCGAAAAAGCGAGTCAGCACATTACTGGATACGGAACCAAGACTATTGAAAGCAGTAAAAATACCAATATTCTTTTCAGGAATTAATGTTAAAGAACTGGAGTATCCCGGCATACTGCCAACATGTCCAATCATTCGCAGATTGTTTTCAAACCGTTCATGAAAACCATAGGCAGATCCCGGTAATTTTGGATGATGGGTAAAGTGCTGCTGATGCATAAGCTCCGCAGTGCTTTCTTCAAGAATGCGAGTACTACCATATTTTCCTTTCTGTAAATGAGCAATCATGAAGTTTGCCATATCGGTTGCAGTGGCACTTAAAGCGGCGGCTGGTGCAATATTAAAGTAAAGAAATGGGTAGGAATTGAAGCGTTGATTTTGATAGCGGTAGCCTGGACTGAGCGCAAATTGCAGTTCAGGAGGAACAGGTTGTTGAAAGGCACTGCGCTGCATCCCTAATGGCTGCAAAATGTTTTGCTCAACATATTCTACAAATGGCGTTTCACTAATCGTTTGTACTAAGTATCCTAATAGAGTGATTCCCATATTGGAATAGGCGTAAATTTCTCCAGGCGGAAAAATCAACGGAGGCATTCGATCGGGAATGAATCGCTCCAAGGCAGTCATTTCTGCGGCAGTGGGAGCGGCGATTCCAAGTAACCGCTGAGTGGTGCCATCGGTTTGCGTCATCAAATTAGCAGCGGTGATCGGTCGATCGAATGGATTTTGAATTTTGAAAGCCTGTAAATACTGATTGACATCCGCATTGAGATCCAGCAATCCGCGTTCATAAAGCTGCATGATTGCTGTATCCGTGAATAGTTTAGACAGCGATGCAACTCGGAACAAAGTGCGATCGCCATCGACAGGTATTGTTTTCTCCGGATCAATAAAGCCATAGCCTTTGACAAAGAAAAGCCTGCCGTCTTTGACGACCGAAACTACACCGCCTAAAGTATGTTCCTGCTCCATTTCTTGAGGTAAAAATGCATCAAGAAATGCTTCTAACTCTTGCGGGTCATCTAGCCCCGGAGCCGCTTGAGTTTGGCTTGAATCGATCGAAGGGTCAGGCGGTGATGATTGGGAAGGAATTAGATTATTAGACTGAGCGATCGCACTGGTTGGATAAGATGTAGCAACTAGCGACATACAAAGTACAGCTAGAATGACCGACTTCGTTAGCTTAATCAGAACTTTTTTCCAATTCTTCATGATTTGGCTCACTCCACCCTTTCTTAATTTCTACAGTAGCTACTTTGTTTCTAGTGTTTCGTTGTTTTTTCCTGAATTCTTTAGATCGGCTGAATGACGATTAAGGCTGAGTAACTCGTCGATAGCGAGCTTCAATTAAGCAGTAGATGCTGTAGGCAATTAACCCGAACGCAACAGTGCCTAACATCCAAGCACCAAACAGTTGTCTTTCTAGCATTGTCAATACACCGCCCAACCCTCGTGCTGCACGAGCATTAGAATGAAGAGCGGCTAAAACTAGAAATAATCCGATCATGCCGAATACAATTCCGCGTGCTGCAAGGCCGAACTGACCTAATATTTTTGCCCATTGCCATTCGGTTCTGCTCATCTGATAGCGTTTAAAGTGACACTGAAAGCTAGCTTTGTAGGCTTGGTAGAGGTATGAAATTCCGACCGCAATCATCACGAGTCCTGCTAGACCGACCAACCATCTCCCGAACGGGTAAGCCATAAATCGAGTTGTCCAGTCTTGAATTGCACTACCGTTAATGTCCTCACTGTCCGTAATTAGCTCTACGGCTGAGAGCGCCAATCCGCTGTAGGCGATCGCGCTAAATCCATAGCCGATGCGCCGCACAATCTGCTTTGCATTCATTTTCTCATTGGAATGATCCGGATCAAAAACGGTTTGGACGATGCGCCAGAGAACGTAACCCGCTAAGCCCATCGCAATTAAAATCAACAAAAACTTACCGAAAGGCTGTTTCACAATTGTTACTAATGCGCCAGTTGTATTAATGATTTCTCCGCCCGTTGTTAAGGAGACCTGTGCTGCTAGCAACCCGACCACAAAATAAACAACTCCCTTCGCGGCGTACCCAAATCGTGCAAGTTTTTCCATACAAGGATGAGATGCAGCGCGTCGTGCGGATCGCTGCAAATGATGGAGCAAATTATAAAGGAGAAGGTTTCGACGACTCATTGTGATTGCTTCAAGGGCGCGATCGACTGCGGTGAGTTATGTCTTGGCTTGTAGTGTGAAAATGGTTAATTCAGGTGAGCAGTTGAAGCGAATGGGTAGATAACTAAAACCAATGCCGCGATTAATGTAGAGGCGATTCCCTGCGTTGCCATAGCCGGGAATCCAACCAGATACACGCACAACATCACCTTTAATTTGGGAGAGCCATGACCAACTTGGTTTACTCTCTACAAAAGTCATCCATGACCATTGCGGCAAGAAGGGAATCCGAATTTGCCCGCCGTGAGTATGTCCTGCAACCGCGATCGGGGCTGTACCCGCTGGAAGTTCAGCAAAAGAAGCGGGATTGTGCATTAAAACAAAACGGGCTGCATTGTTCGGAACTTGAGCGATCGCGGCCAAAGGCTGAGATTGCTTTGGAAGGTAGGCTCCGATTCCAACTAAGTAAAGTCTTTCATTCCCCAAAGTTTGATCGGCATTTGGAAGAACGATCGCTTCGTTTTGCAATACTTGAATGCCGATCGATTCTAATGCCTGCTGAATTTGATTGGCTCGCTGTTGTCCTGCTGCACTTGCTTGAGTGAGCGTCTTAACGTCATAGTCATGATTGCCCAAGACGGCATAAGTCGGAATCTGAGCGGCAGTCAGTGGGCGAACTAGTTCGATTACTCGATCGAGTTCTGGCGTTAAATTCTCTCCTGGCTTGTAAACAAAATCACCTGCGATCAAAGCAGCAGCGGGACGGTCTTGAATGATTTGATCGATCGCCCGCTCAACGGTGCTAGCGTTTGCCATCCACATCCCAAATTGAAAGTCTGAAATTACGGCAATTCGCTTTCCTTGCCAGAGTCGGGAAAGGGCAGGAATTTCGGCGGCAACGACGCTCCGAGCGAGAACATAAGGCTCCACCAATCCCCAAGCTAGCAGCACCAATAAACAGCCGAGTAAAGATAACAGTAAGTATTGAGTGCGTCTCCAAAACCGCTTTTTCATTTTGTTGTTTCCGAAAGAATGAGTGCTGTTTTTGTCGCATCTATAGCTGGTTCAATTTCTAGCTGAATTCGATCGAAATCATCCACTCCAAAACAATTTTTTTCATAAGTGAGTGAAATACCATCAACCTGAATCTGACGAATTTTGACTCCATGCAGACAGATACGAATTCCTATATAAGGAAAAGGATAATTTCCTTCTTGTCGTCGAGTTAGTTCTAAACCAGAAGAATGGTGGGTTAAGCAAAATCGATCGATCCGCTTTTCTCCAAACCCATCACCAGCATCACTGTAAACTTCCCCTGCACAGTTTCCCTGCACAGATGGATAAAGGTGCAAAATAAGCTGCTGATTTTCTACCATCGGAAGGATAGTACCTGCTTTGACTAGCAGCGGCACTTGGTTCAGCGAAGCGTGCAGTTCAATTTGATTTGCACCTGCTTCGATCGCATCTGTCCAAAAGTGATACCAATATCCTTCAGGAAGTCGAATCTGGCGCGTTTGCATATTTCGATGCACGATTGGGCAAACCAGTAGCGCATCACCTAATAGAAACGCATCTTCAATTTCCCAAAGTTCTTGATCTTCAGGGCTGTCCCAAAACACAGGTCTGACTAGAGGACATCCGGTTTGGTTGGTCTGCCATGCCAGCGTATAAAAGTAGGGAATTAAACGCTCTCGAAACTTCAACAGATCTCGAACAATGCTGAGTGCTGGTTCTCCAAAACTCCAAGGGGTACGATGTTTCACGCTACTTGCAGAATGCGTTCGACAGAACGGCAAAAAAGCAGCCATTTGGAACCAGCGAATGTATAGTTCGGCAGACGGATTGCCTTGAAAACCGCCGATATCCGGTCCTGTATAAGGCATTCCCGACAAGCTCAGATTCAACACGGTTGGAATCGTTTGTTGCAGGGCTTGCCAACTGCTTTCGATGTCGCCTGTCCATGACCAAGCATATCGCTGAATTCCTGCCCATCCCGATCGCGACACAATGAACGGACGCTGTTCTGGCTGATAGTTTTGCAGGGCTTCATAGCCTGCTCGTGCTTGCAGAAACCCGTAAAGATTGTGAGCTTCTTGATGATTACCACCCCTTCCTTCCATAGCGTGATGAGTCGATCGCCCTGGCAACGATCGATCGCCCCACAGAGCAAAAACGGCTGGTTCGTTCATATCATGCCAGAATCCAGCAATGCCTAAATCGAGCAAATACTGATACTGACGACTCCACCAGTGCCGTGCTTGCGGATTCGTAAAATCAGGAAAGGCACACATTCCCGGCCAAACAGGAGCAAGCACAGGTTCACCATTGGATTGAGTACAAAATACCTTCTGTTCTCGCCCTTCCTGAAACAGACGATTATTTCGACCGGCTTTGACACCAGGGTTAACAATAATAATTAATCGAGTTCCACGTTCGGCTAATTCTTGAGCAAATTGTGCAAGATTTGGGAAGCGATCGGGATCGATCGTGAAGGCACGAAAACTATCTAGACAATCAATGTCTAAATGCATTGCAGAAAGCGGCAAGTCGTGCGCTACAAATCGATGTGCTGTTTCGCGCAAAACCGTTTCTTGTTCGTATCCCCAGCGTGATTGGTGATAGCCAAATGCCCAGCACGGTGGCAGCGGAGGACGACCTGTTAGCTCGGTATATCGCTTGAGCAACTGAGGCAAAGAACCTACTGCCACGTAATAGCGCAGTGCTCCACCATCAAACTCAGCCGTTGCGGTTTCCTTAAAGCGAAACGTTGCTGGATGTGAATTTTCGTAGAAGATGAGGTAGCTGCCTTGCGAATGTAGCCCCACATAAACAGGGATGCTCATATAGAGCGGATCGGTTCCTGAACCGTATCGAGCAACCGGATCATTATTCCACATTCGATAGGTTCTGGCTTTACCTTTTGAGTCCGGGGATGTTCGCAGGTTGAGCGGTGCGGCACGCTCTCCCAAACCGTGAATTTGTTCTTCTGGTCGCAGATCTGCTTGATGAATCCAGCCTTCTTCTCGATGCGATTTTGCCATAGGAAGGGTAGTCGATCGCTGGGGCGATCGCTCCTTCCGCACGACCCTTCCAGTCAAATCTTGAAACTCTAAACTAGCATCTTGATAAACAATAACTTTAAGAGCAGAGCTACTGAGCAGCCAGCGATCGCCTTGATCTTCAAACGTCACTTCAACAGGTTCCCATTCCGATTTGGCAATTGCATAGGGAACGGGTGCGACTCCAGGTGTCCAATGAACGCACACCATATCAGAAGCCAAAAACTCAAGCTCCAGTCCTAAATGCCCGAAATCGAAGTGTCCGCCCTGCACTGTTGACTCAGCATTGTGAATTGCTCCTGGCAGTTCGATCGCTTCAAATCTCGATCGTTCACGAGCCTGATATTCTAACCGCTCTCGCTGCAAAGGATAGATGAGCGATCCAAGAAATCGTTTCCCTCGAATCAAGCGTAGTTTGAGTGACACCTGCTTGAGAAAATGCATTACGCCTCGCCTGTAATATTCTGATCAAACTTCCTCAATCAAGAAATTGATGGGGAAAGAAGGCTACTAATTTCTAGCCAAAAAACTGTAGCGAAGTGATTTTCTTTCCCGCCTTCATGTTCTTCTATTGAGCACCATCTGGAATGGCAGAAGGCTAAACATTTTCTGCAATTAATACAGGTCTGTTGTTATATTCTGCTTCTAGCTGCCGCTGAATTCCTGCCTCCCAACTGAAGCCGTATTCGCGCTCCAATTCGGCAACTACAAAGGGACGCAACACCCCCGTCACTGCAACTTTTCCCCCTTCTCTAATCACAGGCTGATCGACGGCTGGCCTTGTTCGCAGGACTAGCAAATCCTCGCCTCCAAACAGTTGCTCTTCGTCCAAGGTAAAGGTATTTGCACCTTCAATTTCTTCGACTTCGCCCGTGACCGCAAGCGGTTTGCCATAGTATTGTTGAGGATTACTGGTCAACTCACCGGGTTTTGGAGCAGTAGTGATCGATCGAGCAATCAGTGCGGGCTGGTTCTCATAATCCACATACAGATCGGTATCTAAATCCAGGTCGAATTCACGCTCTACGTCTGCAAGAACGAAATTGCGAACTTCACCTGTGACTTGAATATCAGTTCCATCGGTTGGCAGAACAAGGGGTTGGCCTGATGCATTTACCACCAAAATTGGTTCACTGCCAAAGAACTGCTGATCGGCAATGGTGAATGTGTTTGTGCCAATTGTTTCGATCGGTTCACTTCTGACCGTTACGGTTTGACCAATATATCGATTGGTGTTTTCAGCAACTTCCTCAGTAGAAACATTGGTCTGATTTGGCGCGGATGCTTGAGGTTCAGGCGTTTCACAACCTGATAGCAAAACTGTAATCAATGTCAGTGCCATTGTGCTACGCACTAAACACTTCTTAGTCGAAGAAATGGTTTGAGTATCTTCTTGCCGCTTTGTAAATTGCACCACAATCAATCTCCCTTGCTTTTCATTCGCTGGACTGGAAATTTCAATCCTCTTCAATCTCTTCTTCGTCAATTTCTTCTCGTTCAAAGCCTGCTTCGCAACTACAGGCAGCCTAAATAGGATGTGAACAAATGGTAGGCTGAGGGTGTGCCTCAAACTCTACCCTCTCAGACAATGGAAACGCTCGAACAGTTTATTCAAAGTAACCCACATAC
>NZ_JACJPO010000009.1 GCF_014696105.1 Microcoleus sp. FACHB-1515
GATCTTCCAGGCTGGCAAAATGGTTGAGAATGGTCGGAGCAATCGTCAATTCATCCATGACATGGAGCAGATTTAGCGTAAGCCTGCATCCTACCCCAATTACTCCAACCTCAATTTAGATGCGTTTGCCCTGTCGGAAAATCTAAGGTAAGCCCACGTAAAGCGTCAGTGAGCGACCTGGAACGATGACTACGAGTGCAGGCGATCGATTAGAGCGAACGGCAAAGCCGACTGCAACGATGTAGATATTGTGAAATGCTGTGGGGTCGGCCTGTCAGCGCAGTCGCAGCAGGCGGAGCGATCGAGCGAAATTTCAACTTCTTTTACGCAAGATCTGGAGGTACGATCGCCGATTTGTACTGCTGTAAACACTGCTCGATCAGTTGATTCAAATTTTGCCGACTCACTTCGGTTCCATTCACCCGATCGCCCGCTTCAAAAAATACGACACTATCCAAATTTGGAATTGCTACCATCTGAAACAAAATGTGTGTCGATGGCAGCGCGATCGCTTCTACATGCTCCTCGACTGCGATGGATGATGTCAGCGCATCTTCTGGACTGCCAAAGGCATACACAACGATTTTCTCAACGTTGGGCTGAATCCGATGGCTTAGAGTGGTGACGATCCAATTTCCCGCTGCTGCCTGCAATAGGTAATACTGCGATCGTCCAAGCTGGCTGGCAATTGCGGTCAGAGCAGGCGCGATCGCTCGAATTACATTTGGCGTCTTGCCATCTCGTGGCGCATGGTCGATCAAGACTTGAATTTGTTCTTGTAAATTCATCGGCTTAATTAGGGCAATTTTTTCTCAGTCTAGACCGGGCAATTGTGGAAAGTACGGAGAATTCGGGCGAATGTAAACTTTTCGTGAAATGACCGGATGCAAGATTGAGGGTTTCACGGTCGCACTTTACACAAACCTGTCGATCGATCTTTCCTGTGCTAACTTTGTAAACGGCAAAACCATCAGGGCGGAGACGGAATCAAGCGTGGAAGAAATTTTCCAGCTAGTCTTCAGCGAACTCAAGCAATCCACTCAAGCCTCTGAACAGAATTGTCGGGACGTTGCGGCACGAATCACCGCCGAAGTCGCCCGCATCTGCTCAGAAAGCAAACGCATTCAAGAATCTGGCGAAGTCGAGTCGTGGTCTACCACGCTCGCTCGCCACCGTCTGAAACAGTGTCTTAAGTATTACCGTCTCGGCTCGCATCGCGGTCGTGTCGAACTGCATAGCACCCTCAGCGCTGTCGTGTATCGACACATTACACCGCCGCAGGTGCAGTCGAGCTATCAAGCTCGGTTGACGCTGATCGAAGACTTCTTGCAAAGCTTTTATATTGAAGCGCTCAATGCGTTTCGGCGCGAAACACAACTGATGGCGGGCTACTGTCCGCGATCGCTGCTTGAACTCGCTGAGTACATGGCTTTCACAGAACGCTACGGAAAGCGGCGAATTCCGCTTCCCGGTCGGCGCAGTCAGCAACTGATCATCTTAAGAGCGCAAACCTTTTCGCTTCAGCAGCCGCCCGAAACCTCGGTTGATATCGAGCAGGCGGCAGAAGGATCGGCGAACAGCGAATCGGAAAACGGCTACAGCGCTCCGGTTCAGCAGGTGCGTGAACAAATGGTCGCACTGGAGCCGGAACTCGGTGAAGACGCGCTTAGGCAAACGGTGATCGATGAACTTATGGCTTACCTGGAGGAGCGGCAGCAGTCTGACTGCGCGGATTATTTTGCTTTGCGGCTGCAAGATTTGCCTGCTAGCGAAATTGAAGCGCTTCTAGGACTTACCTCTCGTCAGAGGGATTATTTGCAGCAGCGCTTTAAGTATCATCTAATTCGTTTCGCGTTATCCCATCGATGGGAACTGGTGCATCAGTGGCTCGAAGCGGATTTGGGGCGAAATTTCGGTCTGACACCGCAGGAGTGGACGGTTTTGCAAAACCAACTCACTTCCCAGCAGCGTGAACTGCTTGCGCTCAAGCAAAAAGAACAGAGTGACGGTGCGATCGCCCAAGCCCTCCACATCTCCACCACGCAAGTTCAAAAGCAGTGGTCGAAATTATTAGAGCAAGCTTGGGAAATTCGCAACAATTTAATATCCGGAACAGGGGCTGCGATCGATGAATAACGAATCAGAAGCCATCGAACAGTTTTTGCAATGGCTGTTGAAGGATTCCCGGCCAACAGGGTTAGCGCCATCAGGGAAAGATGCCAGTCACCAGACTGAGCAAGATGAGTTGGCAGCGGGGAATCCGGCTTTTCATGATCTTGATCCGCTCGATTCTGAAGTGTTTGGCCTTGAGTCAGACCAGCCAGAATCGGCAAGTTTCCTTTTTGGGGAAGCCTCATTTCAATCTGGAGATACCACCGTGCAAGACCGTTTTCAAACTGTAATAAAACGCCGACTCCGCGCTGAGATCGAGCGAAATCCGCCTCGGTTCCCCTGGGAGACCGGGGCTTACCGTTACGATGATCTGCCCGAAGCGTCCGTGTGGGCAGCTCAGCTTCAGCAGCTTAATTTGCCGATCGCCCTGCCGGAACCTGTTCTCGCTCGCCTGTTTGAGCAGTGCCAAGCCGCTGCCCAATCGACGCTGCGCGAAGGGGCAAAGCTTGTGCAGGCCGTTGAGTCGCTGTTTCCCGGTGAAACGCAAGCGCTCAATCAACTGGCGGCGATCGTCATGGCTTCGCCTGCTCGCGGCATTTCTTCACCGCTGCGCGGAGCCGCTTACCCCAGCGATTACGAAACCGCCAGTCCGACTCAGCAGATGACGCTCTCGCTGCTGGCCGCTCGCACGATTCTCGAATCGCTTTCGCTGACTGTATCGAGCGATGCCCCCGCTTCGCGCCAATGGCTGACGACGGTGGGCGCAGTCGTCCTCGAAGTGAGCTATGATGCCGTCACCCAACGGCTTCACCTGACCGCGCAACTGCCGATCGCCGGATCGCTGCGTCTACAAGGCAGTCAGGCGCAAACCAGCGCCCAGCGCGACAGTGCTGGACTGGTGAGCATCACCCTTGCCAACCCCGATGACCAACCCTATCAGCTCGAAGTCGTTCTGTCGGATGCGGAACCCCTGCACTTTGCAGTGCGCGTGATCTAGCAACGGCTAGGAACAACTGAATCTACCGAATAAGCACCGAGGTTAATTGCGCCTCGGTGCTTTGTTGATTGAAACCACTTCTTAATCTTCATAGCCCTTGCACAATAAAAGTTCACGCTAAACCTTCAAGTTCTCAGAAATGGCAGCATTTCGCAGCATTCGAATGTCAATGCTTCATCACCGAAAACCCGATCGACTTTTCGGCATTCTTGCTTTGACAGATTGGCAATCCACTGAAAAACAGCTTATTCTGGCAAGAGTTCAGTAAATTCAAATCTAGGGTCTGCTAGCGACCCCGAAGCGGCTGTGTTGCGATCGCTTCAGTGCGTGTTGTTTAGTTCAAGCGGAGATATTTCCTTGTCACGTCGCTACTTGTTTACCTCAGAATCCGTTACCGAAGGCCATCCCGATAAAATTTGCGATCAAATTTCTGACACGATTTTGGACGCGCTGCTGAGCCAAGATCCCGGAAGCCGTGTGGCTGCCGAGGTGGTTGTCAACACCGGACTGGTGCTGCTGACAGGCGAAATTTCCTCAAAAGCGCAGGTGAACTACACCGATTTAGTCCGTCAGAAAATTGCCGAAATTGGCTACACCGACAGCAACAATGGCTTTTCGGCCAATAGCTGCGCCGTCATGGTGACGCTGGACGCTCAGTCGCCGGACATCGCTCAAGGCGTTGACACCGCACAAGAGATCCGCGAAGAAGACAGCGACGAAAAGCTTGATGCGATCGGTGCAGGCGATCAGGGCTTGATGTTTGGCTTTGCCTGCAACGAAACGCCGGAACTGATGCCGCTGCCGATCAGCTTGGCACACCGCATTTCCCGCAAGCTGGCTGCCGTTCGCAAAACCGGACAGTTGCCTTATCTGCGACCAGACGGCAAAACGCAGGTGACGATCGCCTACGAAAACGGCAGACCCGTCGGCATCGACACAATTTTGATTTCCACTCAGCATACGGCAGCGATCGACGAAATCACCGATCCCCATGCGGTGCAGGACAAAATCAAAGCAGATTTGTGGCAGTTTGTGGTCGAACCGATCTTCAGCGACATCGATGTGAAGCCCGATGCGGAAACGCGCTTTTTGGTCAATCCGACCGGAAAATTTGTGATCGGCGGACCGCAAGGTGATTCTGGCCTGACCGGACGCAAAATTATTGTCGATACCTACGGCGGCTATTCGCGGCACGGCGGCGGCGCATTTTCCGGCAAAGACCCCACCAAGGTCGATCGCAGCGCGGCCTACATCGCTCGCTACATCGCCAAAAACATCGTCGCGGCAGGATTGGCCGAAAAGTGCGAAGTGCAACTGAGCTATGCGATCGGCGTCGCCCATCCGGTCAGCATCCTGGTGGAAACTTTTGGCACAGGCACGATCGAAGATGAGCGCTTGCTGGAACTGGTGCGCCAAAACTTCGAGATGCGTCCGGCTGGCATTATTCAAACCTTCAACCTCTGCGCCCTTCCGGGTGAACGGGGCGGACGCTTTTATCAAGATGTCGCCGCTTACGGACACTTTGGGCGATCGGATCTTGATCTGCCTTGGGAGCAAACCGATAAAGCAGCCCTCTTACGGGACGCAGCAGCTCAGGCACTTTCGGGTGTGGCGGGCTAATGGGCACGGAACAGGAAATTGGCTACCTCGCTCTGCCGCCTGCGGGCACAGGGCGGGGCTTGCTTGTCTTGCAGGAATGGTGGGGACTGGTTCCGCATATTCGGGACGTGAGCGATCGCTTTGCCGCAGCCGGATTCGTCGCCCTCGCGCCCGATTTGTTTCACGGCGAGCAAACTACATCGCCTGACGAGGCGCAGCGCTTATTCATGGCGCTCAACATCGAACAAACTGCCCGCGATTTGGAAACTGCCGCGCAATTTCTGCTCGATCACGAAGCGGTGACGGGTGACAAAATTGGCGTCGTTGGCTTTTGTATGGGCGGTCAGTTGGCTTTGCTGGCGGCAACACTGAGTGATCGCTACGGAGCCGTGATTGATTTCTACGGCATCCATCCGAAAGTGCAGCCAAATTTTTCTCGATTAAGCGCTCCAGTTCTGGGGCTGTTTGCTGCGGAAGATAATTTTGTGCCGCCTGCTGCGGTGGAACAACTGGAAGCTACTGTGAAGGGAGCGGGTGGATCGATCGCCAGCCACACCTACCCGAACGCCGGACACGCCTTTTTCAACGACACTCGCCCGGATGCCTACCAGCCCGAAGCGGCGACGGATGCCTGGCAGCGATCGATCGACTTTCTCAACCAGCATCTTTAGCTTGGAATTACTCAGTCGATCGCCCTTCCAAGTTGGAGGGGCGATTTTTTCTAGGCTGAAGTGGATTTGCTCGACTTGCGCTTGGTAGTGGTCGAAGTGGCCTTGGTGGTTTTAGCGCGGGTGGTTGACTTCGCTTTAGTCGTTTTCGTAGTCGCGGTTTTGGTCGTCTTCGAGGCCGCAGCGCTCTTGCCACGACTCGATTTCGATTTGCTTCCAGCCTTGGCAGCGAGGGCAGACAGGGCTGTTTCCATTGTCATCGACTCGACCGTTTCCCCTTCGGGCAGCGAGGCGTTCGTCTTGCCATGCTTGACGTAGGGACCATACGGCCCGTCGTAGATGTTGACGGGTTCGCTGTCTTCGGGGTGTGCCCCAAGTTCGCGTAGAGGTTTAGCGGCGGATTTGCCGCGTCCGCGTGTCGATTTCGGCTGGGCGAGCAGTTCAAGAGCGCGATCGAGCGTGATTGTCAGCACGTTGTCATCGCCTTTGAGCGATCGATAGTCTTTTCCTTCCTTGCCCTGATCGTGAACGACATACGGACCAAATCGTCCTAAACTTGCCTGAATTTTTGCGCCCGTTTCTGGATGGATGCCCAACAGTCGCGGCAGAGCGAGCAAACCGACCGCCATATCCAGCGTCACCTGCGAGGGCGTCACGCCACGAGGCAGCGAGGCGCGTTTCGGCTTCGGATTGTCATCGGTAACATCGCCAAGCTGAACGTAGGGACCGTAAGGTCCTGTGGAGAACACGTAGATTGCTTCTCCCGTGTCGGGATGCAGACCGAGCTTGCTGGGTCCTTGCAGCAGCGTTTCGAGCTTTTCGGCATCCAGATCTGCTGGAGAAAGGTCTTGCGGAATGTTAATGATCCGGGGTTCACCTTCTTCCGTTTCCTGCTCGATGTAGGCTCCGTACTTGGAGATCCGAATTTTGGTGTCGAGTCCTTCGAGATCGATCGTGCGAGCTTCGCGCCCGTCGATTTGATCTTCGCGCTCCTCAACTTGCGATTCCAGCCCGGTTTCACCGAGGTAAAACTCTTTCAAGTAGGGCAGCCAGTCGGCTTCTCCAGTCGAAATTTCATCGAGCGTTTGCTCCATCCGAGCCGTGAATCCAGTATCAACCAGATCGGGGAAGTGCTTTTCCAGCAGGCCAGTGACCGCAAAGGCAGTGAAGGTCGGAACAAGGCTGTTGTTAATCAGTTGAGCATAGCCGCGATCGATGATCGTGCCGATAATGCTGGCGTAGGTACTCGGTCGCCCAATCCCTTCACTTTCGAGCATCTTGACGAGCGAGGCTTCACTGTAGCGGGCGGGCGGCTGCGTTTCATGCCCGATCGCCTCCAACTCCGTGCATTCGGGATGATCCCCGACCTGCAAACGGGGGAGGATGACTTCTTGGTTTTCGATCGCCGCATTCGGATCGTCTGATCCCTCCACGTAAGCGCGGAAGAAACCAGGGAAGTCGATGCGCTTACCCGTTGCTCGGAAGGTGGCATCTTCCACCTGAAGCTGAACCGTCACGTTCGTCTGGCGCGCTTCGGCCATCTGCGTCGCAACCGTGCGCTTCCAAATCAAATCATACAAACTGAGTTCGCGACCGCTCAAGCCCGTCGCCTGTGGAGTGCGGAAGCTGCTGCCTGCGGGTCGAATTGCTTCATGGGCTTCCTGTGCGCCTTTTGATTTGGTGGAATACTGGCGCGGCTGCGGACTGAGATAGTCCTTGCCGTACATCTGCTCAACGCAGGAACGGGCGGCAGCGATCGCCTGCTGCGACAGATTCGTCGAGTCCGTCCGCATGTAGGTGATGTAGCCCTGTTCATACAAATTCTGCGCTGTCCGCATCGTTTCACGGGCAGAGAGGCGGAGCTTGCGGTTGGCTTCCTGCTGCAAGGTGGACGTGGTGAACGGCGCAGACGGTTTACGAGTTGAGGCGCGTTCTTCTAGATTTGCAACTGTCCAAGGTCGATCGCTCAATCGATCGTGGAGCGATCGGGCTTCTTCCTCGTTCAGCAGTAAAACTTGGCGTCCGGCAATAATTTGGCCGGTGTTTTCGTCGAAGTCTGCACCTGTGGCAACGCGAGTATTGCCAACCGACACCAACCGTGCTTCAAATGGCGTTTTGTCCTTGGTCAGTTCCGCTTTGAGATCCCAATAAGAACCTTTGCGGAAAGCGCGGCGTTCGCGTTCGCGAGTCACCAAGAGGCGGACGGCAACCGATTGGACGCGACCTGCCGACAGTCCGGCGGCAATTTTGCGCCACAAGAGCGGGGAAAGGGTATATCCGACCAGTCGATCGAGGATTCGCCGCGTTTCCTGCGCGTGAACCAACTGTTCATCCACGTCGCGGCAATCATTGAGCGCTCGCTGAATGGCGTCTTCGGTGATTTCGTGGAAGACCATCCGCTTGACGGGAACTTTCGGCTTGAGCAGTTGCAGCAAGTGCCAGCTAATGCTTTCGCCTTCGCGGTCTTCGTCCGTTGCCAAAATCAGTTCGTCCGCGCCTTTAAGCGCGTCCTTGAGGGCTTTGACGACCTTCTTTTTGTCCTGCGGCACGATGTAGAGCGGCTCAAAATCTGCCTCGACATTGACGCCAATTTTCGCCCATTTCTCCTTCTTCACCGATTCGGGAATGTCGCTGGCCGACTGCGGCAAATCGCGTACATGCCCCATCGACGCTTCCACCTGGTAGTCACGCGGCAGGTAGTTACGGATGGTGCGAGCTTTGGTTGGAGATTCAACAATGACAAGCGTTGACATGAGAATCGCGGTTCTGGGGAAAAGACGGGACGAGGTGAAGCGATCGACTAGCGCGATCGCACTGGAAAGCTTAAATCTGTCATAACCTTATTTCTTGCATATTCAGCCAGTTGAGAGGTGACGCTCACTTCATCAATATGCCCTTAGATCTTACTTATAGCCAATATGAGCAGAAATCAAGGTGTTCAATTCGTAGACCGAAACGTGATTCGGTAAGCTAGCACGATATGATTCTTAAGGAAGGTTGAACATTTTGATTGGTTTTTCGTTGCTTCATTGCTTTTCGTTCACACTACCCGATCGCCAACATGGACTTTAACAGTCTTGTCGCACAGCTAAACGCCGGAACTATTTTGCCGGAAACCATCGTCATCGTGACGCTGCTCGTCGTTCTGGTCGGTGATTTAATCACAGGCCGCTCTTCTGCTCGCTGGACGCCCTACTGGTCGATCGGCGGGCTGCTCACTGCCGTCGGCGCACTCTACTTTCAGTGGGGAACGGCCAATCCGCTCTCGTTTCTGGGCGGGTTTAACGGCGACGACATGAGCGTGGTGTTTCGCGGCATCATTGCGCTGTCGGCGGCTCTCACCGTGCTGATGTCGATTCGCTATGTCGAGCAGTCGGGTACGTCGCTGGCCGAGTTTTTGGTCATCCTGATGACTGCCACGTTGGGCGGGATGTTTCTCTCTGGCGCAGACGAACTGGTGATGATGTACGTTTCGCTAGAAACGCTTTCGATCTCGTCCTACCTGCTGACGGGCTACATGAAGCGCGACCCGCGATCGAACGAAGCCGCTCTCAAATATCTCCTGATTGGCGCAGCTAGCTCAGCGATCTTCCTCTATGGTGTCTCGCTGCTCTACGGCTTGTCCGGTGGTGAAACCCGTCTGAGCACGATTACGGCCAACATCGCCACAAATGGCATTGGCGAATCGATCGGTCTGGTGATCTCCTTGGTTTTCGTGATTGCGGGGATCGCCTTCAAAATCGCCGCTGTCCCGTTTCACCAGTGGACACCCGACGTATATGAAGGTTCACCAACTCCGGTCGTCGCGTTCCTTTCGGTTGGTTCAAAAGCGGCTGGTTTTGCCCTGGCGATTCGTCTTTTGGTGTCCTGCTTCCCCTTAGTTTCCGAGCAGTGGCATTTCGTCATGACTGCCTTGGCAATTCTCAGCATGGTGCTGGGCAATGTCGTCGCTTTGGCGCAGACGAGCATGAAGCGACTGTTGGCGTATAGCTCGATCGCTCAGGCCGGATTTGTGATGATCGGGTTGATCATCAACACCGAAGCCGGATACTCCAGCATGTTGTTCTACCTGATGGTGTATCTGTTCATGAACTTGGGCGGCTTCACCTGCGTCATTCTGTTCTCGCTGCGAACCGGAACTGACGAAATCACCGAGTACAGCGGACTTTACCAAAAAGACCCGCTCCTCACCTTGACCTTGAGCGTTTGCCTGCTCTCGCTGGGTGGCATTCCGCCGCTGGCCGGATTCTTCGGCAAGCTGTATCTGTTTTGGGCAGGCTGGCAGTCGGGCGCGTATGGCTTGGTGCTGATTGGTCTGCTCACCAGCGTCATCTCGATCTACTACTACATCCGTGTCGTCAAGATGATGGTGGTGAAAGAGCCGGAAGAAATGTCGGATGCGGTCAAAAACTACCCGGAAATTCGCTGGACGCTGCCGGGAATGCGCCCCTTACAGGTCGGCTTGGTGTTCGCGCTAGTCACCACTTCACTCGCTGGCATTTTGTCCAATCCGCTGTTTAGCTTGGCGAACAATTCGATCGCCCGCACTCCGCTTTTGAATCCTGCTCTGACAACAGTTGAGCAGCCTGCACCACCCACCGCTCAATCTCCCGATCGAAATCTCCCAATCTAGTGTCTGTTTTTACTGCTTTTGAGCCGCTCGCTGCGATCGCCGTCACACCAACCGGAATCGCTGCGCTGCGGCCTTTTTGTTTGGCGGCAGGAATCAAGCTGTGGGTTCCTGAATCGATCGTGCAACCGGACTGTCAGAGCTTTTCGGGATCGTTGCGATCGCTCCTCCCCGACCTATGGCAAACTCATCGCGGCATCGTCTTCTGCCTGGCAACCGGGGCAGTCGTTCGCTTAATTGCGCCTCTGCTGAAAGATAAAGGGACTGATCCAGCGATCGTCGTCGTCGATGAAAATCGCCAATTTGCGATCAGCTTGTGCAGCGGACACCAAGGCGGCGCGGAAAATTTAACTCGACTCGTAGCCGAACAGAGCGGTGCAACACCGATTCTCACCGGAGCATCGACACGCGCTGAACTACCAGGAATTGATGTTTTGGGAGTGTCGTTTGGCTGGCGAAAAGGTGAGGGCGATTGGACGGGCGTATCGGCGGCAACTGCACGAGGCGAAACGATTCAAGTCATCCAGGAAGCCGGATCGACCCTGTGGCAAGAACATTTACCAGCGCAACACCCATTCAACTTCGACGTTGACTACTCGGAGCGACCCGCCGCCCGCATTTGGATCAGTCCGATTCAACGCCGCTTTTCCCCGGAATCCGACTTTCCAAAAGTTCAGTGGCATCCCAGAGTTTTATGGATCGGGATTGGCTGCGAGCGCGGAACGTCCAGCCGCCTGATTGCTAGTGCGATCGATCGCACCTGCCGCGCCCACCATCTTTCCGAAAGCGCGATCGCCGGAATTGCCTCGATCGACCTCAAAGCCGACGAAGTTGGGTTACTGGAATTTTGTCGGGATCGCAATCTTCCGCTGAGATGCTTTTCGAGTGAGCATTTGCGATCGATCGAAGTCCCCAATCCTTCCGCGATCGTCGCCGCCGAAGTTGGAACGCCAAGCGTAGCCGAAGCAGCAGCAATTTTGGCGGCTCGACCCGACACCCAACACCCGACACCCGACACCCTCCTCCGCGTGAAAAAACAAATTGTCCGTGAAGAAGGAGAAGCGGGCGCGGTGACGATCGCGATCGCCCAGTCGCAGCAAGAATTGATCGATCGAACCGGACAGCTTTGGCTAATCGGAACGGGTCCCGGAGCGATCGAGCAAATTACGCCAGCAGCGCGGAGTGCGATCGCTCAGGCAGATGTGGTGATCGGCTATTCGCTCTACGTCGATCTCGTTTCTCCACTACTGCGTCCAGGTCAAATTGTCGAAACTTCACCGATTACGCAGGAACGGCAGCGGGGCGATCGGGCGATCGATCTCGCTCAGTGGGGCTTGACGGTTGCCGTTATTTCTTCTGGCGACTGCGGCATCTACGGCATGGCGGGATTGGTGATGGAGCAGTTGCAGCAGCGCGGCTGGGACGGCAAATCGCCGAAGGTGCAAGTATTTCCGGGAATTACTGCTTTGCAAGCTGCCGCCGCCCGTGTCGGTGCGCCTCTGATGCATGATTTTTGTGCCATTAGCCTTAGTGACTTACTCACACCTTGGAGTGTGATTGAAAAACGACTGACGGCAGCAGCAGCAGCAGATTTTGTTACGGCGATCTACAATCCGCGATCGCAAACACGCACTCAGCAGATTGCTACCGCTCGCGAAATTTTCTTGCAGCATCGCAAATCCGATACACCTGTAGCTTTGGTGCGATCGGTCTACCGCCCGGATGAGCAGATTATGCTAACCACGTTGGGCGAATTGGACGTGGAGGCGATCGATATGCTGACAGTTGTTTTAATCGGCAATCAAAGCACTCGTCAGCATGGAGACTGGCTAATTACACCACGCGGCTATTTGGGATTTGGTGAGGAAAGTTCACCTGCTTAAAGTGTGGCAATTACAGCCTAAAGAAGTTTAGGTGGTTGGTTAGGCTAGAGCTAGCAACTCCTTCGTATTTCTTCATGCAGTGCCAACTTTGCGATCGACCTGGCGATCGACTGACGCTTCATCATCTCGTGCCGCGCCAAGTCACCAAGCGCAAGCAGATTGATACGAGTCCAACTGTTGAGATTTGTGCGGCTTGCCATCGCCAAATTCACACGCTGTTTGACAACAAAGTGCTGGCCCAAGAATTGAATTCGATCGATGCTCTCAAGCAAAATCCTTCGATGCAGCGATTTTTACGCTGGGTGCAGAAACAAGACCCAAATCGCAAAATTTCCGTCGATCGCAAGCGGGGTTAACTGTCATCCCTCCAAAGAATTAGAAAAATTTTTTGTCGAACTCAAGCAGGAATGAGACCTTTGCTAGAGGGATCGATCGACATTGCAACCGTAACCTGAATAGGCACGTGAAAAAGTGTCCATTCTGAACTTCTGTCTCAGCAGTTGCCTTTGAATGAGCGCTTTTTCTGATTTGGAATGATTGCCAATTCAGGAGTTACTTATGAGCAAAGCGATGTCTGTTCTTCGCAAAGTTGGAAAGGTTTTGACGATTGTTGTTGCAGCGATCGCATTTTTTAGCAGTAGTGCAACTGCCCTGTCGATTCATCCGGTGTTGGGCGAAATTCGCAGCGACGTTGATGTGATTCAGTATCCCGCTCCAAATGCATCAAACACAGGCGACCTTGGTCCGATCGATCAGCAAGTGTTCGAGCGCGATGCGACCCAAATTCCCGCACAGCGTCAGCCGATTACCGATCCGAGCGATCCTGATGCCCGCCTGTTGGAAAAAGTTGGTGAGGAATTCAAAGAAAGCACTGGATTTTTAAAAGGTTTACAGCAGAAAGCAGGTGAAGAAGCAACCGAAGGCGAAAAAGCGCGTCGTCGCTAATCGCAAAGGTTCCACCATAACCAAAACGGATATTCAGTTTTTCAGTAAATTGCAATTGCATGGAGTATCGCTATGAGCAAAATCATTTCTTTTGTCAAAAAGTTGCGGATCGATACCGTTCCGGGAGCGCTTCGCGGTCGCCTCTTGACCGTTTGTTTGGCTGGACTGTTGCTGTTGTTCACAACGGCCTGTAACGGTGCAGCCAATGCAACGCAGCCTCCAACCAGCACGACGAGCGTTGAACGTGCTAGAGAAAATATTCGTCCCGACGGCACAACCGGAAGCATCTCGAACGGCCTCAGCAAAGGCAGCGGTGTGGGTGGAACCAACGAGAAAGGCGTTGTGGGCGAAGGCCGGATCAATGAAAGTGTCAGTAAAAACACCGAAATTTACGACCCGATTCAGCCGGAAGAAGGCGGCATGAACAACTTCAGTGATGTTGATCCGCGCTTCGACATGTCGGGAGCCGAAGCCAAAACGCGCCAGCTCGTTGATGAAACTGAGCGCAACGTGATCGACCAAACCGACGACATTGGCACGAACACCCGCCGCATTCTTGACAAGAAAGGCGAGAACGCCCGCGATTTCGGTGGTGACGTGAAGCAGGGCGGACGCGAACTCAAGCGCCAAGCCGACCAAACCGTGAACACCGCGACGGACAAACTTCAGCAGGCTGGTGAAGATGCATCGCGCAATACTCGTCGCGCAGTCAACTCGACCAGTGATGCTGTCCGGCAGGCGGGCGACGATGTGAAGCGCAACGCTCAAGATGCCGCAGAATCGGCTCGCGACAACGCCCGCAAAGCTGGAAACAGCGCACGTCAAGCGGGCGATGATGTGAAGCGTAATGCTCGCAGTGCAGCAGATTCGGCAGCCGATAGCGTTGATGCTCGCATGAGCCGCAACATCAATCGCACCCAAAACGCTGTGCGTGATGCAAAAGCGGATGTGGAAGATAACGTAGACAAGGCTTTGAGCCGCACCAACCGCGCCTTGAACCGCGCCACCGACTCGCTTGAGTAGTTTGAGCGGCTTAGCAGATGTCGCTATCCTTTCGGGTTGAACGGTAGGGCATCGTGCCAGGGAACAGGAGCCATTCGGAACGGGCAGGCGATCGTGTAGAAGCGATCGCCGCCCGTTTCGACTTCTAGGTTGGCAACTCGCAAGGCGATATACAGTGCAAAATTTAGCGGTGCTTTTTTAGGATCAACCAGCGGACTTTTCGGCTCTAGGGTATCGTTGGCACCCGGTTTGAGCAAATCTTCTGCTGTGACTGTCGCGCTGAGCGAACTTCCGGGTGTGACGGTACTTGACATCTGCGGCTGAAACAAATCTTCAAGGCGGCGATCGGGTGTCATCCGAATTACGCGCCGCGCCTGTCCTTTGTTGTCGGTGAAGGCGCAGCGATCCCAATCTACATAGATCGCCGCGTGCTTCGATTTGTTTTGAATTGTGACGGATAGCGTTTTGGGCTGGCTGTAGTCATAGCGGCTTGCCAAGCTGAATTTGAGATCGACAAGGGAGGCAATTTCGCGCTCCTCTAGCTGAGCTTGGACGGCAGCGCGATCGAAAGAAATTGTGGTTTTGGCTTCGAGCGAATCGATCATCTGATACAGCACATAGATGACTGTGATCACATAGATCGTCAAAATCAGCAAATCCAGTTCTGTCATGGCCGAAAACAGTAGCCGCGCCCCTGAGTGTAGCGCCTTTTGCCCTTTGCGCCTGCCATTTTTACACGACTTGTTGGAATTTGCGTAGGGGAAAGGCGTGAAAGGCGATCGCGGCGTTTCATGCTCAATCCCAAAAGAGCGATCGCGGCGCTTTCAAATCGTCAATTTTAGTTGATCTTGAGAAGCAACTACCAGGTGAATTTTGTACCACAATACTCTTCAAGCCGCTGATTATGCGGCTGAAAATAATCTGCCAAAGCGCTTTGTACCGATGTGCGATGACGATTGTATTGTCCTGGAAAGTAGTTTTCATACTCGCCCAACGTGCAGTTTGGTACATCTAGGAAAGCATGAACCTTTTCCATCGTTTCCACAGGTTTTTCATAGAGATGCTCACTTTGAATGACTAAAACGCGCTCTTTCGGAAACGTATTCATCCAGCGTGCCAAAAAGTAAACATACAAACTCATGAATAAATAGCCCGACTCATGCGGGTAAACTTCAAACGCCTGAGAAAGATCAGTTAGCGTGTTAAGCAAGCTGGCTTCGCGCTGAATTGCTTCTTCGATCGATCGCTGTTCGAGTCCCCAACTTTTGTGGTGATGATAGTGCGAAATTGTACGGGCGATCGGATTTCTCAGCAGCACAATGAGCTTGACGCTTGGCAGGCTGTTGGCAATGCGATCGATCGCTTTGATATTAGTGAAATAGATCGGCGTAGCTTCGCCCGTGATGAAACTCGCGTGGTTTGGAATGGGCGGAAAGTGTGAGCAATACCAATCTAATCCGCCGCTGTAAGCATAATCAAAAAAGTGGATTTCCTTTTGTGCCGCAGGCACGATCTGCGGATGCTGCGTCAGGTAGCCATACAGAGAAGTTGTTCCTGACTTCATCGTGCCAATAATCAGAAAGTCTGGCTGATGTGATTGTTCTGTCTGCCAGTGCTGTTCGACAAATTGCGGATGGGTTTGCAGCGCTCGGTAGTAGCTTGCCGCCTGATAGTAGCCGATCGCCTGTTCAATTTCGCCTTTTTTTGTAGTGAGCAGATCACCAATGCCCAGATATGCGATCGAGCAGTCGGGTCGAAGCTGAATGATTTGGCGATGAAACTGGATGACTTCTTCAACCTGCGAATATTCCAGCCGTTCGTGCCCGTATTTCAGGCCGTAATAAACTTTGTAAAAATCTTCATAAACCTGCTGAAAATTCGGCTCAAGCTCCAACACTTTTCTGTAATAGAAAATTGCCTCATAAAGTCTGCCGCCGCGCAAGAGTGCTTCTGCTGCCTGATAGTATGACCAAACAAATTGAGGATGAAGCTGAATTGCTTGATCGAAACAGGCGATCGCGTCGTTCGTTTTATTTTGATGGGCGAGCAGTTCGCCAAGAAAGTGATGCAGCCAAGAAGAATTTTGATTGCTAGCAATCAGTTGGCGATACCAGGTTTCACCTTGTTCTAGCTGCCCGTGCCGACCGAGTAAATTTCGCAAACAGTGATGCGATCGATGAAAGCTGGGATACAGTTCGATTGAGCGACAGCAACAGTCGATCGCTGCTTGAAATTGATTTTGAGCGGTTAGCACTTCTGCCAAACCGTAATATGACCAGGAGCAGGTTGGGTCAAGCGCGATCGCCTGTCGAAATGCCTGTTCTGCCTCGACAACTTGTCCATTTCTGGCGAATGCTTCTCCTAGAAATTGGTGCGACCAAGAAAAGTGAGGATTGAGGCGAATAGCAAGCTGCAAGTGAGCGATTGCGCCGCCCAAATCGCCTAATTTCAGCAGCACTTCTCCCAAATGATAGGGGTAGAAAAAATTGTTTGGATCGCAATCGAAAGCAGATTGATAGGCAGCGATCGCTCCTGCTAGATCGCCTGCTTCCTGAAGCTGATGACCCGCAGTGAAGTAGTCGGTTGCAGTTTTTTTGAGCGTATTGGCTTCCATCATCTTTACCTGCAACAAAAGCAATTTTCATCTCATCAATTGACTGGAATTTTAAGATAGGCTTGCATGGCCGCTTCCCACTGTTCTTGATGAAATAGTGCATCGCCCAAGCTCTGCCAAATTTGCGCTGAAGGCTGTAGTCGAATCGCTTTGCGATAGCAATCGATCGCTTCATTCCACTCTTGTTGCGCTTCAAGCAGCGTTCCAAGCTGATAGTAAATATCGGCTGGAGCAGGCTGAAGCTGAATCGATCGACGATAACAGTCGATTGCCGCTTCAATCTGCTGCTGCTGCGCGAAAATTTGCGCGAGTTCAATCAACCAATCAGCGCGATCGGGTTGCAGTTGCAGCGCAAGCTGATAAAAAACAATGGCCTGATCAAACTGCTGCTGCTTTGCAAGGCTAGCTGCTAGCAAATGATAAAGGTCAGGATGGTCTGGCTGAAGGGCAAGCGCTTGATAGCAATACTGCGAGTTGGCTGGATCAAGATCGATCGCTTGTCGGTAGCGATCGATCGCGCTGGTGTGCAGGGTTTGAATTTGCTGCTGCAAACGCTGCGCTCGTCGCTGCAACAGATCGCCAATGCGCTGATGAATTTCGGCTTGCGGTTCCAGCTCAAGCGCCTGCTCATAGGCAGCAAGGGCATCGTCTTCGCGATCGAGCTTGACAAGCGCATCTGCCAAACTCACCAGCGACCAGCAAAAATTCGGGTGGAGCGCATGGGCACGCCGAAACGACTGAGCGGCTTCTTCCCACTGGTGGAGGTGCATCAGCGTTGAACCGAGGTTGTGGTATGACCAGGAAAAATCGGGGCGCAGTGCGATCGCTTGTCGATAAGCAGCACTCGCTTCTGCCCAGCGGTCAAGCTTCAGCAGCAGATCGCCGCGACGGTGATGCCCGTCGGCAAAATTGGGATCGATCGCAATGGCGCGATCGCAACAGCGCAGCGCTTCCTCAAAGCGCGACAGTTCCAGCAGGGCGGATGTTCGATTGTAAAAACTCCACACCAGCGGCTGCGGATTAAGGGCAATGGCGCGATCGTAAGCGGCGATTGCGCCATGCCACTGCTGCTGCTGAAGGAGCACATCGCCCCAAGCGTGATAGGTTTCCCAGTCGGGCTGATAGCGCACTGCTTGCTCAAAGGCGGCGGCGGCTTCAGCCCACTGCTGCTGCTGGGCGTGCAACCTGCCAAGCTGCTGATAGGCTTTGCCCGCTGTGGGATCGATCGCGATCGCCTGTTGGTAGCAGCGGGCGGCTTCTGGCAGTCGGCTTTGCGTTTGCAGTGCATTTCCGAGGCGAATGTGCATAGCGGCATCTGCCCATGTCGGTTCCAGCGTCAGGGCTTGATACCAAGCGGCGATCGCGCTGGCCGATTTTCCCGTTTGCTCAAATACTTTCGCCAAATTGCGATAGGCTCCGGCAAAATCGGGCTGAAGCGCGATCGCGCGTTCGCAGGCAGCGATCGCCTGACTCCACTGCTGTTGCTGCGCGTAGACGCTGCCCAGGTTGGCATGTGCTTCCGCAAAGTTAGGCTGAAGAACGATCGCTTTGCTGTAGCAGTCGGCGGCTTCTGAAAGGCGACCTGCGACCTGAAGCGCATTGCCCATCTGCTTGTAGGTGGCTGCCGTTTGAGGGGCAAGCTCGGCAAGGATTTGTTCACAGGCAGCGATCGCGTCAAGCGACTGACTGGGCATTTGAGATGGCACGATCGCGGCGTGACCGTTGCCATTGGCGTCGATCGCCGCCTGATCGGAATGCGGAACGGGCACAGCGGTTGCTTCCGTCAGGTGAATTGCCGCTTTGTAGTGGGTGACAGCAGCATCAAGCTGACCCTGCTGCACCAAGGCTTCAGCCAGTTTGTGGTGCGCGGCAACTGACGGCTGAAGCGCGATTGCTCGCTGGAAGCAATCGATCGCCTGCTCGTGTTTACCCTGCGCCAGCATCAGTTCGCCGACTCGAAAAACTTCTGCTGCTTCGCTTGGCTCTAGCTTCAGCGCTTCATACCAACAGTCTGCCGCTGCTTCAGTTTGGTGGAGGTGTTGCCAGATGCGAGCCAGATTGCGAAATGCTCCCGCAAAATTGGGCTGAAGCGCGATCGCCGTTTCATAGCAGTCGATCGCCTGATCCCACGCTTGCTGTTTGGCATACAGGCTCCCCAAGTTGGCGTGCGCTTCGGCCAAATCCGGCTGCAATTTCACCGCCTGCTGATACCAGCGCATCGCCTCCGTCCAATGGTTCGATCGCTGATAGGCATTGCCCAAGAGCTTACAGGCCAGCGCAGAAGTCGGGTCGATTTCGATCGCTTTTTCGCAAGCGGCGATCGCGTCTTTGATCTGGTTTTGCTTTAGACAAGCTTCTGCCTGCAAAATCAACTGCGGTGCGGATTTGGCAGAGGGTAGTGCGGTGAGGCTAAGAGCGTTTTTCATAAAGACGGGTAGCGAGGAGCAAGTAGCGCTGGCAGCAGGAAAGCAGTTATGAATGAAGTTCCACTGTTTTGAGCAGTTGCTTGAGTGCAGCTAAGTTCACCAGAATATCAGCCGTTAGAGGATTGGGATGCATCAGCGATTGCAGCGAACGGCAGGCAAACGATTTTCCTAGGGCGTAGGAGTGCCGCAGTTGCAGATGATGGGCGATCGCCCAGTAGTAAGGCCGCACATAGTCCGGCGAAAACAGTTCAATCACAGCAGTTTGGGGACGGCAAAAGGCGAGATTGGTCAATCCGCTGCCGTGCGGAGCGACGATCGCTTCGGCTTGGGCAAACAGCGACACCTGTTCCGCCACTGAGAGCGATTCAAGCGAAACCGCAACAAATCCGGCAGGGCGCAGCACATCGAGAACCGCTTCTTCATTGAGAACGCGCCGATAGCGAGCCGATTGACGGCTGATGTAGATGCGAGACGGCCAATTTTTTGCGGCGGCGATCGGCAAATGCTGACGCAGAAAGTTCAGCGCATCGGCACTCGCCCAGCCCAGCGGGGAAACGAACGACGGTGCGATCAGCGTTTCTGCCTGAATGTGCGGATGGCGATCGCTTGACAACACTTTTGCGGCTGAAATGCCCAAAGCCGCCAGCGTTTCGCGCTGAAATCTTCGCGAATTGCCGTTGAGCCAAAAGCGATCGATCGCCTGCCAGTCATAGCCGCTTTGCCGAATCAGATCGAGGCGCGGCAGAATATCCACCATCCAGTGAAAGTAAACATGACCGGATAATCCGGCGATCGCGGCTACCGTTCCGGCGATGGGTTCGATCGCGCTTCGTTCTGCTGTCCAAATGCGATGCGGTGCAGACTGGCGACAGTTCGGCAGTTGACCGGGATAGTCGCGAGACAGATCGGCGAGCAGTTCGTCTTCCGGAGTCAGAACAGCGACGGCGTTGCAGATGCGCCAATCGTTGATTTGCGGCACTGCCCAAGCTCGCCCTTGCGGAATTTGGGCAACAAACAGCGGTGTGGCCTCGATCGCGCTGCCGCTGCTGCAAGCATAAGTTCCCTGTCCCAGATGCACCGGGGCAAACTGCCGCTGAAGCTGTTCCAGACAAGGAGCGCAGTTCAGTCCAGCGCAAGCTTCGACACTGCTGACGGTCGGACGCGATCGCGACTGAGTCAGTTGTGTTTGACTCAGTCGCGTTTGACTCAGTGGCAGATATGCGCCTTGCGGTCGAACAGCGGTGAACCAAGCGGCGGCTGTCGGGTAAACTCCCTGCGGCGGTGTGGGCTGCTCGATCGATCGCACGGGCAGAGCCAGCCGCAAATTTTCAGCTTGGGCGATGCGTTGCGCTTGGGCAAAATCGCGATCGGCCTGTTGAATTTGGCGATCGCCGCCGTACTGCCAAAGCAGCTTCGCGCGACAGAGGTAGGTTTCGGCCAGCAGTTGCAGGGAATTCGTCTCGATCGATTGCAAACTTGCTAAAAATCGAGCGGTCGATCGCTGCATGTCAATCCAAGCGTCGCTGCTTGAACTTTGCTGTGTCTGCTGACAAAAGGCGTCAATCCATTCCGGCTGAGCGCGAACAACACAGCGCAACGAGTCGATCGCCTGTTGCCAACTGCCCTGTGCCATCTGCGCGATCGCCAATTCTCCCCAAGCAGCGCTACTGCTGGGCGATTGGGCGACCACACGCTGCCAAAGGGCGATCGCCTCCAGCCAGCATTCCTGCTGCTGCCGCAACTGCGCCAACTGCCAACAGGCCGCTACACCCGTTGGCTCTAGTTCGATCGATCGCTCTAGACAGGCGATTGCGGCACGATCGCGGCCTTGTTGGGCGATCGCCTGCCCCAAATTCACATACAGCGCAGCCCGATTCGGCGCAAGGCGCAACCCCTGCTGAAACTGCGCGATCGCCGCTTTCAGCTTTCCCTGCCGCACCAGCGCACAGCCCAAATTGCTGTGGACGATTGCCCACTCAACTCTCGATCCTCGATATCCGCCGCCCAGTTTCCAAAGCGCGATCGCCTGCTCGTAACACTCCACTGCTTCTTGCCACTGCTCTTGCTCAAACAACGTCAAGCCCAAGCGATAGTAGGTTTCGGCATCTGGAGCCATCGCGATCGATCGACGGTAGCAGTTTGCCGCCGCTGCGAGATCGCCTTGCTGCCGCAGTACGGCTGCGAGGTCAATATATAGCTGGCTTAAAGTGGGGTTCAACGCATTCTCAAGAGTCTAGATAGAGGATAGGAGGCCGAAGGTAGCAGGAGGCGGAGGCTAACCTTTTTTCTCGTGCTGCCTTCTGACTGCTGCCCTTTAAAAAATCTCAAAGTCTGCCGCGCTAATGTTGAGGTTGCGATCGAGCTGGAGCAATTTTACATCGCGGCCATTGTCTCGGTTGTAGTAAACAAATCCAGTGCGGCGTTCATAGATAATTTTGGCGGCTTCGTCGTCGTCAAGGTCACGAATCGACTGCACGGCTTGAAAATCTGTCGCTTGAAGTTTGCCAATCTGCAAACCTGATCCGCGCACCAAATCTTGACTGATCTCGATCGTGTCTTGCTTCGCAAAATCAGTGATGCGATCGACCCCGCCTCGAATCGTATCAATGCGAATGATGTCGCGTCCGGCTCCTGTTGTAATAATGTCGCGTCCGGCTCCCGGCTCAATCTCATCGTTTCCAACACCCCCATCAATGCGGTCTGCACCTGCGTTTCCTTCGATCGTGTCTGCGCCTGCACCGCCTGTTAGCCTGTCATTGCCCAAATTTCCAACAATTTGGTCGCTACCGTTGCCGCCTGCGATCGTATCTGCAAGCGCGGCTCCGCCCAAGAAGTCGTCACCTGCTTCACCATCAATGTTCACGGCGATCGAAGCAGCAACCGAGGCAGCGACGATCGTATCAGCCAAATTGCTGCCAGTCGCAATGACGGAGCTTTCAGGCGTATCTTGCCGTAGCGTGATTGGCTCAGTGCTGTCAACGATCAGCCCCAACTGTGGGGTTGTCGTTCCGGGCACAACAACAATTTCAGACATTTAATCTCCTCTGCTTTGCTTGCGGTTAAAGTCGCGTGACTCGTTGCCGGAGAATCGGAGGCTCTAACTTCCGCGCACGTTGGATGATGCCAAACACGAAAGCACATTCTCGGCGGTTTGTGTGGAAATTGGCGCAATGTGCCCTGCCAACTCAACCGCGCAGCATCGCAGATGGTCTGGATTGTTGGTAGGAAGCACCCGCTCAATTCACCCACAAAAGCGATGCTTTCGGTGCATTTTCTTTTACCACAATTGGATGGCAAAAATGCAGCAGCAAGCGATCGCTTTGTAAACTAACCATGCCTGATGGCTTCCTACCATTAAACACAGGAAAATTCTTTTTGCAACCCTTGTTCTCAAAATCAGCAGAACTTCCAGTGTTCTTCGTCTCCGAAAATTTCCATTTGATGAATTCAGTTGAAGGTGATATTTATAACTTCAGACTAGATGCTTGGTGTTGCGATCGGTTGTCAAACTTGTGCGTCCAATTAGTAACAGGCTGAAAATAGCTTTTCTGTATTTATCGCGCAATTGTTTAAGTGTAATATCGAACTCATTAGTTTGTGACGGATTCCACTGGTACTTCATTTGAGAGGTGTGAGATGAAGATACGGTATGTCGCTCAAGTCGCTTTGTCTGCTTTGATTGCTAGTGCGATCGCCATTCCTGCGATCGCAACGGGCGGTACGATCGCAACTGATTCAACGCAAATCGCTCAGGCTTCCGGCGAATGCCGCCAGGTGCGGCGGTTAGAGCGCATCTATAGCGCAGCAAACGTAGCCAGCGATCGCGTTGTGGATATTCCTGCTGGTTCAAACGTGACGCTAGCCGGAGCCGTCAATCAGCCGAGTGCAGGCTGGATTCGGGTCAGCTACCCTGCTCAAGGTTTCATTTTGGCCGCCTTTCTTGCGCCATGCGGCTCCGTTCCACCAACTCCGACTCCAACTCCGACTCCAACTCCGACCCCAACGCCAACGCCGACCCCGACTCCTAGCAGCGCTTGTGGCCTGGTTACTGCTCCAAACTTGGTAATTCGCTCTGGTCCAAGCACGCTTTCTGGCACGGTCGGTTCGCTGGTGAGTGGAAACGGCTTCCGCATTATTGGCGGGCCACAAACTCAAACGACACCTGCTAGCGATCGCGGGCGCGTTTGGGTACGAATCGATCGCAATCGCACGCAAGGCTGGATTCCTGAAACTGGGCCAACGGGTTTCAACAGCGGCACGAATATTCGCCGTGTCACCTGCTCCTCGATCGGGTTGCCCTAGGTCAAAGCGATCGCTTTGATAGCGGTTGACATCAAGCGATCGCTTTGATCAATTCTTCTCTTCTGTATCTGCAATAGAAAATTTTTGCTCAACCGTAGTGATTATGATTGTGAATCTTCTCGCGCTACCGCTGATGCAGTCTCAACTCGCGATCGCTCCAGAACAATCATTGCGAGCGCAAATTGCTGGCGAATGCCGCCAACTTCAACGGCTTGAACGCATTTACAGTGATGCTGATCTTGGTTCAGCGCCGCTGGGCAATCTTTCACGCGGGGCGATCGTGACGCTGGCAGGCGAGGTGAATCAGCCGAGTGCAGGCTGGATTCGCATCAGCGCACCGTTTGATGGATACATCTTGGCGACGTTTCTGGCGCCATGTGCCGTCGTGCTGCCACCACTGCCACCACTGCCACCGCTACCGTCCTTCCGAATTCCACCAGCCCCAGCGCCTTTGCCGCCTCCGCGCTTTCAAACGCCGCCGCCGTCCATCCGAATTCCGCCTCCAGTCCTCCAACCGCGCTTGCAGCCACAACCGCCCGTCCGACGGCCTCAGCCGCTTCTGCCACCCTCGCCATCTCAGCCATTGCCCACACCAGACGGACGACGTTGAAGAGGATCGCACCAAAGGTTTTTGGAAGTGGGGGAAGCGTAAGCGATCGCCGCAAAATTTGAGCTTCGGTCAAATCGTCGGCTAGGGTAGAGCAGATACACTGTTTCATGCTGGCGCTATGGCCGAACCGCTCATTGAACTAAAAAAAGTCAGCAAAACGTTTGGCAACAATGTTGTTCTCGACGAAGTTGATCTCACAATCTATCGTGGCGAAGCGCTTGCTGTGATTGGTCCATCCGGAACCGGAAAATCCACGATTTTGCGGATTATTGCCGGACTGCTTGCCCCGGATGCGGGTGAAGTTTGGGTACAAGGTGTGCGCCGTCAGGGACTCGCCGAGGACGGTCAAGACCCGATCGTGATCGGAATGGTGTTTCAGCAAGCAGCGCTGTTTGACTCGCTCAACGTTTATGAAAACGTGGGATTCCGGCTCTACCAGCATTCGCGCTTGTCTGCCAAACGCATTCGCGATCTGGTGAATCAAAAGCTGGATTTGGTTGGTTTGCCCGGAATTGGCGATCGCTTTCCGGCTGAACTGTCGGGCGGAATGCGGAAGCGCGTCAGCTTTGCCCGCGCCATCATGGAAAATCCCGATGATCCGCAAGACCACCCGGAAATTTTGCTGTACGACGAACCGACAGCGGGACTTGACCCGATCGCCTCAACCGTGATTGAAGATTTGATTCGATCGATCCAGCAGCACTCGAAGGGCTGTAGCACTTATGTGATGGTGACGCACCAAGACAGTACAATCCGCCGCACTGCCGATCGCATTGTGTTTCTCTATCGAGGGAAGGTGCGGTGGGAAGGTGTTGTTTCAGACATTGACACGGTAGATAATCTGCTAGTGCGACAATTTTTTAGCGGCAGCATTGATGGGCCAATTCAAGTTGCTGGCTAGCTGCGGAGTAGACGGACAGGCGCTTGAAGCTACAATCGAGAATCTTGCATTCCCCAAGCGCGAGGAAGCACTATGCAATCATCGAGAACCATTCGAGAAGGGTCAGTCGGGCTACTGATTCTCGTGAGCGTCGGCTTATTCACTGGCCTGGTGCTGTGGGTGCGCGGCGCCAGCTTTGGCAACCGCAACTATCATTTCGTCGCGCAGTTCGCCAATATTGCCGGGATGCAGGTTGGCGCACAGGTGCGCTATCGCGGTGTTGCCGTCGGGCGAATTTCCGAAATCCGTCCGGGAACCAATACGGTTGACGCGGAACTGGAGATTTCGCCAGTCACCACGCTGATTCCCAAAGATGTGCTAATTGAGATTAACCAGTCGGGACTGGTGGGCGAAGCTTCGATCGATATCACGCCCCGCGACACGCAGCCTTTGGATGACCTTGCCACGAATCCGCTAGCGGAAAATTGCGCCAACAGCCCAATTATTTGCGATGGCGATCGCATTCCAGGCACGATCGGCGTCAGCTTTACTGAACTGCTGCGATCGTCTGCAAGATTTGCTGAACTCTTCACCAATGAACAGTTTGTCAGCGAAATTCGCTCTCTCACGCGCAATTCGTCTGAAGCAGCCGTCGGCATCACCTCACTCACTCGCGAAGTATCCGGACTGGCACGATCGCTCGATCGCCAAATCAATACCCTCTCAACCTCAGCCTCCGCTTCGACTGCCGAAGTTGGACGCGCCGCCAATCAAGTTGGCCTCACGGCTGCTCAAGTCAACAATTTACTGGCAACCAATCGCACGACCTTGGTGAGTACGCTCAACAACCTCGATCGCGCCAGCAGTAATATCGAACGCATCACAAATAATCTCACTCCTGTCTTCGATCAGTTCGGGCAAGATATCAACCAAAGCGAATTCATCGCCAATCTGGAGCAGCTCTCGGCTAATGCCGCCCAAGCATCTAACAATCTGCGCGACCTAACGCAGGCAGTCGGCAGTTCTGATAATGTTCTGCTACTTCAACAAACGCTGGATTCGGCTCGCGCTACCTTTCAAAATGCTCAAAAGATTACGGCTGACCTAGACGAACTCACGGGCGATCCGGAATTTCGTCGCGACATTCGCGACTTAGTCGATGGCCTTAGTGGTCTAGTTGCCACGACGCAGCAGCTAGAGCGCCAAGCGCAGATTGCTCAGACTTTGACTCCAGTAGCGATCGCGCTACAAGCCCAGCCAACTCCAACTCCTTCTGTTGCTCCCGTCCCGACTACACCTGTTTCACCTACGGCCTCGCCGAGTTCTTCGCTCACAGTGTCACCAACGGTACAAATCCATCCGTTTGACCCACGCCATCTCAGTGCTGAGCCTTTGCCCACCGCTAATTAGCTGACCTACAGCATAAGGACAGCAAGACAATCGGCGTTGCCGCGCTACACGTGAATGAACGAACAGCTATCCCTACTCCGTCGGTCGCTGGGGTTGTTAGAACATATGATGATCGATTCCGTTCCAAGCTAGGAGTGGGGTGAGGGGGGGGTGGATGGGGTGAGATGTGCAACTTGGGGAAGTGTTTGGAGATATTTTCGAGATAGGGGTTGACACCTTTTGACTTTTCTCGTTATATTGGTCAAGCGGTCGAGAGGAGAGCCAAGCGAGCCGAGCGAAAGCGAAGCGGTGCGGCAGTCTTTGAAGGCCAAGCCTGAACCTAGACAATGACATACG
>NZ_JACJPO010000090.1 GCF_014696105.1 Microcoleus sp. FACHB-1515
ATAGCGCTGCTCTAACTCGTCCACACTCAAATGCTCGGCGATTTGAATTCGTTTGGGCATTGGTCGTATCAAGTGCTACCCCTTTATTATGGGCTTTTACCCGGATTTAATATTATACCCTTCGCCGCATTGTTCATGCGGTAAAGCAAACTGACGACTTCTGTACTGCATCCAAGCTGAATTTCCAGCAGTCGCAGCGTGTTGTCCAACTCTTCTAGGGCGCTAAAGCCGCGACGATTCGAGTTCTCAGAAATGGCGGCATGAAAGGCAGTGCGATCGTCCCAGTTGAACACCTTGACCGGAACCGTTTCCAGTTCCAAAATTCTCGCTGCCTTAAACCGCCGCAGTCCGGCTACAAGTTCGTAACCCGATCGCTGCGGATGTGGTCGCACCGAGGCGATCGAATGCCGTTCGGCTGAATGTCATTAAGCGCCCACTGCTGCAATTCTTCCGGGTCGTAGTAGTGGCGCACAGGTTTTCCGTCTGGAACAAAGCTGAAGGTGCAGGCAATTTCCTCTCAGGGCACGATCTGCTCTTTGGTTTCTTCTGCGGCTTGAGCAATCTTCTGGGTCGCCTGCCCAAAGACAAAGCTGAGTTCTTCGCTGCTGGCAATCGCATCTTTTCATCGTTTTGATCGATCGCGACACAATCTTTAACCAAAACGTTTTGGTTAAATTTAACAAGATGGATCGGGCGTTGGAGAGATAAAAGGCAGAGCGATCGCGGTTTTATTTAGACAATCAGTCAGCGACGAGTGAGCGTCAGCATCGCATAATTGGGGTTCAGTGTTGCCCTATTTCCATGCATCAGAAGCTTCTTCATCCAAACTGGGTCGTTGCCTGGGGAAGTGCAGCCCGATCGCCCTCCGCAACCTGGGCAACTCCTGGTTTTGCCGTGATCGGAGTGCAGCCCACTTTCAGCCCCAGTCAGCGATTTGTTCTGGTGGGTGACTGCTGCTTCGATCGCACCATCCTGCTTCAAAAGCAACCTGATGCGGCTGAACTGAGTGACTTGGCGATCGTTGCTCAGCTTTGGGAGCAGTGGGAGACTGAAACGCTGAACTTGATTGAAGGACAGTTTGCCCTTGCCGTATGGGATCAAGAGCGCCAAGTGCTTTGCTTAGGACGCGATCGCGTGGGAGCCAAAACGCTCTACTACACCACAGCGGGAACAACGCGATGGATTGCGCCTCGGTTGCGATCGCTCAATTCGTATCACGCTCACGACCTCGACCCGATCGCCCTGCGCGACTACTTGTGCTGTGCCTTTGTGCCCGGAGCGCAGACGCTTTGGCAAGGTGTGCGAGAGTTGCGTCCCGGCAGCTATTTGCGTCCACTCGATGCTCAACCGCAGCGCTACTGGCAACCGCAAGAGCAAATCGCTCACACCGATCGCTCGATCGATTGGCACGCCGGACGAGTGCGATCGCTGCTCGAAGAACGAGTGCAGCAGGCGCTTCCAGTGGGTGAATCGGTTGGCGCGTTTCTCTCTGGGGGAATTGATTCAAGCTGTGTGACGGCGATCGCGGCTCGACTGCACGATCGTCCGGTTCACACTTTTTCGATTCACTTTGGCGATCGCTATCCCAGTGAAATTGAATTTGCGAATTGGGTTGCTGCTCACTGCCGCACGTCGCACCACATCCTCGAAGTTTCGCCGCGACAAATCTGGCAACTGCTGCCGGAAACTTTAGCGGCAATGGATGATCCGGTGGGCGAAGGTTTGACGGTTCCAAATTTGCTGCTGGCGCGATCGGCCAAACAGTTTGTCAACCTGGTTCTCAATGGCGAAGGCGGCGATCCCTGCTTTGCGGGTCCTAAAAATAAACCGATGCTGCTGAACAGTTTGTACGGTTCCGCAGGGGAAGATGCGATCGCGGCTTACCTCACTTCTTTTCAAAAATGTTTTGTGGATCTACCGCGCCTGCTGAAGCCGGAAGTTTGGAGTGCAATCAAAGATCAACCGTTTGTTTTTACTCCCGAACTTGAAAAAAGAGAGACAACGTTTCTGAACAAACTGATGCTGCTGAACATCGAGTTTAAGGGAGCTGATTACATTTTGACGAAGGTGAATAATCTCACCGCTGCGGCTGAATTGAAAGCGCGATCGCCCCTATTCGATCCGCGCATGGTCGAATTGAGCCTGCAAATTCCGCCAGAATACAAGCTGTCGGGCGCACAGGAAAAAGCAGTCCTCAAAGCGGCTGTCGCCGATGTGCTGCCGGATGTGATTATTAACCGTCCAAAAAGCGGCATGGTGATGTCGATGCAGCAGTGGTTTTTGACACACTGGCAGCGGCAGGCACGATCGCTGCTGCTCAATCGAAATGCGGCGATCGCGCCCTATCTCAATCAATCTTTGATCCGCGACTGGCTCAACTATCGCGGCGAAGTTTTCCCCCGCTATGGCCTGAAGCTGTGGCTGCTGGTGACGCTGGAAACTTGGCTTCAGGTGAATCGCCGCTAGCAGTGACTTGATCGAAAATGAGCAGGTTTAGCCAATTTGAACTAAAGGCGATCGTCTCCGCTAAGATATACTCAAAACTTCAGAACATTAAGGATGATCCAGCTTTTTCTGCCTGAACTAAAACCGGGAACTGTTTTACAACTGTGCTGCTCCTACCGCGATTATGAGCGCATGGTTGTCCAGCGAGGAAATAGCAGCATTCCTCGCTTCAAGTATCGGAATGGAGCGCTTTTGATTATGGTTCCACTATCGGAGCACGGCAAGAATGCGGATGTCGTACCAGATATCATCAAGACCTTGCTGGATCACCAAAATCAAATTTACGATTCATTCACTCCCATTACGTTGACTTTGCCAGAAACCAGCGGAATTGAGCCGGATCATTGCTTTTACATTACAAATTGGGAAGCCGTTCAAGGAAAAAACGTATCAATTGGCAAACTGATCCACCACCCGATCTTGTAGTAGAAGTTGATGTTACCAGCTTCAGCGCGGTCGAAGACTACATTCCCTACAAAGTGCCCGAAGTCTGGATGCTCAAAGAGAAACTGTATATCTACAGCTTTGCAGATGGACAATATTTTGAAAGTATTCAGAGCCGCTATTTCCCCGAATATAACCTTCAAAAACTTGTGGCAGAAACGCTGCAAACGGCCTACGAACAAAATACGAGCATGGCGATTCGGCGTTTGCGCTCTTTGTTGCAATAGTTAAGAAAAATCTGGCGATCGAAATTTTGCTTTTCACCGAATATGCTTCAGCCGAAGCTATCTGACACAAATACATAGCCACCCCCGTAGGCCGCACCATCATCGACTAGAATCAAACCGTCATTGCTCTGTGGATCGGTTTGGGCAAGGCCATAGTTGACGACGCGCAGCAATCGCTGAGGTGTAAACGACTCTAGTTCGACACAATTACCTGCTTCTAACCACGCAATTTCTTGAGCCGTTAAACTTTGGCGGACTGCATCCGGCAGTTGACGGGCGGCTTGTGCCATTGCTTCGGATTTTTGTACAAACAAATTGCGATTTGCCAAGATTTGTCTGGGTGAAACGCCCAAATCTAAAATTGTGACAGCTTGATTGGCGAACCATTCAGAACTCGATCGCAACTGATAAATTAAACTTACTCCGATCGCACTCGCATCATGCAGCGCATATACCTTTAAATCAGGATTGCGCCTGAGCATTTCGATTACCGTATTGAAGATATTTTGTGGATAGCCACCGATGCTTAAAATTGCGCAGTTGTTTTCAAAATGAACGTTATTGGCAATGAGAAATTGGGCGATCGCGTCGCTGTCGCAAACAATGGCGCGATCGAAACTATAAGCGCTCACTTCGGGATCAATGCTAGCAGGCAAAGCAGCTTGAACCGGAGCAGGCAGCAGTTTTTCAACTTCGCCATTCACCGACTGCCAGCGCTGTAACCACACCGCACTCATCGCGGCAGTAACGATGAACTCCTCGCCAATTTTCTGCTGACGATGCCTCTGAAAATAACCCAGCCACACCGAAAGTATTGCTAAGATCGCAGACATAATATAGCCTGCAAAAATACCGTTTACCGTACTTATAAAAATGCCAACTACTGCAATCAAAATTCCCAAAACCTGAAGATTGATGGCATTTGCTCTTCTACTGCGGCTGCTCTGTTGAGATGATTCACTACCTGAAAAAAATGTCAAGATCCACAGAAGATTGAAGATTGAGAAGAGGACAAGTAGCGCAACCGGGGAGCCTCCTGTGATAGCCCCAAAGAAGAAAAATCCCCAAACCGTTAAGAAGAAATAGACAAGAATCCAAGCTAAGCCTGATGAATTTTTCGCTTTTAGCCGTCGATCGATAAAATACAAAAACTGTTTCGGCGTGAAAAATAGTATATTCTGACTGGAAATGTCGTCGATCGCTTTCTTGAAAAACGGATCGGTGAATGCAAATTTTTTATCGGTAACAGTCGCGGGTTCAAAGGCAAATGGATGATTACACTGTTTGCAGTGACCATTGTTGCGGGTGCGATCGGCCAAAAGATTATCGGCTCCACACTGAATACATCTCATTCCCATTGCTGTCACCTCATTAGAAAACTTGACCGTTTAACAAGATTGAATAGTCTTCGCGCTGTCGAATCAATCGATGTTGATTGCCTTTAATTAATATTTCAGCCGGACGCGGACGATGCAGAAAATGGGACGACATCGCATAGCCGTAAGCACCGCAATCTAAAATTGCAATTTCATCTCCAATTTCAAGTTTGGGAAGCCAACAGTTTCGCCCTAAATAATCTCGCGAATAGGTTGTATTTCCACAAATGTCAGTTGAATTTAACGTTCCAGTTGCCCAAGTCGCGATCGATCGATAGCCGCCATGCACAGCGGGAACTGAAAGATTTGCAACCGTCGTATCCACACCAACAATTTGCCGATCGTCTTGCCATTTGACTGAAACCACTTTTGCAATCAAAGTGCCGCAGCCTGCGATCGCTGCACGTCCGGGTTCAATCAGCAGTTCGATACCGTTCCGGGACGCCACGATCGATCGGGGCAAAGTCGCCAGCTTTTGAGCGATCGCCGCGCCAAATTCCGGCCAGTCGAACGCCGCGCCGGATCGATAGGGATAACCGAAGCCGCCGCCAAAGTCGAGCGATCGCCAGTCGGGAAGCTGCTGGGCGATCGTGATGACGCGATCGATCGACTGGGTAAATGCGCGGGTGGCGTTCGTTCCCGTGCCTCGGTAGAAGTGCAGTCCGGTGACAGCGAAGTTGTGCTGCTGAGCGATCGCATGGGCAGCGGCAAATTCAGCGGGGCGAATTCCGATGCGGCTGTCTCCGGTGAGGTCGGGATCGTTGAGGCGGAGGCCGAGTTTGGGCTGGTGGACTCGATCGACTGCACAGTCGCAAAACGCTTGCAGTTGTGAGAGGCTGTCGAAATTGAAGCGATCGATTCCCCAGTCGATTAGCTGCTCGATGTCGGCGCGGCTGAGGTTGCTGCCGCTGTAGACGATGCGAGGAGGTGAAAATCCTGCTTTCAAGCCGAGAAACACATCGCCCGGAGTGTTGGCATGTAGTCCCCAGCCTGCTTGCTCAACGATTTGCAAAAGGGCGATATTGCCGTTGGTGACGCTGGCGAAATGAAATTGCGTATCGGGATGGGAAATCGATCGCCCAATCTGGTCAAGCGTTTGACGCAGGCGATCGCCATCGTAAACATACAGCGGCGACCCGTAAGCCGTCAGCAATTCTTGCGCGACAGTTTGAGAGAAGGGCGGCGAAATCACTTCAGCATCGCTCATGGCAGGCTCCGTTGATATCTCCAAATCTGCTGTCCGATCGCAGGCGGAAGCCAAAAGACCGAATCGATCGATCGCCTCACCGGAATTTCGCCTAGCACCTCGGTTCGCCATGCCTGCCACATGATCAGCAGCCACAGGTTATTGCCAATGTAGCGATCGCGCATCGCCACGCCAAGTCGTCCAGATAACATTGCCTCAGCTAAATGCGGTTGCCAGCGATTTTCCGATCGCAGCACGTTGGGATTGAGCCACTGCCCAATTGAATGCCACAGTTCGTGGTAATACCAAACCTTGAGCGGAACACCCATGCCGCGCTTTTCGCGCCAAACAATTTCCGGCGGCAGCCAGCGATCGGCAGCTTTTTTGAGAATATATTTTTCGCAAGCGCCCCGCAGCATCAGTTCTCCCGGCAGTTGAAACGTCCAAGCCGTCAGGTCGAAATCGCAAAAGGGCGATCGCACCCACAACCCATTCGCAAATGCCAGCGCAGTTGCTCGCGGCTGAATATTCTGTGCGCCTTTGAGCATCAGTGAAGCGCGGCGCAGTCTTGCCAGCAGGGAGGGGCAAACGGTGGGATCGATCGCCTCTTTCAGGTAAACGCTCAGGTCGTGCGATCGAATTTGGGCGAATAGTTCTGACGAAAAAATTTGCGCCTCATAGCTAAAAAAGCGCTGAAACGTCCGCAAATACTGCTGTTCAAACGATTCCGCTGCGGCAGGATGAGCGGCACTGTATACGCCATCTGCAATCAGCGGCTTGTTCGTCCATCCGGCAAAAAGCTGATCGCCATTCTCGCCATTGAACACAACCCGTACATCCTGCGCCGCTGCCTGCTTAAGCAAGAATAGCGGAGCCGTCGTGCCATCGCCATAGGGTAAATCGATCGCCCTTGCCGTTGCCCGAATCGCCTGCCGGATGGATTTGCCCGTTGCCCCCACGCGAATCAGCGGAATCTTCAGCCAGTCCGCCACCTGCTGAGCATAAGGCAGTTCGGAATATCCCTCGACACCAAAATCAAGCGCATAGGCTCGCACCTTCAATCCCGCTTCGACTAGCAGAGCCGTGATGAGCGAAGAATCAATCCCGCCCGAAAGCAAAACGCCAACAGGCTCATCGATCGCCAAATCTGCCACCTGTCGTTCGATCGCCTGCCTAAGAAGCATTTGGAGTTGGGCGATCGCTTCATCCTCATGCCGCAGCAGCTTCGGAGCTTCGTGCCAAGCGAAATTCAGCAGTTCCACTTGCGGCTCTGCATCCGCCCGCCGCCAAACCATTTCCGTTCCCGCACTCACGGAGGCGATTTGCTCGATCGGCGTCAAGGGCGTGGGCACGTAGGAAAAACAGGCGTAGCTGTGCAGAGCGATCGCGCTTACCTTGGGGGCAGCAATCAGCGGCAGCAGCAGTTGCCAACGAGTCGAAAACCAAATCGTTTGATTCAACCGCAGCCAGTACAGCGGCACTCGTCCAAACGGATCGCGCCCTAAGTGTAACCGTCCCGCTTCCACGATCGCCCAAGCATCTCCCGGCAGTTCGCTAGACTGGACGCGACCACAGGCCGTGAGCGTGACGCGATCGCAGGTGAGCGGTAAAGCAGACGCGATTGCCCAGCGATCGCCCTGCCGGATTGAGTAATCTGGCGCGAATTGCCGCAGCATTTCAGTGCAATTTTCCTGACCCCAATAGCCGAGAAAATGAGCAGGTTTACCAATTTCGCCCATCTACTGCACCGTAAATGACTCATTGCTGAGGACACGCCCATCGATCGACATTCGCACTTCCCAATTTCCCGGAGGGGCAGCAGAGCCAATGTTGTAGAAGCAGTAGGTGTCCCAAATTGGGGTATCGATCGATCGCGTTTGATACCGCCCCTGGTGCACCGTTTGGCCGCTCGGATCGATCCAGTCACACTGTAAGGAAAGCTGGCGATCGATTGGCGCATTCTCCAGCGTCACACGATAGAAAACACGGGGATCACTTTGGCGGTTGACAGTCGTAATACTGTCGCCGCTCGTCTCAGATAAAGCAATTCGGTCTTGCCCTGCTCTCACTTCAGCCGTTTGCTGCTGCCGAGTTTGCCCAAACAGAACGCCCGCGCCGATCGCGCCGATCGCAACTGCTGCTGTGGCAAGCATTAACAGGCGGTTGCGTCGCTGCTGTTTTTCCAAGGCTTCGCGGCGGCGCAACTGAGCGATCGCGTCTTCTAAAAGCTCATCTGGCAAATTCAACTCGCGCAAAATTTCGCTCACCTGCTGCGGCGTTAATTCTGATTCGCGCCGCTGCGATAGCTGCTCAATTTCAGCAATCACAGCGGCAAGTTGAGCTTGAGTTAAACGAGATTCCATAGTGCTTGACCGCGATCGAGTCTACAGCGCTTTACTTTTTAAGATACATCGCTCAATTTTCTTTTACTGACACAAGTGCGATCGCAACTGCTCCTAGTTCCACCTTAACGGTCATTGAACAACGATCGATCGCCGTCATTTTTCACTTGAGCGGCTTTGAGCGCTTGGGTTTCAAAGAAAGCCGCTTCTGCTAACAATTCGTCTGCCCGCTGCACATAGCGATCGAAACTGTTAGTCGATCGGCGAGAAATACGGCACACTGGCTTGGCGATCGCTACCCATGTCGAGCTTGGTTCAAGACTATGAAAGCCGCTTGATTTTGGCAGGTTATTCTGCTGACTTTCCGGCTAGCAATCCGGGTCGAAGCGCAGGGGTTCACATGGGATGCAGCATTTTAGGAGAAGTGGAAGGCAGTCTGATTCATGATTGCGATATGACGGGCGGTTCGTCTGGAGGCCCAATTCTTGCTTTCATTGATGATGAGTTTCGGATTGTGGCGCTCAATGCTGCTGAGCTAGTTGAAGAAGGAACGATCGATGGCGATCGAGTTCGTGCCGGAATTGTGAATTACGGAATCAAGATTTCTGAAATTACCAGCGCGATCGCCCAAAGGTAAATTGCTGAGTTTGGTTCGTCGCTTCGATCGATTCAATCCTTTAACCAATCTAAGTTTTTCACTGCATTGGTGGAACTGGTTGAAAAATAGGAGCGATCGCCCCTACCCAATCTCCTTCACAACCCAACACAGCAATGCGTCCTACTTTTCGATCGATCGCGACAGTGGCTCTGCTCTCCTTGGCTGTCCCGTTTCTCCCCACGATCGTTTCTTCGCCGCCTGCTCTTGCTCAGACGGTTAGCGATCGCAAGGCAGAAGCCGATCGACTCTTTCAACAAGGCATTCAGCAGCATCGAGTTAGTCAGTTTCGTGAAGCACTACAGTCGTGGGAGCAAGCGCTAAGCATTTATCGAGAGATCGGCAATCGCCAAGGCGAAGGCAATGCTTTACTTAGCTTGGGCATTGCTTATTTCAGCTTAGGGCAGTATCAACAGGCAATCGACCTCTATGAGCAGCAGTTGATCATTGTGCGAGACATGGGCGATCGGCAAAACGAAGGTAATGCGTTGAACAATCTGGGACTTGCTTACCAAAGCTTGGGACAGTATCAACGGGCAATCGACCTCTATGAGCAGCGGTTAGTGATCGCACGAGAGATTGGCGATCGGCCAGGAGAAGGCATAGCGTTGAGCAATTTAGGTGTTGCTTATGCCACCTTAAAGCAATATCAACGAGCGATCGATTTTTATCAGCAATCCTTGAGCATTACTCAGGACACTGGCAACCGAGCCTTAGAAGGTGTCACCTTAAGCAATATTGGTAGGCTGTTAGCACTTCAGGATCAGCCGGAGTTGGCGATCGTCTTCCTCAAGCAATCGGTGAATGTGCGCGAATCGATTCGGGGAGAGTTGCGCGGCGCAGAACGGGAATTGCAGCAGTCCTACACCGACACGATCGCAGACGATTACCGCCGCCTTGCCGATTTGCTGTTGCAGCAAGACCGCATTCTGGAGGCACAGCGCATCCTCGATTTGCTCAAAGTGCAAGAGCTAGAGGACTATCTGCAAGACATGCAGCGCAGCGGACGCACCGAGACGGGCATCGAGCTAGCCGCACCTGAAGCGCAGATTCGCGATCGACAGCAGGCGATCACCAATCGGGCGATCGCGATCGGGCAAGAACTCGCCCAACTGCGGCAGATTGATTCGCAGCAGCGATCGAGCCAACAGACAGCGCGAATTGCTCAACTGGAAGCAATGCAAACGGAAGTCGTCGCGGAGTTTGAAGCCTTCATCTACAGCGACGAAGTGCAGGCACTGGTCGCTCAGCTTAGCCGCGAAACTCGTCAGCAAGACTTGGTGGCCGAGCTAGACGACCTGATTGTTTTGCAAGACAATCTGGCAAAGCTGGAGCAAAACGCCGTGCTGATCTATCCGCTGATTCTCGAAGATCGGCTGGAACTGGTGCTGGTGACGCCCAACTCGCCACCGACCCGCTATCCGGTGAACGTCGATCGCGCCCAGCTCAACGAAACGATCGTAGCGTTTCGATCGGCACTGCAAGACCCGCGCAGCAATCCGCAGCCGATCGCCCAGCAGCTTTACGAGTGGCTGATTGCGCCAATGGCTCAGGACTTGGCCGCGATCGATGCCCAGACGATTCTCTACGCGCCCGATGGCGTGTTGCGCTACATTCCCCTCGCTGCCCTGCACGACGGTAATCAGTGGCTCGCCCAAAACTTCCGCATCAACAACATCACAGCGGCCAGCCTCAGCGACCTCAACTTGCAGCCCGTCCAACAGCCTGAAATTCTCGCCGCTGCCTTTGAGCAAGGTTCGTTCTCCTTTCAAGTTGGCGAAAGAGACTTTAATTTTGCGGGGTTGCCCTTTGCCGGAGAGGAAGTTGAAAATCTAGCCGCAACCTTTCCGGGCACTCGCGAATATGTCGATACGGCCTTCACGCCGGATGCGATCGTGCCGATTATGGACGACTATTCGATCGTGCATCTGGCAACTCATGCCGCCTTTGTGCAGGGTGCGCCCAGCGACTCGTTTATTCTGTTTGGCAATGGCGATCGCATCACGCTCGAAGAAATCAAAACTTGGCGCGGACGCTTCCGGCAGGTTGACCTGATTGTGTTGAGCGCCTGTGAAACCGGAGTGGGCGAAAGTTTGGGCAACGGAGAGGAAATTTTGGGCTTTGGCTACCTGATGCAGCAAGCCGGAGCGCGGGCAGCGATCGCGTCGCTGTGGACAGTGAGCGATGGTGGCACTCAGGTTTTGATGAACGCTTTTTACGCTGCCCTCGAAAACGGCCACACCAAAGCGGAAGCCCTCCAGCTTGCCCAGCAAGCCTTGATCACCGGAGATTTTTCAGCGGTAGGAGCGCCAAGAGGCAACGGAACAGTGGTCGCACGAGATACTCGCACAGGCTTGTCGCCCGACGTGAGCAACAATCTAAGTCATCCCTACTACTGGGCACCATTCATCTTAATCGGCAACGGCCTGTAAAAGTTATGGCGAGTGCCAAGCTAGATAAGACTGTGGACGGACAGCGAAGCTAATCCGTACCCGATCGCGTAGTTGTCCTCACCTGCTTGGCGACTGCCACATCAGTCATCCATCTGCCATTCAAGCACCCACAAAGTTGCCGAAGGTTTGCCTAGAGGCAAGTCGAAAGGTTCCCGTTGGCAGGCTGATGAAACTGGTGGTGCGAACAGCAGTTTCTTATGTACAAACTCAATTTCTTATGTAGAGGAAGATAATCTGGATTGCAAGTTCCTTCAAGCTTCTTTTACATAAGACTAATGCTGTGTACGTAAGAATGATTTGATACTTGAACCCGCCCTGATTATGGCTCGATCGCCTTGAACTGCTTGCCAACGTAACGACTTTTAAGCTTCCCTTCAGTTCGCCAGTAGATAGACCAATAGGGGCCATGCGATCGACCATTTTCTCCTTCACACTTGCAGCCCGTCTTACCACAGCGGACACGCTCAAGCTGGTAAAGTCGATCGCCCTGCTGCCCGACCTCGATGACCTCTCAACCTCTTGCCTTTACCCGCTCTGAACCTGATGCAGGGGGCTGTCGCTCCAACTCCTCAATTACAACTGCAAGTTCAGCTTGAAATCGAAACTAAGACGTTTCGTCATTGTCTTGGCTCAGAAATTGAAGGCTACGACGAGGGTGCAAATCATATCGAGAAGAAAAGAAATTATTGGATTTCTGGTGCAAGAAGTTATGATTTTTAGACACGCGAAGAATCGCTACAAAATCAAAAAGCGTACATAATCTAGAGCAACGTACATAAGACACCTTTTCTGATGTACAACATGGCTTGCACATCAGAAATTTCAGCGAAGTGTAGGGCGCGATCGCTCGTCAGCGAAGCTTTTGCAGTCGCTTTGGGCTGGCTCATGGCCTGGATCGCAAGTTTAGTCGCTTAATTGTGTTGACAGGTAGAGCTTTGGTTTCTGGCCGCAATGCGATCGGTTAAAGTCAAGAATTTTGTGCCGCTTGTCGTGCATCTGAACGGCTAAGGCGAGAGCGAATACTGCATCGATTGCACACATCAACCACGATAGGAAAAATCACTTGGTCAATCTGCAATGACAGCATGAGCCAGAAGACAACATCGTCGAGAAGCGCTAGGAATCGCGTTGGAAGTATTGTTTCGAGACCACTCGATCTTGAGCATTGTAGGCAATTTCCCACTGCTTACTGCCCTGCATCTGATAGTAGAGGCTCACCGACTGACACTGGTTCAAGTCGGTGACTTGGCTGTAGCTACGCGCATAAGGGTCATTACAGTCAGAATGCCAACCGGGTTGACCTAAAATTTGCTCCACCCGCTCGCGAGAGTCACCTAGTTCAACCTGTGGCATCTGCCAGTTGTACCACCAGAGCAATCCGTTTTCGACAACTGCAATTGCCATGACGAGACTAACTACGCCACTCAGTGCGTAGAGGGGAACCGCAATCACGCCACCTTGCAAAGCTTGCGTCAGCCAATGCCCTCGCTGCTGGCGAACAGCGAGTCGATTTCTCTCGGCTGATGGGCGGCGCAAGAAGCTGCCCAGAACGATGACCAGTCCCAATCCCAGGTTGAGTAATCCAATCAGCAACAGCACAGCGAAGAAGGCTGAACCAAAAGCGAAAGGGCGATCGCCGTCGAGCTTTGAGATCTTGATAAGCGCGAACAAGATCAGTATCAAACTCAAGATGACAAAGTAAGCGCCAACCCAACGCAGCGTGAGGAAACGCAAGAAGCGGCGGTGCATAAGCGATCGAGCAAAGGAATCAGATCGCGCCAAGCTTAGCAAATCTGCTTTGATATGGCACTCGTCGGGATGTTAATGGGTTTCGCCCGAAAGGACTCGATATTGCGGCTCAACAGTTCAATCAATCCTTGGTCATCTGAAACATTGGCTTGGGTGCAATGGCTGAAGCAGGAACATCCCACCCTATCAATGGCAAGCGGTCGCTTGATAGCGTTGGTGCATTGGTTGTGACAAAACCCCTTGGAGACACTGCTTGCGTCACCAGTGTTTTTGACCGCTGGGGCGTCAAGGATGAGTAAACCTGTTCATTTCGGTTTTTTTAACGTGAGTTCGGACTGGTCGATGCACTGTTGCGTGGAATCAGGCGGTCAGTCTTTGGGCAAGTCACACCAATTGCAAGCGTTCTTGAGTGGATAGAAGATGCGATCGAGGATTTGCCGTTTGCTCGAGTTTGGGGGTTGCGTTTTCTTCTTTTGAGGTCACAACGGTTCAATGCGTTGCCACTCTTTGTCAGTTAAGCGGTTGGAGGATGGCATTTATTTTCCAGCTTAGCTCGCCATCAAAAATCTCAAATCGGTTCTATAGGAAGATTAGTTTGAGAGAATCCTTGATCTCAGGAGGCTCCTTCTACCAATCCCGTTCGAGTTTTGTGGCTACTTTCATAACTCAGCCACGTTACGGTTAACATGCTGGCTATTGCTCAAGGCGTGAGTTCGCCCAGCTTCGGACTCCACCAGCCTTTCGCCGTCTGGAAGTAAACCACATCTTTGTGCTTGTGTTCATTCCTTGTTTTCGTATTCGAGCAGCGCAACAAGCTTTTTGGCTGACCGTCCTTCTCGTAGCGATACTCTTCTAGCGGCTGCTGACAGACAGGACATGCATAAGATGTAGGTTGAGCGGGCGACGGCTGAATATCACATATGGCCGCTTTCGATCGCGGCACTTCCCACTGATGCGACCGCTCCGACCAAAACAGCACCACGTCCGCACAGCCACTAACGCACTTGAGAAAGTATTTCTTCTTCACCTTCTTGCTTGGCACTTTCGCCAGAAATTCTTTGCACTGCGGGCAGCGCGTCCGCGAGGTTTCCAGCGTTCTGTTTGGCTGCGGTGCAGATGTTGTGGTCAGATGTTGGGGAATCACTCGTCTGGCGCGATCGAGCGCAGGCACGAAGTAATCAGCGTTCCACTGGGTAAGATAGCGCTGCCAGTCTTGCTGGCCTTGGGCGATCGCATCGAGCGCACTTTCCATCTGCGCGGTGAACTTGGATTCAAGCAGATCAGGCAGAGCATCTTGCAAGAAGCGATCGACCTCCAGCCCCAGCGTTGTCGGTTGTAAGGTTGCCTTGACCAGTTCGACATACGATCGCTGCTTGAGCGTTTGGATGGTTGGCGCATAAGTACTAGGACGACCGATGCCCTGTCGCTCCATCACCTGCACCAGCTTCGGTTCACTGTAGCGGGGTGGCGGTTGCGTCACTTTTTGCTCATGCGCGGCCTGCTCCAGCGTCACGGCTTGCCCCTGCTGAAGGGTCGGCAGTTCCACATCGGCGCTAAGATTGTTCCAATACTTGCTGTAGCCTGCGAACTCGATCACTTGTCCTTTGGCTTGCCAGCACACTGCACCGGACTGGGTGAGGATGCGAGTTTGCCGAATGCGGGCAGCTCGGCATTGTGTGGCGATCGATCGTTTCCAAATCAGCACGTACAGGGCAAACTCATCCGCAGACAATTCCACTCGCAATTGCTTGGAGGGGCGATGGATGTCAGTGGGGCGAATTGCTTCATGGGCTTCTTGAGCGCTCTTGCTGCTGCGATGCTGCGTTGCCCTCGGCGGCAGGTTGTCCGGGTCATGCGCTTCCAGCCATTGCCGAGCCGCCTGACAAAATTCAGGACTAAGCGCCACGCTATCGGTTCGCATATATGTGATTAGTCCCGCTTCGTACAGCGACTGGGCAACCTGCATCGTCTTTTCCGGGCTGAAGCGTAACTTTGCACCTGCGACCTGTTGCAGGCTCGATGTGATGAAGGCGGGGGGTGGGGTACGGGTGGCGGTTTTGCCTTCGACGCTCAGAACGCGATGCGGGTGCTGTTGCGCTTGAGCGACCAGTCGATCGGCCTCAGCTTGCGTCAATACTTTGGTCGATTCGAGCGATGGCTCGATCGTCTTTTCAGCAGCATCGTCTGATTGAGCAGGTTCTGCTTCAGTCTCAGTGCTGCCCTGATAGTACGCTCGAAAACCTTCGGCGTAATCGACGAACACGCTCCAGTAGTCCTGCGGCACAAACGCTTGAATCTGCCGTTCGCGCTCACAGACGATGTGCAGCGTCGCACTTTGAACGCGCCCCATGCTTTTCGCGCCGTTGTGTAGCTGCCACAGCAAGGGTGAGCCTCTGTAGCCGACGAGCTTATCAAGGACAGTGCGGCATAAAGGAGTCGATCGCAATCTGACGTTCTAGTACAATCCTGCATGGTGAGTGACAGTTTCAATCCCTGAAAGGGTTTGGAGTCGATCGCAATCAGCTACGCAGCGGCGATCGAGCGTAAGCGGAAGGGTTTCAATCCCTGAAAGGGTTTGGAGTCGATCGCAATCGGCATAGTACACGTCAGGAGCGACAACACCCCATTGCGTTTCAATCCCTGAAAGGGTTTGGAGTCGATCGCAATGCCTCCAATCGGTTGCTTGGATGGCGATCGCTTCGTTTCAATCCCTGAAAGGGTTTGGAGTCGATCGCAATTCCTATTCAGTTGGAACTAGAGGTTAACACTGGTGGTTTCAATCCCTGAAAGGGTTTGGAGTCGATCGCAATGACGGCACAACAGACAGCAGACCAAGGGCAAATAGTTTCAATCCCTGAAAGGGTTTGGAGTCGATCGCAATCGGATGGAAGAGTTGAAATTGTTCCGATCGAACGTGTTTCAATCCCTGAAAGGGTTTGGAGTCGATCGCAATCTGAGGTTGTCAGACATCATCCGCGCCATGTCTCTAGAGCATTGTTTCAATCCCTGAAAGGGTTTGGAGTCGATCGCAATCTATTCGCTTGAATGGTTCATAACAACTGATTACGGTTTCAATCCCTGAAAGGGTTTGGAGTCGATCGCAATTCAAGAAACGCTACTGCTATCGTTTGAAATGCTAAGTTTCAATCCCTGAAAGGGTTTGGAGTCGATCGCAATATCGAGGCGACCATTTCATCCGCTAATTGGCGATCGTTTCAATCCCTGAAAGGGTTTGGAGTCGATCGCAATGAGGCTGGAGCGCCTGAGATTCCAATCAGTAAAGGTTTCAATCCCTGAAAGGGTTTGGAGTCGATCGCAATTTGTGAAACCAAAATTTAGCGGTGTCTACAATCGGTTTCAATCCCTGAAAGGGTTTGGAGTCGATCGCAATGTTCATAATCACCGTTTACACCGGGATCGTTGCCTGTTTCAATCCCTGAAAGGGTTTGGAGTCGATCGCAATTATCGGGCATTGAAGCGCCCAGGCAAAGACGGCAGTTTCAATCCCTGAAAGGGTTTGGAGTCGATCGCAATCTCCAGAAAGCCGCGCTCCTCCGGCACGATGACCGGTTTCAATCCCTGAAAGGGTTTGGAGTCGATCGCAATCAGAATCAGTGCGGCTTCTTCCGCCTCAGCAACACGCTGTTTCAATCCCTGAAAGGGTTTGGAGTCGATCGCAATAAGGCTGATTGGAGTCGATCGAGGCATCAACCCAGTTTCAATCCCTGAAAGGGTTTGGAGTCGATCGCAATACCAGCTATCGAGATTCACATCATGACATTTGAAAACGTTTCAATCCCTGAAAGGGTTTGGAGTCGATCGCAATTCTGGAATCTGAGTCGATCGACTTGTGCTTTGCGGGTTTCAATCCCTGAAAGGGTTTGGAGTCGATCGCAATAACTTGGAGATCGAAGCTTCAAGCTCCAAGGTCGGGGTTTCAATCCCTGAAAGGGTTTGGAGTCGATCGCAATAGAATGTCGTTGCGATACTCAAAGTCACCGTCGCTGTTTCAATCCCTGAAAGGGTTTGGAGTCGATCGCAATTTGATGTCGAGTTCATTCGCCAGCATCATGTGCGAAAGGTTTCAATCCCTGAAAGGGTTTGGAGTCGATCGCAATCGTGTGGCGCTGTTTGTGCTTGTGCATGGCATGAGGTTTCAATCCCTGAAAGGGTTTGGAGTCGATCGCAATATTGTGGTTCCTCAGCCGGAACTTCTGGAACTTCTAGGTTTCAATCCCTGAAAGGGTTTGGAGTCGATCGCAATTCCTGATCAACTGGCAACGAAGCAAGTAAGCACCAGTTTCAATCCCTGAAAGGGTTTGGAGTCGATCGCAATCAGTCGCCCGGAGGCGGCGCGGCCACCAATGAGTGTTTCAATCCCTGAAAGGGTTTGGAGTCGATCGCAATAAGAAACAGTTTCATCGTCAGTTTTGTAAATAGGGTTTCAATCCCTGAAAGGGTTTGGAGTCGATCGCAATATCGCGCTGCGTGATGGTTGAAATCGCGGCATTGCTGTTTCAATCCCTGAAAGGGTTTGGAGTCGATCGCAATACGTTTCGTCTGGTGCGATCGACCACGTTCACCGCGTTTCAATCCCTGAAAGGGTTTGGAGTCGATCGCAATAAAATAGCCCGATCCTTCCGCCGAACACGCCGCTGTGTTTCAATCCCTGAAAGGGTTTGGAGTCGATCGCAATTCAAGTTCAGATTGAAGAAAGCAAGCGCTACTGGGAGTTTCAATCCCTGAAAGGGTTTGGAGTCGATCGCAATATCGATCGGGTTTGCGGTCAGCCTTAAACCGCAGTTGTTTCAATCCCTGAAAGGGTTTGGAGTCGATCGCAATCAAAAGGTCACAACGTCCAAAGAAATTAACTCCATGTTTCAATCCCTGAAAGGGTTTGGAGTCGATCGCAATATTTCAACATTGCTTTTTCCAAACGTTGTAAACGAGTTTCAATCCCTGAAAGGGTTTGGAGTCGATCGCAATGTTGAACAGCGCAATGCCTTTGATGGCAATCATCTGGTTTCAATCCCTGAAAGGGTTTGGAGTCGATCGCAATGCGAAGGTGGAATTTTCGATCCGATAAGCCTGTTGACGTTTCAATCCCTGAAAGGGTTTGGAGTCGATCGCAATTGCACATTTCACCCCTTTCGCGATTTGAGGGCGTGTTTCAATCCCTGAAAGGGTTTGGAGTCGATCGCAATCCAAGGTAAGCAATATTTTTAGGATCTAAAGATGTTTCAATCCCTGAAAGGGTTTGGAGTCGATCGCAATCCTAATGCTCAATCTCCTTTCGGTGTAAATATCCAGTTTCAATCCCTGAAAGGGTTTGGAGTCGATCGCAATGATCCTGAGAAGCTAGTAGAATCTAGAGGAAAGTGGTTTCAATCCCTGAAAGGGTTTGGAGTCGATCGCAATCTTCGCAGTCAACTAGAATTGCGTACAGGCGACGTTTTGTTTCAATCCCTGAAAGGGTTTGGAGTCGATCGCAATACAGGGTCGCGATCGCTGTACGGTGGATTCAGCCAGTTTCAATCCCTGAAAGGGTTTGGAGTCGATCGCAATGCAGCAATAAACTTACCTGCTAGCTTAAATAATGAGTTTCAATCCCTGAAAGGGTTTGGAGTCGATCGCAATGCATTAGCAGCGCTAGGAGGAATCATACAAGACTTGAGTTTCAATCCCTGAAAGGGTTTGGAGTCGATCGCAATCTAAAGGAATATTAAAAAAACTTTGGATGTTATTAGTTTCAATCCCTGAAAGGGTTTGGAGTCGATCGCAATTTGTCGCTTTGTAAAAAATTCTTCTATTTCTTGCAGATGAAAGTTTCAATCCCTGAAAGGGTTTGGAGTCGATCGCAATGAGGATTTGACTTGAGTAGGGCAGGGTTATCGTAGTTTCAATCCCTGAAAGGGTTTGGAGTCGATCGCAATCCGTTCCCGTTCCGTTTCAGTGGGGATTCGCTTGCCTGTTTCAATCCCTGAAAGGGTTTGGAGTCGATCGCAATCTTGCGATGCATCCATTCTGACAAACAGTTGATTGTTTCAATCCCTGAAAGGGTTTGGAGTCGATCGCAATCGCTTGAATGCGTTCAATTTGTTTGAATCCATTTTGTTTCAATCCCTGAAAGGGTTTGGAGTCGATCGCAATGTTTTCAATCGCAGTTGGCAGAGAAAAGCTGCGTAGTTTCAATCCCTGAAAGGGTTTGGAGTCGATCGCAATGAGGTGCTTTAGGTGCAGGAGTGCGGTTGAAGATGTTTCAATCCCTGAAAGGGTTTGGAGTCGATCGCAATGCATCATGACGCTTAGCTGCATTCCACCTATCAGGTTTCAATCCCTGAAAGGGTTTGGAGTCGATCGCAATCAGCTAAGCTTGCTCGATCTGCTGATTCCGGCGTAGTTTCAATCCCTGAAAGGGTTTGGAGTCGATCGCAATGAGCCTACTGCACCCCGTGCCACTGGCAGAGTTCGTTTCAATCCCTGAAAGGGTTTGGAGTCGATCGCAATCGATTCAGCAATACAATCGCTGGCTGGTTGAAGCGGGTTTCAATCCCTGAAAGGGTTTGGAGTCGATCGCAATTCGATTTCCCATCAAATTGAGGTTTTTGCCGATCGGTTTCAATCCCTGAAAGGGTTTGGAGTCGATCGCAATCTCAGGATTCATGTTTTTGTCTCTTTTGTTTTAATTGTTTCAATCCCTGAAAGGGTTTGGAGTCGATCGCAATTTTTTGAAGTTCATCGATCGTTACTTGCAGCGCGGTTTCAATCCCTGAAAGGGTTTGGAGTCGATCGCAATGAGGAAAAAGCCAGGGGAGAACAACGCCGAGCCGGTTTCAATCCCTGAAAGGGTTTGGAGTCGATCGCAATCTCGAATAAGGTTGCTGCTGCTGCAATTGCTTTGGTTTCAATCCCTGAAAGGGTTTGGAGTCGATCGCAATATTTTCAGTATCCATCGCCAATCCCTTGACAACAGTTTCAATCCCTGAAAGGGTTTGGAGTCGATCGCAATATGTGGTGTTGAGCTTGTTTCGATCGGTTAATCTGTTTCAATCCCTGAAAGGGTTTGGAGTCGATCGCAATTTGGAAGTTGCCAACTTCTAGAAATTCTGCATGAGTGTTTCAATCCCTGAAAGGGTTTGGAGTCGATCGCAATGACGAGCAGCTAAAGCTTGCACTTTGGGAAAGCAGGGTTTCAATCCCTGAAAGGGTTTGGAGTCGATCGCAATCCTCGATCGAAATCCCCGACACGATCGCCGCTGGTGTTTCAATCCCTGAAAGGGTTTGGAGTCGATCGCAATCGCTGATGATTCAACAGGCAGCGATCGACGGGAAGGTTTCAATCCCTGAAAGGGTTTGGAGTCGATCGCAATAGTACACTTTCACCCTAGATGGTGTTGGATTTGAGTTTCAATCCCTGAAAGGGTTTGGAGTCGATCGCAATTCCATCTGCATTTCTGCCAGTCGAAGGAGGAGTAAGTTTCAATCCCTGAAAGGGTTTGGAGTCGATCGCAATAAGGAAGATTAACCCAAAAAGCGAAACAAGCAAGTTTCAATCCCTGAAAGGGTTTGGAGTCGATCGCAATAAACTTCATCTCTCGCAACTACAGCGGCGTGAAAGTTTCAATCCCTGAAAGGGTTTGGAGTCGATCGCAATGTTTGCACAGCAACTCGCGGCAGAATCAAGCGTTGGTTTCAATCCCTGAAAGGGTTTGGAGTCGATCGCAATAAGATGCCTGCTACACCTGCGGCATCCTGATGGGTTTCAATCCCTGAAAGGGTTTGGAGTCGATCGCAATTGGGCAAAAATCAGCAAAGTTGGATCAGTTGCAGCCGTTTCAATCCCTGAAAGGGTTTGGAGTCGATCGCAATTCCAAGCTTTTGACAGTCAGGCAGAAGTCAATGTGTTTCAATCCCTGAAAGGGTTTGGAGTCGATCGCAATACCGGAGCGATGCAGCAGGTTGAGCAGCAGCAGATCCAAGTTGCAAGTTTCAATCCCTGAAAGGGTTTGGAGTCGATCGCAATCGAATTCATTGCCCAGTCACAAGGCATTACCGAAGTTTCAATCCCTGAAAGGGTTTGGAGTCGATCGCAATCTGTTGCGGTGTAGGTTGGAATATTGCTGGTATTGTTTCAATCCCTGAAAGGGTTTGGAGTCGATCGCAATGCGTTCTACGCAGCGCGATCGGTTTGCGTTCGCAAGTTTCAATCCCTGAAAGGGTTTGGAGTCGATCGCAATTGCGAACTTTGCTGCTTTGGAATCAAGGCGCTAGAAGTTTCAATCCCTGAAAGGGTTTGGAGTCGATCGCAATGGCGGAAGTCTGGAACGGCCACTGTATGTAGTTTTCGAGGTTCGATCGCGCGGAATTAGAAGAAATCGGCTGTTTCAATTATGCCTCATGTTTTGCTGATAGAAGTTAAATCACTGTAATGTATGCTGTGTATGACTTTGAACGATTGCGCGGATCGATCGACCCATCAGATCAGCTAAAACACTCAACCCACATGCAATTCAGCCTACACACAAATAGATTTGAATTGAACACCTACCCATTCGCGCAAACGCTCCCCAATTGGATTGTCGTGCTTCTCTTCATGATTCAGTGTATCGATCGAGCAGGGTGGTGATTTCTTGCCGAAAGCGATCGCGCACCAGTTCAGGTGAAATAATGACGCAGTCTTTACCGTAAGGCAAGATATCTCGAAACAGCCAGAATGTACTGGAAACCTGTCGAATCACACGTCGGACTTGAGGACGTTCCGGTAGCCACTCCACCCGCTTATCTTCCGATCGCGCTTGATAGGCAAACGCCAGTCTTTCAAAAAGCTGCATCTCCACATCAACCAAATCGAGTCGATCGCGCCACTCGCCTTTCAGTCCGCTTACTGCCGCATCCAAAATGCGATCGAGCCTCAGCGTCCAGTTATGTTGCAGCGGTGGAATGTCTTGATTGCCCGCCGTTTCCTCGCACCAGCAGTCGAGGTAGTAACGTTTTTCTCGAAAGACAATTTGGGCGTGGTAAATCGAGAAGGTGAGCAGGCGATCGGCGGCATCTCGATACGCCAGTTGAAACGGTTGCTGACGACGAATGAATTGCTCTAGCCGCACCTGCCAAGCTGCCGGAGGATTGCCCAAAAACTGTTCAAGTTCGCTGCGGGCTGGGAATGTTAGTTCAGTTCGCTCTAGCAGCAGTTGGGCGATCGCCTCCGCTTCCAGCAGTTGACCTGTATCAATCAGGGCGCGACGTGCCTGCTGAAGCGCTTGAATACGACTGCTAGACCAATCGTTGTTGCGTCCAATTTGCAGTTCTCGCCGAGCGATCGCCTCGACAAGACGGGAAATATTTGGGCGATCGCCCCACAGCATTCCTTGCTCGGCCGCAATCTGCTCTAGCTGGGCTTTATCTCGATCGGAAATTGAAAGTGTAATCGACTGTCCCCGACGACCCATAAAACCTCAAAAGTGTACGTTCACTTTGTCCTTGACGCTTCCTATTGTGGATGCCAAGATAAATGCAACGCAAGGCGATCGGCACAGAAAAAGCAAGAAAAAAGCCAGAGGACTTTTCCCCTGGCCTAGTAATCCCTGAAAGGGTTTGATTTTTGCTAGAAGCTCCGGTCTACATAGAACACTAGTTTCAATCTCTGAAAGAGCTTAATTTTTTGGAGCGTGATTCTATCTTAACTGAGTTGGAGGAGTTCAAAGAGTTGAAAAATTCTATATAGAACACTAAACGAAAAATTGGGTTATACTGTGCGGTAGGAATTTTCCCACCGGAGGCTGTTCTATGGAGAGTTCGATCGACCTGATTGCTCAACAGATCGCTGAATACGCCGCAAGAATTGAAGAGTACAAACGGGAGATCTTGCGACTACGCAGAGCAATTCAAGCATTGAGTTGGCGAGCAGTGGAAGCAGATGACGGTGAAATTACACATTTTGACGACATTGATTGACTCACGCAGCTAGGTATCTACAGATGTCCTTGTTCGATCTCGCTTCTCCATCGCTTGACGATCGCTACTTCCAAAACATTCGCCCAACGCTCTACAGGCTGCATGGCAAGCACCGACAGACGGGAGTTCGCGAGAGTCGTACCTTAGCCGAACATTTAGATTCTGCGTGTCAGTTTGCTTTGACGGTGAGCCGTTTGGCGCAAGTCCCGGAACCGCAACGAGGCGTAATTTTGGCGGCGACTGCCGTTCACGACCTCAATAAGCTAGAGGGCGCAAATGGGCGGAATGTCAAGACGCTGGCGCGACAAGCTTTTTTAAAGCAGCAGTTGTCGCAAGCTGGCGTGAGCGATCTGGTTCAAACGGAGGCGGATTTGGAATTAGTCCGCAAGCTGATTGAGCGACATTCCGCCCATCATGTCACCGACGGGACTCGCTTTTTGCCAGAAGATCCGCGTATTGAGCAGTGGGCATCGATCGTGCGGGCAGCCGATTCGCTCGATTTAGAACTACCCGCAGAAAAGCTGATTCCAAAAATCCGGGCTGAGTTAATTCACGCGCTCGATCGCCCCTGTGAGCTGTATCGAATTCGAGCCACCGAGGATCGTGGCTACATAACGTCGCTGTTACTCAGTGCCTGCGAAGAAGTGCTGCATCAGCATCAATACAATGTGCTAGCGATCTTTCCAGATGGCATTTTGGTGGAAGGAGCCAAGGCGATCGACTTGACGATGGACATTGCTGCCGCTTGGCAAACTAAAATCGATCAGGTCTTTGGCGGCAATATTGAGCAGTTGGTGAGAGCAACCAAAGACGGCATCAAGATTTCCAACCAGGCCGTGCAGCACGATCGCGATCAAGTGTTAACGGTTGTGCTGGCACTGCTTGAGAAAAAGAAAGCTGGATTCAAGCAGGAAAAGCTTCAAGGCGATATTGAAAAATGGGGCAGTCAAAAAGTGGATGCGATCGCCCTTGAAGCTGCGCGATCGGCAGGATTAATTGCGGCCACTACTGCTGAAGAGTTTGGCATTTCAGAAGGCATGAAGGCGGCTTATCTCAGCTACCGCGAAGTCGAACCAGTCCTAACACCGAAGCAAGTTTGGGATCGAATTGCCGCTCATGTCGGATTGTCAGAGCAACAGCGGCTCGCACTCGAACCGTTTGACGCGCTATATGGACGATCGCTGTTTGCTGCCAAAGCTGCCAATGGAATGACCGGAGTGATTGCCGCGCTGCAAGAGTCTTTAGAACTGCGTGGAGCGGAATCGAATTCTACCGAAGTTTCAGAGGAGATCATATCAGCGGTGCGGCGATCGCTTAGCTGTCCATTTGTTCAAAATCCGACGGGTCAAGATGAACTGACGGCTTATATTGAAGCCAATCCCCGACAGCGCTGCTCGCTGGGTGCAACGATGAGCGAAACAAGTCCCCTGAGTTCTGACAAAATGCCGATCGGAACAAAGGTGCAAATGTTTTCCAATCGCTTGCCTGGAGGCATGACCAGCGATCCGGTGCGGCAGGCTGAACCAATGGCAGCACTGGCCTATCAATTGATGAGCGTTGGCGCTCACTTTCCCGCTGCTAAAAAAGAGCCGCCGTACTATTTGCACTTTGCTTTGCCAGCAGGCTCTTGTCCGGAACTGCTAAGAATCTGGCGAGACTGGTTAAAGGCAACCGCAGACATTAATGTAGGAGGCGGGCCAGTTATTATTGATGAATTAAAGCTTTATCGCGATCGAGAACTGGTCTTTAAACCGCATAAAGTTGTCGGCTTTGCACTGCCAAAACGTCGTGATTTTGTTCACTCAACGGTGACAATTCCAATCACTTGGGGAGAAACAACGGCCTCGCTAGCACTGTTAAAATCGTTGCGACTTGCGCTAGAACTTGCCCTTGCACCTGAGTTTGGATTTCCGTTTGTCCTCAGTGCTGGCCTACAGGTAGAAACAACCACGCAAACTTTTGGGCGCATTGAAGGAATTCCCTCGACACTACAGCCACTTTTGCAGCTTGGAGATTCTTCAATTGGGTTGATGAGTCGATCGCAAGCAGAAGAAGTTTTGAAGCGATTGCGATGTCTTTCAGAAATGGCGGTCGCGATCGTTAGCCTATCCAAAATTGATGACTGTCTGTACGATTTAGCTCGTGCTTGCGCTCAACCGTTCAGCCTGTATTTTGTTTTACTGCGCTGGATTTTGCGCGAACAAGACGAGCCAAATCTTGTTTTCAACTGGACGCGAATTCGGAAGCCATTAAACACGCTGTTGGAGAGCCTTATGCCGAATGACAATTCTGCTTTAACTCAATATCTTAAAGCAGCAGCCCAGATTGCAGCATCACATCGACTTTGGGGCAGTTCCGACGATAAACGGACATCGCTCGCGGAGCCTTTCACAGAGTTAATTGCTGCAATTCGCTCCCAAAAATCCTACATGGATTTAGAGTTTTTGTTTGGTGCGCTTGTGAAGAAGTATCATATTCGGCTCGATCGAATTGATAAAGGGTATATCAAGTTTGACAATGTAAAAGATTTTTACAACATTCTTCGCAAGCTCTATGAAGAGGTTTATCAGGGTCGCCCTGAAAAATTGCTGAGCGATCAAAAGAATCTTGAAGCAGCTTATTTGTTTTTCCTGCAAGAAGCACGTCGAGAACTGTGGGAAGAGCGCAACAAAAACAAGCAGACTAAACAGGCCGATGAATCTGCTGCCTAACTTCTAATCGTTTTGTTCACTACTGGAGAAAATTACCATGTCGATCGAAAAACTGAATCCATTCTTTGCTCCCACCTATGAAAACTTTCCAAAAGGGCGATCGATCGGACTGGTCGTTTTGAGAACATCGCTGTCTGAATTGATTCTGCGAACAGAGGGGACGGGCGAACCGATGTGCCGTGAATTTGTCCAAGCAGGGCAAACAGACAAGCAAATTGTGCAACGTCTTGTCATAACGAAGCGCAAACAAATTGCACCTGAGCGTCGCAAAGGACGTGAACACCTTCGCGCTCAAGACTTGTTGCGCCTTAACAAAGACGGTTTGCCCTGTTCACTCAACACCAATGCGCCCTGCGAAATGTGCATTGACTGTTTTCTTTACGGATTCGCTGCTGGAGGCGGAGGCGCACAGAAAAGCCGCATTTGGACAGAGGATGCATTCAGCATTTTGACTGCAACAGATACACTAGGCGATCGCACAATCAATGCCATTTTTGAAACCGGAACAATGCGCGATGAAAAAGGCAATGCTTCCACCGCATTGAACACCAGCGAGTACATCAAACCTGGCGTTCATTTTCTCGATGTTGTGACTTTAAAAGATGTGACTGCTGACGAGTTTCGATATATTCTCGGCAACATTTTGTTGACCAGTCGATACGGCGCAGTATCCAGTCGGGTTGGGCGCATGGAGAATCAAATTCTCGGCATTTTCGCTGGCATTGCTGAATTGCCAAGTTCCCTAGAATTGGTACAAGCTGTTCACGATCGATTCGCTAGCAACCAGAAACCTTTAGAACATCCGCTCGACAATGGCGACCTCATTGAGGCAACTCAGCAAACGATTTTCCAATGGACAAATCGCCGAGGTATTTCCCTCCAATTGTCTGATCAAGAGTTGGCCGCAGTCATTGCCGATGTCGATCGCCACTGGTCTGATTCAGAACGAGAAATTTTCTTAAAGCGACTGGATGAAGCTTATGAACCTTTTCGACAATTGAATGAAACCAAGAAAGCGAAAGGTAAGAAAAAAGATGCCGTTGAAGCTGGGAGCTAGTGAATGACCGAGCAGAACGGAACAACAATTCCACCGTTCAAAACAGCAAAGCTAATTGAACTTTGGTGTGCGGAACCTGTCTTTTTCGCTTCTAGAGAATTGTCAGATACCTACTACACAGAAGGTACGATCGGCAACTATGCTTTAGCTTACGCCTTGGGCTGGGCGCGATCGCCTTATCGTCTAAGCGGACGCGATGTTGGAAAACCGAGCTACAGCGAAGATTTAACGCCGCTCAATTCAAGCTGCTATGTTCTTCCGGCTTGGTCAGCGATCGGCACTCCAACCTTTCGATTTGAGCGATTCAACGCGCTCTCCGACGCCTACTGGTACGCCATGACGAACAATCGAGTCGCGACTGCCCGTGTCGATATGCTCAAAGTGCGTCAAGGTGATAAACCAAACACTTTTCGTCCTAGCAATTATCCTCAAACCGGACGCTTGCGGATGATTGAACGGGGAAATGAATTTCATACTTTAGTGTTTGGCGATCGCGAACTGCCCGAATATATTCGACTTGGCAAATTCATGAGCAAAGTTCGGATCAAGATTCTCAAAGAAATGCCTGTGGAAGTTTTAGCGGCTGGAGAATACACTAGTCAAGCTTATTTCACTTCGGCTGATTTACCGACGAACTTAACGCTGCTTGCTTTCGATTTAATTTCGATGCCGCCAAGCTCGATCGTCAAAAATCTGCGCTTTCACGGCTCTGCTTGGAAGCTAGGAGATTACATCACGCCAGCTAATTTGCAATTTTGTGGTGGAGGGCGATCGAATGACACCTGAATCAATCAAAACTCATCTGGAGCCGCGCAGCATTTCAGAATGTGATCGCCCGCCAGATGAACTGCAATTTATGGGGCAAGTTCTTCAACATCAAGCCGATGTTTTTCTTGCCTCGAAAGATCACGATATCGTCTTGGATTTAGCGCCAACCGGAACAGGCAAAACAAGAGCAGGTTTGTCAGTTCTGCTCCATCAACCCCACAGCAACGCTGTCTACGTTGCGCCGACCAACGCGCTGATTGAACAGCAGGCGCAGGCAGCAGAAACGTTTATTCGATCGAGTTGTGGAAAGCTCAATCATGTTGTCAAAGCAGTTTCAGCGAGAGAAATTCGACAGTGGTCAAGCAATCGAGTCGGCTTTCGCCCCGGTAAAAAGCTAAATAGTTTGATTCGCAATCCGGCCACGATTTTCCCTGAAGTTGGAGCTAATCGCCCGCTATTACTGGTGACAAATCCAGATATTTTCTACTACGCCACGTTTTTTAGCTACAACCAAAAAGATAAAATCAACCTGGCAACAAGCTTCTACACGCAGTTCTCTACAATCATCTTTGACGAGTTTCATCTTTACGATGCTAAGCAGTTAGTTGGACTGCTGTTCTACCTGGCTTATTTGCACATTTTCGGATTCTTTCAGGCAGGGCGGCGCGTCATTTTGCTAACTGCAACGCCGGAACCTGCCTGTGAATCTGCGCTGGCTGTCTTGAAAGATCAAGGAGTACGAATCAAACGAATTGATGGTGAAGTAGGCGATCGCCCAATTCCCTCACAAACTGCGGTTCAACTTGAAATTCGTCCTCAGCCCGATAGAGAGATATTCCTGAAAGAACTGGCCGATGAAGTTATAAAGCGGCTAGCAGAACACCCCGATCGCAACGGTGCTGTTATCCTCGATTCTAAAGTTCAAATCAACGATTTAGCTGACTTATTGAAAGCTAAAGGATTATCTGAAAAATTCGGTAGGATTCATGGCTCAACACCAAAAGTAGATCGGGAAGAAGTTGCCCAAAAACAAATTATTTTAGCCACTAGTACAGTTGATGTTGGCTTCAACTTCAATCGCCATCCTGAACCCCAAAGGCAAAATCTCGACTGGCTGATTTTTTCGGCTCGCGATCGCGCGGCATTCTGGCAGCGAATTGGACGAGTCGGGCGAGTCCTGGGTAAAGCTCAAACGAACATTTCTTCTGAGGCGATCGCTTATCTACCTGAGCAGGCATGGGAAGAAAATCTTGCTGAAGTTGATTTACAAGGTGGCCGTGATTCACTTACCCAAAAATTGTCTGAAATGAAATGCCTCGATCGTCCTTTTCTAGAAGCCTATTGGCAGTCAGAAGCGCTACTTGAAACAGCACGCCCCTTGCTGATATTGGAAGATTTGCTAGATCAATTGCCACAAGCAAACTACGTGCCTAAGCTATTTGAAACCATCAAGGTCGTGCTAGGGGGAAAACGGGATTGGAAGTATTATCAAGACCGAATGAAAGCGTTGCAAATGGCTCAACAAATCGCGAATGCTTCCGAAAAAGATTTAGCAGGCGATCCGTTGAGATGGGTGAAAGGTCAGTATCGATGGGCGATCGTATCTGCATTTCTCCGTAGCGAATCGCCAGAAGATTGGGAAGCCCTGCGAACTAAGCAGAAAAGTTTGAGAGATTTTGAGAATCTGCTTCGAGACGTTCCAAAAGTTGCCTCAATGTTCAAACAGTTTGCAACTCGCTTTAGCGCCAGCTACGCACCTTTATTTCAATTTCGCGCTAGCCTATTTAAGAACCTGCAAATTCGCGATCCGAAAGGTTTTTTGCTAGACCAATCAGAGGAAACGATTCTCGATCCAATTCATCTACTTCGTTATTACGAGTTTGAGAGCAATGGCGAAGTGATTGAGATTGTCGATCGCGCCCAAGCAACGTATGAAATTAGCTTCCATCTCAACTATGACGAAGGGGATATTGCTCAATTTAATTCAACTCAGTTAAACAAATTGAGTGCATTCCAAAACTGTCGGATTCAGCGAACACTCAATGGTGCAACTTCACCGACTCCACTATTGAAAACTTTAGAAAAACAGTTACTTCCAGGTGTAATTGTTTCGACGATCGCCAATCAAGGAATTATCATTCGACTGCGAAAATGGGGAATTGCTTCGTATCCCATTACGATCGCCTGTCGCGATGGCAGCAAATCTTACACCATTTTTCCTGGCTTTGCTGGAATTGTGGCCGCAGCGCTCAACGGTATCAAAATTCGCCTAATGGACGAAGAAGCATTCTGGATTATTTGATCTTCCTGATTTTTCTCTTCCTGCTTATGCCACATAGTTTAGTGCTGAATCTGCAACCTCGATCGCCCATTCCGTCCGGATATCTCACAGGTAAACATCTCCACGCCCTATTTCTAACGTTGGTTAGTTCAGTCGATCGTGCATTAGGCGATCGACTGCATGAACAAAAAACGGACAAAGCGTTTACGTTGAGTTTGTTGCAGGTTGGTAATCGATCTCAAAGAGGCGATCGGTTGCAGTGGGAGCATCATCGAGCGATTCCCGCAGGGACACCTTGCTGGTGGCGGATTTCTCTATTAGATGACACGCTGTTTGGACATCTTACTCCCCTATGGCTTAACTTGAATCCTTCGCATTCCTGGCATTTAGGCTCGGCAGATTTGCAGATTACAAGCGTATTAGGTACTGCCCAATCAACGCAACCTTGGGCAAACTTTAGTTCCTACGCGCAACTGTATGAGCAAGCTTCTGATCAGTTGCGGCAGATTTCGATCGCCATTTGCACACCTGCCACATTTCGTCAGGGTAAATACGATTCAGCCCTACCGACGAGAGAATGTATTTTTAACAGCTTGCTCAATCGCTGGAATCGCTATAGCAACATTCCGTTTCAAGAGCCGCTGACGGAGTGTTTGTTTCCCAGCTATTTCGATCTGCAAACTGAACTGGTGAATCACCCGGATGGCAAATTTGCTGGATGTGTTGGAACGATTAGCTTTCGGATTTTAGGCGATGTTGGTTTAGAAACTATCAAGCAAATCAATACCTTAGCTGATTTTGCGATTTACAGCGGAGTGGGACGCAAAACGCCAATGGGCATGGGCATGGTGAGGAGGGTGAAAAGCTGATGGATGACTACATTCCGATCGCGGCCCTAAATCAATACGCCTACTGTCCGCATCGCTGCTGGCGGATGTTTTGTTTGGGCGGATTTGTTGACAATCAGTACACGATCGAAGGCACGCATCTCCACGATCGCGTTCACACACTAAGCGAAAGTTCGCGAGAAGAGACGTGGCAAATTCGAGCTGTTTGGCTGAAGTCAGAGCGGTATCGCCTGATTGGAAAATCAGATTTGATTGAGGAGAACGATGGGCACTGGTATCCGGTGGAGTACAAGCGGGGACAGCGCGGCGAGTTTGATAACGATGAACTACAGGTTTGCGCTCAGGCACTTTGTTTGGAAGAAATGACCGGACAGCCTGTGTCGATCGGCTATCTCTACTACGCCCAATCGCATCAGCGGCAAGCGGTTGAACTCACAGATGAGTTGCGGCAACAGACGATCGCCTCTGTCGCATCTGTCGCTCACATTTTGAATACGGGAGAGATGCCGCCTGCGGTGTATTCTCCCCGCTGCCAAGGATGCAGCCTTCATGCTCAATGCTTGCCGAAAGCTGTCGCTAAAGTTGCCCGCTATCAGGAAACTCGTTAGGACGAAATCATGGGAACGCTTTACATCACGCAAGACGATAGTTTCATCGGTAAAACGGATGAGCGTCTGACCGTTCGGGCGAATAAACAAACGCTGCTGGATGTGCCGCTTATTAAGGTTGAAGGAGTCGTGGTGTTGGGACGGGCAACGGTTTCACCCGCAGTTGTGATTGAACTGCTGGAACGCAAAATCGCCTTGAGCTTTCTGACTGCGACGGGTCGCTATTTGGGACGATTGGAGCCGGAGCTAACCAAAAATATCTTTGTGCGATCGGCTCAGTGGAAAGCAATTGCGCCATCTGAAGCCGCCCTGCATCTGGTGCGGGGATTTGTCCGAGGCAAACTGAAGAACTATCGCAATGCGCTACTGCGCGGACAGCGAGAATTTCCAGTTCAGCTACAAACTGCCATCACGCAGATTGAGCAGGCGATCGCGCCAATTGATACGACAGGGGCGATCGATTCGCTGCGCGGCCTAGAAGGAAGTGGCAGTGCGGCCTACTTCGGCAGCTTCAATGCGCTAATTCGGGCGGAAGGATTTCAATTTACGACTCGCAATCGTCGTCCACCCACCGATCCGGTCAATGCTTTGCTGAGCCTCGGTTATGCCTTGCTGCGGCATGATGTGCAAAGTGCGGTCAACTTGGTCGGCTTTGATCCGTATCTGGGCTATCTGCACACCGAACGGTATGGACGACCTTCACTCGCGCTGGATTTGATGGAAGAATTTCGCCCGATCGTGGTGGATGCGATCGTGCTGGGCGGGCTGAATCGTCGAGTTCTGTCCCCACAACATTTTGTCACCGAACCGCTCAGCGGCGCTGTCTCGCTGACTCCTGAAGGACTGCGGACATTTCTGCGGCTGTATGAGCAGAAAAAGCAATCTAAGTTTAAGCATCCGGTTTTGCAGACGCAGTGTACCTATCAGGAGGCGTTTGAGATTCAGGCGCGTCTGATGGCGAAGTATTTGATGGGTGAAACCGACAAATATCCACCACTCGTCTTGAAGTAGGGCACGATGCATATTGTTGTTAGCTATGACATTCCTGAAGACAAACGCCGATCGAAAATCCACAAGATTCTCAAATCCTACGGTCAGTGGATGCAGTACAGCGTGTTTGAGTGCGATCTGACCGAGACGCAGTATGCAAAGTTGCGATCGCGCCTCCACAAACTGATTAAACCCGATCAAGACAGCATTCGCTTCTATTTCCTGTGCCGCTGCTGTCAAGCGAAAGTGGAGCGAATTGGCGGCGAAGCGGTTCGAGATGACACTATTTTCTTCGTGTGATGCGCGGAAGGGTGGGTGTTTTGAAACGCTTGAGCAAACAAAAGGCTGAAACTGAGGCGTTGACCGAGCTTGAGGCATTTTTCAGTAAAATGAGTTCCGCGCAGAGGCTGAAAAGGTGGCGGGGTTTGAGGTGTAAGGGTTAAGCTAGGCGAATGATTAACCTGATTGAGCATCAAAAATGCTACAAACTAGGCGATCCGCGCAATCGAACCTTGAAAACTACATACAGCAAGTGTTTCAGGCGATCGCCGCGACAATTTCATCTAAACCCTTTCAGGGATTGAAACGTCGCCCTGCTCCTGAGCAATCCTGACATACTCACGCGCGCGACAATTTCATCTAAACCCTTTCAGGGATTGAAACTTGGAAAGGGTAGACGATCTGAGATTATTTTTCATAGCGACAATTTCATCTAAACCCTTTCAGGGATTGAAACAGGGGATTTTCCATCCGATCGAGTTCTGATCCACGTGCGACAATTTCATCTAAACCCTTTCAGGGATTGAAACATCGTCATTATCGCCGCCGGACTCATAAAAACAAAAAGCGCGACAATTTCATCTAAACCCTTTCAGGGATTGAAACTTAAGGGATCATTTGAGGAAATGTCAGAAAATTTTAAGCGACAATTTCATCTAAACCCTTTCAGGGATTGAAACGATATGCAGAGCGGCAAAATGCTTCCAGATGAAAGAGCGACAATTTCATCTAAACCCTTTCAGGGATTGAAACATGAAATTAGGATCGCATTTTTTGAGGCTACATCGCGACAATTTCATCTAAACCCTTTCAGGGATTGAAACATAGTGCCACCTGTTGTAGTTCCTCCTATTGATGGTGAAGAGCGACAATTTCATCTAAACCCTTTCAGGGATTGAAACCGCACCGTGCGGACGACGCGCCGCGAACCGCGCGGGCGACAATTTCATCTAAACCCTTTCAGGGATTGAAACGGGCGTTTCCCTCGTGACTGAGGACGACAAACCCAGCGACAATTTCATCTAAACCCTTTCAGGGATTGAAACTCGTCGCTCTAAAGGCATGTCGCCCGACAAGGCGGCGACAATTTCATCTAAACCCTTTCAGGGATTGAAACAATAAGGTGCAAGCCTTTCGCGCCATTGCTGAAATGCGACAATTTCATCTAAACCCTTTCAGGGATTGAAACTTTACCAAAATGCGTTTGCAGGTAGCGCAGCAGTGGCGACAATTTCATCTAAACCCTTTCAGGGATTGAAACCGGCAAACGCTGACCCTGCAAGCGGTTTAAATTGGCGACAATTTCATCTAAACCCTTTCAGGGATTGAAACGCCGTCTTGCCGCTTGAGCGATTCTTCGGTTAGCGGCGACAATTTCATCTAAACCCTTTCAGGGATTGAAACCCTTCTTGCAGTTGCAGCAGCAAATACTCTGCCGCGAGCGACAATTTCATCTAAACCCTTTCAGGGATTGAAACCTGGTGTCATCGCTTATCGAGGCGCGTGGAGGCGTGCGACAATTTCATCTAAACCCTTTCAGGGATTGAAACTTGCGATCGCGCCATGCGCCAAGCGTGACGTGGCTGGCGACAATTTCATCTAAACCCTTTCAGGGATTGAAACTGAAGCGCTGTGTGCAAAACTGCGGGCGGAATCTGGCGACAATTTCATCTAAACCCTTTCAGGGATTGAAACACCTGGGCGAGTTCCCAAATACACAGCAAGTAGCGAGCGACAATTTCATCTAAACCCTTTCAGGGATTGAAACAAATGACCGTTGATTCTGTCAAGGGCGGACTGAAGCGACAATTTCATCTAAACCCTTTCAGGGATTGAAACCGCGTCGATCGACCCCCAATAGCGCCCCAAGTCGATGATGGCGACAATTTCATCTAAACCCTTTCAGGGATTGAAACTGAGGACTGCGTCGCTGAGGTCTGCGCGTCTGAGGCGACAATTTCATCTAAACCCTTTCAGGGATTGAAACAAACTGTCTGGACTGACCCAGTTTTGACTTGATAAGCGACAATTTCATCTAAACCCTTTCAGGGATTGAAACTCGCCAGATCCTACGCTTCCGGCTCGCATCCTTGCGACAATTTCATCTAAACCCTTTCAGGGATTGAAACATGTTGAGCGCGGTATCGGCCTTGTCGCGCACCTGGCGACAATTTCATCTAAACCCTTTCAGGGATTGAAACGCCAGTAATCTTGCAACTCGCAGGTAGAATCACACTCCGGGCGACAATTTCATCTAAACCCTTTCAGGGATTGAAACTTGCCATTGACGCGGAGCCAATTCGCCGTGCCCGGCGACAATTTCATCTAAACCCTTTCAGGGATTGAAACCGATCGCATGGTGGCAAAATCGCAAGAGCAGCAAAGCGACAATTTCATCTAAACCCTTTCAGGGATTGAAACTTTCATTGCGGCCTGCTCTCAGGTGGCCTGCTGGTGCGACAATTTCATCTAAACCCTTTCAGGGATTGAAACATCACCTCAGAGGGTAGCAGCGGCCAGCGGCTCACGCGACAATTTCATCTAAACCCTTTCAGGGATTGAAACTTGATTGATTCCTGTTTCAGTTGCAAGCTGCTCATGCGACAATTTCATCTAAACCCTTTCAGGGATTGAAACCCCGTCGTGCTGTTGTAGCTTAGCGGCGATGCAGGCGACAATTTCATCTAAACCCTTTCAGGGATTGAAACCTCAAGCAGCGCGATCGACCAAAACGCGATCGGGGCGACAATTTCATCTAAACCCTTTCAGGGATTGAAACCAGCTTCTACTGGCAAGTCCACTGCTACAGCACGGGCGACAATTTCATCTAAACCCTTTCAGGGATTGAAACAAGTGATTTTGCCACAATCCCTGCTTTTACACTGCCGCGACAATTTCATCTAAACCCTTTCAGGGATTGAAACCAGGTGTTGCGTCAAGGCAAGACATACTCGTTAAAGCGACAATTTCATCTAAACCCTTTCAGGGATTGAAACTCGAAATCGACAGAGTTTGGAGAACGACATCGTGATTGGCGCGACAATTTCATCTAAACCCTTTCAGGGATTGAAACAACGGTAATCTGACTTTCCGCAATCTTTCCACAACGGCGACAATTTCATCTAAACCCTTTCAGGGATTGAAACGTACTGAGCTATCGCGCTGCTGCCCTGATCGATCGGCGACAATTTCATCTAAACCCTTTCAGGGATTGAAACAGCGAAATCGGTCTAAACAAGTTTCGTGTTAGCGGGCGACAATTTCATCTAAACCCTTTCAGGGATTGAAACACTCATCTTTCGTGCAAACAGCGAAGGGTTGATGGGGCGACAATTTCATCTAAACCCTTTCAGGGATTGAAACCTCAAGGTCTGGCATGGAATACCAGACCTGTCCAGCGACAATTTCATCTAAACCCTTTCAGGGATTGAAACGGGAAGCTGCGCCCGAAGGAAGCGAAGCTCCCGGCGACAATTTCATCTAAACCCTTTCAGGGATTGAAACCTTTGTGATTCGCCGTCCGCCATACAGCCGTCGCCGCGACAATTTCATCTAAACCCTTTCAGGGATTGAAACATGCAATGATCTCGATCTTCAGCCGAATTTGTCCGCGCGACAATTTCATCTAAACCCTTTCAGAGGATGTTTAGAAATACGGAGAAGGTTGCAAAAGACTCAGGCCAGTGTGCGTAACATCAGTCGAATCATCGCAATGTAGATGAAGGCTTCAGACGAAGCGGGCAATC
>NZ_JACJPO010000091.1 GCF_014696105.1 Microcoleus sp. FACHB-1515
GATCTTCCAGGCTGGCAAAATGGTTGAGAATGGTCGGAGCAATCGTCAATTCATCCATGACATGGAGCAGATTTAGCGTAAGCCTGCATCCTACCCCAATTACTCCAACCTCAATTTAGATGCGTTTGCCCTGAGATAGCAAGGGGTTCGTGCCACTGACGGTTCAAGGTCAGCAAGAGTTAGAGCATTATTTGCAGTGGCGACAGCAAGCGGGAGAGAAATTGGTGGATGAGTCACCGTTGTTTGTGTCGCACTCTCGCCGGAATGCGGGGCAGCGCTTAGGGTATGACGGCATTCGCAAGTTGATCAATCAGATTGCCGAGCAGACGGGAATTGCATTTCATGCTCATCGCTTCCGGCATACCTTTGCGACGACGCTGGTACTCAAGGGGATGAATCCGTATCATGCGATGACCTTGACGCGCCACAAGTCAGTGCAGAACTTCCGGCGCTACACCAAGGCGGCAGACCAAGCAGCGGCGGAAGCCGCGTTTGCGGAAATTATGGGAGAGGCGGGGGCGATCGCGGTTACAGATATGTTGCCAATAGATGACAAATCGTATGATTCTAGACCATAGCAAAAGTTTCTAGTGAAGATAGTGCTTAAACTAGTTAAAGCCATTACTATTGACGAGCGCCAGTTGAGATGTTTTCAAAGCTACAGACTTTAATTCAACAAAGTTTGCAGGTGTGTTCAATCAAGTTCGACTTGAAATTCTTTCTGAGTAGAAGATGGTTTTTGAGTTAGCTGCACAGTTTGTAGCCACTGTCCTAGCCAACCCTGTTCATGAGCTGGATCAATAACTTGAAGATGTGGAACTTCAGTAGTTAATGTCACTTTGATAGCATCAGTACAACAACTAGATAACATGACCCTTGAGGCAATTTTTAAGATCTCCAAGGGAAGCTGTTCAGGACGAATTGTACTAAGATACAAAGTCGTCTTGTCGGGTTCAACTTGCCCATCAAGGGCATAGGTAGCGAGAACTTCCAATGGGTCGCTTACGACGATCACTTGGTCAATTTTTCCTTCTCCTTGTTGTAGCCGGAAAAGACTGTTTAGATGATGCTCTGGTGGAGCAAAAGTTTCAAACGTTTTTGCGCCCTCGAAATCAAAGCATAAACCATTCAGGTGTAATCCCTCCATTGAGGATTCGACGAATACCCAACGTTTTTTTCGGTCGGCATATAGCCACCCTTGCTGATGCAGTTGGTCAATTAATTCTTGAGGAAAGTAACAGGTTTCGATAAGCTGTTGTTTCACTCCCGGCCAGTTTTCCTCAATTTTTTCAGGCAGCATTGTCTCACATTCAGTCGTGTCGAGTGTTAGCTGATGTTCAATAACTGTGACTGGATTGGCTAAAAGATTTGTGACAAGCAGATCATCTCGATCTGGAACATAGCTGACCTGATGGTATTTCTGGAGTCCAGGCAGACTATAACCTCGTCCCAAACTTGAGCCTGCGAACTTGACACCATGCAATTGAAAGCTGATTCCTGGTGGATCTCCTGGTTGCCGTCCGGGGCGCTGCGGATAAATCCTCACTTCAATTCCTTCCCGCTGTAAGCGCTCGATAAATTGAGGCAGTGTTGGATTATCTCCTACGTGGGCTTGAATCGCCTGGATAAGCTGCGATCGGATTGAAACATCAGGTAGTTGAGTGCGTTGTCCCACCATATATTCTTGCTGCTGAACTTCTTGGCGATGCACTTCAGCAAAAGTGGGAGCGTTCTCAAGTTTCTCCCAGCTAAATTTGAGAGAGGGTAGTTCATAGCGCTCAGCAATTTCTCTAAGAGCTACCTGAGCTTTGTAGTAATCCCAACTATCAGATACACATTTACCTGATTCATCTATTCGACCGAAGAGCACATGCACGTGATCATGACCTTGGTGTCTATGGCGTGCTAACAGGTATGGCTGTTCCTTGTAATCCATTGCATCACGAAGATCTAACGCAATTGCTTCCCAAAGAGCGCTTGAAAGTACTGTTCCTTTTTTAACACTAATCTTGCCGTGGTAAAGATTACGCATAACGGCGCGATTCAGCGGTTGTGTGATCAAAATTTCCTTTTCCAAGTCAGCAATTGAGTCAGAGACGAGAGTGCTGCCAACAATTTCAACACCGGGTTTTTCTACCACGTACTTCAGCACGTGGTAGATGTTGTGAGGCTTCGTATGAACGGCAATGAGCATTGATTTGAATGCATGAAGGGTTAGATTGTGCAACTTAGCAGGAAAGTTGCACAATCGCTGGCTGATGAAAGTGCTGTTTTAACAGTGGAAAAAGCTAACAGTAATTCATTTAATACACGCTGCAAGAATTATTAGAAACTCTTGCCCGTTGTGGACGAATTATTGCTAGCTTGATCAAGAAGCGAAATGGCGCTCTGCGGAGTCTTGATCGCCCATACTAGCTTTAGAACAGCTTGACTAGCAGCTTGGCTAGCTGCAATTGCGTCATCGAGTTGAGCGAGATCTGGGGCAGCAATCCGACCAAGACGAGCTTGCACTCGCAGGTAGCGAAGATTATCAAGAATGCTCACCTGCAATCGCTGAAACCGCACGATCGATTGGTATTCCTCAAAGTCCAAGCTATGAGGTGGCAGTTGTTGTTCGCATAGAACAGAGCGAACAAACTGGCTGAAACTGAGATTGTATTGAAGTAGTCTAGTTTGAGCACGAAGAAGTTCATTTCGGTCATGAAAAACTGCTTCCATGCGCGGCTTGCGTGGTTTTGTACTCATGTTTAGGTGTTGATTGGAATTCTCAAAGGGTGCGAGCCAGTGTGGAGCATCCGAAACGCACTTGAGGGATGAAACTTACGAGCGCGGAGCGAAGCTGCGCTTGAAGCTCTATATGATGCATTCTATCCACTAAATTCTTAATGTGGCTTTGCTTAAGAAAAGTTTTCAATTATCCCTCTTCCCTCACTCTGGGATAGGAAAAACCTACAGACAATTTCAGTTGAATAGCCCACAAGGGCAAACACCAGTGCGTCAACACTACCCTGAACGGTCATCGCGGCCACAATGCCGTCAGTACTAAGCGCACCGAGAATCGAAATGTTCTGCCCATAGTTACGCGCGACACTGTCGATGACGGGTTGACCAATTGGGGCGTGACCTTGTGTTCGGGTCAGTTTCAAGTTCACGCCTGACTCATCGAGGAACTGAGGGTTGTTCCACTGATCTAAAATGTCTTTTACCAGCACTTCTTTCAGCCAAATTTGAGCAACAACGAGAATTGGCAACCCCAAAAATAATCCCAGTACCCCAAAAAAGCTGCCAAAAGCCGTGAGAATCGCTAGCGTTGTGGCAGGCAATAAAGAAACCTGCCGTTTCATGATAATGGGCGTGATACAGTTGCCTTCAATCTGTTGAATCACAAAATATAAAAGTAAAACTGCGATCGCTTTCCAGGGAGAAATTAGCAACGCGAGCAGGGCAGGTGGGACAACGCTGGCGATCGCGCCGATGTAAGGAACAAATGCCGATATACCTGCAATCAATCCATTCACAAATGGGAGCGGAACACCCAGCGCCAGCAATCCAATAGTTGAGGTGATGCCAATGAAAGCCATACTCAGTCCAATGCCGCCCAAGTAGTGAACTAAACCGGATTCGCATTCAGTCAAGATAAAATCGACGCGATCGCGGTAGAATGCTGGAGAACCTCGGATCAATAGATTGCGATAGGATTTAGGATTTGCTAACAGCATCAGCGTTAATACGATAAGCAGCAAACCATTGAGCAGCAGGGCTAAAGAATTAGAAAAAGTTTGGTAGAGGTTAATAATGATCCAGTTCGCAACTCGCTGAATTTGGATGCTTAAGTTTGTCAGGTTTGGCAATCCTTCTAGCATCCGACTGGGAATCTGCGCCTGTAGCCGATCGCCTAAAGTGGCAATTTGAGCGATCGCACCAGGAATTAAATCAATCAGTTGGTCGAGTTGATCTGCAACTCGTACTGCCATCAGAGCAACGAACAATCCACCGATGAGGATAACGATGACGACGGTGAATGCAACTGCAAAGCCGCGCTTCAATCCTGACTGACGAAACTGCCGCACAATTCGATTGAGTCCGACTGCAAACACAACCGCCATGTAAAACAGTAGCAGCAGCGATCGAATCTGCCACAAAACATAAAGTGCAATCAAAATTGCAGCAAGCCCAAGCCAGCGTCCGAGTGTCAAGCGATAACCCCTAGTAGGTTGAGATAAACAGTAATTTGATTGCAGTGTATCAGCGAATTCTATTGGTTGATTGTTCGGTTTGTTGGTTTAGTTTTTCTATCAAACGACGCTTGAAATTTTGCTTGAATTTGTATCAATCTGACAATTCATCTCTCCAACGAATGACAAATTAAGTGATTATTCGTTCTTTAGAAAGATTCACACGTTGATATCTCTTTCGCTCGGTACAGCAACTCAAGCAGCCTGCTCGATAGCATCTACTTGTGTAGAAAACTGGGTAAGAACCAATGATGTTTCATTCTCAAACTGCTTCGGTGGTAGGCGTAACGCTGTTGACGTTTGGCCTAGCCGCTGGCGCGATCGCCCCATACTATACTCCGGCTCCAGCAGTGGCCGCTGCACCAAGCGCATCGCCTACCAACACTAGCTTTCCAGATACCCAAAACTATTGGGCGCAGCCGTTTATTCAAGTGTTAGAAGAACGCGATATTGTCACAGGTTATCCTGATAACACCTTTCGGCCTGAGCAACCCGTCGATCGCGATGAATTTGCCGCCATCATTCGCCAAGCCTTTTCTCAAACTCCAGAGCGACAAATTGCCAGCGGCAGCGTTTACAAAGATATTCCAACGGGCTACTGGGCTGCCCCTGCGATCGAAGAAGCGTATGAGATGGGCTTTATGAAAGGCTATCCGGGCGGCGAATTTCGTCCCAATCAGCCTGTGACGCGAACCGAAGTGCTGGTTGCGCTCGCGCAAAATTTAGATTTACCTGCAACAACCACAACTGAGGGAAAGCCTGCTGCAACCGCTGCCGCCGCACCTGCTGCCGCTCCCCAGCAGCCTGCCACTCGTCGCCAGCAGGCCAGAAGGCCGATGATGTTTCCGATGGCAATGACCGTTTTGATGCAGCCGTTAATGACCGCTCCTGCGAGAGCAACTGCTGCTAGTTCTCAAGCTCCTGCCAGCGCACCTGCGGCCACTGAAAATGCATCGGCAAATGCGCCGACAGCCCAGCGTCCCGTGTCTCTTGCAGTGAGCGATTACTATCAAGATGCTGACCAAATTCCGCAATACGCTGTTGATGATGTGGCAGAGGCAACCGCCGCTGGAATTGTTGTCAACCATCCCGATCGCCGCACTCTGAATCCGACGCAGCCTGCAACTCGCGGAGAAGTTTCTGCTTTCATTCATCAAGCCTTGGTGCATCAGGGCAGACTAGACCCGCTTGCTGAAAATCAAGCAGCCAGAAACTACATCGTGAATCCGTAATTGTGAATCCGTAATGGTTAAAGCGATTTCTTCACAAGGTGATCGAAATCTTCAATAAAAACGCTGTTCTCAGAAGAGCAAACAACTAGCAGATCAAAAATATGCGTCAGCTTCTTGTGCAGGTGCCGCAGGGATATGGAAAGACCGTTTTAGAGGTTGCCAAAGCCTGTGACGGTACGAACTTGGCGCAAATTGAAGCTACCGGAGTCGATCGATCGATCGATTTGGTCTTCATTCACGTTTCAAACGGTAAAGTTGAAACGTTGCTCAACAAGCTGGAAAACATACCGGATTTGAGCTTTACGCTGCTGCCGACTGGAATCATGGCGCTGCATCCACCCGCCGAAGCTGCTGCCGATCAGGTGACAAACGTGGAGGAGCGCAGCCCGATCGAAATCTTCCTGTCGGGCTTGCAAAGTACCGGATCTTGGAAAGGATTTCTGAGCTATGCCGCGATCGCAGGCGTTGTCGTTTGGATTGGTCTGTACACCAATACGGTTTATCTCCTGGTGGCGGCGATGCTGCTGGCTCCGTTTGCAGGTCCCGCGATGAATGCAGCCCTGGCAACGGCACGCGGCGATCGTCAATTATTAGGGCGCAGCATCATTCGCTATTTTGCTGCTTTGGGTGTCACGATCGCCACAACTGCCTTGCTCAATTGGATTTTGCAGCAGCAAATTCCCACCAGTTTGATGCTAGAGAGCAGCCAGATTTCCACTGTTTCCGTGCTAATTCCCCTGGCGGCAGGAGCGGCGGGAGCGCTGACCCTGGTTCAGTCCGATCGCAGCAGTTTAGTATCCGGTGCGGCAACCGGAATGCTGGTGGCGGCTTCGCTGGCTCCGCCCGCAGGCATCATCGGCATGGCAGGCGCGATCGGACGGTGGGATCTGGCGGTGAACGGCTTGTTTTTGCTGCTGCTGCAACTGGGTGGCATTAATTTGGCGGCGGCACTGGTCTTCCGCCTGTTTGGGCTATCAACACGGGGAAGTCGCTATCAGCGCGGCCAGCGCGGCGTATTTCCGATCGCCATTGGACTCAGTGTGATTGCCCTGACGGGACTGCTGATCTGGCAGTTTTCTAATTCACCGAACTTACAGCGATCGAGCCGCGCTCAGCGGGCAAATGCCGCTTTGCAGCAGGTCGTTGAGCAAAATGATTCGGTTCAACTGGTCGAATCAAATGTGCGCTTTACCAGAGCCAACATTCAAGGGCAAAATACGTTGCTGTGCGTCGTCTATGTTCAGCGACAGCCAGAGGCGATGCAAACGGCTGAACAAATTCGCGCTGATCTCACTCAAGCGATTCAATCGCGTCTATTGAATCAAGACTTCAACGCAACACCGCTGGTTGATGTCATTGTATTAGAAACACCAGATGATTAATTGTCGTAATGCAGCAGTTCGATCGACCTGAGAAGCAAGCAATTGAGCAGGAACAGTTCGAGATCTTGCAGCAGCTTGAAGACTGGCTGGAAATGCCGATGCTGTTGCTGAGTTTTGTTTGGTTGGCGCTGTTTATTGTTGAACTAACCTGGGGATTAACTCCACTTCTCGAAACACTTAGCTTGGTAATTTGGATAATTTTCATTCTTGAATTCATTCTCAAGCTAATTCTTGCACCTCGCAAAGCTGCTTATTTCAAAGCAAACTGGCTGACGGCGATCGCGCTGTTTCTACCTGCCTTGAGAACCTTGCGAATTATCCAAGTGGTTCGAGTTTTGAGAACCGCCAGAGCCGTTCGCGGCTTGCAATTGCTGCGCGTTCTCACTCGAACCAATCGCAGTATGCGATCGCTCACGGCAACCTTTACGCGGCGTGGATTTGGCTATGTGGTGCTGCTAACGGCGATCGTCACGTTTGCAGGAGCGGCGGGTATGTATGCCTTTGAGCAAGATGCTCCAGACGAATCTGGATTTGATCACTATGGAACTGCCCTATGGTGGACAGCAATGTTGATGACCACGATGGGATCAGATTATTTTCCGCAAACGGCAGAAGGCCGAGTTTTATGTTTTTTACTCGCCCTATATGCGTTTGCCGTCTTTGGCTATGTGACTGCAACATTAGCAACATTTTTTATTGGGCAAGATGCCGACGACGATCAAGCTGAGCTAGCTGGAGCAAAATCGATCGAGGCATTGCGAGATGAAATCATTGCCCTGAGAGCAGAAATTCAAGACTTGCGACGAAGCAATCGATAACCCTCAGATAGAAGTTTGTTCGGTTGATTGTCGGTAATATTCGATTGCAATTTAGAAATAAATCGGATGAATGTAGAACTATCTACCCTGTGGAACAAAATGCAGGCAATAGCAAACAGCTTCCTTGCCCTGTTGCCGAATATTATATTGGCGCTGATTGTCTTTGCAGTTTTCTTCTTTGCGGCCAGAGTGATTAAGCGAGTCGTCAAGAACGTGACTCGTAATCGTCGCCAGGCTCGCAATTTAGGATTGGTGCTAGGCCGATTGGCGCAAGGTGCAACTATCCTAGCGGGGCTGTTCATTTCTCTATCGATCGTGATTCCGTCTCTTCGAGCAGGCGATCTCGTTCAGCTATTGGGAATTAGCGGAGTTGCGATCGGATTTGCATTTCGAGATATTCTTCAAAATTTTCTTGCAGGTATTCTAATTCTTTTAACTGAACCCTTTTAGATTGACGATCAAATTGTCTTCAAAGATTTTGAGGGCACAGTCGAAAACATTGAGACGCGAGCGACAACAATTCGCACTTATGATGGCCGTCGCATTGTCATTCCCAACTCAGAATTATTCACCAATTCAATTGTTGTGAACACGGCTTTTGAGCATCGTCGGCTTGAGTATGATGTTGGCATTGGTTATGGCGATGATGTAGAAGAAGCGAAGCGATTGATTCTTGAGGCGCTTCATAGCGTCGATATTGTATTAGATACTCCGGCTCCTGATGCGCTGGTGATGGAACTTGCCGAAAGCAGTGTTGTGATTCGCGCTCGCTGGTGGATTAAACCGCCCCGACGAGCGGATGACTTAGCCTCAAGAGACCAGGTAATTTCTGCAATTAAGCAAAAGGTGTATGTCGAAAACGGTATCGATTTGCCTTACCCCACTCGACAAATTCTCTTTCACGACCAAACTGAAGAAATCGATGGCGATCGCGCTCGGCAGCGAGAAGGATGGCCTGCCGGAAAAGGCGAAGTTCCTAAATCGCGCAATATCAGCCATGCCCTCAAACAGCTTGCCGAAATTCAATCTCAGCGCAACGGTGAAGACGGAAATGGTAATTCAACGGGTCAAGCCGATCGAGGCGATTCGATCTAAGAGGCTCTAGTTCATTGCCTGACAAAAGGGATCACCTCACGTCTGTAAGCGGTTTTTCGGCAGATGAGGAAGCGTGTAGGAGGTAGGTGATGTGATCGCCTGCCTGCCAAGGTTGATCAGCAATTATGATTTCTAGGCGCTGATTTCGCTCAATCAAAATCGGCAGTAAATCACCCGCTTTGATGCCAGCTTGCAACTCCGCCTGCTGTGTCTCAAAATCCGTCGATCGCAACATAATTTCGATGACCTGTACATCATTTTCAGCAAGGTATTGACTCCAGCGATCGAGCGGTACTTGAGGTGCAAAAGCGATTTGAATTCCGGTTGCAGCAAAACTCGGATCATCCCCACTATTCAAGGGAGGTTGAGATAGCGTCACGACCCGATCTGGACAGAACAATTCTGAAGCCCGTTGAGCTAAAATTCCGTTCAGTTCCGGGTTGTGGGTGAGTGCAATAAAGGTACTTAATGAAGCGATTCCTTCTGCTTCTAGCTCCTCTAAATTCAGGTACTTACTAATTGCGGGAATGTCATCAAGCTGAACTGGGCTAGTATTGCTGTTATGAAGATCAATTAAAAGAACTGACTCTCCTTTCTGTTGCAGCAATCGATACAGCAATTGACTGACTAAGTTTCCACCAGCAATGACAACTCTCACCTGATTGGTCTGCAACCCTAGCCAGCGAGCAATCCAACCTGCACTCAGTCCTTGAATTAGAACCGTCATGAGAATGGTCAAAAAGACGAGGGCTTTCATCGCATCCCCACCGTTGATGCCCGCTTTTGTGAGTGGGTAGTCGTGTAGAAGTAATGATGCTAGGTTAGCAACAGATTTCGATGGACTCTTTATGATGCTTGCTTGTCCCAGTTGCACCTCGACTCAAACGGTGAAGAATGGTCGTATT
>NZ_JACJPO010000092.1 GCF_014696105.1 Microcoleus sp. FACHB-1515
CGCGCTGGCGATTGGCTCAGGTGACCTGCTCACGCTGCGATGGCTGGTAGACAAGTTCAGTGTTCTTCCCGCCAAGGTGCTGTCGCGACAGGCTACCCCCTTGACATTTCACAGTTGTGCCTACCTCAACGGGCAGCTCTCATCCTGAGACTTACAAGACTGGGATGCACCCTACACCAATCGCTTTGGAGAAGCGCAAGTTGTGGTGGTTGTGCCTAGTTCAAGCGAACCGCCGAGGCTGGTAATCAATGGCGCGATCGATCGATAAATTCTGACTGCAAACCATTCAAACAAGCGAAAGGTAGAAGCAACACTTCCGCCTTTCGCTTGTTTGGTTTGGCGATCGCAAGTTCCTGAAAGTTTGAATTCAAGCGGCTAATGGCCCAATCTGACGAAGCACAACTTGGCTCACTGGAATGCGGTCTTGTTCTTGAATGTGATGCGCGACCTCTTCAGCAATTTCTCGATCGGTGAGCAATCGATCGCTGACAATTCGACAGTTTTCACCTTGAATTTCGTATTCGTTTGAGTAGCCTGCATAGGCGGTGTAGCTAATTAAATAGCGATGCGTATGGTTGAACCAGCGGCTTAACTCGGACATTGTGTTTTTCCTCCATGAAAGCTCTCAGGCGGGCGCATCTAGTGTTTGGGGGAGTACAACGAAAGCGATAGATTTTCATTCGAGAACAAGGAGTCAAATCGTTGATTCATCCAAGCAAGCCGGAGGTGAAGCAAATGATTGAATCCATCCTCGCTCCACCGCATCCCTGTTCCCTTAAAGCGCTGTTGGATCATCCATTTACAAGCACTCTCGACCATGCCACTGCCAATCGGAAAGCACTTCTGTTTGAAGAAGCGGTACTGAATGTGATCAAGGTGCAGCTTCAAGTAATCTCGCACTTGGCGCAAAATTGGTTTCGTTGCCTCGGTCGTATTTCTCGACTTGCTTAGCCAGTCTAACTCTTTGATGATCCCCTTACCGAACCCGTGGCGCAATCGATGACATAAGCTGGCAAACCACTGCTGAGAAGTTCGGGCAGGATTGCCATCTTGATAAGCGCTTGCTGCTTGCCACAGATGTTGTGCGGCATGATAGAAATCTAAAACGCCAACAGCCCCAATCGGTGCAAAGCACTCCCGGTACAATCGCCAGAAGCCGCGTGCGCCATCTGAGATCCAAACCACTTGAGCCGCCGTTTCTACTCCTTGTCGCAATGCTTCGAGCCAAAGACGCGGTTTAAGATCGTCAATACTACCCAATAGACTCACTAGACGGCGTTGATGGAGTCGTGTGATTGTTTTACCGCTCTTAGTTTGATGTCTGCCCAATCGGGTTAGTAGTGCAACTTTCACCTCTTGCCAAACAGTTTTTCCTTTCGGTGTTTTAGGTTGAGAGCGAAATGGTACAGTCACGCCATCGGCTGAAATCAGCAAAGGCATTGACAGAAGTGCATCATCGAGCAATTCTAGCAGCGGTGTTTGTCCGGTGTTTAAATCTTCTAATTGCGATTTTAGGTCTTTTACAGCTTGTTGTCCGAAGTGTTGTACCCATTCCCACAGGGTATTGTTGCTAACAGAAACTCCGGTCAATTGAAACAGAATTTGAGCGGCTAGAGTGTAGGGTAAAAACACAGCTAATAAGCATCCCAGTCGAACAAGTTCTACCGATGTTTGTTGATAAGCGTGAAGCCCAAGCGCCTGATCTAAAGGAATATTTTGGCTGCCTAAACAGCGCCGAGGGCAACGCCCAGCGCGGCGTTTCCATTTGACCCACCCCACGATGGTCAGCATTTGTCGATTAGTAAACCCCTTGCTCACAAGCTGGGTATTGCAGACGGAGCAATGCTGCCAAGTTGTCCGAGCTTGAGCACGTTCGGCTAATTGTTGTTCGATGAGTACCTTGGCAAACCGCAAGCCTATTAACCGAGCCGCTAGCACAATGGCGCTGAAGGAATCTGCTGTTTTGAGTTTGTCGCACAATTGCTGCCATTCCTCATCATCCGGTATGAATTGTTCAATGGGACATTGCATTGGGACTGTAAAAGCAGGTTAATACTCAACTGATATCTACCGAGATAAATTCGGTTCAACCACGGCTGGAAAGCTTTCAAAATTGCGTCTTACCCAATCCATTCCCACTTCATTATTCAATTTGATCCGCTGGGGTGTATCGGCATAGATCTTGCTCAAAATCTTGGCATCTTGATCCACGACCACATCAATTAACTTCAGCAAATTCCGCTTGAGCAAGTGTGCGATTGGAGAATGAGCTTTCATGTACATCAACACAAATACGCGAGATTGACGCTCGGCTTCTGGAAGGTAGAAGTGACATTCTTTCAGGCTCAACAGTTTGTCTTCCCCATGCAGCAACCCCATGAACGGGAAAAAGTTTTCGAGATGGGCCTCTAGCACCTTTGGCATTGCAAGTTGAGCAGGATTTTTGAGAATTTCACGAAATGATGGCTGTTTCCGCGGTTGTGACAAATAAGCATGAGAATGGAAACCTTCATCGATAAATCGTTTCACTTGCACTGCTTCAATCTCAAATAATTCTCGATGAGTGCCATTCTGGTGATTGTAGTCGTGCATATTCAGAAGTAGGCTGAGCAGGTCAGTCCCAATGCTACGTTCTCCGGTCACACCAATGAACTCATACTCGGCTGCAATCTCATTCATAATCGAGGGAATTGGAATCTTCGGGTCGTATCCGCCATAAGACCAAATAAAATCCCCTTGGATGATGAGTTCTAAGGGTTGTAGAAGAGATTTAGTTTGCTTGTTCGACCCTGGTAGAACGGTACACCCCGAAGCGTTAAATTCCAGAGCATGAAAGGGACAGGTGACTGCACTACTGCCATCAGGTTGAGCGACGCACCAGCCCTCTGATAGCATTGCGCCCATGTGTGGGCAGGCATTCGGCAAAGCGCTAATTTTGCCATGACCGTCTTGCCACATCACATAATCCTGACCCAGTAGAGAAATTTTTAGTAGTTGATTCGGCTTCAGCATCGAACGATGTGCCAAAAGCCACGGTGCGCCTTGCAGTTGTTTCATACTAGTTGTTTACTGACTAATTAATCAGTAAGTCTATCAAATCCTGATTTGGCAGTCAATCCCAGAACTGAAACTGTCTAGCCTAAGTCGCTCTTTGATACGATAGAAAGGCAAACGATAAATCGAGATGCCGTGGTTCGACCCAGTAAGCGAGCTGCGAAAGTTCGCCCAGTTCGAGATGCTGAGATGACACAGCAGCAAATTCTGGATGCCGCAGAGCAGGAATTCTCACGACATGGTTTAAGCGGAGCACGGATGAGTGCAATTGCCGAACGCGCCAAGGTGACGACTGCAACGCTTCATTATTACTTTGAGAAAAAAGAAAGCTTGTACAAGGCAGTCTTACAACGCCCAGTGGATGAGGTTCAAACTCTGCTTGGGCAATTGGACTTTGACAGGTTGCCTCCGGACGAAGCGCTCAAGCAAATTATTCGCATCGCCATTGCTAACGAAGCTCGAAATCCTCACCGACAAATGCTATGGTTTCAGGAATCAAGTCAAAATCAAGGAGCGTACTTCAGGGAGTGTAATGTTTTGAGTCTTCATGAACACTTGCTCAAAATTCTAGAGCGAGGAATTGCGGAAGGGCATTTTCGTCCGCTCAAACCGTTTTTAGCACTGACCCATATCTTAAGTGTGTGTTTGTTCTATTTCACGGTGCATGAGAACTGGAAACATCTAACGCCAGAGCTTGACCGTCTCAGCCCAGAAATGGTTGAGGAACACACGGAAGAAGCAATCACCTTTGTTTTGGCAGGTGTAAAGCGATGACGAAGTTCAAGTGCTGATGAGTTTGATTTCTAGCAGTTCACAGCGTTTGGTTGCTTGTACGATCTTTTATACTCCCCTGACTACTAGATACGCCCCTCTCAGGCTTTTTTGCTGCTGTTTAGACAAATTCTGACCATTATTCTACAGGTAGAGTGCAACCTTTGCTGTGAACGCTATTAGTAGAGCTTAGAGGCGTTGAACGTCATCAACTACGGTACAAATATACTGAAAAATTTAAGTGCATGTTGGGTGTTCACACTAAAAAAGCAGATTGGGCACAACCCGATCTGCTGTTGTTGACGCGATCAAAATTGTTTGTGTGCCTTTACTCAAGTGAGCAAGGAATCTTGATATTTGGAGATGGCGCGATCGGCGCAGAGCGGATGCATGTGAGCAGTTGTTGAGATGGCGTTGCGCGTCCAGGTTTTTTGATCTTGGTAGAGTTTGCTGACTCGTTCTTGACAGTCAATGTAGGATCGGTAGTCAGCAAGAATCAGATTGGGATCGTCGGACAGCAGCCAGTCGATTAGTGAACTGAAGACGCTGCTGTCTTTGTAGGAAAAGTAGCCGGAGGCAATCAGGTCGATCGCCTGCCGCAGTTCTGGATCTGAACTGTAATAGTGCCGGGGATCGTGACTTTTCAAACTCAGTTGTTCGGCATCGCTTGCTGTGAGGCCAAATAGAAAAACGCTTTTTGCACCAATCGTCTGCTGCAACTGAAGATTATTAGGAGTTTGGGTTGCGATCGTGCTAGCGCCATTGAGAGAAAATCTCAAAGCGTTGAGACTGAAATCTGCTTGAGTTGCAAGCGGAATCTGTTCGGAAAGATCTGCGACAGCGTAGAGCAATGGCCGGAGATAATTTTGTTTTTCATTGAGGACAATCACCTGCAACCGTCCCTGCACATCTGCATCATCGTTGATGATGGTTGCGATCGATTGGATGAGTCGGTTGATGAACTGGGCGATCGGGCGATCGGACACAACCTGTTCTGAAAAGATACAGGTGCGTGGAACTGAGCGATGAGTGAATCGCTGAATCGTGTCGGTGTTGGAATTAATTTTTAGACGAGCATACAGCGTAATGATGTGCAACAAGTTTAGTAGCTGCCGCTGATTTTCGTGAATGGGTGCGGCCTGCACGTCAAATAGCGAATTGAGATTGATGACAAAGCCAGTTTGCTGATAGATTTCGCTGGCAAAAGCCTGTTTATTGTCCCGTTTAACCTGCCACCAATTACTACAAAACTGATTATCACTCGATAGCGCTTCGAGTCGATCGAATGCTTGGGGCGACGTGATCCAAGTTTCGCCAATTCTTTGAGTCAACAAGTTTGCGAGACGAGTATTCGATCGCAACAAATAGCGACGTGAACTGATGCCATTTACGGCTGTTTTGAATTTGATGCAATCGTGCTGTTCAAAATCTACGAGTGCGTGCTGAAGTAGGCGAGTTTGGACGGTCGAAATGCTGTTGACTGTATGGCTGCTTACGCAGATCAGATGAGCTGTTCGCAGCGATCGCGCTTCTGTTTCAGAAATTAACGACATGCGCCGAATTCGATCGATATCATTTTGGTGTTTTGCCTCAACTTCCGCTAAGAAACGGCGGTTAATTTCGTAGATTAACTCTAGATGTCTGGGGAGAAGGCGGCCAAGCGTTGCGATCGACCAGTGATTGTTCAGCGTTAATTCCAGATGATGAACTGTGCAGGAAAAAATTGTTTGCGTCGTCCGCCAGGCCTGCTGCCATTCCAGAGCGTACTCATCAAGAAGCAACCGCATCAACTCAACAATTGCAAGAGCCGAAGTTGCATCATTTAGGTGAAGAATAAATCGCTCGTGGAGCGTTTCGATCGCTGCACCAAACGCTAGATGTAGGCGAATGATATCCTGTACAGAACTAGAGGCAAGAATGAAATGCTGTTTGAGGGAGTTTTCTTCGTTCGATTCAAGTGTTTTAACTCGTTCAACAGGCAGGTTTACTTTCCACTGTCGAAGAATGCTGATGCCATTTGAGCGATAGCCTGGAATGAAAACGTCATAAGGAACGACCTCAATTTGTTCACTAGGCAACCAGCGAGTGCGATAGCCTTGCTCTCCTCCGCGCAACTGCGTATTGCCACCAAAACCAACTTTAACGATCGCTTCAGAATGCTCAATTTGCCAAGCATCAGAAATTTCAGAGGAAGGAGTACAAATTCCATAGCCGATCGCTGGAACTTCCGATGCGGCGAGTGCTTCGAGATAATCAGTGATTAGGCTGCTTAGACCAGTCTCATCTTGAATTTGCGACTCTTCTCGCCGAAATAGCGCTTCTAAATCGAGTCCTAATTCGTGACTGGTGCGATCGAGAACGTCAAGATTCATCAAGCTAATTTCTAGCAGTGGAGGCATGACGATATTGGCTGTTAGTTCGGCAACAGTTCGAGCTTTTGACTGACCGAGAAGCGTTTCTGGATGCTGGAATTTTAGAAAGCAAGAGCGGAACATTGATATGAGAGCAATTGCGTAGATCTGAGCGGAGCCGCTTTCTGGCAAATCTTTTTGAAGCAGTGAAAGACTGTGGAAAAACTGTTGTTTGAAGGCTTTAATGCTAAAAGCTGGTCGCTGATCTGTGGTTGAGTCTGTTGCAGCGATCGCGCCTAACGAAACAGCAGCGTCTTTCGCCAGTTCTTGGCTCACGGATTCAGTCTTGTCTGGTGCAAATGAACTGTCTTGCATGGGTAGTTTTCTACTCTCGGTAGGTGAAATTTCAAGGGATTGAATGAGAGAATTTTGAATTGCTGAAAGCTCGATTTCGCGTTCTAAGGGCATTTCATTTTTAGCGATCGCTTTCTGCTTTGAAGAAGATCGGCTTAGCGAAGGTGAGCTGGGCGAAGAAGTTTTTTGTTTGGCTAATAGCAGCGCCATCCCCAGGAGCAACAGCAATAGCAACCATAAGAAATCAAGAAAGTTCATGTCACATTTCTGGATGAAAAATTCGCTTACAAGTCGCGTAAGTCTTAGCTAGATATTCTACAGGTGAATTGAGTAGAAGAAGGCGATTCAATATACTTTCTTTTCATTTAAAGTATTTTACTTAATCGCTATAGATTGATAGGTCTTTTGTCGTTTAGCGTGCCTACAGCGTAGTAAACGGCTTTACTAATATAGAAAATTTTGCTACTCTTTCAATGAGCAGATTCTTAAACTCTTTCGCTGATTAGTCTGAGTTTTTACTATTTTGTGGAGAGAAATGATGTCAAGCTACACGTCTCAGGAGTTGAGTACGATCGCCCAAGCCCCAACGCTCGTTGGTATGGCAGTTGCAATTGCTGATTTGGGAATTGTTTCAACTGCAATTGAGGCAACTGCTATGTCAAAAGAAATTGCGGGTGCTGCTAAGAAGTACCCTAACAATTCAATCATTCAATCTGTGTTTGCTGAAGAGGTGTTGCGAAGCGGGGCAATCAAGCTGGAGCGACCGCACATTGAACCAGAAGACGCAAAATCAGGTGCAGTGGTTGATCGAGCAATCTTAGCTGTGAATGCAGCGATCGCGGCGGTGGGTGACAAGGCAACTGCGGAAGAAATTCACGAATTCAAAGTGTTTGTTTATTCCTGTGCAGAAGCCGTTGCCAATGCAGCAGGAAGCGGATTGTTTGGATCGGGTAGTTCTAAAGTGTGAGGTGGAACCCTAAAACTGGACAGGTGAATAAGCTACACGCTTCCAACCCATGCTAGGAGTGGTTTATGAGCCAAAACAAACGCAAGCAGCATAGCGCCCAGTTCAAATCC
>NZ_JACJPO010000093.1 GCF_014696105.1 Microcoleus sp. FACHB-1515
AAGATTTGGGTCGGTCAAGTTTCTGTTTCAATTAGTCACACATTGTCAAACCTTTGCTTTTGCCAAAGCATTTATGTACGGCTACTGTTCATCTCCTATTTAGGATTGCTGTATGCACACCAAGGATGCCAGACTTCACGGTGAAACCGAACAGCGAATTTATGCCCTCAATGGCTGGCGCGAAACGCCGTTTTTTACGCCTGAAGAACGGGCAGCGTTGGCATTCACCGAAGCCGTGACGCTGATTGCTACTAATCATGTTTCTGATGCACTCTACGAAGAAGTGAGTCAGTATTTCTCGCCTCTGTAGTTGAAGGAGCGTTACAGATATGAGCGCAACAGAACACAACATTCTCTCTGTAGGTCAAATTCTCTTAACGAGCTTTTATGTCTTGATCTTTCCAATTCTCGTGCTGTTCCTTTCTGGCGATTGGTACTGGCTGGAAGGCTGGATATTTGCAATCTGGTATATCAGCGTCACGTTGTCAACTTTAATTTATTTGTATCGAAACGATCCAGCCTTGCTGCAAGAGCGGTTTAAGCAGCCAGGAGCAGAAAACGAAAAAAGATGGGATCAGTATTTTCTGTAGGCAAGGTAGAGCAACTCATAAAGTGGTTGGGCGAACACCCTTCGCGTGAGCCGCAGGCACCGATGCAAAGTTGATTTACCTGTACCCAGTTGCATCCGCAGGTTTGCCCATTGCTTCTACTTCTTGCATATAACGCCACGCATCGGGTTGCGAGCCATCAATGTCAGTAAAGCTATAAACCTGCGCCAGTTGACCACTGGAAAGCGACTGTCCATTCCAGCGATCGACCCGTGGATCACCTGCAAGATGAGCCACCGCCCGCCCAATGTAGTGCGGCGTTTCCGAGATCACGAAATGGGGTTCCTTTGCAGTTGCCTCCTGCCAATTCGCTTCACTCACGCCAAAATGGTCGAGCATCAGTTCCGATCGTAGCCATCCTGGCGTTAACGCCACTGCCGTACCCTGATAGGGTCGAAGTTCTTGCGATAATCCCCATGCCATCCGAATAATCGAAGTTTTGGCAAGATCATAGAACAGCGATAGCCGATAGTTCTGCTGGTTATAGTCCGCCGTTCCATCTGTTACTTCAACCACTAAGCCGCCAGGTTTCTGGATTAAGAGCGGCAGAGCAAAATGACTGGTGATCAAATGGGTGTCGATCGCGGTTTTTAGCAGTCGCAATCCCTTCTCTAGAGAAAGCTCCCACATGGGCTGGTTAAACTCTGTCCAATGTTCTCCACCAATATCGTTCACGAGAATGTCGAGACGACCTTGCTCTTGTTCGATGCGTGTAATGAGCAATCGCACTTGTTCAGGGTCGAGATGATCCACTTGAATTGCAATTCCTTTTCCACCTGCCTGATTCACTAACTCTGCTGTTTCTTCAATGGTTTCAGGGCGATCGTATTCTGATCGCTGTGTGGAGGTGCTGCGTCCGGTAACATAAACGGTTGCTCCGGCTGCGCCGAGTTCTACCGCAATTCCTCGACCTGCGCCGCGAGTACCGCCAGCGACGATCGCAATCTTATCTTTTAATGGTTGCATAATGCCTCCTCAAAATTGTTCTTGACAATTGCATTTGCTTGTCCGCTGATACTGACAGCATAAAGGTCATTTCATGACACCCTTTGTCATATTTCAGCAATAGAGTAGAGAGTAGAGAGTAGAGAGTAGTTGCGAGCGTTGGGAGAATGGTGATGCGAGCCGATCGACTCCTCTCTATCTTGATGTTGCTGCAAGTTCATTCTCGGTTAACCACACGCGAACTAGCAGAACGACTCGAAGTGTCTGAGCGCACAATTCACCGCGATATGGATGCGCTCAGCAGTGCGGGGGTTCCAGTGGTAGCAGAACGCGGCAAGGGCGGAGGTTGGGGCTTGATGGAACACTATCAAACTACATTAACCGGACTCAACCTGGCAGAAATTCAGGCGTTGTTTTTGCCGAAGCCCACGCATTTGTTAGCCGATCTAGGCTGGAGTCAGGCGTTTGAAGCCGCATTACTCAAACTTCTAGCCGCATTGCCTGCCGCCAATCGTCAGCAAGCAGAAGTGGTGAGCCAACGGATTCATGTTGACCCAACCGGATGGCATCACTGGGAAGAAGAGATGTCAGCCTTTCCGGTTCTGCAAATTGCAATTTGGCAGGAACGACAAGTTTACTTGAGCTATGAGCGCGGCAATGGTAAACAAGTTGAACGATTAGTTAATCCTCTCGGATTAGTTGCCAAAGGGAGTATCTGGTATTTAGTCGCAGCGGTAGAGGAAGAGGTGCGCTCTTACCGAATTTCACGAGTGCAAAATGCTGCCTTGACAGACTTTCACTGTGTACGTCCAACAGGATTCAATTTAGCCGACTATTGGCAGCGATCGATGGTGGAATTCCAGGCAAATCTTCCTTCCTACCATGTGATAGTACGGGTTGCTCCAGAAGCAATGCCCTGGTTGCGGTATGGGGGTTACTTTGCTCGAATTGAACGGATTGATGCTCCCGATGCTGAAGGCTGGATTCCTGTCTTGCTGCGGTTTGATATCGAAAAAGCAGCTTGCGCGTATGTATTGGGGTTCGGGGCACAGATGGAAGTAATCGAACCTTTAGAATTACGCGATCGCGTTTTGCAAGCCGCTAAGGAAGCGATCGCGTTCTACACCAAACAAAGATTGACATGATCGCTCTTCATTAAAATCTTTTCTGCTTCTGAAATTGTCCTTTGATACAACGAACAGAATCAAGCTACTGGCAATGCTTTTAAGATTATTTGCCGCTGCCAATTACAACCGTCGGATAGAATTTAAGCAGACGAACACGCACCAGTGTAGCAAAGCGATCGAGCATCAAGGGAACTATGACTGACTCTGCTCAAAACAAGCTACCTCTCGTTCTTCCCCAACCGCCAATTTTGGCAAGTAATGGCGCGAACTGGAAAAACATTCAATTCGCCCATTTTCGGCAACCCCCTTGTCAGGTGCCGGAACAGGTGTTGCCTTTTCATGTCATTTGTATGAATGCTGGCAAACCTGTTCGACTGGAACAAGCCGTCGATGGACAAAAAGAAACCGTTGACTCAGTGCTAGGAGATTTAGCGATTTATCCAGCTTATGCAACTCAGGCGTTCGGCTGGGACACAGAAACCGAGTTTTTCAATTTGCTTTTAGAGCCAGCATTTCTGGCTCAAGTCGGGTATGACGTGTTTGGGAACGATCGCATTGAACTCATTCCTCACCTCGCAGCATTGTTCGATCCATTTCTGCAACAAATAGGTTTTGCGTTAAAAACATCTTTGGAAATTGACGGAGAAAACAGCAATCTTTATGCTGATTCAATGGCACAGGCACTCGTTGTTCATCTTTTATCCCGATATTCAAACAGTTCCCGTCAAATAAAACCTATTACAGGTGGCTTTACTCAGCAGCAATGGAGACAAATTTCTAGTTTTATTGATGCAAACTTGGATAAGAATATTAGCCTAGCTGAGTTAGCTGCGATCGTACAGTTAAGTCCTTATCATTTCGCGCATTTGTTTAAGAAATCCACAAATACGTCACCTCACCAATATCTGATTCAGCAACGAATCGAACGAGCTAAACAATTGATGCGGATGGGCAATTTATCCCTTGCGATGATTGCTCAGACGGTTGGTTTTGCCAGCCAAGGACATTTTACTTATCACTTCAAACGTCTAGTAGGTGTTACACCCAAAGTTTTTCACAGTCGATCGCAAGAACGTTGAAAACGATCGCAAGAACCTTGAAGAAAAGCAGTTGTACATTGCCACATACTAAGTGCATAAGCTGATTTCAAGGTTCGCTGATGCAACACATCCTTCATATTGACGCGAGCTACAGTGGAGAGCGATCGATATCACGAGTTTTGTCTCATGACTTTATCACAGCTTGGAAAAAGCTCCACCCTGAAGCTGCCGTTCTCTACCGAGATCTAGGGCATTTTCCAGTTCCCTACATTAACGAAGCCTGGATTGCCGCCACTCATTCGTCACCCGAAATTCTTACACCTGAAATGATTGCAGCTTTGGAAGTGTCTAACCCACTGCTAGAAGAGTTCTTGTTGGTCGATGGTTATGTTTTTGGAGTGCCGATGTATGGCTTTACAATTCCGGCAACCTTAAAAGCCTACTTTGAACATTTGATTCGGCTTGGACAGACTTATTCAGGTCACGAAAGCAGGGGTTAAAGGGCTAGTGCATGGAAAGAAGGCACTGTTTATCACAAGCTGTGCTGGTGATTATTCTCCAGGTTCTACTTTTGGTGAAGATCATCAGGAACCGTATCTTCGGACGCTGTTTGAATCGTTTGGTATCAACGATGTTCAGTTTGTCAATGCTGGGAAGCTGATGTTCAAAGATCGAGAGCAGTCTATTTCATCGGCTCAAGCAAGTCTTCAATCCCTTGCCACTCAATGGTAAGGAACGACCCTCTTCTTCAGGCGATCGTGCTCGTTGTAAAACACGGCTACCAACATTTGTATGAAAGGAAGGAATTATCATGTCTCATGAGAATATTGAAACCGCTCGTCGTTTGTTCAAAGCTGTTGAAACACGCGATGTCGTTGGAGTGCTTGCCACTTATGATCCTGAGATTGTCATCCGCGATGCTGCTTCACTCCCGTATGGTGGCATTCATCATGGTTTAGAAGGCGCAAAACAACACGTTGAAGGGGCGGCTCTAGCCTGGAATCATCTCCAGCCGGAAGCTGCCAGAAAGATGAATGGTGTGTTTTTGGATGCAGGTGAGTATGTTGTTGTGCTATGGCGGCTCAAAGGATTAGAAGCGAGTAGTGGTAGAACACTAGATGCGCCCGTGATCAGCGTTTATAAAATGCGGGATGCAAAAATCATTGAGTCCCAAATGTTTTACTCGGATACAGTTACGATCGCAAAGTTTTTAGCAGGCAAATCCTAAATTGGCAGATTGTGAGAGGAACAGAATCAACCTTTCCTCTCGCAACCTCAGCATCAACTTATCCAACAATACCAACTGTTCACAGTCTTGTTTTCTTCTGGAGTTCTCCGAATTGAATCAAGTAGCTATTGCCCAACACCCATATCAAAGTAGGATGCAATCACAACGGGTAGGAGAATCTTCAAATGACAACGATTCGACCAGCACGACCTAGTGATGTGAAGGCTGTATTGACCCTAGCTCAAGGATTAGCAACAACATTTGTGATTGCCCTACAGGTATTTGACCTCACTTTTCCAGATCTTCTCGCTGATCCGTCAAGCTATATTGCTGTAGCAGTTCATGATGCTTCGATTCGCAACAACTGGGCAGGCGAACCACAGGAACTGAGTCGCACCGTTCCAGAAGTTGTGGGCTATATCCTCGGCTTCTATCACCTCACGTTCTACGCAAACGGACGAGTGGCATGGGTTGCAGAAATTGTCGTTGACGAAGCGTTTCGGCGACGGGGAATTGGAACATTACTGATGCAAAGCTTTGAAGCATGGGCGGCTGATCAAGCGGCAAAGATCGTTGCCTTGTCCAGTCGTCGGGCAGTTCCTTTCTATCAGGCATTGGGGTATGAAGAGTCCGCACGCTACCTGCGAAAGTTTCTTTAAACTAGGAACACAGGCAACTCAATTACAACCTTGGTAGGCAGCAATGTCTCAACATCTAGCAACTGTTCAATGGCAACGCAATGGCGCGACATTTACCGACCATCAATACAGTCGTGAACATGTTTGGCAGTTTGATGGAGGAATGGAGATTGCCGCATCCGCTTCTCCGCAGAATGTTCGAGAACCCTACGCCAATCCTGCCTGCGTTGATCCTGAAGAAGCCTTTGTCGCCTCGCTGTCAAGCTGTCATATGCTCTGGTTCCTCGCAATTGCCGCTAAGCAAAAGTTTGTGGTTGAGCGTTATCTCGATCGAGCAATTGGCATATTGGAAAAGGACGAAGCTGGAAACCTTGCAATCACCCAGGTTCGCCTCCGTCCAGAAATCCTGTTTGCTGGAGATGATCAACCGACCGATCAGCAAGTTGAAGCAATGCACGAGGCAGCCCACGATCGCTGCTTTCTGGCGAATTCTGTGAAGACGCAAATCCTAGTGGAAGACCTCACATCCTTACAGCAATAATGGGGGTTGTTCGAGCCGTTCTCTGCGATTCGAGTAAAGATATTTCAAGGCTTTGTTTTTTAGATGACTGTTCAGTCAGTGTTACATCATAACTTCGCCCCTGACACAGCCATTTAAGCCGTCGCCATAGCACTCAGGAAGAACATGATGAAGCAAAACTTGACCGCGTGCTGAATATCATCCTACCTCCCGCAGCCCGAGACTTCTGGTACGAATAGTTGTTACAGTAAGCGATCACGTGATAGGAGCAAGAAAATGAAACTACCATTTACAGGTGGTTGCATGTGCGGTGAAATTCGCTATGAATGTTTGGCAGAACCAATGGTGACGGCAAATTGCCACTGTCGAGATTGCCAACGGGTATCAGGGAGTGCGTTTCTCGCTGGGTTTATTGTGCCACTCAATGCAGTGACGATCGTAGGAGAAGTTAGATACTACGATGTTATCGGAGATAGCGGCAACATCATCAGTCGGGGCTTTTGTCCAACCTGTGGTTCTCGATTATTTGGTAAGCGGGCAACGGGTGATCTGCTCAGCATTACAGCCGCGAGTCTAGATGATCCAAGCTGGTTTCGTCCCAAGATGGATTGCTACACCGCCAGCGCCCAAGCTTGGGATTACATGAACCCGGATTTGCCAAAGTTTGCTCAGTTTCCACCCATTAATGCTTCTATGGCGAACTGACTCTCAGCAACCATTTTTGCCTCCCTCCTTTGTAGGCTGCCAATTCTCCCGGTTCAAGCGATATACAAAACAATCGTCGTCACCAAATTGTCGGCGCTCGATTCGCTGAAAGCCAACCCGTTCGTAAAAGGAGTGGACGCGCGTATTGCTAACCAATGGATCAACAAGGACAGCCGTTACAGTCGGATCAGCAAAACATCGGGTAAGAGCAAGCTGCATCATTTTTGTTCCGTATCCTTTGCCTAAATCGGTTGCCTCACCAATCCAGATATCAATGGCGCGAAGATTCGCAGCAACATTGCCCCAGTAATGACTTTCCTCACGAGCCGGATCAATAATCTGAATAAATCCGATCGCTCGACCTTCGATTTCAGCGATTAGTTGTTCACGCCAATCAGGAGTACGATCGAGTTCTGCTTCCCAGTGCCAATCATCGTTTGGATCTGAGGCAATCACATGCGGTTGCTCATCCCAATGTTGCAGGAGCGTTAAATCAGCAGAGGTAGCAGGGCGTAAGTTCATTGTAATTTCTCGTCAAGGGCTGTGATTCATCCGTTCCAGTTTGGATGTCTATGACTACGCGACTGGATCGGTTATCCATTGAACGAGTTGCAGCACAACCCCGTTTGGATCAGTCACTTGAAAGAACCGCTCACCCCAAGGTTCAGTCTCGATCGCGGTTGTAATCTTCACACCTTCAGCTTGCAGTCGTGCATATTCGCGATCAATGTCGTCTACCACAAAGACAATCAGCAAACCATCCGCCCGATGTCCACGTAGATGAACTGGTTTAAAGCTTTCTAATCCAGTTTGCAGGAAGATCAGGTTAAATCCTGCATCGGGTCGAGAGAGTGACACGAAACCATCGGCTGACATTTCTTCAACGAAATCGAAGTGCTGTTTGATGAATTTAGCTGATGCCATGACATCATCGACGTTGAGTGAAATCGCTGAAGCGGTAATTTGCATGGTGTTCCCTCCCAATGAATCTGGACTTTGAGTGTGACATACTTTCTGGGAACAGGATTGTAAAAACTTGACCTTAGTCAGGCAGTACCACATGGCAGGGATGAAAGCTGCGCTGTGCTAAATATTCAGTGGGAGTGCAGTCTGCAAACGATCGAAAATCGTGAATTAAATGAGCTTGATCAAAATAGCCGCAAGTGAATGCAATCTCCAGCCAATCAATCTGTGTTTTACCACTCAATAAACTCAGCACCTGCTGTAAACGCTGAACTCGGCAGAACAGTTTTGGGGTTAGTCCGACCTGATCGCGAAATAGCTGATTGAAATGGCGATCGCTGAACCCAGTTTGCTCAACGACTGCTTTCACTGCGGGAATAAGCGATGTTACTGATGCAGAGCAAATTCCTGCCTGTAGAACAGTTCTGCCTTCAGGGGTTCGACTAAATTGACGTAAAGCAAACTCGACAGCAGGATGTTGTTTAGGTGGCTGCATTCTGGTCAGCAAAAACTGTTCTAGCACCAGAAACCGAGATAATAATGTTGGTGCTTCTAGCAGTCGTTCACGGAGTTCCGTCGCATCATGCTTCCACAGTTCATCCAGCGAAATGATTTGATTTTGCAGTTCCCTAGTCGGAAGTGCGAAGAATGCAGAACTACCCCCTGGCTTGAAATGCACACCAATGAAGGAAACCTTTCGCTCATTGCGAATGATAAAGCTTTCAGAATGAACACCACAAACCATTGTGCCGTTGGTGCTGCCGCACTCTGCTCGACTGTGGCGATCGAACAGCGGTATTCTGTCTTCGTGTAGATTGATGACTAACTCTATTGAGCCAATAGGCAGCAAGCGCGACTGGCACTGTGGCAAATTATCGCCTTCACGAATCCACAAAAATTCAACGACCTGTGAGAGATGCGATTGCGGTTGGTAAGTCTGGTAAACCATGCCAATTTCAATGTGTTGTTACTACTTTTTCTTTCCAACGTAGAGGAAATGGTCGGACATCATCAATCCTTCTAATGTCTGTCCAGTGGCTTCAATTAAATCCACCCAGGCTTCAATTTGTTCTAGTTCAAGCGTGTGAATGGTCGTTGCAAAGGGCGCAGAAAAAGATTCCGCTCCAATCATCGCTAGCTGATTAAACTCCGCTTCAAACAACTGTTTGAACTCAGTTAGTGTCGTCAAATGACCATAGCCTAGCGGTGGTGCATGGTCTGGATCAGTATTTCCATTCTGTAGAAATTGTCGATGAAAGTTTTGACGAACAACCGCTTCCTCTGGCTGATTCCGAAATAGATCTCGAAAATACACCAGGCGATTAATTCCTGCGGCAAACAGTAATCCTTCAGGCTTGAGAATTCTTGCTGCTTCTTGCACAGCCATTTGCCTTGCCGATAATGAGCAAAGATGATAAAGCGGTCCCAAGAGCAATACGACATCTGCGATCGCATTTTCGATGCCCACCAGTTGAGCCGCCGAAGCTTGTTGAACAGCGAGGATCTGTTGCTCTAGATCGGCGGCTTTAAGCCTCGCGTGGGTGGTATCCAACAATTTCTGAGTAATATCGATCAGATAAAGCCTACAGCCCCGTTGAGCTAGTAGCTCTGCATAGTGACCCACCCCAACTCCAATGTATGCGACGATTGCCTGATTCGGAACCCATCGATTCAGATATCGCGTGGTCATGGCAAACTCAACCGGACTGTATTGTTGGAGTCGAACAGATTGATACGCAAAGCCTTCCTGACTATAATGTTGAGCAACATTCGCTTCTTCTGGATTTAGCATGTGATCTGATCAACGATTGCGATTATGGTCATTTCTATGTCTTTTATTTCTTTTTAAGGGAAATATTGCATCCGATTGATAATCAAACCGAAGGCAAATTGCTTGAGGGCTATCGGTATGCTACATTATACTACATCAATGTAATATGAGAAATGAGACATTCTGGAAAAACTTAACCTGATGGTGATTTTGCGAGCGGTTCTACCCCAGCGATCGCACTTGTGCCAGCTCACCAGATTAGACTAAGGGAACCCCATAGGCTGGTACAACTGCTGGATCGCCGTCTAGTGCATTGATTATCGTTTGTGCCACAGCCTGTAAGCCTAAACACATATTCGAGTACACCGGATTGCTCTTGAGTCCGGGCGCACTGCGCGTCAAAACAAGGGTTTTGTCCAGTTGTCGGGCAACAATGCCCAATGAATGACTGACTCGTCAAGATAAACGACAGGTCGGTTTCCACGATGAGAGATCGCGCGCTGCTCCGCAGACACCGCGAGGGTCGTTCCTCCTTTTGGGTGCGTGTCACCTTATTGGTAGAAAAATCATGCATACTTGTCAAGTGCTGTGATTATGATGGAGCATCAAGGCTTTTCTTTTTTCTCTGTAGAAGGTGACACGCACCCTTTGGTAACTCTTTACTCAGAATGTTGCAAGAGCTGAGTTATCGCTTCTACTCTCCTCAACGAGATGACTTGGTGGAGTTCAAAGCTCCTCTCGATTGGAGACATAAAACCTGCATGATGACTTGATTAAACGTATGGTTGGTCTATCAAGAGACAGTGCGAAAATTCGTAATGAGCAGACACTAATCAATAGTAGGAGCATGATAGAGGCTTAAGTACCCGCCAACCAAAACTCTATAAAGGTGTGGGATAATAACAAAGCTTGCACAATGTAGAATCTATGGCGAACCGCAAACCCGATAAGGCTGACTCATTAAAGATTACCAAAAGGGATGAAGATTATTCTCGGTGGTATTTAGATATAGTTGAGAAGGCGAAGCTTGCCGAAGAGTCGGGTGTTAGAGGCTGTATGATTCTCCGACCCGAAGGATACGCGATTTGGGAGAAAATCCAGCATACCTTAGACCAAATGTTTAAGTTGACTGGGCATGTTAATGCTTACTTTCCAATGTTTATTCCTGTAAGCTATTTCTCCAAAGAAGCGGATCATGTTTCCGGGTTTGCAAAAGAATGCGCGGTGGTGACCCACCACAGGCTTAAGCTAACAGAAGCTGGGTCAATTGGGGTTGATTCGGAAGCTGAATTAGCAGAACCTTTGGTTGTCAGACCAACCAGTGAAACGATAATTTGGTCTACATACAAGAACTGGATTCAGAGCTATAGAGATTTGCCTGTTCTCATAAACCAGTGGGCAAACATTTGTCGATGGGAATTAAGGACGCGCCCTTTTCTACGTACATCTGAGTTTCTGTGGCAAGAAGGACACACGGCTCATGTGACCTATGAAGAAGCTGAGGCTGAGGCACGGCAGATGCTCAGTATATACAAAACACTTCTTGAAGACTATCTTGCAATACCAGTATTGGATGGTCAGAAGACTGAAAACGAGAAATTTCCTGGAGCTGATCATACATACACAGTTGAGGCGATGACGCAGGATCGTCGAGCGATTCAAGTAGGAACTAGTCATCATCTGGACACAACTTTTTCAAGAGCTTTTGATGTTAAATACTTGTCAGCGGAAGGTACTCTTGAATATCCATTTGCTACGAGCTGGGGTGTAACTACTCGTCTTATTGGAGCCATGATTATGGCTCACTCTGATGATCAAGGATTTGTATGCCCACCTCGAATTGCTCCCCTACAGGTCATTGGTGTTCCAATTTTTAGGAAGGATGGACAAAAAGAGGGGGTTATGTCTAAGTTTCGAGAGCTTCAAGAAAGGTTTTTGAGGTTTAATCAATTCTCGTTTCGTGTCGACGATCGAGATAACTTAAGCCCAGGCTTCAAATTTAATGACTGGGAGTTGAAAGGAATTCCATTACGTCTAGAAATTGGACCAAAAGATCTAGCCAGTGAAAGTAGTGTTCTTGTAAGACGTGATACAGGTGAAAAGATCACTGTTCCACTAAGCCAACTGGAGGATAGAATTAAGAATATTCTTAATTCTATACAAGAGAATCTCCTTCAAAAAGCAAAAGAATTTCAGCAACGGAATACTTACTACGTAGATTCCTATGAAGAGTTTAAAGCTTCTATAGAGAAAAAGCCTGGATTCTATATAGCGTATTTTGCAGGTACTATTGATGACGAGGAAAGGATAAAGCAAGAGACAAAAGCGACTGGTCGTTGCATACCATTCAATCTACAAGGTGAGATTGGTAAATGTTTCTTGACAGGGAAAGAGACCTCTCAAAAGGTGGTTTTTGCTAAAGCTTACTGATAACAATAATTCGGACAGAATTAGTGGCCTTGCGTACATTGGCTGTACAGTGCCAAAACAAATGACATTGAGACAAATTGGTGTCGCTGAGAAAAACCGTCTCTATTACTAATAATACGAAATCCGTTTCGTAAAGGAAGCACTATTTTTGGCAACGGGTGCGTGTCACCTTATTGAGAGAAAAACTAGGCTAGGAAGGAAGCCAACTCTCTCAAACAGCCGATGACTCCAGAAGATCAAGCACAACTGCAACGAAGCATTGATACCATTGCCCAGATTCTGTATCGCAATACGCCGACCGAACAGTTGCAAACATTGGAAGGGATTGAGCAAGCGATTCGCCAGCAGACTCAGGAACTGGTGTTGCCTCAACTGGGTGTTTTTTTATTGCAACAACGACTGCAACGACTGAAGGATACCCCCGAACACTAAAGAGCATTTTAGGCAGGTTGTGTATCACCAGCCACCAAGCGCGTACCTGCACTTAGAGGATGTTAAGGAAGTAGCAGTAGACACCCGTAACAAGAAAGCTCCCTGGAGTTTAGGCTGAAGTTTATCGAATGCTTAACAGCCCTCCAGGAAGCGATGACTTTAGC
>NZ_JACJPO010000094.1 GCF_014696105.1 Microcoleus sp. FACHB-1515
AATACGACCATTCTTCACCGTTTGAGTCGAGGTGCAACTGGGACAAGCAAGCATCATAAAGAGTCCATCGAAATCTGTTGCTAACCTAGCATCATTACTTCTACACGACTACCGAACGGTGCGGTTTTCTTCACTCTCGCCGCGATAGTTGGAACTGGGAGCGGGGTAGGTCAGAACGGTTGCAAATAGATTCTTGTTCACGATGATCACCTTCAATTGATTAAGTTAGCTGTTGGCAGAGAGAGCAAGCAGAGTTAGAGTGCGAACTTTGTCGGTGTGTTGATAGAGTGCTTGAGCAAGAATTACGAAATCATCCGGCTTCATGTGTTGCGGAACCGAACACAAACTATATGAAAAATAGTTGATGAAGTCCGTTTGTTCAGTGCGACTACGAATATCTAGGAAGGCGGATTTGGCAACTTTTGCTTTCTTCTCCGCATATTCTCGATAGTCCGGTCTGACATTTAATTCTTCAGACTTTAATGATTTCCATTCAGGTTTCCATTCCAGGCTGTACTTTGATTTCAGTTTGCGTCCAACATAGTTTTTCACCAGTTGAAAGATCATTGGTTCGATCGCTGTTTCAGTGCTTGTTTCACTCATCTGTTTTTCCTCTTCAATTAAATCTTCTAGTTTTTTGCGAACATCACGGCGAAAAAAATCATTCTCGATGCTTTGCTCATAGGGCAGAGTACAAAGTAGCGCATCAAAACCTGTGTACCAAGGCTGATGGTTGACTAGATTCAGCAAACACTGCTTACGAAACAATGGACTTGAATAGTTGTGGCGGATTTTGGCATATTCGTCAACCATCTCAAAATCCGGCTTTATACGAGTTATCCCTCGAAACTTAACGTCTTCACCTGGAATTGCATGAAATACGTCAAATCCAGCAACCAAGTCCTGGGTTGGCTTTTCGCCTTCTAAAATCACTAGACGATCTTTCAGGCGCTTCATTGTATCTAGTGCACTTTCAATAGCCAGATCTACAATGGCATCGCGAGGACGAGAACGAAAAGATTCAATCCCCCTATCCTTTAATATTTGCGGAAATTCCTCGCAGAATAATTTCAAGGAGGTAACATCTGGTACGGCAATTGCGTAACCAAAAAACTCTGATTTCTCAAAAAATCTTTTGTCTTCTTTGTTCTTCTCAAATTTGGTTTTCTGCGGAATGTAGATCGTTGCACTATACAGCCAAAAGCGAAGGAGAAAATGAAATCGTTCTATATCCTTAAACTCAGCACTTTCAGCATTTTTTTCTCGTACACCTAGAAAGAAGCTGCCAGCTAGTTTAGTTGGTTTCTCTGAAGCTGTAGTAAGAGCTTTCCATACGTCAACTGCATCCTTCTGATACTCACCTCTGGCTCTTGCATAAAAAGGTGTGCGAGATCTATCTTTGCTCTTCAAAATGCTCCATAGAGTATCACGCCAAAGTTTTATCCAGAAACCATTTCTTCCATCTGAGCTTTTGTCGTAGCTAGGATCTGCCAGGAACGAGCCTTTAGGTATGGTTGCTGGGTAGAAATAAACTCTTCTCTTTTTGATGGCTCCTGTCTTCTTGTCAACTTTAGGTTGTTTTGTCTTAAAGTCAATTTCCCCTTCTTCCTCTTCTCGAAGCGGTGTAATAATCTCTCCATTTTTGGTACGAAGCTTCGATTCTTTCTTCTCCTCGATACTAGCAGCATAAATCTCGTCAAACAGGAACTCCAGACCCACCTGATTCAACTCTAGTGTTGCGCCGCTATCATCTAGTTGAGTCAATTTGCAGACTGCGCCTAGCTCAATCTTCTTCTTAAACTCTGGTTGCCGTTGCAACCAACGTACAACTAGTACGAGTCCTGCAAGCCCTGCTCGATGTTGAGAAGATGGTAATTCTGCAAGCTGATATTTCAATGTGAGAACATCAACTGTTGGAGTTTGCTTTGTTTTTGTCTTAGCCAAGTTCCACCTCCTCTAAAGGCTTAGTCACGAATCCTCGCTCTTCGCTGTAGTGTCCTTCCCAAGTGGCAACACCGAGGTATTTTGGTAGCCAACTAGGACGCGAATCGCTCAAATCTGCCCATTGTTTCGGAACATTAATAACGAACGGCTCTTTCTCGTATTTCTTAGCTGAGTTGAGAATCGCCTCTACCTTAGGCAAATCGAGATCGAGGATGCAGGGCACTGCAAATTCATCGGTGTCGCGGAAGTTGCCAGGAGTCGCGTAGTAGCCACTATTCAAAAAGGGAGCGCTGCCGTCTGAGTCTCGTTCTGGTGGAACGTAGTGCTCTAGTGCTGCGGCAAATTGGCGCTGGCTAACATCGCTGTTACTCAGTTCTCGTAGGAAGGCGACTGCCACTTCTAGTTCATCCTTCTGATAAGGCAAATTACTCGGCGGCGCGTAAGTATACAGCATCGCTCGAAACTCTCGTCCTCTTGCCAGGTGACGATTAGCGCGCCCGAACCGCTGTACCAGTGAGGGAATTGGTGCATTTTCGGTGATGAGAACATCTGCATCCAAGTCCAGACTCATTTCGCAAACTTGAGTAGTCACGGCGATCGCAGGTTTTCGATCCACTTGATCCTTGTGGAAGGCAAACGCCTCAACCGTTTTGGCATGAACTTTTTGTCGATCTCCTAAACGAAAGCGACTGTGATAGGTCAAGACATCAGTTTTGAGGGCAGTTTGCAGTTTTTGAGCAATTGCCAAACAGCGATCGACCGTGTTCACGACCCAAAGGACGCGATCGCCCTGTCGATACGCGCTAATTGCTTTGTCGAACGCTGCATCGAAATTGGTGACGGGCTTTAGATGATAGCGAGGATGATTTTCCTGCTCCTCCAAGTCAGGTAAGAATTCTCGGTCTGCCTCGGTCGGGTAAACTTGCAGTCCTGCTTTTTTTAGCTGTTCTTTCCGATTAGGTGGCAGCGTTGCTGTCATGCACAAAACAGGAATATCGAAGTTCTCTAAAAAACTGACCAGCGAATCGAACATCTTCAGGTCAAAGCTGTGGACTTCATCGATGATGACGGCGCTATCGGCTAGAACAGGCAACAAACATAGACTTTGATAGCTGTGTTCCATGAAGCTGAGGAACTGATCTACTGTCGCGCTGAAGTAGCGACGTGACCAAAAGCCCAATGCAAACAGCCGCTCATCGGCTTGAAAATCTTTGTCGTCGATCGCCTCACTAGGATTAACCGCCATTGCCTCTAGTTCATACCGAGCGGTTCCCGTCACTAAGGCTGCATCTGCCTCCGGTGCCCAACCGACATAGTCTCGGAAGCCCTCAGTCGCCGTGCCCCTGGTGGGGTAAAGGAAAATGACCTTACCAATCTCATAGTTCCTAGATTGGGTTTCTGCCCATTTCCAAGCACCAAACGTTTTTCCTGCACCACAGGCCGCTAGCAGCAGAGCTTTTGCGCTCTGTTGAGCCATTTGCTCTTGAAAACGATGCAGTGTAAAGGGTTGCTTAGTGCGCTTCGCGATTTGCTCTGCACGAGGGTTTAGAATCGCTTCGGCAATGTTGTCGTACTCGATCGGCTGGGAATGCACAACATCCTCAATCCATGCCTGGATGTTGTGCCCTTCACGCACCAACCCCGACGCTGCGGCATCTGCAACAATTAACCCAGCTTTAACGGCAATCAAAAGAGAACGTCGTTGGCGATCGTCTCGAATTTTGTGCCCGAATTGGCCGGCAGCTTGTGTGCCCTGCTTGTAGGCTTGCTCCCATAAAGATCTCGCTCTCCAGGGAGTTTTTGGTAGCTCTGGAATTTTCTCTTTATTGAGACCAGCAATGTTGGCAATTCGTTCTAAAACCGCTGTTACTTCTGGGTGCTGCAAATAAAGCTCAACCGATGTTTTAACTGAGTGAGTGTGGCACCAGCGGTAAACCTTGCCATTCTTCTGCGTTGTTTGACTTCTAGAAGCTTTGAGGTGATGCGACAAAACGGCTGCCGTAATAATGTCAACATCTAGAGCGGAATTTTTTGATAGCCACGTTCTAACTTCCGGCAAACACAGAACTAATGCGCTGAGATGTTCATGCCGTAGTGTTTGTGGCTTGAAACCTGCTGTTGTGACAGCCGCATAGAAGTCTTCGTTTGCCTTGCCAATATCATGAAAAAGGGCAGCAACTCGTAGATTGAGCAAAAACTTTTGCTGCTCACAAGCAATCTGAAAGAAGCGACACCAATTGCGTCCCCAGCGACCATCTAATCGAAAAATCAACTCAGCCGCTTGCTCTGTATCTAGCAAGTGTTCTTGTAAGGTGATCTCTCGATTCTGCCGCTTGCTTTTTGCTAATAACTTTGGAGGGTTAGGCATCATTAAATCTCCGAGAATATGGAAAAGGTGTGAAAATCCCGCAACCCATGCGGCGTTTGCCCCCTAAACCTAGCGTTTGTAATTTGATTGAATCGTCGTCACTCAAATTAATAATTTCTAGGGCAAAGCCAACCACTGAATAGCTTTTTATTTTGATTGTCTTTCGGCTTAGCTCTCCATCTAGGTTGAGCGGAATGGAAAGATGACCTTGAATTTTTAGAGCATCTAATTGACGTTGAGCCGCTTCCAAAAATGCGCCTGGTTCTTGAAAGCCTTTGATTGTGACAAGACGCGATCGCAGCTTGTCGATCGGCTGAAGTTGAGCAACTTGTGGAATGAACAGTTGAATTTCATGCGTTCCAATCATTAGCTTCTGCCCAGCCAGAGGCAGTACCAGCATGATTTTGTCACTTGGTAGTCGTATTTTCAGGTGAGATTGGCGAGTTAGCGCAATCTTGCCCTGATGGTCTGGCTTGCCAGGAATCGTCAGAATACTCAACCCTTCTTGTTCGTGAACGCCTGGGCAAAGGTGGGCGATCGCGCTATACAGGCCATACCCATGATCAGCAGGCAACGCTTGACCCATTACCCTAAAGCTCAATTCGACGTAAGGCAGACGGCCTTCTGATGTTTTTACTTGCTGTTGATCGGTAACTACAGCAATCCTAAATAGGAGATGAACAGTAGCCGTACATAAATGCTTTGGCAAAAGCAAAGGTTTGACAATGTGTGACTAATTGAAACAGAAACTTGACCGACCCAAATCTT
>NZ_JACJPO010000095.1 GCF_014696105.1 Microcoleus sp. FACHB-1515
CACGGGCGCTTATCGCTGGATTCATTCACCTGCTGACGTTGCCGTTGCTGCGGCTCCTGATTGGGTTGAGCAATTCCTAAACGACTACTGCGATCGCTATGAGCAGGCGATCGCAGTACAGGAAGCAAAACGGCAGCAAAGAACTCAAAAGACAAGCAAAACAGTCAGCATTCGCTACCCTGAATGGTCGCAAGCAGATTGGGCACTGTACTACCTCGACAAAATCGATCCGAATCACCTCGACTGGTACGTATGGCGCGATTGCTTGCTGGCTGCGGCTCATAGCGGCGTTGCTGAACATCAAGCTAGAAGCTGGTCATCTCAGAGCGGCAAACATACCGATCGCGGGTTTGATGCGGTTTGGTTCCACATCAAGGACGGGCATAGTCGCCCGCTAACCGCTGGAACGCTCTACCATTACGCCACACAGCAAGGATGGACACCTCCCAAGAAATCAGAGTTCGGTGAACCGGATGCAACAGCTTATGCTGAGCATCGCGCTTGGGAAGATGAGCAAAGCGCTGTAGAGGCGGCGATCGCCAAAGAGGATGCACTGACAGCGGCAGAACGCGCTCAGCAGCGCGACCAGGCGCGGCGCGATCGCTACCAACGTGAAACCGAACGCATTCAAACCGAACTCAATTCAATTCGCATTCAGCCAACAATCACAGCATCCGGGCGATACATCCCGGAAGGACTGCTACAACTGCCTGAGAAGTCAGGAATCGTTTTGGTTGATGGCTCGATGGGAGTCGGCAAAACTTCAACAGCACTTAAAGGAATTTGTGACCAGCATCGGAGCCGATACCCGAAAGGATTTCGATCGTTGTTTGTTCCGCGCAATTTACTAGGGCTGCAAGCTGGCAAGACGTTAGGACTGCCACACCACACACAGCACAAAGGATTCTCAATTCCGCATGAAGTGACGATGTGTGTCGAGTCGAGCGGTAAACTTCCACCCGATCGCCTGCCTAAAGAACCACCGTTGATAATCTTGGATGAACCCGATCAAACCTTCAAGCAAATTCTTGATGGTAAAACGTGCGGTGATTCTCATGCTTTCACTCTCAATCGATTTCGCGCATTGCTTCAATATGCGCGAGAACAAAAAGGATGGATTGTATTAAGTTTGGATGGCTTAACGAATCTAGAGCTTGATTTAATTCGAGAGGCATCTGGACTAGAAGTTGTTGAATTCTTCAGGTTCGATCGCACTGACACAGCGGCTAGAGAATACACGCTTTACGATCATCCGAGTGCTACTTGGAGTGAAACTAAGGATCGCCTTCATAATGGCGAAAACCTAGTAATTGTTTCAGATTCCGATAAGTGGCTACGCGAAACTGAACAGATGGCAATTTCTGAAGGCATTCCTTCAGAAAAAATTTACATCATTGATAGCCAAACTTCTCAAGAGCCTTGGGCGAAAGAGTTCTCACTAGACCCAGATGCTTTTATTGCTAAGTATGATCCGCGCATCATTGGCTATTCACCTAGCGTAAATAGCGGAGTGAGTCTTGACGATAAAGTGGGTCACTTTTCAGCAATGGCGATTCATCTGGTTCACTTAGAACCTCGTGCTGGAAAGCAATTGCCCGATCGATTGCGATCAGATGTCCCTCGATTCGGCTATGTGAAAGAACGGGGTGCAATCCCAGACAGCTTATTCTCAAGCTGCCGACCGGATGTAATTTTGCGCGATCTCTATCGCAATGTGGAGGGAGTAAACAAGCTTACCGAGTTTGCAAAATATGCAAACGAGAATCAACAAACTGATCATGAGGGTAACCCGATCGACATTGTAGAAGCAATGAATCGGGCGAAAGCCAGTCAAAACGATGCTACCAGTGATTACGGTTTCTATCTCAAACATTGGTCAAAATACCGAGCTAGGGAAGCTTACGGCAAACTTGCATTGCGAGACAACTACATCAAAATCTGGCAGCAGCAAGGGCATTCAATTGAATTTGTAGAAACTGGCAATCTTAAGCCTCTCTCTCGTCAACGTAAAGCGATTCGAGGCACATTAGATTGTGCGGAATCTATCGCGCTGGCATCTGCCGATACTGCCACAATGACGGTATCTGAAGCGAGAGACATTCAATCAAATCTTGGCTCATCTGTTGAGCAGCGGCGGGCGGCAAAAAAGCGGCTGTTAGAGGACAAGCTACCAGGATGTGACTTAAGCAATCCTGAATTTGTGCTGAAAGCCGTTATCGAGAACGACGGGAAATTTTTGAAAGCAGCAGAATTGCTCTGGTTATCGCGCAATCCTGAAACTGCGAAAACTCTTGATCGGTGGAATTGGCTAGCGGCATTTTCAAAAGCTGAGAAGCGCAATGAGATTGTTTGGCTCCCGAAACTGTCTTTTCGATCCGGTCAAGCCAAGTTGCTCAATGAATGCCCGTTGCTGCCATTTATCGAAGGCGGGGTATTGCAATGGACAAACGACACACCAGAAGCAATCGCTGTACATGAATGGTGTGTTTTTCATTCACGTCAGCTTAAGCGATATCTGAGGCTTAATGTTGAAGCCACACACGATCCGGTCAAAACTGTTAATAAGTTGCTGCGAAAGCTTGGCTACGAAATCAAAGCGAAACTGGTAGGGCGATCGCGCAAGATACCCGGATCAGGCTATCGGCTCTACTCCATTGCAAATCTAGAAGATGCTGACAGGGAGGCGATTATCGCTTCACTTGACGAGCGATTCCTGAAACGCTTACAGGGCAAGAATGAAGCCCCTTCACCCCCAAGTGTGATCACAACTCGTATAGATATATCTGCCCTTGCAAGTTGTGATCACACAGCAGAATTCAAGGTAGGCGATCGGGTCAAAACACCCAAAGGCGAAGCCGAAATCTTCCAAATTTCGGACGGTGCGTTCTGGGTAGACGGGCGCGACTTCCAAACAGGGCAGAGATTCGCAGCGAAATTTACTCAAGTAGAGGCGATCGCATGACTTCCAAAGTACCTTGGCTTGAGTCTCCCGACTGGAGCCGAATGAATGCTGATGATTTGTATCGTTATTTCGATCGATTCGCGGCGGAATTTAACGGCGATCGCGTCTTATTGCTGCTATCAAGACGAAATAGGCGGCACGTTGAAAAGCTGCTCAGAAAACTTAAGAAATCAGGGCGAAAGTTACCTTGTAAGATTTTCATCGAGGGGCATCCGCTTGAACGATAAATCTCTAGAAACTGCGGCGGGCGCGATCGGCGCTACAAATGATTGCAGGTTACAAACAAAATCGAATTCGGAGGAATTAAAAATGTTTGGCGCTCACGATCCTCGCTTGGTGATGGATGTTATTTCAATAATTGCGAAAGATCGCGAAAAAACTGAGCAAGCAATTCTTGCGATCGAGCTTGCAAAAACCAATCAGCAAGAACTGTACGTGAAATTTTGCAATCTACCGGATGCTGTGAAGCCTGATTGCCTTGCTCGGTTAAAGCGCATCGCAGGAAGTTAAATGGACTTTTTGGAATTTTTCGACCGGGGCGATCAACAAACCAACTAGTAAGTATTGCTATGGCTTATCCCAGATCAGCAGCGGCAAGAGGCGGCAAAGCTCCAGCCAGTCCTAGGCAGAAGGCGATCGCCCGTCTAACGATTCGAGAAACTGAACCCTGGAAGCGATCGACCGGGGCAAAATCACAGTTTGGCAAGGCGATCGCAGGTCAGAACGCGATGAAATACTCGATTCGCTGGCGATTTCGAGCGCATGAGGTTAGCGACTTTGCAGCGACTTTGCTGCAAGTTGAGCGACTTTTAGAGCAATTTAACGAGATTGCCGATCGATATTCGTTCTATCAACGTGATTCCCGGTTCAGTGTTTTGATAAAAACAAAATTTGCACACGGGACTGATCAGCGTGGCGAATGGGCATCGATCGCGCTTGCCATCCAGACACAAGCATCTTGGCGCGGCTCTGAAGACAATCCGCCTAGCGACTTGGAAAACTTTGGTTTACTTTGCTGGCAAGAATTGAATCAGTTGCTCGATGTGGGGCGATCGCTTCTACCAGCGGCTAAAGCTGGCTAACAAAAGTGAATTAAGGGAATTATCTGAAGGGGTCGCACGTGCGCGTATAGCACTACTCAGCAGCGATCGGCGCGGCTCACTCGGTTGATGGGGCGATTGCGGCCATGCTGCCTTGTATTTTGATTGGCATTGTTTCGATCGTTCATCTATAGCCAAGACCAGACTATTCCTTCTTCCTGTGCGGCAGCTTCACAAGTTCTCATCATTGCTTGCCCTGTTGCTATATCGCGATCGAGTACCATCCATTGATTAGTTGGGCGATCAATCGGAGTTCCAGTGTTGCTGTTATTCCTGAAAAGTCTTGGTTGAACAACGTGGCGAACCGTTCCTCGTCCGCAATCAATCTGTGCAATCATTCCCAAAGAGTCGTTGCCAAGATTAACAATGAATGTTCGCGTTACAAAAAGGTTTTCGTCTGGAGTTGTAGCGTAAGCAAACTCCCAGCCAGCGAAAACAGTGGACTCTCGATCAGATGCCAGAATTTCTGGGGAGTTCGGAGTATCTTCCGCTACTGTTGGTGCTGGTGCAGGATAGGTGTAGGAATGATCAGCGGAAGCAGGAGCGGTGGCGATCATTTGCACAAAGGTAGCAATTGTGGTGGCAGCAGCAGCGGAGAGAAGGCGGTGAGGCTTCATGAGGAATCCTTTCAGGTGTTTCGTTCACTTCTTCTACGCAAGCCGAGAAACAGCGGAGAGGTAGCAAATGATTCATCGAAAGATTACGCAATCGATTCGCAGCTATGTAGCGTCTTCACTATTCGACAGCGATCGGGCGGAACATTCCCTTCTGTCCTCTACTGCGATCAAACTCCCAGCGCTGCGGCCTGCCTGTTTCTAAAGTTCTCTGATACAGGTAGTCGAGAAATTCTGCATCATCCATCTTGCCGCGCTGGGTAGACAGGGTTGAGTAATTCGTTCCTCTGGCTTGAGTGCCTGTTTCTTTGTCTCTGAACGTCGCTGCTACTTCTTTGAGATTCAGCCAGCCATCAGCGGCATGATCGACAGATTCACCATCGGTAGGAGCGATTGCCCGTCTAGCGGCCTTCTGCGGCTGATGTGGAGCCGATCGAGTGCTGGACTGTTGCCTTACTGGTGAATGGCGCAATTCTTCCACAAGTTCGCTCAACTGATTTAGCCGTTGCTCCAGTTCCTCCACACGGGCGATCGGCGCGTAGCCAGCGGTTGCACCCATCTGGAAGAATTCTTGCAGCGCTGCTACAACGGCAGATGAAGCCGATTTGATATCGTTGTCCTGTTGGTAGACTTTGAGCCGATCGAGCAATTCAGGCGGCATATAGACGCTAACCAGCGGCTTGTCAGTTGCCATAGTCCCTTACTGGTGAAGTAGCCTTACTCTACCTACGTGGGAACGGTCAAGCAATAGTCAGGTAAAAGTGTCACACTCGATCGCACTGGTCAGGCACTTAGTAAAGGGTTAGTCCATCGCTATTTAGTCCAATATTGCAACTCTGGACTAAATCAAAATTTGCAACCGCTGCACAGTAAACCTTACAGCGTTTTGATTATTTGCGAATTAGGCAGATAGTCACACTGAAACCCTTGATTTACCGTCATTGTGACAGTCTAATAGTACAGCAATAGTACAAACCGTAAAGTTACGCATATAGTGGCTAGAACGCGATCGCCTCACTCGTTTTTAGCCGCAGTGCTAGGTGAAATTCATGCAAGATTCACGCTGTCTTGCTGAAAGCTTTCATATTCGCTGCTTAGCCTTGAGTTGAAGCGATCGCAAGATGAGAGTTAAAGATGAACAAATCAACTGCCGCTGGTGCTGCTCTTGCCGCTAGCACTCCCATCATTAACGCAACCGCTAGCGCTATTGGTGTCGCTGGAACCGGAACAGCGATCGGAACGTTAACTGGAGCAGCACATACAAGTGCCACAGCCGCATGGGTTGGGCTAGGCAGTATGAAGGCGGGAATGTTTTTGATGGGAGCATTGCCAGTCGTCGGTGTATTGCTCATTCTCGACGGCATTAGTGGTAGAGAATACGGAGTACCAATCATTGATTGGTATGAAGAGGCTTGGCGACAATATGAGATTCAATCTGAGTTAGAAGAATTGAAAAAAGAGGTCGATGTAGATGTAGACCATCAACTTCGAGCCAAGACAAGAGCCGCAAGTTTTGCACAGCAAGACGCTCAATTTCATGCACTAGAAGTCGAGCATGAGCTTTACCTTTTGAAGAAGGAAATGGGATTTGATCAGAAGCAAATCAATAACAAAGCTGAGAAATCAAACAGTAGAGTCCTGACTGAAGTTGACTATAGTTCTTTCAATGTCCTGAATACTCCCAACATAGGATTGAAAGTTAGAATCGCTAAAACAGGTTTTGTCGGTTTCATCGTGGCTGAGTATTTTGACAGAGAAGCAAACAAACATATGCTTCAGATTGAAGCTGTCGATAAGTCGTATGGCACTTATGCAGCAGTTTCAGATGTGGACTTATTTGCTGACTCTGAATAATAGGATTAAAGGCTTATTTGTATTCTTCTTGAAAAATCGCGATCGTTTCACATTGCAGAGAGGTAGCTGAATGGGACTGTATGACCGTGCCAGTCGTGTTGTTAAATCTGAGCTAACTTACCGACAATCGAGAAACATATCGTCCATTAGCGCTGAGCAGTCCCTACAGGAATTTAATGGGTGTGTTTCTGACCTAAAAAAATCTCTCGATAGTGCAAAGCTGAAACTAAAGAGACTTCAAGGTGAATATGATCGAGCGCTGGCACAGGCTAGCAAGTGGAAAAAGCGCGTAGGATTAGCGAATCAGCATAACAGAGCCGATCTTTCAGAAGCGGCAACAGTTCATTTTCAGATACATAGGCAGGAAGCGATCGATTTGAAGATTGAGATAGGACAGCAGAATTCTATTATTTTTAGCCTCAAGCAATCCCTAGAAAGTTTGAATACAGATGTCGATCAAGAATACTCTTGTCCCTCACATAGCAAAGAAGACGAACTATTCGCTTAATACCTACAAATTGCCATAGAAACAGCCTCAAGCCGATGCGGTGCATAGTTTAGAGGCTGTTTTGAGTTTATGTTAGGAATTGCGCTAGCGGCCTAGCGGCGTGGCGATCGCCCGTGTGGACTGGTTAGGCGTTCAGCAGTTCAATCAATTCCGATTTTGTCTTTTTGCTGTAACCGGGAATGCGGCGATCGGATGCAATGCGCTTCAATTCGCGAATGCTTAAGCCTGACAGGTCATCTGCGGCGATCGGCTCAATTTCTGGCATCCGCTGCAAACTCATCTCGAAAGGGTGAATCGGCTCCACATCTGCGGCAACTGGCAACAGCAGATCGCACGGGTCGATAATCTCTAGCAGGTTGAATTCCTCCACATCGAGCGTATCTGCGACCATCGGCTTAACGGGCGGATGCTGCCAGCAATGGACAAGATGAGCGGTAAGCGCAGTCAGGAAATAGGCGGCTCCGAACAGGGCGATCGCGTTTGTGCAGATGTCGATAAGTTGCATGATGAATTCCTTTGAAGTGTGAATGTGTCGATGTGTGGGGAGTTTGCAGCACTCCCCAAGCTGGCCGTAGGGCAACTACTCGATCGAGAGTCCAGCCACTTTCAGCGGCCTGTTGCTGCGAATCTGAAGCGGTGCAAGTTCGATCGGCTTGACCTTCATCGGTTGCACTTTCACCGGGGCGATTGGCGGGGTGGGATAAATCGATCGCTTGGCTTCAGCAGGTGTGATGTTGTCGCTGCTGACGATCGCCGGATTTTCGGCATAGCTCCAGATGAGCGTTTCGAGTGCCGATTCATTGAAGTAGCGGATCTTCACCTCCCACGCGGTAGCCAGTCGCTCACTGCGGCGAATCTGGCAGTAGGCTTTGCTCAGATAGCGCTTGATGCCGTTGACAAAGGCGATCGCCTGCTGCTGGGTATCGAACCCGACATAGGCGGCAACCAGGCGGGCGCGGCGGGCATTCTTCCCCGGTCGCTTCAGTGCCTTGGTGATGACGGCAACGCGATCGCTGATTTTGATGAAGGCGTGGCGATCGGAGAGTAGCGAAACTTTGTAGCGGTGCATAATGGCGTTAGTCCTTTGTGGCTAGAGAGAGCGGTCAAGATGTCCAGTCAGCAACCGCTCTCTTGTTCTGTAACCATACTCTCAAGTTTTTAGGATACTGTCAAGATATTTATCTAATAAATTTGACAGTATGTAGAAATCTTCATATCCTACAGGTATGAGAGTATGGAGGAATGAAAGTGCTTAACCGTTTGAAAGAATTTGCTGATGCTAAGGGGCTAACGGCTTATGCTTTGTGGAAGTCCACATCGCTATCTGAACCGACCGTTTATCGCCTCTACAAAGATCCGTCTTTAATTCCTAGTGGAAAGGTGTTAGAAGGTCTTGCTACTGCCTTCCCAGATACAACGCCTAATGACTGGCTGAAGTTCGATCGAGATGCAGCTTAACCAGCGCAGTAAAGTTACTTTAGCTAACACCTAGCATCGACAATAAAAAGCGATCGGCTCACCACGTCCGATCGCTTTTACTTTGGCATAACAGTTAGTTCAACTCACCATACTTTTTGATTAGGGCATCAAACCAAGCGCACCCAAACTTGTATTTACGTCCTTTGCACTCCAGAACGTCTTGAACAATTTCCGCCTTCTTTTTCCCGTTTTCCATTTCCGCCTTCACAGCCAGAAACACGAGTTTCCCAAGCTGGAAATCGGAAAAGAAAAAGTTTTCCGGGTCTGCCTCAAAAGCGGAAAAGTCGCTTTCCCGTTGGGTTTCCGCGTTTTCCGGGGTAGTGGAAAAGTTTCCGCCTTCTGTGGAAATTTCCGGGCTGTCTGGAAAGTTTTCCGGCGCGGTTTCCCGGTACAGATTCTCAAGCCGATCGCGTAGTTGCTGCTGATCATCTGTTGTGGCTGAGGCTGAATTCGCATTAGCTACCACTGTGGTAAAGTTCATCGAGCCGCGCATCTCAGGAGAGATTTCGACCTCGATCGCAGCCTTACCGGGATAGCGCAATTTACCCTTAAGCGCTGGCATTGGATCGCCTGTAGTGGGGTCGATGATTGCCTCTAGCTGCAATTCCAACAGACCGTTATTTCGAGCTTTGCTGAATCCCTTAGAGCCTCCCAATGCTGCCAAGCTTCGATCGTGAGAAACGAAGATTACGCCCTTTTTGACTTTGCGTAAATCACTCAATGCAGCCTCAAAGAATGGCGCGGAATTTTCACAGCGACGTGCAAAGTTTGTAAACTCTTCGCATACGATCGTGTGTCGTTTTGGGTTGAACTTTGGATTCTTGGCGCGTTCTTTGTAATCCGCCTTCACCTGATTTTCAAAGGCATTCATGCGGCGATCGACCGCTTCATAATCCATCCCGTCCCCATAGACGGCTAGACCGTCCCATTGCCCATATTCCCGGTGAACGTCCCAAACTTCCGCGCTATGGCCTGCCTCGATGCGCTGATGCAGTAGCCACGCTGCAAATGAAGTCTTCCCTGATCCTTGTGCCCCCCAGATGAGGACGGCGGGAAAGTGCAGCAAGTCTTTCGCCCATGCAAAGCGATTGTCATCTGCGGTTGTCGTAGCGATTGGAGGTGGGGTTCTAGAGTCGATTGGTGCGGCGGCTGGCTGCGTCGATGGCGGCTGCAAGCTGGGGACATCTTCAACGGGAATATCAAAAATTTGCGGCGGCTCGATCGGTTCAAATCGATTCGGGGAAACTTGCGGCGGTTCAGGCGTTGCGCCATTCTCCACAGCGTTACCCAGCGCGGGCGCGGCCTGCTGTTGTGGCTTGACCTTCATCGTTGCAGCAATGCCGTGTGATGCGCCTGAGAGGTTGGATAGAATCGCGCTTTGCTCCAGTTCCGCCTGAAAGAATGCCTGTAGCTGCGCTTTGTTCGTCACGTCGAAGCCGCTATTCTTGGCACTGGCAGCCCGAATCAGGCGATCGTACAGGCTCACCAAATCGGAAGGATTCGCGCCGCGCTGCTCCAGTTCCGCCAGCAGTGAGAGAATCGGGCGGCAACTATCAAGAATTTCGCTTTCGAGTTCGCAGGCGGCGGCTCCCTCACTGTGATGCTTGACCAGAAATCCACTGCCAGCGGCAACGGCAACGCCCGCAATCATCAGCGGCATGGCTCCGGTAAACACGCCTGCGACCAGTCCCAATGCCCCAAACAAGGTAGTGCCGATCGCTGTGTTTTGTGCAGAGCGACGGCACTTCAGCCAATTTCGCAGCATCCGGCTAGGGTCATCTTGAATTGTTTGCTGAAAACTTCCTCCCATTTCGCGCACGGCATAGTTAATCAGAGTTTGGTCGCTGTCGAGATATCCGTTATAGTCAGGCATTGGGGTTACTCCTAAAAGAATGCGCCGATCGCCCGTCCAATGCAGGTAAAGCGATCGGCGCGTTGTCATGTTTGGAATTAATCGAGTTTCTTCAGATTGAGGGCGCGGCCTGCGTTGTTCAGCAACTCGTCAAGCTGCTCACGAATAGCGGGCGGCAGTTCCCAAGATGCAGCGCGGAGGGCAAGCGACACACCCCACTCGACACCGAAGATTGAGGCGACAAACAGCAGCAGGCGGAACACGGCGCGGATACCCGTCCCGATGTTGCCAAGGAAGATGATCGCCAGAAACGACTCAGCCCCGATCGCCATCCAGCGCATCGTTTTGAAGAATCGGGCGGTGTCTCGATCGCTGTTGCGGTAGTTGTCGATTAGCTGCTTAGAATCGCCTACAACAGACTGATTTAACACGGGCAAAACGTCCGGCTTGGCTCCAGCAGAAAAGATGAGGTTGAGATTGTTTCGCCGCGATCGTTGCCATACAACGGGCATCACCTCAAACAGCGATGTACCGAAGCTGACGGCGAACGCACCCAGGCCAGCGGTGAAGGGCACAAGACCAGCGGCAATCATCAGCGAAAAGTAGAAGAAACAGTTGGCGATGAAGCTGGCGATCGCCACACTCACACCCAGCCAAAACATCCCCTTATGGCTGAAGGTGTTTTCGAGCATTCGCGATGTGGTGAGAATCAGCGAACCTTTGGGCTTGCCACCTGCGAACGGATCGGCAGATGGGGCGCGGCGTTGCTCTGGCTGACTGGCAGGGCGGGAGGCGCGATCGGACGGTTGGGACGGGTCTTTTTGAACTCTCATGAATTTCTCCTATTGGGTGGGAAAGAGTGGATTAGCGGTCGGCTCGTCCTTTGGCGGCGGCTGGTAGATGCCCCTGCTCACGTCGCGCCGGACTCTCAGATTCGGGTTGCGATCGGGGTTCGCCTCATCCTCTACCCGCTGCATCAGCGTTTTATTGAGTTCGGTTGTGGAGCCCGTGACGATGAATTGGGCATAGCCGCCGCGCTCAATTCGGGCTGTGGAGCCGAATGCATCGCAGATGTACTCGCCTTCAGAGAGCAGTTGCCCGCCCTGTCCTTCACCTGCTGGCTGAAAGTAGTAGCCTCCCAGAATCACTTTGTCCGGTGGATTGAGCAGGCGACAGGTGTTGGCGCGAACGCTGGCAATCTGGCTGTTGCCTGCTTCTGAGGCAGACGTGATGAGGCGATCGAGGCTGAGCAGCGCACCTAACCCAATCACACCGATCGCGCTGGCAGCTATCCAGGAAGGCGCGATTTTGGGATTGGTGAACACGCTCATCACGCCACCTCATCGCGCAAATTCTCAAACAGCGTGGCGGCGAATCCCCACAACAGGCCGTTAGATTGCTCTTGCACTCCGATCGCGGCAAAGTGGCAGAGCCATTCTGCAATCGTCGGCTCTGGTGAGTCGATCGAGTCTGTTTCAGACAGGAAGCCATCGCCGTCCTGATAGCCGATCGCGCTTGCCATTGGGTAGGTGTCAGGCGTTCCAGTGCCGATGTAGTCAAGGATGCTCAGCAGCATCAAGAACTTTTTGGAAGTCTCGACAAACTGGAATTCACCGCCACATTTCACCATGAAAAGCGCAACGGATTCAGCCTTGGAAGCGGGCAGCGCGGGCGCGAAGTCGAGTGTTTCAAACATCGGTTAGCCCTCCTGTCCGTTGCGAATGTCGTCAGCAACGTATGCAGCCAGCGCGGAAAGTAGCAGCACGATCGCCTCGTTGCTGTCTTCTTCTCCGATTCGGGTGATGGCGTTGCTCAGGGCATCAGGCATCAGGCCATCAGGATCGACAAGGGTAAGCGAGTCGAGAATGCTGTAGTCCTCGGTGTCGCCTCCTAGCACGTCAAACAGTGCAGATCCCATCTGACATTTGTATTCGGGCGAAATCTTTTCGAGGTATTGCCCAAACTCAGCAGCAAGGGCATCGATCGCGCTTGTGCTGATGTAGTAGCCGATCGGTCGGGACGTGCGGGAAATGGGCGCATCGTCAACGTATTCACGGGTTCGATTTAACATTGGTGTAATTCCTTGATTTGTGGATTGAGGGAAAATAGCCAGCCAAGAAACTGTGGAAGGTAGAGGGGCTGGCTTAAATCTTGAAGCGGCTGGCTGTCGGTTCTGGGACAGGTGCGATCGCCTGACTTGGTGCGGATGGTGTCGCTGCTGTTGCTGTTGCAGGTGTTGCAGCGGCTAGACCTGCCATCCGGTGATCGGCAATGACGCGACCCAAGATAGTAGGCAAGTCGTCACAGTCGAAGCGTGAGCCATATTCCAGCAAGTAGGGCATCACCCATTCCGGCAGAACGACGCGGCGATCGGCGGTTGAGTAGGTCATGGTTAGATTTCCTCCGAGTGCATTGCAGCCAGCGTGTAAAGCCCACGAGCGTTAATCCACTCGGAATCGGGTAGGCACTCTAGACCAGCAGCGGCTAGGCATTCTGCAACGTGCGGCAGATTCACCCCACCACCGATCGCGAAATAGTGAGAAGCGCGTGGCTTGTAGTCTTCGACTGACTTCCAAGCTTTCGCCAGTGCGCTATCCAGCCAAGGCTGTAACTCGATTTCGTAGATGTCCTGAATGTTGAATGATTCGCGGCCATAGCCATAGGCAAAGCGATTTTCAGCGCTCTCCAGTGCAGCCCGAATTAAAGCGGTATCGCCTTGCTGAGCATTGCAGCGCTCGCGCATTTTGGGATTTTTGGCGATCGATTCAATCAGGTCAATCACGCCAATTTGAATCGGATTGCGATCGACAATTTGACCGAAGCCATCAAACACAGTCGCGATCGTACTGTGGCCTCCCAAGTCAAGCGCGATTACTTCGTTATTCTCAGGAATGCGGTGTTGCTGGCTGACAACCAATCCCATGCCTTCATGCACGACAGATAGAACCGTGATGTTCACCACCGATTCGTGATCGTGCTGAGCAAGCAACACCCGATGCGAACCTTGCAGCGCGGCGGCGATTTGCGGCTTGAGTGTCGAGGCGTCGTGGTGACTGGCGACAAGCTTAATATTCCAGATCGGGCGATAGCTGAATTGAGTTAGCGCAGCTAGCAGCAGTTGCAAACTCATCCCGATTTTGTTGGCGCTAGCATCGTCAGAAACGCGCTGATGCCCCTTGGGATTTGCTTTAATCGCCACGTCCCCGGCATACCAGCACGTCCCCTTTAGGTCATGCCGTGAGCCATCGAGGTAGGAAACAAAGCCACCATTGCGACCCTTCAAGATGCTTTCAGGAGGTGTGGACAGACGCTCGATCGCGCTTGGGATTTTCACCTCTCCCAAGTCGATGTCAATTTTGGCGGATGCCGCCCCAATATCGACACCTGCGGCAAAAAGCGGAATGCTTTCGCGCTCTTGTGTCAGTTTTGGCAGTTCGGAAAGTTGCATGAAATCTCCTTAAATATCGGTAGAGCAAAGGTTTGAGCCGTTTCTAGGGGTAAATGCCTGAACTGGCATCTCCCTAACCGAAGTGGCAGAAACGATCTTTTTGTCACCTCATGCCAGCGATGTTAGCATACATTTACGACTAATTAGCAACAGTTACCCACAAATTAGTCTCGATTAAATCTCAAGTGGCGACTAATTCACCTCAAACCGTTACTATGAACGGCATATAGAATATGAGCCATTCTGTGAGCAAACGAATTTACGTCACTCTGCCGGATACTGTGCATGACGAGTTAGAAGGCTGGTCTGATTACCAGGGCAGACCTACAGCGAACCTTGCAGCCTACCTAATTGAACTGGGCATCAGGGAGGCAAAAGAGCGCGGAGAGTTCAAGACGCATCAGCAGAAAAGCAAGTGAGGGCGATCGCCATGCAAACGTTAGATGCTCCAATCGGCTCATCACCGCAAACAGATGGAGTCAGCACCATCTACGGTCTGACTTGGGAAGATTTTCAAGATTTTGAGGCAAGGCTTAGCCGCAGTGGAAATCGGGTGAAGCTGTTCTACCTACATGGGGTGCTAGAAATCGTGTCGCCTATCGGTAAAGAGCATGAAGCGGTGAAGCGAACCTTAAACCTGTTGCTTGAAGCCTACATGAGAGAGAAGGGCATCCGGTTCTATGCCTCTGGCGGCTTCACCATCGCTGCGATCGGAACTGCATCAGGTATTCCAGACGATTCCTACTGCATCGGCACTCTCAAGCCAATTCCTGACATCGTGATCGAGGTCATCATTACATCTGGCAGCATCGACAAACGCGAAATCTATCGCCCTCATGAAGTGCCTGAAGTCTGGTTCTGGAGCAAAAGGAAATTGATTGTCTATCAGTTGCAATCAGGCAGCTACAGGCAGGTCGATCGCAGCCAGTTCTATCCTGACTTGGATTTACAGCAGCTAATTCCGTTCCTTAACTACCGTGATCAGTTCGATGCAGTTCAAGACTTTACAGCGCAGTTGCGACGGCAATAAAAACACAAATCAGCGTCAATCATCCTCCCTAAAACTGCATTGAGTCTTTATGCAATTGCTGTTAGGTAAAACCTCTATAACGATTGACAGTCAATCGTTACGGGGATCGGGCGGCAAAATTGGGCGGCGGAAATTACAATAATCTTGAGCGATCTTTTTGATGGTTTCGTGTTAGCGTGGTACACAAGTTCTGAGGCTTTTGCAGTGCCAAAAATCAAAGCAAACTATCGGATCGATCCGATAGTCGATCAGAAAATTCGTTCGATTGCTTCTGAGCAACAATCCACACCAAGCGCGATTGTTAGAGCGGCGATCGATAAATATCTCGCTGAAATGCAAAAACCTCTGAGTGTGTAGCTTGCAACTACTTCTCAGAGGTTCGCTTTGTCTATTGACCATCTGACCTTCAACCTTCTGCAAAGTTTCTCAGGCTTGCCACAGAGGGAAGAGGGATCAGACTATTCCGAAAATCGGGCAGCGGAACGCCCTACTCAAGTGTATCGACAGTCAATCGGTTTATCAACAAATCCAAAAGTTGCTTCTTATAGTGAGACGGTTAAGACTCACTCTGATTCTACCTCAAATGCCCATAGCCGCAAACATCGGCGGCAACGGCTGATCATCGACTTTTTGACAGCGCTACCCTACTGCCGATTCAGTAGTCGGCTGGTCGATCGCCTGCTGATTTCGATCGAGAGAGGTGAACAGCAATGACACCTCTCAACCTTCGATCGCAGCTAGTTCAAGAATTGCCCAATCTGCCTGCTGACTTCTCTTTAACTCCAGTCAAGGACAAACGCCCGTTTCGTAAAGGATGGCAGACAGAACCGACCATCGGTCGGGGGGAACTGGCATCGCTCATCATGGATGGGCAGATGCTTTGGAGCGACAAACATCAGCGTGAATGGCGCTGTTACTGGGAAGGCTACGGCATCCGTACAGGCCAGCCATCAGGCGGCAAACTTGCCTTAGATGTCGATGGCATTACCGCTGTAGAAATTCTCGATCGCATCAGCGGTGGGGACATTCCCACTACCGTTAGCTGGACATCTGGAAAGGTCGGACGCGAGCAACAACTCTATCAACTGAGTGACGGATTGAATGCTCGATTGGCAAAAATCGGTTTCACTCACTTTGCTTTGAAGGAGTTCGGGGGGTTCAAGTGTGATGGAGACGAGCAGTTAGACTTTCGATACGATCGCTGTCAATCTGTCTTACCACCGTCAAAGCATCCCGACACGGGCGCTTATCGCTGGATTCATTCACCTGCTGACGTTGCCGTTGCTGCGGCTCCTGATTGGGTTGAGCAATTCCTAAACGACTACTGCGATCGCTATGAGCAGGCGATCG
>NZ_JACJPO010000096.1 GCF_014696105.1 Microcoleus sp. FACHB-1515
CTTTTCTCGTTATATTGGTCAAGCGGTCGAGAGGAGAGCCAAGCGAGCCGAGCGAAAGCGAAGCGGTGCGGCAGTCTTTGAAGGCCAAGCCTGAACCTAGACAATGACATACGTTTGAAAGCCAAGCGAAACATCAAGAGTCAAACCCGTTGAATGAATTGATTAAGTTCCGGGAAGAGTTCCTGGATGAACCTTCAGCTGGAGCATTCATCGCTAGATGAGTATTTATGCATTGAGTTGTGTAGATAGGCATTGAGGCAAGAGAGTGCTTCACAACAACATGGAGAGTTTGATCCTGGCTCAGGATGAACGCTGGCGGTCTGCTTAACACATGCAAGTCGAACGGGAAGCTTTCGGGCTTCTAGTGGCGGACGGGTGAGTAACGCGTGAGAATCTGCCCTTTGGATGGGGACAACGACTGGAAACGGTCGCTAATACCCAATGAGCCGCGAGGTAAAACGAGATTCGCCAAAGGATGAGCTCGCGTCGGATTAGCTAGTTGGTGGGGTAAGGGCCTACCAAGGCGACGATCCGTAGCTGGTCTGAGAGGATGACCAGCCACACTGGGACTGAGACACGGCCCAGACTCCTACGGGAGGCAGCAGTGGGGAATTTTCCGCAATGGGCGCAAGCCTGACGGAGCAAGACCGCGTGGGGGAGGAAGGTCTGTGGATTGTAAACCCCTTTTGACTGGGAAGAACACAATGACGGTACCAGTCGAATCAGCCTCGGCTAACTCCGTGCCAGCAGCCGCGGTAATACGGAGGAGGCAAGCGTTATCCGGATTTATTGGGCGTAAAGCGTCCGCAGGTGGTTTATCAAGTCTGCTGTCAAAGCGCGAAGCTTAACTTCGTAAGGGCAGTGGAAACTGATGGACTTGAGTGTGATAGGGGCAGAGGGAATTCCCAGTGTAGCGGTGAAATGCGTAGAGATTGGGAAGAACACCGGTGGCGAAAGCGCTCTGCTGGGTCATCACTGACACTGAGGGACGAAAGCTAGGGGAGCGAAAGGGATTAGATACCCCTGTAGTCCTAGCCGTAAACGATGGGTACTAGGCGTTGACCGTATCGACCCGGTCAGTGCCGGAGCTAACGCGTTAAGTACCCCGCCTGGGGAGTACGCTCGCAAGAGTGAAACTCAAAGGAATTGACGGGGGCCCGCACAAGCGGTGGAGTATGTGGTTTAATTCGATGCAACGCGAAGAACCTTACCAGGGCTTGACATGTCCAGAATTCTTGTGAAAGCAGGGAGTGCCTTCGGGAACTGGAACACAGGTGGTGCATGGCTGTCGTCAGCTCGTGTCGTGAGATGTTGGGTTAAGTCCCGCAACGAGCGCAACCCTCGTCTTTAGTTGCCAGCATTGAGTTGGGCACTCTGGAGAGACTGCCGGTGACAAACCGGAGGAAGGTGGGGATGACGTCAAGTCAGCATGCCCCTTACGTCCTGGGCTACACACGTACTACAATGCTTCGGACAAAGAGCAGCCAGCCAGCGATGGTGCGCGAATCTCATAAACCGAGGCTCAGTTCAGATTGCAGGCTGCAACTCGCCTGCATGAAGGCGGAATCGCTAGTAATCGCAGGTCAGCATACTGCGGTGAATACGTTCCCGGGCCTTGTACACACCGCCCGTCACACCATGGGAGTTGGCCACGCCCGAAGTCGTTACTCCAACCATTCGTGGAGGAGGGCGCCGAAGGCAGGGCTGATGACTGGGGTGAAGTCGTAACAAGGTAGCCGTACCGGAAGGTGTGGCTGGATCACCTCCTTTTAGGGAGACCTACCCACTTGTTGTTGTTATGCCCTCACGGGTAAAGCAAGGACAAGCAGGTCAACCAGGTCGTTCGGGTGAGACAAGATGTAAGGCAACTGGCTTTCAAACGGTCTAGGGTCAGCCAGCAAGATGGGCTATTAGCTCAGGTGGTTAGAGCGCACCCCTGATAAGGGTGAGGTCCCTGGTTCGAGTCCAGGATGGCCCACCACCAGACAAGCGGGGGTATGGCTCAGTTGGTAGAGCGCCTGCTTTGCACGCAGGATGTCAGCGGTTCGAGTCCGCTTACCTCCACTTTGATTACCAGTGCTAGAGTGCGTGACCCGAAAGGATACTAGCAATGAATCAAGCGACCTTGCTTGAGCGTCTGCTGGGTTATTCCTAGCAAAAAGAACCTTGAAAACTGCATAGCAACAACAAATAGATTTCTGTCAGGTAGGCAAAGATTGTGAATGGCTCTAGTGATAGGGACAGTTTGCAAGCTTTGAGAAACACAGAAGACCCAAAGCGCGAATAAATGGTCAAGCGACAAAGGGCAAACGGTGGATACCTAGGCACACAGAGGCGAAGAAGGACGTGGTTACCGACGATATGCTCCGGGGAGTGGGAAGCACACAGTGATCCGGAGGTTTCCGAATGGGGCAACCCTACAAACGGCTGGTTGAATACATAGACCAGCACGAGCGAACTGGGCGAACTGAAACATCTTAGTAGCCCAAGGAAGAGAAAACAAACGTGATTCCCCTAGTAGCGGCGAGCGAAGCGGGAAGAGCCTAAACCAGCGGTTTTTACCGCTGGGGTTGTGGGACAGCAACGTGGAGTTGAGCGACTAGACGAAGCAGTTGAATACTGCACCAAAGGAGGTGAAAGTCCTGTAGTCGAAAGTCAAACGACCCTAGCTGGATCCCGAGTAGGTCGGGGCACGAGAAATCCCGATTGAATCCGCGAGGACCACCTCGTAAGGCTAAATACTCCTGTGTGACCGATAGTGAACCAGTACCGCGAGGGAAAGGTGAAAAGAACCCCGATGAGGGGAGTGAAATAGAACATGAAACCGTTTGCTTACAAGCAATCGAAGCACGATTAGAACGTGTGACGGTGTGCCTGTTGAAGAATGAGCCGGCGACTAATAGGGTGTGGCAGGTTAAGAGGAGATACTCGAAGCCAAAGCGAAAGCGAGTCTGAACAGGGCGGTTTTGTCACACTTTATTGACCCGAACCCGGGTGATCTAACCATGAGCAGGATGAAGCTTGGGTAACACCAAGTGGAGGTCCGAACCGACTGATGTTGAAAAATCAGCGGATGACTTGTGGTTAGGGGTGAAATGCCAATCGAACCCGGAGCTAGCTGGTTCTCCCCGAAATGTGTTGAGGCGCAGCGGCAATGATTATAGCTGGGGGGTAAAGCACTGTTTCGGTGCGGGCTGCGAGAGCGGTACCAAATCGAGACAAACTCAGAATACCCAGTGGACACATTGCCAGTGAGACGGTGGGGGATAAGCTTCATCGTCAAGAGGGAAACAGCCCAGACCACCAGCTAAGGTCCCCAAATCACAACTCAGTGATAAAGGAGGTGGGAGTGCAAAGACAACCAGGAGGTTTGCCTAGAAGCAGCCATCCTTGAAAGAGTGCGTAATAGCTCACTGGTCAAGCGCTCCTGCGCCGAAAATGAACGGGGCTAAGTTGTGTACCGAAGCTGTGGACTTACTTAAAGTAAGTGGTAGGGGAGCGTTCTGCGGTAGGTTGAAGCATCAGCGGCAAGCAGGTGTGGACGAAGCAGAAGTGAGAATGTCGGCTTGAGTAGCGCAAACATGTGTGAGAATCACATGCCCTGAAATCCCAAGGGTTCCTCCGCAAGGCTCGTCCACGGAGGGTTAGTCGGGACCTAAGGCGAGGCGGAAACGCGTAGTCGATGGACAACTGGTGAATATTCCAGTACTTGTTGTGGTTTGTACCGGGGGACGGAGAAGGCTAAACCAGCCATCTGTTGGAATAGATGGTCGAAGCATTCGAGGTGATGAGGGATGGCGAAAACATTCCGAGCTAAGGTGCGAGTGCGAGCAGATACGTCTGCGAAGTGGTCGAAGTCACGCTTCCAAGAAAAGCCCGAAGTACGTTAAGCCAAAGCAACCCGTACCCGAAACCGACACAGGTGGGAAGGTTGAGAATACCCAAGGGCGCGAGATAACTCTCTCTAAGGAACTCGGCAAAATGGCCCCGTAACTTCGGGAGAAGGGGTGCCCACGGCAACGTGGGTCGCAGTGAAGAGATCCAGGCGACTGTTTACCAAAAACACAGGTCTCCGCGAAGTCGCAAGACGAAGTATGGGGGCTGACGCCTGCCCAGTGCCGGAAGGTTAAGGAAGTCGGTCAGCGCTCTTTGAGCGTGAAGCTGGCGACCGAAGCCCCGGTGAACGGCGGCCGTAACTATAACGGTCCTAAGGTAGCGAAATTCCTTGTCGGGTAAGTTCCGACCCGCACGAAAGGCGTAACGATCTGGATGCTGTCTCGGAGAGAGGCTCGGCGAAATAGGAATGTCTGTGAAGATACGGACTACCTGCACCCGGACAGAAAGACCCTATGAAGCTTTACTGTAGCCTGGTATTGGGTTCGGGCTTGGCTTGTGCAGGATAGGTGGGAGGCTAAGAAGTTGTCCTTGTGGGGACAATGGAGCCGCCAGTGAGATACCACTCTAGCCAGGCTAGAATTCTAACCGCTCGCCGTAATCCGGCAGTGGAACCGTATCAGGTGGGCAGTTTGACTGGGGCGGTCGCCTCCTAAAAGGTAACGGAGGCGCACAAAGGTTTCCTCAGGCTGGTTGGAAATCAGCCGGAGAGTGTAAAGGCACAAGGAAGCTTGACTGCAAGAGCGACAACTCAAGCAGGGTGGAAACACGGTCTTAGTGATCCGACGGCACTGCGTGGAAGGGCCGTCGCTCAACGGATAAAAGTTACTCTAGGGATAACAGGCTGATCTCCGCCAAGAGTTCACATCGACGCGGAGGTTTGGCACCTCGATGTCGGCTCATCGCAACCTGGTGCGGAAGTACGTGCCAAGGGTTGGGCTGTTCGCCCATTAAAGCGGTACGTGAGCTGGGTTCAGAACGTCGTGAGACAGTTCGGTCCATATCCGGTGCAGGCGCAAGAGTATTGAGAGGAGTCCCCTCTAGTACGAGAGGACCGAGGGGAACGCACCGCTGGTGTACTGGTTATCGTGCCAACGGTAAACGCCAGGTAGCCAAGTGCGGAGTGGATAACCGCTGAAAGCATCTAAGTGGGAAGCCCACCTCAAGATGAGTACTCTCACTCCTACAAGGAGGTAAGGTCACCCGTAGACGACGGGTTGATAGGCGGCAGGTGGAAGCGCAGCAATGTGTGGAGCCGAGCCGTACTAACAGACCGAGGGCTTGACCAGAGTGTGATGGGGTTTGAGTGATTCAACTTGGCAGAAAAGTAAGTTGCTGTGCAGTCTTGAAGGCTTTAAGGGATTTCCTGGTGCTCATGGCGTAGTGGAACCACGCTGACCCATCCCGAACTCAGAGGTGAAACGCTGCTGCGGCGAAAATAGTGGGTAGGTGACTGCCTGTGAAGATAGCTCAGTGCCAGGATGTTATTAGCTGCATACAGGGGGGAAGATTGCTCAACCAATCTTCCCCCCTGTG